>NZ_CALPCK010000001.1:2500-1638410 GCF_943193035.1 Caniella muris
CCCCGAAATAGCTTTAGGGCTAGCCTCGGCCGTTTACCGTCGCAGGTAGAGCACCGGATGGGCGCGGGGGCCTCACCGCCTACCAACCCCAACCGAACTCCGAATGGCGACGGTCGAGAGGCCGGGAGTCAGAACGCGTGGGCTAAGCCGCGCGTTCGAGAGGGAAACAGCCCAGACCGCCCGCCAAGGCCCCCAAGTCCGTGCCGAGTGGCAAAGGATGTGCGTCTGCCCAGACAACCAGGATGTTGGCTTAGAAGCAGCCATCCATTCAAAGAGTGCGTAACAGCTCACTGGTCGAGTGGACATGCGCCGACAATACACGGGGCTAAGCACGGCGCCGAAGCGGCGGACCGGACCCAGTCCGGTGGTAGGGGAGCTTTCCGCGCAGCGGCGAAGCCGGCGGGCGACCGACCGGTGGAGCGCGCGGAAGTGAGAATGCTGGCATGAGTAACGAGAGCGGCGTGGGAAACGCCGCCGCCGTGAACCCAAGGTTTCCTGGGCGAGGCTAATCCTCCCAGGGTCAGTCGGGGGCTAAGGCGAGGCCGGAAGGCGTAGCCGATGCACAGCAGGCAGACATTCCTGCACCCCCCGAGGGGCGCTATCAGCGACGGGGTGACGGAGAGGGGTGGCTCGACGGGGTTCTGGACGTCCCCGCGAAGCCGCGTAGCCCGGGGCGCTGTGAAACGCGCGCCCCACACGAGGGTGAGGCGGCCGACGAAGCGATTGAGCGAAGCGAGTGAGCCCGTGCTTCCTAGAAAAACCTCTAGCGAGCCCCTGGGGGCCCGTACCGCAAACCGACACAGGTGGGTGGGTAGAACATACCAAGGCGATCGGGAGAACCATGGTCAAGGAACTCGGCAAAATGGCCCCGTAACTTCGGGAGAAGGGGCGCTCCCCCAGGTGAAGGACCTCGCGTCCGGAGCCCCGGGGAGCCGCAGTGGAGAGGCCCAAACGACTGTTTACCAAAAACACAGGACTCTGCTGAAGTCGTAAGACGACGTATAGGGTCTGACGCCTGCCCGGTGCCGGAAGGTCACGGGGAGCCGTCAGCGCCTCCGGGCGCGAAGCGGCGAACCCAAGCCCCGGTAAACGGCGGCCGTAACTATAACGGTCCTAAGGTAGCGAAATTCCTTGTCGGGTAAGTTCCGACCTGCACGAAAGGCGCAACGATTTGGGCGCTGTCTCGACCATGGACCCGGTGAAATTGCACTAGTCGTGAAGATGCGACTTACCCGCGGAAGGACGGAAAGACCCCGTGAACCTTTACTGCAGCTAGGCATTGGCTGCCGGTCCGACGTGTAGAGGATAGGTGGGAGACCGAGAACCGCAGGCGCCAGCCTGCGGGGAGTCGCCCTTGGAATACCACCCTCGTCGCTCTGGCATCCTAACCCGGGACCGTGAACCGGCCCGGGGACCGTGCCTGGTGGGTAGTTTGACTGGGGCGGTCGCCTCCTAAAGAGTAACGGAGGCGCGCAAAGGTCTGCTCGGGACGGTCGGCAACCGTCCTCTTGAGTGCAAGAGCATAAGCAGGCTCGACTGCGAGGCCCACAGGCCGAGCAGGTGGGAAACCAGGCTCTAGTGATCCGGCGGCCCGGCGTGGAACGGCCGTCGCTCAACGGATAAAAGGTACTCCGGGGATAACAGGCTGATCTTCCCCAAGAGTCCACATCGACGGGAAGGTTTGGCACCTCGATGTCGGCTCATCGCATCCTGGGGCTGGAGCAGGTCCCAAGGGTATGGCTGTTCGCCATTCAAAGCGGTACGCGAGCTGGGTTCAGAACGTCGTGAGACAGTTCGGTCCCTATCCTCCGTGGGCGTAGGAGAATTGAAGGAGGCTGCCCCCAGTACGAGAGGACCGGGGTGGACGGACCTCCGGTGAACGGGTTGTCGACCAACGGCACGGCCCGGTAGCTGAGTCCGGTTCGGATAACCGCTGAAAGCATCTAAGCGGGAAGCCGGTCCTGAGATGAGTTCTCCCTTCGGTAAGGCCCCTCGAAGACCACGAGGTCGATAGGCCGCAGGTGCAAGGCGCGCGAGCGCCTCAGCCGAGCGGTACTAATAGGCCGAGCTCTTGCCTCCCATTCTTAACCTGGGACGGTGCGAGACACATGAGCTTCGCGTCGCTGTGCGGCCCTGAGGGGGCGGGGGAGACCCGCCCTCCCCGCGCCCGTCGCCGGTCGGCGGCCATGGCAGGGGGGGAACACCCGGTCCCATGCCGAACCCGGAAGTTAAGCCCCCGAGCGCCGATGGTACTGCCGGTCCAGCCGGTGGGAGAGCAGGACGCCGCCGACCAGCGACGGGCGCGGGACAGCGCGAGCACCGAGGGGCCCTCCGGGGCCCCTTTCGCTTTTCGGGGGCGCCGGCGAGATCAGGGGTTCCACCACCGCCCCGAGGTCTACCTCCCTTCAGTTTTTGCGGGCCGTCCTTTGGATGGCCCTTTCTTTTTGTCTCTGTGCTTTTAGCTGGTAAGCGCTGTTATCGTGCGCTCAGATAACTGTCCGTATATCTAAAGTACGGCACTACCGTTCGCGGACCCCATCGGGCGTTCGTCCGATTGTCCTCATAATTAGGCCCTAATCTGTGCAGAATCTAGTTGTTGCGGGCGCCCGTCGCCCTTAGGTGGCTTTTCCCTCGAGAACAAAAGGTGGTTGCCGTGCCCAAGGCCCTGGTATTCGGAAGCATGAACATGGATCTCTCCATCTGCTGCGCGCGTATCCCCGCCGCGGGGGAGACCATCGACGGCGACTCCTTCATCACCAACCCCGGTGGCAAGGGTGCCAACCAGGCGGTCGCCGCGTCGCGCATGGGCGCCCCGGTGACGATGGTCGCGGCCGTGGGGGACGACACCTTCGGCTCCGTGCTCCTCGGGTGCCTCGACGGCGCCGGCATCGACGTGTCGGCCGTGAGGACCGTCACCGAGGTCCCCACGGGTACCGCCACGATCATCCGCGTCGACGGCGACAACCGCATCATCCTCGACCACGGCGCCAACTACTGCCTCTCCTCCGCCGATGTCTGCGACGCCGTCGACCGCTTCGGCGAGCCGGGGGACGTCTTCCTCACGCAGTTCGAGTGCGAGCCCGACGCCACGACCGCCGCGTTGGCCCACGCCCACGACCGGGGCCTCTTCACCATGGTGAACCCCGCCCCGGCAAGGGCCATCCCCGACGGCTTCTGGCGCTCCGTCGACTACCTCTGCATGAACGAGACCGAGTGCGAGTCCATCACCGGCGACTTCCCGTTCGGCCCGGAGGACGCCTCCATGGCGGCGCGGAAGATCGCCGGGAAGGGCGTCTCCCAGGTGGTCATCACCCTGGGTTCCAAGGGGTCCTACGGCTACGACCGCGGCGAGGAGTGCTTCGTCCCCGCGCAGCGCGTCGATGCGGTGGACACCACCGCCGCCGGCGACACCTTCATCGGCGCCATGGTCTCCGGGCACCTCATGGGCATGGGGTTCAGGGAGTCCATGGAGCTCGCGACCCGCGCGAGCGCCCTCACGGTGCAGCGCGTGGGCGCCCAGCAGTCCATCCCCTCCCTTGCCGAGGTCAACGCCTCGTTCTAGGTAGTTCACAGGACGTCTCCGGCGCCCCCTCGGCGGGGTTCCGGGCCGTATGAGGAGGTTCGCATGAAGAAACTCGTCCTCGACCTCGATGTGGGAATCGACGACACCCTCGCCGTGGCCTACGCCCTCGCGAGCCCGGAGGTGGAGCTCGTGGGCATCACCACCACCTATGGCAACGTGACCACGGAGCAGAGCACCGCCAACGCCCTCGCGGTGTGCGCGCTCTTCGGCGCCCCCGACGTCCCGGTGTATCCCGGGCTTCCCTGCGCCAGCTTCGCCGAGGACTTCACGGTGCAGCCCGTCTCCGCCTTCATCCACGGTAAGAACGGCGTCGGCGAGGTGGAGGTTCCCGCCAGCGACCGGGCGCCCCAGGGGCAGGGGGCCGTGGACTTCATCGTCGAGGCCGTGCACCGGTGGGGCAAGGACCTGATCTACGTCCCCACCGGCCCCCTGACCAACCTCGACGCGGCCATCGCCCAGGACCCGTCCATCGTGGACGAGGTGGGGACCGTGGTCCTCATGGGCGGCGCCCTCACCGTGCCGGGCAACGTGACCCCGTGGTCCGAGGCCAACATCAGCCAGGACCCCGACGCCGCGGACCGCGTCTTCCGCTCGGGCATCCCCGCGACCATGATCGGCCTCGACGTGACCCTCCAGACGCTCCTCACCTACCGTGAGACGGCCCTCTGGCGCGAGACGGGCACCGAGGCCGGCAAGCGTCTGGCCGACATCACCGACTACTACATCAAGGCCTACGAGACCACCGCTCCGCACCTGCATGGATGCGGTCTCCACGACCCCCTGGCCTGCGCCGTCGCCGTGGACCCGAGCCTCGTGGAGTGCCTCCCCATCAACATGATGGTCGACGTCGAGGGCCCCACCCGCGGGCGCACCATCGGCAACCCCGAGCTGCTCAACGACCCGAACAAGACCATGGAGGTGGCCGTGCGCGTGGACGTGCCCCGCTTCCTCGACGAGTTCATGGGCCGCATCACCCGCCTCGTCTCCTCCTGCCAGTAACCGCCGTCCGTCTCGTAAGGAGCACACCGCCCATGGAACCCACCAAATCGGAGCTCGCCTCCTACCTCGACCACACCCTCCTCAAGCAGGACGCCACGGTGGAGGCCGTCGACCGCGTCGTCGGGGAGGCCCGCGAGATCGGCGCTGCCTCGGTCTGCGTCAACCCCTACTGGGTCTCCCGCGTGAGCGAGGGGCTCGCCGGCTCCGGTGTGAGAACCTGCACGGTCGTCGGGTTCCCCCTGGGCGCCACCACCACCGCGTCCAAGGTCGCCGAGACCGCCGAGGCCCTGGCGAACGGGGCCGACGAGGTCGACATGGTCATCAACGTCGGGGAGCTCAAGGCGGGCAACGACGCGGCCGTCCAGGCCGACATAGAGGCCGTGGCCGGGACCGTCCACGAGGCCGGCAAGCTGCTCAAGGTGATCCTCGAGACCTGCCTGCTCACGGACGACGAGATCCGCCGCGCGAGCGAGCTCGCGGCCGCGGCCGGGACCGACTTCGTGAAGACCTCCACGGGATTCTCCACCGGCGGGGCCAAGGCCCACGACGTGGCGATCATGCGCGAGGCCGTGGGCCCGGACCTCGGCGTCAAGGCGTCCGGCGGCATCCACAGCTACGAGGAGGCCGTGGAGATGCTCGAGGCCGGTGCCGACCGCCTGGGCGTCTCGGCCTCGCTCGCGATCCTCGCCGGCGCCCCGGACGACGTGGCCTAAGAGGCGCCCGTCCCATCACCGCACAACCGAGAGGGGTCCTTCGGGACCGTTCGAGCCCCCTTATGCAGGGAGGGTCGGGGCCCCTCTGTCCCAATGCAACGAACGGAGGAAGACATGGACCCTCGTTACCGGCGCATCTTCGTCATCGTGCTCGACGCCATGGGGGTGGGGGAGGCCCCCGACTCGGCGGCCTTCGACAACGCCGGGGCCGACACCCTCGGGTCGATAGCCCGCACCTACGACGGCTCGCTCGCGGTGCCCAACCTCGAGTCGCTGGGCCTCGGGAACATCCGCGCCGACGACCCCCTCCCCGGGGTGCCCCCCGCCGGGCACCCGCGGGGCTGCTACGGCAGGATGACCGTCACGTCCAACGGCAACGACTCCATCGACGGCCACTGGGAGATGATGGGCCTGCCCGTGCGAT
Organism: Caniella muris; assembly: GCF_943193035.1. Taxonomy (NCBI): domain Bacteria; kingdom Bacillati; phylum Actinomycetota; class Coriobacteriia; order Coriobacteriales; family Atopobiaceae; genus Caniella; species Caniella muris. Next base: position 8,220 of record NZ_CALPCK010000001.1, read on the forward strand.
TCGACATGGGGCACTACCCCGACGGGTTCCCCCAGTGGCTCGTGGACGACCTCGAGGGGTTCTCGGGCAGGAGGATGCTCGTCAACCGCGCCTACTCCGGCACGGAGGTCATCCGCGACCACGGCGAGCAGGCCGTCGGGGAGGGCGCCGTCATCCTCTACACCTCCGGGGACTCCGTGCTCCAGCTGGCCGCCCACACGGGCGTCGTGCCGCTCGGCGAGCTCTACCGCCTGTGCGAGCACGCCCGCGGGCTCGTGAACGGCCCCGAGGTGGTCATGGGGCGCGTCATCGCCCGCCCGTTCGTGGGCGAGGACGCCGGCTCCTTCTCGCGCACGTCGGAGCGCCACGACTACGGGCTGGCCCCCACCGGTCCCACCGACATGGACCGGCTCGTGGAGGCGGGCTACGACGTCCTCGCCATCGGCAAGATCGGCGACCTCTTCTCCGGCCAGGGCATCACCCGCAGCTGGCACAACGAGTCGAACATGGACGGCATGGACCACGTCGACGAGGCCGTCGCCACGGACTTTTGCGGCCTGTGCTTCGTGAACCTCGTGGACTTCGACACCGTCTACGGGCACCGCCGCGACCCCGTGGGGGAGGGGCGGGCCCTCATGGACTTCGACGCCCGCCTCGGCCGCGTCATGGCCGCCATGGGTCCGGACGACCTGCTCATGATCTGCGCCGACCACGGCAACGACCCCTGCTACAAGGGCACCGACCACACGCGCGAGCTCGTGCCGCTCCTGGCCTTCTCGTCCTCCATGGCCCATCCCGGCCAGGACCTGGGCACGCGGCCCACGGCCGCCGACCTCGGGGCCACGGTGCTCGACAACTTCGGCGTCGAGGGGACGGGCGAGGGCACGAGCTTCCTCGCCCTCGTCTCCTGACCGGCGCCGGACCCACAAGCCGCAACGTCGAAAGGAACCACGATGGCAACCCCGCACAACACGGCCGAGCGCGGCGACTACGCCCCCGTCTGCCTGCTCCCCGGCGACCCCCTCCGGGCCCGCTACATCGCCGAGAACTACCTCGACGGCGCCCGCCAGGTCAACGCGGTCCGCAACTGCCTCGGCTACACGGGCACCTACAAGGGCGTCCCCGTCTCGGTCCAGGCCTCCGGCATGGGTATCCCCAGCCTCTCCATCTACGTGAACGAGCTCGTCCGCTTCTACGGCGTCAAGCGCATCATCCGGCCCGGGTCCGCGGGCGGCGTGGGCCGCGACGTCCACATCCGCGACATCGTCCTCGCCCAGGGCTCCTCCACCGACAGCAACGTCGCCGCCGGCGCCCTCGGGCCCCAGATCCACTACGCGCCCCTCGCCGACTTCGGCCTGCTCGACCGCGCCTACCACATCGCCTGCGACCGGGGGCTCCCGGTCAAGGTGGGCGACGTCTTCGCCGCCGACCGCTTCTACAACGACGACATCGACAACGGCCTGCTCGCCGACTACGGCGTCCTGGCCGTGGAGATGGAGTCGGCCGGCCTCTACCTCCTCGGGGCCAGGCTCGGCTTCGAGGCCCTGTCCATCCTCTCGGTCTCCGACATGATCGTCGGCGAGGGCGAGGCGCTCACCGCCGAGGAGCGCGCCTCCTCCCTCGACGACATGATCGCCCTGTCGCTCGAGACCGCGATCGCGGAGTAGGGGAGGCAACCATGAGGATGGTCGACGTCATCGACGCCAAGCGCAACGGCGGCGAGCTCACCGAGGAGCAGATCCGCTTCTTCGTGGACGGCTACACCGCCGGGGACATCCCCGACTACCAGGCCAGCGCCCTGCTCATGGCCATCTGGTTCAACGGCATGGCGCCCGAGGAGACCCGCCTGCTCACCCAGGCCATGCTCGAGTCGGGCGACTGCCTGGACCTCTCCGACATCCCGGGCGTCAAGGTCGACAAGCACTCCACCGGCGGCGTGGGCGACAAGGTCTCTATCCCCCTCGCGCCGCTCGTGGCCTCGCTCGGCATCCCCGTGCCCATGATCTCGGGCCGCGGCCTCGGCCACACCGGGGGCACCCTCGACAAGCTCGAGGCCATCCCCGGCTACACCGTGGAGCTCGACGAGGGCCGCTTCAAGGAGCAGCTCCGCGAGGTGGGGTGCGTCATCGCCGGCGCCACGGGCAACATCGCCCCGGCCGACAGGCGCATCTACGCCCTACGCGACGTCACGGACACCGTGGACTCCATCCCGCTGATCGCCGGCTCCATCATGTCCAAGAAGATCGCCTCGGGCACCGACGCCCTCGTCATGGACGTCAAGACCGGCGCCGGCGCCTTCATGCGCGAGGAGGAGGACGCCGTCGCGCTGGCCCGGGCCCTCGTGGACATCGCCCACGGGTCGGGCATGGAGGCAGTGGCGGTCATCTCCGACATGAACCAGCCCCTCGGCCGGAAGATCGGCAACGCCCTCGAGATCGAGGAGTCCGTCGAGCTGCTCCGGGGCGAGGGCCCGGCAGACCTGCTGGAGCTGGTGCTCGCCATCGGCTCCCAGATGGTGGTCATGGCCGGCATGGCCGACACCCCCGAGGAGGCCCGCCCGCTCCTGGAGGCCAGGATCGCCGACGGCTCGGCCCTCGAGCGGTTCCGCGCCATGGTGGAGGCCCAGGGCGGCGACGGCTCGGTGGTCGACGACTTCACGGTCATGCCGCAAGCGGCATATCAGTTCGACCTCCCCGCCCCGAGGTCCGGCGTCGTGGCCTCCATGGCCGCCGACGAGCTCGGCATCGCCTCCATGATGCTCGGCGGCGGCCGCGCCACCAAGGACGACGAGCTCGACTACGCCGTGGGCCTCGTGCTCAACAAGAAGGTGGGCGACCCCGTCGAGGAGGGCGAGAGCCTGCTCACCATCCACAGCAACCGCGAGGATGTGGCCGACGTCGTCGACCTCGTGCTCGACAACATCCGCATCGCCGACGCGGCCGAGCCCGTCGAGCTCGTGCACCGGATGGTCCTGTAATCCTCCCGGTGCCCCGCGGCTGGGGCGCCGGGGCCCGGAAAGGGAGAGGAAACGCGCCATGGAACTGATCGTCAACATCCTGGGGGTCCTGGCCTTCATAGCCTTGGGCTGGGCCTTCTCGGCAGACCGCAAGAACATCGACTGGGTGTCGGTGGGGCTGATGTGCGCCATCAACCTCTTCCTCGCCTGGTTCCTGACGAGCTTCGAGGTGGGCCGCGCCATCGTCTCCGGCGCCGCCGCGGGCTTCGCCGAGCTCGTCACGCTGTCCTACCGGGGCATCAACTTCGCCTTCGCCAACTGGGTCGGCCCCGACGGCCTCGACCCCGCGCCCGTCAACTTCGTCACGAGCGCCCTCCTGCCCATCCTGATGATTGTGCCGCTGTTCGACACCCTCACCTACATCGGCTTCCTTCCCTGGGTCATCAAGTGGGTGGGCCGCGGCCTGTCCTTCATCACCCGCCGGCCCAAGTTCGAGACCTTCTACGCCGTCGAGATGATGTTCCTCGGCAACACCGAGGCCCTGGCCGTCTCCAAGGTCCAGCTGCAGCACATGAGGGCCGGCCGCAACGTCACCCTGGCCATGATGTCGATGTCGTGCGTCACCGCCGCCATCATCGGCTCGTACATCCAGATGGTGCCGGCGGAGTTCGTCATCACCGCCATCCCCCTCAACTGCATCAACGCCCTGATCTTCTCCCACATGCTCTACCCGGTGGAGGTCACCCCCGAGGAGGACAAGATCTACGGCCTCGCCGACACCCCCGACGAGACCCCGGTCGAGGACTCCACCGACGCCGAGAAGATCGAGCTCGCCAAGGCCGTCGAGGCCTACGAGGCCCTGCCCCCCGTCAAGCGGTTCTTCACCCACGACCCGGCCAAGCCCGAGAAGGAGCCCTACTTCTCGTTCCTCGGCGACTCCATCCTCACCGGCGGCCAGCTGATCCTCATCATCACCGCCAACGTCGTCGCCTTCGTGGCCCTCGCCGCCGTCATCAACGCGCTGCTCGGCCTCATCAACCCCAACCTGTCCCTCGAGTCCATCCTCGGCGTTTTCATGTTCATCCCCGCCTGGCTCATGGGCCTCGACCCCGGCACCGCCTGGGACTTCGCCCAGCTCATGGGCCTCAAGCTCGTGACCAACGAGTTCGTGGTCATGGGTGAGGTCACCGGCTCCGTGGCCTCCTTCGCGCCCCACTACCAGGCCGTCCTGACCACCTTCATCACCTCGTTCGCCAACTTCTCCACCCTCGGCATGGTCATCGGCTGCTTCAAGGGCATGGTGAGCAAGGAGAAGAACGACGCCATCTCCCACCAGGTGGGCCGCCTCCTGCTCTCCGGCATCCTCGTGTCGCTGCTCTCCGCGGCGCTCGTGGGCCTGTTCGTCTGGTAGGCACCGCGTCACACGCCCTCTCCCGGGGCCCGGCCGCACGGGTTGCGGCCGGGTCCTTCCTGTGCCTCGGCACCGTCGCGAGGCGGTGCCGAGGCGGCCCACGGGAACGGGCCCTGCGGGGGTCGGTCTCCCGCAGGGCCCGTGGGGTCCTCCCGTGTGTCGTCCCGCCCCGGTCAGGACCGCGGCGCCTCGGAGCACACGCGCTCGATGTCGGCCATGAGCTGCTGCGAGAGGCGCGCCCCGTCCACCGTGAGCGCCACCTTGACCGGGCGGACCGGGTTGCGGATCTGCGCCTGGTCGCCGATGGTGCGCCCGCGGAGCTCCCCCTCGAGGTCCACCTTCATGACGCTCGGGAGGTAACCGCAAAGCCCGGGGTCGGCCGCCACGGCCACCGAGAGAGGGTCGTGCAGGGCGCAGCCGCCCAGGGTGGGGGCGAGCCAGTCGTTGTGGGCGTCCACATAGAACCCCACGATATCGGCCATCGTCTCGCCGGCCGGCCCCGCCTCCCGCCAGCGGTCCACCATCTCCTTGGTGAGCACCTCCTTCATCGTCACGTCGAGCCCCACCAGCGTGATGGGGATGCCGGAGGTGAGGACGGCGGAGGCCGCCTCGGGGTCGTTGAAGACGTTGGCCTCGGCGCACGGGGAGACGTTGCCCTCGGTGGCCACGGCCCCGCCCATGACGGTGACGGACCCGGCGAGCCCGAGCGCCCCCGGGTCACGCTCGAGGGCGAGGGCGAGGTTGGTGAGTGGGCCCGTGGCCACGATGTCCAGGTCGCCGCCGTACTCGTGGCAGAGCCGCAGGATGGCGTCGACGGCCCCCTCCTCCTCCGCGGGACGCGGGGAGTCGGGGAGCTCCACGTTGCCCACGCCGTTGTCGCCGTGGATGTCCATGATGCTGCGCGGCGGGAGGAAGTCTCCGTCGCCGTCCCACACGAGCGGGTGGCGCGCGCCGGCCCACACCGGGACGTCGTCGCGGCCGAGGAGGTGCAGCACGGCGAGGGCGTTTCGCACGCCCTGGTCCACCGAGACGTTGCCGAACACCCCCGTGACGCCCACGAGGTCGAAGGCGGGGTTGGCGAGCGCCTCGCAGATCGCCATGGAGTCGTCGATGCCGGTGTCGAGGTCGAGCAGAACCTTGCGTGCCATGGGATGCCTCCTTGGGGCCGGGACGGGCCCGGTACAGGGCCCTGGAGCACATTTTGGTACGAAAGTTGTTTCAGAAGAACTTTATATACGCCTGCGGTCGCCTGCGGGGAGCGAGCGGTTCCCGCAGGCGGGCCCGGCGGAGTTCGCCCATAATGGTCAGCGACCGTTCAGGGAAGGTATGGGAGAGAGGAGAGGGAGACAGCTATGGGACAGTTCGACAACAAGACCGTCATCATCACCGGCGGCGGCTTCACCGCGCTCAAGGACGGCTCGGCGGGCTCCATCGGCTACGGCATCGCCACCGCCTTCGCCAAGGAGGGCGCCAACATCGTGGTCACCGGCCGCAACACGGCCAAGCTCGAGGAGGCCAAGGCGCGCCTGGAGGCCGACTACGGCGTCAGGTGCCTGTGGGTGCAGGCCGACGTCGCCGCGGGGCAGGACAACAAGGCCACGGTCCAGAAGGTGGTCGATGCGACGGTGGCCGAGTTCGGCTCCATCGACGTGCTCGTGAACAACGCCCAGGCCTCCGCCTCCGGCGTCACCGTGGCGGACCACACCACCGACCAGTTCGACCTCGCCGTCTACTCCGGCCTCTACGCCACCTTCTACTACATGCAGGCGTGCTACCCCTACCTCAAGGAGTCCAAGGGCTCCGTGGTCAACTTCGCCTCCGGCGCCGGGCTCTTCGGCAACTACGGCCAGGTGGCTTACGCCGCCGCCAAGGAGGGCATCCGTGGCATGAGTCGTGTGGCGGCCACCGAGTGGGGCCCCGACGGCATCAACGTCAACGTGGTGTGCCCGCTGGCCTGGACCAAGGCCCTCGAGGACTTCCAGACCGCCTACCCGGATGCCTTCGAGGCCAACGTCCACATGCCCCCCATGGGCCACTACGGCGACGTGGAGACCGAGATCGGCCGTGTGGTGGTGCAGATCGCCGGCCCCGACTTCAAGTTCATGACCGGCGAGACCCTCGTGCTCGAGGGTGGCATGGGCCAGCGCCCGTAAACCGGCGCCCGTAAACCGGTGCCGTAGGCGCGCCCGCATCGTACGGCGGCCCAGGGGCCCGTCCCGGTATTGGGGCGGGCCCCTTTGCCGTGCCCGGGGGCACCTGGGACGGAAGGTGCGCGGCCCCGGGGCCCCGTCCCGTGCACGGTCGCGGCAGCCCTCGCCGCGGGCGCCCGCGGGGACCCGGCGGCGGCGCATCCCGCAGGCCGTTCGCGCTCCGAGGGCCGTGCCCTCCGCACAGGGTCGGAATACGCTGAAACTATGTTCAAACTGAGTGAATCGATATGTTGAAACAGCTGTAGTGGGAATAATTATTACCCTCTAACACGAAAATTTACTTAAGCTAAATAGAAGCAAAGAATTTCTCTAGTTGGAAGAGTGCTATAAAACTCAAGGTAGATATTCTAAAAGGTAGTAGATTATACCGACGTCCATAAATATGAGAGAATTTAAGTGTATAGGATATTGACTTGTCCGGGGGGGGGGGGGCATAATCATTGGTGCTATAGAAATCATCTTCCCGGTCCCATGGAGTCTGGTGGGAGGGGTCGATGTACCGTCACATGCAAAGAGAGGGAAGCTCCTATGGCCCACTGCAGTCGCCTTGCTGCCACGGTCGGCTATCGGGGCTATTTTTTTAGACTTTCGACCTTTGAAGGCAGAGGGCCCCGTTGGGAAACCTGCTGCCCTTTCCGTTCCCTCCCTCAAGATCATGCAGTCTGCGCCTCCCTTTCCGGCTGCCCGGTGGGGAGGTCGCTGTGAGCGCCCCGGAGAGGCGGCTGCCCGCGTCCCCGCCGTTCGCCACGTCCGGCGGGTCCGGGCGCGTGCCGCCGCGGTCGAGGGACGTCGACGCGGTGTTGGACAGCATCTCGCGGCGCATCGGCTCCCTGAGGTTCCGCCGGTCCCCCTGGGGCGCCGACGAGAGCGACGTCATGGCCAAGATCCACGGCCTCGACGCCATGTACCGGAGCCTGCTCCGCGAGCAGGACGACAGGTACCAGGCCCTCCTGGAGGACCGCGACCGGCAGTTGCGCCTGCTCCAGCGAAGACTCGATAGAAACTAGCGGCTCGTCCGGGCGCACGGCGCCCGCCGGCAGAGGAGGTTCGGCATGTACACAGAGCGCGATTGGGAGCGGCTGTTCGAGCAGCTGCTCGACTCGGGTATGCCGGTCTCCTCGTTCTGCGAGCTCCCCGGCACCCCGTCGCGGAAGACCATGTGGCGCGCCCTGGCCGCCCACCCGGACGTCCTCGAGGCGTACCGCGAGCTCTTCCCCGGCGCCATGCGCCGCCGGGCGTCCCGCCTCGGCGGCCCCGACGAGACGGGCCCCGTGAAGGTGCACGACATCCCCGGGGCGGCCGCGCGGCGGGTCGGGGAGCGCCGGGCCGCCGAGCTCGAGGAGGCCCTGGCGCGCGCCGAGGCCGCCGAGGCCCGGAGCCGGGAGCTGGCCGAGGAGCTCGAGCGCATGCGCGCGGGGGTCGTCGAAGACGAGTCCGACCCCATCGTCGTCAAGGTCGTCTGGGTGAGCGACCCGGCCGGCAGGCCGGGCCCCCGGCGCCGGGCCTCGTCCCAGGAGCCGCCGTTCGAGGCGTGACGCCCCATAGGCACGGCATCGTCCAGGGCGCCCACCGAGTCTCCCGGTGGGCGCCCTCGCGTACGGCCGCGGGCCGGTGCGGCCGTCAGCCCGCGGCCCCGGCGCCGCCGAGCGCGTCCCCGCCGGTGTCGCCGGTGCGGATGCGCAGGGCCTGGGAGACGGGGCTCACGAACACCTTGCCGTCGCCCACCTCGCCCGTGCGGGCCGCGTCGCAGACGGCGTCCACGTAGCCGGGCACCTCGTCGTCCTCGCAGACGACGATGACCACCACCTTGGGCTGGGTCTGCACGAGCACCTCGGTGCCGCGCACGTACTCGGTGAACCCGTGCTGCGAGCCCATGCCCTGGGCCTGGACGAAGGTCATGCCGCCCGCGCCGGCCGCCGCCAGGGCGTCGCGCACCGGGGCCACGGCCTCGGGCCTGATGAACGCCTCGATCCTCTGCATGTCGTGCTCCTCTCGTCGGGGGTGTCGTCGCCGTCAGTGCAGGTCCATGCCGGAGTAGGCGGGGTAGGCCGGCTCGGTGTGCTCGGCCAGGTCGAGACCCATCTCCTCGGACGCGTGGTCCACGTGCAGGGGGCCGCCGAGTCGGGTCATGACGCGGGTGACGACGAAGGTGAGGCCGCCGGCCCAGGCGATGACGAACAGGACCGAGAGCAGCTGGCGCACCACCTGCAGGGGGTCGCCGAAGAGCAGGCCGGCGAAGGGGCCGTAGGCGGGGTTGGCGAACACTCCGGTGAGGACGGTGCCCACCATGCCCCCGACGCCGTGGACGCCGAAGGCGTCGAGGGCGTCGTCGTACCCGAACCGCGGCTTGAGGCGGCTGACGGCGAGGAAGCAGACGACGGAGACGACGACGCCCATGAGGGCGGCCGCCCAGACGTCGACGTAGCCGGCGCCGGGGGTGACGGCCACGAGGCCCGCCACGGCGCCCGAGCACGCGCCGAAGAGCGTGGCCCTGCCGCCCGTCAGCCTCTCGCAGGCCATCCAGGCGAGCATGGCGGCGCCGGCGGCGGTGTTGGTGGTGGCGAAGGCCAGGCCGGCCTGCCCGTTGGCGGCCCCGGCGGAGCCGGCGTTGAAGCCGAACCAGCCGAGCCAGAGGAACAGGGTGCCCAGCAGGATGAACGGGATGTTGTGGGGCTGGTACGAGAGCCTGCCGTTGCCGAAGCGCGCACCCACGGCGAGGGCCAGCACCAGGGCGCTCACGCCCGAGCTGATGTGCACGACGTCGCCGCCGGCGAAGTCGTGGGCCCCCAGGGCGTCGGCGATCCAGCCGCCGCCCCAGACCATGTGGGCGAGGGGGCAGTACACCACGAGCACCCAGACGCCCACGAAGACGAGGAAGCGCGAGAACCGCACGCGCTCCACGACGGCGCCGACGATGATGGCCACGGTGATGAGGGCGAACATGCCCTGGTAGAGTGCCCAGACGAGCTCGGGGACCGTGCCCCAGGCGTCCTCGGGCGAGACGCCGGCGAGGAACACGTGCTCGAGGCCGCCCAGGAGCGGGTTGGCCGCGGCGCCCGTCTCGGTCGCGGCCGCGAAGCCGTCGCCGAACACCAGGGTGTACCCGAGGACCACCCAGATGACGGAGACGAGCCCGGCTACGGACGTGCAGAGGAGCATCGTGTCCCCGGCGTTCTTCCGTCTGACCATGCCCCCGTAGAAGAACGCGATGCCCAGGGTCATGATGAAGACGAGAAAGGCGCTCACCAGGATGAAGGCGGTGTCGCCGGTGTCTATCATGGTGCCTCCCTTGTGTCGTGGCGGGCCCCCGCGGCCCGTCCCCTGACCCGGACTCTCTCCCCGGACCGTTGCCGGGGGGTTTCGGAAACGCAACGGGTCCCCAGACGCTTACGGGCGCGCCATCCCATGGAAACCGCGCGGCAACCACCGGTGCCGTGAGCACGATGTTTCAGTGGGCTTTGGAGTAATGGTCATTCTCCTGAGGTTTTCCTGTGGGAAACCGGAATATCAGTTCCAGAATTTACATAAAGAAACATAAAGGCACTTCTTCTGTAAGATAGTTTTTTGCTTTGGAAAGAGGAATATCAAGGGACTGTGTGCTCCACGCTTGTCAATGTTTGACCGCGACGGGTTTTGGTGCATACTCCTCCAGTCCCGTCTGCGGCCGGAGGCCCGGCGGGAGATACAGAAGGCCGCCCGCGGCACGCGCCGCCGGCGGACCCCCTGGGAAAGGATGCCTCAATGAGTTCCGTTGCTGTCGTCTACTGGAATGCCAAGTCCAACACCGAGAAGATGGCCCGCCTGATCGCCCGCGGCGCCGCGAACGCCGGCGCCTCCGTGAGCGTCTTCTCCTCCGAGGAGTTCAAGCCCTCCATGGCCGCCAAGTACGGCGCCATCGCCCTCGGCTGCCCGGCCCTCGACGTCGACACGCTCAAGGAGTCCGACTTCGAGGTCCTCACCAAGGGCATCGACGGCGAGGTCGACGGCCGCGCCGTGGCTGTCTTCGGCTCCTACGACTGGGGCGTGGGCGAGTGGCTCGACCAGTGGGAGGCCCACCTCGGCCGCTGCGGCGCCAAGGTCGTGGGCAACCTCAAGGTCGCCGGCGCCCCCGAGGGCGTCCAGGACGAGCGCTGCCAGGCCCTCGGCGCCCAGCTCGCCCATCTCGCCGCCGCCGAGGACCCCGAGCTCTCCCGCGCCGTCTGACGGCCGCGCCATCCGAGGAGCCGTCCCAGGGAGGGGGCGCGGGCGCCGCACGGGCCCGCGCCCCCTTCCCGCAAGGTGCCCATTCGATGGCGCGGCGGACCCGTTGCAATGCGCCCGTCCTTTCGGGTACTAGGCCCTTTGGATACGTCGGCCAGGCCCCGGCGAGGGGCGCCGGCCGGACTTAGCAAGGACCAAAGGAGCATTGCATGCGCATCAAGAACGCCAAGGTATACCAAGCCGACGGTACCTTCGCCGAGACCGATATCGTCACCGAGGGCGAGTTCATCAAGTCCGACGCCGCCGCCGACGGCGAGATCGTGGACGCCTACGACCTGATCGCCCTGCCGGGCCTCGTGGACATCCGCGTGCGCCAGGTCGCGGACACGGTCTACGACGATGCCGGCAACTACGCCGTCGACAAGGTCGCCCGCTTCGAGGCCGGCAACGGCGTCACCTCCTTCGTGGGCACCGTCGAGCTCCCCGCGGCCCACGCCAAGAAGGTCGCCAAGACCGTCGCCGACTGGAACGCGAACGAGGCCGCCCGCCACGACGACTGCGCCGCCGTGCTCGGCCTCTCCCTCGAGCGCCCGCTCGAGCACATCGAGGACGCCAAGCCATCGCCCGAGTCCTGGAAGGACCTCGCCTACGACGACGCCGACACCTTCGACGACCTCCAGTCCGTGGGCGACGGCGTGTTCAAGGTCGTGGACGTCGACGCCACGCGGGAGGGCATGGACACCTACGTGGGGCTCGTCTCCAAGAAGGCCACGGTGGGCGTGGTGGACAACGGCGCCACCTTCGCCCAGACCGAGAAGGCCGTCAAGGCCGGTGCCACCGTCGTGAGCCGCCGCTGGGACGAGCGCATCGTCCTCGACGAGAAGAAGCCCGGCATGATGGACGCCGCCCTCAAGAACGACCAGGTGCTCGTGGAGCTCGTCGCCCGTGAGGACAACGGCTCCAAGGAGGACATCGTCGCCAACTTCGCCCTGCTCCAGGGCCGCATCGTCCTCGTGGCCGAGGACGGCAACCTCTTCGACGCCATGAGGCGCGCCATCGAGATGGGCGTGCCGGCCAACGTGGCCGTCGACGCCGCCACCTCCGGCCCCGCCCGCGCCCTCAAGATGGGCGACAAGGTGGGCTCCCTCGAGGACGGCCGCTACGCGGACATCGTGCTCGTGGACTCCTCGTACCACATCAAGCACGTCATCAACCGCGGCAAGATGATCCTCTAGCCGACGGCTCCCGAACCCGCTCGTGAAGGCCGGCGCCCCTCGGGACGCCGGCCTTTTCCGTGGGTAAGCTGCAGGCTGAAAGCAGGGTGGTCGCGAACGCGTGGAATACCCGGCCCGGCCGGCTCCCGGCGTTGCGGCCGCCCGTTTGGCGGGATGAGTCCCTAAAACGACGGAAGAGGACGGTGGACGATGCGCTGGGCAGGGGATGAGGACGGCAGACGCATGGGCGACGAGCCCGGCGAGCCCGGCTACGAGCTCTTCGCCGCGCACTCGCCCGGCGCGTTCCCGCGCTCGTGCCGCACGTTCCTCGACACCGGGCGCGCCGTGTCGCTGGCGGCCCTCGCGGGCATCGTCGTGGGCTCCGTCGTGGCGGCCCTCGAGCTCAACCCTGGCTACAACTACAACACCTGGCTCTACATGAGCTTCGCCACCGGCTCCCTGGGCGTGTGGGCCATCGTCTCGGTGGTGCTTGCCGACCGTAGCGTGTCGCCGCGCCAGGCGGCCCTGCGCACCCTGTCGTTCATGGCCGCGGTGGTGCTCACGTACTTCGCCGTGCGCTACGTGAACTACCTCGGCGGGCAGGAGCGCCTGCTGCGGTCCATGAGCGAGGTCATGGACGGGCGCTTCACGGCCATGCAGCACGCGCCGTTCTGGGGCCCCGAGAAGCTCGTCTCCCTGGGGCTGGGTCTCGCCCTCGCGGGGCTGGCCGCCCTCGTGGCCTGGGGCATGCGGCGGTTCGCCTCGTCGCCGCTCTACTGGGTGTTCGCGTGGGTGCCCCTGTTCATCCTCGTGTTCGAGGGATGGAGCTACTTCGTGCCCATGGCCGTCTACGTGCAGGTGGGGTTCGTCCCCGCCGTGGTGGACGTCGTGGGAGCGGCGGCCGTGGCCTGGATCGTCGTGTGCGACCGCAACCGCTCTCTGGCGGAGCGCATCGCCTGACGCCTGACGGTGCCCGGCCTCAGTGGTAGACGATGCGGAAGCTGCGGTCCTCGGGGTCGGGCTCCATCGAGTCCATGGCCTCCACGGTGTAGCGCCACGGGAACCGCTCGTAGGCGTGCTCGAGCAGCCTCATGAACCGCACCACCTGCGACGGGGTGCCCTGGAGCTCCATGGAGACGGTGCCGTCGTCCTCGTTGCGCACCCAGCCGGAGAGGCCCACGCGCCCGGCGATGTCCGCGCTCGTGTAGCGGAACCCCACGCCCTGGCACCGGCCGCCGAACGACATCCGGTAGCGCTCCAACCTGTTCCCGCCGTCGCCCGTCCCGTCCATGGCCGCCCCCTTCTCCCATCGCCTATCATAGGTAAGGTAAGCATAGCGGCTGCCGTCGCGGCCGCCGGTGTCGCGTCAGACGGGGGTGGCCGTGGCTTTCGTGCATTTCGAGGACGTCCGCAAGGTCTACCACATGGGCGACATCGACGTCTGCGCCTTGGACGGCATGACCTTCGACATCGAGCGGGGCGAGCTCTGCGTCATCGTGGGCCCGTCCGGCGCCGGCAAGACCACCCTGCTCAACATGCTCGGCGGCATGGACCGCCCCACCTCCGGCGTCATCGAGCTCGGGGGAGAGCGGGTGTCGGACCTCGACGACCGCGGCCTCACCCTTTACCGCCGCAACGACATCGGCTTCGTCTTCCAGTTCTACAACCTCGTGCAGAACCTCACGGCCCTGGAGAACGTGGAGCTGGCCTCCCAGATCTGCCCCGACCCGCTGCCCTCGGCCGAGGCGCTCGCGGCCGTCGGCCTCGAGGGGCGCCTCGACAACTTCCCGGCGCAGCTCTCCGGCGGGGAGCAGCAGCGCGTGGCCATCGCCCGCGCCATCGCCAAGAACCCCAAGCTCCTGCTCTGCGACGAGCCCACGGGCGCGCTGGACTACCGCACCGGCAAGCAGATCCTCGCCCTGCTCCAGGACACGTGCCGCGCCACCGGCCGCACCGTCGCCATCGTCACCCACAACAGCGCCTTCACCCAGGTGGCCGACCGCGTCATCCACGTGCGCGAGGGCCGCGCCACCTCCGTCTCCACCAACCCGTCGCCCGCCCCCGCGAGCTCCGTGGAGTGGTGAGCGTGCCCCCCGTCTTCCGCAGACACCTGTTGCGCACGGTCAGGCAGACCGCCGGCCGCTACGTGGCCATCGTCGTCATCGTGGCCCTGGGCTGCGGCTTCTTCGCCGGCCTGCGCATGACCGGCGTCGGCATGCGGCGGTCCGCCGACGCCTTCTTCGACCGCACTAACCTCTACGACCTCGAGCTGGTCTCTACGCTCGGGTTCTCGTCGTCCCAGGTGGGCGACGTCTCCTCGGTGGAGGGCGTGGCAGCCTGCGAGCCGGGCCGCTCCGTGGACGTCATGGCCCGCATGGGCGGCGTCAACCACGCCTGCCGGGTCGTGTCGCTGGACTCCTGGGGCTCCGACGGCTTCTCGGGAGGCCCCATGAACGGCCTGGAGCTCAGGAGCGGCAGGTGGCCTGAGTCCGCCGACGAGTGCGTGGTCGTGGACAAGGCCGCCGACAAGGGCGCCGTGCCGGAGGATGTGGAGGTGCTCTACGGCCCCCAGGACCTCGACGGGCTCCTCGCCACGCGCGACTTCAGGGTCGTGGGCACCGTGGCGTCGTCGGCCCACGTGCAGGAGGCGATCCTCTCCACCACGTCCCTCGGAAGCGGCACGGTCAACCAGGTGCTCTTCACGCTGCCGTCGGCCTTCGACGCCGACGCCCCCTACACCGAGCTCTACGTGCGCGCGGCCGGCGCGGCCGACGAGCTGTGGGGCTCGGCCTCCTACGACGCCGCGGTGGACGCCGTGGCGGGGCGCATCGACGCCCTCATCCCCGGGCTCGCCCAGGGGCGGGCCGACGAGCTGCGCGCCGAGGCCCAGGAGAAGGTGGACGAGGGCCGCGCCGAGCTGGCGGACCGCCGTGCCGAGGCGGAGGCGTCCCTCGCGGACGGCGCCGCGGGGCTCGAGGAGGCCGAGGCCCGGCTGGACTCCGGCGCCGCCGAGCTGGAGGACGGCCGGCGGGAGCTCGCCGACGGCCGCGCCCGGGTGGCCGACGGGGAGCGCCGCCTCGCAGACGGCGAGGCCGAGGTGGAGCGGAGCGCGGCGGAGCTCGAGGAGGGCCGCCGGCAGCTCGGGGCCGCCGCCGCGCAGGTCGACGCCGGGAGGCGGGAGCTCGCCCGGGCCGAGGCGGAGCTCGAGGCCCAGGCCCCCGCCGTGGAGCAGGCCCGCGCCGCCGTGGCCGCCTACGACGGGGGGCTGGAGCGGCTCGTGGCCCAGGCCGCGGCCGCGGGTCTTTCCGGCGACGACGCCCAGGCCGTGGCCGATGCCGCCCGGGCGGCCCTGGACCGGCTCAAGGAGGCCCAGGCCGCCGGCGCCGAGGGGCTGGAGGGCCAGGTCGCCGCCCTGGAGGGCCTCCTGGAGGCCGCCCAGGCCCTCGTGTCCCAGGCGCCCCAGGTGGAGGCCGCCCGCGGGGCGGTCCAGGCCTTCGAGGGGGGTCGCGCGCGCCTCGTCGAGGAGGCCCGCCGCCTCGACGAGGCCGAGGGCGAGCTCGCCGACAACCGTGCCGCCCTCGACTCCGGCGCGGCCCGCCTCCAGGAGGGGAGGGACGCCCTCGACGCCTCCCGCGCGCAGCTGGACGAGGCCCGCGGGGAGGTGGAGTCGGGGGAGGCGTCCCTCGCCGACGCCGAGGCGCGGCTGGCCGACGGCCGCGCCGAGTACGAGGAGGGTCTCGCCGCCTACGAGCGGGGGAGGCGGGAGGCCCTGGACGGGCTCGCCGAGGCCGAGGCCCGGCTGGACGACGCGCAGCGCGAGGTCGACGCCATCGAGCCCGGCGACGTCTACCTGCTCGACCGCGGCCAGAACTACGGTGCGGCCTCCTACCTGGCCGACTCCAAACGTATCGACGCCATCGCCACGGCCTTCCCGTTCTTCTTCTTCCTCGTGGCGGCCCTCGTCTCGCTCACCACCATGACCCGCATGGTGGACGACGACCGCGGGCTCATGGGCACGCTCAAGGCCCTCGGCTACGGCCGCGCGGCCATCTGCTCCAAGTACGTGGCCTACGCCGGGTCCGCCTCGCTCCTCGGCGCGCTCGTGGGCGTGCTCTCCATGTCGCAGCTGCTCCCGTGGGTGATCTTCACCGCCTACGGCATCATCTACGGCGTCCCGGCGCGGCCCATGCCGCTCCCCGTGGAGGCGGCGCCCGCCGTCGCGGCCGCCGTCATCGGCGTGGCCGTCACCGTGGGGGCGGCCCTCGCGGCCTGTCTGTCGTCGCTCCGCGAGAGCCCGGCCGGCCTCATGCAGCCCAAGGCCCCCAAGGCCGGGCGGCGCATCCTCCTGGAGCGCGTGGGGCCCGTCTGGCGCCGCCTCTCCTTCTCGTGGAAGGTCACGTTCCGCAACATCTTCCGCTACCGCCGCCGCTTCCTCATGACCGTGGTGGGCGTCGCCGGCTGCTGCGCCCTGCTGCTCACGGGCTTCGGCGTGCGCGACGCCGTGAACGACATCATCGACAGGCAGTTCGGCGAGATCGTGCACTACAACGCCACGGTGGGCCTCTCGGCCGACGCCACGAAGCGGCAGCGGGCCGAGGTCCTGGACGCCCTCGGTTCCATGGGCCGCGGCGACCCCGTGGCGGCGTTCGAGGAGAACGTCGTGGCGAGGCCCGAGGACGGCTCCAAGGACCTCGCCGTCGTGCTTGTGGTCCCGGAGGACGCCGGCTCCCTGGGGCGCGCCGTCACCCTGCGCGAGCGCCGGGGCGGCACCCCGGTGGACCTCGGCCCCGACTCCGTGGTGCTCACCGAGAAGCTGGCCACCACGCTCGGCGTCGGCCCCGGCGACGAGGTGCGCCTCTGGGCCCAGGACGCTACCGGCAACGCCACGGGGCAGGAGCGCCGCCTCGAGGTCACCGCCGTGTGCGAGAACTACCTCGGGTCCTACGTCTACCTCGGCGCGGACGCCTATGCCCGGGCCTTCGGCGAGCCGGGCGAGGCGAACACCGCCTTCGCGTTCCTTCCCACGGACGCCGCGGAGCGCGCCGACGACGCCGACCGGCTCCAGGCCATGGACGGCGTGGAGACGCTCATGCTCAACGACGAGACCATCGACACCTACCGCGAGATGCTCTCGTCGGTGGACCTCGTCATGGTGGTGCTCATCGCCGCCGCGGCCCTCCTCGCCTTCGTGGTGCTCTACAACCTGGCAAACATCAACATCGCCGAGCGTTCCCGCGAGATCGCGAGCCTCAAGGTGCTCGGGTTCCTGCCCAAGGAGGTCTGCTCCTACGTCTTCCGCGAGATCGTGATCATCGTGGTGGTGGGCGCCCTCGTCGGGCTCGTGCTCGGCACGTGGTTCGAGGGCTACGTGGTGGTGACGGCCGAGGTGGACGCCGCCATGTTCGGCCGCGAGATCCACGCCGCGAGCTATCTCTACGCGTTCGGGCTCACGGTGCTGTTCTGCGCGTTCGTGCTGGCGGCCATGGTGCCCAGGCTCGCGTCCATCGACATGGTGGAGAGCCTGAAGTCCGCCGAGTAGCCGCGCCCGGCCCTCCCGGGCCTTCAGGCTGCCTGTGGGTTATCCGTGGGCTCCCGGGTCGTGCCCTATCATGAACGCGTTTGTTCCCGTCTCAAACTGGAGGTCCCATGGCCGCCGTCTGCAACCTCATCGTCGACTCCCCGTGCGAGCTCAGCCGCGAGTTCTGCGAGGAGAACGGCCTCACCGTCCTGCACTTCACCTACACCGAGCCCGACCGCGACGACGGGCGCGAGCCGCTCTGCGGCGTCGACGACATGTTCGGCACCATGAGCGCCCACGAGTTCTACGAGCGGATGCGCCACGGCGCCGAGCCCAAGACGAGCCAGCCCTCCCAGATGGAGTTCGAGGAGGCCTTCCGCGCCGCCATCGCCTCGGGCGTCCCCACCGTCTACCTCGCCTTCGACTCCGGCATCTCCGGCTGCTACGAGGGCGCCTGCATGGCTCTGGAGCGCATGAAGGGGGAGTTCGGCCCCGACATCGAGCTCTACGTGGTGGACACCAAGCTGCCCTCGACCCCGCTCACGCTCCTCGTGTGGGAGGCCGTGCGCCAGCGCGACAAGGGGCTCACGGCCCGCGAGCTCGCCGACTGGGCGGCCGAGGCCCACAACCACATCCACACCCTGTTCATGGTGGACGACCTCACGGCCCTCGCCCGCGGCGGCCGCATCCCCTCGGGCATCGCCTTCGTGGGCTCCAAGCTCGACATCAAGCCGCTGCTGACCGTGGCCCTCGACGGCACCCTCGAGCTCGCCGGCATCGCCCGCGGCCGCAAGAAGGCCATCCGACGCCTGGCCGACAACTATCTCAAGAACCACTCCGACACCACCTTCGTGTGCGCCACCGCCAACGCCGACTGCCCCGCCGACATGCGGCGGCTGGAGGAGATCATCGGGCGCGGCGCCGACGGCGACGTGCTGTTCATCGAGGCCGAGGCCGGCCCCACCATCGGCTGCCACGTGGGCCCGGGCTTCCTGTCCTGCTGCTTCTGGGGCGCCGACCGCAGGGATGGCATGAGCGTGCCCGACCAGATCGCCAGCGAGGTCCGCTCCGAGGGGTAGGGCGTCCGCGGCGACGTGGGAGGGGGCGCCACCGGACCGGTCCGGTGGCGCCCCCTCCTTTTTTGCCTGTCCCGCCCGTGCGCCGCGGCGCCTAGCGCACCCGGTCCTCCCAGGAGCGCACGGTCTCGTGGCGCAGGAACCGCTTGAAGGGCTCGAGGTCGCCGGTGTCGTCGAAGGCCTCGAGGGCGGCGTAGTAGGCGTCCACCTCGTCCTCGAAGACGCTCACCGGCGGGTGCCCGCCGAAGAGGAGCACGTAGTTGGCCAGCTCGCGGGCCACGCGCCCCGTCCCCTCGCTGAACGGGTGGATGGTGACGAGCTCGTTGTGGAGGAAGGCCGCGCAGGTGACGGCGCGCCCGGGGGTGAGGCCGGGGAGCGTCTCGTCGACGTCGCGCAGGAGCTCGCGCGTGAGGCGCGGGCACTCGTCGGGGGCGGCGCCCACCTCGTGGGTCTCGCGGACGATGTGGTCGGAGAGCTTGTAGGTGCCCGGCCGCTCGCCGTCGGCCAGCTGGGTGGGGCTGTAGGTGCCGTAGGTGAGGGTGCGGTGCAGCGTGAGCACGAAGGCCTCGTCCAGGGGCGCGCGCTCCTCGAGCCGGCCCATCATCCAGCCGAAGGCGGCCTTCTGGTTGGTGACAGAGACGAGGGAGCGCACGTCGCCGGTGTAGGCCGTGACGCTGCCCTGCTCGAAGACCTCCCGGGACTCCTCGTAGGTGAGCTCGGCCCCCTCGACCTTGGCGGAGTGGTACGCGAACTCCATGGCGAAGTCGCCGAGCTCCCGTCGCCGCACCGGGTGGGGGAGGAGCCCCCACCACTCGAGGACCATACTGTATGCGCGGCTCTCGTCCCTGGCCATGGCTGCCCCTTCCTCCGGAACCGTTTCATCCATCATGGACCAAGGCGTCCCTCCGGGACGGCCGCGGGCGGAGGGGATTCGGGCAGCGGTCTGGAGATGTCGTGGCCCGGCGCGCGGCGCGGGATACTAAGGGCCGTAGGGCAGGCGAGTAGGGGAGGGTCCCATGGCATGCACGCGACGGAGCTTTCTTGCGGCCTCGGCCGCCGCCTCCCTGGGCGCGGTCCTCTCCGCGTGCGGCAGGCCCGCCCCCGCGCCCGCCCCGGCGGCCCCCGACGACGGGCCCTCCGTGAACGTCCACGCCTACGACGACCTCGCCCTCGATGCCTCCGCCTGGAGCCATGACGAGGAGCACGACGTCTACTACCGGCTCTGCGTGCCCTACTGCCTGACGCCGGCCTCCACCACCGTGCAGCGGCTCTCGATATTCGTCCCCGGCGCCTACTTCGACGCCGAGGCCAAGGGCGACACCTTCTCCTGCACCGTGGCCGAGGGGGCGAAGGTGGGGTCGTTCGACTCCTCCAACGCCCCGGTGGTCATGCCGGTGGACTCCGCCTCGTGGAGGGGCCAGACGCCGGCGGGCACCTACTCCTACGAGGGGCTCAAGCCCTACATGGACGCCGGGTGCGTCTACGTGCTCGCCGGGTGCCGCGGCCGCACCACGGGCTTCGAGTCGCGGGGCCAGGCCTCCGGCGACGGCACCGTGCCCGGCGGCCTGCCGTGGAACGTCTGCGACCTCAAGAGCGCCATCCGGTTCCTGCGGCTCAACGCGGGCCTCCTGCCCGGCGGCGCCTCGGGCGTGTTCTGTCTGGGCGTGGGTGCCGGCGCCTCCCTCGTCGCGTGCCTCGGCGCGTCGGGCGACGCCCCCGGGTTCGACCCCTTCCTCGACGCCGAGGGCGCCGCGCGCTGGGACGGCGGGGGCGCGACCCTCTCCGACGCTCCCTCCGGCTGCGCGATCTGGAACCCGGTGGGCCCCCTCGCCTCCGCCGACGGCGCCTACGAGTGGCTCTACGGCCGCCACGTGGACGACGGCACGCGCTCGCCCGACCGCTGGACGTCGGCCCTCTCCCGGGACCTGTCCGGGTCCTTCGGCCGCTGGGTCTCCGGCTTGGGCCTCACCGACCAGGACAACGCGCCCCTGGCGCTCGACGAGACCCTCGACGGCGAGGCCAGCGACGGCTCCTACCTCCAGGCGGTGCTCTCCGAGCTCGAGGGCTCGGCCAAGCGGTTCTTCGACGCCACGGCGTTCCCGGCCACCGTGGTGCGCGGCGCGGCCGAGCAGGCGTCGTTTCCCGGGGTGCAGCCGTCGTCCACGGGGACGGCCGAGGAGCTCGCCGCGGGTGCGCAGCAGAACGCGGAGGCCGTGGCGTCCGCGGGCCTCGACGTGGACCTCGGCGCGGCCTCGACGGTCGAGGGCGCCCATGCGCAGATCAAGAGCCTGCCCTTCGAGACCGCGAAGGCCTATGTGGCCTCCCTCAACGGCGACGGCGACCCCTGGCTCTCCTACAGCCCCTCCCGCGGCACCGTCCGGGTGGGGTCCCTCGGCGCCTACGTGCGCGCCCTCGCCGTGCCGACGCTCGCCTGCACGGCCTTCGACGGCGTGGGCTGCGACACGGCCGAGAACCAGCTCCTGGGCATCCCGGACACCCAGACGCTGCACTACTCCGAGATGGTCTACGACCTGCTGAACCACCGGCAGTGGGAGTACCGCTCCCTCGCGGGCTGGGACCCCATGTACGTGGGCGCCTGGGGTCAGAACCTCACGGTGCGCGACGCCCAGGGCCTCACGCCGCCGGAGCGCTGCTCGCTCTGCGACCCCCTGGCCTACCTGGCCCCGGGAGGGGAGGCCTTCTCGGCCGGCACCGTGGCGCCCGCGTGGCGCGTCAACGTGGGCCTCGCGCAGTCGGAGGCGCCCTTCACCGCCGCCATGGACCTGGCGTGGGCGCTCCGCTCCTACGACGGCGTCTCCACTGCCGACCTCACGGCGGTCTGGGAGGGCGGCTTCGGCCTCTGCGAGGAGTCCGGCGACCCCGTGGCCAACGCCCTGGCCTGGGTGGCGGCCCACACCGCCTGAGCCCGCCGACCCTGTCCCGTCAGTCGGACACTTTTGTCCCAACGGTCGGGCACTTCTGTCCCAATCCGGGACTCCGTGCGCCGCCCCCGCGGGCCTAGAAGCGCACGAGGAACCCGAACGCCGCCACGGCCCACAGCAGGCAGAAGCCCGCCCACAGGGCCGCCTGGGGGAGCGCCCCCATCACCCGGCGGGCCGGCCCCGTGCCCCCCACGGCCTCCAGCCGAGCCTCGAGCCGGCGCCTGGGACCCGTGCCGAAGTTGAGGCACACCAGCAGGAACGGCGAGATCTCAAAGAGCAGGTAGCGCACCTGGATGCCGCTCACCAGCGGCGCCCCCACGTCGGTGTAGCCGAGGTAGAGGGCCGTGGCCATCAGCACGAGCGACAGCGCGATGCCCGCGAAGGTCCCCCAGCCGACGGCGGGGCCGCGCCATCGGTCGTCCACGGGCCCGCGGTCGAGCAGGGCGGCCAGCAGCACGAGGCAGAGCCACCCCGCGGCCATGAGGGGCCAGCCCCCGGGCATGGGCAGGTAGCAGAGGTTCACGGGGAGCTGCTGGAACACGGCCACGGGGTTGAAGGCCCAGAGGAAGCTCCCCACGAGGGTGGCGAGGTAGGTGACCGGGTGCGCGAGGAGGAAGGCGAGCTGCCGCCGCGAGTCGATGTCCGTGGCACCCCCGCGGGTGTCGGCCCCCACGCTGCCTCCGGCGAGCAGGAACGGCACGGCGAACGTGGCGAGCACCGCCGCCGCCGTCGCGCAGCAGGCGCAGACCCAGGCGCGGTGCCCGCGGGCGTCGGCGAACTTCGTCCTCGGCATGAAGAGCAGCATGAGGGCCGAGGCGACGAACACCGCCTTGGTGACCGTCCCCACGAGGAACGGCACGAGGATCCAGGCCGCCCTGCCCGCGGTGAGGCGCTCGTCGGGGCGCTGGAGCTCGCCCACGAAGCGGCTTGCGGCCAGTGTGACCAGGGAGATCGCGAAGGGGTCGTACGAGTAGTTGCAGGCCATGAACACGAGCGTGGGCGTCACGGCCACGGCGAAGACCACCCATCCCCCGCGCCTGAGCCACGACGCGGCCAGCGCCATGACCGCCGCGTACACGAGCAGGTTGCACACGCGCCCCAGGAAGAGCCGCACCAGCACCGGCGCGTCGAGGAGGTCGCCGACGGCCAGCCCCAGCGCGTTGGGGAGCCGCCCCACGGTGGTGGGCTCCCACGGGGTGACGTTGGTCTTGCGGGTGGACACCACCTCGTCGAGCTCCTCGAACCGCGCGTTGGCGTGGTCCATGCCCTCCTCCGAGAGGATGGACTCCCAGTTGGGGTGCCAGTCGTCGTCGCTCGTCCCGAGCGGGTAGAGGCCCACGTCGTAGATGCCGTCCATGTCGTAGAGGACGTCGTCGGCGAGCGAGCTCACGGTCACCCGCCCCTGGGCGATGCGGTTGGCGGCCCGGTAATGCGCGTAGCCGTCCCAGCTCACGGACACGATGGCCGGCATGTAGGCGCAGAGGAGCAGCCCCACCGGGAGCACCGCGGCCAGGACGGCGGCCCCCGGGCGCGCGGCCAGGGCGCGCCGCCTCAGGGCGACGAGGAGGGCCGAGGGCACGAGGACGGCGGGGAAGAGGGCGTCCCTCCAGGCCATGCCGCCCAGGGTGGAGCACGCGAGCCAGAGCAGGGCGGCGAGGGCCGCGAGGCCGGCCGCGAGCGCCCAGGGCGCCACCCGGCGCCGCGAGGCCTCAGCCACGGGAGAGCATCCCCTTGCAGCCCTCGTAGACGTCGCGGAAGGTGGCCTCGAAGTCGCCGGTGTACCACGGGTCGGCCACGTCGGTGCGGCCGCGGGCGTAGGCGGGGTCCGCGAACGAGAGGAGCGGCCTCACGCGCCCGCCGTCCAGGGCGGCGGGGCCGAGGATGCGCCGCAGGCCGCGGAGGTTCTCCCCGTCCATGTAGACCACGAGGTCCCAGTCGTCGAGCTCGTCGGTGCGCATCCGCCGCGCCCGGTGGGGGACGCAGGGGATGCCGTGGCGTGCGAGCTCCGCCACGGTTCCGGGGTGCGGCGGGTTGCCGAGCTCCTCGGTGCTCGTGGCGGCCGAGTCCACGGTCCAGAGCCCCTCCTCGCCGGCCTCCCGCACGAGGTGTTCCATGACGGACTGCGCCATGGTGGACCTGCAGATGTTGCCGTGACAGACGAACAGGACGGACACGGGGGCGCGGCTCGCCAAGGCTTGCTCCTTTTTGAAGGGGAGGAAAACGGGTCAAGCATACACGCTCTTTCCGGGGCCGTGGGGTATGATGCACCGCGTCCACAGCGGCTTCCCACGGGTGCCGCGCGAACGCGGGGAGGCCGCCATGTACGAGCTCATCGCCGAGGGGCACTTCGACTCCGCCCACTTCCTCCACGGCTACGACGGCAAGTGCGAGAACCTCCACGGCCACCGCTGGCGCGTCGTGGCGACGTTCGGCGCCGACAGCCTCGTCGAGGACGGCGACATGCGCGACATGGTGGTGGACTTCTCCGTGGTCAAGCGTGCCGTGGCCGAGGTCTGCGACTCGCTCGACCACACCCTCCTCGTGGAGGAGGGCACCCTCGCCCCCGCCACCGTGGCGGCCCTCGAGGCCGAGACCTTCTCCCTGACCGTGCTGCCGTTCCGCACCACGGCGGAGAACCTGGCCCGCCACGTCTTCGGCGAGCTCCGCGCCATGGGGCTGCCGGTCACGGCCGTGGAGGTCGACGAGACCCCCAACAACCGCGCGGTCTTTAGGCCCTAGGCGGCCCGCCACGTAAAAAGGGCCGCCCCCGGCGGCCCCTGACGGTCGTTCTCCATTTTCCCGCGGCCCAGCGGCCCCGCGTCCCCGAGGGCCGTCTCTCAGCGGCCCTCGTCCTTGTCGGCGCCGCGGTCGTTCTCGTCGAGCGCCACCTCCTGGGCCAGCTGGTCCACCCGGTACTTGAGCGTGGAGATCTTGGACGAGTTGCGGAACTCCCTCACGAGCATGAGCGCGATGATCACCACGTAGACGAAGTTCGCGGGCGACTGAAAGCCCAGGAGCGCGGACAGCCAGAACGCGATCTGGGGGAACACCGCCAGGACCACGAGGAGGCCGGAGAAGCAGATCCAGAAGAGGGAGTCCTCGATCTGGATCTTCTGGCGCTTGACGGCGCTGCAGATGAGCAGCAGGGTCGCGGCGGCGCCCACGATCAGGAGTATGCGCAGGGAGCGGTCCATGGGAGCTCCTATCGGAACCATTGGAAGAACAGGATGTTGAGGCAGGTGCGCCCCATGTATGTGACGGCCTTGGCGGGGGAGAGGTAGCTCTCGCCCGCCTGGCGCTCGCGCATGGACGCCGGGACCTCGACCACCTTGGCGCCGCCCTTGCGCACGAGCAGCGCAACGGCGTCGGGCTCGGGGCCCATGTCCATGCCGGCGGCGAAGGCCTTGAAGGTGCTGCGCCTGAACATGCGCATGCCGCTCGTGGGGTCGGTGATGGAGGCCCCCGTGGTGGCGCGGATGAGGTGCGAGATGAGCGAGTTGCCGATGTGGCGCAGGGAGTGGCCGCGCTCGCCCTCGAGGAAGCGGCTCGCGATCACGATGTCGGCCCCCTGCGCCTCCATGGCCCGGGCCATCTCGGCGATGTACTCGGGGCGGTGCTGGCCGTCGGCGTCGAACTGCACGGCGGCGTCGTAGCCGTGGCGCAGCGCGTACTTCATGCCGGCCTGGAAGCCGGACGTGAGGCCGCAGTTGATGGGCATGTCCAGGTGGTTGTAGCCCTCGCGGTCGCAGATGGCGCCCGTGGCGTCCCGCGAGCCGTCGTTGATGACGAGGACGTCCACGTCCGGGCAGCTCGCCATGAGCTCCTCGACCGTCGACTGGAGGCTCTCCTCCTCGTTGTATGCAGGCACTATGGCCAAGACCCTCATGGCGCTCCGTTCGCGGGACAACGCACCAATCCTAGCATCCCGGCAGGTACCCGACGGGTTCCTCCCAAAAGGCCACAGAGCGCCGCCGCCCCCGAGGGGTGTCCCGCAGTAACGACAAAAACAAACCAGTATATCTTGTGCTAGCATAGATGCAAGTGAAACGGAGGAAAACATGTACCAAATCGGTGACTACATCGTCCATCCGGGTCAAGGCGTCTGCTGCGTCGAGGCTGTGGAGGGCGGTGACTCCCCGGTCTACCACCTCATGCCCACCCACGGGCGCAACCCCATGCTCATCAAGTACCCCGTGGCCTCCGAGGCCAACCTCCGGCCGGTCCTGTCCGCCGACGAGGCCGAGTCCCTCATCGAGAGCTACCCCGACATGGAGCTCGACCCTTTCACCGACCGCTCCGCCGTCCTCGAGGAGAAGCACTTCAAGAAGGTCATCCGCCACGGCTCCTGCTCGGACGTCGTGCGCATCGCCAAGACCTTCCGCTCCCGCATCGCCGACGTCGAGGCCAACCACAAGAAGGCCCCCGTCATCTACGAGCGCATCTACAAGGAGGCCCACGACCGCTCCGTGGAGGAGCTTTGCTGCGCGCTCCACGAGTCGGAGGACCAGATTACGGCCCGCTTTCAATCCTGCGTCTCCTAGGGGCCTCGCCGGCGGCGTCCGTTAGAATTCATACCCGACCCTTCCCGGACCCCGGGCATGCCCCGGGGCCCTCGTTGTATGGAGGCACCATGGCTCAGGAACGCCAGGATACCAGCGGCCGCGCGATCCTCACCGTCCTCGGCTCGGACCGCGCCGGCATCGTGGCCGCGGTCACCGCCGTGCTCGCCCGTCATGACGCGAACATCCTCGACATATCCCAGACCATCCTCCAAGGCGTCTTCACCATGACCATGCTGGTGGACCTCGGCGCCGTCGACGTGGACTTCGACACCCTCCAGGGCGAGCTCGCGGCCCTCCAGGGCGAGCTCGGCGTCCAGATCACCTTCCAGCGCGAAGAGGTCTTCCGCTTCATGTACCGCCTCTAGGCGTCCCGCCCGAGGGAGGCGGCCATCGGCCCCGAGGAGAGCCATGACCGTTAACAAAGAGAGCCTCACCGCCCACTACCGCCCCGTTATCCCGTCGGCCAGCACGAGCGCCATGCTCCACGTCACCGACGTGCGTCCCATGCCGTCGGTCTCCTGCGGCCGCGAGCCGGTGAGCGACGCCCTCTACGAGGGCTTCCGCAACATCGACGCCGCGGACCCGGCGCTCTACGAGCACTACGGGGTCAAGCGCGGCCTGCGCAACCCCGACGGCTCCGGCGTCGTGGCCGGCCTCACCACCGTGTGCGACGTCCACGGCTACCGCAAGGGCCCCGACGGCATCGAGCCCGACGAGGGCGACCTCCTGCTGCGCGGCTACTCCATCGGCGACCTCGTGGGGGCCGCCGCCTCCGAGGGGCGGTTCGGCTACGAGGAGCTCGCCTTCCTGCTCATCAGCGGCCAGCTGCCCACCTACGCCCAGCTCGCGGACTTCAACGACCGCATCGACTCCCGCCGGGCGCTCCCCGTGGGCTACCTCTCGCTCTTCCCGCGCACCACGGCCTCGACGTCCATCATGAACGTGCTCCAGCGCGCCACGCTGCTGCTCTACGCCTTCGACGACGACCCCGACGCCACGGACCCCCAGCACGAGGTCGACGTCGCCATCTCGCTGCTCGCCCGCCTGCCGCGCATCGCCGCCATCGCGAGCGCCGCGTACTCGGCCGAGGCCAACCAGTCCGAGCTCTCCATCCCGCCCATCGAGCCCGGCCTCTCCATGGCCGAGACGATCCTCCGGGTCCTCAGGGGGGCCGAGGGCTACACCCGCGAGGAGGCCCAGGTCCTCGACACCATGCTCATGCTCCACGCAGAGCACGGCGGCGGCAACAACTCCACCTTCACCTGCCGCGTGCTCTCCTCGTCGGGGACCGACCCGTACTCGGCCTACGCGGCCGCCATGGGGTCGCTCAAGGGGCCCAAGCACGGCGGCGCCAACTTCAAGGTGGGGCAGATGATCGACGACGTCTGCGACCACGTGGCGGACCCGTCGGACACCGAGGCCATGGAGGCCTACATCGCAAAGATCGCGGCGGGGGAGGCCTTCGACGGCACGGGGCTGCTCTACGGCATTGGTCACGCCGTCTACACCCTGAGCGACCCCCGCGCCGCCATCATCCGGCGCTACGCCGGGGCCCTGGCCGAGCACAAGGGCCTCTCGAGGAGGTTCCACACCATCGAGGCCATCGAGGACCTGGCGCCCGCCGTGGTCTCGCGGGTCCGCGGCACCTCCAAGCCGCTCTGCGCCAACGTGGACCTCTATGCGGGGTTCGTCTACGACATGCTGGGCATCCCCGCAGAGATGCACACGCCCATCTTCGCCATCGCCCGCCTCTCGGGCTGGGTGGCCCACCGCATGGAGGAGCTCTACGGCGCCAGCCGCATCATCCGCCCCGCCTATGTGGTGCCGTGGGCGTCCACGTGCCCGGTCTACGTGCCCATCGCCGGCCGGGCGGGCGACGAGCCCCCGCTGCCGGCACCCCTCGCCCAGTCGTCGCCCCACTAGGAGCCCCATGGCCATCGTCTTCTCCGACCTCGACGGCACCTTCCTCACGCCCGAGAAGCAGGTGCACCCCACCAACCTGCGCGCCCTGGAGGCCCTCGCGGCGTCCGGCGGCGAGTTCGTCGTCTGCACCGGCAGGCCGCTCTCAGGCCTCCCGGAGTCCCTGCGCTCGCTGCCCGGCGCCCGCCATGCCGTGTGCGTCAACGGCGCCGTGGTGGTGGACCTCGCCGCCGTGCGGGCCGGGGGCGACGGCGTCATCCACGCCACCCCCATGGGCCCCGGGAGGGCCCGCGCCGTCTACCGGGCCGTGCGCCATCTGGACATCGAGATAGACGTCATGGCCGACGGCCGCGCCTTCGCCGAGCGGGAGCGCTTCGACCGCCTGCACACCTACGGCCTGACGCCGGGGTTCCTCGACCAGATCCGCCGGTCGAGGACGGTGGTCGACGAGCCCCTGGACGAGGTGGTCGACGGCCTCGGCCGGGTGGACCGCCTCTCGGTGTACTACCACACGCCCGAGGAGCGCGACGAGTGCATCGCCGCCGTGGAGGCCGACCCGAGCCTCTCCTGGACCTCCTCGGAGTCGTGCAACCTCGAGATCAGCGACGCCGCGGCGTCCAAGGGCAGCGCCCTGGAGTGGCTCTGCCGCCACCTGGGGGTGCCCGTGGCCGACTCCGTGGCCTTCGGGGACGGCATGAACGACACCTCCATGCTCGCGGCCGCCGGCCTCGGCGTGGCCATGGCCAACGCCCAGCCGGGCGTCGCCCCCTTTGCCGACGCCTCCACGCGCCTCACCAACGACGACGGCGGGGTGGGCGACTACCTGCTCCGGCTCCTCGGGGCATGAGCCCCTCCCCGATCCCTGCCCAAGAAAACGGGGGCGCCGGCCACTGCAAGGCCGGCGCCCCCGTTCTCGTAAGGTCGCACAGGGCGGTCGCGGTCTAGTTCCTGCCGCGGCCGTGGTGGTGGCCGTGGTGACCCGGGCGCTCGATGCGCACGGGGCGGCCCTCCTCGTCGAAGACCACCTTGGGGTGCACGCCGGTGCGGTCGGCCGACTCCTCGCCGCCGATGACGTTGGCCTCGGTGTCGGCGATGACGTCGGCCATCTCGTCGGCAAGGTCGAGGGAGAGGATGTCGTCCTCGTCGTCGCCCTCCTCGGCCGCAAGGTCGGAGGAGAGGGAGAGGGGAACCCGCTCGAGCACGGTCACCGGCGCCATGCGACTGAACAGGGGCACGTACTCGAAGAGCACGCCGGAGGTGGCCAGGCCGTACCACTGGGCGGGGCTGCCGCAGATGCGCCGGATGGCGTACTTGACGCTCATGACGGTGCGGTCCTCGCCGGACAGCTCGGTCTCGGGGGTGAGGAGCTTGCGCAGCATCACGAAGCGGAAGTCGCCGATGGAGCCCGGGTCGCGGTAGATGGAGTAGCGGATGGGCTGGGGGGCCATCTCCTCGCTGCGGACGAGGTCGCCCACCACCTGGCGGAGGTACGCGTTCACGCGCTGGTTGACCTTGAAGCCCAGGTGCAGGGTGCACTTGAAGACGAAGTCGGTGCCGAAGTCGTTGACGGTGTAGGCGTGGGTGAAGGGCTCGTCGGTCACCCGTACGGTCACGAAGAAGTAGCAGCGGGCACGCTTGGGGCGCTTGT
Organism: Caniella muris; assembly: GCF_943193035.1. Lineage (NCBI taxonomy): Bacteria > Bacillati > Actinomycetota > Coriobacteriia > Coriobacteriales > Atopobiaceae > Caniella > Caniella muris. The sequence continues at coordinate 37,856 of NZ_CALPCK010000001.1, forward strand.
CGAGGATCGAGTAGAGGATGTCGCGGTCGAGCATGTCGGAGCTGGCGTCGTTGGTGAGGAAGACCAGGTTGTCGGCGAGCATGGGGATGGTGTCGTCGTCGGACAGGCGCCTGAGCTGCGGGATGTAGCGGGCCACGGGCAGGAAGACCGACTGCGAGCGCTCGATGGCGCTGCCGCGGCGCCAGACGAACATGATGAAGAAGATGACGGCCGCCATGAGGATGGTGACGTAGCCGCCGTGGAAGAACTTGGAGAGCGACGAGAGGAAGAAGGCACCCTCGAGGGCCACGAAGAAGCAGGCGAAGATCACGGCGAGGCCGGTGTGGCGGCGCACCCTGGACAGGTAGACGGTGAGCAGCAGGGTGGTCATGAGCATGGTGAGGGTGATGGCCAGGCCGTAGGCGGCCTCCATGTTGTAGGAGGTCTTGAACAGCAGTACCACGCCGATGCAACCGATCCACATGACGGTGTTGACCATGGGGATGTAGAGCTGGCCCTTGGTCTGGGAGGGGTAGGTGACGCGCAGGTGGGGCAGGAGGTTCAGGCGCGTGGCCTCGGAGACCAGGGTGAACGACCCGGTGATGAGGGCCTGGGACGCGATGAGGCCGGCCACGGCCGACAGCACCACGGCGAAGGCGCGGATGTCCACGGGCATCATCTCGAAGAAGGGGTTGAGCTCGGCCGTGGCGGCCAGCTCGGCGTTGCCGGCGTTGGCCACGATCCAGGCGCCCTGGCCGAGGTAGTTGAGGAACAGGCAGAACACCACGAAGGGCCAGGACGCGTAGATGTTGGAGCGGCCTACGTGGCCCATGTCGGAGTAGAGGGCCTCCGCGCCGGTGGTGGCCAGGAACACGAAGCCCAGGACGGCGAAGCCGGCCTTGTTGAGGGGGCCGAACAGGAACATGACGCCGCGCAGGGGGTTGAGGGCGCGGAGCATGTCGAGGTTGCCGACGAGGTTGATCGCGCCGGTGACGGCCAGGAAGAGGAACCACACGCACATGACCGGACCGAACATCCGGCCGATTGAGCTCGTGCCGGCGCGCTGCAGGAGGAAGAGCCCGCACAGGATGACGATGGTGATGATCACCACGATGGTGGGGGTCTCGCCGAGGAAGGAGTGGCCCACCTCGATGGTGCGGAGGCCCTCGATGGCCGTGGTGACCGTGACGGCGGGGGTGAGGATGCCGTCGGCGAGGAGCGCCGCGCCGCCGATCATGGCCGGCAGGATCAGCCACTTGCCGCACCGGCGCACGAGGGAGTAGAGGGCGAAGATGCCGCCCTCGTTGTGGTTGTCGGCACGCATGGCTACCAGCACGTACTTGACCGTGGTGATGAGCATCACGGTCCACAGGATCAGCGACACCGCGCCGATGATCATGTCCTGGGAGACGCTTGCGAGGCCGCCGTTGCCCGCGACGATGGCCTTCATCACGTAGAGGGGGCTCGTGCCGATGTCGCCGTAGACGACGCCCAAGGTCACGAGGGACATGCCCAGGGAGAAGGGGATGGCGCCGTGGCCCGCCTTCTTGGCGACGGCCGGGACGGTTGATGCCATGGTGACTCCAATCGAGGGACAGGTATCGTTGAAACCCACCCAGTCTACCCCTCTTGCACGGGGCCTTTCTGCAGGGTGGCACCGGTTTCCGGGCAGGGGGTGCCCATCGGTGGGGCCATGGGGGCGGCAGGGCGTCGGGGCCCGTCTGAGCCGGGGCTACGCGTCCCGCGGCAGAAACGGGGAAGGACGGCCGACGACGCGCGCCGACCGCCCTTCCCGGGACAGGTATGTCAGTGGCGGTTGCCGCCCTCGCGGCCCTGGCCGCGGCGGTTGTTGCCCGAGGGGCCTGCGCCGCGCGGGCCGCGGCGGTCGCCGCCCTTGAACCCGCCGCGGTCCGATCCGGGCCTGCCGCCCTTGAACCCGCCGCCCCGCCGGTCGTTGTCGCGCCCGTCGCGCCCGCGGAAGCCGCCGGGCCTGCGGTCCGTGCGGCCGTCCGAGCCGTGACGGCCGTCCCGCCGGTCGCCGCGCCCGTGACCGTCCCTGCCGCCGCCAAAGCCGCCGGGCCTGCGGTCGCCGCGGTACCGGCTGTCGGGGGCCCGCTTGCCGGCGTGGTCGCCGCGAGCCTTGCGGGCCTCGATTTCGGCACGCTTCTCCTCGCTCATGGGCTTGCGGCGCACGATGTAGACGTGGTGCACCTTGGAGTTGCGCTCGAAGTCGTGGGGGATGGTGCGCTCGGTGACATCCTCGACGGTAACGCCGCAGCGGTCGAGCTTCTCGACGTCGGGCGTGAAGTCGCGCAGGTTGCAGCTGAACAGGCACACGCCGTCGCGGGTGAGCAGGCGGGAGATGCCGATGAGCAGCTCGGAGTGGTCGCGCTGGACGTCGAAGCTGCGCTCGCCCATGGAGCTGGAGTTGGAGAAGGTGGGCGGGTCGCAGTAGACGAGGTCCCAGCGGTTGCGGGTCTTGCGCTGCTCGTCCACCCAGCGTAGGACGTCGGCCTTCACGTACTCGTGCTCCTCGCCGTCGAAGCCGTTGCGCTGCATGTTGCGGCGGGCCCAGTCGATGTAGGTGTAGGAGAGGTCCACGGTGGTGGTGTAGCCCGCGCCGCCGTCGGCTGCGTAGACGGTGCCGGTGCCGGTGTAGGCGAACAGGTTGAGGAAGCGCTTGGACCCCCTCATCTGCTTGGCCATCTCGCGGATCTCGGCGCGCACGTCGCGGTGGTCGAGGAACAGGCCGCAGTCCAGGCGGTCGACGAGGTTGATCTCGAAGGTGAGGCCGCCCTCCTCCACGAGCTTGCAGCCCTCGGGCAGCTCCACGCCGTCCACGTAGCGGGGCTTGGGTTTGCGGGCCGGGCGGCCGGGGACGTTGCGGGCGAGCTCGCGGGCCTTGATGGTGCGGGTGATGTCCTCGGGCGCCGCGTACTGCGAGCCGCCCTTGGCCTTGTGGCGCACGCGCAGGGCCACGTCGCGGCCGCGCACACCGAGCACCCGGGGCGCCACGGTGAGCACGTCGATGAGGCGGCGGCGGGCCTTCTCGGGGTCGATCTCGGACGGTGCGGCGTACTCGGAGACCACGAGCCAGCGGCCCGGCGTCTGGGGCGCGCCGCGGAAGAGGTCGATGGCCACGTTGTAGTCGGGAAGGTCCTGGTCGTAGACGCGGTAGCAGGTGACGTCCTCGTCCTCGGCCCACTTGGAGCGCTCCTTGGCGTCCTTCTCCAGGCGGGCTGCGAACTGGTCGGTCACGGGGATGAGCACCGGCACCTCGGAGCCGTCCTTAAGGGTGACCGCTGCCGGGGGATCCATGGCGATGTCGGCGTAGCCGCGCAGGTAGACGTTGTTCTTGCCCATGAGCGACTCTACCTCGTCCTCGGGCTCGATGCCGAGGAGGGCGTCCAGCGCGCCGTCGCGGGCCAGGGTGCAGGCGGCCGTGCCCTCGGGCAGGCCGGAGCAGAGCCCGGTGAGGTAGGAGAGGGCCTCGGCCTCGCGGGCGGCCTCGTCGGCGTGCAGCCAGGCGAGGTCCACGGCCACGAGACGGTCGTCGGTGAGCTCGGCCCCGGCGCGGGAGATCTCGCGGGCGGGCACGACCACCGGGTCGCGGTCGATGCCGGCGGAGTTGAGCAGGGCGCGGCAGTCGGCGCCGAAGCCCTCGCGGGTGTCGCTCACCACGAGCACGAGGGGGTTCTTGGCGCCCGCGGCGGCGCGGCGCTCGGCCTCGTTGCGTACCTGCGACCAACTGCGCTCCGAGTGGCCGAGCCACCGGGAGAAGCCCCAACGCACGCGGAGGAGGCCTGGGGCGCGGTCGAGGGCCACCGACGCGGCCTCGACGGCCAGGGTGCCGCCGCCGGAGAAGGCCACACAGACGGAGGGCATGGGGCGGCGCACGGTACGCCACCAGCCGGCGAGCTCGAGCACGGCCGCGGCGTAGTCGGGGCGCTGGGGCGGGATGGCGGCGCGGCGGGCGGCCTTCTCGTAGCCGCGGCGGAACAGGGGCTCGCCGCTCATGTCGATCCCCATGGTGGCGTGGCCCTCGCGGATGCGCACGCGGATGCGGAGGTCGGGGTCGTCGGTGTCGACGTTGGGACGGGTGCCCTTGGCCGCGAGCATGCGGTCGACGACGGCGTCCTTGACCTTCTGGCTGGTGAAGAGGGTGTTGTCGAGGCCCTCCATGGTGCCGGAGGTGTACACGGCGAACGTGGCGCCCACGGGGAGGTGGTCCTCCCACGGGATGGCGGCGGCGAGGTCGTAGAGGGTCTCGGCACCGGTCACGGGGCCGGACTCCACGACGGCGACGACGGAGCTGGCGATGCGGCTCCACAGGCAGGCGACGTAGGCCCACTTGAGGGGACCCTCGAAGCCCACCTGACCCTGGAGCGGGCGCACGGAGGGCACGCCCAGGCTCTCGAGCTCTTGGGCGAGGAGGTGTTCCAGACCGGTGGGGCAGGTCGCGTAGAATCTCATGGTGCGCCTCTCTTGGGTTGTCAAGCAAAGTCAACCCATGCTACCGCTTGCGGCGTCCCGGGTGGGGGCGGGGCGGCGCGACCCCATGAAATAAGGCGGGACCCAAAGGCAGCGGAAAGGTCGGGCCGGGCGTCCGGTACCCGCGCCCGGTGCCCTTGGAATCGCTGCGGTCTTTCGGTGAGTGCCGAGAGGCCCCTCGGTGAGCGGTTCGGGCGCGCACGAAGCCTCGGTGCGCGAGAATCCGCGCACCGAGGGGCTCAAAGCCGCTCATCGAGGGGCCAGGGGGTCCGGCCGGCTCCAGGCCCTACGCCTCGATGAGGGAGAGGTAGCGCTCGCCGGTGTCGGGCAGGACGGCCACGATGACGGCGCCCTCCATGTCCTCGCGGTTGGCGAGCTCCACGGCGGCGGACACCGCGGCGCCGGCGGAGATGCCCACGAGCAGCCCGAGCTGCTCGGCCAGGCGGTCCTTCATGGCGATGGCGTCGTCGCCGGTCACGGCGAGCACCTCGTCGACCACCTCGGCGTCGTAGTTGTCCGGCACGAAGTTGGCGCCGATGCCCTGAATCTTGTGGGGGCCGGCCTGGCCGCCCTCGAGGATGGGGGACTCGGCGGGCTCCACGGCAAAGACCTGGGCGGAGGGCTTCATCTCCTTGAGGAAGCGCCCGGTGCCGCTCACCGTGCCGCCGGTGCCCACGCCGGCCACCAGGGCGTCCACGGCGCCGTCGGTGTCGCGCCAGATCTCGGGCCCGGTGGTGCGGTAGTGGGCCAGGGGGTTCTCGGGGTTGGAGAACTGGCCCATCATCACGGCCCCGGGGGTCTCGGCCACGATCTGCTCGGCGCGCTCCACGGCCCCGGCCATGCCGGTGGCGCCGGGTGTGAGCTCGATCCTGGCGCCGTAGGCCGCGGCGAGCTTGCGGCGCTCCACGCTCATGGTCTCGGGCATGACGAGGATCATGCCGTAGCCGCGCTCGGCGGCCACCATGGCCAGGCCCACGCCGGTGTTGCCGCTGGTGGGCTCCACGATGGTGCCGCCCTCCTCCAGGGTGCCGTCGTTCTCGGCGGCGTCCACCATGGCCCGGGCCACGCGGTCCTTCACGGAGCCGCCGGGGTTGGCGGCCTCGTACTTGCCGAGCAGGGTCACGTCGCCGTCGCAGAGGAACGACAGGTCGATCAGGGGGGTGTCGCCGATGGCGGCGCTGACGCTGGTTGCGATACGCATGCTTTCCTCCAAAGCCGGTGCAAGGTGGCCGGTCGGCCACAGGCATAATCCTACCCCTTTGCAGGTATTCAATCCCGCGGGGAGCGGACTCCATGGTAGACCGCCAAAAGAAAGGGCCCCCGCGGACGGGGGCCCGGATGGGGCTGGAGGGCCCGTGGGCGTCTGAGGCTAGGCCAGCATCTCCGCCATGTCCTGCTCGGGCGTGGTGATGCCGCGGATGCCGAACCGCTCCTGCAGGATGCCGAGGACGTTGGGGCTCACGAAGGCCGGCAGGTCGGGGCCGAGGTAGATGTCCTCGACGCCCAGGGCGAGCAGGGTGAGCAGCACGCAGACGGCCTTCTGCTCGTACCAGGAGAGGACGAAGGACAGCGGGAGCTCGTTGACCGAGCAGCCGAAGGCGTCCGCGAGGGCGAGGGCCACCTGGATGGCGCCGTAGGCGTCGTTGCACTGGCCCATGTCGAGGATGCGGGGCAGCCCGGCCACCTCGCCGAGGTCGAGGTCGTTGAAGCGGTACTTGCCGCAGGCGAGGGTGAGCACCACGCTGTCGGCGGGGGTCTCCTCGACGAAGCGGGTGTAGTAGTTGCGGCCCGGCTTGGCGCCGTCGCAGCCGCCCACGAGGAAGAAGTGGCCGATGGCGCCGTCCTTCACGGCCTGCACGATGGCGCCGGCGTTGTCGAGGACGGTCTTGCGGCCGAAGCCGCAGGTGACCTGGGTGCCCCCGTTGATGCCGGTCATCCCGTGGCGCTCGGGGTAGCCCCCGAGCTCGATGGCGCGCTCGATGACGGGGGTGAAGTCCTTGCGGCCGTCCCCGTCGGCGTCGATGTGGGTGCAGCCGGGGTAGGCCACGACCTCCGTGGTGAAGACGCGGTCGGCGTAGGAGTCCTTGGGGGGCATGAGGCAGTTGGTGGTCCAGACGATGGGCGCGGGGATTTCCCTGAACTCGCGCTGCTGGTTCTGCCACGCGGTGCCGAAGTTGCCCTTGAGCTGCGGGTGCTCCTTGAGCCTGGGGTAGGCGTGGGCGGGGAGCATCTCGCCGTGGGTGTAGACGTTGATGCCGCGGCCGTCGGTCTGCTCGAGGATCTGCTCGAGGTCGCGGAGGTCGTGGCCGGTCACCACGATGAAGGGCCCGGGCTCGACGGCGAGGTCCACGGTGGTGGGCACGGGGTCGCCGTAGGTGGAGGTGTTGGCCTCGTCGAGTATGGCCATACACTCCAGGTTCACGCGGCCGCACTCCAGCACGAGGTCGAGGAGGGCCTGCGGGTCGTCGGTGGCCGAGAGCCCGTAGAGGGCGCGGAAGAAGAAGTCGTCCACGGTCTGGGACCGGGCGCCGAGCATGGCGGCATGGTAGGCGTAGGCCGCCATGCCCCGCAGGCCGAAGAGCAGGAGGCTCTTGAGGGAGCGGACGTCCTCGTCGGCGTTCCAGACGAGACCCATGTCGTAAGCGGGGTAGTCGGCGGCGTCCAGGCCGTGGCGCCCGCTCACGTGGTCGATGCGCTCGCGGATGGAGCCGATGAGGGCGCGCACGGCGTCGTCGTCGAAGCACACGTTGGTGATGCAGCAGAACAGCCCCTCGACCATGGGCAGGGAGGCGTGGGCGCAGGGGGAGGCCACCCCGGCGTCGTGGACGCAGCGGGCGTAGGCGACGAGGTCGCCGGTGAGCTCGTCCTCGAGGTTGGAGGTGGTGGCGTGCTTGCCGCACACCCCCTGGTGCCATTGGCAGCCGGTGCCCCCGGCGGTCTGCTCGCACTGGAAGCAGAACATCTCGTGGGGCAGGGCGGCGGCGAGCTCGGCCTGGATCTCCTCGGTCTCCTGGGCGGTCATGGGGCTCCTTTCGGGGTGAGTTCCGGATGGGCCACACCCTAGGCCGTCGGTCGGCCGTGGTATGTTGCGATTGCAACATCGCGAGAAGGCTGAGGGGGACCCAAAATGGTTGAGAGCCGGCTGCTGGCGGGGGTGGGGGAGGAGGGCCTCGCCCAGCTGGCCGGGATGGTGGGCTTCTCCCTCCGGGGGTGCGTGCAGGGGGAGCGCCTCCTGTCGCGGGGGGACGTCGGGGTGTGGGCGGGCCTCGTGGTGGAGGGGCGCGTGCGCATGGAGGCCGCGGACGGGCTGGGCCAGACCGCGGTGATCGGCTGGGCCGCCCCGGGCGAGGTCTTCGCCGAGGCCTACGCGGTCCTTGGGGACGAGCCGCTCATGGTCGACGTGGTGGCCGACACCGACGGCCGCGTGCTGTGGTTCGACGCCGCCCGCCTCCTCGAGCTCTCCGGCGACCCGGTCTGCGCCCCCGTGGCCCGCAACCTCTCGGAGATCCTGGCCCGGCGCAACGTGGGCCTGTCGAGGCGGGCCCTACACACGGCGCCCCGCACCATCCGGGGGAAGGTCATGGCCTACCTGACCGCCGCCCGCGAGGCGCGGGGGGTCGGGGAGGGGGAGTGGTTCGAGGTGCCCGTGGGCCGCCAGCAGCTCGCCGACTACCTCGGGGTCGACCGCAGCGCCCTCTCCAGGGAGCTGGGGCGCATGGCCAGGGAGGGCCTGGTGGCGGTGGCGGGCCGGAGGTTCAGGATAGGGGGCTGAGGGGGCCTAGACGCAGGCCGCCGAGATGGCGTCCTTGAGCTCGTCGATGCCCTGCCCCTTCTCGGCCGAGGTGACCAGGATCGTCTCGGGGTCGATGTCGAGCTCCCGGGCGATGAGGGCCCGCTGGCGCTGCTGCTGGGCGCGGCTGAGCTTGTCGGCCTTGGTGAGCACCACCACGAAGGGGAAGCCGCCCTCCTTGAGGAAGCCCACCATCTCGTGGTCGAGCTTCTGGGGCTCGTGGCGGATGTCCACGAGCGAGACCACGAGGTTGAAGCTGCGCTCCTGGTCGAAGTAGCCGCCGATGAGGTCGGCCCACCGACGTTTCTCGGCGGCGCTCACCTTGGCGAAGCCGTAGCCCGGCAGGTCCACGAGGTAGATGCCGTCGACGTCGTAGAAGTTCACCGTGGCCGTCTTGCCCGGCTTGGAGCTCACCTTGGCGAGGGCCTTGCGGCCTACGAGGCGGTTGATGAGCGACGACTTGCCCACGTTGGAGCGCCCCACCACGGAGACCTCGGGTCGCTTGGCCTCGGGGATCTGGTCTGGGGTGCCATAGGCCGCGCAGAACCGTGCATGGGTGAAGTCGATCTTTTCCAAGGGTCCTCCCGGGTCGTCGCCTTGGGCCATGATACCCGCTCGGCCGCCCCCGGCGGCGCGTGCGCCGCCCCGAAGGCCCTGCAAATACCGGACTCTTCTGTAAAAAAGGTGCGCGGCCCTGAAGAGCGCCCAAAGCGGCAACAATCCATCTTGATAAACATAGAATGGGGCCAACCAGACGGGTGAACCGGGTTTGAACGCCCGTTCGTGACCCCTCAAACGGAAAGAGGTTTCCATGGACACCAAGATCCAGGAGCGCGCGCAGCTCTGGAAGGAGAACGTCGACGAGCCCGAGCTCGCCGCCGAGCTCGCCGACCTGCTCGCCAAGGGCGACGACGACTCCATCGTCGACGCCTTCTACCGCGACCTCGAGTTCGGCACCGCCGGCCTCCGCGGCGTGCTGGGCGTGGGCACCAACCGCATGAACGTCTACACCGTCTCCCAGGCCACCCAGGGCCTGGCCGACTACCTCAACGCCCACTGCGAGAACCCCACCGTCGCCATCATGCGCGACTCCCGCAACAAGGGCGACGAGTTCGTGAGGGCCGCCGCCGGCGTGCTCGCGGCCAACGGCATCAAGAGCTTCGTGGCCCCGCGCATCGAGCCGGTCCCCGTGCTCTCCTTCACCACCCGCCACCTGGGCTGCGACGCCGGCATCGTGATCACCGCCTCCCACAACCCCGCGCCTTACAACGGCTACAAGGTCTACGGCCCCGACGGCTGCCAGATCGCCAACGAGGCCGCCGACGAGATCCAGGCCTCCATCGACGGCACCGACATCTTCACCGGCGTCAGGTCCATGGACTTCGGCGAGGCGCAGGAGAAGGGCCTCGTCGAGTGGGTCGGCGACGACGTCATCGACGCCTACCTCGACGCCATCCAGGCCGTCTCCGTGCCCGGCTGCGTGGCCGAGGACGGCTCCTTCAAGGTGGTCTACACCCCGCTCAACGGCAGCGGCCTCGAGTGCGTCACCAAGATCCTGTCGCGCGTGGGCATCGACAACGTCGTCGTGGTGCCCGAGCAGAGGGAGCCCGACGGCGACTTCCCCACGTGCCCCTACCCCAACCCCGAGATCCGCGAGGCGCTGCAGAAGGGCCTGGAGCTCTGCGACGAGGTCAAGCCCGACCTCCTGCTGGCCACCGACCCCGACGCCGACCGCGTGGGCATCGCCGTGCCCCACGACGGCGACTACAAGCTGCTCTCCGGCAACGAGGTGGGCGTCCTGCTCATCGACTGGCTCGCCCGCCTGAAGCAGGAGGCCGGCGAGGACGTCTCCCGCAAGGTCGTCGTCTCCACCATCGTCTCCTCCGCCATGCCCGACGCCCTGGCCGGCAAGTACGGCTTCGAGATGCGCCGCGTGCTCACCGGCTTCAAGTACATCGGCGGCCAGATCGACATGCTCACCTCCAAGGGCGAGGGCGACCGCTACCTGCTGGGCTTCGAGGAGTCCTACGGCTACCTCGCCGGGACCCACGCCCGCGACAAGGACGCCGTGGTCACCTCCATGCTCATCTGCGAGATGGCCGGCTGGTACGCCAAGCAGGGCAAGGACCTCTACGAGGCCATGGACGAGCTCTACCGCGAGCTCGGCTTCTACCTCAACGGCGTGGTCAACGTCACCTTCGAGGGCGCTGCCGGCGCCGACAAGATGGCCCAGATCATGAAGGGCCTCCGCGCCCAGCAGCCGCTGACCATCGCCGGCTACGACGTCGAGGGCTGCACCGACTACGCGGGGTGTGTGGAGATGCCCATCCTCAACAAGGACCCCGAGGACCCCGCCCAGACCCTTCCTGCGGCCAACGTGCTCGAGTACCGCCTCGCCGGCGGCCACAAGGTCATCGTGCGCCCCTCCGGCACCGAGCCCAAGATCAAGGCCTACCTGTTCACCACCGGCGCCACCCGCGAGGACGCCGAGGCCGTCCAGGACAAGCTGGCCGTCGCCGCCAAGGAGAGCCTCCTCGCCTAGGACCCCCTCTTTCACCCGCATCAAGCGCACCTGAAAACGACTGAGGGCGACCCGGTACACGCCGGGTCGCCCTCAGTCGTTTTCAGGCGCAGAGGGGGCTGGGGGGAGGCGAGGTGCTATGCCTTGGCGGCCCGCACCGTCAGGGCCGTCGCGACGTCGGACGCCACGGTGGCGGGGTCCCACTGGTGAGAGGAGTTCCCGCTCGACGTGGGGTCGTGCACCGTGACGGCGCCGCCGTCCCCCGGGGTCACGAGCACCCAGTGCGGCGTCGTGCCGAGGGCGCCGCCGCCGGTCTGGGCCAGCACGTAGGTTCCGTCGCCGAGGGCCTTCGCCAGGGCGTCGCCCATGGCCGCGGCGTCCGGCGCGGCGGTGCCGTCGCCCTCGGGGGAGTCCTGGCCCGCGCTCTGCCCGGGGGTCGCGGTGCCGGCGAGGTCGAGCGCCGCCACGGCGAGCCCGAGGTCGCCGCCCTTCTCGGTGAAGAACGAGGCGTCGGTGCCCGAGTCGCCGGAGGCCTTGCCGGCGTCTGCGGCCGCCTGGGCGATGGTCGCGGGGGTCTGGTCGGCGTTCCCGAGCAGCGCGATGCGGGCCATGGCACAGGCGATGGGCCCCGAGCCGGTCACGGCGAGCGGGGAGCCGCCGTAGTCGAGGTAGCCCCAGCGGGAGTCCCAGCCGTAGAGCGCGGGAACCTCGCCCTGGGCCACGGCGTCGTCGTAGGGCTGGGCGGTGTCGTGGTCGGAGGACGTCCAGCCGTAGACGAAGCCCACGGCGCCGGGCTCGGCCAGGGCGAGCCGGATAAGGGGCTCAGGGTACTCGGAGCCGCGCTCCGCGATCTCGGCCAGCTGGGAGTCGCGGGAGAGGGCCTGCTTGAGCGAGTTCTGGAGGTCGTCGGGCAGGTCCTGGGACACCGCGGGGCCCTGGTCCCGCGAGGGCGCCGACGACACGCACGAGACCACCGAGGAGACGATGAGCACCACCGCCACGAGGACGACGGCCACGACGACGATGAGGCGCGGGTCGAGCGCGCCCAGGCGCCCGCGGCGTCCGGCGAAGTTGATGGGGTGGCGCTGGAGCTGGTAGCCGCCCGCGTTGCGGCGGCGCTGGGCCGGGGTCTGGTAGCCGCGGCCGTGCAGCTGCGGCGGCTGGGCGTGGGCCCGTCTCCGGGAGGAGGACCGGCTGCCGTGGCCTGAGCGGCGCCCGGACCCGTTGCCCAGGGGTGGACGCCCGTTTCCCATCTGCGGACTCTCGTTCACGGGGCCTCCCGTATCATTTACGAATCTTGTCCCTCGGGTAACCAATCATAGACCCTCGGCCGGTGAGGGCGCCTATTCGGGGATGCCGCAAACAGCCCGATGGCGCCTACCCGGCCGTCTGCCGACACTTTGATACCGTCCACCGGACATGTTTTGTTACGAAGACAATAATTGAGGGGAAATACTGCCCTCAAAAGGTCCAGACAGGGGCAAACTGCCTGCAAGCCGACGAGCTCGACCGAGCGACCCCGGTTCATGCGCCACGATGAATGGCGCACCGAGGAAACCAAGGCAAAGGTGATTTTTTTTGGTCAAGGGACGCAACAACAGGCAGGATGCCATCCGCGAGATCGTGCGCGGCAAGAGCATTCGCACCCAGCGCGTCCTTGTCCAGGAGCTTGAGGACGCCGGCTATGCCTGCACCCAGGCCACGGTCTCCCGCGACATCGCCGACATGGGCCTGCGCAAGCTGCCCGAGGGCGTGTACGTCCTCGCCGAGGACCTCCACCTCCAGCGCATGGTCTCCGAGCTCGTGACCGACGTCAACCACTCCGGCAACCTCGTGCTCGTCAAGGCACAGCCCGGCACCGCGTCGGGCATCGCCGCGGCCATCGACGCCGCGGACCTCCCGGAGGCCGTGGGAACCCTCGCCGGCAACGACACCATCCTGGTGGTCGCCACCTCGCCGGAGAGCGCGGAGGCGTTCGAGGGCCACATCAACAAGCTCCGCAACTTCCGATGATGGCGGCCATCCGGTAGGCCTCGAGCCTCCGGGTGTCCGCGCCCCAGACCCCAGGCGACGCCGTCCGGCGCCCGCCTGGCCGCGCATGCCCCGCCGAGGCGGTGCGTGCGTCTGTCTTCAAGCAAAGACCAGCTCATACAACGGAACAGCCTGGGACGGCCCCTCCTCGCGGGGGACCGCCGTCGACGGCACCCATCGTCAAGGAGTAGAGCCATGACCGCTACCGCCAACACCGCCGCCACCACCGCCACCGCCGCCCCCAAGGGCAAGGTCGTCCTCGCCTATTCCGGCGGTCTCGACACCTCCTGCCTCATCCCCTGGCTCCAAGACCAGGGCTACGAGGTCGTCACCGCCATCGCCGCCCTCGGCCAGCCGGGCTCCTCGGACATCGACGACATCGCCCAGAAGGCCGTCTCCCTCGGCGCCACCGCCTCCTACGCCATCGACATGCGCGAGGAGTTCTGCGAGGACGTCTGCGCCTGCGCCATCAAGGCCAACGGCATGTACGAGAACCGCTACCCGCTCCTCTCCGCCCTGTCCCGCCCCGTCATCTGCAAGCATCTCGTGGACATCGCCCACAAGGAGGGCGCCGTGGCCATCGCCCACGGCTGCACCGGTAAGGGCAACGACCAGGTGCGCTTCGAGCTGGAGTGCAAGGCCCTGGACCCCGACCTCGAGATCCTCGGGCCCGTGCGCGACTGGGACCTCCTCACCCGCTCCCAGGAGATCGAGTACTGCGCCGACCACGGCATCTTCATCGAGGTGACCAAGTCCTCGCCCTACTCCATCGACGAGAACGTGTGGGGCCGCGCCATCGAGTGCGGCGTGCTCGAGAACCCCTGGAACGAGCCGCCCTGCGACGCCTGGGTCATGACCGTCGACCCCATCGAGGCCCCCGACCAGCCCTGCGACGTCGTGGTCTCCTTCGAGTCAGGCAGGCCCGTGGCCCTCAACGGCGAGCCCATGGCCATGCTCGCCCTCATCGGCAAGCTCAACAACATCGCCGGCGGCAACGGATTCGGGCGCATCGACATGATCGAGGACCGCGTCATCGGCATCAAGAGCCGCGAGTGCTACGAGCAGCCCGCCGCCCTCGCCCTCATCACCGCCCACAAGCACCTCGAGTCGCTCTGCCTGCCCGGCGACGTCCTGGCCGTCAAGCTGCAGCTCGAGCACGAGTGGGCCAAGCAGGTCTACGGCGGCCTCTGGTTCAGCCCCCTCAAGGACGCCCTCGACTCCTTCTTCGAGTCCACCCAGCAGACCGTCACCGGCGACGTGCGCCTGCGCTTCTACAAGGGCTCCTGCACCGTCACCGGTGTCAAGAGCGACAGCTCCATGTACGACTTCGGCCTCGCCACCTACGACGAGGGCGACACCTACGACCGCTCCGCCGCCAAGGGCTTCATGGACCTCTACGGCCTGCCCAACAAGGTGTGGGCCCAGCGCACCCTTGGCCAGGACGCGTCCTGCGACGCCCCCGCGGCCGCCTGCGACCCCAAGCCCCTCGTGGTGAGCGTGGAGCCCTCCGGCGCCGCCGCCAAGGTCACCCTGTACAAGTAGACGAAAAACCGAGGTAGACGATTCATGGAAAGCCAGCAGAACCAAGCCCCGAAGCCCCTCTGGTCAGGCCGCTTCGACGCCACGCCCTCGGGCGAGCTCGAGCTCTTCGGGGCGTCGCTGCCCTTCGACCGGCGCCTGTGGCGGGAGGACATCGCCGGGTCCGTCGCCCACGCCACGATGCTCGGCCGCCAGGGCGTGCTCGACGGGGCCGACGTGGACGCCATCCGCGCCGGGCTCGCCCGGATCGCCGACGAGATCGAGGCCGGAACGTTCGTCTTCGACCCCACGGTGGACGAGGACGTGCACATGGCCATCGAGCGCGTGCTCACCGAGCGCATCGGCCCGGCGGGCGGGCGGCTCCACACCGGGCGGTCGCGCAACGACCAGACCGTCACCGACGGCCGCCTCGCGGCCAAGGGCTTCGCGGCCTCGCTGCACGACGCAGCCCTCGACCTCGTGGCCGCCCTCGCGGAGCGGGCGGAGGGGGAGTCCGGCGTCGTGATGCCCGGCTACACGCACCTCCAGCCCGCCCAGCCGGTCCTCCTCTCCCACCACCTGCTGGCCTACGCGTGGATGCTCCTGCGCGACTGCCGCCGCTTCGACGCGGCCCTCGACGCCGCGGACGCCTCGCCGCTCGGCTCGGCGGCCCTGGCCGGCACCACCTACCCGCTGGACCGCGCCATGACGGCGGACGCCATGGGCTTCTCCTCGGTCATCCCCAACTCCATGGACGCCGTGGCCGACCGCGACTTCGTGTGCGACCTCGTCTACGCTTGCTCCATGTGCCAGATGCACCTCTCGCGCCTCTGCGAGGAGCTCATCGTCTGGTCCACGGCGGAGTTCGGCTTCGTGGAGATGGACGACGCCCACTCCACGGGGTCGTCCATCATGCCGCAGAAGAAGAACCCCGACTTCTGCGAGCTCGTGCGCGGCAAGACCGGCCGCGTGTACGGCGACCTGGTCTCCATCCTCACGGTCCTCAAAGGCATCCCGCTCACCTACGACAAGGACCTCCAAGAGGACAAGGAGCCGATGTTCGACGCCTTCGACACCGTGCTGGGCTCGCTCCACGCCGTCACGGGCATGGTGCGCACCATGGTGGTCAGGTCCGACCGCATGGCCGAGGCGGCCCACGAGGGCTTCATGGCCGCCACGGACCTCGCCGACTACCTCGTGGGCAAGGGCATGCCGTTCCGGGAGGCCCACGGCGTGGTGGGCCGCGTGGTGGCCGACTGCGTCAAGGCCGGCGTGACGCTCCAGGACCTCACGGCCGAGGAGCTCCGCAGCTGGTCGCCGCTCTTTGGCGACGACGCCCCCGACGCCGTGGCCATCGACGCCGTGGTCTCGCGGCGCACCACGTTCGGGGGCACCGCGCCCGAGGCGGTGGCCGAGCAGCTCGCCCTCCTCAAGGAGGCCATGGCGGGGGAGGGGCGCTAGGGGACCGCGCCCCGTGCGGCGGCGATCGCCCTTCGGATGGACCGCCCTCCTGACGGGGGCGGCGCTCCTCTCAGAGGTTCCCCAAGAAGAGGGGCCCGGCGACCTTCCCGGTCGCCGGGCCCCTCGTTCGGTTCCCTCTGTGTCCCTCGTGGGGGGGTGCCGGGCCGGTCGCGCCGGGCCGGTCGCGGCGTCAGCCCGTGGGGGCCGTGCCGCCGCCCGCGTCGCCGCCGCCCGTGCCGCCGGTGCCGGTGCCGCCCGCACCGCCGCCCGCGTCGCCGCCGCCCGTGCCGGTCCCGCCGGTGCCGGTCCCGCCGGTGCCGCCGGTTCCGCCGGTGCCGGTGCCGCCCGTCGCGTCGCCGCCGGTGGTGCCGCCCGGGGAGGGCGTCGTGGGCGTCGTGGCGCCGCCCTGGCCCTGGCCGTTGTCGGTGGGCGCCGTGGGCTGCTCGGTCGTGGTGGTCGTGGTCTCCTCGGTCACCGTGGTCTCCTCAGGGGGCGCCTGGGCGGTGCGGGACGACGACCCGGAGCCGCCGTTGGAGGAGGACCCGGTGTTCTTGGCAAACGACCAGGTGCTGTTGGCCTTGTAGGTGGGCCTGGCGTCGGCGTCGGGGAACTCGGCCCTGGGGGTGTCGCCCAGGTAGGCCTTCACGAACTGGCCGAAGATGGGGCACGAGCTGTTGGACGGGTGGCCGTCCGAGCCGTCGATGACGACGGTCTTGGAGGAGTCGGGGTAGCCCGTCCACACCGCCACGGCGATCTGGGGCGTGTAGCCGCAGAACCACAGGTTGTCGGCGTACTCGGTGGTGCCCGTCTTGCCGGCGATGGGCTGGTCGATGCCGTAGGACGACACCACCTTGGCCGTGCCGTTCCCGGAGGTGACCACGCCCTCGAGGACGTCGGTGGCCGCCGCCGCCACGGCGGGGTCGAGGGCCTGGGTGGGCGTGTCCTTGTGCTCGTAGACCTGGTTGCCGTTGCGGTCCTCGATCTTGGTGATGGCCACGGCGTCGCGGTGCACGCCGCCGGAGGCCAGGGTCGAGTAGGCCTCGGCCATCTGGATGACGGGGATGGGGATGGTGCCCAGGGTGATGGAGTCGTAGGCGGGGAGGTCCTCGGTGATGCCCATGTCCTTGGCCGTCTTGACGATGCTCTCGCCGCCCACGGCCTGGGCCACCTGGACGTAGCCGGTGTTGGACGAGAGCTCCGTGGCCTTGCGCAGGGTGATGGTGCCGTAGGAGATGCCGCCGTAGTTCTTGACGGTCCAGTTGGACGACACCTTGAGCGGCGAGTTGCAATTGAGGTAGACGTCGGGGTCCATGCCGTCGCGGATGGCCGCCACGAGGGTGAAGGCCTTGAACGACGAGCCGGGCTGGCGCATGCCCTGGGTGGCCAGGTTCACCTGGTTCTTGGAGAAGTCGCTGCCGCCCACCATGGCCTTGATGTAGCCCGTGGAGGGGTCCACGGCCACGAGGGCGCTCTCGAGGCCCTCCTGGCCGATGGAGGCGAGGCGGTCGGCGACGGCCTTCTGGGCCTCCTCTTGGGCGTCGGGGTCGAGGGTCGTGTAGACCTTGAGGCCGCCCTTCATGACGGTGTCGCTGGAGAAGTCCTCCGACAGCACCTCCTTGATGTACTGCGTCCAATAGGGGTAGACGCCGGTGTTCGACATGGTGTTGGACCCGGGGTTGAGCTCGAGGGGCGTGTTGAGGGCCTCGTCGTACTCCTCCTGGGAGATGTCGCCGGCGCTGAGCATGCGGTTGAGCACGAGGTTGCGACGCTGTACGGAGGCCTCGGGGTTCTGGGTGGGGTCGTACATGGTGGGGGAGTTGGGGATGCCCACGAGGAGCGCCGCCTGGGCCAGGGTGAGGTCCTTGGCCGAGGTGTTGAAGTAGGTCTTGGCCGCCGCCTCGATGCCGTATGCGCCGTTCCCGTAATAGATGGTGTTCAGGTACATGTTGAGGATCTGGTCCTTGGAGTACTTCTTCTCCATCTCGATGGCGATGTAGGCCTCGCGCACCTTTCGCTTGATGGTGCGGTCGAACTGCTCGTCCGACAGGACGGTGTTCCTCACCAGCTGCTGGTCGATGGTGGAGGCGCCCTCGGAGCCGCCGAAGAGCGTCACGAGCGCGGCGCGGGCGATGCCCTGGGGGTCCACGCCGTTGTGCTGGTAGAAGCGGATGTCCTCCGTGTCCACCGTGCCCGTGAGCACGTAGGGCGAGATCTCGTCGAGGGTGACGTTGCGGCGGTTCTCGGCCATGAACTCGGCGATGACGTTGCCGTCGGCGTCGTAGACGGTGGTGGGCTCCGACACGAGGTACGCGTCCGGTGAGTCGAAGTCGGGCAGGTCCTGGAGCCACCCATCGACGATGGAGCCCACGGAGAAGGCGAGGGCGATGACGACGAGGGCTATGAAGCCGAGGAGTCCGGCTGCGCCGAACCCCACGATGTGGGTGCGTGAGTGCCGGTGGGCACGTCGCGTCCTGATTCCCATGAAGCGACCTCCTTCGGGGTTTGGTCGGTAGCCATTATCAGATAAGGGAGGCGGGGCCGTGGCCGCCCGCGCGCGTCTCCACGGCATTTTAGGAAGGGTAAGGGTTCCCGGACATGATGCGTAAGAAACGTTCCCTTACGCTATCAGTTGATTTTCAGTAGGTCTGAAAACAGTTATACTCCCACCTGAATGAATCGATGCATACCGGAAGGGGTTTGGATGAGAGAGGTTAAGAGGGGGCGGGGGGCCGTCCACCGCCGGGTACCGCTGGCGGCATGCGCCGCCCTTGCGGTCTCGCTGGCCTTCGCGGCCCCCGCATATGCCGCCTGCGGCCCCGTGGCGCTCGACCCCGGCCACGGCGGCACCGAGAGCGGTGCCAGCGGGTTCGGCCTCCGCGAGGAGGTGCTCAACTGGAAGGTGGCCAACTACTGCCAGGAGCGCCTGACCCAGCTGGGCATCCCCAGCTTCCTGACGAAGCAGAACTACGAGACCCTGAGCCGCATGGAGCGCAACCAGCGCGCCGAGGCCAAGAACGCCCGCGTGCTCGTGTCGTTCCACTTCAACAGCGGCGGCGGCCGCGGCGCCGAGGTGCTGGTGACCAACACCTCCACCTGGAACCGCTTCACCAACACGGAGAGCTCCGCGTTCGGCCGGGACCTCCTGTCCAAGCTGAGCGCCGCGCCGTTCAACCTCCAGAACCGCCTGATCAAGACCAACAACTGGGCGGGGAAGACCTACCCCGACGGCTCCGTGGCCGACTCCATGGGCATCAACTACTACCCGCGCCTCAACGGCACCACGGGCCTCATCATCGAGCACGCCTTCATCGACAACCTCGAGGACGCCACCAAGCTCAAGAGCGAGGCCTTCCTCAAGCAGCTGGGCTACGCCGACGCCGAGGCCATCGCGCGCCACTGGCCCAACACCTACTCCAAGCCGGCCGCCAGCAAGGTCCCCTCGACCACCAAGAACGGCTGGCACAGCGAGGGCGGCTCCTGGTACTACTACAGGTCGGGCAAGAAGGTCACCGGCTGGCTCGACGAGGGCGGCCAGCGCTACTACCTCGACCCGTCCACCGGCGCCCGCAGGACCGGCTGGGTGACCGTGGGCTCCCAGCGCTACTGGTTCCGTACAAGCTCCGCCAACGGTCCGGTGGGCTCCATGGGCAGGGGCTGGCTCGACGACGGCGGCCAGCGCTACTTCCTCGACCGCTCGAGCGGCGCCATGCGCACCGGCTGGCTCGACGACGGCGGCAAGCGCTACTGGCTCCGCACAAGCTCCGCCAACGGCCCCGTGGGCTCCATGGGCAAGGGGTGGCTCGACAGCGGCGGCCAGCGATACCTCCTCGACCGCTCCACCGGCGCCATGCGCACCGGCTGGGCCGACGACGGCGGCCAGCGCTACTGGCTCCGCACCAGCTCCGCCAACGGCCCCGTGGGCTCCATGGGCAAGGGCTGGCTCACGTACGGCGGCCAGTCCTACCTCCTCGACCGCTCCACCGGCGCCATGCGCACCGGCTGGGCCGACGACGGCGGCCAGCGCTACTGGCTGCGCACCGAGTCGACCTACGGCCCCGTGGGCTCCAAGGGCACCGGCTGGCTCACCTACGGCGGCAAGCGCTACTGGCTCCGCACCGACTCCACCTACGGCCCCGTGGGCTCCATGGGCCGTGGCTGGCTCACCTACGGCGGCAAGCGCTACTACCTCGACGGCACCACCGGCGCGGCGCTCACCGGCACCCACACGGTCGACGGCAAGGTCTGCACCTTCGGTTCCGACGGCGCGCTCCTCTCCATGGGCGTCAAGGCCGGCTGGCAGACCGAGGGCGGCGTGCGCTGCTACTACGAGAACGGCAAGCGGGTCACGGGCTGGAAGGACATCCAGGGGGAGCGCTACTTCTTCGACCGCTCCACCGGCGCCATGCGCACCGGCTGGGTGACCGACGGCGGCAGGCGCTACTGGCTGCGCACCTCGGCCTCCAGCGGCCCCGTGGGCTCCATGGGCAAGGGCTGGCTCACCGACGGCGGCAAGCGCTACTTCCTCGACCGCTCGAGCGGAGCGGCCGTGACCGGCGTGCACGCCGTGGACGGAAAGGTCTGCAACTTCGCCTCCGACGGCGCCCTGGTCTCCGAAGGCCCGCTGAATGCCTGGTACGACGCCTCCTGGCGCCCCTCGAGCTCCACGGCGTCGGGCTCCAAGGTCCACTACTTCGACGGCAGCGGCAAGGAGGTCTACACCCGTACGACCAACACGCCGGTCATGGGCTCGTCATCCATGTCCAAGGACGCCTTCGTCAAGGCGTTCGCGGCCAAGATCCAGGCCAACTACCCGCAGGCCTACCGCACCGACGCCAAGTACGGCGCCACCACGCCCGAGGCCTTCGCCCAGGCCGCGTGGGACGCCGCCACGTCCGAGGGCGTGCGGCCCGAGGTCCTCGCCGCGCAGGTGGGCAACGAGACCGGCTGGCTCAAGTTCGGCGGCATCGTGAACGCGAGCCAGTGCAACTTCGGCGGCCTCGGCGCGCTCGACGGCAACGCCAACGGCAACGCCGCCACGTTCGCCACGGTGCAGCAGGGCCTCCTCGCCCAGGCCCAGCACCTCAAGGCCTACTCCTCCAAGGCGGCGCTCAACAAGCCCTGCGTCGACCCGAGGTTCGCCCTTGTGACCCGCGGCATCGCCCCCTACCTGGAGGACTACGGCGCGGACGGCCACGGCGGGCTCGTCTGGGCCAGCAACCGCCTCTACGGCCGCGACCTGCTGTCGGCCATGAGGTCGATCACCGGCTGACCTGCGGGACGACCGTGTTGGTGAGGGGGCCGCGCCCGGGTGCACCGGGCGCGGCCCCCTCTTTGGGGTAGCATGGCTAGGCACCACACGACGCCCGGGTCCCCGGGCCCGAACGAGAGGATCGCCATGCTCAGCGCCGAGGAGCAGTTGAAGGTCATCGAGAGCGGCACGATGCAGATCGTGCCCCTGGACGGGCTCAAGAAGAAACTCGAGAGCGGCCGCCCCCTCACCATCAAGCTGGGCGTGGACCCCACCAGCCCCGACCTGCACCTCGGCCATGCGGTGCCCCTGCGCAAGATGCGCCAGTTCCAGGACCTGGGGCACAACGTCGTCCTGCTCATCGGCAGCGGCACGGCCCTCATCGGCGACCCCTCGGGCCGCGACTCCACCCGGCCGCCCCTCACCGAGGAGCAGGTGGAGGCCAACGCCGCCACCTACGTTGAGCAGGCCATGAAGGTGCTCGACCCCGAGAGGACCCGGGTGGTCTTCAACGGCGAGTGGCTGAAGCCCCTGGACCTCTCGCAGCTGCTGGGCCTCATGGGCAGGTTCACCGTGGCCCGCATCCTGGAGCGCGAGGACTTCTCCAACCGCTACAGGAACCAGCAGCCCATCGCCCTCCACGAGTTCCTCTACCCGGTGCTCCAGGCCTACGACTCCGTGGTGGTGGAGGCCGACGTGGAGATGGGCGGCAACGACCAGATCTTCAACCTGCTGGCCGGCCGCGACCTCATGGAGAAGATGGGCATGGAGCCCCAGGTGGCCCTCACCATGCCGCTTCTCACCGGCACCGACGGCGTGAAGAAGATGTCCAAGAGCTACGGCAACTACGTGGGCCTCACCGACGACGCGGACGACATGTACGGCAAGGTCATGTCCATCCCCGACGACCTCATCGCCACCTACTACCGCCTCGCCTCCACGCTCCCCGTGGACGAGGTGGACGCCATCGAGCGGGGCCTCGCCGACGGCACGGCGGACCCCTACCGCCTCAAGCGCGAGCTCGCCGCCAACATCGTGGACCTCTACCACGGCGAGGGCGCGGGCGAGAGGGCCGCGGCGGCCTTCGACGCCCTCTTCAAGGAGCACAAGCGCCCCGACGCCCCCGAGGTGGTCGTCGAGATCGCCCTCAACGACGAGGGCCTCGTGTACCTGCCGCCCGTGCTCGTGGCCTGCGGCCTGGCGAAGTCGGCCGGCGAGGCGCGCCGCCTCATCGACGGAGGGGCCGTGCGCCTGAACGACGAGCCCGTGGCACCCAAGGACTACAACGTCGACCCGGCCCGTGTGGAGCACGCCTTCGTGCAGGTGGGCAAGCGCCACGCCGCGCAGCTGGTCTAGCGCCGTGGGACACCGGTTCCTCGAGCTGTTGGCGCCGGCCGGCACCCGGGACGCCTTCTGGGCGGCCCTTGCCGGCGGCGCCGACGCCGTCTACTGCGGCCTCGGCAACGACTTCAACGCCCGCCGCGGCGCTGACAACCTCGACGACGACGCCTTCGCCCTCTGCTGCCGCGCCGCCCACGTGGCCGGGGCGCGGGTCTTCGTGACCTTCAACGTGGTCATCCAGGACGACGAGATGCCCCGCGCCCTCGCCTCCGTGGCCCGCGCCGTGCGGCTGGGGGCCGACGCCCTCATCGTCCAGGACTGGGGCCTCGCCGCCGAGGCGCGCCGCCGCTGGCCCGAGGTGGAGGTGCACGTCTCCACGCAGGCCAACGTCCACGACCCCCGCGGCGTCGCCTGGTGCGGCGCCGCGGGCTACGAGCGCGTGACGCTCTCCCGCGAGCTCTCCCTCGCGGAGGTGGCCGCCTGCTGCGCCACCGGGGTGGAGTGCGAGGTCTTCGGCCACGGCGCCCTGTGCTTCTGCTACTCGGGCCTCTGCCAGATGAGCTCGCTCAGGGGCCCGCGCTCGGCCAACCGCGGCCTCTGCGCCCAGCCCTGCCGCCTGCCCCACACCCTCGAGGACGCCTCGGGCACGAGGCTCGGCCCCGCGGCCTGGGAGCGCGGGCTCTGCCCCAAGGACGCCCTCTCCCTGGACCACCTCGCGGCCCTGATGGGCGCCGGGGCCGGGTCCCTCAAGGTCGAGGGCCGCATGAAGGCCCCCGAGTACGTGCTCTCCGTGGTCTCGGCCTACCGCGAGGCCCTCGACGCCCTGTACGACGGCGCCGCCGCCCCCGATGGGGACGGCACGCTGCACCGACGCCTCAAGCGCGCCTTCAACCGCGACTTCACGGATGCCTACCTCATGGGCCGCTCGGGCAACGGGATGATGAGCTACGAGCGCTCCAACAACCGTGGCGAGACCGTGGGGGCCGTGCGGTCGTGCTCGGCCGCGGAGGCCGTGGTGGACCTCGACGCCCCGGTGGGCAGGGGGGACCTCCTGGAGCTCCGCCCCGTGGACGCCCCCGAGACGTTCTTCTGCGTAACGGCGCCCGCCGACGCCGCCGCGGGCACGCGCCTCCGGTGCCCCGTGCGCCGCCCCGTGCCCGCCGGCACGCCGGTCCGGGTGCTCCGGAGCCAGGCGGCCCTCGACGCCGTCTCGGCCGTGGAGGGCCGCCCGTGGCCCCGGCGCCGGCCCGTGGCCGTCCGGGTGCGCTGCGTGCTCGGCGAGCCCCTGACGGTGCGCCTGACGTGCGTGGGCCGCGACGGGGACGGCCCGTCGGCCGAGGCCGTGGGCCCCGTCGTGGAGGCCGCCCGCACCAAGGAGCTCGTGCGGGGGGACGTCGCCGCCCACGTGGGCCGCATGGGGGAGAGCCCCTTCGAGCCCGTCTCCATGGAGGTGGAGCTCTCGGCCGGCTGCGGCATGGGCTTCTCCACGCTCCACCGGGTGCGCGCCGACGCCGTCGACGCCCTCGTGGCGGCCATCGAGGCCCCCTACGCGGGCCGCGCCTCCACGGCGGCGGCGCCGCCGGCCTGGGAGGCCTGGTGCGAGGAGTGCGGTGCACGTCGCGCCGACCGGGTGGGGGAGACCCGCCGCGCCGTACCCCGCGACGCCCGCGACCGCGAGGCCGCCGTGCGCGCGGCCGCCCTGGACGCCGAGGTCTGCTGCCTGGCGCCCACGCCCGAGGCCGCCGTGGCCGCCCTGGCCGCCGGCGCCGCCCGGGTCTACGTGCCGGGCGACGAGCTCGCCGCCCGCGGCGACGCCTTCCCGGCCGGCTGCATCCCCGTACTGGACGAGGTCTGCCGCGAGGCCGACCACGCCCGGGTCGACCCCCTCGTGGCCCCCGGCGTCGCCGTGGCCGTGGGCAACGTGAGCGAGCTCGCCCTTGCCGCCGCCCGCGGCGCCGCGCCAGAGGTGCGCGGCTGCATCCCCGTGCACAACCGCAGCTGCGTGGAGGCGCTGGAGGAGGCCGGCGCGGCC
Organism: Caniella muris; assembly: GCF_943193035.1. Classification (NCBI taxonomy): domain Bacteria; kingdom Bacillati; phylum Actinomycetota; class Coriobacteriia; order Coriobacteriales; family Atopobiaceae; genus Caniella; species Caniella muris. The sequence goes on from NZ_CALPCK010000001.1 coordinate 62,268, forward strand.
GGATTCTGGCTCTCGCCGGAGCTCACCTGCGCCCAGATGGCGCCCGTGTGCCGCGCGGCGTCCGTGCCCGTGGGCGCCACGGTCCACGGGGCCGTGCGGGCCATGACGAGCGAGCACTGCGTGCTCCAGATGGCCGACGCCTGCATCCACGACTGCGACCGCTGCCGCCTGCGCACGCGCGACCTCTACCTGCGCAACATCGACGACCGCCGGCTCCTGGTGCGCACGGACCGCCAGGGCCGCTCCCGGATCTGGTGGGACGAGCCCCTGGACGCCGTGCCCAAGGTGCGCGAGCTCCTCCTGGCCGGCGTGACGCGCCTCCTCGTGGACGCCACGCTGCTGGATGCCGACGGCGCCGTCCGCCAGGTGCGCCGCACCGCGGAGGCCCTCTCGGCCGTCGCGGAGGGGCGCCCCCTGCCCGCCCCCGAGCCGGGCGGCACCCTGGGCCACCTCTTCTCCAAGGTGGACTGAGGGCCGGTCCCGCTCCATGCGCGGCACACGGACAGCTGGTACCATGCCGGGAGAAAACACCTGCGCGCCGGAGGGATTTCGGCGCGCCGACCGTAAGGAGTCACCATGGCCGTTGACGAAGAGCTGCTCGAGAAGGTCCTGGACGCCGTGCGCCCCAGCCTCCAGGCCGACGGCGGCGACTGCGAGCTCGTGTCCGTGGACGAGGATGGCGTCGTCTCCCTGGAGCTCAACGGCGCCTGCGCCGGCTGCGCCCTCTCCGGCATGACGCTCTCCATGGGCATCGAGCGCGTCCTCAAGGAGCACGTCCCCGGCGTCACCGCCGTCCGCGCCGTCTAAGGGTGGGAAACCCCGAGGCCTCCCCGGACAGGCGGACCAGGCCGCTCTCCATCAAAAGGAACATGGCGTGGAACAGCGCGGGCTCGTTCTGCAACCTGCTCTGCCAGTGGCTCATCACCGTCCTGGTGCTGCGCCTCTCCGGCGGGTACGACGCCGCGGGCGTCTACTCCTACGCCATGAGCGTCTACATGATCTTCGCCCCCGTGGTGGACTACCGCCTGTACGTCTATCAGATCAGCGACCTCCACGGCGAGCACACCCTGGGGGAGTACCTGGGCCTCCGCCTCGTCACCGGCGGCATCGGCATCGCCCTGCTCACGGTCTACTCGCTGGTCACGGGCGCGCCGTCGCTCCTGCCGCCCATCCTCTGCTATGCCCTCTACAAGGTGACGGCGACGCTGCTGGACGGCGTGCACGCCCTCGAGCAGGTCAACCGCCGCATGGACTACATCGGCGTCTCCTACGCGCTCCAGGGCCTCGTGACCCTCGTGGTGTTCGCGGGGGTCTTCTCGGCGACGCAGAACCTCACGCTGGCGCTGTTCTGCGTGTTCCTGGGCGTGTGTGCCGTGGGCGTCTTCTACGACCTGCCCCACGCGCGCTACTTCACCGAGTTCACCGTGGGGATCCGCTGGCGGCGGGCGTGGGCCATGCTCGTGCGCTGCGCCCCGGCGGTCCTGGCGTTCGTGACCATCTCGGGCGCCACGTCCATCCCCCGTCAGTACCTCATGGCCGCCATGGGGGAGGCCGCCCTCGGCGCCTACGGCACCATGGCGGCGCCCATGGCCATCGTGCAGACCGGCGCGGCCTACATCTACAACCCGCTCCTGGGCTACTTCACCGAGGCCTACGAGCGCTGCGACGCCAAGCGCTTCTGGCACCTCATGGGCCTCGTGGCCGCGGGCGTCGTCGCCATCGGCGTCGTCTGCCTCGTGGGCGTGGAGCTGCTCGGCGAGTTCCTCTACACCCTGGTGTACGGCTCGCGGGTGGCCGGTTACGTCTACCTGCTGCCGCCCCTCGTGGCCGGGTCCCTCGCCATCGCCTTCCTGTCCTTCATGGACAGTCTCTCGGCGGCCGTGCGCACCTTCAGGACCAACCTCGTGGGGGGCGCCGTCGCCCTGGCGGTCTCGCTCGCCGCCATGGTGCCCATGGTGGCCGCCTTCCAGCTCAACGGCGTCACCTACACCGTCATCCTCGCCTGCCTGTGCGGCGGCGGCTTCAACATGGTCGCCCTGCGCCGCTCCATGGCGAGACGTTTCGCCCAGGGGGATGACCCCGAGGGGCGCGACTGACACCCCGTCACGAAAGGAACCGGCCATGGTCCTGTCAGACCGCGACATCAAACGCGAGCTCGCCTCCGGGCGCATCGTCATCGAGCCCCTGCTCGACCGCGACGTGCAGCCGGCCTCCGTCGACGTCCGCCTGGGCGTCAACTTCAGGATCTTCCGCAACTCCACCCACGCCTTCATCGACCCCATGGCCGAGCAGCCCGACCTCACGGAGGAGGTCGTGGTGGAGCCGGGCGAGGCCTTCATCCTGCACCCCGGCCAGTTCGCCCTCGGCACCACCCAGGAGCGCATCGTGCTCCCCGACGACGTCCTCGGCAAGCTCGAGGGCAAGTCGACCCTGGGGCGCCTGGGCCTCATGATCCACTCCACCGCCGGCTACGTCGACCCCGGCTGGGACGGCGAGCTCACGCTCGAGCTCTCCAACGTGGCCACGCTGCCCATCATGCTGCGCCCCGGCATGCGCATCGGCCAGCTGAGCTTCGAGCGCATGAGCAGCCCCGTCGAGCGCCCCTACGGCTCGGCGTCCCTCGGCAGCCACTACCAGGGCCAGACGGGCGCCACGGCGTCCCACGTCCTGTCCGACTAGGTCGCGCCCGCCCCTCCCGGGGCGCGGTCCGCCGCCCCTTGGAGGACCCATGCTCAACGAGCTCTACCACAGCCTGAACCCCGTCGCCTTCCAGGTGGGCCCGATCGCCGTGCGCTGGTACGGCCTCGCCTACCTGGCGGCGTTCGTCGTGGGCGGCCTCGTCATCGGGCGCATCGTCAGGCACTGGCGCCTCGACCTCTCGGCCGAGGACATCATGACGGGCGTCATCGGCGTGGCCTTCGGCGCCATCCTCGGCGGCCGCCTCGGCTACGTGCTCTTCTACGGCGCCGGCTACTACTGGGCGCACCCGCTCGAGATCCTCGCCTTCTCAGAGGGCGGCATGAGCTTCCACGGCGGTCTCGTGGGGGCGGTGGTCGGCGGCATCGTGGCCTGCCGGCCCTACCGCATCTCCATCCCCACCTTCTGCGACCTCGGCGTCATCGTGGCGCCCATCGGCCTGTTCTTCGGGCGCCTGGCCAACTTCGTCAACGGCGAGCTCTGGGGCAAGCCCACCGACCTCCCCTGGGGCGTGGTGTTCGAGACCGGCGGCGCCGTGGTCCGCCACCCCTCCCAGCTCTACGAGGCGCTCCTCGAGGGCGTCGTGCTCTTCGCCGTCCTCTACGCGCTGTCGCGGAGGCTGCCCCCGAGGCCCCAGGGGACGTTCCTCGGCTGGTTCCTCACCCTGTACGGGTGCTTCCGCATCCTCGTGGAGTTCGTCCGCGTGCCCGACGCCCAGCTGGGCTACCTCCTCGGGCCCGTCACCATGGGCCAGGTGCTGAGCCTCCCCCTCGTGGCCGTGGGCGTCGGCGTGCTGGTGTGGGCGCACCGGGCGCGGCGCCCCCAGCGGGGCCACACCTACGACGTCGCGGAGGGGAGCGACCGTCCCGCGGACTCGTGACCCCATCGCGCTTTGAACCTCCGTGCGCCTTGAATCCTTTCTTGTGATACCTTGATGAACGGTATTATATAAATATCCTGAAGAGAGGGGATTCCATGGGAAAGAGCAGGAAGGGGGCCGCGCTCGCGCTCGCGCTGACGTTAGCCCTCGGCACGGGTCTCGCCGCGGCGCCGGCCGCCGTGGCCGAGGAGGGCACGCCCGCGGCGTCCGCCGTCGCCGCCGTCGGAGCGGACGCCCAGGACACGGGGGCGGCGCCCGACCCCGCGCCGGCACCGCAGGACCCGGCCCCGGCCGACCCCGATCCGTCCGACCCCGACCCCGGTCCGGCCGAGCCCTCCGATCCCGCCCCCGCGTCCGCCGCCTTCTCGGCCACCGTGACGCTCCCGGACTCGGTGCCTGCGGCCGGATCGCTCTCCGTGAACCTCTCCCGGGACGGCGCCGTCGTCCAGACCGTGGCCGTGGGCGCGGACGGCGCCGTGGCCTTCGCCCCCGTGGAGTTCGACGCCCCCGGCACGTACGCGCTCTCCCTCTCCATGGCCCCGGCGGGCGACGGCGCCGTGGCGGTCGACGCCCGCACGGTCGCCGTGACGGTGACCGTGACGGCCTCCGACGACGGCGCGTCCCTCTCGGCCGAGGTCTCCTATGACGGGTCCGCCGAGGCGCCCACCTTCGCCTGCACCTACGTGCCCGGGTGGGTGGGCGACGGCGCCGCCCGCCGCTACCGCTTCGCCGACGGCACCTACGCCGTGTCGCGCTGGCTCGACGTCGACGGGCGCCGCTACGCGTTCGACGCCGCCGGCCACGTGCGCACCGGTTGGTACGACGAGGGCGGCCGGCGCTACTACCTGGCCCCGGCCGACGGCGCCTCGGGCCCCCGCGGCTCCATGGCGCTCGGCTGGGTCACCGTGGACGGCCGCCGCTACCTGATGGACCGCGCCACCGGTGCCCTGCGCACCGGCTGGGTCGACGACGGCGGCCAGCGCTACTACCTGCGCGTGGCGGACAACCAGTGGGGCCCGCGCGGCACGCCCGCCCAGGGTTGGCTCACCGAGGGCGGCCAGCGGTTCTACCTGCGCTGGACCGACTCGGCCGACGCGCCCGCCGGCTCCCTCGTCACGGGCTGGTTCGACGACGGCGGCCAGCGGTTCTGGTCCCGTCGCGAGGACACCTCCTGGGGTCCTAAGGGGTCCCTCGGCTCCGGCTGGCTCACCGAGGGCGGGCAGACCTACTACCTGCGCCGCTCCGACACCGCCTACGGCCCCAAGGGCAGCCTCGGCTCCGGCTGGCTCACCGAGGGCGGCCAGACCTACTTCCTGCGCCGTGCCGCCAACCAGTGGGGCCCCCGCGGCACCCTGGGCACCGGCTGGCTCGACGACGGCGGCCAGCGCTACTTCCTCCGCCGGGCCAACAGCCCCTATGGCCCCAAGGGCTCCATCGGCTCCGGCTGGCTCGACGAGGGCGGGCGCCGCTACTTCCTGCGCCGCGCCGGTAGCCCCTGGGGTCCCAGGGGGTCGCTCGGCAAGGGCTGGCTCACCGACGGCGGCAGCCGCTTCCTGCTCGACCGCGCGACGGGCGCGGCCTGCACCGGATGGGTGCGCGACGGCGGCACGTGGCACTGGTTCCGGTCCAACGGCGTCCTCGACCCGGCCCACCCCGGCAAGGAGGGGTGGCAGAACCCCTCGGGCTACTACCAGGTGTCCTGCCGCACCGTGAGCCTGGGCCTCTCGGCCTCCGTGGCGCGCAACTACTACGTCACGCCGTCCAGGATCTCGCCCTACGCGTCCAAGGCCGACTGCGTGAACGCCTTCGTGCAGCGGGCCAACGAGTACATCGGCACCCCCTACGTGTGGAACTACTCCCAGCGGCCCGGCGTGGGCGTCGACTGCATCGGCCTCGTCTACCAGTGCGCCTACGCCACGGGCATGTCCATGGGGGAGTACAACCCCTACAACCACTGGGTGACCGGCCCCAACGGCTGGCACAGCCACGACGCCAACAACGTGTGGAACAACGGCAAGATCCAGCGCCTGCCCGTGTCCTCGCGCCAGCGCGGCGACCTCGTCTTCTGGCCGGGCCACGTCGCCATCTACATCGGCGGCGACCGCATCATCGAGGCCTGGCCCGGCGCGGGCGTGCGCACGGCGAGCCTGTGGGCCCACGGCACGCCCCGCGGCATCGGGCGCCTCTACATCTAGGGCGTCGGTTCCCCTCGCGGTGTCTCCCATTTACAGACTCGATGCAGATTTGGTCTAAAGTGGGGGAGACCCTTGGAGACGAGAGGAACCCCCATGGACGTTCGCACGTCGCCGCGCGTCGCCGCGGCACTGACAGCATCGGCCCTCGCCGCCCTCCTGGCCCTGTCGCCGTCCGCCGCCTTGGCGCTGGACGGCGACGGCGCCGTCGGGGGAGCGGCGGTACCGGCCACCCTCGAGACCGTCGCCCCCGCACCGGCGGAGGTGCCCGCCGAGGCACCCGCCGAAGACGTTCCGGCGACGGACGGGGCGGACGCCGCGACGCCTGCGGCCACCCCCGCCGCCACCGTGCCGGTGACCCTCTCCGCGCGCGTCACGCTCTCCGGCCGCCCCCTCCAGGCAGGGGAGCTCTCCGTCCAGCTCCTCCGAGACGGCACCGTCGTGCAGGCCGTCCCCTGCGCCGCCGACGGCTCCGTGACCTTCGCCCCCGTGGATGTCGCCGCAGCGGGTGAGTCGGCGCTCTCGCTCCGCATGGCCCCCGCGGCGGCCGGGGTGACGGTGGACGCCCGCACGGTGCCCGTCACCGTGACCGTCGCCACCGGTCCCGACGGCGCGCCCGTCGCGACCGTCTCCTACGGCGGCGCGTCCGAGGCCCCGACCTTCTCCAACGCCTACCGGCACCCGGCCGGCTGGGAGGCCCACGGCCAGTCGCGCCGCTACTACCTTGCCGACGGCACGTACGTGGCGAGCGCCTGGCACACCGTCGACGGCCTCCGCTACCGGTTCGACGCCGAGGGCCACCCGCGCACCGGGTGGTACGAGGAGGGCGGCACCCGCTACTACCTCGACCCCGCCACCGGTGCCGCGCGCACGGGCTGGCTCGACCTCGCGGGGCAGCGCTACTACCTCGACGCCTCGGGCGCCATGAGGGTGGGCTGGGTCGACGTGGCCGGCCAGCGCTACTGGCTGCGGCGCTCCGACAGCGCCTATGGCCCCAAGGGGTCCCTCGGCTCCGGCTGGCTCACCGAGGGCGGGCAGACCTACTTCCTGCGCCGCGCCAACAGCCCCTACGGCCCCAAGGGCTCCGTGGGCTCCGGCTGGCTCATGGAGAAGGGGCAGACCTACTTCCTGCGCCGTTCCGACAACGCCTACGGCCCCAGGGGCTCCGTGGGTTCCGGCTGGCTCGACGACGGCGGCCAGCGCTACTTCCTCCGTCGGGCCAACAGCCCCTACGGCCCCAAGGGGACCGTGGGGACGGGCTGGCTCCGCGAGGGCGGCCAGACCTACTTCCTGCGCCGCGCGGGCAGCCCCTGGGGTCCCAAGGGGTCGATCGGCACCGGCTGGCTCCGCGAGGGCGGGCGCACCTACTTCCTGCGCCGCGCCGGGAGCCCCTACGGTCCCAAGGGGTCGATCGGCAGGGGCTGGCTCGCCGAGGGCGGCCGCAGGTACTACCTCGGCCCCGACGGCGCCATGTGGGTCAACCGCTGGGTCTCCGACACCTACTGGGTGGGGTCGTCCGGCGCCATGGCCACCAACTCGTGGGTCGACGGCGGCCGCTACTGGGTGGACGCCTCGGGGCGTCGCGCCCGGCCCAGCGTGCAGACCGGCATGGACGGGCGCGCCCAGTCCTACTCGAGCCCCACCCCCTACCTCGTCCTCGTCGACAACTCCGCCAACCGCGTGGGCGTCTACCGCGGCGGCCGGGGCAGCTGGACCAAGGTGCGCTTCATGACGTGCAGCTGCGGCAAGCCCTCCACGCCCACGGTGCGCGGCACCTTCTCGGTGGGCTCTAAGGGCTACTCCTTCGGCGAGAACAAGGGCTACAGCTGCTACTACTGGACGCAGTTCCACGGCGACTACCTGTTCCACTCCATCCTGTACAACCCCTACACGCGGGTGGTGCAGGACGGCCGCCTGGGCGCGAGCCTGAGCCACGGGTGCGTGCGCCTGGCCATCGACGACGCCAAGTGGATCCACGACACCATCCCCCGCGGGACGACGGTGGTCTCCTACTAGGGGCGCCGGGCGCGGGCCGTGCCGTCGCGGCCGCCCCTTCCCGGAAGCCGTTCCGGGAAGGGGGCAAGCCACAAGGTCTGAAACCGACCCTTCCCAGATTCGCTTCTGGGAAGGGTTTCTCTTCCCGGAAGCCGTTCCGGGAAGGGTCCGCCCCGCAACCGGCGTGATCCCTCCTTCCCGGAAGCGCTTCCGGGAAGGGCGGCGGGCCTCCCGGCCCCCGGGCGCCCCGCGCCCTGTTACCCTTGGGTCTTGCAGGCGAGCGGGGAGGTGCCGGTGCGGAGAAGAGATCGGGTGGCAGGGCCGGCGCCGCACCCTGCCGTGCGGGCCCTCTGGTGCGCCGCCTGCCTCACGGCCGCCATGGGGACGTTCGAGCCCGCGGTGCTCGCCCTGTCGCTCGCCCTCGCGGCGGCGTCGTCCCTCGTGTGCCGGGGTGCCGCGGCCACGGCGGCCTCGCTTGCGGCGGCCCTCCCCCTCATGGCCCTCGTGGCCGTGGTGAACCCCCTCGTCTCGCCGGTGGGCGAGACGACCCTGCTCTCCGTGGGGTCCCTGGAGGTGCGCCTCGAGGCCGTGGCCTGGGGGCTCGCCATGGGCGCCATGGTGGCCGGCGCCATGCTCTGGGCCCAGGCGTGCGCCGCCGTGCTCCCGGCCGACGACCTCCGCGACCTCCTCGGCGGCGTGCTGCCCACCCTGGGCCTCGCCCTCTCCATGGTGGTGCGCCTCGTGCCCGAGCTCCTGTCCCGGGCCCGCGCCTCCAAGGACGCCCGGGCCGCATGCACCTGCGCCGGCGACGGCGGGGCGGCATCAGCCCTCTCCCGCGCCGTGGACCGCACCGGCGCCATGGTGGGTTGGGCGCTGGGCGAGTCCGTGGAGCGGGCGTCTTCCATGGCGTCGCGCGGGTGGGGGTCGGGCCGGCGCACCCACTGGCGCCCCCGGCGCTGGACCGCCGGCGACCGGTGGGCCCTCGTCGCCGTGGCCGTCGTCTCCGCCGCTGGCGTGGGCTGCGCCCTCTGGCTCGGGTCGCTCTGGACCTACACGCCGTCCATGGGGGCGTTCGGCCCCTGGGCGGCCTACCTGCCCGTGGCGCTCCTGTTCTCGCTGCCGTGCCTCACGGCGGCCGCGGACGCCCTCGCGGCGCGCGGGGAGGCCTGAGATGGGCCGGTCTGAGATGGGACCCGTCGCGGCCGCGCCCGCCGTCGAGTGGCGCGACGTCTCGTTCTCCTACCCCGCTGACGACCCCGCGGGCGGTGCCGCCGCGCCGGGCGCCCTCGGGGCCCCGGTGCTCTCCGGGGCGTCCCTCGCGGTGCCCCGGGGCGCGTTCTGCCTGCTCGTGGGCGCCACAGGGTCGGGCAAGTCCACGCTCCTGCGCCTCGCCAAGCCCGAGGTGGCGCCGGTGGGGGAGCTGTCGGGCTCCGTGGAGGTGCTCGGCCGGCCAGTGCGCGGACTCTCCGTCAGGGAGTCGGCCCTCGCGCTGGGGCTCGTGACCCAGGACGCCTCTGCCCAGCTCGTGTGCGACACCGTGGGGGCCGAGATGGCCTTCGCCCTCGAGAACCTCGGGACGGACCCCGCCGCCATGGGGCGTCGCCTGGCGGAGGCCTGCTGCTTCTTCGGCGTCGACGGCTGGCTCCACACCCCGGTGGCCGAGCTCTCCGGCGGACGCCGGCAGCTGGCCGTGCTCGCGGCCGCCATGGTCCTGCGCCCGCAGGTGCTCCTGCTCGACGAGCCCACGGCCCAGCTCGACCCTGTGGCGGAACGCACGTTCCTGCACGGGCTCTTCCGTGTGAACCGGGAGCTCGGCGTCACCGTGGTGGTGGCCACCCACCGCCCGGCCCCGATGGCGCCCTACGCCACCATGGCCGCGGAGGTGGCCGGGGGCGGGGTGCGCACCGTGGAGCCCGGCGCCCTCGCCGGGGAGCCCGCCGTCCTCTGCCCCCTGCCCGAGCCGGGCGACGTGGCCCTGGAGGCCCGCGACCTCTGGGTGCGTTACGGGTCCGGCCGGCCGTGGGTGCTCTCGGGATGCTCGGCCGAGGTGCGCTCCGGGGAGGTCCGCGCCCTCGTGGGCGGCAACGGGTGCGGCAAGTCCACGCTCGTGAGGACGCTCGCCGGGATTCTGCGCCCGCGACGGGGGAGCGTGCGCGACGCCGGCGCCGCGCGGCGCGGCTACGTGCCCCAGGACCCGCGGGAGGTGCTCGGCGCCGGCACCGTGGGCGGCGAGCTCACGGCGTGGGGGCCGGGGGCGGGGTTCTCGGAGAGGGAGGCCAGGGCCATGGCGGAGCGCGTGGGGCTGCTCGGGCTCTGGGGCCGCGACGCCGCCGAGCTCTCCGGCGGCCAGCGCCAGCTCCTCGCCGTGGCCAAGGTGCTGCTCTGCCGCCCGCGGACGCTGCTGCTCGACGAGCCGGTGAAGGGCCTGGACCGGGCCGCGCGGGAGACCGTGGCCTCCCTCGTGGCGGAGCGGGCCGCGGCCGGGGCGGCCGTGGTGGCGGCCACCCACGACCTGGCGTTCGCCCGTGACTGCTGCACGACGGTCTCCATGGTCTTCGACGGGGCCCTCGTGGGCACGGCGCCGGCCGACGCGTTCTTCCGGGAGTCGGTGTTCTTCTCCTGATCCGCGGCTCCGCCGGGCACGCGGGTGCGCGGCCTCAGGCGTCCACGTCGTCCGTGGCGTCGGCCGAGGCGCCCTCGACGGCCGCCTCGCCGTCCACCCGGCCGATGAGGCGCGTCACGACGGGCACGGCCACCGTGGTGAGGGCGGCGGCGAACACGAGCACATTGGCGATGTGCGGCGTCATGTCGCCGGCCTCCACGGCCACCGACGTCATGGCCACGACGGTGGACATGGCGGTGCAGGAGTAGACGGCCACGTTGACGCGGCGCAGCGGAGCCATGGACCGCGTCTCGGGCGCCAGCGAGAGCGACACGAGACAGGGCACGCCGCGCACGAGGATGAGCAGGCAGATGAAGCCCAGGATCACGAGGGGCTCCGAGCCGCCCTCGAAGATGTCGATGGAGGCGCCCGACATCACAAAGGCCACCGGGATGAAGAACCCGTTGGCCACGGCCTGGACCATGGGCATCACGGTCGTGTCGTCCTCGCCCACGAGCTGCCGCAGGATGAAGCCGGCGGCGAAGCCCGCCACGATCATGTCGGCGCCGAGGATGACGCCCAGGGCCACGAACCCCACGAGCACGCAGATCACGAGGCGCAGCATCATCTGGCCGGCGCCGCTGCCGTCGCGCACGAAGGCGTCCAGGCGCGTGCGGCGCTCCTCCTCGTGGCGCGCGAGCCGGGCGCTGACCAGCGCCAGCACCACGAAGAGCCCGATGATGCCCAGCTCCACCAGGGGGGAGCGCTCCTCCAGCAGCAGGGCCACGGCCATGACGGGCAGCAGCTCGCCGGTGGCGCCGTAGGACTCCACGATGCGGCCCATGGGGGTGTCCAGGGCGCGGCGCTCCTTGAGGATGCCCTCCACCTTGGAGAAGGCCGTGGACGTGAGCGAGATGGCGAACGCCACGAGGGCCCTCCAGGAGAAGTCGAACGGCAGCGCCCAGGCCACGAGCAGGCCGAGGGCGAAGCTCGCCAGCCAGGAGAGGGCCGCATGGCGCCCGGTGGTGCCGAGCACCTCCTCGGGGGCGAGGCCGTAGCCGCCTATGAGGAACAGGAACGCGAGGCCCAGCTGACGCAGGAGCGGCAGCCCCGGCGCCGCGGGGTCGACGAGGTGCGCCCCGTGGGGGCCGAGGAGCGCGCCCAGGATGAGGATGAACGCGCTCGCCTGCAGCCACCTCCCGGGGACGAGGTCGGCCAGGAAGGGGCCGACGAACGCCACGAGGCAGATGACGGCCAATGAGAAGAGCGACGTTGCCATGGGCATGCCTTAGGACTCGGTGTGGTTTCATGGGGCGGGGCCCGGTGGGCTCCGACGGTCTGTACCCACGGAAGGGGGTCGCCATGGTCATGGACGGCGAGGGCGCGGCGCCGGGAGGCCCCGCGGGCGCCCGGCATGCCCGGGGGCGCGCCCTGGAGGCCGCCTGCCTCGCGGCGCCCCCGGCGGTGCTCGTGGCCGCCGTGCTCGCCGGCGGGGCGTGGGCCGTCCCCGCCCTGGCGGTGGCCGCCGCGTCGGTGGGCCTGGTGCTCGCCGGCTGGGAGCGCTCGGTGCCGGCGCTCCGCCAGCTCCTGCCCGCGGTCACGCTCGCGGCCGCCGCCACGGCGGGCCGCATCCTCCTCGCCGCCGTGCCCGACGTGAAGCCCGTCTCCGCCATCGTCATCCTCTGCGGGGCGTGCCTGGGGCGGCGTCCGGGATTCCTCTGCGGGGCGCTCGCCGCCCTGGCCTCCAACCTCTTCTTCGGCCAGGGCATGTGGACCCCCTGGCAGATGTACGCCTGGGGCCTCATGGGCTACGTCGCCGGCGCCCTGGCGGACCGCGGGCTCCTCGCCCGCCGGGGGGCGCTCTGTGCCTACGGGTTCCTCTCGTGCATGGCCTACGGGGCGGTCCTCGACGCCTACACCGCCGTGGGGTTCGTGCGCCCGCTCACCCCGGCGTCGCTCCTCGGCTGCTGGGCGGCCAGCATCCCGTTCGACGTGGTCCACGGCCTGTCCACCGTGGCCTTCCTCCTGGCCGTGTGGGTGCCGTGGGGGCGCGCCATCCGCCGCACCGAGACGCGTTACGGCCTCCGCTAGGGCCGCCCGGGGCCGGGTCCCCATGTGATGGGGGAGTGCACGGCGGTTAGGCCGCGCGGCCCCGTGGTATCCTTCGTAAGGTTATGCGTCACCGTCGCGCCGGCGGGACGCGGACGTTCGATCATGTGGCGCAGCGGTGCGCCCGTCGAGAAGGAGTTTGCATGTCCGGACACTCTAAGTGGGCCACCACCAAGCACAAGAAGGCCGCCATCGACGCCAAGCGCTCGGCGCTCTTCTCCAAGCTCTCGCGCAACATCACCGTTGCCGCCAAGCTCGGTGGCGACCCCAACCCGGACAACAACGCGTCGCTCGCCGCCGCCGTCGCCCGCGCCCGCATGGTCTCCATGCCCAACGCCAAGATCAAGGCGGCCATCGACAAGGCCTTCGGCGCCGGTGCCGACGCCGCCGTCTACGAGAACGTGACCTACGAGGGCTACGGCCCCGCCGGCGTCGCCGTCTACGTGGAGTGCCTCACCGACAACCGCAACCGCACCGCGGCCGACGTCCGCTCCGCCTTCTCCCACGCCGGCGGCAACCTGGGCACCTCCGGCTCCGTGGCCTTCCAGTTCGAGCGCAAGGGCTCCATCGCCGTGGACAAGGTCATCAAGAGCGAGGAGAAGAAGGTCGCCGACCGCGAGAACGCGGTGGACGAGGACGAGTTCATGATGGCCGTGGCCGAGGCCGGCGGCGACGACTACGAGGACGCCGGCGAGCAGTGGATCGTCTGGACCGCCTACGACAAGATGCAGGACGTCCAGAAGGCCCTCGAGGCCCAGGGCATCGAGGTCAAGGGCTCCGAGCTCACCATGGTGCCCACCACCCCCACCCAGGTGGCCGTGGCCGACGCCAAGAAGGTCCAGCGCCTCGTCGACCGCCTCGACGAGCTGGAGGACGTGCAGAACGTCTACAACACCATGGAGATGACCGACGAGATCGTCGCCGCCCTCGACGAGGAGTAGCGCGGCCGGTCCCGTACCGGCCCCGGCGGCCCTGCGCCGTCGGGGCCTTCCTGTACCCGTCGAGGAGGGCGCGATGAACGGATTCAAACGGTTCTGCCTGGTCGTGTTCGCCGTCTGCGGGACGCTCGTCCTGGCGGCGCTGCTCCTGCCGTGGATCGGCCCCTGGACCGTCGAGGCCGCAGGCCTCATCTCGCTCGACTGGTACCTCTTCCTCATCGAGCTCTTCGCGCTGGTCTGCGCCGTCGGCTTCGTGTGCGCCGTCGTGGTGGCCGTGCGCTCCAAGCGCCCCTCGGACATCGAGGTCCTGGACGGCGACGGCGGCCGCGTCTCCATCGCCCGCTCCGCCGTGGCGAGCCAGGCCACCTACCTCGTGGAGGCCGACGGCACCTGCGTGGCCGCCAAGGTCGTCGTCGACGTGCGCCACGACACCGTGGACGTCGCCGTGTGGGTGGAGCCCTACCGCTCCCTCGACGTCCGGGCCGAGGCGGAGAGGCTCCAGGTGCGCCTGCGCCAGGGGCTCGAGGTGCTCGTGGGCGACCGCCTGGGCGACATCACCCTGCGGTTCCTGGAGCCCCGCCAGACCTCCGACATCACGCCGGGCCGCGACGTGCGCGAGGCCCGCGGCGCCGACAGCTCCTACGTCCCCACCGCCGTCCACGAGGCCGACCGCGCCGTGCGCCACGCGTCCGGGGCCGCCCCCGAGCGCCCGCAGGACTTCGGCGTGGCCGTGCCCATGAAGGGCCACGGCGCGCCCGCGCAGCCCCCGGCGGCCGACGACGACGCCCCGTCCGCCGTGTCCGTGAGGGTGGAGCCCTCCGAGTCCCGGAAGGGGGTCGAGACCGATGGCTGACAAGACGGCCGACAGGAACGCCGCCCCGCGCGTCACCGTGGAGGTCGACGGCGCCGACGTCGACGTCAGGGACGCCCCCGCGCCCGACCCGCGCGCCTCCGGCGCCGAGGCGCGCCGCCGTGCCGCGGCCGCCCGCGACGCCGCCGCCACCTGGGTGGACGGCGCGTTCCCCGGGCACCGCAACGCGGTGCTCTTCGGCGCCCTGGGCTTCGTCTGCGCCCTGCTCATCTTCTGGATCGGGTTCTTCCAGGCGCTGCTCGTGGCCGTCTTCGTGGTGTGCGGCGTGGCCTTCGGGCAGTGGCTCGACGGCGACCCCCGAATCGTGAACGGCGTCAAGCGCCTGCTCGGACCCGGCAACGACCCCCGCTGACCCGTCCCGGCAGAGACAAGGAGCTAGATCATGGCAACCAAGAAGAGCCAGGCACCCACCGACGCTGCCGGGATCGACGCCCGCGCCGCCGCCCCGGCCCCCGCGGACTCCTCGATCATGCGCGTCGAGGTGGCCCCCCTGGCCGAGACCGACGCGGACGACGACCTCGTGGAGGACGTGGACTCCGAGGACTCCCTCACCTTCTCCAACGGCGTCATCGAGAAGATCGTGGCCATCGCCTGCCGCGACGTCCCGGGCGTCTGCGGCATGAAGGGCGGCTTCTTCAAGCGCGTGCAGGAGACCTTCACCGGCACGGACCCCACCAAGGGCGTCTCCGTGGAGGTCATGCAGGACAACTCCGTGCGCGTGAACATCTCCATCCTCATGGAGTACGGCGCCTACGCCCCGCAGGTGTTCGAGGACGTCAAGAAGGCCGTCATCCGCGAGCTCTCGTCCATGACGGGGCTCGAGGTTTCCGGCGTGAACCTGCGCATCGAGGACGTCATCGCCCCCGGCGAGCTCGAGGCCGCCGAGGCCCAGGAGAGGGACTAGGGCCATGACCCTGCGCTCCTCCGTCGCCCAGGCAGCCGGCCGCGCCACCGCCTGGGGCCTGCGCTCCGTGCTGCACCGCAGCGCCTCCCAGCTGCCGGGCCGCGTGGGCCTGGCCATCGACCCGAACCTGCTCTCGGAGCTCTCCGCCAAGCTCTCCGACGGCGCCATCGTGGTCTGCGGCACCAACGGCAAGACCACCACCAACAACGTGCTCGCCGCCGCCGTGGAGGAGTCGGGCGCCACGGTGCTCTGCAACCGCGCCGGCGCCAACATGGAGCCCGGCGTCACGGCCGCGCTGCTGCCCGGCAAGGGCGCCGACTGGGCCGTCATGGAGGCCGACGAGCTCTCCTGCGTGCGGATCCTGCCGGCGCTCAAGCCGCGCTACCTCGTGCTGCTCAACCTCTTCCGCGACCAGCTCGACCGCGCGGGCGAGATCGACCGCGTGCAGGACTCCATCGCCCGGGCGCTGGCGTCTTCCCCCGGCACGACGCTTGTGGCCTGCGGCGACGACCCGCTCTGCGTGGGCGTGGCCGAGCGGCTCCACGGCTCCAACCCCTGCCTGTTCTTCGGCATCGACGAGGCCCTGGGCCTGCCGTCCGACCGCGTGCCCGAGGCCCGGTTCTGCCAGGTGTGCGGCGCCGAGCTCGACTACACCTACCGGCACTACGCCCAGCTGGGCGACTTCGCCTGCCCCAACGGCGACTTCTCCCGGCCGGAGCTCGCCTGGCGGGCCACCGGCGTAGAGGTGGGCCGCGAGGGCGTGGCCTTCGACGTCTCCGGCAGGGGCATCGACGGCACCGTGCGCGTGCACGCGGGCTTCGGCGGCGTGTACATGGTCTACAACCTGCTGGCGGCCCTGGCCGGCGCCGTGCTCTGCGGCGTTGACCCGGCCACGTTCCAGCGGGCCCTCGACGGCTACCGCCCCGAGAACGGCCGCCTGCAGCACTTCTCCGTGGACGGCCGCGAGGTGGTGCTCAACCTCGCCAAGAACCCCACGGGCTTCAACCAGAACATCTCCCTCATGCTCGCCGACCCCCGGCCCAAGGCCGCGTTCTTCGTCGTCAACGACGACTACAACGACGGCAAGGACATCTCCTGGATCTGGGACGTGGACTTCGAGCGCCTCGGTGCGGAGGAGGCGCTCTCCCTTGTGGTCGGCGGCCACCGCGCCAACGACCTCCAGGTGCGCATGAAGTACGCCGGGCTGCCGGCGCCCATCGCCCTGACCGTGGCCGACGCCCTCTCCGCCCTCGGCGACCTCCCTGAGGGGCGGCCCCTGTACGTGCTCACCAACTACTCGGCCCTCTGGCCCGCCAAGGCCGAGCTCGAGAGGATCGGTGAGCGCCGTGGCTAGGTCGCTGAACATCGTCCACCTGTACCCGGAGCTGCTCAACCTCTACGGCGACGGCGGCAACATCATCACGCTGACCAAGCGCCTGGAGTGGCGCGGCCTCGGGGCCCGCGTGGCCGAGGTGGCCATCTCCGACACCCCCACGTTCGCCGACGCCGACATCGTCTTCATCGGCGGCGGCTCCGACCGCGAGCAGGCCATCGTGTGCGAGCACCTCCTTGAGCGCAGGGCCGAGCTCTCGTCCTTCGTGGAGGACGGCGGCGTGCTCCTAGCCGTCTGCGGCGGCTACCAGCTGCTGGGCCACTCCTACGTCATGGGCGACGACGTTCTCGAAGGCCTGGGTCTCGTGGACATGGAGACCCGCCGCGGTGCCCCGCGCCTCATCGGCAACGTGGCGGTGGAGAGCCCCGTGTCGCCCCAGCCCGTGGTGGGCTACGAGAACCACGGCGGCCGCACGACCCTCGGCGATGGCGTGGAGCCCCTGGGCCGCGTGGTCTTCGGCCACGGCAACGACGGCGAGTCGGGGGAGGAGGGCTGCCTCTACCGGAACGTGCTCGGCACCTACGTCCACGGCCCGCTGCTGCCCAAGAACCCCGGCGTGGCCGACTGGCTGCTGTCCCGCGCCCTGGACAGGCGCTGCGGCGACGGCTCGCTGGACCCCCTGGACGACGCCGTGGAGCTGGCCGCCAACAAGGTCATGGTGGACAGGTTGCTCAACGGCGAGGAGAAGGAGTAGCCGTCCCACCACCCGGACACTTTTGTCCCAATGGTCGGGCACTTTTGTCCCAACTTGACGCCTGGCGGGGCCATGGCGGGCTTGCCGGTCCGTCCTGTCTTGCAGGGGGTGCCTCGGGGGAGCGCCCTGGGGGCAACGTCCCCCTATAGGGGCACCCTGTGCGGGGGACTTGCTCCAACACCCAGATAAAGGGTGCCGCATCACCCTTCAACGCCCTTTTGCGTGCGAGAAGTCCCCCTCCAGCGGGTCTTTGGTCCGAAAACGCGCTGGTGTGCGCCCTGTATGGGGCCCTTGTCGCAAGGGGCCGTCGTAGGGGGCGCTTGGAGGGTGACCGAACACGCGGGGTTGCCCGTGAAGGGCGACCGAGCCCGCAGGCCTGCCCGTGACGCCCCGCCCGGCATGCGCGCGGGCACTCGGCGGGCACGCCCCCGCCGGCGGCCGTCACCCCGCCAGGAAGTCCACCGCGAACTGCGCCGCCAGCCTCACGCCGTCCACCAGCACCCTCTCGTCGGGGTTGTAGTGGCAGGAGTGCTGCGGCCAGCAGTGGTCGGTCCCCGTGGTGGAGCAGCCCAGGAACACGAAGCACCCGGGCACCTCGAACAGGTACTCCGAGAAGTCCTCGCCGGGCATGGACCCGCGGTACGAGACCAGCGCCTCCTCGCCCAGCACCTCCCAGGCCGCCCGCCGGGCCACCTCGGTCACCGCCGGGTCGTTCACCACGGCCCAGCTCCCCAGGGTGTAGTCGGTCACGCGGGCCGAGCACCCGAAGGCCTCGGCCGTGTCCTCCACGATGCGCTTCATGAGCAGCGGCACCCGCGCGTGGACCTCGGGGTCGAACGTGCGCACCGTGCCCTCGAGCCAGGTGCTCCCGGCGATGACGTTCCGGGCCGTGCCGCCGTGGAACTGCCCCACGGTGACCACCACGGGCTCGAACGGCGACACCTGACGGCTCACCACGGTCTGTAGCTGCTCCACGATGGCGGCGCCGGCCACCACGGCGTCGGCCCCGCGGTGGGGGAGCGCGCCGTGGGCCGAGGTGCCGGTGACCTCCACGCGCCACCAGTCGGCGTTGGCCATGCGGGGCCCGGGCTCCACCGAGACCGTGCCGCTTGGCAGCTCGCTCCAGATGTGGCAGCCCCACGCCGCGTCCACGCCGTCGCACACGCCGGCCTCCACCAGCATGCGGGCACCCTGGGAGCACTCCTCGGCGGGCTGGAACACCAGGCGCACCTCTCCGGCGAGGAGGTCGCGGTTGGCCTGGAGCACGGCGGCGGCGCCCAGGAGCATGGCGGCGTGGCAGTCGTGGCCGCAGGCGTGCATGAGGCCGGGGGAGAGCGAGGAGAACGGCAGCCCGGTGTCCTCGGCCACGGGCAGGGCGTCGATGTCGGCCCGGAGCAGCACGCGCCTGCGGGCCGTGCCGTCCTGCCCGTAGGCGCCGGGCGCCGTGCCGCGCACCGTGGCCACCACGGCGTTGGGGAGCGGTATGGCGTGCTCCACGCCCAGGGCCGCGAGCTGGGCCGCGACGGCCGCGGCGGTGCCGGTCTCCTCCAGGGAGGCCTCCGGGTGCGCGTGGAACCAGCGGCGCAGCCCGATCACCGCTCCCTCCACGGCGTCGGCGGCGGCCGTCACGCGGGCGGCGCCCCCACGGCCGGGGTCGGTGCCCGCTGGCGCGGCGGCGAGCGGGGCGGTGTCCAGGACGTCGGCGAGCGGGTCTGCGGCCATGGGTCCTCCTCGGGGTCGTGGTGTCCCTAGGATAGCGCCCGCGCGACCGGCCGGCTGGGCTATACTCCAACCGAACGGGGGGCTGGCGCACGCCGGCTGAGATTGGGCCCATCGCGGCCCTGACCCGCAACCTGATCTGGGTAATGCCAGCGTAGGGACCACAGCGCTCGTGACACGAGGGTCCCGGTCGAGGCGGGGCCCTTTTTCTCCCCGCCGGAGAGGAGCGCGTATGCAGTGTGCCGTAGCCATCCAGGTCCTTCCCATGGACGCCGCCTCCGACGACGAGGTGGTGCGCATCGTCGACGAGGTCATCGACTACCTCAGGGCCCAGCCCGTGAGCCTGTTCGTGGGGCCGTTCGAGTCCACCGTCGAGGGAGACTACGACCTCTGCATGGACATCCTGAAGGCCTGCCAGGAGATCGCCGTCAAGGCCGGCGCCGGCAAGGTCATGACCTACGCCAAGATCGACGTCCGCGCCGAGGAGCCCATGCTCACCACGGAGCGCAAGGTGGGCAAGTACGCCGGCCTCAACGCGCGCTTCGACGCCGACCATGCCTGATTTCCCCGCCCGTCGGGCCACCGCGCCCGCCCGCGCCGCCGCCCGCCCGCGCCGCCGCTGGGTGGCGCCCACGGTGGCCGTGGCCGTGCTGCTCGTCGCCTGGCAGGCTGTGGTGTCGCTGGGCGTCGTGCCGTCGTTCCTGCTGCCCGGGCCCGTGGACGTCGCCCGCGCCCTCGTGGACGACGCGCCGCTGCTCGCCTCCCACGCGCTCGTGACCATGGCCGAGGCCCTCGCCGGCCTCGCCCTGGGCGTGGCCGCGGGCTTCCTCATCGCCTGTGCCATGGAGCGGTTCGGCCCCCTCAGGCGCGCCCTCCAGCCCCTGGTCACCGTGAGCCAGACCATCCCCACCGTGGCCATCGCGCCGCTCCTCGTGCTCTGGCTGGGCTACGGCATGCTGCCCAAGGTGCTGCTCGTGGCCCTCACCACGTTCTTCCCGGTGACCGTGGCCCTGGCCGAGGGCTTCGCCTCGGCCGACCCCGACGCCTGCGACCTGCTCCGCACCATGGGCGCCTCGCGCCTCCAGGTGTTCCGCTACGCCAAGCTGCCGGCGGCCATGGGGTCGTTCTTCGGCGGCCTGCGCATCAGCGTGACCTACGCCGTGGTGGGCGCCGTGGTGGCCGAGTGGCTCGGCGGCTTCGACGGCCTGGGCGTCTACATGACGCGCGTGCGCAAGTCCTACTCCTACGACCAGATGTTCGCGGTCATCGCGATCATCTCAGCCCTGTCCCTCGCGCTCATGGCGGCCGTCGACGCGCTCGCGCGCCTGGCCATGCCCTGGCGCCGCCACGGAAGGAACCCCCAACCATGACCGGCATCCCCCGTCGAACCCTGATCGAGACCGCCCTCCTCGCCCCCGCCGCCTGCGCCCTGGCCGCGTGCGCCGGTGCGGGCGGCACTTCCGGCTCCGGCACCCCCGAGGACCCCGATAAGCTCACCTTCGTGCTCGACTACACCCCCAACACCAACCACACCGGCATCTACGTGGCCATGGAGAAGGGCTGGTACAGGGAGCAGGGCATCGAGCTGGAGGTCGTGCAGCCGCCCGAGGACGGCGCCGACGCCCTCGTGGGCTCCGGGCGCGCCCAGCTGGGCATGGGCTACCAGGACGTCATGGCCAACTACCTGGGCAGCGACGACCCGCTGCCGGTGACCGCGGTCGCGGCCGTGGTGCAGCACAACACGAGCGGCATCATCTCCCGCAAGGGCGACGGCGTCACGCGGCCGGCGGCCCTGGCGGGCAGGCGCTACGGCACGTGGGACCAGGACGTGGAGAAGGCCATCGTGAGGAGCGTGGTGGAGACGGACGGCGGCGACTGGTCCCAGGTGGAGCTCGTGCCCGCCAACTCCACCGACGAGGTCACCGGCCTCAAGGCCGACCAGTTCGACGCCATCTGGTGCTTCGAGGCCTGGGCCGGGCAGAACGCCAAGGTCCAGGACTACCCCGTGGACTACTTCGCCTTCCGCGACATCGACCCGCGGTTCGACTACTACACGCCGGTCATCGTCGCCAACGACACCTTCCTCGCCGAGCAGCCGGACACCGTGCGGAGGTTCCTCGACGCCACGGCCAAGGGCTACCTCTACGCCTCCGAGCACGCGGACGAGGCCGCCGACATCCTCGTGGAGGCGGCCCCCGAGGTGGACCCCGAGCTCGCTCGCGCCTCCCAGGAGTACCTCGCCGACAAGTACGTGGCCGACGCCCCCCGCTGGGGCTACATCGACCCGGAGCGCTGGGCCTCGTTCTACACGTGGATGAACGACCAGGGCCTCACGCCGGAGAGGCTGGACCCCCAGGGCGGCTTCACGAACGACTACCTGCCCGACGGCGACGGTGAGTGACGTGGCGCCGGTCCTCGAGGCGCGCGGCCTCACGGTCTCCTGGGAGGGCATGGGGGTGCTGGACGACGTCTCGCTCTCCGTGGGCGCAGGGCAGCTCGTGTGCCTCGTGGGCCGCTCCGGCTCGGGCAAGTCGACGCTGTTCCACACCCTGGCCGGGCTTTCGGTGCCCGACGTCGGCACCGTGCTGCTGGAGGGGGAGGACGTCACCGGGCGCCCCGGCTCCGTGGCCTACATGCTGCAGAAGGACCTGCTCCTGCCCGAGCGCACCGTGCTCGACAACACCGCCCTGCCGCTCCTGCTCAAGGGCGTGCCCAAGGCCGAGGCCCGCACCCGGGCGTCGGACAGGTTCGCCCGGTTTGGCCTCGAGGGCAGCCAGGGCCTCTACCCGGACCAGCTCTCCGGCGGCATGCGCCAGCGGGCCGCGCTCCTGCGCACCTGCCTCATGGACGACCCCGTGGTCCTCATGGACGAGCCCTTCAGCGCGCTGGACGCCCTCACGCGGCAGGACATGCGCGCATGGCTCCTCGACCTCGTGGACGCCATCGGGCTCACGGTGCTGCTCGTCACCCACGACGTCGACGAGGCCGTGGCCCTGGCCGACCGCATCCTCGTGCTCCGGGGCGACCCCGCGGCCGGCATGCCCTCGTCCATTGCGGGCGAGGTGGACGTGGACTGCCCCCGGGCCGATCGCGCGGGGTTCGTGCTCACCGAGGCCGCCCTCGAGGCCAAGCGGGCGGTGCTCGCGCTGCTCTGAGGGGTCGGGAGCGCTTGCGGCACGGCGACGGCCGGGGCCGGGAGGCGGTATCCCGCCGTGCCCGGCCCCGGCCGTCCCATCGGCCCGCGGCGCCCCGTGTCGCCCCGGCTACTCCTTGGCCCCGCGGTGGAAGATGCCGCCGCGGAAGCCCCGCTGCGAGCTGCGGTCGAGCGCGTCGTGGAGCTCGTCGTTCTCGGCGCAGGCCTCCTCGAGGCGCCGCTCGAGGTCGGCCACGCGGTCGCGGAGGCCGGCGTTCTCGGTCTCCAGGCGGTCGTGGCCGTCGATGGCCACGGCGCAGGCCTCCTTGAGGCGGTCGCAGGTCTCCTCGAAGGTCCGGGCGCTCCTCACCAGGCGGATGGCCAGCACGCGGGAGTCGAGGTCGCGCCGGGTGGGCGTGCCCAGGGAGAGCGCCGAGACGAGCCCGTTCTCCCGGGTCACGCGCACGCTGCCGATGGACCACAGCTCGCCGTCCACGTTGTCGGCCGGCACGACGCAGGTGGCGAGGGCCACCTGCGCGGCGCAGCGCCGGTAAGCGGCCGTGCCCTCCAGGGGCTCGGAAGCCACCACGGCCACGGGCAGGCCGGCGGCGCGGGCCACGAGGGCGTCGTAGGCGCAGCGCTCGTCGCCGGCGAGCATGACGAGGGCGTCGGCCTCGGCGTCGGCGAGGGCCTTCTCGAGGGCCCGGGCGCGGTCGAGCACGCGGTCCTGGGGCGGGAGCGCCGCGTTGCCCGAGAGGCCCGAGGGGAGCGGCCCGGCGGCGTCGCTCAGCACGGTGGGGGAGGAGCGTCTGGCCCCCAGGGCGTCGATGACGCGCTTGGCGCGGGCCACGTCGTCCCCCGCGTGGAGCAGGAACGCCGGCCGGTGCACGCGGCCCCCCTCGAGGGCGAGGCCCCGGGCCGAGGCCAGCGCCACGGCGTAGGCCGCCACGTCGGCGTCGCCGTCGGCCACGGCGCCGCACACGTAGGGGGCGCCCCAGCTCTCGAGGAGGGCGTCGGCCGCCGCGGGCCAGTCCTCCACGCCCACGCGGTCGGGGAAGCACGACACGGCCTCGCCGGCGAGCATGAGGGCCATGCCCTCCCAGTCGTCGTAGTAGCGCTCCCAGCGCTCGGTGCGGTTGAGGTACTCCACCACGACCTCGGCCGTGGCGCGGTTGGCGCACACCTGGCGGAACTCCTCGAGCGAGAGCGTGCCGCCCCCGTCGTCGGTGCAGATGGTGACCGAGCGGAGGTCGGGCCGCACGGTGAGGCGGGGGCAGAGGGTGGCCGCGAGGAAGCTCAGCACGGCCTCGTCGCGGCTGGCCACGGTGCCGATGCCGATCTCCGCGAAGGCGCGGCGCACGAGCTCAGCCGAGAAGAGCCGGCCGCGGATCTGCACGGGCACCTGGCGCGTCACGAACATGGCGTCCACCACGTCGCGGCCCTCGAGGGTCTGCATGAGCGGGGAGACCACGCGGGCCACGGAGCCGGTGGTGCGGTCGTCGAAGACGTCGTCCGGGGTCACGCGGGCGGCGGAGAGGTCGCCGGTGTCGCCGGCGCGGGAGAGGGCGTCGGCCACGGTGGGGACGTCGGCGGGCACGGGCGCCGGCGCGCGGCCGGCCACGTACTCGATGGAGGGGACCACCACCTGGGCCTGGGCCTCCTCGGCGGCTTCCACGAGGGAGGCGAGCGAGCGCGGCTCCAGGCGGTCGCCGGCATCGGTGAAGACGATCCACCGGCCGCGGGACGCGCGCTGGCCCGATCGGTACGACTCGAGGCGGCCGAGGGTGTCCGCGTGGCTCACCACGCGGACGGACGGGTCCTCGATGGAGGCCTCGGCCGCCACGCGGGCGGTGCCGTCGGTGGAGGCGTCGTCGACCACCACCACCTCGACGGTGGACGGGGCCTGGTCGAGGGCCGCCTTGACGGCGCGGCGGAGCGTGCGCTCGGCGTTGTGGGCACGGATGACCACGGAGACGTCGGGTTCCATGGGAGAGCCTCCTCGCTGGGTGTGTTTGGGGTGCGGGTGCGGGACGCCGGCCCTATCGTACCCCAGCGGGGAGGGGGAGCCGCCACCTCGGCGGCCCAAGGGACCCAAAAACCCGGTGCGCCGGGCCGAGGAGCCCCGCGGGTCACCCCTTGGGGGTCACTCCTCGGCGGCCGGGTCCCAGGGCAGGCAGCCGGAGGCCACGAGCTGCCTGCGGAGCGCGCAGGCCTCCCCCCGGGCGGAGGCCAGGCGCGCCTGGAGGATGCTCACCTGCTCGCGCAGGCGCGCCACCTCGTCGGCGTCGGAGGCGCGGGGCCCCATGGAGGAGTCGTCGTTGAGGCGCGGGTCGAAGAGCGGCAGCAGCGGCCCCTCGACCCCCGGCGCGGCGTCGCGGGGCGCGCCCTGCTCGAGGGCGTCGAGGAGCCGCGCGAGCCACGACTCGCAGGTCTCGGACCCCTGGCGGGGCACCACGGCGCCGGCGGTCGCGGCGCGCCAGAAGGGGGCGTCGGCGGCCCGTGGGGCCGCGAGCACCGTGGCCGCCTGGGCGACGGCCACGAGGTCGTGCACGCGGCCCGTCTCGCCCAGGGCCCAGGCCAGCGAGGCCGGGACGCGCACGAGCACGGGGCGCCCGGACAGGCGGGCGACCATGAGGTCGAGGGGGAGCGCCGGGTCGCAGCAGAGCGTGCAGGCCACGGCGTCGGCGTCGTGCTCGTTGAGGGCGGCGAGGAGGCGGCGTGCGCGCGGGAGGTACGACTCGCCGGGCTGCCAGTGGGGGAGCTCGAGCGTGGGCGCCACGGCGGCGCGGCCGCGGTCGGCCAGGGGGACGGCCCTCACGGCCGAGTTGGCGAGGGCCAGCTCCATGGCCGGCCCCTCCGAGGCGGGCTCGTCACCGGGGCCTAGCAACACCGCCAGGGCGTCCAGGGGCTCCGCGGTCCGCGGCTCGAACGAGTCCGAGCCCTGCACGGCGTCGAGGACGGCCGCGAGCGAGTCGCCGCACCAGGCCCCCACGGCGTCCACGGCCTCGGCCACGGGGAAGGCCGAGCAGAGCGCGTCGAAGGCCGCGGCGCGGGCGCCGGGCTCCACGTTGGCGGGAAACCCGTCGAGCAAGGGTCTCGTGAGGCGGAGCGAGAGGGCGCGGTACGTGCGTCTCCGCTCGTCCCAGGCGTCGTGGCGGGAGATGACCCGTCCGGCCGCCCGCAGGGCCTCGGCGGCGGTGCAGAGCTCGGTGAAGGCCCGGACGTCCATGGCCGCGTCACAGGGGCGACCGGCCTCGGCCGGGGCCACGGGCGGGGTGTCGAGCGACGCCATGGTGGGCGCCTCGAGCGCCATGGAGAAGAGCGTCAGCGTGCCGCCGGCCCGGCAGGGGCCCGTGGCCGGCAGGCCGTCGAGGGCGCGGCGGGCGAGGCCCGTCTCGCAGAAGACGCCGTTGAGCCCCAGGGGCTGGCACGGGTCGTCGAAGAGCCGCGAGCAGGGGTCGGGCGCGCCCGCGGTCTCGGGGGAGAGGAGCGACGAGGGCACCACGAGGGGGGCGCCGGCACGGTCGGCGCGGCGGAGGGCCATGAGGCAGGCGTCCCGCTCGAGCCGGCGGTCGGCGTCGAGGAAGCAGACCCAGGGGGAGGCGGCCTCGGCGAGGCCGGCGGCGCGCGCGGCCACGGACCCGCGGCGCCCCTCGAGCGTGACGACGGTCACCCGGGGGTCGAAGGAGAAGAGCAGGCACACGAGGCCCGTGGCGTCGTCGGAGGCGTCGTCGACGACGACCACCTGCACGGCGACGCCGGTCTGGGAGAGGGCGCTCTGGATGGAGCCGGCGAGGGTCTCTCCGGCGTTGTGGGCGGGGATCACGACGGTAATACGGGGCTTGTCCATGGTGCCTCGATTCCGGGGATGTCTTTCAATGCCGCTTCAGCATACCAGTTGAAGTCGATATGAAAAACAGGGACTCCAGCTCCGCCCCCACCGCCGCCCTGTCCCATCACCCGGACACTTTTGTCCCAATGGTCGGGCACCTCTGTCCCACGGCGCCGTGGGACAGAGGTGCCCGATGAGGTTCTCGCTGCAGGGGCTATGAGGCGCTCGCCGCGGACGCACCCTGGGAGGTGCCACCCGACTGGGCCGACGCGCCGCCCCCGGAGCCGGAGCCGCCGCCCGAGGTCCCCGCGCCGGAGCCCGTGCCGGTGCCGGAGCCTGTGGAGCCGGACGTGGCGCCCGTCCCCGTTCCGCTCCCCGAGGCGTCCGTGCCGGTGCCGTCGCCGGTCGAGCCCGAGGCACCGTCGGTCCCGGTCCCGCTGCCGGTGTTGCTGCCGATACCCGTGCCGGCCCCGCCGGTCCCGGAGCCTGTGCCGTCGGAGGCGCCCCCGCTGCCGGAGCCCGTGCCCGTGCCGCTGCCGGAGCCCGTGGAGCCGGACGTGCCGTCCGCGGCCGCGGCGCCGTTCGCGCCTGTCGAGGAGCCCGTGCCCGTCGACGGGGAGCCGTTGCCCGCCGTGGCCTTGTCGCCGGAGGCGGCGTCGGCATCCTTGTCGGCGCCCTTGTCGACGTCCGCGGCGTCGTCGTCGCGGGACGTGCGGACGATCGAGACCTTCTCGCCCAGCCCCTGGCCGCCCGTGGCCAGCGTCACGAAGCCCGCCGAGAGCCACACGCCCACGATGGCGGCCACCACGGCCACGGCCAGCACGCCCACGGTGACGCGCTTCTGCACCGTGCGGTCGTGCCGCGCCCGGGCGCGCTCGCGCAGGCCCTCGGGGGCGATGCGCGTGCCGTCCGGCGTGACGGTGCCGGCCTCGTCCCCGGCGTCGACCGCCGTCGCGGACGCCTGCTCCGGGGCCGCACCCGCCGCCTGCCCCGCCGCCACGCCCGCCGCCACGGCCCCGCCGCCGACCTGGGGCTCCTCGCCGGGCACCACGATCTTCTCCTTGATGCGGTCGGCGCCGCGGGCGATGGCGCGCTTGTACAGGGAGCTCGCCACCGTGGACACCACGGAGCCGACGGCCACGCCGATCACCGAGCCCGCGATGCCGATCTGGTTGGAGAGCAGCATGGACGTCACGGCCGCCAGGGCGCCGGCGGCGACCTGGGGCACGGACAGATCGCTGAAGAGCCCCTGCCCCTTGCCGCCGTCCCCGGCCGGGGCGCCCGACTGCCGGGGCGCCGCCTCCCTCGGGGGCCGCTCGTCGTGGTCTGCGTGGTTCATGGGACCGTGCTGCAAGGCGCTCCTCCTTCTCCCTCGGCTCTCCTGGAACGTACCCGCCCCGCGCCGTCCCCTGGCCCCGCCGCGCCCCGCGCCTCCCGGACTTCACGGGCCCTTCTCACAACGGCCGCGCGGCTGTGACAGACTCGGGTGGACAACCCGTTCGAGAGGAGCCCCATGGAGAAGATCGCCAGCTTCACCGTGAACCACATCGACCTGGAGCCCGGCGTCTACGTGTCACGCCGCGATATGGTGGGCAGCGAGCCCGTCACCACCTTCGACATCCGCATGACCTCGCCCAACGACGAGCCCGTCATGGACACCGCCGCCGTACACTGCCTGGAGCACCTGGGCGCCACGTTCCTGCGCAACGACCCCGAGTGGGGCCCGCGCACGGTGTATTTTGGCCCCATGGGCTGCCGCACGGGCTTCTACCTCGTGGCGGCGGGGGAGCTGGGGCCGGCCGACGTCCTGGACGTCCTCACGCGGCTCTTCACCTGGGCCGCCTCCTACGACGGCCCCGTGCCCGGCGCGGCGCCCCGCGACTGCGGCAACTACCTCGACATCAACCTGCCCATGGCCCGCTGGGAGGCCCGGCGCTACCTCGACCGCTGCCTCACGGGCATCGACGAGGCCCACACCGTCTACCCGGTCTAGTACGCGCGGGCGCGGGCCGGGGCCGGGCGGCCCGGGCCGAGAGCCGCCCCCGGCCCGGCGCCCCTCAGCGCGCCTGGGCGCGGCTCAGGGGCGCCGTGAGCTCGCCGCGCATGGAGACCTGCATGTAGGAGGCCACCTGCTCGGGGGAGAGCCCGCGGCCGAAGAGGTGCATGAGCTTGGTGAGCGCGGCCTCGCCGGTCATGTCGTAGCCCGAGACCACGCCGGCCCTGGCCAGGGCGTCGCCGGTGGCGTAGCGCTTCTCCTCCACGCCGCCGGCGGGGCACTGCGTCACGTTGACGACCACCTTGCCCGCCTTCACGGCGTCGGCCAGGGCGTCCACGAACCAGTCCTCGGTGGGGGCGTTGCCGGCGCCGTAGGTCCGCAGCACGAACGCCTTGACGCCGTCGATGGAGAGGGCGCCGCGCAGCACGCGCTCCGAGATGCCCGGGTAGACCACGAGCTCGGTGACGGCGTCGTCCATGTCGAAGCACGGGCTCAGCGGCGTGTCGCCCGCGGGACGCCACAGGCGGTCGCGGTTGAAGTCGATGTGCAGGTCGGAGCGGCCGAGCGGCGGGTAGTTGAAGGTCTTGAACGCGCCGAAGTTCGTGGAGCTGGCCTTGGTGGCGCGGTTGCCGCGCAGGATGTCGCGGCCGAACGAGATGACGACCTCCCGCACCATGGGGCCGCCGTCGCGGGGGTCGCGGGCCGCGGCCACCTGCAGGGCGGTGATGAGGTTCTCGGTGCCGTCCTCGCGGATCTCGCCGATGGGCAGCTGGGAGCCGGTGAGCACCACGGGCTTGGCCAGCGCGCCGAGCATGAACGAGAGGGCCGACGCCGTATAGGCCATGGTGTCGGTGCCGTGGAGGATGACGAAGCCGTCGTAGGAGTCGTAGGCGTCGGCCACCATGTGGCAGACCTTGGCCCAGAGGGCCGGGTTCATGTTGGAGGAGTCGATGGGCGGTTCGAGCTCCACGTGGTCCAGCCGGTAGCCCAGGCGGCCGATCTTGGGGACGTTCTCCATGAGGTGCGAGAAGTCGAACGGCACCAGGGTGCCGGTGGCATGGTCCTCGGTCATCCCGATGGTGCCGCCGGTGTAGATGAGCAGGATGCGCGGGGCGTCGGCCGTGGTGGTCATGGTTCCTCCTGACGTAGGGAAGCTGCAGCAAAGGTACCCCTCCGGGCGGCCCCGGTGGCGCGCGGGGGCGTAGGATGGAGGGGAGAGAACGGACTCCCGAGGAAGGACCTTCATGAAGATCGGTATCGTCGGCGCCATGGACAACGAGGTGCGCGACCTCGTCGCCCACATCGAGGGGGACAAGATCACCGAGCGCAGCCACCTGGAGTTCCACGAGGGCACCATCGAGGGCGTGCCCGTGGTGGTGGTGAAGTCGGGCATCGGCAAGGTGTCCATGGCCGCGTGCGCCCAGCAGCTGTGCGACCTGTTCGCCGTGACGCACCTCGTGAACACCGGCGTCGCCGGGGCCGTGGACGACCGCGTGGACATCGGCGACGTCGTGGTCTCCACCGCGGCCGTACACCACGACATGGACGTCACGGCGCTGGGCTACCCCCTCGGCCAGGTGCCGGGCTACCCCACGCTGTTCGAGGCCGACCCCGCGCTCGTGGACGACTTCTGCGCCGCCGTGGCCGAGGTGGCCCCCGAGGTCTCCGTGTTCAGGGGCGTCGTGGCCTCCGGCGAGCGGTTCGTGGCCGGCGGCGAGGACCGCGGGCGCATCCGCGGGGCGTTCGACGCGCTCTGCTCCGAGATGGAGGGCGCCGCGCTGGCCCAGGTGGCATGGCTGAACGACGTGCCGTTCGTGGTGCTCCGCGCCATGAGCGACAAGGCCGACGGCACCGGCGCCGAGTCGTACCAGCGGTTCGAGGACGAGGCCGCCTCCGTGATGGCCCACGCCCTGATGGCGGCGCTGCCCCGCATCGCAGGCCAGCCTGCGTGACGGCGGGGCCTGGCCCATCTGTCACGCGCCCTATTGCGATAATGATGTAAAGGGGGTGCCCGTCACCGTGGCGCGGGCACCCCCTTTTTCCAGACATGGCAGCGGCACCAGGCCCCCCGGGTGCCGGAAGCCCCGCGCCCCTATCGCTTCCCGCTGTAGTTGAGCCCGCCCACGGCGGTCTCGATGGCGTCGCCGCCGCGGCAGAAGGCCTCGGCCACCACGGGGAAGCCGTCCACGGCCCCGTCGAAGAGGTCCATGAACGAGGCGTGCGACACCCTGCCGGTGAACGGGTCGGTCCAGGGCAGGCGCCGCGGGTTGGCCAGCGGGCACACGTCCTCGCGCAGCACCTCGTGGGCCATGGCCTCCACCTGGGAGAACGTGCCGCGCAGGCGCTCCTCCACCAGGGCCACGGCCTCGCCGCGGGGCGACCCGGCCGGCTCGATCAGGCGGTAGACGGCCTGCATGTCGTCGACGGCGGCGCCGAACTCCTCGCAGGAGATGGAGATCCCGAACACCTGCCAGGCCACCTGCGAGAAGATCGCGCCAGCCACGCGGTCGATGCGCGGCGTGCGGCAGAGCTCCAGCGCCGGGTGGCAGGTGAGCACGGTGCTGTGGCGCTCCTTCCAGAGCATCCAGGAGTCTATGCGCCCCTCGATGACGGCGTGCACCTGGCTGCCGCAGCCCTCGAGTTCGCCGTCGGAGGCGTCGATGATCTCGTCCTGCTCGGCGAAGATGAAGGGGTGCACGGAGCGGTCGAGCTGGTAGTGGGCCACCAGGCCCAGGCAGAACGCGCGGCCGAGGCCCTGCTCGTCCTCGGGAAGGCGTCCCACGCTCTCGTGGGCCGCGGCGAAGGCGGGGGCCACGCGCGTGGAGTGCATGGAGGTGGCCAGCCGGTGGCAGGCCTTGAGCTCGGCGGGGAGCGCCCTGAAGCGGAAGAAGAAGGGGTCGGGGCCCTGGTTGCCGAGGAGGAAGGCCAGGAGCTGCTCCTGGTCCTCCACGAGGCCCTCGGGAAGCTCCGGGGCGCATTTCTCGCCGAAGATGTGATGGGTTATCAAGGCAGGCATCTGATGGCTCCTTGTCGGTGTCGTCGGGCCGCTGGGCCGGGACCCAAAGTCTAGCGCACGGGAGGGGAGGTCCGTCCCCCTCGCCGCGGGTCTGTGGTCCGTGGGGAGATTCAGCACCGTTTCAACACTGAGGCGTATCTGGTTGCCTTTGTAGTCTATCGTGTGCCCGACGGGGCGGAGTGGCCCCCGCGGATAAAGGATATGGATGAAACTTTTCAGTCACCACACGCGGCAGGAACGCGACTGGATCATGTACGACGTGGGCAACTCGGCCCTCGTGCTGCTGAGCACCACCGTCGTGCCCATCTACTTCAACGCGCTCGCCGCGGAGACCACCGACTCCGCCGGTCTCGTGGCCCAGTGGGGCATGGCCCAGACCGTCGCGTCGCTCATCGTGGCCCTGCTCATGCCCATCCTCGGATCCCTGGCCGACTACAGGGGCAACAAGGTCAAGTTCTTCATCGGGTTCTTCGCCACGGGCCTCGTGGCCTGCTTCTGCCAGGCGCTCCCGGTGTCCGCGGCCGTGTTCCTCGCCATCTTCGTGGTGGCAACGGTGGGCCTCAACTCGTCCATGACGTTCTACGACGCCATGCTCGTGGACATCACGGACGACGAGAGGATGGACGACATCTCCTCCGCCGGCTTCGCCTGGGGCTACATCGGTTCCACCCTCCCGTTCATCGCCTGCATCGCCCTCATCTTCGGCGGCCCGGCCCTGCTCGGCCTCGACACCATGTTCTGCACCCAGCTGTCGTTCGTCATCACCGGCATCTGGTGGCTCTGCTTCACCGTCCCGCTGCTCCGCAGCTACCGGCAGGTGCATTACAAGGTTTCCGAGGACGCCCGCGCCGAGGTGCTCGACACCTTCCGCGGCCTCGCCCGCACCATGCGCGACATCTTCCGCGACAGGCGCCTGTTCATGTTCCTCGTGGCGTTCTTCTTCTACATCGACGGCGTCCACACCGTCATCGCCATGGCCACGAGCTACGGCTCGGCCCTGGGCATCGACTCCACGCACCTCATCCTGGCGCTTCTCGTGACCCAGTTCGTGGCTTTTCCCTCGGCTATCGCCTACGGCAAGCTGGCCGACCGCTTCGGCACCCTCACCATGATCCTCGTCGCCGTGGTCGCCTACTGCGGCATCGTGGGCTTTGCGGCCTTCTTCCTCAAGACGGCCACCGAGTTCTGGGTCCTCGCCGTGCTCGTGGGCCTCTTCCAGGGCGGCATCCAGGCCCTGTCGCGCTCGTACTTCGGCAAGATCATCCCCAAGGACCGTGCCAACGAGTACTTCGGCTTCTACGACATCTTCGGCCGCTACGCGAGCGTCATGGGCACCTTCCTGGTGTCGGTGGTGACGTCCGCCACGGGCTCCGCCGAGCTCGGCGTGCTGTCCATCGCCATCCTCCTCGTGGTCGGCCTCGTGATGCTGCTGCTCGTGCCCAAGGAGCACGGGGAGCCCGCCGGCGCCTAGGGCCTGGCCCGCGGCCCCTGTCCCATCACCCGGACACTTTTGTCCCATCAATCGGGCACTTCTGTCCCACATGGCCCGGCCCTCGCGCCGCCGGTCCCTTCGCGGAGGGGCCGGCGGCGCTATCATGGTGGGCCGTTCGGTCGGAGAGGGGAGTGCCCGTGGGTCTTGGTGAGTGTCTCGTTCTGGGTGTGGCCCTGGCCATGGACGCGTTTGCCGTCACCGTCTCCAACACGTTGGCCGCCCCCGGTGCCCGGCGCCGCCGGTTGCTGCTCATGCCGCTGCTCTTCGGCCTCTTCCAGGGCCTCATGACCCTGCTGGGCAGTCTTCTCGGGTCGCTCTTCGGCGACGTCATCGAGCGCTTCTCGGGCCTAGTCGCCCTCGTGGTGCTCGGCGCCATCGGCGTCAACATGGTCCGCGAGGGCCTGGGCGCCCTGCGTTCGGGCACGGCCGACAAGGGCGGCGACTGCGGCGGGGAGGGCGCTGCCGAGGAGGGCGGCGACCGCGGTGGGGACGACGTCCTCTCCCTCGGCCGGCTCCTGCTCGAGGCCGTCGCCACGTCCATCGACGCCTTTGCCGTGGGCGTGTCGCTCCGCGCCATGGGCGTGGCAACCGGGCCCGCCTCCGCGGTCATCGGCCTCGTGACGGCGGCCCTCTGCGTGGCAGCCATCGCCTGCGGCCGCTGGGCGGGGCCGCGCCTCGGCGACCGGGCCCAGGTGGCGGGCGGCGTGGTCCTTGTCGCCCTGGGCATCAAGGCGTTCTTCTTCTAACCGGCCCGCTGCCGGCCCCGGTGGTCGGCTGGCAACCCCCGTTCCGGGCTGCCCGCCCCCGGCGCCCGCCCGCTGTCGGCCGCCCGGCAACCCCCGTCCCGCCGCCACCCATTGATATGGGGGCTCGGTCCTTTGGTTTACCCTGTGCACGAATGGGGCAAGAAACTTCGACAGCAAACGAAGCGATGCAAAGGAGCCCCCGTGAACACGCTGTTCAGGCGCACGAAAGCGTCCATCATCTTCCTCGGCATTGCCATGACCCTGCTGGGTCTGGCCTTCTTCATCAACCCCGTGGACTCGATCCTCTTCGTGGTCTACTGCTGCGCGTGGGCGTTCCTGTTCGCGGGCATCGGCACCCTCGTGGGCTACTTCCGCCACGACCCGGCCGACCGCGGCGCCGCCAACATCGTGCTCGCCGTCCTCGAGATCGTCTGCGCCGTCTACATCTTCTTCTTCCCCGGCTGGTCCACCGTGGCCCTCTGCATCTTCCTGGGCTGCGTGGTCTTCGTCACCGGCATCTGGGACGTCGCCGAGGCCCTCTCCTTCCGCAAGGTCGAGGGCAGCAACTGGGGCCTCTGGCTGGTGCTGGGCATCATCACCATCATCCTGGGCTTCCTGACGCTCTTCGCGCCGTTCATGATGGCCGAGGCCATCATGATCGTGGCCGGCATCTCCCTGGTGTTCGACGGCATCACCGAGATCGTCCTCGGCGTCCGCATGTAGCGACCGCCCCACGCGCGCTGCCAAGGCGCCCGGTGCCCCTGTGGCATCGGGCGCCTTTTCCGTGCCTCGCCGCCGGACCATCAACTCCCGAATAGGCGAAGTGACAGATGGGCCAGGCCCCTCTGTCACATCCCGCGTGCTGCAGAAGGGCGGGGCCCCGCCGTCGCCAGCGGGGCCCCGCCCGGGGTCGTACGTCTATGGGGCCGGCGCTACTGCACCGGGAACAGCGGCGCGCCGAAGAAGCACACCAGCATCATCACGACCACGTAGCCGATGAAGTACGGCAGGACGCGCGAGAAGATCTCGGAGTCCTCGCCGTTGCAGTCGCACGCGGCGCTGCCGATGGCGATGGACTGCGGCGAGAGCATCTTGCCGGCCGAGACGCCCACGGAGTTGGCGGCCACGAGCCAGTAGGGGTTGGCGCCGATGGCCGTGGCGGCCTCCAGCTGCACGCCGCCGAACAGCGTGGACGAGCTGGTGCCGGAGCCGGTGACGAACGTGCCCAGGGCGCCCAGCACCGGGGCGATGACCGGGTAGAACGCGCCCAGGGTTCCCACGAAGAACGCGGAGATGGCGCTCGTCATGCCGGAGTAGCCCATGAGCTTGGCCACGGCCAGGACCGAGAGCATGGTGACCACGGTCTTGCTCATCTGCCTGGCGGTGGCGCCGAGCACGGAGACCATGTCTCGCCACCCGCACCGCTGGATGAGGCCGCCCACGACGCCGCAGAGAAAGATCAGCACACCGGGGGTGTTGATCCACTTGAACGTGAGCGTGGCGTCGGGGTCGCCGGCGTAGATGTTCACGGTCGACTTGATCGAGGCCAGCGGCTCGGAGATGAACGGGAACAGGCTGGAGGTGAGCAGCAGCACCACGAAGATGAGGATGAACGGCGACCAGGCCACCGCGGCGCTGCGGAGGTCGACGGCGACCGCGTCGTCGGGGTCCAGGCTGTCGATGGCGTACTGTCCGGGGACCGGGCGGTCCTTCTGGAGCAGGGCGAACGCGACGGTGCACACGAGGGAGCACACGGCGCCCACGATGACGGCGAGGTCGGCGCCGATGGTGGAGGCGCACACGAACTCGGCGGCCAGGAACGAGAGGGACGTGACGCACAGCAGCGGCACCATGCCCTTGAGGGCGCCCTTGCCGCCGGCCACGAGGCACATGAGGAACGGTGTGGCGATCACGAGGGGCGCCACCTGGACGACCTGCATGGTGCTGAGCTGCACCACGTCGAGGCCGGTGATGGTGGCCAGCGTGTTGGTGGGGATGCCGATGGAGCCGAACATGGTGGGCACGCCGTTGGCGAGCAGGCACGAGAGGATGGCCGTCACGGGGTTGATGCCCAGGGCCACGAGCATGGAGGCCGGGATGGCCACGGCGCTGCCGAAGCCGGCCATGCCCTCGAGGAACCCGCCGAAGCACCAGCCGATGAGGATGGTGAGCACGCGCTTGTCGGAGGACACGCCCATGAGCTGGGCCTTGATGACCTCCATGGCGCCGGTGTGCACGGTGAGGTTGTAGACCCACACGGCGGCGACGATGACGATGGTGATGGGCCACAGGGCCATGGCAAAGCCCTCGGCCGCGGCGGTGACGGCGTTCCACACAGGCATCTGCCAGATGAGGAGCGCCTCGACGGCGGTGACGGCGAGGGCGCCCAGGGCCGCGGCGTAGGCCTCCCACTTGAGGGCGGTCAGGGCCACGATGAGAAAGGCGATGGGCAACAGCGCCAGGATGAACATTCCTAGAATCGCGATCATCTCCAAAGGTCGGTGCGGCCCCATGGAAAACGCCCCCGCCGCGGGTAGCGACGGGGGCGTGGAGTGCTGGGGTTCGCGCTGCTCGTAGCACGAATTGTAGTACGCGGCCCTGCCGTGGGGACCGTCGGGGGACCAGCGGGTCTCATATACTTGGCGGCCGCCGGTCCCGGGGTGCCGCGCTCTCAGCCCAGCAGCATGCGGTCGTTGTCCAGGGCAGAGCCCGAGACCTCCTCGAACTTGCGCAGCAGGTCCTCGACGGAGAGGGCGTCCTTCTCGGCGCCGCGCACGTCGTAGATGATGCGCCCCTCCCACATCATGATCAGGCGGTTGCCCATGGAGAGGGCGTCGGCCATGTTGTGGGTCACCATGAACGTGGTGAGGCCCTGCTCGCCCACGATGGTGCGGATGAGCCCCAGCACCTTGGAGGCCGTGGAGGGATCCAGTGCGGCCGTGGGCTCGTCGAGCAGGAGCAGGTCGGGCTTCTGGAGCGTGGCCATGAGCAGCGTGAGCGCCTGGCGCTGGCCGCCGGAGAGGAGGCCCACCTTGTCGGCCAGGCGGTCCTCCAGGCCCAGGCCCAGGCCGGCGAGGCGCTCGCGGAACATGGCGCGCTCGTCGCGGGTCACGCCCCAGGCCAGCGTGCGGCGCTTGCCGCGGCGGTAGGCCATGGCCAGGTTCTCCGAGATCTGCATGTCGGCCGCGGTGCCGCGCATGGGGTCCTGGAACACGCGGCCCAGGTACCGGGCGCGCTGGGGCTCGGAGAGCAGCGTGACGTCGCGGCCGTCCAGCGTCACGGTGCCACCGTCGGGCAGGAACATGCCCGCGATGATGTTGAGCAGCGTGGACTTGCCGGCGCCGTTGCCGCCGATGATGGTCACGAAGTCGCCGCGCTCCACCGTGAGGTCGCACGGGTGCAGGGCGCGCTTCTCGGTGGCGGTGCCGCGGTTGAAGGTCTTGGAGACGTGCCTGAGCACGAGCATGTCGTTTCCCGCCATCACTCGCTCACCCCTTCCCGCTGGTAGGAGCTCCGTTGCCTGGCCTTGCCCGCCAGGTAGGGGACGCCCAGGGCGAAGACCACGATGAGGGCGGTGAGGAGCTTCATGTCGTTGGCGTCGAGGCCCATCTGCAGGACGACGGCGCGGATGAGGAAGTACGCGGCCGAGCCCACCACGGCGGCCACGAGGCGGCTGCCGAAGGAGCGCAGCCTGCCGGGCGTGAGCCGCCCGAGCGCCTCGCCGATGACGATGGCCGCCAGGCCGATGACGATGGCGCCGGTGCCCATGCCAACGTCGGCGTACTTCTGGCTCTGGCACACGAGGGCGCCGGACATGGCCACGAGGCCGTTGGAGACCATGAGGGCCAAAAGCACCGCCATGCGGGTGTCGACGCCCAGGGCGCGGGCCATGTCGGGGTTGTTGCCCGTGGCGCGCAGGGAGCTGCCCACCTCCGTGCCGAAGAACCAGTAGAGCAGGCCCACGAGCGCCGCGGCCATGGCCACGGCCACCACGAGCACCACGACGTCGCGGGGGAGGCCCGTGAGGTCGGCGACGTCGGAGTAGACGGTGCGGGCGTTGAGCAGGGGCGTGTTGGACTTGCCCATGATCCGCAGGTTGACCGACCACAGGCCGATCATCGTGAGGATGCCCGCGAGGATTGCGGGGATGTTGAGCAGCGCGTGCATGAGGCCCGTGCAGCCGCCGGCCAGGGCGCCCGCCCCGAAGGCGAGGAGCACGGCGAGCCAGGGGTCCACCCCGCCGGTGACCATGGCCGTGGCGGCCACGCAGCCGCCGAGGGCGAACGTGCCGTCGACGGAGAGGTCGGCGATGTTCAGGAGCTTGTACGTGATGTAGACGCCCAGCACCATGACGCCCCAGAGGATGCCTTGGTTGATGGCGCTGAAGAGTGCGGCAGCCATATGGCCCCTTTCACGGCCGCGGGCGCCCTGACGCGTGGGTCGGGGCGCCCGTGGGATCGGTCGAAGTCGCAGCTGGCAGGTGACGGGCCGCGGACGGGCGGGCGGTCCCTAGCCCTCGAGCCCCGAGACGTCGATGCCCAGGGCCTTCGCGGTCTCCTCGTTCACCACGAGCTTGAGGTCGTCGCCGGAGAGGTACTCGATGGGCATGTCGGCCGGCTTGGCCTCGCCCTTGAGGATCTTCACGGCCATCTCGCCGGCGCGGTAGCCCAGGTCGTAGTAGTTGAGGCTGTAGGTGGCCAGGCCGCCGCCGTTGACCATGTTCTCCTCGCCGCAGATCACAGGCAGCCCGTTCTCGTTGGCCACCATGGACACGGTGGCGATGCCGGCGGCGATGACGTTGTCGGTGGGGGCGTAGACGGCGTCCACCTTGCCGGCCATGGACTCCACCACCTGCTGGATCTCGTTGGAGCTGGAGACGGTGAAGCGCTGGGTGGCGAGGCCGGCGTTCTTGCAGGCCTCCTCGGCCAGGTCGGCCTGGATGCCGGAGTTGTCCTCGGCGGAGCAGTACAGGATGCCCACGGTCTTGGCGTCGGGGACGAGCCTGCGGAGCAGGGCGATCTGGTCGGACACCGGGTTGAGGTCGCTCGTGCCGGTGACGTTGCCGCCGGGGGCGTCGTTGGACTCCACGAGGCCGGCCACGGCGAAGTCGGTGACGGCGGTGCCCACGACGGGGATCTCGGTCGTGGAGCCGGCCACGGCCTGGGCGGCCGGGGTGCCGATGGCCAGGATCAGGTCGTCGCCGTCGTTGACGAGCTTGGACGCGATGGTCTGGCAGGCGCTCTGGTCGCCCTGGGCGTTCTGCTGGTCCACGGTGTAGTCGATGCCGGAGTCGTCGAGGGCGGCGATGAAGCCCTCGTTGGCGGCGTCGAGGGCCGCGTGCTCGGTGAGCTGGATGACGCCGATCCTGTAGGAGCCCGAGGCCGCCTCGGCCTCGGGAGCGGAGGCCGGCTGGGCCCCGCAGGCGCCCAGGACGAGCGCCAGGGCGCCGGCCATGGCTGCGGCGCCGATTTTCTGCAGCGGTTTCATGTGTCCCCCTTTTGGTGGTCCCCTGGCGCCCAGGGGAGCGTGTACGTTCAGCTGTTGTACAGCATCCCCGGTGACGGGGGCCGTGGGGGAGGGCCATCTGTCACGTCGCCTTAATATAGATAAAAAGGGGACAGACCCCGGAAAAAGGCCCCTCCCGGGGGCGTGCGCCGCACCCGGGAGGGGCCCTCCGTGCCGGCTGCGCGCCTACACGTAGAAGAGCATGGTGTTGTAGCTGGGGAACGGCCAGTAGTCGTGGCCCACCACCTGCTCCATGGCGTCCACCGCCCCGCGCAGCGACTCCATGGCCGGGATCACGACGTCGCGGTAGGCGTCGTCCTGCAGGCCGGGGTCGTCCACGGCCGCGGCCTCGGCGTTCTTGGCCTCCAGCCCGTCGGCCAGGCCCGTGACCGTGGTGATGCCCTCCGTGAGCTCGGCGAGCAGGTCGCGCTCCGCGGGGCTCTTGATGCCGATGGCGTCCTTGGTGGCCACGGTCTGGGCCAGGTCGCCCGAGTAGGAGTAGAGGGCCGGCAGGTAGAAGTGGCGCACCATGTAGACCATGGTGTTGGCCTCGATGTTGAGCAGCTTGGCGTACTGCTCGGCCTTGGCCACGTAACGGGCGCCGGCCTCGGCGGCGTCGAGCACGCCGTAGCGGGCGAAGAACTCGATGTTCTCGGGGTCGAGCAGGGCCGGCAGGGCGTCCGCGGTGGTGCGCAGGTTGAGCAGCCCGCGGCGCGCGGCCTCCTCGGGCCACTCGTCGGAGTAGCCGTTGCCGTTGAAGATGATGCGCTGGTGCTCGGTGAGGGTCCGGCGCACCCACCCCAGGGCCTCGGCGGCGAACTCGCCGTCCTCGAGGCCGCCCATGGCGGTGGCGAACTCGTCGAGCATCTCGGCCACGGCGGTGTTGAGCACCATGTTGGCGTCGGAGAGGTTCTGCTGCGAGCCGCACATGCGGAACTCGAACTTGTTGCCGGTGAAGGCGAAGGGCGACGTGCGGTTGCGGTCCGTGGTGTCGAGCACGACGTCGGCGAGCTGCGGCACGCCCACATCGAAGACCTCGTGGCCGTGGCTCGTGTAGGAGCCGCCGTTGATCAGGGCGTTCACGACGCCGGCGAGGTCGTCGCCCAGGAAGATGGAGATGATGGCCGGCGGGGCCTCGTTGGCGCCCAGGCGGTGGTCGTTGCCGGCGGAGGCCACCGAGCAGCGCATGAGGTCCTGGTGGCGGTCGACGGCGGCGATCACGCAGGTGAGGAACACGAGGAACTGCAGGTTCTCCTCGGGGGTGTCGGACGGGTCGAGCAGGTTCTTGCCGTCGGCGGCGATGGACCAGTTGTCGTGCTTGCCGCTGCCGTTGACGTAGTCGAACGGCTTCTCGTGCTGCAGGCAGGCGAGGCCGTGGCGGCTGGCCACGAGCTTCATCATCTCCATGGTGAGCAGGTTGTGGTCGATGGCCATGGAGGCGCGCTCGAAGATGGGGGCGAGCTCGTGCTGGCAGGGGGCCACCTCGTTGTGCTTGGTGGTGGCGGGCACGCCGAGTCTCCAGAGCTCGTCGTCGAGCTCCTTCATGAACTCGTTGACCGTGGGGCGGATGGCGCCGAAGTAGTGCTCCTCGAGTTCCTGGCCCTTGACCGGCGGGCACCCGAAGAGCGTGCGCCCGCACATGATGAGGTCGGGGCGCTGGGCGAAGTCCTTCTCCTTGATGAGGAAGTACTCCTGCTCGGGGCCCACGGTGCAGGAGACCTCCCGGGGGTGCTTGCCAAAGAGGGCGAGCACGCGCTTGGCCTGCTCGTTGAGGACCACCGTGGAGCGCAGGAACGGGGTCTTCTTGTCCAGGGCCTCGCCGGTGTAGGAGATGAAGGCCGTGGGGATGCACAGCACCTCGTCCTTGATGAAGGCCGGGCTCGTGGGGTCCCAGGCGGTGTAGCCGCGGGCCTCGAAGGTGGCGCGCAGGCCGCCGTTGGGGAAGCTCGAGGCGTCGGGCTCGCCCTGCACCAGCTCCTTGCCGGAGAAGGTCATGAGCGCGGTGCCGTCGCCGCGGGGGGCGAGGAAGGAGTCGTGCTTCTCGCTCGTGATGCCGTTGAGGGGCTGGAACCAGTGCGCGTAGTGGGTGGCCCCCTTCTCGAGCGCCCACTCCTTCATGGCGTGGGCGACCTCGTTGGCGATGTCGAGGTCGAGGCGGCGCCCCTCCTTGATGACCCTCGCGAGCTCCTTGTAGGTGGGGCGCGGCAGCCGCTCCTGCATGACGGCGTCGTTGAAGACCAGGGTGCCGTACTCCTCGGTGACCTTGGATGCCATGGGCCTCTCGCTTTCTCTCTCAGTGGAGAACCGTGTGCCGGACGTGTAAGACCATACGAGCCTCGTGTTTCCCGCGCTTTTCCGTTGGCGTTCGACCTTGTCGCCATCGGCGGACCGCACGGCGACGCGGAGGTTACGCCGCCGTTGTGGCGCCGGCGTGGGCGGGCCGGGGCGCCGCGGTGGGGCCGTGCCGGCGCGCGGCTGGTAGGATGGGCAGAAAAAACCGGCTCATCCGGGAGGTTCAATGGCAGACCAGCGCAAGACCGTGGCCGTCGTCGACGGCAACTCCCTGATCCACAGGGCGTTCCACGCGATCTCGGCCAACATGACGGCACCCGACGGCACGCCCACCAACGCGGTGTTCGGCTTCATGTCCATGTTCATAAAGCTCGAGGAGCGTTTCAAGCCCTGGGGCATCGCCGTGTGCTTCGACAAGGGCCGCCCCAAGGCCCGCATGGAGCTGCTGCCCTCCTACAAGGCCCAGCGCCCGCCCATGGACCCCGACCTCGCGGCGCAGTTCCCGCTGGTGAAGGACCTGCTCGCCGCCATGTCGGTGCCGGTGGTGGAGCTCGAGGGCTGGGAGGGCGACGACCTCCTGGGCACCCTGGCCCGCGAGGGCGCCGAGCAGGGCTACGACATGCTGCTGGTCACCGGCGACCGCGACATGTACCAGCTCTCCAGCGACCACGTGCGCGTGGTCTCCACCCGCAAGGGCATGAGCGACGTGGCCGTCATGACGCCCGAGGCCGTGGCCGACCTCTACGGCGGCATCACGCCCGACCTCGTGCCGGACTTCTACGGCCTCAAGGGCGACTCCTCCGACAACATCCCCGGCGTGCCGGGCATCGGCCCCAAGAAGGCCCAGCAGCTCATCGAGCGCTACGGCAGCCTCGACGAGGTGCTGGCCCACGCCGACGAGGTCAAGGGCAAGATGGGGGAGAACCTGCGCGCCCACAGGGAGGACGCCCTCGTGAGCCGCCGGGTGGCCACCATCCGCTGCGACGCGCCGGTGGACGTGGACCTCGCCGAGACGCGCTTCCCGGACTTCGACGTCGCCACGGCCCGGGAGGCCTTCTCGCGCCTGGGCTTCACCGCCATCGCCCAGCGGGTGCTGGCCATGGCGGGCGGCGAGGCCGCGGCGGGGCTGGAGGGCGCCGAGGCCGCGTCGCTCGCGGTGCCCGACCCCTTGAAGGGCGCCGAGGCCGACGCCGCCTGGGAGGCCGCCCTCGAGGACGGCTCCTGGCTGGGTCTCGCCGTGGAGGAGGAGCAGGGTCAGTCCACGCTCTTCGGCACCGCGGCCGTGCTCTGGTGCGCCGTGGGCGACAGGCTCCTGCGCTTCGGCGGCGGCGACATGGCCGAGCGCCTCGTGGCCGCGTTCACCCGGGGCCGGGTGGCCGGCCTGGACGTCAAGGGGCTCATCCACCGCGTGAGTCCCATGGACTCCTCGGAGCCCGCCGCCCTCGACGTGCGCTCCGTGCGCCCCGACGCCATCTTCGACGTGGCCGTGGCCGCCTACCTGCTGGACTCCACCAAGAGCGGCTACACCGCCGACGACCTCGCCGCCGGTGTGCTGGGCGCCGGGCTGCCGGACGGTGACGACGTGCCCGCCGCTGCCGTGGAGGCCCTCGTGGCCGGCCGCTGCGTGGAGCCCCTCGTGGAGCGCCTGCAGAAGGAGGGGGCGTGGCCCTGCTTTGGCGAGATCGAGATGCCGCTCCTGCCCGTGCTCGCCCAGATGGAGCGCGTGGGCATGCACGCCGACGCCTCCGTCTTCGCCGAGCAGGACGCCGAGCTCGCCTCGCAGATAGACGCCCTGGCCGCCCGCATCTACGAGGATGCGGGGGAGGAGTTCAACATCGGCTCGCCCTCCCAGCTCTCCCACGTGCTCTTCGACGTCATGGGGCTGCCCACCGCCGGCCTCAAGAGGACCAAGCGCGGCTACTACTCCACCAACGCCCAGGTGCTCGACGAGCTCTCCCGCAGCCACGACATCGTGGCCAACGTGCTCACCTGGCGCGAGAAGTCCAAGATCGCCAAGACCTACCTCGCGGCCTTGCCCAACGAGATCCGCGGCGACGGGCGCATCCACACCACGTTCAACCAGACCGTGACCGCCACGGGCCGCATCTCCAGCTCGGACCCCAACCTCCAGAACATCCCGGTGAAGACCGAGGAGGGCCGCCGCGTGCGCTCGGCCTTCACGGTGCCCGAGGGCTGGAAGTTCCTGGCCGTGGACTACTCCCAGATCGAGCTGCGCCTGCTCGCGCACCTCTCCGGTGACGAGCACCTGGTGCGCGCCTTCGTGGAGGGGGAGGACTTCCACGCCGAGACCGCCGCCCGCGTGTTCGGCGTGCCGGTGGAGGAGGTCACGCCGCTCCTGCGCAGCCGCGCCAAGGCCGTGAACTTTGGCATCGTGTACGGCCAGCAGGCCTACGGGCTCTCCCAGACGCTGCACATCCCGCAGCGGGAGGCCCAGGGGATGATCGACTCCTATTACGCCGCCTACCCCGGCGTGCGCCGCTTCCTCGACGAGACCGTGGCCCGCGCCCGCGAGCTGGGCTTTGCCACCACCATGTGGGGCAGGCGCCGCCTCGTGCCCGACATCTCGGCCCGCAACGCCATGGTGCGCGCCGCCGCCGAGCGGACGGCCATGAACCACCCCATGCAGGGCAGCGCCGCCGACATCATCAAGATCGCCATGGAGCGCGTGCAGCGGGCCCTCAA
This sequence comes from Caniella muris, assembly GCF_943193035.1. Classification (NCBI taxonomy): domain Bacteria; kingdom Bacillati; phylum Actinomycetota; class Coriobacteriia; order Coriobacteriales; family Atopobiaceae; genus Caniella; species Caniella muris. The sequence continues at coordinate 105,977 of NZ_CALPCK010000001.1, forward strand.
CGAGCGGGGGCTGGAGAGCCGCCTCATCATGCAGATCCACGACGAGCTGGACCTCCAGGTGCCCGACGGCGAGCTCGAGGAGGTGTGCGGCCTGGTCTCCCGGATCATGGAGGGCGTGGCCGACCTCAGCGTCCCGCTCGTGGCCGACGCCAGCTGGGGCGACAACTGGGCCGAGGCCAAGTAAGGGCCCCGGGGGAGGGGCAGGCGGCGTCCAGCCCGTTGCTGAAAACCCCTCCACAATTGTTGGTCCATCATGAAACCCCCGGTAGACGGCTGCAAACGGACCGTCTCCGGGGGTTTGTCGAATTCGCTCGGGAATTTGTCGCATTTTCCCTTGCATCGGATTTTGCTGCGTTGCATAATAACCAACGCACCGCGAGGTGGGAGACGGTGGGCGTAGCTCAGTTGGCAGAGCGACGGACTGTGGCTCCGTAGGTCGAGGGTTCGAGCCCCTTCGCCCACCCCATTTCCATCGGTGCGCACATAGCACGGACCGTTAGCTCAGCTGGTAGAGCAGGGGACTCTTAATCCCAAGGTCCAGGGTTCGAACCCCTGACGGTCCACCATGAACTCGCAGGCCACCGGCTCACCCGGTGGCCTTTTTTCATGCCGTCCCCCTGTCCCAACACCCGGACACTTTTGTCCCAATGGTCGGGTACTTCTGTCCCATTTGGTACTTTTCCGGTGGGGGAGTGGCTAAAAACCACCAAACGACGGCCCGTTTGGTGGTTTTTATCATCAGTGGAACCAAAAACCACCAAACGGATCCCGGCCGCGGCGGGGCGGAGGTCGGGGGCCGCCAGCCCGCGGCCCATCCCCGGCAGGGGCCCGCGGCCCCCGGCCAGCCCCCCGGCCACCATCCCACACCCCCCGGCAGGGACCCAGTATCCGTCCGGCTCCCTCCCACAAAGGTTGTCTATTCATTACTAGGCATTTATCACGGGATATCTGCTGTATTTGCGTGTTTGTGCCCCCGGGGTCGGCCCTGCGGGAAAAAGGCGCGCCCCGCGCATTAGCATGGCCTCGAGCACTCGAGAAAGGACACCGTCATGGGCCAGTTCCTCACCGCCGACAACGTCTTCCTCCATTGCGACGCCTCCACGCGCGACGAGGCCCTGACCCTCATCGCCGAGAAGGCCCTGGAGCAGGGTGCGGCCACCGACGCCCGGGCCCTTTACCAGGCCTTCCTCGACCGTGAGGCCGAGGGGTCCTGCGGCATGGTGTCCGGCTTCGCCATCCCCCACGCCAAGTCGTCCGCCGTCACGAGGCCCTGCGTCCTGGTGGTGCGCAGCGACCGTCCCATCGAGGGCTGGGGGACCATGGACCGCGTGCCCGTCACCTGCGCCGTGGCCATCATGGTGCCCGACACCGACGCCGGCGCCCCGTACCTGCGTCTCCTTGCCAAGCTCGCCGTCATGCTCATGAACGACGGCTTCGCCCGGGAGGTCCTGTCCCAGGAGGACCCGGCGGAGGTGGCCCGCGCCATCGACGAGGGCCTGGGGGCCTGACGGGCCCCCGCACCGCGCCGTCCCTCCTGACGCGCGGCCGCGAGGCGCTACACTGTTGTTCAAGCTACGTCCAGTAAACCCACGCGAGGGGAGCCCCGTTGATCTACACCGTCACCTTCAACCCGTCCGTCGACTACGTGATGCACCCCACCACGCTCGACATGGGCTACACCAACCGCTCCACGGCCGAGGAGATGTACGCCGGCGGCAACGGCATCAACGTCTCCACCATCCTCACCGAGCTCGGCGTCGACAACGTGGCCATGGGCTTCATCGGCGGCTTCACCGGCGACTTCGTGCTCAACACCCTCCAGCAGCAGGGCATCAACACCAACTTCATCCGCCTCGACAAGGGCAACACGCGCATCAACGTCAAGCTTAACGGCATCATCATGACCATCATCAACGGCATGGGGCCCAACATCCCCATCTCCAAGGTCGACGAGCTGTTCACCCGCATCGACCGCGTGAGCTCCGGCAGCACCCTCGTCCTCACGGGCTCCATCCCCAGCTGCCTGCCCGACGACATGTACGACATGATGATGAGCAAGTTCTCCGGCCGCGGCATCCGCTTCGTGGTGGACGCCCCCGGCGACCTCCTCATGAACGCCCTGGCCGCCGAGCCCTTCTTCATTAAGCCCAACAACCACGAGGTCGGCCGCATCTTCGGCGCCAACCCCGAGACCCCCGAGGAGGTCCTGCCCTACGCCCGCCAGCTCCACGAGAAGGGCGCCCAGAACGTCCTCGTCTCCTGCGGCGGCTACGGCGCCGCGCTCGTGGACGCCAACGGCGAGGAGCACGTCACCCGCTGCCCGCCGTGCCGCCTCGTGAACGCCACGGGCGCCGGCGACTCCATGGTGGCCGGCTTCCTGGCCGCCCTCGACCGCGGCTGGTCCTACGGCGACGCCCTCAACTACGCCAGCGCCTGCGGCTCCGCCACCGCGGCCTCCAACGGCCTGGCCAACCGCAGCACCATCGAGCGCTTCTACTCCTCGCTCAAGCACCTGCTGGCCGACGAGAAGGCCCACGCGGGCGAGGAAGTTGTCGAGGTCGTGGAAACTGACGACGATAGCGAGGCATAGTCCCGTTCAGCGCAGACAGTTTTAAGCTCGCTGGTACAATCAACTCGGTAAAACGGGGAGGGGTGCCCCTTCCTGGAGCCCTCAAAGGGGCAGGTAAGCAAGCCTTTATTAAAGGAGAAGGAACATGGTTTCTCAGACTGTCACCATCATCAACCCCACCGGCCTCCACATGCGCCCCGCCGGCCTCTTCGCCTCCACCATGGGCAAGTTCAGCTCCAACGTCACCATCAAGGGCAACGGCAAGGAGATCAACGGCAAGTCGCCCATGGCCATTATGGCCGGCGGCCTCGGTGCCGGCACCGAGATCGAGATCGTGTGCGAGGGCTCCGACGAGGCCGACGCCCTCAAGGCCGCCGTGGAGCTCGTGGAGAGCGGCCTCGGCGAGTAGCTCTTAAGGCCCCTCGGGCTTCCAAGAGCCCATAGCCCTGTTTCACCTCGGGGGGCGCGACCGCTTGGACCCAAGCGACGCGCCCCCTTTTTTTCATCCGAGAGAGAGCCGCCCCGGGGCGGCGAGAAGGAGGCACCAATGTTCCAGGGAGTCAACGGCTCCGACGGCATCGGTATCGGCCAGGCCCAGGTGGCCGTCGAGCCGGACCTCAGCTACACCCCCACGGCCCACAACGACCCCGCCGCCGAGCGCGAGCGCTACAACGGCGCCCTCGAGGCCTTCTGCGACCGCACCCAGGCCCAGGCCGACCGCATGGCGGTCACCGTGGGCGAGGAGGAGTCGCAGATCATGATCGGCCACATCAACATGGCCCGCGACCCGTTCATGATCGACGAGATCAACAACCGCATCAACACCGGCATGAGCGCCGAGCAGGCCGTGGACGAGGTCTGCGACATGTTCTACGGCATGTTCGCCGGCATGGACGACCCCATGATGCGCGAGCGCGCCGCCGACGTGCAGGACATCCGCGTGGGCCTTCTGGCCAACCTGCTGGGTAAGGAGGTCGTGGACCTCTCCGTGCTGCCCGCCGGCTCCATCGTGGTGGTGCACGACCTCACCCCGTCCATGACGGCGGACATCGACAAGGAGAACGTGGCCGGCATCGTCACCGAGACCGGCGGCCGCACCTCCCACTCCGCCATCATCGCCCGCGCCCTGGAGATCCCCGCGGTCCTCTCCGTGCCCAACGCCTGCACCATCTGCCGCAACGGCGACACCGTGGTGGTGGACGGCACCAAGGGCGAGGTCTTCGTGAACCCGGACGAGGAGGCCCTCGAGGGCTTCCGCGCCGAGGCCGCCAAGGCCGCCGAGGCCAAGGCCGCCCTCAACGCCTACCGCGGCAAGCCCACCGAGACCGCCGACGGCGACCGCGTGCTGCTCGTGGCCAACATCGGCAACCCCGACGACGCCACCGGCGCCATCGAGCACGACGCCGAGGGCGTGGGCCTGTTCCGCTCCGAGTTCCTGTTCATGGACGCCAAGGAGCTCCCCAGCGAGGAGGACCAGTTCAAGGCCTACCAGAAGGTGGCCCTGAAGATGAAGGACCAGCCGGTCATCATCCGCACCCTCGACGTGGGCGGCGACAAGGAGATCCCGTACCTGGACCTCAAGAAGGAGGAGAACCCCTTCATGGGGTACCGCGCCGTCCGCTACTGCCTGTCCAACCCCGAGCAGTACAAGGTGCAGCTCCGTGCCCTCCTGCGCGCCAGCGCCTTCGGTGACATCAAGATCATGGTGCCCCTGGTGACCTGCCTCGAGGAGATCCGCTCGGTCAAGGAGCTCGTGGAGGAGTGCAAGAAGGAGCTCGACGCCGAGGGCGTGAAGTACAACCCCGACATCGAGGTCGGCACCATGATCGAGACCCCCGCGGCCTCCCTCATCGCCGACGACCTCGCCGCCGAGTGCGACTTCTTCTCCATCGGCACCAACGACCTCATCGGCTACACCATGTGCGCCGACCGCGGCAACGACGCCATCGCCTACCTCTACAGCGTCTACAACCCCGCGGTGCTCCGCTCCATCAAGCGCATTGTGGAGTGCGGCAACGAGGCCGGCATCATGGTGGGCATGTGCGGCGAGGCCGCGGCCGACCCGCTGCTGATCCCCATGCTCATCAGCTTTGGCCTGGGCGAGTACTCCGTGAGCGCCCCCTCCGTGCTCAAGACCCGCAAGACCATCTCCGAGTGGACCAAGGCCGAGGCCGACGCCCTGGCAGAGAAGGTCATGAGGCTCAAGACCGCCGAGGAGGTCAAGGACGCCCTGGCCGAGGCCGCCAAGTAGCCCCGAGCCCCTCATAGCCGTCTGACAGGCGGACCGAAGGCCCCCGTCCCCACCAGGGACGGGGGCCTTTTTCTGTGCCGCGGCCACCTTGGCCCGGCGGCCCATTCCGCCAAAACTGCCCTTTAATGGTAAGAAAACTTCCCACAAAACTACCCTCTAAAACCAGAGGGAAATTATTGCAACGGTGAGCGTCCTAAAAGGATATGAAGGCTTTGCGCTGGCGCCACAGAACAATCAAGGTGCCTTGTTTACACCCAGACTCGGTACCTGATATAAAACTACAGGTAGAAAGCCATACGTTATATACCACGGGATTCAGACAGGAATATGAGAGGGGCCTAGCCGCCTATCACCTCATCGGTCATAAACGCGATGGGGGGGGTGCTATCATTGCCCCCAGCATGAATGGTTAGACACATTCACGCAAAGGCATCTGCACCCGAGGAAAGGACGAGGGGCCCATGACCCTCCTGGAACTGTTCGCACTCCTCAAGAAGCACCTGAGGCTGGTCATAGCGCTGCCTGTGGTGTGCGCGCTCGTGTGCGCGGTGGTGAGCTACGGCTTCCTGCCCAACACCTACACGGCCACCACCTCCATGTACGTGCTCGCCAAGACCGGCGACGGCACCTCCAACACCCTCAACAGCGACCTCACGGCCTCGCAGCAGCTCACCAACGACGTCTCCACGCTGCTCAAGAGCTCCCGCGTGGAGACCCAGACGGCCGGCGCCCTGGGCCTCAAGGACCTCTCCGACTACAAGATCGACGTCACCAGCAGCACCACCAGCCGCGTCATCTCCCTCTCGGTCACCGGCACGGACCCCGCCCAGACGGCGGAGGTCGCCAACGGGCTGGCCCAGCAGGTCTCGGCCATCGCCCAGGAGGTCATGAACGTGGACTCCGTGAACGTGGTGGACCAGGCCCAGACCCCCGAGAGCCCGTCCGGCCCCAGGCGCCCGCTCTACGTGGCCGTCGCGTTCCTCGCCGGCCTCTTCCTCGCCGTGGCGTTCGTCGTGGTGGAGGACATGGTCAACACCCGGGTGCGCAGCCAGGAGGAGCTCGAGGAGCTCGTAGGCCTGCCCGTCATGGGCCGCATCCCCGCCATGAAGGAGGCCCGCTGATGGCTCGCTCCACCGGAATCGACCGCGTCCAGATGCAGAACGCCCTCAAGCGTCTGGCCACCAACATCCAGTTCTCCTCCGTGGACGACCCCGTGCGCACCCTCACGGTCACCTCGTCCATCCCCAACGAGGGCAAGACCACCATCTCCTGCGGCCTGGCCGAGGCCTTCGCGTCGGCCGGCAAGCGCGTGGTCGTGGTGGAGTGCGACATGCGCCGCCGATCGGTGGCCAACCAGCTCAAGGTCTACGCCAAGCACGGGCTCTACTCCGTGCTCTCCCACCAGGTGACCCTGGAGGACGCCGTGGTGGAGACGGGCGTCGCCGGCCTCTACTTCCTGGACGCCGAGCCGCGCCTGCCCAACCCCGTGGACATCCTGCAGTCCAGGCGCTTCCACGCCCTCATGGACGACCTCTCCCGCGCCTACGACTACGTGATCTTTGACACCCCGCCCATCTCCGCCTTTGTGGACGGCGCCGTGGTGGGCCACCTCACCGACGCCACGCTCCTGGTGGTGCGCGAGAACTTCACCAAGCGCGAGACCGTGCTGGCCTCGGTGGAGCAGCTCAAGACCGCCGAGGCCAACGTCATCGGCACGGTGCTCAACTACTGCGAGGCCGAGGAGAACGAGTACTACTACAGTTACTACGCCAAGGACGGCAAGCGTATGAGGCGCGAGGACGTGGAGGTGGCCCGCAAGCAGACCGCCGCCCCCGCCGCCGCGCCGACCATGAGGCCGGTGGCGGCCGGCACCGTGACCGCCCCCAGGCCCTCCGCGGCCGGCCCCCGGCGCATCGCCCCCGAGACCACGGCTGAGATGCTCGGCCTCACCCACGACCCCCGCATCCGTGCGGGCGAGGAGTGAGGTAGGCCATGAGAGACATCCACAGCCACATCCTGCCGGGCGTCGACGACGGCGCCCCGGACATCAAGGCGTCCCTGGAGATGCTGGAGGCCGCCAAGGCGGCCGGCGTCACCTCCATCGTGTGCACGCCCCACTGCCGCGAGCCGTTCTTTGACTACGCCGCCATGCACGAGGCCTTTCGCGAGCTCACGGCGGCCGCCCCGGACTTCCCCTTCACCATGGGCTTTGAGGTCAACCACTCCAAGCTCATGGACCTGGGGCTCGAGGAGTGGGCGCCCAAGCTGGGCGTCTCCGGCTCCAACGACTTCCTGCTGGAGCTCTCCAGCCGCTGCACGGCGGACGACTTCCAGGACTACGAGCGCACCATTCTTGCGCTGCAGTCTATGGGTTACCGCGTGATTGTGGCGCACCCGGAGCGCTACCGGGCCATCCAGGAGGACCTCTCCCTGGCCCAGCGCCTCATCGACCTGGGCTGCCGCCTCCAGGCCTCCGCGGACTTCATCGACGGCGGGCGCCTGGGCCGCGAGAAGAAGCCTGCCACCAGGCTCTTCAACCAGATGGCCTACTCCTTTGTGGCCAGCGACGCCCACCGGCCGGAGCACTACGAGATGCTCGGGTGCATCCGCGCCAGCGGCAACTACCGCCTCAGGCCACGGCACATGCGGGTGCCGAGCGTGGCCTGAGGCCCCAGCGGGATCACCGGGAGCGTGCGGCCCGGTGGCCTGCGACGGGGGCTCTTGGGGTGTGTGGGCAGCCCGAGAGTCTCCATCGCAGGCAACTGCACCCATAGCCCCTGCGGCCCCGGTCGTCGCCTCGGTGCGCGCCGGCAGCCGGAAGGGGTCACACACAACGGTCCGTGCGCCGTGCCCGGGAGGGCGCGGCGGCGGCGAAGCCGTGCCGTCTTGAGGAGGACCTCGTGCCCAGGGACCACACCTGCACCTACGTGCTGCAGACCATGGCAGGCCAGGAGCGAAAGCTCAAGGAGGCCGTGGAGCGCGCCGTGAGCGGGGTGGGGGAGTGCTACATCCCCGAGCGCGAGGTGGCCGAGAAGCGCGACGGCAGGTGGGTGAGGGCCGTGAAGCGGCTGCTGCCCGGCTACGTGTTCGTGCGGACGGACGACCCGGACGCCCTCGCGGCCGGGCTTCGCGGGCTTCCTGGTTTCTCGAGGCTCCTGGGCGTCTCGGGCGAGCGGTTCTTACCGCTGACGCCGGGCGAGGAGGCCTGGCTGGGGGCACTGGCAAACCCGGAGACCCACGTGGTGGAGCTGAGCCAGGGCGTCATCGAGGGGGACCGCGTGCGTGTGAGTGCAGGGCCGTTGATGGGTTTGGAGAGCGCGATCCGCAAGGTGGACCGCCACAAGCGGGCGGCTTGGATTGAGGTGTCCCTCATGGGGCGCACCAAGCTGGTGAAGGTTGGGCTGGAGATTGTCAGAAAACAGAGTTGACCGGAAACTGCCGAGGACGGGGGCGGCTGCTGCCGCGCTGTCCGCGACGTGGGCCAAGGAGATGCCTGCGAACTCGAACGAGGCAGTATGCGACAGCTACGCAGCCAATCTGATGCCAGGTACCGCAGAGTTCGCAGAGCTCAGCAAGAGTCTGGATACGCGCTCGATGGGCTATCGCCTCTTCAAGCGAACATTCGACATCGTGTTCAGTGGTGTCGTTGTCGTGATGGGTGTCATTCCTTGCGCCCTGCTCTCTGTAGCCATAGCGATCGATACCAAAGGCTCGCCCATTTACACCCAAAAACGTGCCGGTAGGTTTGGCAGGCCATTTCGAATCTTCAAGTTCCGCACCATGGTTGCCGATGCGGACGACGTTGAGAAGCATCTATCTCCCGAACAGCTTGCAGAGTGGCGTAGGGAACGAAAGGTCACCAATGACCCGCGAATCACCCGGCTGGGTCGTCTTCTGCGCAAGACTTCTGTCGACGAGCTCCCTCAGTTCATCAATGTACTGATTGGTCAGATTTCTGTGGTTGGGCCGAGGCCCGTCTCTTTTGACGAGCTGGATCACTTTGGCGCCGATGCGGCCCTCCTGCTCAGCGTTCCTGGGGGCATCACGGGGCTGTGGCAAGTGACCACAAGAAACAACGCAACGTTTAAGAGCGGAGAACGTCAGGAAATCGAGTTGGATTACGTGCGTGAGGCGTCTCCCCGGCTGGATTTGCGATGCATCGTAGGAACTTTTGGTGCCATGTTCGGTCGAAGGAGCGGACGATGAAAGAAGTGTTTCCTCCTTATAGCGTCCTTTACAGTGTTTATGAGAAAGAGCGTACGGACTGGCTTTGCGAATCTGTGGACAGCATGCTCGCGCAGACTGTAAAGCCCAACGAAATAGTATTTGTGAAAGATGGCCCTCTGACACCAGAACTTGAAGAGACGCTTTCGGCATACGATATTGCAAATCCTGGACTGTTTAAGTTCGTTGAATACTCAGATAATCAAGGTCTCGGTTATGCACTTCAGCAGGGAGTCTTAGCCTGCTCGAACAAAATCATTGCCCGTATGGATACTGATGACTATGCATTTCCGAATCGAATGAAGCACCAGCTCGCTCAGATGCAGGACGATGGTTTAGATATGGTCGGTTCCCAGGTCGTGGAATTCATTTCCTCACCAGACCGTCCCATAGCCCAGACCGATTTGCCTTTATCCATGGGGGCTATTCGGAGGTTTTCAAAGAGAAGAAACCCTTTCCGGCATCCGACTGTTGTGTTCAATCGGGATAAAGTCCTGTCAGCTGGAAATTATAGTAAAGATTTTCTCTTCTTCGAGGATTGGGATTTATTTAACAGAATGCTGGCAGCCGGGGATAGGGCAGAGAACAGTCCCGAGGTTCTGGTGGGAATGCGGGTGAACGATGGCTTTTATGGCCGAAGAGGAGGAAGGGAGTATCTCTCATATATATGGAAATTCAAATCAGAGCAATTGAGAAATGGATACTTCTCAATTATTGATTTCTGTAAATCCTTCCTTCCCCACGCGGTTGTTTGCATGATGCCAATGAACTTACGTACTTGGGTCTATACAAAACTGCTCAGGAGATAGACGGATGATAAGGATCATCCATGCCGTACCGGATATGAATTCCGGCGGTATTGAGAATTACATAATGAACATGTACCGGAATGTAGACCGCAGCTCTCTGCAGTTTGATTTCTTGGTTCACCATGACAAGCAGGCATTCTTTGACGAGGAGATATTGGATCTGGGGGGTCGAATCTACCGTCTTCCAGTTCTTGACACAAAGAACGTGCCGCTATACCAACGCCAGCTTCGCAGGCTTTTCCAGGAGGGAAACTGGAAAATAGTGCATGGACATGTTGCGAGTCTCGCTGGATTTTATCTTCATGCTGCAGAAAGTGCAGATGTTCCCGTTCGGATTGCCCATAGCCATGGAACTTCTTTTTTGAAGACGCCGAAGGGATATATGAAGCGACTTCTATTCAAGGGTGCGAAGAGGTCAGCAAATGTGAGGTTGGCCTGCTCAACAGAAGCGGGGAAATATTTATTTGGGAATCAATCATTCTATGTGGTCAAGAATGCTATAGATTCTGCTCGGTTCCGATTTAACCCCGAGGCGCGTGCGAGAGTTCGTTCTGAGCTCGGTCTTACAGACGACGATTTTCTCGTTGGCCATATCGGCAGATTCAATCTGCAGAAGAATCATTCATTCCTAATCGATGTCTTTGAGCGGCTCGTTGCGATGTCACCATGTGCTCGGCTTCTTCTCGTGGGAACCGGTGAAACCAGGTCGGCTATTGAAGCGAAGGTGCGTAAGGCCGGACTAATGGATCGAGTGCTATTCCAGGACGTCACTAACGAACCTGAGGCATTCTATTCCGCCATGGATTGCTTTGTGCTCCCCTCTCTTTTCGAGGGGTTGCCGCTTGTCGGTATCGAGGCTCAGTGCAGTGGGTTACCTTCGCTCTTTGCTGACACGATATCGCGCGAAACTACTATTTCCGATCTCGCCTCATATCTGCCTATTGATGACCCGTCAGGCTGGGCAGCTGAAATTAACTCCCTGTCCAGGAATTTGGACAGGGAGATGTATGCCTCTCTTCCTGCCCGCCATGGATATGACTCAATGGAAAACGCAAAGGTGATGGAATCTGTTTACATGCATGCAGCAGTAGAGGGGGTATCAGCTTTTGCTTCCTTACTGGATTAGCCTCGCGTTATCAATTGTATTTCTATTTGCCAGTCGACTCCAGACGGCGCCTCAGATCGGAGTGACGTCATCGCCGGATACTCCTAAAGTTTCCTATGCAAAATGGGGCGTGATCGCTTCTGCACTTGTGTTTATCGCGCTAACTGGTTTTCGGTACGGTATCGGGCAGGATTACTTCTATACATATGTCCCATATTTTGACCAGGTGAGATCGGGCTTCAGTCCTCATGGCATGGAGGTTGGCTACTACGCACTCAACTGGATTGTCTCTCGTTTTTCCAATGACCCCACTCCGGTATTTCTCGTATGCTCTCTAATTTTCTTTTTCTGCACGTACTCAACCATTCTCAGGGAATCCTCCTGTGTTCCCATGAGTGTGTTCCTGCTTTTTGGGATGTCGTACATCTTTATCTTTATGAATGCCATGCGGCAGATGACGGCAGTCTCTATCCTGTTCTTTTCGCTGCGTTATATAGAGGACAGGAAGGTTGTCCCTTTCCTTCTATGTGTTGTCGTAGCGAGCCTCTTCCACGCGAGTTCACTAATATTTTGCATCATGTACTGGCTTCTGAGAATTCGCGTCACCCTAGCTATATGCTGCCTAGTGCCCCTCCTGGTACTTTTGTTGAGGGGGCCAATATCAGAGTTCATGATTTGGGTCATTGGGCAAACGTCATATGCAGGATACATTGGGTCGATATTCGATACAGGCGAAACTGGCCCCATTAATGCACTGATGAACGTCATCATTCTGCTTTTCTCGGCAGTTGTCCCTTGGATGACTAAAAAAGGATACTCTAGTAGATATAACTTGTTTCTAATATGTCAACTGCTGTGCACTGCCATTGCGTTGATTACGGGGGCTATCCCTCTGGCGCAAAGGGTTCGGTGGTTGTTCGTTTTGCCGTCAGTACTCTTAATACCCGATGCGCTGAATTGCATAGACAATAAAGGCATAAGATTCCTTACTGAGCTTTCGATTGTCCTGTTATATATTATATATATCTACATAACTATTGGTCTGTGGAATGGTAACGGCGTTGTTCCATACCAGTCAGTATTCTTTAGGGTGTCATGATGTGTAATCATCCGTTAATCAGTGTCCTTCTTCCTGTTTATAACGTGGAAGGTTATTTGGCGCAATGCCTGGATAGTCTTCTCGTACAGTCGGAGGATGACTTCGAGATTGTCGCAATTAATGATGGCTCAACGGATGGATCCAGGGGCATTCTTGCTGACTATGCTTCTATGGATGGTCGGATTCGTATCATTGACCAGCAGAACCAGGGCCTTGCAGCTGCGAGGAATACCGGTGTTGATCACGCCCGTGGCGATTACATTGCTTTTGTCGACTCAGATGACTATGTCTCTCCCGACTATCTGTCCACAATGCTCTCCAGTTTGAGAGACTACGATCTTGACCTGTCAATTTGCGGGCGACAAATTGACGATGGTGGTGTCCTACGTCCCTATGTGCGTCCGAAGTTTAGCAATCGTGTCTTAACGGTCAAAGAGTCCTTGCGTGCTCTGAACTCGTATCAATCATTCGACATGTCCATGTGTGGGAAACTATTTAAGGCAGAGCTCTTTTCTGGAATTAGGTTTCCTGTTTCAAAGAACTCTGAGGACCAATTCGTTTGCTACCGCATCCTTATGAAGGCAAAGCGCACGTACTACCAAGACACTCCCTTGTATACCTATCGGCATCGGGCCGGAAGCATTTCTCGTGGGTCGACCGTAAATACCTTCCCTATTGAGGCGTCTCACGAACAGCTGGATACGTTTTCTCGAGAATTGCCCGAGCTTGTTTATGCTGCAGAGACATCTTGTTTCTTTTCTCAAGTATCTGTCTTTAATGCTTTTGCATTGCGAAGCCGCTCTATGCCACCGAATGTCGTTTCTTGTGTCGAGAGCGAGCCTCGGACGCTTTTGCCTTCCGTACTTTCCAATCCGGATATTCCAATCAAAAAGAAGATGCAGGCGATAGCCTTTGTCTTCTTGCGGCCTATTTACAAGCGGTTGTATCTGAATCAGCGAGGAAATCATGCCTAAAGCAGCAATTATTACGTTGCACACTGTCAGTAACTATGGTTCATGCCTCCAGACTTATGCCACTCAAACTCTTTTCGAGGCACTGGGCTATGAGGTGGAAATCGTTGATTACTATCGGAAGGATAATCTTCCCGAGAATGCTGTTGAAAAGGCATTCAATGGCCGTAGGCTTAGCAGATATCGACACCTGTTCGAGCGTCTGCCTTTTTTGAAGACTGTGGCCTCGGCTCCTATGAGGGCGATTGTCAACTATCAGCGCCGTTCGTTTGAGGATTTCAGATGCCGTTATCTCAACCTTTCAAAGCGGATGTACCGTTCTGCTGAGGAGCTGGAGCAAAATCCTCCTCAGGCGGACCTATATGTTACGGGTAGCGATCAGGTGTGGAATAGCGTTTGGAACTGCGGCTTTGAGACGCCGTTTTACTTGACCTTTGCTCCCGAGGGAAAGAAGCGCATTTCTTTTGCTGCCAGTATTGGCCGAGAGTCAATTGACGACTGGGAGCGTCCTCTCATGGTTTCTGCGCTCAGCAAATATGATGCAATCTCTATGCGAGAGATGTCTGGTGTAGCAATTCTCCAGGACCTTGGGTTTGCCGAAACCGAGCTTGTTCTCGATCCGACTCTTATGCTTGACAAGGCAGCATGGTCTGAGATTGCCACGATGCCTAGGGGGGTGCAGGGACCTTACATCCTTGTCTACCAGTTGAACAAGAGCCCTGAGTTCGAGGAGTACTGCAGGCTAGTGGCCAAGACATACAACATGCCTTTGGTGAAGATCTCATATGGCATCTATGACATCATGAAAGGCGGAAAAACCCTTATTGCGCCCCCTGTGACGGATTTTGTCGGGTTGTTCCTTAACGCTTCCTATGTGATAACTGATTCATTTCACGCTACTGCCTATGCGTTGAACTTCGGCATTCCGTTCACTGCGATAGCTCCCGAGCGGTTCAGCACCAGGATCAGGAGCATATTGGCACTGACTGGCACAGAGCACCGGCTGCTGGTCGACTATAGTGATCCATCTCTTTTCCAGGACGACATTGATTTCGACCGCGTTGAAGAGGCTCTTCGGAAGCAGCGCAATAGCAGCATGGCTTTTCTCGAAGAGGCAATTGGTGCGAAATGAATGAGAAGGCTTTAGAAAAGAGCGAGTCGACGTTTCTTGCTTTTGCAAAGTCTACGGGAATCTTCTTTGTGGGCAATACGCTCAGCAAGGTGATTACGCTTCTGCTGATTCCTCTTTATACCAACACGCTTCCGACTTCAGCCTACGGCTATTACGATTTAAGTGTTACGGTTTGTACCCTTGTGACCTCATTCTTGTACTGTGACGTCTGGTCAAGTGTCATGCGTTTGATGCGCGATGACCTGGATGGGGACGCGCCGTGGAAAGTGGTGACAGCTGGTTGGATTCTGTTCGGGGTTTCCACGGGCCTCTTTGTTTTCATCTGCCTTCTTTCCTCCTGCTTCTTTGATATTCCTGCATTAGGTCTTATTATCATTTATGGAATTGCGACCAACATCCAGTCCATGTTCTCGTGCATCGCACGTGGTAGGGGCGACAATGTTGACTTCGCCGTATCTGGAGTCCTCTGCACCTTGGTTAATGTTGGTCTCAATCTCGCTTTAATCTTGGGCTTCGCCATGGGGTATGAGGCGCTATATCTAGCCTATGCTGCAGGCTTTGTTTCACAATGTCTTTACTTGGCCGTGAGAATGCGTATTTGGGAACACTTGGTGCTTCCTTCTGCATCGCAAGTGAAGGAGCTTCTAATCTATTCTGCGCCGCTAGGCGTGAACTCGGTAGCCTATTGGCTGCTTAACAGCCTCAGTCGAGTTGTCGTGGCTACGGCGTTATCGCTTGCTGCTAATGGCGTTTTCGCTATAGGGTCAAAGTTTGGATCAACTGTTGCCCTTGCTACAACATGTTTCACGCTTGCTTGGCAAGATATCGCTTTCACCAAGGAGGTTCGTCCTGCCTCCTTTTATTCGAAGGCAGTCACTCAGTACACAGGCTTTCTTATGTCATGTACGGCTGTTCTCCTGCCACTTATTTCCTTGGCTTTTCCTATTTTGGTTGGTTCAGGCTATGACGAGGCGTATGCAATCGTCCCCTCATTCTTATGGGTAGCGGTGGTGAGTGCGATTTCGACCTTTGTCGGAAATATATTTTATGTAATTAAGGACACTAAGACAATTGGCGTTTCTATGGTTGTGTCCTGCATCTTGAATTTGATTCTGGTCTATCCTCTCACGATTTCGCTCGGTTGTCTGGGGGCAAACCTGTCAGTGCTGTTTGCCTTCGTGCTGAACATTCTGCTGCGTTTCCGGATCTTAGGCCACTCTATTGGAATGCGTGTCGATTGGCGCAGCCTGCTTCTTTCGGCTGTCCTGCTTGTCGTTTCGTCTGCGGCTTATCTCACGGGGCAGACGTGCATCAATGCCATTGCCGCGCCCGTCATTCTTGTGGTCGTTTTTCTTATGTACCGAGATAAGGTCTCGCTTCTGCTTGGAGGGGCCATGAAACGACTTGGAAGGGAGTAGCGATGCCCGAATTCCAAACACCAAGGCTCGTTGTCGCTCTGAGGGACAAAGATGATTCATCCTTAGAGCGGTCTGCATCTGGTGGAGCATTCCCGGTGCTTGCTCGTCCGGTGCTTGCGGCCGGCGGGGCGGTTTGCGGCGCCTACATGAGAGATGACGGAACGGTTGCTCACTGTGTAGTCAGAAGCCAGAGCGATCTCGCTCTTCTCCAGGGGAGTGCATACGTCCAGAGCGATCTTTCGCCTGCATTTACTGATGTCATGAACCTTGTTTCGTCTGGAGTGCGGACACTGTTCGTGGGTACGCCGTGCCAATGCTCTTCGATGGTTGCTTTCTTGGAGACAAAAGGGGTGCTAAGAAACCCTGCGGATTATGAGAGCCTGATCGTATGCGACTTGGTTTGCCATGGGGTTCCGAGCCCCATGCTTTACGATGCCTATCGGAAGTGGCTCGACCATAAGACGGGCGCAGATGGTGGCGTTCACGGCTATCGCTTTCGCTCGAAACGTAACGGGTGGGGCCTCTATTATTATTACTACTACTACTACAAGGACGGAAGGCGCCGAGAGGTCTGCTCCCCTGGAGATTCTGACCCGTATTACGGTGCGTTTCTGCGT
The DNA here is from genome assembly GCF_943193035.1 of Caniella muris. NCBI lineage: Bacteria > Bacillati > Actinomycetota > Coriobacteriia > Coriobacteriales > Atopobiaceae > Caniella > Caniella muris. Next base: position 122,172 of record NZ_CALPCK010000001.1, read on the forward strand.
GGCGAGAGTTATCGTCCGAGCTGTTACCGCTGCCCGTATGCACGTGCGGAGCGGACGACAGATTTCACTATCGGAGACTATTGGGGCATCGAATCGGTTGACCCAAAGTTCTTTGACTCTCGAGGCGTCTCTCTCCTGCTCGCCAATACCGAAAAAGGGGAGCGTTTCTTCCGTGATGAGGCATCCGGTGGGTGTGAGTTTGTGGAGACCGATCTCAGCTCTGCCGTTAGAGAGAATCACAATCTCAAAGCTCCGACAGCGGTGCCGGCAGGACGTCAAGCGTTTCTGTCCCATATGGAGCAATGCATAAAGGCGGGGGATCTGTCTCCTATGTTCGACCGGTATCTAAAGCCGCCCATGTCCTTGAAGAGAATAGTTAAAGATTTATTGCCTGGTGATGCCTATCTTTCTCTTAAGAAGCTGGTGAAAGGAGGCGGCCGATGATTAACGTGACTCCCGTGGCGGCTGCTGGTGCCTGTTGTGGGTGTGCTGCTTGTCGAGAAATCTGTCCTGTAGGGGTCGTTTCGATGAATCAAGACCGATATGGATATCTAACGGCTTCTGTGGCTGAGGAAAGATGTATCCACTGCCTAAGGTGCGTGAAGGTGTGTCCCATGAAGATGCTAGTAGAGCACAAGGACCAGGAAATGGCGACGTCGTAGGTCTTGCTCCTGCTGTCAAAAGTCATTAATAATGATAAGATAAATGAATCCCTTGAGCTCACTGTAGTCCGTATCGCTCATTTTGGACTGGACGTCTGCTTGCGACAATCAGTGATTGGCAGTCCCAATGGGACGGCTTCCAAGTGCCGGGGACTTTTCCCGGCACTTTTCTTTAGGAGCTATTTTGGGAAGAGCCCATTGCGGCCTTTGTCCTAGCGGCTGGAATAAGAAGGGGCACGAGAGCTTTCCAGGAGCATGCTGCCATCTCAGCCATCTGATGTGCCGTTCGGCAGGATCTTGGGATGCGCTCTGATTCGCCTCAAATGAATGACAGGCCAGATGATTGTTCAGAAGGAACGGGCGCATGTTGACCAGAGAAGACATGGAAAGGGCGTTCGGCGCCTATGTGGAGCCGGATGACGAGACTCTGTACCTTGAGATGTGTGATGACTTTTGTGCCCAGGTCATTTTGGAGATGGAGCGCCAGGGCCTTACCGTGACCGAGGTTGCGCAGCGCATGGGGGTGGCTCAGCCAACTCTTAGCCGCCAGCTATCCGGTAAGCAGAATCTCGCTGCAAAGACCATGGCCAAGATTGCTTCGGCGTTGGGATGCGCCATCGAGGCTCCAAAGCTATATCGGACACCAGCTGTGCAGCCGTGTGGAACTTTCCTCTGTGGTGAGCTGCCTGCTGAAGGAGCCGTTTCCTCGGAGTCCGAGTAAATTGGGCGGATGCGCTTATCGGTTGCGCGCATCCGCCCTCGTTACCCCAGCCGCTTCCGCATCCAGCGGTGCTCCACGTGCTCGTCCAGCTCTACGGGCCCGTACGGCTCGTAGCCCGCGCGTCCGTAGAAGGGGATGACGGCCAGCTGGGCGTGCAGGTGCAGCTCCCTCGCTCCGTGCATCCTGGCCTCCTCCTCGCTGTAGGCGAGGATCTTGGATCCCAGGCCGCCGTGCCGGTGCTCGGGCACCACGGCCAGGCGGCCAAAGACCCAGCGGCCCTCCTCGGTACCAACGCCCGGCTCCAGTTCCGAGGGGAACACGCGAGCACAGCCTACGGGGTTGTCGTCGGCGTCCCGCACGGCCACCTCCAGGGTGCGCGGGTCTTGGTCCACGCCGTCAAACTCGTTCTGAAAGCCCTGCTCCTCCATGAACACGCGGATGCGCACGGCCTTGGCGCCGTCAAAGTCGTCGGGGCGGTAGGTGAGGGTCTCGGCCATGGGGCTCCTTAGAGTCAAAGGGCTAACGCTATCGGTCATCCGCTTGGGTGGTGCCCCGAGGTAGTTGTCAAGCTTCTTCATACAGCACCCGCCCGTCCCGGGCCACGGCGTCTCGGAGCTCCTGGGACACCGGCCCATCGAGGTTCACCACGTCCACCTGGAGGAGCGACCACAGGTCTTCCTGCAGCGTCTCCTCAAACCCGGGGAAGTCGGGGCACCCCTCAACGGCAAGGTCGATGTCGCTCTTTGGCAGGTTGGTCCCGCGGGCGCGGGAGCCAAACAGCGTGACTCTGCCCACGCCAGCCGCCTCGGCCAGCTCGGCGATCTGCCTGTAGACCTGCTCGATGGGAACCACGGCGCCTCCTTCTGACACCATGGTAGGGGAACGGGGGATGGGGGAAGGCGCAGAGGGGGCGGAGGGATCCTCGCAACTTTCCCGCTATCTCTGACGTCCGGATGAAACCGCCCCTCGTTGCCCGCCCGGCACCCCCACCGCTGTAAACTGATGGCACCTGGGCCGCCGGTGGCGGCCCTTCCAGGCGGGCCCACAACCGCTGACCCAACTGCATAGCCGCCAAAAAGACCGAGGAGGATCTTCGTGGCAAAGCACTTCAGGCAGCCCGGCGGGCAACCGTCCGCCGGGGGCCGGGACAACCGTGGGCCCGAGCGACAGAACCCCTATCTCTCCACGTCCCAGCAGGGCGGGCAGCCTGCGCCGCAGCCGCAGCCGTCCCGGCCGCAGCGGCCACAGCAACGGCCCGATCCCGAGCCCCGGCAGGCGGGGGAGGGCCGCACGTCCCGTCGCGGGCCCGCGCCGGCCCCTGCGCAGGAGTCCTCCGAGTGGCCGGCGCTTCCCAGCGACTTCGCCATCCCGGTGGAGGACCACGATGTCCCGTCGTCCACGGACCGCGGGAGCGAGGTCGTACGCGTCAAGCGCCGCCGCCGTCGCAAACGTGCCTGGCCCAAGATCGCGCTCGTGGTGGTGGTCGCGCTCGTGGTGGTCTGCGGCATCTGCGGCGCTGTCCTCGTCAACGACGCCCGCGGGCTGCGCGACGACGCCTCCTCCCTCATGAGCCAGGTGGACGAGTTCTCCAAGGCCGCCACCTCGGGCGACTCCGACGCCGTAAAGCGCTCCGCCGCCTCCATCGCCGGCAGCGCCCAGGCCATGCACCGCACCACCGAGGGTCCCATCTGGGCCGCCGCGCAGTTTGTGCCGGTGCTGGGAACGGACGTCCGGCAGGCCCGTGAGCTCTGCTCCTCCCTGGACGACCTGGCCACCAACGGCATCGTGCCCCTGGGCGACGCCCTCGCCGGCGTCAACCTCAAGAACCTCGTGGGCAACGGCGGTACCGTGGACATCCCCACGCTCCAGCAGCTCATCCAGGCCCTGGGCGTGATGCAGCAGCCCCTGGGCACCATGGCCTCCACGCTCGACTCCATGGAGCCCTTCCACATCGGCCAGCTCAACACGCTGCTGGACAAGGCCCGTCCCATGGTGGACAACGCCAACCGCCTGGTGGGGGAGGCCGGCAACGTGCTGCCCGTGGTCCCCGGCATGCTGGGTGCGGACGGCCAGACCAAGACGTACCTGGTGCTGGCCCTCAACAACGTCGAGACCAACGCCGGCGGCGGTTTCCCCGGCGCCTGGGGCGTCATGCACGTCACGGACGGCAGGATCGAGCTTGACGACAACTTCCAAGCATTCTCGGGGCGCCGTGACGGCGACACCGGCGTGGACGTGACCGACGAGGAGGTCTCCGCCCTCAACATGGGCGGCGCCAAGGAGAACCCCGCTGTCACCCTGGCCACGCCGCAGTTCCCCCGTGCCGCGTCCATGGCGGCCCAGGCGTGGCTCCGCTGGAACGGTCAGGCGGTCGACGGCGTCATCGCTGTGGACCCGGTGTTCCTGCAGTCGCTCCTCGCCGTGACCGGCCAGTCCGTGGACGTCGAGGGCATCCACGTGGACGGCTCCAACGCCGCCACCGTGCTCATGCACGACACCTATTGGAACTTCCCGGTGGAGGCCCAAGACCCGTTCTTTGCCGCGGTGGCCAGCTCGTCCTTCAAGGCGGTGCTGTCCGGCCTGGGCGACGTTGACATGGCCAAGCTCGGCGAGGCGCTCGTGAAGGGCGCCGAGACCCGCGACCTCCAGCTCTGGATGGCCGACGAGGCCCAGCAGGCCGCCATCGAGGCCCTGGGCGTGAGCGGCAAGCTGTCCCAGGACCCGGTCTCGCCGGTGCTGGGCACCTACACCACGGACTACACCTGGTCCAAGATCGACTGGTACCTGAACATGAGCACCGTCGTGGGCGACCCGGTGAAGAACGCCGACGGCACCACGTCGTACCAGGTGACCACCACGGTGACCAACACCATGACCCCCGAGGAGGCCGAGACCGCGCCGGACTACGTGACCGGCGCCAACACGAGCCTCAAACGGAGCAGGGGTGACATGGTCACGGGGCTCTTCCTCTTTGCCCCGGCCGGCGGTTCCATCTCGGACGTGCATGGCGAGGGCGGCGTCTTCACCGCCACGGAGGGCTCGGTCTACGGGTTCGACGTCTGGAACTGCCAGCTCAACGACGGCCCGCAGGAGACCACCACGATCACGTACACGGTGACCACGTCTCCCCAGGCCACGCAGCCGCTGACGGTGCAGCGCACACCCGCGGCCCGCAGCTTTGACTGAGCGGCGCAAAGAGCGATGTGACAGGGGTCGTCCCGAGCGGGGCGGCCCCTTTTTTGTGCGGGCGCGCTCCTGCCAACGGCTCCGCAACGGTTCACGCCGTGTCCCACCTGCCTTTCTGAGGGTTTTCCTACGGTAGTATCTGAATGGAAAAAACTGCCCTCTACACAGGAGAGACCATGGACCGTCCCGCCGCCCGCGCCCGGCGCGCTGCCGTTCTCGCCGCCGCCCTCGTCGCCCTCCTGACGCTCGCTGCGGCGCCCTCACCGGCCCTCGCCCAGGCCACGCCGCCCCCTGCCGACGCCAACCACCGCCAGCTGGTCCTCGTCGTGCGCTTTGCAGACGACGCCACCGGCGACGGCGAGACCGGCCTCAACGCCCCGTACCCCTACGGCGACGCCTACCGCACGCGGTGGGAGAGTGTGCTCCGCGACCTCAACGGCGAGGTGACGTCCAAGACCTCCTCGCAGTCGCTCTACAGCTACGTCAGGGCCGTCTCGCTCGGGCGGTGCCGCCTGGCGTCCGTGACGCCGCAGCACGACGACGCCACCGGCCGCGTGGCCTACCTCACGCTGCCGGGCCCCCGCGGGTCCTACGGCGCCTCGGAGTCCGTGGCCGCGGCGGCCGTCTCCTCGTTCAACGCCGCCTACCCCTCCTTCGATGCCTCGTCGCTGGACGGCGACGGCGACGGCATGGCCGACAACGTCCTCGTCGTCCCCGAGACCGGTAGCACGGCCCCCGCCGTGGGCGACCCGTGCTGGCCGCGCCATGCCACCCTCGGCACGCCCATGGGGCTCGGCGCCTCGTCCGTGCGCGCCTTCGGCTACACGCTCGTGGACACCTCGCACCTGCTGGGCGTGGGTACCGTGGCCCACGAGACGCTCCATGTCTTTGGAGCCCGCGACCTCTACCGCGGCGGCGGCGAGGGCGTCTCCCAGGGGCGCGACGTCGCCGTGGGCGTGTGGGACATCATGGCCCAGCACGGCGGCTCCCGCCTCATGTGGCCGCTGGCGGTCACGCGGCAGGACTGCGGCTGGACCACCGTCGAGACCGTGGGCGCGGGCACCTACACTCTGCACGCCGCATCGTCCGGCCAGCGTCAGGCCGTGGCCGTGCGCTCCCCGCTGTCCGACAGCGAGTACTTCGTCCTGGAGTACCGCCGCGCCAACACCGACATAGCCGACCTCTCGGCCCTGGACACCTCCATGGAGGGGTCGCCGTCCACCATCGGCGGGTCGGGGCTGCTTGTGTACCGCGTGAACCCCGGTGCCAAGGCCGAGGGCAACAAGGGGCAGGCGGACTACGTGTACCTGTTCCGCGACGGCGAGACGGGCGGCCCCCGCGGCGACGGCGTGGGCGACGTGCGCCACTGCTACCTGAGCCTGGGCGGTCGCGAGGGCCTGGGCTCCGACGACCTCTCCGCCGGGCTCGCCGACGGCGCCATCACGCTGTCCGACGGCCAGAACTCGGGCATCCAGGTGCAGGTGACCGGGCAGACCGACGACTCCGTGACCTTCTCCGTGACCGCGCCCACCGCGTCCGAGGCCGGTCTCTGGACCCGCGCCACCGATGCCTCCGGTGCGTCGCCGCTGCCCTCCTCCGGCGTCGCGGCGAGCAGGGTCGCGGCGGCGGACTCCTCGGTGCTCCAGGCCGTGCAGGTGGGCGTTGGCGGCGGCGCCAAGGTGTCGGCCGCGGTCTTCGACGGCTCGCGCTGGGGTGCGCTCGGCTCCGTGGCCACCGGCTGCGACCTCAAGGACACGGCGGCGTACGGCTCCGACCGCTATGTGCTCGCGGCCTCCTACGGGTCCCCCAACCGCTTCACGCTCTACGGGCAGACCGGCGCCGGCCCGTGGTCCGCCGTGGCCTCGGTGGGCGCGTCCGGCAACGGGGGAGCGGTCTCCGTGGTGGGCGGCACGGTGTACGTGCTGGTGGAGGACGGCGGCGTGCAGGTGTACCGGCTCGACGGCACGCGCCTCTCGGCCGTGGGCGGCAAGATCCCCTGCGGCTACGTGGCGGCGCTCGCCCTGGTGGACGTCGGCGGCACGCCGGCCGTGGCGGTCTCTGACTTCTCGGCGTCCAGCACGGGCGTGTGGCGGCTCTCCGGCTCCACGTGGGGCCGGGTGTGGAGCAGGTCCGGCGCCGTCAACGGCCTGAGCCCGGCCTTTGTGGGCGGCACCGGCTACCTGTACGTGAAGGGGCAGGACGGCTCCGGCGGCATCGTGGCCGTGGGGGCGTCGGGCACGCCCGCGTACACGGCCCTGCCCGCCGCGGTCCCGGCGGCCCTGGAGGGATCGCTGACGGCGAGCGGCGGGTCGCTCTACCTGGCGCTCTCCGCGCAGTCGGGCAACGCCGTGACGGTGTGGAGGGCGTCGGCGTCGCACCTGGGCTCCTGGGAGCAGGTGGGCGCCCGGGTGGTGGGCTCCTCCACCGAGGTGGGCGCGGCCGCCGCCGGTACCCGCGTGTACGCCGGGACCGTGGGCGGGGGAGCGGCGGCCCTCCGCTGGCGCGACGTGGGCACCGCCGCCGAGAGGCCGCAGGTGCCCTCCGAGCCCTCCAAGCCGCAGGACCCGCCCAAGCCCACGGCGACGGCGCTGACCGCGGTGGCGGTCCAGGGCGGCGCGCGCACGTGGAACGGGGGCGCCCACACGCCGGCCGTCACGGTGCGGGCGGGCGGCGCCGTGGTGCCGGCGACGGGCTACACGGTGAGCTATGCCGACAACGTGTCGGTGGGCACGGCCACCGTGACGGTCACGGGCCGCGGGCAATACAACGGCACCGTGCGAGCGACCTTCTCCATCGTGGTCGGCAAGGCGGGATGGGTCACCGTCGACGGCGTGCGGCGCTGGTCCACCGGCAGCGCCTGGGGCTCCGGCTGGCTCACCACCGGAGGGCAGACCTACTGGCTCCGCGGGGCCGGCAACCCGTACGGGCCGGCGGGGTCGGTGGCCACGGGGTGGCTCACGGTGGGCGGCCAGACGTACTTCCTGCGTCGCAGCGACAACCAGTGGGGGCCCAAGGGGTCCATAGGCACCGGGTGGCTTGACGACGGAGGACAGCGCTACTTCCTGCGGCGGGCCAACAGCCCCTACGGGCCCAAGGGCTCCATCGGCACCGGGTGGCTCGACGAGGGCGGGCAGCGCTACTTCCTGCGCCGTGCGAGCAGTCCCTATGGGCCAAAGGGTTCCATTGGGTCGGGCTGGCTGAACGAGGGCGGCAGGCGCTACTTCCTGAGACGCGCCGGCAGCCCGTGGGGGCCCAGGGGATCGCTGGGCTACGGCTGGCTCACCGACGGCGGGAGGCGCTACTACCTAGGCCGTCCCAGCGGCGCGGCGCTCACCGGCAGCCACGTCATCGGCGGCAGGCTGTACCGCTTCAACGGCGCGGGCGCGCTGGTGTAGGGGAGGGGGCGGCCGCCGGGCTGCGGGCTGCGGCCGTTGGGTTGCGGCTGGCGTTCGGCCGGCTTGCCGCATGGACCCGCCGCGGCCAGCGTTCGACCCGCTTGCCGCCTCGACCCGCTCGCTATCCCGGCCCGACCATGCCAAAGCGCCTTCCGGCATGGGTTTGCTCCTCTCGGCCCCCATCGAACCCCTCGGAACCCATGCCACAGCCGGCTTTGGCATGGGTTTCTGGTTCTCGCCCTCCTCCACGCCCATGTCACAGCCAGCTTTGGCATGGGTCCTGCCTTCGAGCCCCTCCCAGTCCCATGCCAAAGCACGTTTCGGCATGGTGCTCCTGCGATCGCGGACGGCATTTCTGGTCGTGGGGCCGTTCTCGGGCCGCACCGCCGTGGCACCCGGTTGGAAATCGGGGTTTCGGACGGCGCCTTTGGCCGCGGGACCGTACTTTCCGGCCTGAAATCTCGATTCCGGGCCGTTCTCGACAAGGGAGCAGGTCCGAGGGTCCCCAAAACCGGCCTGGAATCGCGATCTCGGACGCCCCCGACGCCCCCGCGCCCGACCCACCCCGCGCTGTCCCTGCTCCGCGCCCCTCGCCCCGCCCCACGCAAAAGGCCCCACGCGCCGTGTTCTCGGCACGCGGGGCCCGTCCGTCCAGGCGGGATGTCGTGCGGCTCCTACACCAGCGCCTGCCTCCACTGGGGCGTGCACTGGGCGCGGTACACGGCGGCCTTGCCGCAGCTGTCCAGGAGCTCCATTTTCTGGGTGAGGACCTCCTTGGCCGCGTCAATGCACTCCGGGAACAGGTTGTTGGGGTCCCAGCCGGAGCCCTCGCGGCCCAGCACCTCGCGGGCCTTCGCAAAGAAGGCGCTCTTGTAGTCGCTGGAGATGTTCACCTTGGAGATGCCCAGGCGCACGGCCTCGGCGATCTCGGAGTCGGGGTTGCCCGAGCCGCCGTGCAGCACCAGGGGCACGTCCACCACGTGGGTGATCTCCTCGAGCACGTCCATGCGCAGCTTGGGGGTCACGCCCTTGGGATAGAGGCCGTGGCAGGTGCCGATGGCCACCGCGAGGCTGTCGATGCCGGTCTCCTCCACAAACCGCTTGGCCTTGGCGGGGTCGGTGTAGATGACCTCGGTCATGCCGCCCTCGATGGAGGTGCCGGTGTCGCCGATGGTGCCGAGCTCGCCCTCCACCGACACGTCCACCATGTGGCTGTAGCGCACGACCTCGGCCGTCTTGGCCACGTTCTCCTCAAAGGGCAGGGACGAGCCGTCGATCATGACGGAGGAGAAGCCGTCGTGGATGGCGCGCATGCAGCTCTCCACGGAGTCGCCGTGGTCCATGTGCAGGACAAAGGGCACGGGGCTGTTGGCGATGCGGGCGATGACGTACTTGAAGAAGTCGTCCTTGCAGTAGTCGAGCTCCGTGGGGTGCACGGCGATGATGGCGGGGGCGTCGTTGGCCTCGGCGGCCTCCACCACGCAGCGCACGAGGTTGGACTCGCTGATGTTGAAGGCGCCCACGGCAAAGTGGTTGTCCTTGGCCACGGAGAGCATCTGGTTCATGTTGACGAGCATAGGGTTTCTCCTAACGGGTCTTGCGGTACGGGTCGGTTCCTGACGGGTGGTGCGCGGTGTGCGCTACGAGAGCTTGAACTCGGAGAGGTCGAGCTCCTCCTCCTCGAAGTTGCCCTCGTGGTCGACGGTGTCGGGGTCGATGCGCTTCTTGAGGAGGAAGAGGATGGTGCCGGTGACCAGGGTGCCGGCGAGCAGCGCCAGCACGGCTACGAGGGGCTGGCTCATGGCGGGGATCACGAAGACGCCGCCGGAGGGCACGGGGCTCGCGTTGCCAAAGAAGAAGCTGATGGCGCCGCACACACCGCAGCCGATGGACGTGGCGGCGACGGTGCGCACCAGGTCGTTCATGGCGATGGGGATGACGCCCTCCGAGATCATGCAGAGGCCCATGGGGAAGGCCACCTTGATGTTCTCGACCTCCTCGTTGTTGAAGATGGGCTTGTGGAACCACTTGGAGAAGAGCCACGCGAGGGTGACGCCGAAGGGCGGGACCATGGCGGCGAGCACCTTGATGCCCTCGGGCTCCATGATGCCGTCGGCCAGCAGGCCGTCGCAGATGAGGTTGGGGACCTTGGAGATGGCCCCGCCGTAGTCGATGCAGCCGATGAAGCCGATGATGAAGCCGTAGGCGAGCTTGGCGGACTGGTCGAGGCCGACGATGAAGTCGTTGAGGGCCTGGGTGAGGGCCATGACCGGCTCGCCGATGACGAAGAGCATGATCAGGGCGCCGAGGATGGCGGTGATCGTGGGCACGATCATCATGGGCATGAGCGCCTGGGCCCACTTGGGGACCTTGAGGTAGGTCACCAGCGCCAGGGCGATGTAGCCCGCGATGAAGCCGCCGATGAGGCCGCCCAAAAAGCCGGTTCCCAGGAACGAGGCGATCATGCCCATGAGGAAGCCGGGGGCGAGGCCGGGGCGGTCGGCCAGGGTGTAGGCGATGTAGCCCGAGATGAACGCGGGGATGAGCCCCATGCCGAAGACGCCGACGGTGGTGAGGGCGTCGGGCACGGTCATGCCCTCGAGGCTCTCCACGTTGCTGCCGCCGCAGAGGTTGCCGATGGCGATGAGGAGGCCGGAGGCGACGATGAGGGGCAAAAGGTAGCTGATGGCGGTGAGGACCGGTTGCTTGAACTGGACCTTTATCTTCTTTGAAGCCATGGTGGGCCTTTCTCGTACGGGAAGGTAAGGGTCGGGGCGGTCTCCTAGAGCTCCGCCTGGATCTTCTTGAGCACCTGGCGGGGCGCCTTGATGGCGATGTCGGTGGGGATCTCCATGACGCGCTTGCCCTCGAAGCGCTCGCGGCCCTCGATGTGCACGTCCACGGCCAGAAGCACGGCGTCGGCCTCGGCGATCTGCTCGGGCGTGAGCTCGTTCTCCACGCCGATGGTGCCCTGGGTCTCGATGTGGATGTCCACGCCGAGGTCGTCCGCCGCGTTCAGGAGCGCCTCCCTCGCCATGTAGGTGTGGGCGATCCCGCTGCAACAGGCACAGATTCCGACGATCTTCATGGTTCTCCCTCCAACGGTCCTTGGGGCCGGGCGGCCCTGTGTGCTTGCTGAAACTGTGTTTCATTATGCAGAAGAGAATGAAACAACGTCTCAGAACGGGCCTGAGGACCGCCAGCGGTAGGTTTCAACCGGTGAGCGTTGGATTGTATTCAGTTAGTGATAAAGAGGGGAAATCAGCTCATCGTGGGCGTCGACATCTTGTCGCGGCCCAGCGACTTGTGCTCCATGCGGGCGTGCTCGAGCGCCTGGCTGCGGCCGGCCATGACGAGGAGGAAGAGCGCCTCCACCACGAAGTCCGCCGAGATGTGCGACGAGAACTGGCTGCTCGAGAGGGCGTGGTCGCGCGACACCGTGTGGAGCACGCAGTCGGCGCGCGGGGCGAAGGGCGCGGCGGGGTTGGAGGTGACGAGCACCACGGGGGTGGAGCTGTCCTCCGCGTTGTCGAGGATGGTCTCGAGGCGCCGCGAGTACCCGGACGACGAGACGAGCACGAGCACGTCGGTGGGTCGGAGGGAGAGCGAGGCCAGGATCATGGACTCGGTGGTGGCGGGGCACTGGCAGCGGACGCCGATCTGCCCGAGCTTGAACGCCAGGTTGGCGCAGACGGGGATGGAGTTGCCCACCGCGGCGAACACCACGGAGTCCGCGTTCTGGACGAGGTCGACCACCCGGGAGACGACGGCGGGGTCGAGCCCGCGGGCCGTGGCGCGGAGCTCCGAGACCTTGGTCTCGAGGATGAGCTCGAGCGACCCCGACACGTCCGCGGTGGAGACCGACGCGGCGGCCGGCGTCCTGGACCCGTCCGCGCCCTCGCCCTCCTCCGCGGCGATGGTCATGCGGAGGTCGGAGAAGCTGTCGAACCCGATGTGTCTCACAAAGCGCGAGACCGTGGCCGCGGAGGTGCCGCTGCTCTCGGCTATCTCGCGCACGGAGAGGAACGGCACGCGGCTCACGTTGCGCACCACGAAGTCGGCCACCTTGGCCTCGGTGCCGGGGAGGCGGTCGTAGGCGCCGCAGATGATGTCGATGGCCGACTGACGTTCTCCCATGGTGTGTCCCTCCCTTTTCTCCCTGGCCCCCATCATAGCGGCAGCGGGGGAGGGGCGGCGTCGGGCCCGGGGCGGCTGGCGGCGCCGGGTTGCCGGCGGCGCTTGTCGCCGCTCATCCGCCTGTGGTGTCGTCCCCGCTCGTCCGTCCGGCCGTCCGGAAATCGCGGTTGCAGACGGTGCCTTTGGTCCCGGGGCCGGCCTTTTTGGCATGGAATCGCGATTTCATGCCGCTCTCGACGAGGACGGCGAGCCAGGAGGTCTCGGAACCGGCCTGGAATCACGATTTCAGACACCGGCACCCGCCGACGAGAACCACCGACGAGTCCCGCCGCCGAGTCCCGCCAGCCCCGCCGGCGAGAGCCGTCCGCCCTACTCGCCCCGCAGCTTGCCGGCCAGCTTGGAGCCGAGCAGCCCTTCGGTCACGCTGGGCTTGTCCACCGTCACCGGGTCGGGGTGCCACTCAAAGGAGTTGGGGACCAGCACCTCGAGCGCGCCGGGCTCGCAGCGCACGTCGAAGACCTTGCCGTGCAGCGGCTCGCCGTCCACCTGGGCCGGGGGTTCCTCGTCAAACTCCACGCGGAGGCGGGAGAACGGCGCGATCTCCACCGCGTCCGAGCCGGCGTGCATGCCAAAGCGCGCGCCGGTGAACAGCGCGAGCGTCGCGGCCCTGCCCGGGATGCGCACGTTGCGGCAGAGGTCCAGCCTGCCGTCGACGGGGGAGGCCTCCGGGCACACCTTGAACCCGCCGCCGTAGGTGGGGCCCACCTGGCAGGCGAAGATGATCTCCCGGCCCTCCGTGCGCGGCCCGCCGTCCACACGCATCTCGTAGTGCCAGCCGTCGCTGTGCTCGGAGAGGATGCGGTAGCCGCTCTTGGCGAAGAGGCGCGTTCCGCTGAGGCCGTTCCTGGCGCGCGTGTCCATGGTGTCAAGGGCGATGGCGGCGTCCAGGCCAAAGGAGCAGGTCTCGCAGAAGTACTCCCCGTTGACCACGCCCAGGTCCAGCGCCACGGCGGTGCCGTTGGTCACCTGGCCGAGGCTCGCCATGGGGTCGTTGAGGGCCATGTGCAGGGTGCGGCCGTAATCGTTGCCGGAGCCCATGGGTATGACGCCCAGGCGCGGGCGCTTGGGCTTGGGCACCGCCATGAGGCCGTTGACGACGTCGTGGACCACGCCGTCGCCGCCGAGGGCGATGACCGTGTCGTAGCCGGACGCCTTGGACGCGTGCCTGCGGGCGTCGCCGGGCTTCTCGGTGCGCACCACCTTGAAGCCGGAGGTGGCGTTGTCGTAGCTCTGGAGGAACCGCTCCACGAAGTCCGCGGCGCCGGCCCCCTTGCCGCTGTGGGCGGCGGGGTTGGCGATGACGAGGGTGCGTCCGAGTCTGCTCTGGGTCATGGTTGCTCCGGGTCGGTGGGCCGAGGGTCGCGCCGGTGGCGCACGCCCCATGCTACCCGTCTGCGCCGCCCGTGCCGGGCGGGTTTGCCCGGGCACCCGGAAAAGGCGGGCAGGCATGCCTTGCGCGGGTGCCGCTGTGCGTGTCATGTGACAGCGGTGCCCGACCCATCTGTCACTTGCTCTATTGCGCCGTTGATGGCATGCGAAGGACGCGGCAGCCGTCGGGGGAGGCGGGTGCCCCGTCCCCCACAGTTGGGACAAAAGTGCCCGACCATTGGGACAAAAGTGTCCGGGTGTTGGGACAGGGCCACGAGAAAGGGCGCCCCGCTGCCGGGACGCCCCACGTCTGTCGTATGGAGCGGGCGACGGGAGTCGAACCCGCCTCATCAGCTTGGAAGGCTGAGGTTCTACCGATGAACTACGCCCGCAAACAAAAGCAGTATAGCCTACGGCGGGCCGCGTGGGCCCATGAAGGGCAGAGCGGGCGCCGGGCCATGGACCCGACGCCCGCGCGTCTTCTGGTCGGGGCGACTGGATTCGAACCAGCGACCCTCTGCTCCCAAAGCAGATGCGCTACCAAGCTGCGCCACGCCCCGTCAGGTCCATGAGTATAGCGCGGCCGTCGGCGCCCGGCCGCCGTATCCATCCTGTTACCGGAAGCCGGGCGCTGCCGCAGGCCCATTTGGCCCCTCCCTATGCTCAGATAAGCGTTTCCCAGGCCCCAAGCCTTGCTTCGAGAGGAGCCCCATGTCTTATACAGAGCGTGTCATCGGCGAGCTCAAGACCCGCTACGCCGACCAGCCCGAGTTCGTCCAGGCCGCCACCGAGGTCCTGGAGTCCATCGAGCCCGCCGTCTCCGCCCACCCCGAGTACGAGGCCACCGGCTTGCTCGAGCGCATCGTGGAGCCCGAGCGCGTGGTCATGTTCCGCGTCCCCTGGGTCGACGACGAGGGCAAGGTCCAGGTCAACCGCGGCTTCCGCGTGGAGTACAACAGCGCCATCGGCCCCTACAAGGGCGGCCTGCGCTTCCACCCGTCTGTGAACCTCGGCATCCTCAAGTTCCTGGGCTTCGAGCAGATCTTCAAGAACGCCCTCACCGGCCTGCCCATGGGCGGCGGCAAGGGCGGCTCCGACTTCGACCCCAAGGGCAAGTCCGACCGCGAGGTCATGGCCTTCTGCCAGTCGTTCATGACCGAGCTCCAGCGCCACATCGGCCCCGACACCGACGTGCCCGCCGGCGACATCGGCGTGGGCGGCCGCGAGATCGGCTACCTCTTCGGCCAGTACAAGCGCATCCGTGACCAGTTCTCCGGCGTGCTCACCGGCAAGGGCCTCTCCTTCGGCGGCTCCCTCTGCCGCACCCAGGCCACCGGCTACGGCCTCGTCTACTTCGTCGACACCCTGCTTGCCGACAAGGGCGACTCCCTCGATGGCAAGACCGTGGTGGTCTCCGGCGCCGGCAACGTGGCCATCTACGCCATCGAGAAGGCCCAGGCCCTCGGCGCCTCCGTGGTCACCTGCTCCGACTCCTCCGGCTGGGTCCACGACCCCGACGGCATCGACGTGGAGCTCCTCAAGGACGTCAAGGAGCGCCGCCGCGAGCGCCTCACCGCCTACGTGGAGGCCCGTCCCGGCGCCACCTACCACGAGGGTCGCGGCGTGTGGTCCGTGCCGTGCGACGTCGCGCTGCCCTGCGCCACCCAGAACGAGCTCCTCATCGACGACGCCAAGGCCCTCGTGGCCAACGGCTGCAAGGTGGTGGGGGAGGGGGCCAACATGCCCACCACCCTCGACGCCACCCAGTACCTCATCGCCAACGGCGTGGCCTTCTGCCCCGGCAAGGCGGCCAACGCCGGCGGCGTGGCGGTCTCGGGCCTCGAGATGAGCCAGAACTCCGAGCGCCTCTCCTGGACCTTCGAGGAGGTGGACTCCCGCCTCAAGGGCATCATGGAGAACATCTACGCCACCGCCTCGGCGGCGGCCGAGGAGGCCGGCGCCCCCGGCAACCTCGTGGTGGGCGCCAACTGCGCCGGCTTCCTCAAGGTGGCCGAGGCCATGTACGCCCAGGGTGTCGTGTAGGCGCCCCGCATCCAAGGGACCTTCTGGCGCCCCGGTCATCCGGGGCGCTTTTTTGTCCCTATACGGTCCGTTCCTTTCCGTTGAATTCAGACTGAGTTCAGAGTACCGTGATGGCGATAGTCGCTTTTTGGGACCGACGGCCCCTCCGGTGGAAAGGAAGGCGCATCGCCATGGACAGCACCCGTCGTCGCTGGCTCTCGTTTCTCGTATCGGCCCTCATGGCCGTCTCCATGGTCCTTCAGCCCGTGAGCCGCGCCTGGGCGGCGGAGGCCGCGGTGCGGGCGGGCGCCGACTCCCAGCCCACCCTCACCATCGTGGCCGGTGCGGCCACCCCGGTCTCGCCGGGCTCCACCACCTACACCTTCCCGCACCTCACCGTGACCAACAGCGACCCCACCCGCGACATCAAGTCGATCACGGTGCAGTTCACCTCGGCCATCACGGACAAGGACGCCATCACCCTCACGGCCGACGAGGCCAACGGCTTCGTGACGCTCGCCACCAACAAGCGCGGCAACCAGTCGGCCAACAACGATGCCGGTGCCTCCGCCGAGGAGTGGAGTCGCTACCTGCGCGAGCACCTCACCATCACCCTGGGCGACTCGGTCACCACCAAGAGCCTGCGCATGATCGCCAACTTCGACCCGGTGCAGAGCCTCTACGACTACAACTCCGCCAACGGGCACTACTACGAGACGGTGAAGGCGTCGGGCGCCTCGTGGGAGGCCGCCTTCAAGGCCGCCTCCGCCAAGAAGTACATGGGCATGCAGGGCTACCTCGTCACCATCACGAGCCAGCAGGAGCACGACTACGTCTACACCATGATCGGCGAGAACTGCTGGATGGGCTCCACCTGCCTCGATGCCTATACGGGCCCGGTGAAAGACACCTACAAGGACTTCTACGCCGAGCACGGCATCAACATCCCCGCGAGCACCATGCCGGGCAACGCCTATTACTTCTGGGTCTGCGGCCCCGAGGCCGGCAAGCTCGTCACCTACGGCCTGACCACGCCCCACGCCGCCCCCGACCCCGTGCCCGACCCCTCCAACAACTACAGCCCCACCATCTACACCAACTGGGCCTCCGGCGAGCCCAACAACGCCAACGGCGAGCAGTGCATGCACTTCTACACCTCCCAGCAGGGCCGCTGGAACGACTTCTCCAACACCAACGCCTCCTGCACCGCCTACGTCATCGAGTACGGCGGCATGGAGGGCGACGACGACAGCGGCGTGGGCGACGGCGACGGTGACGGCGACGTGGACGTGGACGTCTTCGTGAAGGTGGACATCGACGTCGACCCCTCCGGCAAGACCATCACCACCGAGGCCTACGACATCTTCTACGGCAGCCCCGTCGACATCCGCGACAACGTCAACGGCGACACCAATATCACCACCACCGACGTGGCCTCCGGGACCGCCGCCCCGGCCGAGGTCACCCATACCTACGCGGTCTACGACCCCGACTCCGACGCCGCCGGCTCCGACGGCTACCGCCCCGCGCTCCCCACCGAGCTCGACCGCGACGGCAACCCCTACGCCGTGGGCCGCTACAAGGTGCTCACCCACGCCGTCTACGCGGTGCAGCCCGACGGCGATAAGACCCCCTACGTCACCAAGGAGGCCTCCTTCCAGATCAAGCCGCTGCCCATGAGCGTCACCCCCGCCGACCCCGAGGTGGGCAAGCCCCTGGAGTTCGAGGAGGGCGACACCGTCCCGGTCTACAACCCGGAGACCGGCGAGCTCGAGGACAGGCCGGTGGACCGCACCTACTACGAGCGCGACCCCGAGAAGGACCCCTCCGACCCCGACGCCTGGGTGCCGGTGCCCCCCTCCAAGCTCGACCCCGAGACCGGCGAGCCCATCCATGCGGGCGACTACAAGGTGGAGGTGGCGCCCCCCGACGGCGCCGAGGGCATCTTCGAGCCCGTGGAGACCGAGTTCACCATCGACCCCAAGGAGATCGACCTGTCCGACCTCGTGGTGGACGAGCCCTTTGACCCCGACCCCTCGGTCTCCGACACCGACGACGCCACCAACCCCGCCGACGTCCCCTTCATCTACAAGAAGGTCTACGACGGCACCACCGACTACGACACCTCCAAGGTCAACGTCGCCGGCTTCGTGCTGCCCGGCTCCGGCGTCTCGGTGACCTGCGACGGGGGAGAGTTCGACTCGGCCGCCGTGGGTGCCACGCGCACCATCGAGCTCACCGGTGTGGAGCTCACCGGCACCTGGGCCGGCGACTACACCATCAAGGGCCTCGCCGACGGCACCGTGTCCGTGCCGGCGGTCATCGTGCCGCGCCGCCTCGTGGTGACCCCGCGGTCCTCGGTGGTGGTGGGCAAGGCGGGCGAGCCCCTCGTGGACGGCCTCAAGCGCCCGGTGGCCTACAGCAGCAACGAGGACGTCCATGACAGCGCCGACCTCCCCTGGACCGAGAACATGCTCGCCCCGGTGGACGCCAACCGCCTGGGGTCGTCCCTCGACTCCATCCTGGGAGACGCCACCTACACCTGCCGCCGCGACTCCGACGGCCTCGAGCTCGACCCGGACGACCCCGCGGCCGGCGTCTACACCCTGAAGGTCTACTTCTCCAACCTGGGCGCCGCCCCCGAGGCGGCCGCCGCCCAGGACCCCGCGGCCGATGGGGCCCCGGAGGAGGCGGCTCCCGAGGGCCCTGCGGCAGACGATGCGGCCTCCGACCAGACGGCGCCTCTCGACGGCGAGGTTCTCGACGGGGATGCCCTGGACGAGGAGGTCCTCGCCCCGGCCCCCGTGCCGGTGGAGACGGCCGTCGCCGCAGCCGGTGACGTGGCCGCCACGGTCGTGGGCGCCTCCGGCGCCGCCGACAGCGACGATTCTGCCGACGCCGCCGACGATCCCGCCGACACCGACGCCGACACCGCCGAGGGGGCGGTGGTCTCCCAGGCGGCCTTCGAGGGGAAGGGCACCTTCAGCTTCGCCCCGCTCTACCGCGGCGGCGCCGCCACGCGCCTCGCATCCTGGACCCCGGAGCAGGCCCAGCGCGCCCTCGCCAACTACACCGTGGAGGTCCGCGAGGCCAAGGTGATCGTGTCGGCCGACCCCTCCGACCCCGACGAGCAGCAGAAGATCAAGGAGGAGCTGGAGAAGCAGGGGGCCGCCATCCTGGAGGGCACCTACAACCGCGTGGCCGACAAGGACGCCGAGCCCGTGGGCCCGGGCACCCTCTCCGACCTCCTCGACCGCACCTTCCCCGGCACGCTGCCCGGGGGCACCACCCCCTCGATCCTCATCGTCAAGGACGGCGAGACCGTCCCCTCCATCGACCCCACCACCCCGGGCACCTACACCGTGGTGGCCACCTACCAGCCGTCCGACCCCACCCAGCCCCCCACCGTGGTGAACCTCACCTACACCGTTGAGAAGCCGGCGCCCAGGCACGAGGTGGTCTCCGACGAGACCGGCACGCTGCCCGAGGGCCCCGGGCCCTTCGGCCCCGACGTTTTCGTCGACCTCGTGGAGCGCGAGCACGGCGACAAGGTGCCCGAGGACGCCGAGCGCACCGTGACCATCACCCGTGACGGCGAGACCGTGGACGCCGTGGACCCGTCGGTGCCCGGCACCTATGTGGTGGAGGTCACCTACACCGACCCCGACGGCAACGAGACGGTCTTCCGCACCACCATCGTGGTGCCCGAGCCCGAGCGCCCGGGCCCCCAGGGCTCCACGGTCATCGAGGGCAACCCCTCCATCGACCTCGGTTCGGGGCCTGTGACCAAGGACGACATCGAGGCCATCCTGGCCGACCGCTACGGCAGCCGGCTCCCCGACGGCGTGCGCCCCACCATCCGCATCCTCCTGAACGGGTCCGAGGTGGACGCCATCGACCCCGCGGTCCCCGGCACCTACGAGGTGGTGGCCGTCTACCAGCGCCCTGACGGCAGCACCGTGACCGTGCGCTTCACCGTCACCGTGGGCTCCGGCACCGAGGGGTCCGCCACCCTGCCGACCACCGGGGGCGCCCGTGGGGCGGTCCCGGCCACCGGCGACGTGCCGTCGCTCGTGGGCGCCGCAGGGCCCGCCGCCGTCGCCGCTGCGGCCCTCACCGCCTGGGTAGCCCGGCGCCGTAGGTAGCGCCGTCGGACCTCGCGCTCCCCACGGGCCCCGGTCGCCTTCGCGGCGGCCGGGGCCCGTCTGATAGAATGCCGTTCCATGCGGGCGTGGCGGAACTGGCATACGCGCTGGATTTAGGTTCCAGTGGACCCTGTCCATGGAGGTTCGAGCCCTCTCGCCCGCACCATTGCGCGCAACCGGCCCCCGGCGCGCACCGGGGGCCCGCCGCGGCCGGGGCCTTTGTGGAGCGGCCGCCCCCTTTTTTGACGTTGGCGTCCACTTGGCGCACAATGTACCTCCGTGAAGCTAGGTGCATTCTGGCACCCGGGTAGCCGCATGGCGCGGCAAAGACTTTTCAGGAGGAACGTTGAACATCACCGTCACCGCAGGGGATCCCGTCGATTCCAAGCTTTCCGCAGATGTCACCATCCCCGCCGACGACGTGAACAAGGCCGTCGCCAAGGCCTATAAGGACATTGCCAAGCGCTACAACTTCCAGGGCTTCCGCAAGGGCCGCGCCCCGCGCCCCGTCATTGACGCCGCCGTGGGCCGCGAGGCCGTGATGGCCGACGCCACCAACGCGCTGCTCTCCGCCGCCGAGCCCCTCGTGCTCAACGAGCTCGACGTCGTGCCCGTGGGCGACGTGGACTTCGGCGAGGACCTCGAGCCCGCCCAGGAGAAGCAGGACTACGCGGTGAAGGTCACCGTCAACCTCATCCCCGAGGCCGAGCTCAGCTCCTACGACCCCGTCGCCATCTCCATGCCCCCGGCGGACGCCACCACCGCCGAGATCGACCAGCAGCTCGACGTCCTCATGGGCTACCAGGCCCGCTTCGAGGACGCCGACGGCGACCACGCCGTGGTCTCGGGCGACTTCGTGAACGTGGACGTCGAGGACATCGAGAACGGCGAGCGCCTCGCCGGCGAGAACCGCATGCTCGCCACCGGGGCCGGCATGCTCCCCGAGGCCCTCGAGGAGGCCCTCGTGGGCATGAAGCCGGGTGACGAGAAGGAGGTCGAGTTCACCCAGGGCGAGGGCGACGACGCCCAGACCGTCAAGATCAAGGTCAAGGTCAACGACATCAAGGTCAAGGTCGTGCCCGAGCTCACCGACGACTTCGCCAAGGACGTCTTCGGTTTCGACGGCCTCGACGCCCTGCGCGACGCCGTGTCCATCGAGATCAAGGGCGACAAGGACCGCAACCTGCCCGCCCTCAAGGAGGAGCGCGCCGTCACCGAGCTCGAGAAGCGCCTCGAGATGGAGACCGTGCCCGAGGACTACGTCAAGCAGGTCCACGACGAGATCGCCCGCCAGTTCGTCTCCGACCTCCAGGCCCAGGGCCAGACGGTGGACTCCTTCCTCCAGATGCGCCACATCACCATCGACCAGCTCCTGGCCGACCTCCAGCTCCAGGCCACCGAGCACGCCCGTCAGTCCATCGCCCTCGACGCCCTGGCCAAGCACCTCGCCATCGAGGTCACCGACGACGACGTCAAGGCCGAGTTCTCCGATGTCTACGACTCCGACAAGGCCGTGAAGAAGGCCATGAAGGAGTTCACCGAGTCGGGCCAGATGCCCGCCGTGCGCCAGACCATCCGTCGCTCCAAGGCCGTCTCCTGGCTGCTCGACAACGCCCAGGTGACCGAGGTCGACGAGATCGCCGAGAAGCGCGCCAACAACTAAGACAGTCCCGGTCATGGCGGTCGGGGGCCCCGGTCCGGGGCGCCCGACCGCCTTATCGGGAGGAAAGGTGCGACATGACCCACAGGCCCACCAACATCCCGAACATCCCCTACGTCATCGAGCAGACCCCCCGCGGGGAGCGCTCCTACGACATCTACAGCCGCTTGCTCAACGACCGCATCGTGTTCCTCGGCGAGCAGGTGGACCCCAACTCCGCCAACCTGGTGATCGCCCAGCTCCTGCACCTCGAGAGCCAGGACCCGGACAAGGACATCGCCCTCTACATCAACTCGCCGGGTGGCGACATCTACTCCGGCCTGGGCATCATCGACACCATGAACTACATCAAGCCGGACGTCTCCACCATCTGCGTGGGCATGGCCGCCTCCATGGGCGCCATGATCCTGGCCTCCGGCGCCAAGGGCAAGCGCTTCGCGCTGCCCAACTCCATGGTGCTCATCCACCAGCCCTCCAGCGGCGTCCAGGGCCAGCAGACCGACATCCGCATCGTGGCCGAGGAGACCAGCTACCTGCGCAAGCACCTCAACCAGATGCTCTCCGACGCCACGGGCCAGCCCTTCGACCGCATCGAGGCCGACACCGAGCGCGACAACTACATGCGCGCCCAGGAGGCCCTCGAGTACGGGCTCGTCGACAAGGTCATCACCAGCCGCGCAGACGCGAGCGAGGACTAGCCTATGAGCGACTTCGAGAAGGGCAACGGCGACGGCGAGCTGCACTGCTCGTTCTGCGGCAAGAGCCGCGACCAGGTGGACAAGCTCATCCAGGGGCCCGACGGCGTCTACATCTGCGACGAGTGCGTGGAGACCTGCTCCGACATCATCAACGAGGCCGAGCAGCTCGACGGCCCGGAGTCCCCGGCCGGCATGCTCATCGACGAGCTGCCCACCCCGCACGAGATCTACGACGAGCTGTCCCAGTACGTCATGGGGCAGGAGGACGCCAAGCGCGCCATGGCGGTGGCCGTGTACAACCACTACCGCCGCATCATGACGGGCGCCCCCGACGCCGCCCCGGCGGACGACCGCCTGTCCTTCGGCGCGGCGGCCGCGGCCGACGACGGCGAGGACGAGGTGGAGCTCGCCAAGAGCAACATCCTGCTTCTGGGGCCCACCGGCACCGGCAAGACGCTCCTCGCCCAGACCCTCGCGCGGTTCCTCGAGGTGCCCTTCGCCATCGCCGACGCCACCACCCTCACCGAGGCCGGCTACGTGGGCGAGGACGTGGAGAACATCCTGCTCAAGCTCATCAACGCCGCTGACGGCGACGTCGAGCGCGCCCAGGTGGGCATCGTCTACGTGGACGAGATCGACAAGATCGCCCGCAAGGCCGAGAACTTCTCCATCACCCGCGACGTCTCGGGCGAGGGCGTGCAGCAGGCCCTGCTCAAGATCCTCGAGGGCACGGTGGCCTCGGTGCCTCCCCAGGGCGGCCGCAAGCACCCCCAGCAGGAGCTCATCCAGATCGACACCACCAACATCCTGTTCATCTGCGGCGGTGCCTTCGTGGGCCTCGACAAGATCGTGGCCGACCGCATCGGCAAGAAGGGCATCGGCTTCGGCTCCGACCTGGGCACCCGCGTGGAGGAGTCCGAGGACGAGCTCATGGCCCAGGTGAGCCCCCAGGACCTGCACAAGTTCGGCCTCATCCCCGAGTTCATCGGCCGCATCCCCGTGGTCACCAACACCAAGGAGCTCACGGAGTCCGACCTCGTGGACATCCTCACCGAGCCCAAGAACGCCCTGGTGAAGCAGTACCGACGGATGTTCGAGATCGAGGGGGTCCAGCTCGACTTCGAGCCCGACGCCCTGACCGAGATCGCCGCCAAGTCCCTCGAGCGCGGCACCGGCGCCCGCGGCCTCAGGGCCATCTGCGAGGCCACCCTCCAGGACACCATGTTCGACATCCCCTCCGAGCCCGACGTCGTGCGCGTTGAGGTCACCAAGGAGTCCGTCGACGGCCTCGAGCAGCCCCGCCGCATCTCGGCCGAGACGGCCCGCCACCTGGCGGGTTAGCCACCCACACCGCATCGTACCCGGGGCGGCCCCTCCCGCAGGACGGGGGAGGGGCCGCCCCTGCCACCGAACGTCGAGCACAGAGAGAAAGGCACCCACCATGGAACGTCCCTGCGCCTGGAACCGCTATGACGACGGGCAGCTCGCCGACCTCGAGTCCCTCGCCGCCGACTACCGCACCTTCATCTCGGAGAACAAGACCGAGCGCGAGTGCGTGGCCGCCGCCGTGCGTCTGGCCGAGGCCGCCGGCTACACGGACCTCGCCGATGCCGTGGCCGCCGGCCGCGCCGTCAAGCCGGGCGACCGCCTCTACGTGAACACCCGCGGCAAGGCCCTCACGCTGTTCTGCGTGGGCACCGAGCCCATCGAGGCCGGTATGGACATCCTGGGCGCCCACGTGGACTCCCCGCGCCTGGACGTCAAGCAGAACCCCGTGTACGAGAAGGCCGACCTTGCCTTCCTCGACACCCACTACTACGGCGGCCTCAAGGCCAACCTCTGGGTGGCCACCCCGCTGGCCATCCACGGCGTCGTGGCCAAGAAGGACGGCTCCGTGGTGCCCGTGGTCGTGGGCGAGGACCCCGCCGACCCGGTGTTCTGCATCTCCGACATCCTCATCCACCTCGCCCAGGAGCAGATGAAGAAGCCCATGGCCGAGGCCGTGGAGCACGAGAAGCTCGACGTCATCGTGGGCGGCCGGCCCCTCGTGGACGGCTCCGGCGACGATGACGACGCCAAGGGCGAGGCCGTCAAGGGCCTGCTGCTCCAGATCCTCGGCGACCGCTACGGCATCGAGGAGGAGGACCTCCTGTCCGCCGAGCTCGAGGTCGTCCCGGCCGGTCCCGCCCGCGACATGGGCTTCGACCGCTCCATGATCCTGGGCTACGGCCACGACGACCGCGTGTGCGCCTACACGTCCCTCCGCGCCATGCTCGACGTCGAGGCGCCGCGCCGCACCTCCGCCTGCCTGCTCGTGGACAAGGAGGAGATCGGCTCCGTGGGCGCCACCGGCATGGACGCCCTCTACTTCGAGAACGCCGTCGCCGAGCTCATGGAGCTCGCCGGCGAGGGAGGGTCGCTGCGCTTGCACCGCGCCCTGGCCAACTCCCGCATGCTCTCGAGCGACGTCTCCGCGGGTTTCGACCCGGCCTACGCCGACCGCTTCGAGGAGAAGAACTCCGCGTTCCTCGGGCGCGGCCTCTGCTTCAACAAGTACACGGGGTCCCGCGGCAAGAGCGGCTCCAACGACGCCGACGCCGAGTACGTGGCCCAGGTGCGCGCCATCATGGACGGCGCCGACGTGGCGTTCCAGACCTGCGAGCTCGGCCGCGTGAACGCGGGCGGCGGCGGCACCATCGCCTACTTCATGGCCCACTACGGCATGGACGTCATCGACTCCGGCGTGGCCGTGCTGTCCATGCACTCCCTCTGGGAGGTCGTCTCCAAGGCCGACGTCTTCGAGGCCTACCGCGGCTACAAGGCGTTCCTGGAGTGCCCGGAGGCCTAGGCCCCGGACCCTCCCGCACCACCCGCATCCCTGCAGGGCCAGGCCCCGCCCGCCGTCCCGGCAGGTGGGGCCTTCTCGGCCCTCGACCGAAAGGAGCGCCCGTGCGCGCCGCGTCACCCAACCTGAAGGTCTCGTCCGACGTCACCCGGCAGACCCTCCGCCACTACTGGGCCGTCACCGCCAGGCACCTGCCCTGGTTCGTGGGCGCGGTGCTCTCGAGCCTGGGGTTCGTGTTCTTCCTCTCCTACATGAACCCGTACCTCATGGGCCTCGTGATCGACCGCGTGAGCGAGGGGCGAACGGCCGCCGCCGACGTCCTGCCGGTGTTCGGGCCGGTCATGGCCGCCCTGGTGGCCGTGAACGCCGTGGGCCAGGCCTGCTCCAAGCTGCAGGACTACTTCACCGCCAAGGTCGAGATCCTGGCCACCTACGACCTCACCACCCAGGCCTTCGACACGCTCTCCAACCAGTCCATGACGTTCTACGCCAACCGGTTCGGCGGGTCGCTCGTCTCCCAGGTGCAGCGCTTCTGCGGCGCCTACACCACCCTCATGGACTGCTTGCAGTACGCAGTCATCCCCATCTGCTCGGCCGTGGTGTTCACCGTCGGCCTGCTGGCGGCGGAGGTCCCGGTGTACGTGTGCGTGCTCTCCCTGTTCCTCGTGCTCTACGTGTGCGTGGTCTACCGGCTCTACAGCCGCATCCTGCCGGCAAACGCCGAGGCCGCGGCGGCGGGCAACCGGCTCTCGGGCCAGCTGGCCGACGCCGTCACCAACATCATGGCCGTCAAGACGAGCGGCCGCGAGGACTACGAGCGCGGGCGCTTCGACGACGCCAGCCGCGAGGTGCGCGCCGCCGACTCCCGCCGCATGCGCGCCAACATCCGCTGCGGCGCCGCCACGAGCTCCATCATCGTGCTCATCATGGCCGCGTGCACGGTGTTCGTGGCGGGCGGCAACGCGTGGTTCGGCGTCACGCCGGGCGTGCTCGTAATGATGTTCAACTACACCTACAGCCTCACCATGCAGTTCAACCGCCTGTCGTCCACCTTCTCCACGCTCAACCGCGCCTTCGGCGACGCCTACGACCTCACGGTGGCCCTGGGCGAGCCGCTGCTCGTGGCCGACGCCCCCGGCGCGCCGGCCCTCGAGGTGACCGAAGGGGCCATCGACTTCGAGGACGTCACGTTCCACTATCCGGACGCCGACGACGAGGACCGCGTCTTCTCGGACTTCACCCTCCACGTGCCCGCCGGCCAGCGGGTGGGCCTCGTGGGCCGCAGCGGCTCGGGCAAGACGACGCTCACCACGCTGCTCCTGCGTCTGGCCGACCTCCAGGGCGGACGCATCCTCATCGACGGCCAGGACGTCTCGGCGGCCGCCCAGGCGAGCCTGCGCCGCTCCATCTCCTACGTGCCGCAGGAGCCGCTGCTGTTCCACCGCAGCATCCGCGACAACATCGCCTACGGGCGCCCCGACGCCACCGACGAGGAGGTGCGCGCCGCGGCCGAGCGCGCCAACGCCCTCGAGTTCATCGACCGCCTGCCCCAGGGCATGGACACCATGGTGGGGGAGCGCGGCGTCAAACTGTCGGGCGGCCAGCGCCAGCGCGTGGCCATCGCCCGCGCCATCCTCACCGACGCGCCCATCCTCGTGCTCGACGAGGCTACGAGCGCCCTGGACTCCGAGAGCGAGCGGCTCATCCAGGAGGCCTTGGCCACGCTCATGGAGGGGCGCACGAGCATCGTCGTCGCGCATCGCCTGTCCACCGTGGCGAGCCTGGACCGCATCGTGGTGCTGCAGGACGGGAAGATCGTGGAGGACGGCACGCACGGGGAGCTTGTAGGGGCCGGCGGCGCCTACGAGATGCTGTGGGACCGCCAGACCGGCGCGTTCCTCGACGAGGAGGGGGACGGCGAGTGATGGACAGGGTGACGGTCTACACGGACGGGTCGAGCCGTGGCAACCCGGGCCCCGGCGGTTATGGGGCCGTGCTGCTCTTTGTGGACGCCGCGGGCGTGGAGCACCGGCTGGAGCTCTCCCGGGGCTTCCGGCGCACGACGAACAACCGCATGGAGATGATGGCCGCGGCCGCCGCCCTCGAGGCGCTCAAGCGCCCCTGCGAGGTGGAGCTCCACAGCGACTCCCAGTACCTCGTGAACGCCCATGAGAAGGGGTGGATCCGCGGCTGGCAGCGCAACGGCTGGAAGACGGCCTCCAAGAAGCCCGTGAAGAACGTGGACCTGTGGGAGCGGCTCATCGCCGCCGAGAGGCCGCACAGCGTGCGCTACGTCTGGGTGAAGGGCCATGCCGGCCACGAGCTCAACGAGCGGTGCGACCAGCTGGCGGTCTCGGCGGCCACGGGCTCTGGCCTGGCGGACGACGAGGGCTTCGAGGCCTGACGCCCCCGGCGCCCTTTCTCGCACCTCTCTCGACACCCCTCTTCCGCACCCTCTTTTGCACCTGAACGCGAATAGGGGCGACCTTCTCGGCACCTTCTCCGCACCTGAACGCGGGTAGGGGCGGTTTCGGCGTCCCTGAACACGGTTGGGGGCGGATTTAGACGCCGACCCGCCGGGGGAGTCGCCCTCAACCGCGTTCAGGTGCCGAGTGGAGGTGCGGAGAGGGGGGTGCGGAGAGGGGAGGGCCCGCCTGCTGCCGATGCCAGCCACCCCGCCCGCCGCACCGCGCCGATGGCACCCTGCCGGCACCCGCCGGCCCGGGTCCATGCCGCTCGTCCCCGATTACCCACCGCTCGCCGTCTTAATTGAACCGGTTCAAATCTGGGGTGTCCCCCTGTTGTACATTCATGGCGTGCCATTTGAACCGATTCAAAAACGACGGTGCCGGGTCCCGGCCCGTATGGGGGGAGGGCCCATGGCCATCGGAATATCGCTCTATCCCGAGCACGCACCCTTCGAGCGCAACGCCGCCTACGTGGAGCGGGCCGCGGCCCACGGGTGCACCCGCGTCTTCAGCTGCCTGCTCTCCGCCGAGGGCGACCGCGCGTCGCTGGCGGGGGAGTTCTCGGCCCTCTCCCGGGTGTGCCACGACCACGGCATGGAGGTCGTCCTCGACGTCGCCCCGGCCGTCTTTTCCCGCGTGGGCGCCAGGCCCGACGACCTCTCGTTCTTCGCCGAGGCCGGCGCCGACGGCATCCGGCTCGACGAGGGCTTCGGCGGCCCGGACGTCGCGGCCATGACCGCCAACCCCCACGGCCTCGTCGTCGAGCTCAACGCCTCCACCGCCGACGGCTCCCTCGAGGCCGCCCTCGCCTGCGGCGCCGACAAGGGCCGGCTCCAGGCCTGCCACAACTTCTTCCCGCAGCGCTACACCGGCCTCGGCCTCGACTTCCTCGTCCGCGAGAGCGCCCGTGCCAAGGACGCCGGCGTGAGGCTCGCCGCCTTCGTCTCCAGCTCGGCCCCCGGCGCCTTCGGCCCCTGGCCCGGCGCGGACGGCCTTCCCACCCTCGAGATGCACCGCGGCCTCCCCGTCTCGTTCCAGGCGCGCCACCTGTACGCCCTCGGGCTCGTGGACGACATGCTCGTCTCCAACTGCTTCGCCACGGACGACGAGCTCGCCGCCCTCGCGGCCGCCCGGCCCGGCACCGTGGCCATGGCCGTGACCCCGGTCCCCGCCGTGGGCGACGCCGAGCGCGACGTGCTCGCCTTCGCCCACCGCGTCCGCGGCGACCTTTCCCCCTACCTGTTCCGCAGCACCGCCTCGCGCGTCGTCTTCGCCGACCGCGACTTCCCGGCCCACGACACCCGCGACCTCGAGCCCGGCGACGTCGTGGTGGTCAACGAGCGCGGCGGCCGCTACAAGGGCGAGCTCCAGGTCGTGCGCCGCCCCATCCCCAACGACGGCACCCGCAACGTCGTCGCCACCGTCGAGGGCCCGGAGGCCCGCCTCCTGGACTGCCTCGACTCCTGGGTCCCGTTCACGTTCGTCGAGGAGGCGTAGCCATGGCAACCAGCGGCAACGGCGTCAAGGTCGTCACCATCGGGGGAGGCTCCAGCTACACCCCCGAGCTCGTGGAGGGGCTCATCCTCCGGCACGACCGCCTGCCCGTCTCCGAGCTCGTGCTCGTGGACGTCCCCGAGGGCGAGGAGAAGCTCGAGACCGTGGGCGCCCTGGCCCGCCGCATGGTGGAGCACGCCGGCGTGCCCATGAGGGTCACCACCACCCTCGACCGCCGCCGCGCCCTCGAGGGGGCGGACTTCGTCACCACCCAGATCCGCGTGGGGCGCCTCCCGGCCCGCATCCTTGACGAGCGAATCCCGCTCTCCCACGGCATCATGGGCCAGGAGACCAACGGCGCCGGTGGCATGTTCAAGGCCTTCCGCACCATCCCCGTGATCCTGGAGTTCGTCCGCGACATCCAGGAGCTCTGCCCCGACGCCTGGATGGTCAACTTCTCCAACCCGTCCGGCATGATCGAGGAGGCCGTCCTCACCCAGACGGACTTCCGGCGCGCCATCGGCCTCTGCAACGTGCCGGTGAACATGCACGCCGGCATAGCCGCCATCATGGGCGTGGACGAGGACCGCCTCGAGCTCAGGCTCCAGGGCGTCAACCACTTCGTCTTCGCCACCGACGTCCTCGTGGACGGCCGCTCCGTCATGGACGAGGCCGTGGAGCGCTACGCCACCATCGCCGACGACGAGACGCTGGCCATGAACAACTTCGCGGCCAAGCCCTACTCGCCCGAGTTCATCCGTGGCATCCGCGCCATCCCGTGCCCCTACCACGACTACTACTTCCACACCGCCGAGCAGCTCGCCGAGGAGCTGGACGAGTTTCGGACCGGCAACGTCCGCGGCGAGGTGGTGGGCCGCCTCGAGGAGACGCTCTTTGCGACCTACCGCGACGTGCGCCTCGACGTGAAGCCCCCCGAGCTCGCCCAGCGCGGCGGGGCCCGCTACAGCGACGCCGCCTGCGACCTGCTCGCCTCCATCCACAGCGACGCCGGCGACATCCAGTACGTGGACGTCCGCAACCGCGGCTGCATCGCCGACCTGCCCTACGACAGCGCCGTGGAGGTGGCCTGCCGCATCACGGCCGACGGGGCCGAGCCCCTGGCCACCGGGCGCCTCAACCCGCGTATCGCCGGTCCCGTCCACATGATCAAGGGCTTCGAGCGCCTCGTCGTGGAGGCCGCCGTCACCGGCGACCGCGACCTCGCCGTGGCCGCCCTCGCCCAGAACCCGCTCTGCCCCACGGAGTCGACGGCCGTCGCCGTCGTCGACGAGCTCCTCCGCGCCCACGCGGAGTACCTCCCGCAGTTCTCCCGGTAGGGGAGGGCGCGCCCCAGCGTGAACCGGCGGCCTGCCGCGGCCGGCCGATGAGAGACCAGGGCCTCGGCCCACGACCATGAAAGGACCCGCCATGACCAACATCCTCCTCGTGTGCTCCGCCGGCATGTCCACGAGCATGCTCGTGAAGAAGATGGAGCAGGAGGCAGAGAAGCGCGGCGTCGAGGCCCGTATCTGGGCCGTCGCCGACGCCAAGGCCGCCGAGAACGTCGGCGAGGCCGACGTCATGCTCCTCGGCCCGCAGGTGCGCTTCATGCTCGACAAGATGCGCGGCATCGCCGGCGACACCCCCGTCGACGTCATCGACATGCGCGTGTACGGCGCCATGAACGGCGCGGCGGCCCTCGACCAGGCGCTCGCCCTCATCGGATAGCAGTCAGACCTAGGAGGTTAGACCCATGGCATCACCCATGAAGGGCTTCATGGACTGGATGGAGACCAGGTTCATGCCCATCGCCACCCGCATCGGCAACCAGCGCCACCTCGTGGCCATCCGCGACGGCTTCATCTCCATCATGCCCGTGACCATGGTGGGCTCCATCGCCGTCCTGCTCAACGTCTTCTTCCGCGACCTGCCGAACATGTGGTGGGGCGAGGGCAACGCCTTCACCGAGGCCTGCGCCCAGCTCATCGCCGTCAACGGCCTGGTCTGGAACGGTTCCCTCGCCATCCTCGGCCTCTGCTTCACCTTCGCGCTCGGCTACTGCCTGTCCCGGTCCTACGAGGTCAACGCCGTGGCGGGCGGCGTCATCGCCCTGTCCGCCGTCGTGTGCACCATGAACCTGGCGCCCGCGTTCTCCTACGTGCTGCCCGACGTCGCGGCCGACGCCGTGCCCGCCCTGCAGGCGGCCGGCCTCGCCGTGACCGAGGTCGATGGCGCCGTGAGCCTGGCGGTCACCGGGGGCGGCATGATCTCCACCGAGCTCACCAGCGCCACCGGCCTGTTCACGTGCCTGATCTTCGGCATGCTCGCCACCATGGTCTACGTGAAGCTCACGCTGAAGAAGATCACCATCAAGCTCCCCGACGGCGTGCCGCCCGCGGTGTCCAACGCCTTCACCGCCATCATCCCCGGCTGCGTGGCCATCTACGTCTGCGCCATCGTCACCCAGGTCTGCGTGTCGCTCACCGGCGAGTACCCCAACGCCCTCATCAGCGAGCTCATCCAGAAGCCGCTGCTGGGCATGAGCCAGAGCTTCTTCGCCGTCATCCTCACCAACTTCCTCATGCAGCTGTTCTGGTTCTTCGGCATCCACGGCTCCAACGTCATGGCGCCCGTCACCGAGGGCATCTACACCCCGGCCCTGCTCGAGAACCTCCAGGTCTGGAACACCACCCACGACGTCTCCCAGATGCCCTACATCTGGACCCGCGGCTCCTTCGACGCCTACACCATGATGGGCGGCTCCGGCATCACCCTCGGCCTGCTCATCGCCGTGTTCCTGTTCTCCCGCCGCGAGGACTCCCGCACCATCGCCAAGCTCTCGGCCCCCATGGGCGTCTTCAACATCAACGAGCCCGTCGTGTTCGGCATGCCCATCGTGCTCAACCCGCTCTACCTGATCCCCTGGCTGCTCGTCCCCGTGGTGGCCACCGTCGTGGCGCTGCTCTTCACCGCCTCCGGCCTGATCCCGCCGGTCTTCATCCAGGTGCCCTGGATCATGCCCGTGGGCCTCTACGCCTTCTTCGCCACGGGCGGCAACGTCCTGGCCGGCCTGGTGGCCCTGCTCAACCTCGCGATCTCCTTCGCGATCTGGACGCCCTTCGTCATCCTCGCCAACCGCGAGCAAGCCACCGAGGCAGCGGCCGACGGCAAGTTCGACCAGTAACCCCACCGGCAGCACCGCCGTCCGACAAGCCCCCGAGGGGCGGGCGCCCTGCGCGCCCGCCCCGTCCCGAGAGGAGACCCTATGGGTCAGCGTTCGTGGTCCGCGTTCGTCGTGGTCGTAGGCATGCTCTTCGTGCTGGCCTCCGCCGCCGTGGCGCCCCAAGGCACCGTCGACGCCCCGCTTCTGGCGGGCGGCCTGGCCGTCGCCGCCGCGGGCGCCGGCTCCATGGCCCGCGGCGCCCGCCGCGCCCGCACCCGCGCCCGCTCCGGGAGGGCGTCGTGAGGGTGGAGCGGCGGCTCGACGCGGCCCCCGAGCGCGTCTTCGACCTCATCGAGCGCTCCGTGGCGGCCGACATGGAGCAATCCGGCCGCAAGGTGGGCCCCAAGGGGATCCGCAGGGGCACGAGCTACACCAAGGCCATGCGC
The DNA here is from genome assembly GCF_943193035.1 of Caniella muris. Taxonomy (NCBI): domain Bacteria; kingdom Bacillati; phylum Actinomycetota; class Coriobacteriia; order Coriobacteriales; family Atopobiaceae; genus Caniella; species Caniella muris. The sequence continues at coordinate 154,642 of NZ_CALPCK010000001.1, forward strand.
ACCAAGCTGGGCGCCGCGCGCACCGTCACCGTGCGCGTGGAGGCCTTCGAGGCGCCGCGCCTGTACGAGGCCTCCTTCACGAGCTCCGACGGCGTCAACACCGTGCGCTACGAGGTGGGGCCGGCCGACGGCGGGTCGACCCTCTCCTACGAGGAGTCCTTTGTGGCGCCCACGACCTTGGGCTCGCTCAACGGCCGCATCATGCAGCGGCTCTACGCCCGCCGCGCCAAGAGGCGCATGGAGGCCATGCTCGACGTCGTGGAGGCCCGGCTGGCCGATGCCGGGGAGTGACGCCCGCCCGCGGCCCACGAACGGGCCCGGCGCGAACGGCCCTGGGCGCGTGCGGGCCGGCGAAGACACCGTCCCAGAGAGAAGGGGAGAGAACCCATGGAAGAGAACGAGAGCCTGCACCTGTCCTGCTTCGAGATCATCTCGCAGGTGGGCATGGCCCGGAGCTGCTACGTGGAGGCCGTGGACCTCGCCTGCGACGGCTCCTTCGACGAGGCCCGCGCCAAGGCCGGGGAGGGCGACGCCTTCTTCACCGCGGCCCACGGCGTGCACACGGCCCTGGTGACCCAGGCGGCCCAGGGCGGGGCCGTGCCGGTGGACATCCTGCTCGTCCACGCGGAGGACCAGCTCATGAGCGGCGAGGACTTCAAGATCCTCTCCGAGCGCCTCATCCGCCTGGCCGAGCGCGCCGGCATCAGGGCCTAGGGCCCCACCCGGGCGCGACTGCGTGACAGCGGGGCCTGACCCATCTGTCACTTAGCCTATTGAAAAAATGAAGACAGCCGCGGCCACCCGCCCTAGGCCTCCTCGACCCCGCCGAGCAGCGCGGGGTCGATGCCTGTGAAGGAGGGCTGCCACGAGATCATGTCGGGGAACGTCTCCACCCTGCCGCAGGCGGTCTCGCCGGCCTCGATAAGCTCGAGCAGGTGCGAGGCCGCGTAGGTCCCGATGGCGCCCGTGGGCGGGCAGATGGTGGTGATGCGGGGGTAGAACAGCGACGCCAGGTCGAAGTAGTCGTAGCTCGCGTAGTTGAGGTCCTCGCCGATCACGAGCCCGCGCTCGGCCACGGCCTGGAGCGCCCCCTGGCCCATGCCGTAGTTGCAGCAGAACACGGTGTCGAGGCCGTGCCCCTCCACGAGGTCCACCAGGCCCGCGTACCCGCTCTCGCGCGAGTAGTCGCCCAGGTACACGGTGAGGTTCTCCTCCGGCAGCCCGGCCTCGGCCACGGCCTCGCGGACGCCCTCGAGGCGCTCGGACGACACGTGCTCGTGCTGCGGGCCGGCGATGACGCCCAGGCGCTCGTGACCGGCCCGCAGCATCTCGCGGGCCACCCTGCGCGCGCTGGTGCGGCTGTCGGCCACCACGGAGTCGACGCAGGGGGAGTCGTAGGGCGACGAGACCGAGATGACCGGGATGCCGGAGCGCTCCACGAGCTTGCCCGGCGACCAGGCGGCGTCGCCCTCGAACAGCACGATGCCGTCCACCTGCCGGTCGAGGAGCAGCCCGAGCTTCTGCTCGAAGACGGCCGGGTCGTTGCGGAAGCCCGCCAGGAGGATGATGTAGTTGCCCAGCTCCATCTCCCGCTCGATGGCGGCGATGGCGCTCGTGGCGAAGTGGTTCAGCATGTTGTTGACGAGGAGGCCCACGGACCGGCTCTTGCGGCTCCGGAGGCTGCCCGCCAGCAGGTTGCGGTGGTAGCCGAGCTCGGCCACGGCCGCGTCGATGCGCTCCTTGGTGGCGTCCTTGACCCTCGCGCCGTTGAGGTAGCGCGACACCGTGCCCGTCGAGACGCCCGCGAGGGCCGCGACCTGCTGGATGGTGGCCATGGGCCCTCCCTCCGAAATCGGTTCGAGTGCCCTGCAATCATAGAACGGGGGGAGGGGCCGCGGCGCCGGGGCGTGGCCGCGGGGCCCGCGGCGGGCCTGCGCACCGTGAATTCACCACAGGATTGTTGGTATGGGCCTTGAAAAGGTGAGCCGTGTCACGGTAACCTATCCAACGTGTGGGTCGGACGCCCGCACACAGTATCTGTCGGCCCCCGAGCATGCGATTTCAGACGTCGAGCAAGGGTTTATCCAACCGGTCGCTCTGCAGGCGAAGCCCATGACCATCGGGGCCCCGTGTTTTTGAAAGGGGTCCACCTTTGAGTGAGATTCAGAACTCGTCCGTCTTCTCGTTCGACGACGTCAGCGATGAGGAGATGAACAACCTCATCGACGGCACCATCACCGACTTCGACGAGGGCGACCTTGTGACGGGCACCGTCGTCAAGATCGAGCGCGACGAGGTCCTGCTCGACATCGGCTTCAAGTCCGAGGGCGTCATCCCCGTCCGCGAGCTCTCCATCCGCAAGGACGCCAACCCCGAGGACATCGTCGCCATGGGCGAGACCATCGAGGCCCTGGTCCTTCAGAAGGAGGACAAGGACGGCCGTCTCATCCTCTCCAAGAAGCGCGCCGAGTACGAGCGTGCCTGGAACCGCGTGGAGGAGGACTTCAACAACGGCCAGAACGTCGAGGGCGAGGTCATCGAGGTCGTCAAGGGCGGCCTGATCCTGGACATCGGCCTCCGCGGCTTCCTGCCCGCCTCCCTCGTCGACCTCCGTCGCGTCAAGGACCTCAACGCCTACCTCGGCACCCGCATCGAGGCCCGCGTCATCGAGATGGACCGCAACCGCAACAACGTGGTCCTGTCCCGCCGCGTCGTGCTCGAGGAGGCCCGCAAGGCCGAGCGCTCCGAGATCCTCTCCAAGCTCCAGGCCGGCATGCGCCTCAAGGGCGTCGTGTCCTCCATCGTCGACTTCGGCGCCTTCGTCGACCTCGGCGGCATCGACGGCCTCATCCACATCTCCGAGCTCTCCTGGAACCACGTCAACCACCCCTCCGAGGTCGTCAAGGTCGGCCAGGAGGTCGAGGTGCAGGTTCTCGACGTCGACCTCAACCGCGAGCGCATCTCCCTCGGCCTCAAGCAGACCACCGAGGACCCCTGGCGCACCCTCGTCAAGAAGTACCCCGTGGGCGCCATCGTCGAGGGCCGCGTGACCAAGCTCGTGCCCTTCGGCGCCTTCGTCGACCTCGGCGACGGCATCGAGGGCCTGGTGCACATCTCCGAGATGGCGCGCCAGCACGTCGACACCCCCTCGCAGGTCACCAACGTCAACGAGACCGTGCAGGTCAAGGTCATGGAGATCGACCTCGACCGTCGCCGCATCTCCCTGTCCATGAAGGCCGCCGCCGAGACCCTCGGCTTCGAGGTCGAGGTCGCCCCGCTCGACAAGCCCGAGGACGAGGAGGTCGAGGCCGAGGTCGTGGAGGTCGACGAGGACTAACCCGTCGCCCCTCGAGCCCAGCACCGAGCCTTTGCAGCGCGCCCCCGCCGTCCGGCCGGGGGCGCGCTTCCTTTGTGTCGCGGTATGCTGGACCATGGAGGCGACGGAAGGGGAGGGCCATGAGGGTGCTGGTGACTGCGTTCGAGCCGTTCGGGGGTCAGGAGGAGAACGCGTCGCGGCTGGCGGTGGAGGCGCTCCCCGCCACCGTGGCCGGCGCCGCCGTGGAGCGGGCCGTGCTGCCGTGCGTCTTCGGCGCCGCGGCCGAGGCCGCCCTTGCGGCCGTGGACTCCGTGCGCCCCGACGTCGTGCTGGCCTGTGGCGAGCACCGCGGAGCCGCCGGGCTCGCCGTGGAGCGCGTGGCCCTCAACCTGGCCTCGACGCCCTCCGACCACCCTGACAACGGCGGGACCGCGCCGGAGGAGCGCCCGCTCGTGCCCGGCGCCCCCGGGTCGCTCTGCGCCACGGTCCCCGTGGCCGACTGCGTGCGGGCGGCCCAGGCCGCCGGTGTCCCGGCGCACCTCTCCTGCTCGGCGGGGCTCTACGTCTGCAACTCGGTCATGTACGCGCTCCTCCTCCGGCAGCGCGGGCCTCTCGCCCCCGGTGCGGCGGCGCCCGCCATGGCCGGCTTCGTCCATGTGCCCGGAACCCCCGCCCAGGCGACGCGCGGCATTCTCGCCGAGCCCCTGCCGTCCATGGACACGGCGCTCTCGGCAAGGGGCCTCGAGGCCGTCGTGACGGCCTGTGTCGGCGCCCTCCGGCAGGTCCGTGCCTGACGCACCGTCCATATCAGTGACCTGACCTCGGGTTATCGGTGGTGATCGCGCCGTAAGGGCTGTAAATGCTCTGTAACGCGGTGGAGTGCCGGCATATTAATTCAGGCTGAATGCAGCATAGTTCTCCCATACGCGCAGGCGCGCCCAGGGCACCGTCGTGCCGGGGCGACGCCTGCCCTCACACGAACAGAGGGGGACCCCATGGTGTTCAACCGAATCTCGCGCCGTACCTTCGTCAAGGGCTCCGGTCTCGCCGCCCTTGCCGGTGCCGCCACGACCCTCGCCGGCTGCGGCGGGGCGCCCACCGCCGAGGCCAATACCGAGAAGGTCCTGCGCTGGGCCCAGAGCAACGCCAAGCAGGGCATGGACATGCAGAAGAGCACCAACTCCGGCATGTCGTCGGTCTCCGACCCCGTGGTCGAGAGCCTCCTGCGCTTCACGGAGGACAACGAGCTCGTGCCCTGCCTGCTCACCGAGATCCCCACCGTGGAGGACGACGGCGTCACGTACCACTGCACCCTCAAGGAGGGCATCAAGTGCCATGACGGCTCGACCCTCACGGCCAACGACGTCAAGTTCTCCTTCACACGCATGTTCCTGCCCGAGACCGCGGGCCTCTCCACCTACATGTACGACATGATCGTGGGCGCCCAGGACGTCATGGAGGGCAAGACCACCGACCTCGCCGGCCTCACCGTGGAGGACGACACCCACTTCACCTTCACCCTGCAGTACCCCATGGCCTCCTTCGTCAAGAACCTCGGCATCAACTACGCCAACGTGTTCCCCGAGGGCCCCTGCACCGAGGCCGGCGACAAGTGGGGCTACGAGCTCAACTACGTGGGCTCCGGCCCCTTCAAGCTCGTGGAGAACGACGACTCCACCTTCATGCGCTACGAGCGCTTCGAGGACTACCACGGCGACCCCGTGGCCCTCGACGGCCTCACGGTCACCTTCATCGACGACGCCAACACCAAGCTCATGAGCTTCAAGAACGGCGACATCGACATGTGCGACCTGTCCAACGACCTGCTCAAGCAGTACAAGGACGACCCCGAGGTGGGCGAGCTCATCTCCTACAACACGCCGCTGGGCACCTGGTTCGTGAACCTCAACCTCAACACGCCCGCTCTCCAGGACGTCCGCGTGCGCCAGGCCCTCTCGCTCGCCATCGACCGCCAGGCCATCGTCGACACCGTGTTCTCCGGCGCGGGCGTGCCCGCCTCCGGCTTCCTCAACCAGGGCGTCCCGGGCTTCGACCCCGAGGCCGAGGTCTTCGAGTACGACCCCGAGAAGGCCAAGCAGCTCCTGGCCGAGGCCGGGGCCGAGAACCTCTCCCTCAAGTGCACCGTGCGCACCAACCAGTACGAGACCGTCATGGTGGCCGTGCAGGACTACCTCAAGGCCGTGGGCGTTAACATGGAGGTCCAGACCGTGGACAGCGGCGTCTGGGCCACCGACTGGGCCGCCGGCGAGTACGAGGTCACCGCCCTCGCGTGGTACCCGCTCTACGCCGACGCCGACAACCAGATGTACACCTACTTCTACTCCGAGAACGCCAAGGGCAAGGGCAGCTTCTACAACAACCCCGAGTTCGACAAGCTCATGGACGAGGCCCGTCGCTCCGCCGACGAGGACCGTCGCGCCGAGCTCTACCGCCAGGCCGACGACATCATGAGCCGCCAGGACTACGCCTGCCTGCCGCTGTTCTACCCGCAGATCATGTTCTGCGCCCAGCCCTGGGTCAAGAACGCCAAGATCGGCAACCTCATCTACCACTTCCGCGACATCGACATCGACACCGAGGCGATGGGTTAGACTTTTACAGCACGCACGACCGTGCCGGGTCGGTCGCCGCGAGGGTTCGGCGGCCGGCCCGCCCTTATACGTGGGAGAGGAGCGAGATGAGGGACTTCCTCGTGAAGCGGCTGTTGCAGGCGGTGGGCATCATCCTCTGCATCTCGGCCATAACGTTCTTCATGCTCAACATCGTGCCCGGAGACCCGGTGCGCATCATGATGGGCGACATGGCCGACGAGGCCACCATCGAGACCGTGCGTCACAACATGGGCCTCGACAAGCCCGTGGCCGAGCAGTACGTCGACTGGCTCGCCGGCATGGTCACCGGCGACTTCGGCCAGTCCTACACCCAGCGCAAGGACGTCGCCCAGCTCATGGGCCAGGCCTTCTCGGTGACCGCCGCCCTCGCCGCCTCCGCCTACGTGTTCGCCCTCGTGCTGGGGGTCGTGGTGGGCGTCGTGGCCGCGGCCAAACGCGGGACGTGGGTGGACCAGACCCTCATGAGCCTAGCCATATTCGGCATCTCGGCGCCGGTCTTCTGGGTGGCCATCATCCTGCAGATCGTCTTCGCCCTCACGCTGCACTGGCTGCCGCTCTCGGGCATCAAGACGCCGGCGTACTTCGTCCTGCCCACCATCGCCCTGGGCGTGCGCTACGCCGCCTCCATCGCGCGCGTCACCCGCACGTCCATGCTCGAGGTGCTCTCCCAGGACTACATGCGCACGGCCGAGGCCAAGGGCCTCCGCTACTGGGTCATCGTCGTGCGCCACGCCCTGCGCAACGCCCTCATCCCCATCATCACCATCGCGGGCACCCAGCTCGGCGACATCTTCACCGGCTCCATCCTCATCGAGAGCATCTTCTCGATGCCGGGCATGGGCAAGATGATGCTCGACGCCATCAACGCCCGCGACCTCCCGCTCATCCAGGGAGGCGTCATGTACATCGCCCTGATCTGCGTGGTCGTCTACTTCGTCGTCGACGTGCTCTACGCCGTGGTCGACCCGCGGATCCGTCTGGGAGAGGAAGGGGCCAACTGATGAGCGTCAAGGACCCCAGGAAGCTTCAGGAGGCCGTGGACCGCGCCACCCTCGAGAACGAGGGCGTGGACGTCCCCGGCGACTCCTTCTCGGCCTACGACTCCGAGACCGACCCCGTGAACGTGGAGACCTACCCCGAGATGCTCCCCGGCGCCGACCCCGGTGCGGGGGAGGGCCCCCGGAGCCGCCGGGAGAGGGCCGAGGAGCTCGCGAGCGAGATCAGCCGCCAGAACCTCGCCGCCCAGGCGGCCGGCAAGAGGAAGGCGGCCCAGAGCTACTGGGCCGTCTCGTGGCAGATCTTCCGCAGGAACCGCCTGGGCATGGTGTGCCTCGCCGTGGTGCTGTTCCTCGTGGCCGTCGCCGTGCTCGCGCCGGTGCTCGCCCCCTACGACCCCGACGCCCAGAACCTGCGCGCCATGCTGCAGCCCCCCTCGGCCGAGCACTGGTTCGGCACCGACAACTACGGCCGCGACATCTTCTCCCGCGTGCTCTACGGCTGCCGGGTGTCGCTCTCGGTGGGCGTGGTGTCCCAGGCCATCGCCCTGGTCATCGGCTTCTTCGCCGGCGTGGCCGCGGGGTACTTCGGCGGCAAGGTCGACGCCGTGATCTCCTTCGTCATCCAGGTGTTCAGCAGCTTCCCGTTCCTACTGTTCGCCATCGTGGTCATGTTCGTCATGGGGCCGGGCCTCGCCAACCTTTACGTGGCCCTGGGACTCCTCGGCTGGACCTCCATGGCGCGCCTCGTGCGCGGCGACGTCAAGCGCCTCAAGGGCGCCGAGTACATCCAGGCCTGCACGCTCTCGGGCGGCAAGCCCATGCGCATCATCCTGCGGCACCTGCTGCCCAACTGCGTGTCCACCATCATCGTCATGGCCACGCTCGGCATCCCGAGCGCCATCATGAGCGAGGCGTCCCTCTCGTTCCTCGGCCTGGGCGTCCAACCGCCCATGTCCAGCTGGGGCCAGATGATCAGCGCCTCGCAGCCCTACATCCAGTCTTCCACGTACTTCTCGGTCATCCCGGGCATCGCCATCATCGTCACGGTCATGGCGTTCAACCTTCTGGGCGACGCCATGCGCGACGCCCTCGACCCCAAGATGCGCTCCTAAGGAGGGAGGTCCCATGGCATCGGACACCCAAGACAGGCAGGGCGGCCCGGGAGGGCCGCTGCTCGAGGTCGACGGCCTCTGCGTGACGCTGTTCACCGACGCCGGCGAGCTCAAGTGCATCCAGGACCTCTCCTTCTCCATGCGCCGGGGCGAGACCCTGGCCGTGGTGGGTGAGTCCGGCTGCGGCAAGTCCATGACGGCGCTGTCCATCATGGACCTCATCCCCAAGCCCCCGGCGAAGATCGTGGCCGGCCGCATCCTGTTCGAGGGCACCGACCTCGTGCAGCTCCCCGACGACCGGATGCGCGACTACCGCGGCAACGAGATCTCGATGATCTTCCAGGAGCCCATGACGTCGCTCAACCCGGTCATGCTCTGCGGCAAGCAGATCGCCGAGGGGCTCCTCGTGCACAACCCCGACATGGCCAGGGCCGAGGCCGACGCCAAGGCCCTCGACATGATCCGCTTCGTGGGCATCCCCGCCCCCGAGAAGGTCTTCAAGAGCTACCCGTTCGAGCTCTCGGGAGGCATGCGCCAGCGCATCATGATCGCCATGGCCCTGGCCTGCGAGCCCGCCATGCTCATCTGCGACGAGCCCACCACGGCCCTTGACGTCACCATCCAGGCCCAGGTGCTCCAGCTCATCGACCGCATGCGCCAGGAGACCGGCACGGCCGTCATGCTCATCACCCACGACATGGGTGTCGTCTCCGAGATGGCCGACTGGGTGCTCGTCATGTACGCCGGCCGCCAGGTGGAGTACACCCGGGCCTCCGAGCTGTTCGCCCACCCGGCGCACCCCTACGCCCAGGGCCTTATCGACTCCATCCCCTCGATGGACGCCTCCGGCGAGCGCCTCTACGCCATTCCGGGCAACGTGCCCATGCTCAACGAGCTGCCCTCGGGCTGCCTGTTCAACCCGCGGTGCCCCTACGCCCGCGACATCTGCCGCCGCGAGGTCCCCGGCTTCACGCCGGTGGACGGCGACGAGGGCCACCGCGTGGCCTGCTGGAAGTACACCGACCGCTGGGAGGAGGGGCGATGACCGCCTTCACCGAGGGGGACCGCATCCTCGAGGTCCGCGACCTCGTCAAGCGCTACCCCATCAAGAAGGGCTTCTTCGGGACCTCCGACACGGTGGTGCACGCCCTCGAGGGCGTCTCGTTCGACGTGCACCGGGGCGAGACCTTCGCCATCGTGGGCGAGTCCGGCTGTGGCAAGTCCACCTGCGGCAAGTGCGTGCTCAGGCTCACGGACCCCACGTCCGGGTCCGTCAGGCTCGACGAGGTGGAGTTCACGAAGCTCTCCGGCGCCGAGCTCACCGAGGCCCGCAAGAAGCTCAAGCTCATCTTCCAGGACCCCTACAGCTCGCTCAACCCGCGCATGACGGTGGCCGACATCATCGCCGAGCCCATCGACATCGCGAGGACCTACAAGACGAAGGCCGAGCGCGACGCCCGTGTGGACGAGATCATGGAGGCCGTGGGCCTCGACCTCTCGTACCGCACCCGCTACCCACACGAGTTCTCCGGCGGCCAGCGCCAGCGCATCGGCATCGCCCGCGCCATCGTCCTCGAGCCCGAGATCGTGGTGTGCGACGAGCCCGTGAGTGCCCTGGACGTCTCGGTGCAGGCCAAGGTCATCAACCTCCTGGAGGACCTCCAGGAGCGCCTGGGCCTCGCCTACATCTTCATCAGCCACGACCTCTCCGTGGTCAAGCACATCGCCGACACGGTCATGGTCATGTACCTGGGTCACATGATGGAGAAGGCCTCCAAGGAGGCGCTGTTCGACGACCCGCTGCACCCCTACACCCGGGCGCTCCTCGACGTGGTGCCCACCATCGCGGGCGACCGCATACAGGACAAGCGGATCCTGCAGGGCGACGTCCCGAGCCCCACGCACCCGCCCCAGGGCTGCTGCTTCCACACGCGCTGCACCTCGTGCATGCGGGTGTGCGAGGGCAGGGTCCCGGCGGAGCTGGAGCCCAGGCCCGGCCACGTGGTGGCGTGCCACCTCTACGACGAGGGCCTCACGGCCGAGGAGCGCGAGCCGGCCGGCCTGAACCCGGCGGCCAGGTAGCGCGAACACGGCCCGAAGACAGGGAAGGGGCGGCCCCTCAGGACGAGGGGCCGCCCCTTTCCATGTGGGACAGAAGTGCCCGGTTGCTGGGACAAAAGTGTCCGGGTGTTGGGACGGGCTAGGCGAGCATGTTGGTGAACTTGAAGTCGTACACCCGGTAGACGCCCGAGAAGTCCGCGTCCTTGAGGTAGGGGGTCTGGGGCCAGTCCACGGGGATTGTGCCGAAGTCCACGTTCACGAGCTGGTTGTCGGCCTGCAGCGTGAGGTCGGTGCGCTGGCCCTCGTCCATGGTGGCCTCGGCCTTGTCCACGAGCTCGTCGAAGGTGGGGGAGTCGTAGAAGGAGCTCCTCTGGGAGGCCTTGGAGGCGTAGAAGAACGAGCGCATGTGCTCGGCGCCCACCCAGCAGAGCGTCGTCCAGGTGATGAGGGTGCAGGGGAGCGAGCCGGCGGCGCGCTGGTCGATCCACATGGCGTCATCGATGACGTTGATGTTCGCGGTCACGCCCACGGCGCGCCAGTACTCCTGGAGCGCTGTGGCCACCTGCTCGTCGCGGGAGCGCACCGGGAAGTCGAAGGAGAGCCCGGTGGCGCCGGCCTCGGCGAGGAGCTGCTTGGCCTTGTCCGCGTCGTGGGGGAGGGTCTCGAGGGTGTCGTCGTGGCCCTCCTCGCCCGGGGCGCAGAACTGCGTGCAGGGGGCCGAGGCGCCGTGGAGCACGGTCTCGCAGAGCTCGTCGCGGTCGATGGCCAGCGACAGGGCCTGGCGCACGCGGGCGTCCTTGAAGGCGTCCTCGTGGAGGTTGAGGTTCACGAAGCGCGTGGAGGCCGGCGTGTAGTCGACGATGGAGCCGGCCACGGCCTCGTCGTCGACGTACTGGTCGTAGAGGGTGGGGGCGAGGTTCACGAGGTCCAGCTGCCCCGCCTTGAAGTTCATGACCAGGGTGTTGGGGTCGTCCACGTACACGACGTCGATGCCGTCGATCTTGGCGGGGCCGTCGTGGTAGTCGGCGAAGGTCTCGAGGGTGAGGCCCGTGGCGCTCTCGGCCGTGAGCTTGAAGGGGCCGGTGCCCACGAAGTCCGTGCCGGTGCCCCACTTGTCGCCGGCGGCCTCGCAGGCCTTCCGGGGGTAGATGAGGGCGTAGAACTCGGTGAGCATGGGGAGGAAGACGGCCGTGACCTCGGAGAGCTGCATGGTGAAGTGGCGGTCGTCCTGCACGGTGAGGCCGGCGAGCTCGGTGGTCTTGCCCTCCATGACGTCCTTGGCGCCCACGATGGTGTCGTAGACGTTGGTGGAGGGGTTCTTGGTCTCGGGGAGGAACATGCGGGTGAAGGTGTACTTCACGTCGTCGGCCGTGAGGTTGCCGCCGTCGTGGGTGGGCAGCTTCTCCTTGAGCTCGAAGGTGTAGGTGAGCCCGTCGGCGGAGATGTCGGGCATCTTCGTGAGCAGCACGGGCTCCATGTCGAGGTTCTCGTTGAACCTGATGAGCGGCTCGCAGATGGACTCGGCCACGCCAATCTCGTTGGAGGTGTTGGTCTGCAGGTCGAGGGAGGCCTTGGGGTTGGCGCAGCCGTAGCGCAGCACCTTGCCGCCGTCGTTGCCCGCGCCGCCGCAGCCCGCGAGGGTGGCGGCGGCACCGGCGATGGAGGCGGCGGCGCCGAGGCGCACGAAGCCGCGGCGCGAGATCGGGTTGTGGGAGAGGGGCATCGTTTCTCCTTCCGGAGGCCGGCTTCGCCGGCATCGGGCGCCCTCGGGCGGGCGCGTCGGTCGTCTGTAAACCTACCAAAACAATGGGGGTCTCATACACGGGGGCCGCGTCGCCTCGAGGGCACCAGACCGGGCCCCTCCCGGGGGGCTGCGATTCGCCCCATGTTCTCGTCGGCAGATAGCTGAATGGGCGCTAAAATTACCGGTGCCACGACAGGGGTGAGAGGAGCGTCCTTGGGAGACATCGCAGAACGGCTCGTGCGCTACTGCACCGTCGCGTCCCAGTCCAGCCCGGACGGTGCCGGGGCGGTGCCGTCGACGCCCTCCCAGCACGCCATGGCGGCCCTCCTCGGCCGCGAGCTCGAGGAGCTCGGCGCCGAGGACGTCTCCGTGGACGCCCACGCCTACGTGACGGCCCGCTGGCCCGCCTCGCCGGGCCGCGAGGGGCTGCCCCGCCTAGGCCTCTGCGCGCACCTGGACACCGCGTGGCAAGCGGCCGGCGACCCGGTGCGCCCGCGGGTGGTGCGCTACGGCGGCGGCCCCCTCGTCATGGGCGAGGTGGACGGCGAGACGGTGGCCGTGACCCCCGAGGAGGAGCCCGTGCTGCTCGGCCTCGCGGGCACCGACGTCGTGGTGACGGACGGCACGTCGCTCCTCGGCGGGGACGACAAGGCCGGCATAGCCGAGATCATGGCCTACCTCGAGCGCCTGGCGGCGGACCCCGCCATCCCGCACCCGCCCCTGGCCGTGGCCTTCGTTCCCGACGAGGAGATCGGCCACGGCGCGGCCCTCCTCGACCTCGACGCCTGGGGTGCCGCCTGGGCCTTCACGATCGACACCGGCCCCCTGGGCGAGGTCACCCTCGAGACCTTCAACGCCTGCGACGCTCTCGTGGAGGCCCGCGGGCGCGCCGTGCACACCGGGTGGGCCAAGGGGGTGCTCGTGAACGCCTGCGAGGCCCTCGCCGCCTTCCACGGGCTGCTGCCCGCCGCCGAGCGCCCGGAGCACACCGAGGGGCGCGAGGGGTTCTACCACCTCGTCTCCATGGAGGGGGAGTGCGAGCGCGCGCACGCCCGCTATATCGTGCGCGACCACGACCGTGCGGGGTTCGAGCGGCGTCGCGACGTCATGGCGGCCGCCTGCGACCACGTGAACCGCGCCATGGGGGCCGGGACGCTCTCCGTGTCGTTCAGGGACACCTACCGCAACATGGGGGAGGAGGTCGGCCGGCACCCCGAGCTCGTGGAGGCCGCCTTCGGCGCGTTCCGCGACGCCGGCGTGGAGCCCTCCGCGGTTCCCATGCGCGGCGGCACCGACGGCGCGCAGCTCACCTTCCGGGGGCTGCCGTGCCCCAACCTGTCGGCCGGCTACCACCTCGCCCACAGCCGCCGCGAGTTCGTGCCCGTCCGCGAGATGGAGGTCATGGTGGACGTCCTCGAGCACCTCGGGCGCCGCCTCGGCTCCCTGCCCGGCGGGTGAGGGCGCGGCCGGGCGCACGTGACGGGGAAGAGAGAAGAGACCTTACTGGGGGACCAATGGAATTCACGGTGGACAAGGACTACCTGCTCGAGACCTTCGCGAGGCTCATCGGCTGCGACAGCCCCGTGGGCTACTACCGCGAGATGGAGCCGCTCATGACCTCCCTGGTCGCCGAGCTCGGCCACCACGCCTTCCGCGACCGCAAGCACACCGTCTACGTGCGCGTCCCGGGCCGCGACCGCTCGCGCACGGTCTGCCTGGGCGCGCACCTGGACACCATCGCCCTGGCCGTCTGCTCCGTCGAGGAGGACGGCACCCTGCGGGGGCGGCACCTGGGCGGCGTCAACTTCAGCTCCCTCGAGGGCGCGAGCTGCCGCGTCATCTGCCGCGACGGCACCAAGATCGACGCCGTGGTGGAGTTCGACCACCACTCGCCCCACGTGTGGGCCGACGCCAAGAAGGGCCGGGAGCGCGACGAGGACACCATGCGCATCCACCTGCTCGAGGACGTCGCCTGCGCCGCGGACGCCCGCGCCCTCGGCGTGACCCCCGGCGCCGTGGTGGCCTTCGAGCCCGAACTCGAGATCCACGACAACGGCTTCGTACTCTCGCGCTTCGTCGACGACAAGGCCTGCGTGGCCTCGCTCCTCGGCCTGCTCAAGTGGTTCGGCGACACGGGGAGCACGCCCAACTGCGACATCCTTCTTGCCTTCCCGTTCTACGAGGAGGTGGGCTGGGGCGGCGCCTACCTGCCCGACGACATCGAGGCCTACGTGGCCCTCGACATCGCCCTCATGGGGCCCGAATACCCCGGCACCGAGCACGACGTCGCCGTCATCGCCGACGACTACCACGGGCCTTACGACTGGGACCTCACCAACGCCGTGGTGGAGGCCGGCCGCCGCGCGTTCGGGACGGCGCCGGAGCTCCAGAACGCCAAGCTCTACTCCACCGACGCCATGGGGGCCTTCCTCACGGCCAACGACGTGGCGGCCGCGGCCTTCGGCCCGCTCACGCGCAACACCCACGGCCGCGAGCTCACCCACGTGGACGCCATGGTGAAGGTGCAGCAGCTGGCCGCCTCCTTCGTGATGCACTGCTAGGCCCGGCTTCGGACGCCCCCGGCGCCCCCGGCCCCCGTCGGCCGGGGGCGCCGTCCCGTGCAGGGGACCCGAAGCCTCTGTGAGGGTGCCCGGGACGCGTCGCGGGCGCGACGGCCGCGGGGTAGGATAGGGGACTGCGCATACGACGCGGGCGGTCCCGGGCCGCCCGCCATCGACGGGAGGCGGCCCCATGGCCAAGGGAGACTTCGACAGGCGGGTCCAGGAGTTCATGCAGGGGCGCAACGGCCCCGACGATGTGACGCGGGTGTGCACGTGGGTCGCCCTCGCCCTCATCGTCGTCTACCTGTTCGTGCCGGCGTGGTGGCTGTCCGTCGTGGCCCTCGCGCTCATCGTCTACGGCTGGTGGCGCATGCTGTCGCGCGACGTGGCCGCACGGGCCCGGGAGAACGAGCGCTTCATGGGCCGCCTCGGGCCCCTGCGCCCCTGGGTCTCGTCGCCTGTGGGCACCCTGCGCGAGCGCCGCAGCCACAAGGTGCTCACCTGCCCCCAGTGCGGCCAGCGGCTGCGCGTGCCGCGCGGCAAGGGCAAGGTGCGGGTGCGCTGCCGCCGCTGCGGCACCACCTTCGAGGGCCGTTCCTGAGGGCGGGGGAGACCATGAGGACCGTGTTCCTGGTGGGCGGCACCGCGTCGGGCAAGTCGTGCGTGGGCCGCGTGCTCGAGTCCCTGGGCGCCGAGCGCATCGACCTCGACGACGTGTCGCGAGAGGTGTTGGCCTCCGACGACGCCTGCGTCGAGGAGCTCGTGGACGCCTTCGGCCCCGAGGTGGCCCTGGGCGGCGCGCTGTTCGATGAGGAGGGTGGCCGCTGGGTGTCCTGCGACGGCTCCTGGTCGGTGGACCGCGCCGCCCTCGCCCGGGCCGCCTTCGCGACGCCCGAGGGGGCGGCCCGGCTCGAAGCCGTGGAGCTGCCCTACATCCGCGAGCGGCTGGCCGACCGGCTCACGGCCGTCTCGTGCGCCTCGTCGCGCCCCGCCACCTGCGTGGTGGAGGTGCCGCTGCTCGACCGTGTGGAGGACCTCCTCCCCCTGGCCGACGACGTGGTGTGGGTACGTACGGGCAAGGACCGTCGCCGCGCGCTCGCCGAGGGGCGCGGCATGGACGGCGGGGACTTCGACGCCCGGGTGAAGGGCCAGCCCACCGACGCCTACCTCGAGGCCCGGGCCACGGCGGTCATCGACAACGACGGCGACCTGGCGACGCTCGAGCGCCGCGCCCGGGAGTGGTGGGTCGCCAACGGCTTGGAGGGAGGAAGGGACCATGGCTGCAGCTGAGGGCTGGACGCCCCGGCGGGACAACCCCTACGCGGGCCCCGGCGACGAGGGCCTGGACGGCGTCGCCGACGGCGCCGTCCCCGCGCCGGCCGACCCCGGCGCCACCGTGCTTTCCTCCGCCCAGGCCACCGCGGCCGTGGACCCCGACGCCACGGTCATGGCCCCGTCCGCGGACGACCTCGGCGCGACGCGCCTCGCGGCCGCGCCGGACACCGTGGTCGTGGCCGACCCCGGCGCCACCCGCGTCCAGGCCCCGGCTGCCGGCGGCGCCCCCGCCGTGGACCCGACGGTCTACTCCCGGGCGGCCGCCCTCGAGCGGTCCTTAGGCACGGCCGGCCCCACCGAGGCCCGTCCGGCCGCCGCCCGCGCCGCTGCGCCGCCCGCGCCGCCGGCCGACCTCCAGCGCGCCCGGGCCGCCCGCGAGCTCCTCGACCGTCAGGGCGCCGCCTGGGACGACGGCACCTGGGAGGGGCCGTCCCGCGGCAGGCGCCGCCGTGCCCCGTCCGGGGGAGCCGCGTCCAAGGCGTCCGCTTCCAAGGGGCCCCTCGGGCGTCGCCGCCTGCGGTTCTGGCGCTGGTTCCGCACCGTTCCCATCCTGCTCATGGTGCTCATGGGGGCGCTCTCCGTGGCCCTGGGGCTCCTGCCAGGCGCGGCGATCCGGCACTGGCTCTACCCGGTGCACTACGCCCAGGCTGTGCAGGACTCCGCCGAGCGCCACGGGGTGGATCCGTCCCTTGTGGCCGCGGTGATCAAGAGCGAGTCCAACTGGGTCTCCACGGCCCGGAGCGGCGCGGGTGCCGAGGGGCTCATGCAGCTCATGCCGGCCACGGCCCGGGAGCTCGCGGACCGCGGCATCGTCGATGGGAGCGTCTACGACCCCGACGACCTCTCCGACCCGGCCACCAACATCGAGTACGGCACGGCCTACCTCGCCACGCTGCTCGACTCCGCCGGCTCCACCGACAGGGCCGTGGCGGCCTACAACGCCGGCCCCGGCGCGGCGAGCGCCTGGGGCGGGGGCGACTCGGACTTCAGGGACGCCATCGAGTTCCCCGAGACCCGCCTCTACCTCGAGAAGGTCACGGAGGCCTACGAGCAGTACCGCGCACTCTACCCCGACGGCCTCGTCGACGACGCCGTCACGCGATAAGGGAGGCAGCCACATGGACCAGGGAGACACCGGCCGCGGCCGCGTGGGCGCCGGGCTCGTCCGCTTCGGGCGGGAGGGCGGCAGCCCCGACTTCTCCGTGCAGATGCCCTACGAGCCCGCGGGCGACCAGCCCCAGGCTATCGAGAGGCTCGCCCGCGGCGTCGAGGAGGGCCTGCGCTACCAGACGCTCATGGGCGTGACCGGCTCCGGCAAGACCTACACCGTGGCCAAGACCATCGAGAAGATCAACCGCCCGGCCCTCATCCTCGAGCCCAACAAGACGCTCGCCGCCCAGGTGGCCGCCGAGATGCGCGAGATGTTCCCCGACAACGCCGTCGTGTACTTCGTCTCGTACTACGACTACTACCAGCCCGAGGCCTACGTGCCCCAGAGCGACACCTACATAGAGAAGGACGCCTCCATCAACGAGGAGGTGGAGAAGCTCCGCCACCAGGCCACGGCCAACCTCCTGTCGCGCCGCGACGTCATCGTGGTGGCGTCGGTCTCCTGCATCTACGGCATCGGCTCCCCCGACGACTACGCCGGCCTCGCCCCCAACGTGGACAAGGAGGTGCCCCTGGAGCGCGACGACTTCATCCGCAACCTCCTGGCCGTGCAGTACGACCGCAACGACCTCGACCTCCAGCGCGGCATGTTCCGCGTGCGCGGCGACTCCGTGGACGTCTTCCCGCCCTACGCCGAGCACCCCCTCAAGGTGGAGTTCTTCGGCGACGAGGTGGAGCGCATCGCCGAGGTGGACGAGCTCACCGGCGAGGTCATCCGCGACTTCGACGCGGTGCCCATCTGGCCGGCCTCCCACTACGTCACGGAGCGCCCCAAGGTCAACCACGCCCTCAAGACCATCAACGACGAGCTCATCGCCCGCGTGGGCGAGCTCAAGGCCGCCGACAAGCTCCTCGAGGCCCAGCGCCTCTCGGAACGCACGGCCTACGACCTCGAGATGCTCGAGACCATGGGGTTCTGCAACGGCATCGAGAACTACTCGCGCCACCTGGACGGCCGCAAGCCCGGCGAGCCGCCCTATACCCTCATCGACTACTTCCCGAGCGACATGGTGTGCATCGTCGACGAGAGCCACGTCACGGTGCCGCAGGTGCGCGGCATGCACGAGGGCGACCGCTCCCGCAAGGTGACCCTCGTGGAGCACGGCTTCCGCCTGCCGTCGGCCCTCGACAACCGGCCCCTGCGCTTCGACGAGTTCGAGGCCCGCATCCCGCAGTTCATCTACGTCTCGGCGACGCCCGGCGACTACGAGTGCTCCGTGAGCCAGCAGGACGTGGAGATGATCATCCGTCCCACGGGCCTGCTCGACCCCTCCATCGACGTGCGCCCCGTGCGCGGCCAGATCGACGACCTCACGTCCGAGATCCGCGACCGCGTGGCGCGCCACGAGCGCGTGCTCGTGACCACGCTCACCAAGCGCATGGCCGAGGACCTCACCGACCACCTGCTCGACCAGGGCATCCGCGTCAACTACATGCACTCCGACACCGCCACGCTCGACCGCGTGGACATCGTGCGCGACCTCCGCCAGGGCAAGATCGACGTGCTTGTGGGCATCAACCTGCTCCGCGAGGGCCTGGACATCCCCGAGGTGTCGCTCGTGGCCATCCTCGACGCCGACAAGGAGGGGTTCCTCCGCAACCGGCGCTCCCTCATCCAGACCATGGGCCGCGCCGCGCGCAACGCCGACGGCCAGGTGATCATGTACGCCGACACCGTCACCGACTCCATGCGCGAGGCCATCGACGAGACCAACCGCCGCCGCACCCTCCAGAAGGCCTACAACGAGGAGCACGGCATCGTGCCCAAGACGGTGCGCAAGGCCGTGAACGACATCTCGGGCTTCATCGAGGAGGCCGACGCCTCCGTGGGCAGGCGCAGCCGCCGCCACGGCAGCGACGGCGACGAGCTGGGCCACGGCGAGTTCTACACGCCGGGCACGG
This sequence comes from Caniella muris, assembly GCF_943193035.1. Classification (NCBI taxonomy): domain Bacteria; kingdom Bacillati; phylum Actinomycetota; class Coriobacteriia; order Coriobacteriales; family Atopobiaceae; genus Caniella; species Caniella muris. The sequence continues at coordinate 173,474 of NZ_CALPCK010000001.1, forward strand.
CCCCGGGGGAGAGCAAGGCCGCCCAGGTGGCCGCCGAGCTGGCGGAGCTCCCGCGGGAGGAGGCCGAGGCGGTGCTGGCCTCCCTGGAGGAGGAGATGCGCGCGGCGAGCGACGCCACGGACTTCGAGCGGGCCGCGGCCCTGCGCGACCAGGTGGTGGAGCTGCGCGCCGCCCTGGAGGGGACCTCCGAGGACGCCGTCATCGCGAGGCTGCGCTCCGGCGCCCGCAAGGGATCGGCCCACGCGTCGCGCAAGCGCCTCGGGGGCCGGAGGAACCCCCGGCGCTAGGGTAGGGCCCTAGCGGGAGATGGCCTTGACGAGCTCCTCGAGCTCCTCCTCCTGGCCGATGCCGGTGAGGAAGGCCACGCCGTTGAAGACCGGGGTGGGGAAGCTCTCGTCGGTCTTGACCACCGAGATGTAGGCGTCGGCGCCGCGCAGCGCCTGGCGCAGGTTCTTGATCTCGACCGCCTGCACGTCGGCCTCGACGCCGCGGGCGTCCAGGAGGTGGCGCACCTTGCTCGCCACGGTCTGGGACGTCGCCACGCCGGAGCCGCACGCCACGATGATCTTTGCCGCCATGCTCGTTCCTCCCATGCCGCCGGCGCCGGGGTCACCGGCGCCGGCCGTCGTCTCTGTGTAGGGTTGTCCGCGCCCGCCGGGCGCCGCCGTTGCGGGGCCGGGCCCGTCAGGCGTTCAGGATGCGCCCCGCGACGGCCATGGCGCAGCCCACGCCGTCGGCCGCCGCGCTCATTATGCCACCTGCATAGCCGGCGCCCTCGCCCACGGGGAAGAGACCGGCCACCGAGACGCTCTCGTAGCCCTTGTCGCGCACCACGCGCACCGGCGACGAGGAGCGCGTCTCCACGCCGGTGAGCACGGCCTCCGGGTCGGCGAAGCACCGCAGCTTGCCGGCCATGGCGGGGATGCCCGCCCTCATGGCGTCGAGCACCGTCTCGGGCAGGAGGCCGTCGAGCGACCCCCAGGTGACGCCGCGGGGGTACGTGGGTGCCACGTGGCCCGGCCCGGAGGAGGGGGTGCCGGCCAGGAAGTCGCCCACGAGCTGCGCCGGCGCCCGGAACGCCCCGCCGCCGGCGGCGTAGGCCGCCTGCTCGCAGCGGCGCTGGAGGGCCACGCCCGCCAGCACGTCGTCGCCGGGGAGGTCGCCCGGGTTGACGTTCACGAGGATGCCGGAGTTGGCGTTGGCCCCGTCGCGCGCGGCCAGGCTCATGCCGTTGGTGACCACGCCGTGGGCCTCGCTCGCGGCGGCGACCACGTAGCCGCCGGGGCACATGCAGAACGAGTAGGCGGGGGCCGCGCCGCGCACGTGCGACACGAGCTTGTAGGGGGCGGCCCCGAGCAGGGGGCTGCCAGCGGCCGGGCCGTACTGGCAGCGGTCGACGTCGGCCTGCAGGTGCTCGATGCGCGCCCCCATGGAGAACGTCTTGCGCTCCATGGCCACGTCGAGGTCCCGCAGCAGCTCGAAGACGTCGCGGGCCGAGTGGCCGCAGGCGAGCACCACGCATGAGGCGGCGAGGGTCTCGGTGCGCTCCGGCCCCGGCGCCCCCACGGGCGCGTCTGGCGAGGGGTCGGGCCGCCCCTGTCGCCAGGCGAGCTCCACGCCGGTGACCCTGCGACCGGTGCCGGAGCCCTCCACCCGGAGGCCCGTGAGGCGGCAGCGGTGGCGCACCTCGCCGCCCAGGCGCTCGACCTCCTGGGCGATGTGGGTCACCACGCGGGGGAGCACGTCGCTGCCCACGTGGGGCTTGGCCTCGAACAGGATGCGGGGGCTCGCGCCGCCGGCCACGAGGGCCTCGAGGATGGCGCGGTGGTAGGGGCTCCTCGTGCCCGTGGTGAGCTTGCCGTCGGAGAAGGTCCCGGCGCCGCCGAGGCCGAACTGTATGTTGGACTCGCAGTCGAGCTCGCCCGTGCGGTCGAACCGGTCGATGAGGGCGGTGCGGCGCGCGGCGTCGTCGCCGCGCTCCACAAGCACGGGGCAGAGGCCCTGGCGGGCGAGGGCCCAGGCGCAGAAGAGGCCTGCGCAGCCGGCGCCCACCACCACGGGGCGCTCGCCGTCCGAGAGGGGGGCGCCGGAGACCAGCGGCACCGGGTTGCGGTCGGGCTCCACGACCTCCACCTTGGGTCCGCGGCCGCGGCGCCCGATGGAGGACAGGAGCGCCCGCTCGGAGTTGGTGCCGCCGCGCATGAAGCAGCGCACCGTGTAGACCACGGTGATGGGCCTGCCGCGGCGGGCGTCGATGGAGCGGCGGCGGATCTCGAGGGAGGCAATGGCGTCGGGTGCGATGTGGAGCCGCTTCTGGGCAGCCTTCCGGACCGCGGCCATCTCGTCCCCGGCACGCTCGAGGTCGCGCAGCGGGACGGAGATGTTGGGGACTTCGATCATGGGGCCTTCCTGGGCAGGGTGGTCGTTTCTCCCCTTGTTCCCATGTTTTCAGGGGAGCGGATTCAGGGGAGCAGCAGGCTTGAGAGGGCGCATCGGCCGGCCCTCAGGCCGGAGAGCCACGCGAAGGCGAGGTTGTACCCGCCGCAAGGGCCGTCCACGTCCAGGGCCTCGCCGCAGACGGAGAGGCCGGGCACGGAGGGCACGGCCAGGGTGGCGCCGTCCACGGCCGAGGCGGCCACGCCGCCGCGGGTGACCTGGGCGGTCTCGGGGTGGGCGAGGCCCGTCACCGAGAAGGGCAGCGCCTTCACGAGGGATGCCATGGCCCCGGCCGGGTCGTCGGAGCCGGACGCCTCGCGGGCGAGCACCTCGGCCACGGCGGGGTCGATCAGGCCGTCGGCGCCGTGGGGCCTGAAGCGCGGGCCCACGAGCGAGGCGACGTCGTCCAGGGAGGTCTCGGGGGCGAGGTCCACCTCCACGGCGTCCCCGGGCAGGGCCTGGCGCGAGAGGTCGAGGGACACGATGCCCGAGAGCGCGCCGCTGCGGAACAGCACCTCGCCGCGTCCCTCCCAGACGGGCGACCCGCCGCGCAGGAGCCGCACGGCGCCGCGAGCACGGCGGCCGTCCAGGGCGTCGGCGAACGAGGGCGCCACGGCCACGGGGCAGAGGACGGGGGAAGTGGGCGTCACGTCCACGCCGAGGGGCCGCAGGGCGTCCTGGGAGCCGCCGCCGGCGGCCCAGACGAGGCGCCGGCAAAAGAGCGTCCGCCGGCGCCAGCCGGCGGCGCCGCCGTCCTCGCGGAAGCGCTCCTCGTACCCCACGCGGAACCCGCCGTCCGCGACCTCCACGGCGGTGACGGGGCGCATGGTCCCCACGACGGCGCCGGAGGCCGCCACGGCCTGCAGCAGGACCGACCTGACGGAGCCGGCCGCGCGGCTGCGCGGGTAGATGCGGCCCTCCTCGTCGTCCCAGGCGAGGCCCAGGCCGCCGAAGAGGTCGAGGACGTCGCTCTCGGGGGTGGGGCCCATGGCGGCCCTCGCGAGGGCGGGGTCGTTGTAGCGGTCGGGGGAAAGGTCCGCGTTGGAGAGGTTGCACCGCCCGTTGCCCGTGGCGAGGATGGGGGCGCCGGCCCGCGGCCCGGCCTCGAGGCAGACGACCGACGCCGCGCCGGCCCCCTCGCGCGCGGCCGCGAGGGCGGCGCAGAGGCCGGAGGCGCCGGCCCCCACCACGCAGACGCCGCAGGAGTCGGGGACGGCCTGGGAGGCGGCCTCCCTGCGGGCCACGGCCCGGGCGTGGAGGCGGCGCCCCTTGGGGGAGCCGGCGCGGGCCACCTCAGACCTCCTCGGGGGTCATGTCCACGGTCTCCCCGGCGGCCGGCTGGGGCACCGCGCCGTAGGCCGCCTCGTAGCGGGCGTCCATGGCGGCGATGTCGGGCACGGGGGCCGGGTCGTCCCCCAGGGAGAGCACGCGGGCCACGGTCTTCGGCAGGAAGTCGGCGGGCAGGCACCGGGCGAGGTCGCCGGCGTCGCAGGCCGCCGCCAGGGCCGGGTCCTGGGGCAGGCGGTCGAGGGCGGCCACGCCGGCGAGCTCGCTGTCCCGCTCCAGGTGGGAGGGGCCGAACACGTCGATGCGCTCGCCGCAGTGGGGGCAGGTGGCGTAGCCCATGTTCTCCACGAGGCCGAGGACGCCCACGCCCATCTTGGCGGCCATCTTGACGGCCTTGCCCACGATCATGGACACGAGGTCCTGGGGCGTGGTGACGATGACGGTGCCGTCCACGGGGAGGGCCTGGTAGACCGTGAGGGCCACGTCGCCGGTCCCCGGGGGCATGTCCACCACGAGCACGTCGATGGGGCCCCAGGAGGTCTGGCTCCAGAACTGGCGGATGGCCCCGGCCAGCACCGGGCCGCGCCAGAGCACGGGGTCGTTCTCGTGGGCCAGGAGCATGTTGGCGCTCATGACCTTGATGCCGAGGGGCCCCACGGCCGGCAGGAAGAGGTCGCCGATGGTGGTGGCGTGCTGCCCGCCCAGGCCGAGCATGCGGGGGACCGAGGGGCCGGTGATGTCGGCGTCGAGGATCCCCACCTTGAGGCCCCTGCGGGCGAGCTCCACGGCGAGGCTGCAGGAGACGAGGGACTTGCCCACGCCCCCCTTTCCGGAGACCACGCCCACCACGCACGCCACCTCGGAGAGGGGGTGCTGCTCGAACCTCTGGGGCGCGCCGCCGTCCCTGTCTGTGGAACCGTCCTTCTTGGAGCAGGCCATGGGCCCTCCTTCACTGTCGCGGTGTGTTCACTCGGCCCATTCTACTTCCGTCCGGGCGCGCCGCCCCTCCCGGCCGCGGTCCGGCGGGCCCGAGAAAAAGAAGGCCCGGCACCCCGGAAGGGGGTACCGGGCCCGGGAGTGGCGCCGCCGCCCTCTCGGGGCAGGGTTAGAACAGGGCGCCGCCGTCCACGGAGACCACGGTCCCGGTGACGTAGGAGGCCTTGTCGCTCGCCAGGAAGCAGAAGACGTCCGCCACCTCCTCCGGCGTGCCGGGGCGCCCCATGGCGATGCCCTGGGAGATGCGGGCCACCACCTCGTCGGGCAGGGCGGCCACCATGTCGGTGGCCGTGACCCCGGGCGCCACGGCGTTCACGCGGACCCCGGCGGGGGCGAGCTCCCGGGCGAGGGACTTGGTGAGGCCGTTGACGGCGAACTTCGAGGTGGGGTAGCCCACGCCCGATCTCTGGCCGTAGAGGGAGACCATGGAGCTCGTGTTGACGATGGAGCCGCCGCCCTGGGGCACCATGATGCGGGCCGCCGCCTGGCACCCGTTGAACACGGCGGTCACGTTGAGGTCCATGGCCTTCTGGAACTCCTCGGGGGTGTAGTCGAGCAGGGGGGTGGACTGGGAGATGCCGGCGTTGTTGACCATGACGTCGAGCCGGCCCCACTCGGCCACCACCTCGTCGAGGGCCGACGCCACGGCCGCGGCGTCGGTGAGGTCGGGGGCCATGCCCATGACGGGGGCGTCCCCGTCCTCGGCGCGGAGGGTGGCGAGGGCGGCGTCGACGGTCTCCGGGCGCGAGCCCCAGAGGGCCACCTTGGCCCCCTCGGCGAGGAACGCCCTCACGCAGGCGAGGCCGATGCCGCGGGTGCCCCCGGTGACGACGCAGACCTTGTTCTCGAGAAGCATGGGTCTTCCTTTCTTGTAGGGCCCCGCTTCAGGGGCCATCGGTTGAAAGTATGACAAAATGCGGACGGCCGCGCCGCGTTCCCGCCGCTCCGCCCGGCCGTTGCGGACCGATCGCGCAGTACCTGAAGATGTCAACGTCCGTGCTTTCAGAGGGAAAAAGGCAACCAGTGACGTTGACTTCGATTTCAAAGAGGTTTAGGCTGCTTTTAAGGATAAATTAAGCGTCTGTCCCGGCGGCGCTTGGAAGAGGGGGCTCGATGACACAGACCGGTCGGCCCCTCGGCGGGGCGCCCCTTCTCGAGCGGCCCATGGGGCGCCGCGCCTTCCTGCGCTCCTGCATCGCCGGCGCCGCCGCCCTCGTCGGCACGGCCTCCCTGGCCGGGTGCTCCGGCATCGAGGGCTTCCTCGAGCCCCCGGCGGTCGCCCAGGCGGCCTACCGCGTGGGCATCGACTGCGCCCACCCCGCCTACGAGATGCTGGTGGACCCCTCCGTGGACCGGTCCCTCCCCCTGGAGAACCGCGACTACAACGTCAGCGGCTTCGACGCCTTCTTCCTCAGTCGTGTCTCCGAGGGGCTCGGCTGCCGCCCGCGCATGGTCGACGTCGACCACGCCGACCTCGCCGACTACCTCAAGCGCGGCTACATCGACGTGGCCGTCTCCTCGGTGTTCAACGGGTCCCGCGACACCGGCATCGCCTTCTCCGACCCCTACGCCGCGGTGGACCTCGCCGTGGTGTGCCGGGCCGACTCCCGCTTCGCCGGGGCCACCTCCCTGGAGGCCCTCGAGGGGGCCCGCATGGCCGCCCGCTCCGACACCGACCTCGACCGGGCCATCGCCCAGGTCCCCGGCGCGGTCCACGTCTCCCCCTACGGGTCCCGCACCTACCCCTGCCTCAAGGTCGCCTCCGGCGAGATCGACGCCACCGTGGTCGACCGCCGGGGCTTCGAGCAGTGCGCCGGGGTCTTCCCGGAGCTCGTGGTTGCCCCCATCCCCCCTGCCCAGTGCCCCCGGGCCGACGAGGGGTCCCTGCGCATCGCCGTGCGCCACGACGACACCGCCTTCCTCGACAGCCTCAACCGGGTCATCGCCGGCATCACCGACGAGGACGCCTCCCAGATGTGGAGGGATGCTAAAGAGGTCTCTCCCCGCACCCTCCTCGAGGTCTGAAACGTACAATTGTTCGATTGAGCGCCATGGCGCCGTCATCGAACAGCTGCACGTGAGGGGGAGGTCCGCCCAGTGGCATCCAACGCGATCGTCATCCGCGGTGCGCGGGAGCACAACCTGAGAGACATCGACGTCACCATCCCGCGCAACGAGCTCGTGGTCATCACCGGCCTCTCCGGCTCGGGGAAGAGCTCCCTGGCCTTCGACACGATCTACGCCGAGGGCCAGCGTCGCTACGTTGAGAGCCTGTCCAGCTACGCCCGCATGTTCCTCGGCCAGATGGACAAGCCCGACCTCGACTCCATCGACGGCCTGTCGCCGGCCGTCTCCATCGACCAGAAGACCACCTCCAAGAACCCCCGGTCCACCGTGGGCACGGTGACCGAGATCTACGACTACCTCAGGCTCCTGTTCGCCCGGGTGGGCACGGCCCACTGCCCGGAGTGCGGGCGCGTCATCGAGCGGCAGACCACCGACCAGGTGGTGGACAAGGTCATCGAGGCGGCAGACGGCCGCCGGGCCTTCGTCCTGGCCCCCGTGGTCCTCGGCCGCAAAGGCGAGTTCGCCAAGCTCTTCGCCGACCTGCTCAAGGAGGGCTTCTCCCGGGTGCGCGTGGACGGCGAGGTCATGGAGCTCGAGGAGGGCATCAGGCTCGACAAGAAGTACAAGCACACCATCGAGGTGGTGGTCGACCGCGTGGTGGTGAGGCCCTCCTCGCGCAGCCGCATCGCCGAGGCCGTGGAGCAGGCCTGCCGCATCGCCTCCGACAAGGTGGGCGTCTACGTGCTCGCCCCCCGGGAGGCCGGCCCCGACGCCCAGGGGGAGCTGTTCCAGTACTCCCTGGCCCTCTCGTGCCCGGTCCACGGCCACTCTATCGACGACCTCCAGCCCCGGGACTTCTCGTTCAACGCCCCCTACGGCGCCTGCCCCGACTGCGACGGCCTGGGCATGCGCCGGGTGGTGGACGCCGAGGCCCTGGTGGAGAACCCCGACGCCGCCGTGGACGACGGGGTCTTCGGGAGCTTCTTCGGGCGCTCCAACTACTACCCCCAGATCTTCCGCGCCGTGGTGGCCCACTTCGGCGTGGACCCAGCCACCCCGTGGAAGGACCTCCCGGCCAAGGTGCGCCGGGCGCTGCTCGACGGCCTCGGGTCCACCAAGGTGCGGGTGGACTACCACACCCGCGACGGCCGCGACACCCACTGGCTCACCACGTTCTCCGGCGTGCGGTCGGTGCTCTTCGAGAAGTACACCGACTCCTCCAACGAGAAGGTGAAGGCGCGGCTCGAGAGGTACATCCGCGAGGAGCCCTGCTCCACCTGCGGCGGCGCCCGGCTCAAGCCCGAGTTCCTCGCCGTGACCGTGGGCGGGAAGTCCATCTGGGACGTCTGCTCCATGAGCTGCCGCGACTCCCTGGAGTTCTTCCAGGGCCTCGAGCTCGACGAGCGCCAGGAGTTCATCGGCGGCCGCGTGGTGCGCGAGATCGTGGAGCGCCTGCGGTTCCTGGTGGACGTGGGACTCGACTACCTCACCCTGGCCCGGGCCAGCGCCACGCTGTCGGGCGGCGAGGCCCAGCGCATCCGGCTGGCGACCCAGATCGGCGCCGGCCTCATGGGCGTGCTCTACATCCTCGACGAGCCCTCCATCGGCCTCCACCAGCGCGACAACGACCGCCTCATCCACACCCTCGAGCGCCTGCGCGACCAGGGCAACACCGTCATCGTGGTGGAGCACGACGAGGACACCATCCGCGCGGCCGACTACGTGGTGGACATGGGCCCCGGCGCCGGGGAGCTCGGCGGCGAGGTCGTGTGCGCCGGCACACCGGCCGAGGTCATGGCCTGCCCCGACTCCCTCACGGGGGCCTACCTGTCGGGCCGCCGCGTCATCGCGCTGCCCGAGGCCCGCCGCGACCCGGGCCGGGGAGCCCTCACCATCACGGGCGCCCGCCACAACAACCTCAAGGACGTCACCTGCTCCGTGGAGTTCGGCACGCTCACCGTGGTCACGGGCGTCTCCGGCTCGGGCAAGTCGTCCCTGGTCACCGACACCCTCGCCCCGGCCCTCACCAACGCCGTGCACCGGTCCCAGCGCCCCGTGGGGGAGTACGGCACCCTCGAGGGCGTGGAGGCCATCGACAAGGTCATCGACATCGACCAGGCCCCCATCGGCCGCACGCCCCGCTCCAACCCGGCCACCTACATCGGCCTCTGGGACGACCTCAGGGCCCTCTTCGCCTCCACGCCGGAGAGCCGCCTGCGCGGCTACTCGCCGGGGCGCTTCTCCTTCAACGTGCCGGGCGGCCGCTGCGAGGCGTGCAAGGGCGACGGTCAGATCAAGATCGAGATGAACTTCCTGCCCGACGTCTACGTGCCCTGCGAGGTCTGCCACGGCAAGCGCTACAACCGAGAGACCCTCGAGGTCACCTACCACGACAAGACCATCAGCGACGTACTCGACATGTCGGTGACCGAGGCCCTGGCGTTCTTCGGCGCCATCCCGCAGGTCCGCAACAAGCTCCAGACCCTCTACGACGTGGGCCTGGGCTACGTGCGCCTGGGGCAGCCCGCCACCACGCTGTCAGGCGGCGAGGCCCAGCGCGTCAAGCTCGCCAAGGAGCTCCACCGCCGCCAGACCGGCAAGACGTTCTACATCCTCGACGAGCCCACCACGGGCCTCTCGTTCGAGGACGTCCGCCAGCTCCTCGACGTCCTGCAGCGCCTCGTGGACGCCGGCAACACGGTGCTCGTGATCGAGCACAACCTCGACGTCATCAAGGTGGCCGACCGCATCATCGACCTCGGCCCCGACGGCGGCGACGGCGGCGGCACGGTGGTGGCCCAGGGCGCCCCCGAGGAGGTCGCGCAGAACCCGGCGAGCGTCACCGGGCGCTTCCTCGCCCCCGTGCTCGAGCGCACCCGCCTCTTCGAGGCGGGGGAGGCCGCCTCGTTGGAGGCGTCCCGTTAGGGGTACCCTCCGGAGTGCCTTGTGTGATCTCGGGGAGGGGGGCGCCACCATGGCACGGCGCGACAAGGGGCCGACCAAGACCAACGCCATGCGCGAGCTGGACTCCGCGGGCATCGCCTACGAGGCCCGCGAGTACGAGCACGGCGACGGAGTCCCCGGCAGGCACCTGGGCGACTCCGTGGCCGCGGCGCTGGGGGAGGACCCCGACGCCTGCTTCAAGACGCTGGTCTGCGAGGAGCCGTCCGGCGGCCACGTGGTCTGCTGCGTGCCGGTGTCGTGCGAGGTGGACCTCAAGAAGGCCGCGGCGGCCGCGGGCGTCAAGCGCCTCGAGCTCGTGCCGGTGGCCTCCATCGAGCGTCTCACGGGCTATGTTCGTGGAGGGTGCTCCCCTGTGGGCATGAGGAGGCCGTTCCCCACTATCATCGATGAGGCGGCCACGCTCTTCGACTCCGTCGCGGTGTCGGGCGGCCGCCTGGGGCTGCAGCTCGTGCTCGACCCCGCCGACCTCGTGGCCTTCACGGGGGCGCACCTGGCCGACATCACGCGTGAGGGGAACTGAGATGGCGGAACGTCGCCCGAGGCACATGGCGGCCCCCGGCCCGCGGCCAGAGAGGCGCGCCGACCCGGGCCCCGGGACCGATCCGGGCTCGACCATGATGTTCGTCGCCGCCCTGGAGGCCTCGCGCAAGACCCAGGCGACCGCCCCCACGCCCGACCCCCGCGCCGAGCGGGCCGACCGCTCGCGCCGCATCGCCTCCGACGTCCCCGACCCCCTCGAGGCCGACGCCTTCATCCCCGCGGCGCCCTCGGCGCCGGCGGCCTCGCCCTTCCTGCCCCGGCCCCACCGCCCCAAGGCGCCGGGCCACCTGCGGCGCACGGCGCCCGCCCCCGACACCACGGCCGCCTTCATGGAGGCCCTCGAGGAGGGCGGCCTCCACGGCAGGGCCTGCCGCCGCCACGGGCTGGGCCCCGGCGACACCGGTTCCGTGGACCTCACCCGGGACGCCGACGTCCTGGCCGACGAGCCGCCCCTCGTGGGGGTGGAGCCGGGGGAGGTGCTGCCGGTGGCCTCCTTCGACGACGACCCGCTGGCCGCCGGGGCGGGGGAGGCCCGCGCCGCGGCGCCCGCCGACGTCGAGGCCTCCGTGGGCCGCAGCGCCGCCATGATGAGCCTGCTCGTCATCCTCAGCCGCATCACGGGGTTCCTCCGCACCTGGGGCCAGGGCGCCGCCATCGGCGGCGCCATGCTCGCCAGCTGCTACACCGTGGCCAACAACCTGCCCAACCAGCTCTACGAGCTCGTCATGGGCGGCATGCTCGTCACCGCCTTCCTGCCGGTCTACCTCTCGGTCAAGGAGGAGGGGGGCCGCGAGCGGGCGAGCGCCTACACCTCTAACCTCGTGACCATCGTGCTCGTGGTCATGGGGGCGGTGGCCCTGCTGGGCTTCGTGTTCGCGTCCCAGGTGGTGCTCACCCAGTCCTTCGGCGCCACCGAGGACTTCGACCACGGGCTCGCCACCTACTTCTTCCGCTTCTTCGTGGTGGAGGTGGTGCTCTACGGCCTCTCCTCGGTGTTCTCGGGCGTCCTCAACGCCGAGCGCGACTACTTCTGGTCCACGGCGGCCCCGGTCTTCAACAACATCATCTGCACCGCGAGCTTCGCCGCCTACGCCCTGCTCGTGGGCACCGACCCCACGGCCGCCGTGCTGGCCCTGGCCGTGGGCAACCCCCTCGGCGTGGCGGTGCAGGTGCTCATGCAGATGCCCAGCCTGAGGCGCCACGGCATACGCCTGCGCCTCTCCGTCGACCTGCACGACCCCGCCCTCCGGGAGACCCTCTCCATCGGCGTGCCCTCCCTCGTGGTCATGGTGGTGAGCTTCGCCACCGTCTCGGTGCAGACGAGCTGCGTGCTCTCCGCCACGTCGTCCGGCGCCGCCGTGGCCTACTACGCCAGGCTCTGGTACACGCTGCCCTACGCCATCCTGGCGGTGCCGGTCACCACGGCCATGTTCACCGAGCTCTCCCACGCCTATGCCGCCCGGGACATCCCCGGCTTCGTCTCCGGCATCTCCTCGGGGTGCTCGCGCATCCTGTTCTTCCTCGTGCCCATGGCCGTCCTGCTCGTGGTGTTCTCGCCCCAGCTCTCCCAGCTCCTCAACGCCGGCTCGTTCACGGCCGAGGAAACGTCCATGATCGCCGGCTACCTCTCGGCCCTGGCCCTCTCGCTGCCGTTCTACGGGGTCTGCACCTACCTGCAGAAGGTGTGCTCCTCCTGGCGCCGCATGCGCCTGTTCGCCGTGGCCAACGTCGTGGCCGGTGTGGTCCAGGTGGTCTTCTGCCTCGCCCTCACCCCGGTCTGGGGCTACATGGTGCCCGGCCTCTCGTCGCTCTTCTTCTTCGTCGCCGTCGACGTGGTCACCTTCGTCCAGCTGCGCCGCGAGCTCGGCCCCATCGGCTTCAAGGGCATCCTCGCTTGTGCCGTGCGCTCCCTGGCCCTGGGCCTCGCCGGCGGTGCCGCGGGGGCCCTCCTGGTGTGGGCGCTCACCGGCCCCGTCGGCCTCGGCGGCCCGGGCCTCGCCAAGGGCCTCCTGGTCTGCGTGGCGGCGGGCCTGCCGGCCCTCGCGGTCACCTTCGGCGGCGCCATGGCGCTGCGCCTCCCCGAGGCGTCCTTCCTCCGGTCCATGGTGGGCAGGGTGGCCTCGCGCAGGGCCGCCTAGGCCGCCGCGGCCTCCAAAGTGAAAACCTTGTTTCAGCTGGTTTTGCATTCTGCTAACGAGCCGACCGCTCATGGGCCGTTCGCTACCATCTGTCCAAGGTATCAGCGCGTTCGCCGATGCGACGTGGTTCTCGACGCCGTCGGCTCTCGCACTACGCAAGGGGGATAACCATGAAGTTCTCCAACGTCTCGCGTCGTGGGTTCGTCCAGGCCATGGGTGTGGCCGGTGCCGCCGGCGCGGTGGCCCTCACCGGGTGCGGCAACTCCGCCTCCGGCGGGTCGGGCGACGGCAGCGGCTCGGGCGCCGGCTCCGACGGCGGCAAGTTCATGATGGGCGGTATCGGCCCGCTCACCGGCGGCGCCGCCATCTACGGCAACGCCTGCAAGAACGCCGCCGAGATCGCCGTGGCCGAGATCGACGGCACCGACTCCCAGTTCAAGTTCGACCTCAAGTTCGAGGACGACGAGCACAACGCCGAGAAGTCCGTCAACGCCTTCAACACCCTCAAGGACTGGGGCATGCAGATGCTCGTGGGCACCACCACCACGGCCCCCTGCATCGCCGTGGCCGAGGAGGCCAGCAACGACAACATCTTCGTGCTCACCCCGTCGGCCTCCTCCACCGACGTCATCGGCGGCCAGCCCGACGCCCAGGGCAACACCACCACGGCCCGCCGCCCTAACGTCTTCCAGATGTGCTTCACCGACCCCAACCAGGGCACCGCGTCGGCCAAGTACATCTCCGAGCAGAAGCTCGGCACCAAAGTGGGCATCATCTACGACAGCTCCGACGCCTACTCCACCGGCATTGACCAGAAGTTCCTCACCGAGGCCAAGCAGGTGAACCTCGAGGTGGTGGCCAACGAGGCCTTCACCGCCGACAGCGCCACCGACTTCTCCACGCAGCTCAACAACTGCAAGAACGCCGGCGCCGACATCCTCTTCCTCCCCGTTTACTACACCCCCGCTTCCATCATCCTCAAGCAGGCCAACGACATGGGCTACGCCCCCAAGTTCTTCGGCGTCGACGGCATGGACGGCATCCTGGCCATGGAGGGCTTCGACACCTCCCTGGCCGAGGGCGTCATGCTGCTCACCCCCTTCAACGCCGACGCCGACGACGACAGGACCAAGGCATTCGTCGCCGCCTACAAGGACAAGACCGGCGAGGTGCCCAACCAGTTCGCCGCCGACGCCTACGACTGCGTCTACGCCCTCCAGGCCGCCCTCGAGAAGGGCGGGTGCACCCCCGACATGAGCGCCTCCGACGTCTGCGACAAGCTCGTCGAGGTCTTCACCTCCGGTGACTTCACCTTCAGCGGCCTCACCGGCGACACCATGGCCTGGTCCGACACCGGCGAGGTCTCCAAGGAGCCCAAGGGCATGGTCATCCAGGGCGGCCAGTACGTGGGCATGGAGTAGTCCCTGCTGCGCCCCAATGTAAGTGCCGCGTAACAAGGGTGCCGTGACGGGCGGGGGTCACCTATATTCAGGTGACCCCCGCCCTGTGACACGGGGAGCCTGTCAATCTCGACCGGGAGGGGAGGACCCTTGGAGTTCCTGACCAACCTGATCAACGGCGTCAGCCTGGGCAGCGTCTACGCGATCATCGCCCTCGGCTACACCATGGTCTACGGCATCGCCAAGATGCTCAACTTCGCCCATGGCGACGTCATCATGGTGGGCGGCTACGTGGCCTTCATCATGCTCAACACCCTCGGCCTCAACCCGCTCGTCGCCGTGCTCTTCGCCGTGCTGGCCTGCACGCTGCTGGGCATGGCCATCGAGCGCGTGGCCTACAAGCCGCTGCGGCAGTCGCCGAGCCTCACGGTGCTCATCACCGCCATCGGCGTGTCGTACCTGCTCCAGAACCTCGCGCTGCTCATCTGGGGCTCCAACCCCCGCGTCTTCACCTCCGTGGTGGCCGGGTGGCCGCAGGTCGTGCTCTTCGACGGGCAGCTCACCGTCTCGGCGGAGACCATCGTCACCATCGTGTGCTCCGTCGTCATCATGGTGGCCCTGGGGCTCTTCACCACCAAGACCAAGATGGGCAAGGCCATGAGGGCGTGCTCCGAGGACCCGGGCGCCGCCCGCCTCATGGGCATCAACGTGGACAGCACCATCTCCACCACCTTCGCCATCGGCTCCGGCCTGGCCGCGGTGGCCGGCGTGCTGCTCTGCAGCTCCTACCCGGTGCTCCAACCCACCACGGGCGCCATGCCCGGCATCAAGGCCTTCACGGCGGCCGTCTTCGGCGGCATCGGCTCCATCCCTGGTGCCGTGCTCGGCGGCCTGCTCCTCGGCATCATCGAGACCTTCGCCAAGGCCTACATCTCCACCCAGCTGTCCGACGCCGTGGTCTTCGCGGTGCTCATCATCGTCCTGCTGATCAAGCCCTCCGGCCTGCTCGGCAAGTACGTTCCCGAGAAGGTCTAGGAGGCGGCCATGGCAAACAACGCACCCGCAACCGCCCAGGCCCCCACCTTCGGCGCCCGGCTCTCCGAGGCCGTGCGCGGGGCCTTCGGCACCTACGCCCTCGTGGTCATAGCCTTCCTCGTCATCCAGGGCATGATCGCCACGGGCTCCATCACGAGCGCCCTCCAGGGCCAGCTCGTCCCCATCTGCGTCTACATCTGCGCCGCCGTGTCGCTCAACCTCGTGGTGGGCATCTCCGGCGAGCTCTCCCTCGGCCACGCGGGCTTCATGAGCGTGGGCGCCTTCACCGGCGTCGTCATGGCCTCGCTGCTGGGCGACGTCATCCCCAACGACGCCCTGCGGCTCCTGGTCTCCGTGGCCACCGGCGGCTGCTTCGGCGCCCTCGCCGGTTTCGTCGTGGGCGTGCCCGTCATGCGGCTCTCCGGCGACTACCTGGCCATCGTGACCCTGGCCTTCGGCGAGATCATCAAGAACATCGTGAACAACCTCTACGTGGGCCGCGACGCCGCCGGCCTGCACGTGTCGCTCACGTCCGTGGCCGACCTCGGCATGGACCACGGCGTCGTCATCATCAACGGCCCCCAGGGCGCCGTGGGCATCGACAAGCTCTCCACGTTCGTGGCCGGCTTCATCCTGGTCCTCGTCACGCTGTTCGTGGTGCTCAACCTCGTGCGCAGCCGCTCCGGCCGCGCCATCATGGCCGTGCGCGACAACCGCATCGCCGCCGAGTCCGTGGGCATCAACGTGACCAAGTACCGCCTCATGGCCTTCGTCGTGGCGGCCGCCCTGGCCGGCATGGCGGGCACGCTCTACGCCATGAACTTCTCGAGCGTGGTGGCCGGCCGCTTCGACTACAACACGTCCATCCTCATCCTGGTGTACGTGGTCCTCGGCGGCATCGGCAACGTCCGCGGCTCCATCGTCGCGGCGGCCATCCTCACGATCCTGCCCGAGTTCCTGCGCTTCATGGCCGACTACCGCATGCTCATCTACGCCGTCGTGCTCATCTGCGTGATGGTGCTGCCCAACATCGGCGCCGTCCAGCGCTTCATGGACGCCGTCAAACGCAAGGTCCCCTGGCTCTCCGACAAGGAGGCCCTCGAGGACCCCGACATGGTCTCGACGGGAGGCGACAGCCGTGGCTGACACCGACAAGCGATCCAACAAGGACCTCGAGGCGCGCGCCGCCCAGGGCTCGTACCGGGTCCAGGCCGCCCGGGCCAAGGGCGACGACGCGCCCGTCAAGGCGCCCCCCGCCCCCAGGAGGGGCACCCGCATGGTGCCGCTGCCCTCCGATGGCATCGTTCCCGAGCGCGACGTCCACGCCACGCCGGTGCTCGAGTGCCGCCACCTGGGCATCGACTTCGGCGGCCTCCACGCCGTGGAGGACTTCAACCTCATCGTGGGCAAGACAGAGATCGCCGGCCTCATCGGCCCCAACGGCGCCGGCAAGACCACGGTCTTCAACCTGCTCACCAAGGTCTACCAGCCCACCCGGGGGACCATCCTGCTCGACGGCCACGACACCGCCGGCATGAGCACGGCCCGGGTGAGCCAGATGGGCATCGCCCGCACGTTCCAGAACATCCGCCTGTTCTCGAGCCTCACGGTGGAGGAGAACGTCACCATCGGCCTCCACAACGCCATCCGGTGCGGCATGTGGAGCGGCATCTTCCGCCTGCCGCGCTACTGGGTGAGCGAGAAGGAGTTCCACGACCGCTCCCTCGAGCTGCTCGACGTCTTCGGCATGGCCGACCTCGCCCACGTGCAGGCCGGCAACCTGCCCTACGGCGCCCAGCGCCGCCTGGAGATCGTGCGCGCCCTCGCCACGGGGCCCAAGCTGCTGCTCCTCGACGAGCCCGCCGCCGGCATGAACCCCAGCGAGACCGCCGAGCTCATGGAGAACATCGCAAAGATCCGCGACCGGTTCCAGATCGCCGTCCTGCTCATCGAGCACGACATGGACCTGGTCATGGGCATCTGCGAGGGCATCGCCGTGCTCAACTTCGGCCGCATCATCGCCAAGGGCACCCCCGACCAGATCCAGGGCGACCCCCAGGTCATCGAGGCGTACCTCGGCACGTCCGCGAAGGAGGCGTAGGGCCATGGCGCTGCTCAAGGTCACCGACCTCAACGTGTACTACGGCAACATCCACGCCATCAAGGACGTCTCCTTCGAGGTCGAGGAGGGCGAGATCGTCACGCTCATCGGCGCCAACGGCGCGGGCAAGACCACCACGCTCAACACCGTCGCGGGCCTGCTCACCCCGCGCTCCGGCACCATCGAGTTCAAGGGCGAGGAGCTCTCCCGCATCCCGGCCCATCACACCGTGGGCCGCGGCATGGCCCTCTGCCCCGAGGGCAGGCGCGTGTTCCTCAACATGTCGGTGCGCGAGAACCTCGAGATGGGGGCCTTCACCCGCAGCGACGCCGAGGCCCGGGAGACCATCACCACGGTCTTCGACCGCTTCCCGCGCCTCAAGGAGCGCGAGGGGCAGAGCGCGGGCACCCTGTCCGGCGGCGAGCAGCAGATGCTCGCCATGGGCAGGGCCATGATGAGCCGGCCCTCCCTGCTCATGCTCGACGAGCCGTCCATGGGCCTGGCCCCCATCCTTGTGGACGAGATCTTCGACATCGTCAAGGACCTCCACGAGGCGGGGACCACCGTCCTTCTGGTGGAGCAGAACGCCGCCAAGGCCCTCTCCATCGCCGACCGCGCCTACGTGCTCGAGACCGGCAAGGTGTCCATGGCCGGTGACGCAGCCGACCTCGCCCACGACGACCGCGTGCGCAAGGCCTACCTGGGTGGCTGAGGCCGTTTCCCGCCCGGTGCGGGGAGGGGCCGCCGCCCCTCCCCGTTGACTTTACTAGGGTAAAGTGCTTTACTCTGCTAAAGCACCCGTGACCCCGTTCATGAGGAGGCGCCGATGATCCACGGCACCCCGCGCGGTTTCCGCGACATCCTGCCCGAGGAGGCCCTGGCCCGCGAGGCCCTGGCCGACGCCGTGAGGCGCGTCTTCTCCGACCACGGCTATCTTCCCGTGGAGACGCCCCTGCTCGAGAGCCGCGAGGTCCTCGAGCGGGCCGGCCGCATCCGCGGCGTGCCGTTCCAGCTCATCGACGCCGACGACCGGCTCCTCATGCTGCGCCCCGACCTCACGCTGCCCATCGCCCGGCTCGTGGCCGGGCGGATGGGGGAGGGCGACCTCCCGGCGCGCCTGCGCTACGCCGCCCCCGTGGTGCGCGAGCAGCGCAGCCTCTCCGGCGAGGCGCGCCAGTTCACCCAGCTGGGCGTGGAGCTCGTGGGCGCCCCCGACGGCGAGGCCGAGGCGGAGGTCGTGGGCATCCTCATGGAGACCCTCGGGGCCGTGGGCCTCTCGGGCTGCACAGTCGTGTGCGGCTCGGTGCGCCCCCTCGCCGCGGCCATCGGCGCCGCCGACGTCTCCCGCGCCGAGGCCGACAGGATCCTGGCCCTCGTGCACTCCTCCGACCTCGTGGGCCTCGACGCCTTCGTGGCCTCTTTGGACGTTCCCGACGCCGCCGCGGCGGCGCTCCGCGGGCTGCCGCGCTCCATGGGCGGGGTCGAGGCGCTCGACGCCGTGGACGCCCTGCTCGCCGCCGCCGGCGTGGCCGAGGCCGACCGCGGCACGGCGGAGCTCCGCGCCCTGGCCGGGGCCGTGGCATCCGGGCCGGTGCCCCTGGCCTTCGACTTCTCCATCGTCAACTCGTTCGACTACTACACGGGCCTCGTGTTCAAGGCCTTCGCCCCCGGGTTCTCCTCGAGCGTGGCCTCCGGCGGCCGCTACGACGCCGTGCTGGCCAACCTGGACGTGCCGGCTGTGGGCGCCTGCGGATTCGCCCTGTCCCTCGAGCGCCTCCAGGGCGCCCTCGACGTCCGCGACGGCGGGGGAGACGACCGCCCGCTTCGCATCGCCGTGCCCAAGGGATCGCTCTTCGGGCCCTGCGTGGACCTCCTCGAGGCCGTGGGCCTGCCCGTGGACGACCTACGCGAGCCCGGCCGCCGCCTCGTCGTGACCGCCGGCGATGTGGAGTACGTGATCGTGCGCGCCACCGACGCCCCCGCCTTCGTGGCCTGGGGAGGCGCCGACTGCGGCGTGTGCGGCACCGACTCCCTGTTCGAGGCCGACCTCGACCTCGTGCAGCTGGAGGACCTGCGCTTCGGCGCCTGCCGCTTCGTCGTGGCCGAGCCCGCGGGCTCCGCGGGGGCCGCCGACGCCGCCTTCGCCCGCCGCGGCTCCTACCGGGTGGCCACCAAGTACCCCCGCGTCACCCAGGCGTACTTCGACTCCATCGGCTGCCCCGTGGACATCCTCGCGCTCCACGGCAACATCGAGCTCGGGCCCATCGTGGGCATGGCCGACCGCATCGTGGACATCACCGCCACCGGCACCACCCTGCGCGAGAACGACCTCGTGGTGGTGGCCGACGACGTCATGGACTGCTCGGCCCGCTTCTTCGCGGGGCCGGCGGCCTTCCGCAGCGACGCAAGGATCAGGGCGCTCGGGGCGAGGCTCCGGGACGCCGTCGAGAAAGGCTGACCCCCATGAGAAGGATCACGCTCGAGGGTGGCGCCACCCTCACGAACGACGACCTCCACCGCTCCGGGGCGCTGCCCGCCGACGCTGTGGCGGCCGCCGAGGCCATCGTCGACGCGGTGCGGGACGGCGGCGACGAGGCCGTGCGCGGCTTCTGCCTCGAGTTCGACGGTGCGGCCCCGCGCTCCTTCCGCGTGCCCGACGACGTCGTGGCCGCCTCCCTCTCCCAGGTGGACCCGCGGTTCCTCGCCGCCCTCGAGAGGGCCCACGGCCAGATCGAGGACTTCCACCGCCGCGAGGTGCGCCAGTCGTGGTTCACGACCAAGCCCGACGGGACCCTCCTGGGTGTCAAGGTGTCGCCTCTGGCCTCCGTGGGCATATACGTGCCCGGCGGCCGCGCCCAGTACCCCTCCACCGTGCTCATGAACGCCGTCCCCGCCAAGGTGGCAGGCGTGGGGAGGGTGGTCATGGTCACCCCGCCCCAGCGCGACGGCTCGCTCTCCGCCTACACCCTGGCGGCCGCGGCCGTGGCGGGCGTCGACGAGGTCTACGCCGTGGGCGGCGCCCAGGCCGTGGCCGCCCTCGCCTACGGCACCAAGACCATCCCCCGCGTCGACAAGGTCTGCGGCCCCGGCAACGCCTTCGTCGCCGCCGCCAAGCGCCGCGTCTCGGGCGACGTGGGCATCGACATGATCGCGGGCCCGTCGGAGGTGTGCGTGCTGGCCGACGACACGGCCAACCCCGCCGTGGTGGCCGCCGACCTCATGGCCCAGGCCGAGCACGACCCCCTGGCCGCGAGCTACCTCGTCACGACCTCCGCCGCCCTGGCCGACGCCGTGGAGGGGGCCCTCGACCTGCTCTGCGCCCAGTCTCCCCGCGCGGACGTCACCCGCGCCTCCCTCGACGGCCAGGGCGTCGTCGTGCTCTGCGACACGATGGACGCGGCCGTGGCCGCCGTGAACCGCATCGCCCCGGAGCACCTGGAGCTCTGCGTGGCCGACGCCGTCGCGCTCCTCGGCTCCATCCGCAGCGCCGGCGCCATCTTTGCCGGCCACTGGAGCTCGGAGCCCCTGGGCGACTACGTGGCGGGCCCCAACCACACGCTGCCCACCGGGGGCACGGCCGCCTTCTCTAACCCGCTCTCCGTGGACGACTTCACCACCTCCTCGAGCGTGGTCTGCTACTCGCCGGCCGGCATGGAGGTCGACGCCGACGCCACCCAGACCCTGGCCCAGGCCGAGGGTCTCTGGGCCCACGCGCTCTCCGTGGGCATGCGCCGCCGCCTGCGCGAGCGCGGCCTTGGGACCCCGTGGGAGGAGCTCTGCGAGGACGCCGCCGCGGCCGCGTGGCCCGAGCCCCTCTCGGAGCCCGGCCGGCCGGAGCTCGACTTCGAGACGGGCGGTGAGTGACGTGGGCCTCTCCGAGCGGGCCCGCGCCCTCGTGCGCCCGGAGGTGGCGGACCTCGAGCCCTACGATCCCGGGTTCGTGGAGTGCCGGGTCAACCTCTCGGCCAACGAGAGCACCTGGCCGCGCCCCCCGGCGCTCGAGCGGGCCGTGCGCGAGGCCCTGGCGGCGACGCCCCTCAACCGCTACCCCGACCCCATGGCCAACGGCCTGCGCGACGCCCTCGCGGCGTGGCACGGCGTCGACCGCTCCCAGGTGGTGGTGGGCAACGGCGGGGACGAGCTGATCTTCGACCTGCTGCTGGCCTTCGGGGGACCCGGCCGCACCGTGCTGGACATGCCGCCCACCTTCTCGGTCTACGACATCTACGGAAGGCTCGTGGGCTCCACGGTCGTGGCCGTGCCGCGCGACCCCGAGACGTTCGAGCCCGCCTGGGACGAGGTCCTCGCCGCCGCCCGCACGGCGGACGTCGCCGTGCTGACCACCCCCAACAACCCCACGGGCAACACCGTGGCCCCGGACCGCGTGGAGGCCCTCTGCGAGGCCTGCCCCGGCGTCGTGCTGGTGGACGAGGCCTACGGCGAGTTCGCGCCGTCCATGGGGAGCGCGGCGGCGCTGCTCGACCGCCACCCCAACCTCTGCGTGCTCCACACGCTGTCCAAGGCCTTCGCCATGGCCGGCGCCCGCGTGGGCTACCTCCTGGCCTCCCCGGAGCTTGTGGACGTCTTCGCCGCCGTGCGCCAGCCCTACACCGTGAACGTGCTGTCCCAGGCCGCCGCCACGGCCGTAGTGGAGGGGCGCGACCTCGCCCTGGCCGCGGTGGCCGACGTCGTGGCCGAGCGCGCCCGCCTCACGGGGGGCCTGCGCGCCCTCGGCCTGCGCGTATGGGATTCCGAGGCCAACTTCGTGCTCGTGCGCGTGCCGGACGCCCACGCCGTGCGGCAGCGCCTCGCCCGGGACTTCTCCATCCTCGTGCGCGACCTCTCCTCCGCGCCGGGCCTCGAGGACTGCCTGCGCGTCACCGTGGGCACGCCCGCGGAGGACGACGCCGTCCTCGACGCCCTGCGCCGGATCCTCAGACCCGTCCCTTCCAGCTCCTAGGGGGAACCATGAGACGAGCCACCGTCACCCGCACCACCGGCGAGACCGACATCGCCGTCACCCTCGACCTCGACGGCACCGGCGTCGTGGACGTCCGCACCGGGGTGGGCTTCTTCGACCACATGCTCGACGCCTTCGGGCGTCACGGGCTCTTCGACCTCACGGTGCGCTGCGTGGGCGACCTCGACGTGGACGCCCACCACACCGTGGAGGACACCGGCATCGTGATCGGTGCGTGCCTGCGCGAGGCCCTGGGTGGCAAGGCCGGGGTCGCCCGGTTCTCCCAGTGCGTCGTGCCCATGGACGAGGCGCTGGTCCTGGCCTGCGTGGACCTCTCGGGCCGAGGCGAGCTCTTCTGGGACGTCCCGGTCCCCGTGCCCTCCATAGGCACCTTCGACTCGCAGCTGGCCCACGAGTTCTTCGCCGGCCTGGCCCGCGACGCCGGGGCCACGCTCCACATGCGCGAGCTCGCCGGCGAGAACGGCCACCACATCGTGGAGGCCGCCTTCAAGGCCGCCGGCCGGGCCCTGCGCTTCGCCTGCGAGCCCGACCCCCGCGTGACCGGGGTGCCCTCCACCAAGGGGACCCTCTGATGGCCGTCTGCGTGCTCGACTACCACAAGGGCAACCTCATGAGCGTGGCCCGCGCCCTCGACCGCGCCGGCGCCGACGTCGTGGTGAGCGACGACCCCGACCTCGCCGCCGCCTCCGACGGCCTCGTCATCCCCGGCGTGGGCGCCTTCGCCGACGCCATGGGGTACATGGAGGCCTCCGGCCAGGCCGAGGCCGTGGTCCGCGCCCGCGCCCGCGGCGTTCCCATCCTTGGCATCTGCCTCGGCATGCAGCTGTTCTGCACCCGCGGCCGCGAGGGCGGCGAGGGCTGGCGGCCGGGCCTGGGCTTCCTTCCCGGGGGGTGCACGCGCCTGGAGTCCTCGCGCCTCAAGGTGCCCCACGTGGGGTGGGACGAGCTCGACCTCACGCCCCTCGGCCGCGCCTGCCCCCTGCTCGCCGGCGTGGGGGAGGGGTCGCACATGTACTTCACCCACTCCTACGCCCTGGACGGCGGCTGCGACCCCGACGTGGTGTGCGCCAAGACCCACTACGCGCGGAGCTTCCCCTCGGTGGTCTGGAAGGGCAACGTCTTCGGCTGCCAGTTCCACCCCGAGAAAAGCTCCGGCGCCGGCCGTCCCATCCTCGAGAACTTCGTCGCCCTCGTGAAGGGGGGTCTGCCCCTATGATCGTCTACCCCGCCATCGACCTCGTCGCGGGCGACGTGGTGCGCCTGCGCCAGGGCGTCCGCAGCGAGATGGACGTGTACTCCTCCGACCCCGTGGCCCAGGCCGAGGCCTTCGCCGCCGCGGGCGCCGGGTGGGTCCACATGGTGGACCTCTCCCGCGCCTTCGGCGAGGACGAGGGGGCCTGCGCCGCCAACATGGACGCCATCCGCGCCGTCTGCGAGCGGGTCCCCGTGCGCGTGGACGCCGGCGGCGGCGTGCGCAGCCTCGCCGACGTCGAGCGCCTCCTGGACGCCGGCGTCTCCCGCGTGTCCATCGGCACGCCGCTGGTGCGCGACCCGGGCTTCGCGGCCGAGGCCGCGGCGCGCTTCGGCGACGCCGTGGCGGCCGACGTCGCGGCCAAGGGCGGCGCCGTGCGCGTGGACGGCTGGCGCGACGAGGCCCCCGTGTCCCTGGAGGCCCTCCTGGCCTCCGTGATCGGGATGGGTTTCTCGCACCTCGTGTACACCGACGTCTCCCGCGACGGCATGCAGACGGGCGTTGACCCGGAGGCCTACCGCGCCGTCGCGGCCGCCTGCGGGTTCCCCGTCACGGCCTCGGGCGGCGTGACCACCGTGGAGGACGTCCGGAGGCTCGCGGCCCTCGGCGACGGCGTCGTCGAGGGGGTCGTCTGCGGGCGGGCCCTCTACGAGGGGACCCTCGACCTCGCCGAGGCGCTCGCCGCGGCGGGAGGGGAGTGACCATGCTCGCCAAACGCGTGATCCCGTGCCTCGACGTCAAGGACGGCCGGGTGGTCAAGGGCGTGAACTTCGTGTCCCTGCGCGACGCCGGCGACCCGGTGGAGCTCGCCTCCGCCTACGACGCCGCGGGCGCCGACGAGGTCGTGTTCCTCGACATCTGCGCCACGAGCGACGACCGCGCCACCACCGTGGGCATGGCCTCCGACGCCAGCCGGCGCCTGGGCATCCCCTACACCGTGGGCGGCGGCTTCCGCGACCTCGCGGGCATGCGCGCCATGGTGGCCGCGGGCGCCGACAAGGTCTCGGTCAACTCGGCCGCCGTGCGCGACCCGTCGCTCATCTCGGCCGCCGCGGCGGCCTTCGGCAGCCAGGCCGTGGTGTGTGCCGTGGACGCCCGCGCCACGGGCCCCAACCGCTGGGAGGTCTACACCGCCGGCGGGCGCACCGCCACGGGCATCGACGCCGTGGCCTGGTGCGAGGAGGCCGCCCGCCGCGGCGCCGGCGAGATCCTGCTCACCTCCATGGACCGCGACGGCACCAAGGAGGGCTTCGACCTCGCCCTCACCCGCGCCGTGGCCCGCGCCGTGCCCATCCCCGTCATCGCCTCGGGCGGCGTGGGGAGCCTCGAGCACTTCGCCGAGGGCGTCCTCGAGGGGGAGGCCGACGCCGTGCTCGCGGCGAGCGTCTTCCACTTTGGGACCTTCTCGGTGAGGCAGGTCAAGGAGTACATGGCGAGTCAGGGCATCCCGGTGCGGCTGGACTTCTAGGCCGCGGCCGCGCGCCGTGCGGCGCTATGCTTCTCGGAACGAACACGCGTAGGGGAGGAGACCCCATGGACCGTGCCCAGGGCGGCGCCGACGGCGTCGTGGAGATCGACGAGGCCACCGTGCGCCTCGACGGGAACGGGCTCGTGCCCGCCGTCGTGCAGCAGGCCGGCACCGGAGAGGTGCTCATGGTGGCGTGGATGAACGAGCGCTCCCTCGAGCTCACCCGCGAGACCGGGACCACGTGGTTCTGGTCGCGCTCCCGCCGGGAGCTCTGGAACAAGGGGGCCACGAGCGGCAACGTGCAGACCGTGCGGCGCATCCTGGTGGATTGCGACGGCGACACCCTCCTCGTGGAGGTGGACTCGCCCGGCCCCGCCTGCCATACCGGCAACCGCTCCTGCTTCTTCCGGGAGCTCTCGCCCACGGCCGCCGTCGACTTCGAGGAGGCCTAGCCATGGGGGAGAGGACCGCCAACGTGGAGCCGAGGCCCGTCGGCCCCGTGCTCGAGGAGCTCGCCGCCACCATCGCGGGCCGCTGGGACGCCGACCCGGAGGCCTCCTACACCGTGCGCCTGCTCAAGGGCCCCGAGGACCGCGTGCTCAAGAAGGTGTGCGAGGAGGCGGTGGAGGTGGCGCTGGCGTCCAAGGACCGCGACCACGACCACGTCCGCTACGAGGCGGCCGACCTCGTCTACCACCTCATGGTCTGCCTGGAGCGCCAGGGCGTCTCGCTCGAGGAGTTGGCGGGGGAGTTGGCGGCGCGCTTCAGGTAGCCGCCTCAGAGGCGCCCGGGACCCGGCCCCGGGCCGACCCCGCGGCGCCCCTACAGCGGGACGCTCCGCCAGCCGTCCCTGCCCGGCACCTCCTGGGCCCGCACGCCGTGCCCCCAGGCGTAGGCGTGGGCGCGGGCGAGGCCCCAGGCCACGTCCCCGGCCCGGTGGGCGTCGCTGCCAAAGGTCACCGGCACCCCGGCGCGCACGAACTCGTCGAGCAGCGCGCCGCACGGGTAGAACGCGCCCACACCCTTGCGGAGGCCCGCCGTGGAGACCTCGACGCGCCGCCCGGTGTCGTGGGCGCACTCGGCCATGGCCGAGAAGGTCGCCGAGAGGTCCATGGTGGGGGCCAGCCCCTCGTTCGCAAAGCGGAACGGCAGGTCCGGGTGGGCCATGACGTCGAACCCCGCCGGGCTCTCGCACGCGGCGCACCAGGCGTCCGCGTAGCGGCGCCAGACCTCGTCGGGGCCCAGCTCCTCCCAGACGTGCAGGTCGTCCGGGTCGTCGACCCAGGCGCCGCCCTCCTGGGGGCCTATCCAGTGCACAGAGCCCAGGAGCAGCGCCGCGCCGCGGGACCAGCGCGCAACGTTTTCCTCGCACCCCGGGTACCAGTCGCACTCGAAGCCCAGGAGCACCTCCACCGGGGAGCCCTCCGCCGCCGCGGCGACCTCGGCCGCGAGGGCGGGGAGGTCGGCCTCGGCGACGGAGCACGCGCATGCCGGGTCCATGGCCGCCGGCAGCGTGAGGTGGTCGGTCACGGCCAGGACGTCGACGCCCGCGGCCCGCGCCGCGGCCGCCATGGCGGCGGCGTCGCAGGTGCCGTCGGATCGGCTTGTGTGCGTATGAAGGTCGGCGAGCATGGCTCCCCCCGGTCCCGGAATCGGCATTGACAGGTCGTACTTCTTATGCATCTACATCGGTAGATAGATTTCACCGCAAAAGCGGGGGACAGCCTCCCAACGGGCGATACGGTGCGGTTTCCTGCGCCCGACAGGTCCCCGTGGGCGAGTAGGCATGTTTTATTCCGCCTATGGCTTGGACGTGCCTTCCCGGCCGTGCGAGGCCGTTCGCCGACAATAATATCAGCCGTGAGAGCGCGGAATCGCACCCGACCTATCATGAAAACCGGCTTAAAAAGGGCGGGATACCGCCAGAGAAGACAGGAGATACGCAATGTTTGACAAGGGCATGTCGCGTCGCACCTTCCTCGGCCTCGGCGGCACCGCCGCGGTCGCCGCGGGCCTCGGCCTTGCCGGCTGCGGCGGCGGTGGCGACGACGCGTCGTCCGACTCCGGCTCCGGCTCCGGCGGCGCCGACGCCACCCTGACCGCGGGCCTCGCCTACCAGAACCAGGGCAACCTCGACCCGCTGTCCACCTCCAGCGCCACCGGCATGGCCGCCAACTGGTGCGTGGCCGAGGGCTTCTTCGAGTTCGACTACGCCAAGATGGAGGCCTTCGCCGCCCTGGCCGCCTCCGAGGACATCGAGAAGGTCTCCGACACCGAGTACAAGGTGCAGTTCCGCGAGGGCGCCAAGTTCTCCGACGGCACCGCCGTCACCCCCGACGACGTCATCAAGTCCTGGCAGCGCGCCGCGGGCATCGACGAGGAGTACAAGGGCAACATCTACGAGCCCATGCTCACCTTCATCGACGCCGTCGAGGCCGACGGCGACACCGGCGTCACCTTCAAGCTCAAGAACGCCTTCGACCCCGAGATCATGAAGAAGCGTCTCTGCATCATCAAGATCTGCCCGGCCTCCATGTCCAAGGACGAGCTCACCAAGCTCCCCGTGGGCACCGGCCCCTGGAAGTACGACGAGTCCACCGAGCAGTCCATCAAGCTCTCCGTCAACGAGAACTACAACGGCCCCAAGCCGGCCAGCAACCCGGTGGAGTTCTCCGTCCTCGTCGACAACGACCCGCGCGTCACGGCCATGACCGAGGGCACCACCATGGTCTGCGAGGCCGTGCCGGCCGACCAGATCTCCAACTTCGAGGGCCAGGGCATCACCGTCGACAAGGTCCAGGGCTTCAACCTGCCCTTCTTCATGTTCAACCTCAAGAAGAAGCCGTTCGACGACGTCCGCGTGCGCCAGGCCTTCTTCTACGCCGTCGACGTCGAGAAGCTCATCGAGAACGCCCTCGACGGCCTCGCCCAGCCGGCCACCTGCTACCTGCCCGAGAACTTCCCCGGCTACCACAAGGCCTCCACGGTCTACACCTACGACGTCGACAAGGCCAAGAGCCTCCTCGAGGAGGCCGGCGCCACCGGCACCAAGCTGACCCTCCAGACCACCGACACCGCCTGGATCACCGAGATCGCCGCCCAGATCCAGCAGGACCTCATCGCCGCCGGCCTCGAGGTCGAGCTCAACTCCCAGAAGAGCTCCGACCTCTACGCCAACCAGGCCACGCCCGACGCCTCCGGCGTGTGCCCCTACGACGTGGTGCTCGCCTCCGGCGACCCCTCGGTCTTCGGCAACGACCCCGACCTGCTCATGAGCTGGTTCTACGGCGACGGCATCTGGACCCAGTCCCGCTACGGCTGGCAGGGCATGGAGAAGTGCACCGAGCTCCAGACCCTCATGGCCAAGGCCGTCACCGAGACCGGCGACGCCCAGCAGGACACCTGGAACCAGTGCTTCGACCTCCTGGCCGAGCAGGTGCCCCTGTACCCGCTGCTCCACCGCGTCACCCCCACCGGCGTCTGGGCTGACAAGATCGACGGCTTCCAGGCCATCGGCTGCACGGGCATCGACTTCGTGGGCTGCAAGGCCAAGTAAGCTCCTTCAAGGTTCCAACCCCGGAGCGATCCGGGACGGGCGCGGGGAGGCACCGCACCATCGCCTTCCCGCGCCCCATTTGTGCACATAGGCAACCCGTTTCTATTGTGAAAGGAGAGACGCAACGTGAACAACCTCATCCGGTTGATAGGACGAAGGCTCATCGCCCTGCCCATCATGGTCCTGGGCGTCACCTTCCTGGTGTTCTTCGTCATGTCGTTCTCCCCGATTGACCCGGCCTACGGTGCCCTCGGCGAGGGCGCCACCCAGGAGGCCGTCCAGATGTACCGCGAGAAGCACGGCCTCGACCAGCCGTGGATCGTGCAGTACGGCGACTTCCTCGGGGGCATGTTCCAGGGCAGCCTCGGCGAGTACGGCGTCAACAGCGCCTCCGTGGCCGACCGCGTGATGAAGGCCTTCCCGGTGACCATGCAGCTCACCTTCCTCGGCCTCATCATCGGCGTCATCGTCGCGTTCATCCTCGGTGTGGTTGCCGCCGTGTACCGGGACAAGTGGCCGGACCAGGTCATCCGAATACTGTCGATCGCCTGCATCGCCACGCCGTCCTTCTGGCTCGCCGTCCTGCTGATCCTGGTGTTCTCCTTCAACCTCAAGATCTTCCCGGCCTCCGGCGCCCTGCCGGCGTTCCTCACCGGCGGCTGGTGGATGCGCATGATCCTGCCGGCCATCGCCCTGGCGGTGCCCCTCGCCGGCCAGCTCACCCGCGTCATCCGCACCTCCATGGCTGAGGAGCTCGACCGCGACTACGTGCGCACCGCCGTGGGCGCCGGCGTCCCCCGCGGCGAGGTCATCGTCAAGAACGTGCTTCGCAACGCCATGATCACGCCGGTCACCGTCCTCGGCCTGCGCATCGGCTACCTCATGGGCGGCGCCGTGGTCATCGAGGTCATCTTCAACCTGCCCGGCATGGGCATGGCCATCCTCGACGGCGTCACGTCCAACTACCCCACGCTCGTCCAGGGCGTGACCCTCGTGGTAGCCCTCGCGTTCATCGTGATCAACATCGTGGTGGACATGCTCTACATCCTTATCAACCCCCGAATCAGGAGCGTGTAACGTGGCTGAGACCGTCAAGCGCCGCAGCGGCATCTCCCGCCGCTGGCACGCCATGAGCATCGGCTCCCGCATCTCCATCGTGGTGCTCGTCCTCGTGGCCCTCGTGGCTATCTGCGCCAACTTCCTGGCGCCCCACAGCCCCTTCGAGATCTTCAAGGCCCGCCAGGCCCCCAACGGCGAGTTCCTCTTCGGCACCGACGAGAAGGGCCGCGACATCCTCTCCCGCATGATGTTCGGCGCCCGCTACTCCCTGGCCATCGGCTTCGGAGCCACCCTCCTCGCCCTCGTTGGCGGCTGCATCATCGGTTCCGTGGCCGCCGTGAGCCGCAAGTGGATCTCCGAGGTCATCATGCGCGTCATGGACGTGGTGATGAGCTTCCCCGGCATCGCCCTGGCCGCCGTCTTCGTGTCGGTCTTCGGCAATTCCGTGCCCTCCATCGTGCTGGCCATCGGCTTCATCTACATCCCGCAGGTGACCCGTATCGTCCGCGCCAACGTGGTGGCCGAGTACGGTGAGGACTACGTCCGCGCCGTCGTGGTCTCGGGCGCCAAGGCCCCCTGGATCCTCGTCAAGCACGTCATGCGCAACTGCATCGCGCCCATCCTCGTGTACGTCATCGTGCTCGTGGCCGACGCCATCATCCTCGAGGCCTCGCTGTCCTTCATCTCCGCCGGCATCCAGGAGCCCACGCCCACCTGGGGCAACATCCTGTCCGACGCCCGCTCCGGCGTCCTGGCCGGCCGCTGGTGGCAGGCGCTCTTCCCCGGCCTGGCCATCATGATCACGGTCCTCTGCCTCAACATCTTCTCCGAGGGCATCACCGACGCCATGGTGGCGGCGCCCAACGCCCCCATCGAGGACGACGGCAAGCACGCCCGCAAGCAGGACCGCCTCCTGTTCGACCCGGTCGAGGCCTACAAGCAGCAGGCCGCCTCCCTCGACAGGTCCCTCACAGCCCTCGCCGCCGTCGAGGCCGGGCGCGACGACCGCCACAAGCCCGACTACGACGTGCAGCCGGTGCTCGAGGTCAAGGACCTCTGCATCAAGTTCCCGCGCCACGGCGACGTCAACGTGGTCGACCACGTGAACTACGCTGTGCGCCCCGGCCAGACCATGGGCCTCGTGGGAGAGTCCGGCTGCGGCAAGTCCATCACCGCCCTCACGATCATGGGTCTCATCGACTCCCGCGCCCAGATCTCCGGCGAGATCCTCTACCAGGGCAAGAACCTGCTCGAGATGGACGACGCCGAGCGCAACGCCCTTCGCGGCCACGACATCGCCATGATCTACCAGGACGCCCTCTCCGCCCTCAACCCGTCCATGCTCATCAAGAACCAGATGAAGCAGCTCACGGACCGCGGCGGCACCCGCTCCGCCGAGGAGCTCCTCGAGCTCGTGGGCCTCGACCCGGCCCGTACCCTCGAGAGCTACCCCCACGAGCTCTCCGGCGGTCAGCGCCAGCGCGTCCTCATCGCCATGGCCCTCACCCGCGACC
Organism: Caniella muris; assembly: GCF_943193035.1. Lineage (NCBI taxonomy): Bacteria > Bacillati > Actinomycetota > Coriobacteriia > Coriobacteriales > Atopobiaceae > Caniella > Caniella muris. The sequence goes on from NZ_CALPCK010000001.1 coordinate 204,268, forward strand.
CCAAGGTGATCATCGCCGACGAGCCCACCACGGCCCTCGACGTCACCGTCCAGAAGCAGGTCATCAAGCTCCTCAACGACCTGCAGGCCAAGCTCGGCTTCGCCATGATCTTCGTGTCCCACGACCTCGCCCTCGTGGCCGAGGTGGCCAACTACATCACCGTCATGTACGCCGGCCAGGTCGTGGAGCAGGCGCCCACCATCGAGCTGCTCATGCACCCCACCCACGAGTACACCCGCGGCCTCCTCGGCGCCGTGCTCTCCATCGAGGGCGGCTCCGGCAGGCTCCACCAGGTGCCCGGCGTGGTCCCGAGCCCCAAGGACTTCAACGACGGCGACCGCTTCGCGCCGCGCTCGAGCCACCCCACGGTGGGCCTCGACGTCCGCCCGGTCCTCAAGAAGATCCCCGGCACCGAGCACTACGTGGCCGAGCTCCCCGACAAGGACCTCGCCGCCGCCGGCCTGACCTCCGTCGTCAACACCCCCAGCACCCCGAAGGGAGATGCATAAAGCCATGAGCGAGACCCAGAACCCCGCCGTGAACGACGGCACCGTCGACGGCGTCACGCCCATCATCTTCCTCGATGATGTGAAGGTCACCTTCAAGACCCGCACCGGCTCCCTGCTCCACCCCAACCTCGTGCACGCCGTCAAGGGCGTCACCATGCGCGTCATGCCCGGCAAGACCCTGGGCATCGTGGGCGAGTCCGGCTGCGGCAAGTCCACCACGGCCAACGTCATGTGCGGCCTCCAGCCGCCCACCTCGGGCAAGGTCTTCTTCAAGGGCAAGGACGTGACCAAGCGCACCGCGGAGGACCGCAAGCACATCGGCTCCGTGCTCTCCGTGGTCTTCCAGGACCCCGCCACGGCCCTCAACGCCCGCATGAGCGTCCACGACCAGCTCCTCGACCCGATGCTCGTGCACAAGGTGGGCACCCCCGAGGAGCGCGAGGAGCGCATCCAGGAGCTCATAGGCCTCGTCGGCCTGCCGTCGAGCGCCCTCGACGCCCTGCCCGGCCAGCTCTCCGGCGGCCAGCGCCAGCGCGTGGCCATCGCCCGCGCCCTGTCCATCGGCCCCGACTGCATCATCGCCGACGAGCCCACGAGCGCCCTGGACGTCTCCGTGCGCGCCCAGATCCTCAACCTGCTCACCGACCTCAAGGAGCAGCTCGGCCTGGCCATGGTGTTCATCAGCCACGACATCCAGACCGTGCGCTACATCTCCGACGAGATCTGCGTCATGAACGGCGGCACCGTGGTGGAGCACGGCCCCGCCAAGCAGATCTTCGAGCACCCCCAGGACCCCTACACCAAGCTCCTGCTCGGCGCGGCCCCCTCGTTGCTCCACCCCAATCTTGGGAAAGCTTCCTGAGGCAGGCCGATAGGCACCGAGGGCCCGGCGCACCGCCGGGCCCTTCCATAGACAGCCAGACCATGAAAGGACCCCTGTTTCCCATGAGCTCAGACTTCAAGATCCGCGGCGTCGTCCCTCCCGTCGTCGTCCCCCAGCTCGACGACGGCTCCATCGACCACGAGGCCTTCGAGCGGCACCTCAACCGCATGATCGACGCCGGCATCGACGGCCTCTTCTTCCTGGGCTCGTCGGGGCAGGTCGCCTTCTTCGACGAGGAGACGCGCCTCGAGGTGGTGCGCGAGGGCATGCGCATCAACAACGGCCGCGTGCCCGTGATCGCCGGCTGCATCGACATGCAGACCGACGCCGTCATCGCCCACGCCCGCTCCATGGCCGAGCTCGGCGTCGACGCCATCGTGGCCACGGCCCCGTTCTACGCCATCCCGGGCCCCGGCGTGGTGGCCCGGCACTTCCGCGCCATCCACGAGGCCGTCGACGTGCCTCTGTTCGCCTACGACATCCCCGTCTGCGTGCAGACGAAGCTCGACTGGCGCCTGCTCGCCGAGCTCGGCGCCGAGGGCACCCTCGCCGGCGTCAAGGACTCCTCGGGCGACGACGTCTCCTTCCGCTTCCTCATCCGCGAGAACGACCGCATCGGCCACCCGCTGACGCTGCTGACCGGCCACGAGGTCGTGGTCGACGGTGCCTACCTCGGCGGCGCCGACGGCTCCGTGCCCGGCCTCGCCAACATCGCCCCCGAGCCCTACGTGGAGATGTGGCGCGCCGCCGAGGCCGGCGACTGGGCCCGCGTGCGCGAGCTGCAGGACTACCTCGCCGACCTCATGCTGATCACCCAGGTGACCACGGGCGTGGGCGGCTACGGCGCCGGCGTGGGCGCGTTCAAGACGGCCCTGCGCGAGATGGGCGTCTTCTCCAGCAACCACATGCCCGAGCCCGTCGCCGAGCTCGAGGGCGAGAACGTCGAGGCCATCCGTCAGGTCCTGGCTACCTGCGACCTGCTCTAGCCCGCAGAGAGGGGAGAGACCATGGAGCCGACCACCGTCGTCGCCGTCGACATCGGCGGTACCAAGATCGCATGCGGCCTCGTGACCTTCACGGGGGAGGGGGTGCCGGTCGTCGAGTCGGTCGAGCGCGTCCCCACCAACCCGCTGCGCGGGGGGAAGGCCGTGCTGGCCGACGTGATCGCGGCCGTCGAGGGCGCCGTCGCCCGCTCGCCGCGTCCCGTGGCAGGGGTCGGCATCTCCACCGGCGGCGTCGTCGACCCGCGCACGGGCGACATCACCTACGCCAACGAGATGATGCCCGGCTGGTCGGGCACCCCGCTCGGCACGGCCGTCGAGGAGGCCTGCGGCCTGCCCTGCAGGGTCCTGAACGACGTCCACGCCCACGCCCTCGGCGAGGCCCGCTGGGGCGGTGGCCGCGGCTACGAGTCCGTGCTCGTGGTGGCCGTGGGCACCGGCATCTCCGGCGCCATCGTGGACGGGGGCGTCCTGTCCCTGGGGGCCCACGACATGGCCGGCAACGTGGGCCACATGGCCTGCGAGGAGGCCGCCGGCATCGAGTGCACCTGCGGCGCCGTGGGGCACCTCGAGTCCGTGGCCGCCGGCCCGGCCATTGTGGGGGAGTACGTGCGCCTCTCCGGCACCGACACCGACCCGGAGGGCAACCCCGTGGGGGGCGCCTACATCTCCCGGGCCGCCGAGGAGGGCGACGAGGCCGCCGTGGCGGCCGAGACCCGCAGCGGCCGCGCCCTGGGCGGCGTCCTCGCCTCGTCCGCCAACCTCATCGACCCCGAGGCGATCATCCTGTCGGGCTCCGTGGTCCAGTGCGGCCCCGTCTGGCACGACGCCCTCGCCTCCGGCTACGCCGACCGCGCCATGGCCCCGGTCCGCGACCTCCCCGTCGAGCGGGGCCTCCTCGGCGACGACGCGCCGCTCATCGGCGCGGCCGAGCACTTCGTGAAGGACGGCTACGGCGACCTCTCCTAGCCGCGATCCCCGCCTGCGGCGGGAGAAAGGCAATCGTGCGATGACAGCCCAAAACCTCATCGACTCGCTCCGCGGCGGCCTCGTCGCCTCGGTCCAGGCCTACCCCGGCGAGCCCATGCGCCACCCCGAGACCATGGCCCAGATCTCTCGGGCCTGCGAGCTCGGCGGCGCCTGCGCCATCCGCTGCCAGGGCCTCTCCGACATCTCCGCCATCAAGGGGCGCGTGGAGGTCCCGGTCATCGGCCTCTGGAAGGAGGGCCACGACGGCGTCTTCATCACGCCCACCCTGCGCCACGCCCGGGCCTGCGCCATGGCCGGCGCCGACATCGTGGCCCTCGACGCCACCGACCGCCCGCGCCCCGACGGCCGCACCTTCGAGGAGACCGTCGCCGAGCTCAAGAAGGAGGAGGTCCTCGTTATGGCGGACTGCTCCTCCATCGAGGACGTGCGCCGTGGCTTCGCCGCCGGGTGCGACCTCTGCTCCACCACGCTCTCGCATCCCGGCGCCGCCATCGACCAGGCGGCCGGCCAGGGCCCCGACCTGGACCTCATCCGCCAGGCGGTGGCCGAGTTCCCGGGCCGCCCCGTGGTCTGCGAGGGGAGCGTCCACTGCCCGCAGGACGCCGCCGACGCCGTCGAGGCCGGCGCCTGGTGCGTGGTCGTTGGCACGGCCATCACCCATCCGACCTCCATCACGAGCTGGTACGTGGACGCCGTCAGGTAGGGGCGCCCATGCAGGTGGGAGGGGCCGTCGGTGCGCTCTGGCGCCCGGCGGCCCCTCCCCGTGCCTGCCGGTAGCGATGGATAATGTGTCCCCGGAACGGGTATGGTGTGGATTCTGCATCGGCGCGTTTGTATACTTTGCTGTGTAAAGACTGAAGCGGGGGGACAGTTTCCGTCCCTCCGCGCTTCCATAACCGATAACCGGGCCCGTGCCCGGTGGACGGGAAGGCCCATGACCTTCAAGCGACGCGTTACCACCATCGCCTGCGCCCTCGCCGTGGCCCTGGCCGCGCCTGCCGTGGCGGCGCCCACCCAGGCCCTGGCGGTCACCTCGGCCGAGCTCCAGACCCAGCTCGACGAGGCCAAGAAGACCCTCGACGACCTCGGTGCGCAGGTCGCGAGCGCCGGCGAGTCCCTCAACGACACCATCTACGAGCTCCAGCAGACCGAGGAGAAGATCTCCTCGGTGCGCGCCGACATCGACGCCCGCACCAAGGAGCTCGAGGCCGACCGCGCCCAGCTCGCCGAGCGCGTCTCCAGCGACTACAAGACGGGCGGCGTCTCGTTCCTCTCGCTGCTGGTGAACTCCGCCACGTTCGAGGACTTCGTCAACAACGTCTACTACGCCGACAAGATCAGCCAGAGCGACTCCGAGGCCATCGCCGCGGTGAACAGCGCCAAGGCCGAGCTCGAGCGCCAGGAGCAGGAGCTCGTGGACCTGCAGTCCCAGCAGGAGCAGCTCAAGGCCCAGCAGGAGAGCCAGAAGGCCGAGCTCGAGCAGCGCCAGGCCCAGCAGAAGGCCTACGTCGACGACCTCGACGAGCAGGTGAAGCAGAAGATCGAGGAGGAGCGCCAGGCCGAGCTCGAGCGCCAGCGCCGGGAGGCCGAGGCCGCGCGCGCCGCCGCCGAGGCCGCGGCCCGCGAGGCCGCCGAGCGCGCCAGCGTCCCGGCCCCCAGCGCCCCGTCGGGCGGCGGGTCCTCCTCCGCCGGCTCCGGGTCCTCGGGCGGGTCCGCCTCGTCCGCGAGCGCCCGCTCCGCCATCGTCAACGCCGCCTACTCCCAGCTGGGCGTGCCCTACGTCTACGGCGCCTACAGCCCCGGCAGCGCCCTCGACTGCTCCGGCTTCACCAAGTACTGCTACGCCGCGGCCGGCATCAACATCCCGCACTCCGCCTCCGGCCAGTGCGGCATGTCCCGCAGCGTCTCGCGGGCCAACCTCCAGCCCGGCGACCTCGTGTTCTGGATCGGCGGCGTCTCCGGGTCCGCCTCGGGCAACCACGTGGGCCTCTACATCGGCAACGACCAGATCATCCACGCCAACGGCACCCGGGTGGTGCTCGACAGCCTCTCGGGCCGCAAGGCCTATACCTCCGCGGGCCCCATCGGCCTCTAGCCACCTGCCCCCGCGGCAGCACCATGGAGTAACCGTCGACGGCGGGCCCCCGGGGGCCCGCCGTCGTATCATCTTCCGGACAACCCACCGGGCGCCCGGCGCCCCGTCCTTTGGAGCCATCGCATGGAAAACGCCCCCACGGCACCCCTCCTCGCCCCCGAGGAGGTCCCCAGCCGTCTCGCCCCCGTGGTCCTCGGCGGCGACATCCTGGGCTACTCCTACGTCCGCTGCCTGAACGAGGCCTACGGGCTCACCTCCGTCGTGCTCGCCTCCGCCGAGGTCAAGAACCTCTCCACGAGCCGCTTCTGCGACTACCGCGTGGTCGACGGCATCGACCGGGAGGACGTCCTCGTGGGCTACCTCCAGGACCTCGGGCGCTCCCTTGCGGCCGAGGGCAAGGTGGGCCTGCTGCTGGGGTCCGGCGACTGGTACGCCCGCATCCTCTCCCAGCACAAGGACGAGCTCTCCCCGTGGTTCCACGTGCCCTACATCGACTTCGACCTGCTGGACGACATCACCCAGAAGGAGCGCTTCTACGCCATCTGCGACGAGCTCTCCATCGACTACCCCCGCACCTGGACGTTCGACTGCTCCGACCCGAACGCCGCCATCGACGTCGAGGCCTTCACCTACCCCGTCATCGCCAAGCCGTCCAACTCGGCCCGCTACCACTACGCCGAGTTCCCCGGCAAGAAGAAGATCTTCGAGGTGGAGACCCCCGAGGAGCTCGCCGGCATCTTCGAGGCCCTCAAGGCGTCCTGCTACGACCGCGAGCTCGTCGTCCAGGACTTCGTCCCCGGCGGCGACGACGCCCTGCGCACCATCACCATGTTCTGCACCGCGGGCGGCGACGTCCGCGTCTCGTGCGCCGGCCAGGTGGTGCTCCAGGACCACGCCCCCTCGGCCATCGGCAACCCGGTGTGCATCGTCGACGCCTGGCCCGAGAAGGCCGTGGAGGACGCCAGGCGGTTCCTGGCCCACGTGGGCTACGAGGGCTACGCGAACTTCGACGTCAAGTACGACGAGCGCGACGGCTCCTACCGGTTCTTCGAGGTCAACACGCGCCCGGGCCGCAACTCCTTCTACGTGACCCTCGGCGGCGTCAACTTCGTGGCCCCCATCGTCGAGCACTTCGTCTGCGGCCTCGTGCCCGAGCGCGTGGAGGCGAGGGACCCGTTCCTCTATGCCTGCGTGCCCCCGTACGTCGTCAAGAGGACGCTGCCCGACGGCGCGCTCAAGGACCGCGTGCTGGCGCGCTACCGCTCCGGCCTCGCGAGCTTCCCGCTCTTCTACCGCCCCGACACCCCGGCGCACCGGTTCTGGTCGGCGGTCACCTACTACCACCAGATCCGGAAGTTCGACAAGTACGTCTGGAAGACCGGCGGGAAGCAGGCCGATGCCGACTAACCCGCCCTCCCTCCAAGAGCAGGTGTCCCGGGTCCCCACGGACCCGGGCTGCTACCTGTGGAAGGACGCCTCGGGCCGCGTGCTCTACGTGGGGAAGGCCAAGAACCTGCGCGCCCGCATGCGGCAGTACGTGAACGGCGACGACGAGCGTGCCATGATCGCGCTCATGATGCCCCAGGTGGCCTCCTTCGACTACCTGGTGGTGGGCTCCGAGCACGAGGCCCTGGTCCTCGAGATCAACCTGATCCAGCAGTACCACCCGCCCTACAACGTCGCCCTCATGGACGACAAGAGCTACCCCTTCATCGCCGTCACCGAGGGCGACCTCTACCCGGCCATCAAGTACACCCGGGAGAGGCACCGCCCCCGCACCCGCTACTTCGGCCCCTACACCGATGCCCGCGCCGCCCGGGAGGCCATCGACACGGTCCGCAAGCTCTGCCCCCTCTGCATCGGCACCTGCGCCGAGTGGAAGCGCGTCAAGCGCCTCGCCGACGCCCACCCGGAGCGGGCCGACCTCCTGCCCATGGAGCTCGCCGAGTCGGGGCGCCCCTGCTTCGACCACCACGTGGGCCGCGGCCCCGGCGTGTGCGTGGGCGCGGTCTCGCCCGAGGAGTACCGCGAGAACGTGCGCACCGTGGAGGGGTTCCTCGAGGGGCGCCGCACCGCCCTCAAGGAGGCGCTCCGCGCCGAGATGGACGCCGCCGCCCGCGACCTGGACTTCGAGAAGGCCGCCCGCTACAAGCGCCGGCTCGACCTCGTGGGCCGCCTCGACAACGACCAGAAGGTCGTCTTCCGCAAGCCGGTGGACGCCGACCTCGTGGGCCTCTGGCGCGAGGAGACCATCGCCGGCGTGTGCGTGTTCGTCGTGCGCGAGGGCCGCATGGTCAGGAGCGCGGAGCTCATCCTCGACAAGGGCATGGACGTCGGCGAGGAGGAGCTGCTCTCGGGCTTCCTCAAGCGTTACTACGGGCGCACCGACGAGGTGCCGCCGGCCATCGAGGTGCCTGCGCTGCCGGACGACTCCGAGGCCCTCGAGTCGTGGCTGGGGGAGCGACGCGGCCACCGGGTGCACCTCCATGTGCCCCGGCGCGGCGAGCGGGCGCAGCTGCTGGAGATGGCGTCGGCCAACGCCCGCCACGCCCTCATGCGCCACAAGATGCGCACGGGCTACGAGGACGACCGCGCCAACCGCGCCCTCCTCGAGCTCGAGAGCGCCCTGGCCCTCCCCGAGGCGCCCCTGCGCATCGAGTGCTTCGACATCTCCACCATCCACGGCCGCCACACGGTGGCGTCCATGGTGGTGTTCACCAACGGCCGGCCCGACAAGTCGCAGTACCGCCGCTTCAAGGTGCGCACGCCCCTGGAGGAGGCCAACGACTTCGCGTCCATGGCCGAGGTCCTGGGGCGCCGCTACGCGCCGGAGCGCATGGCCGACGGCAGGTTCGGGTCCAAGCCGGACCTCCTCATCCTCGACGGCGGCAAGCCCCAGCTCACGGCGGCCATGGGCCAGCTCGAGGCCCTCGGGCTCGACATCCCGGTGGCGGGCCTCGCCAAGTCGGACGAGGAGCTCTTCGTGCCCTGGGACGACGCCCCCGTGGTGCTCCCCAGCGGCTCGCCGTCGCTCTACCTCGTCAAGCGCGTCCGCGACGAGGCGCACCGGTTCGCCATCGCCTACCACCGCGAGCTCCGCGGCAAGGCCATGACGGCCTCGGTCCTCGACGAGGTCCCCGGGGTGGGGGAGGGACGAAAGAGGGCGCTGCTCAAGGCCTTCGGGTCCATGAGGAGGCTGCGGAAGGCCACCCTGGAGGAGATCGAGGCCGTCCCCGGCATCCCCGCGCGGGTGGCGGCGGACGTCTACGGGACCCTCCGCTCGTGGGATGAGGAGCTCGACCGCACCCGCGCGGCGGGCAGGGGGTCCGCCGACGGGTGACCGCCCCCCCCGCCCCTCCCGCGGCAGGGGGCCGTGTCCCCTGACGGCCCGGCGCCGGCCCGGCACCTGTCATACTTGCACCCGAACCCGCCGAGAGGAGCTCACATGGAGAGGACCGAGGACGTCCCCGACGTCGTCGTCATCACGGGCATGAGCGGTGCCGGGCGCACCGAGGCCATGCACACGTTCGAGGACCTGGGCTACTACGTCATCGACAACCTGCCGCCCTCGCTGCTGCTGCCGCTCTCCCGCGTCGTGGGCATCGACTCCGGCGTGGGGCGCCACCTGGCCGTGGTCTGCGACCTCCGCAGCCAGGGGCTCTTCGACGAGCTCCAGGACTCCCTCGCCGAGCTCGCCGACCACGAGCTCTCCTCGGCCCTCATCTTCCTCGACAGCTCCGACGAGGTGCTGCGCCGCCGCTACGCGCTCTCGCGCCGCCGCAACCCCATCGCCAAGGAGGGGGAGAGCAACCTCGCCGCCATCGCCCGCGAACGCACCCAGCTCGAGGACGTGCTGCACCGCGCGGACTACGTCATCGACACCTCCAACCTGCGCCCCATCGAGCTGCGCCGCCGCCTCCAGGGGCTCTTCTCCGAGCTCACCGACCAGCAGCTCATGGAGGTCCACGTCTTCTCCTTCGGGTTCAAGTACGGCATGCCCGAGGAGGCCGACCTCATGATCGACGTCCGCTTCCTGCCCAACCCCTACTGGGACCCGGCCATGCGCCGGCTCACGGGCAAGGACGAGCAGGTGCGCTCCTTCGTGCTCGGGCACCCGCAGACCAAGGCGTTCCTGGGGGCGTGGGAGCGGCTGCTCGACTGCGTCATGCCCGGTTACGTCGCCGAGGGCAAGAGCTCGCTCTCCATCGGCGTCGGGTGCTCCGGCGGCCAGCACCGCTCCGTGGCCCTGGCCGAGGCGACGGCCGCGCACCTGGAGGCCGAGGGCTACCGCGTCACGGTGTCCCACCGCGACCTCCACCGCGCCCAGCGGGGCTGACCATGTCGTTCACCGCCGAGGTCAAGGACGAGCTCTCCCGCGTCGAGGGCGGCCCCGAGGCAGACGTCTCGGAGCTCTCCGCCCTGGTGCGGGTCTGCGGCACCCTCTCCTTCTACGGCTCGGGCGCCTACGCCGTGCGCGTGACCACCGAGACGGGGGCCGTGGCGCGCACCGTCATCCGCCTCTCCCACAAGGTGTTCGAGCTCGACACGCAGCTCACCGTGCGCCGCTCCGTCCTGCACAAGACCCGCAACTACCTCATCGAGATGCGCGACCAGCCCGGCCTCGAGGACGCCCTCGTGGAGCTCGGGGTGCTCGTCCCCGGCCGCGGGCTCGCCTCGGGCGTCCCCGGGCAGGTGGTCTCCACGCCGGAGCGGCGCGCGGCCTTCCTCCGCGGCGCCTTCATGGCCGGCGGCTTCATCGCCGACCCCCGCGGCGACTTCCATCTCGAGATGGCCGTCACCGGCGAGGCCCTCGCCGAGGCCCTCGTCTCCGTCTGCCGCGACGCCGGCGTCCAGGCCCGGCTCAACCGCCGCCGCGGCGCGTTCGCCATCTACATCAAGAGCTTCGACGACATCGTCCGGTTCCTCCTCGTGGTGGGCGCCGCGCGCACGGCCCGGGCCGTCTCCAACGTGCGGCGCATGAAGTCCGTCAAGAACGACGTCAACCGGTCCGTCAACGCGGAGATGGCCAACGCGCGCCGCGCCTCCGGGGCCGCCGCCGAGCAGCTCGCGCTCATAGACCGCGTGGAGGCCGGGCCTGGCCTCGACGGGCTGCCCCCGGCCCTGCGGGCCTTCTGCGACCTCCGCCGGGAGTACCCGGACCTCCCCCTGGCGGAGCTCGGCCGCCGCGCCTACCCGCCGCTCTCCAAGTCGGCCCTCTACCACCGGGTGCTCCGGCTCGAGGCCCTCGACGCCGAGTGGCGCGACGGCGGGGGAGGGGCCGGCCGATCCGGCGAGGATGGATAAACTACAACAAATATTCTTGCTGCCTCCCTGCCCGTAATTCAAAGTTGTCCACTCGCCCGTAGACAATCATGGGCCCTAACTGCAGATTCAGAGTCATTTGTGGGTTCTCGGGCCCGGCGTGGCCCAAACGGGTTACTATGCACGCAGTGGTTCAAGTCATGGCCCACGACCCGGCCGAGAGGCTCGGTCCGGGAGGGGCCGCGAAAGGAGAAGCGCATGGCAGTCAAGGTTGCGATTAACGGTTTCGGTCGCATCGGCCGTCTGGCCTTCCGTCAGATGTTCGGCCACGAGGGCTCCGAGATCGTCGCGATCAACGATCTCACCAGCCCCGACATGCTGGCCTACCTGCTCAAGTACGACTCGACCCAGGGCAACTACGCCCGCGACCACAAGGTCGAGGCCGGCGAGGACTCCATCACCGTCGACGGCAAGACCATCAAGATCTACAAGGAGGCCGACGCCCACAACCTGCCGTGGGGCGAGCTCGACGTCGACGTCGTCCTCGAGTGCACCGGCTTCTACACCTCCAAGGCCAAGGCCCAGGCCCACATCGACGCCGGCGCCAAGAAGGTCGTCATCTCCGCTCCCGCGGGCAACGACCTCCCCACCATCGTCTACAACGTCAACCATGACATCCTGACCGCGGACGACGACATCATCTCCGCCGCCTCCTGCACCACCAACTGCCTCGCCCCGATGGCCAAGGCCCTGAACGACTACGCCCCCATCAAGAGCGGCATCATGGCCACCATCCACGCCTACACCGGCGACCAGATGATCCTCGACGGCCCCCAGCGCAAGGGCGACAAGCGCCGCAGCCGCGCCGGCGCCGTCAACATCGTCCCCAACTCCACCGGTGCCGCCAAGGCCATCGGCCTGGTGATCCCCGAGCTCAACGGCAAGCTCATCGGTGCCGCCCAGCGCGTGCCCGTGCCCACCGGCTCCACCACCCTCCTGTTCGCCGTGGTCGAGTCCGACAAGGAGGTCACCGTCGACTCCATCAACGCCGCCATGAAGGCCGCGTCCGACCCCGAGACCTTCGGCTACAACGAGGACCAGATCGTCTCCACCGACATCGTGGGCATGACCTACGGCTCCCTCTTCGACGCCACCCAGACCATGGTCCAGGATCTCGGCGACGGCCAGTACCTCGTGCAGGTGGTCTCTTGGTACGACAACGAGAACTCCTACACCTCCCAGATGGTCCGCACCATCAAGTACTTCGAGAAGTTCGTCGCCTAAGGCGTCACCTTCCCAGCGTCTCGCGGCCGTGAGGCGCCCATAGCGTCAGCCAGGGGCGCGGACGAGGCCCGAAGCCCAGTCCGCGCCCCTTCCATTGCAAACCGATAAGGAGGAGTCCCATGGCGTTCACCAAGAAGACCGTCAAGGACGTCGACGTCGACGGCAAGCGCGTCCTCATGCGCGTCGACTTCAACGTGCCGCTGGCCGACGGCGTCGTCACCGACGACACCCGCATCAAGGCCGCCATCCCCACCATCCAGTACCTCGTCGACCACGGCGCCAAGGTCGTGCTCATGAGCCACCTCGGCCGCCCCAAGGGCGACGGCGTGGAGCCCGAGCTCTCCCTCAAGCCCGCCGCCGAGAAGCTCGCCGAGCTCACCGGCCTCGACGTGACCTTCGTGCCCGACACCTACGGCCAGGAGGCCGCCGACGCCGTGGCCGCCATGGAGCCCGGCCAGGTCGTCGTGCTCGAGAACGTCCGCTTCGACAAGCGCGAGAAGAAGAACGACCCCGAGATCGCCGAGAAGCTCGCCGCCCTCGGCGACATCTTCGTGCTCGACGCCTTCGGCACCGCCCACCGCGCCCAGGGCTCCGTGGTCGGCCCCGCCGCCAAGCTGCCCGCCGTGGCCGGCTTCCTGCTCGAGAAGGAGGTCGACACCCTCACCAACATCTTCGAGGCCCCCGAGCGCCCCTTCGTCGCCATCGTCGGCGGCTCCAAGGTGTCCTCCAAGATCGGCGTGCTCGACCACCTGCTCGACTCCGTCGACACCCTGATCATCGGCGGCGGCATGGCCTACACCTTCTTCCTCGCCAAGGGCTACACCGTGGGCACCTCCCTTCAGGAGCCCGACTGGGTGGACCGCGCCCGCGAGATGATGGAGAAGGCCGAGAAGAACGGCGTCAAGCTGCTCCTCCCCGTGGACAACGTGGTCGCCGACCACTTCGGCCCCGACGCCGTGGGCGTCGTCGTCAAGTCCAACGCCATCCCCGACGACATGATGGGCATGGACATCGGCCCCGAGACCGCCCAGCTCTACGCCGACGCCATCGCCGGCGCCAAGACCGTCTTCTGGAACGGCCCCATGGGCGTCTTCGAGTTCGACCAGTTCTCCGACGGCACCAAGGCCGTGGCCGAGGCCGTGGCCGCCAACGAGGACTGCACCTCGATCATCGGCGGCGGTGACTCCGTCGCGGCTGTCAACAAGTTCGACCTTGCCGACAAGATGAGCTGGATCTCCACCGGCGGCGGTGCCTCCATGGAGCTCGTCGAGGGCAAGGCCCTTCCCGGAGTGGAGGCCCTTCTCGATGCCTAACAACACGCGCACCCGCCTCATCGCGGGCAACTGGAAGATGAACAAGAACTACACCGAGGGAGTGCAGCTGGCCCAGGACCTGGCCAACGAGCTCGGCCACGACACCCACGGCGTCGAGGTCGTCGTCTGCCCGCCGGCCACCGACCTCAAGGGCGTCTCCGGCGTCATCGAGTTCGACCGCGCCCCCTTTGGCCTCGGTGCCCAGAACGTCTACTGGGAGGCCTCCGGCGCCTTCACCGGCGAGCTCTCCTGCGACATGCTCAAGAGCGTCGGCTGCACCCACTGCATCGTGGGCCACTCCGAGCGCCGCGACTACTTCGGCGAGACCGACGGCGACATCAACCTCAAGGTCAAGGCGCTGCTGGCCGCGGGCATCGTGCCCATCTCCTGCTGCGGCGAGTCCCTCGAGGTCCGCGAGGCCGGCAACCAGGTCGACTTCGTCGTGGGCCAGATCCGCGCCGACTTCGACGGCGTCCAGCTCGAGAGCGGCGACCAGCTCGTCGTGGCCTACGAGCCCATCTGGGCCATCGGCACCGGCAAGACCGCCACGCCCGAGGACGCCCAGGAGGTCTGCGGCGCCATCCGCGCCGCCCTCGTCGACATCTTCGGCGCCGACATCGCCTCCCAGATCCGCGTGCTCTACGGCGGCTCCGCCAAGCCCGGCAACGTCGCCGGCTTCCTCGCCGAGGAGGACGTCGACGGCGCCCTCGTGGGCGGTGCCTCGCTCGTCGCGGCCGACTTCGCCGCCATGGTCGAGAGGGCTGCTGAGTAATGAGTTCCAACAAGGGAAAGAAACCCGCCCTCCTCGTCATCATGGACGGCTTCGGCCTCGCGCCCACCGGCCCCGAGAACGCCGTGAGCCAAGCCAAGCTGCCCTACATCCAGTCGCTCCTCGCCACCTACCCCCACACCACCCTGGGTGCGTCCGGCGAGGACGTGGGGCTGCCCGACGGCCAGATGGGCAACTCCGAGGTGGGCCACCTCAACATCGGTGCCGGCCGCATCGTCTTCCAGGAGCTCTCGCGCATCAACAACGCGGTGCGCGACGGCTCCATCGAGGAGAACCCGGTGCTCGCCGACGCCATGGACGCCGTGAAGGAGCGGGGCTCCGTGCTGCACGTCATGGGCCTCGTCTCCGACGGCGGCGTGCACTCCTCCATGGAGCACGCCGAGGCCGTCGTGTCCACGGCCGCCAAGCGCGGCGTCCAGCGCGTGCGCATCGACGCCTTCACCGACGGTCGCGACGTCGACCCCCAGTCCGGGGCCGGCTTCATGGAGTCGCTCCAGGCCTTCTGCGCCAAGGTCTCCGAGGCCACCGGCGCCGACGTCAAGATCGCCACGGTCTCCGGCCGCTACTGGGGCATGGACCGCGACAACCGCTGGGAGCGCGTCGAGCGCGCCTACGACGCCATCGTCGGCGCCGAGGGCGTCGAGGTGGCCAGCGCCGCCGAGGGCCTGCGCGCGTTCTACGAGAAGGACCCGCGCGGCGACGAGTTCGCCGACCCCATGGTGGTCGAGGGCGCGGCCCTCGGCACCCACGACGGCGACGCGTTCATCTTCTTCAACTTCCGCCCGGACCGCGCCCGCGAGATGACCCGCGCGCTCACCGACGCCGCCTTCGACGGCTTCGAGCGTCGCTCCACCCCCGCGCTCTCGTGCTTCGTCACCATGACCGAGTACGACCCCGAGCTCGACGTCGAGGTCGCCTTCCCCAAGACGGTGCCGGCCCACGTCCTGGCCGACGTCATCGCCGACAACGGCCTCAAGCAGCTCCACACCGCCGAGACCGAGAAGTACGCCCATGTGACGTTCTTCCTCAACGGCGGCGTGGAGGAGCCCAAGGAGGGGGAGACCCGCGTGCTCGTCCCGAGCCCCAAGGTCGCCACCTACGACCTCAAGCCCGAGATGAGCGAGCCGGAGGTCACCGAGCGCCTCGCAAGGTCCATCCGCGAGGACGCCGCCGACCTCTACGTGGTCAACTACGCCAACTGCGACATGGTGGGCCACACCGGCGTCGTCCAGGCCGCCACCGCGGCCTGCGAGGCCGTGGACGACGGCCTCTCCCGCATCGTCCCCGAGATCCTGGCCAAGGGCGGATTCGCGCTCATCACCGCCGACCACGGAAACGCCGACCACATGTACGACGTCTCCTCCACCGGCGAGCGCAAGCCCTTCACGGCCCACACCACCAACCGCGTGCCCCTGATCGTCGTCGACCCCGACGCCAGCCTGTCCGGCGTCGAGGACGGCCGCCTCTCCGACATCGCCCCCACCATCCTCGCGATGATGGGCATCGACCGTCCCGAGGAGATGACGGGCCGCGTGCTCGTGAAGGAGTAGGGAACCGTGGCGTCCCCCGCGACGCTGTGGTAGCCTTATGGGCTGTGATCTCAAACCGTCTGCCCGGCCCCGCCCCGTGCGGGGCCGGGTCGTGCAAGGAGGAGTCCCCGTGGGTCCCTTGAACATCGCCCTCATCGTCGTCTGGGCCCTGTCGGCCGTCGCGTCCATCGTCCTCGTGCTCATGCACTCGGGCAAGGGGACCGGCGTCTCCGACATGATCGCCAGCTCGATGTACAACTCCAACGCCGGCTCCGGCGTCTGGGAGAAGAACCTCGACCGCCTCACGGTGATCAGCTGCTGCGTCTTCGCGGCCACCCTCCTGATCTTCATGCTCACGTTCCCCCAGGGGAGCCTGGGCTACTAGGCCCTTCGGCCACGCGCGTTCCGGGACCGCCGCCCCCTCCGTGGGACGGCGGTCCTTTTGTATATGTGGATGCGTGAAGCATCGGTGCCTTCCGCCGACGACTGTATAACCCGTGCCGTTTGACGTATAAACCCCCGGACCACTGCACGCCGGCGCCAGCCGGCCGAGCGGGCCGACGGCGCCCGCGCTGGACCAAAGGGAGATCTATGAATGGCATCGCAGGTACGAGCGGCGTGACGAGACGCACCTTCCTCACGGGCTGCGCGCTGGCCTCCGGCCTCGTCGCGCTCTCCGGCTGCAAGAAGAGCGACGGCGCCTCGGCGGGGGAGGGCGGCGGCAAGCTCTCCTACTTCATCACCAACCCGCCCTCGATCGACCCCTTCAACGCGCAGGACGTGGCCGGCTGCATGGTGGCCCGCCAGCTGTTCGACCCCATGTGCACCTACGACTTCGACAAGCAGGAGCTCGTGCCCTGCGCCGGCGAGTCGTGGAGCAGCAACGACGACGGCACCGTGTGGACCTTCAAGGTCAAGGAGGGCAACACCTTCCACAACGGCGAGACCGTGGACGCCGAGGCCTTCAAGCGCGCCTGGAACCGTCTCTGCAGCCCCAAGACGAGCGACTCGCCGTCGGTCGTGAGCTACTACCTCAAGCTGGTCAAGGGCTACGAGGACGTCGTCTCCGGCAAGGCCGACGAGCTCGCCGGCGTCTCCTGCCCCGACCAGTACACCCTGCAGGTGGAGCTCTCCGAGCCCTTCATGGACTTCCCCATGATCACGTCCATCATGCCCACGGCCCCCGTGCCCAAGGCCGCCCTCGACGACTTCCAGACCTTCTTCCGGGCGCCCATCGGCAACGGCCCCTACACCATGGACGGCCAGTGGGAGGACGGCCAGTACATCAACCTCAAGACCTACGAGGATTACAAGAACGGCGACAAGCCCAAGATCGGGCAGCTCACGTTCAACATCCAGAAGGACGTCGAGACGGGGTACCGCGAGTTCCAGGCCGGCAACGTCGACATCTGCGACATCCCCACGGCCCAGGTGAAGGGCGCCCACGAGCAGTACGGCGTCTCCGAGGACGGCTACACCATCACCCCGGGCAAGCAGTGCCTGGACGGCGACCAGCCCTCCACGTACTACCTTGTGCTCAACCTCAAGGACCCCGCCATGGCCGACGTCAACCTGCGCCGCGCCATCTCCCTGGCCATCGACCGTCAGACCATCTGCGACTCCGTGCTCCAGGGCACGCGCCTTCCGGCCACCAACCTCTGCCCGCCCCCGTGCCGCGGCTACGAGGAGGGGCAGTGGGCCTGGTGCAAGTACGACCCCGACCAGGCCACGGCCATCCTCGACCAGTACTACCCCAAGGACGCCAGCGGCAGCCGCGGGGTCAAGGTGACCCTCATGTACAACGTCGACGGCTCCCACAAGGAGATCATGGAGGCCGTGCAGGGCAACCTCAACCAGGTGGGCATCGACGTGGAGCAGAGCACCCTCGAGTGGGCCAGCTACCTCACCAAGCTGCAGTCCGGCGACTTCCAGATGGGCCGCAACGGCTGGGTGGCCGAGTACCCCTCCATCGACAACTTCCTGTACTCGCTGCTCTACACCGGCAACGCCGACAACCTCTCCGGCTACTCAAACCAGCAGGTGGACGACCTGATCATGGAGGCCCGTGCCACCAAGGACGACGACCGCCGCTACCAGCTGCTGCAGGAGGCCAACAAGATCGCCGGCGACGACGTGCCCATGGTCCCGCTCTTCTACTACAAGTTCGCCAAGGTGGGCTCCAGCCGCATCTCCCACGCGTACCTCTCGCCCATCGAGCAGTCCTCCGCCGCCACCTGGGAGCTGCAGGCCTGACGCAGACGGCGGCGCCATCATAAAAGACCGTGGTTCCTGCATAGGCCCCCGGCGCACCCGACCCGGTGCGCCGGGGGCCTTCCCGTGGGGAGGGGAGGGGCCCGGTCGCGCCATTGGGTGCCCACCGCCGTCCCTACATGGGAAAACAAGGCACCCTCTTTACACCCGTCCGCACCGCCTTGGATTTCGGAAACGTTACAATCCATAAAATCAATGAAGGCAATCCGCCGTTTTCCTTGCATATCAGGAAACTTTGAGAAATACTTCTGTCCCATGCAGACGCTCCATGGAGGTCCGTAACCTCCGGCGATTGCTGGCCGTGCCGAGGGCATGGCCAAGAGACAGAAGGAGAGAGCATATGAGTGAGCAGGTGAAGATCGGCCGCCGCACGTTCCTCAAGGGGTCCGCTGCCGCGTCCGCGCTTCTGGCGCTCGCGGCCTGCAAGAAGGCCGACGACGCCCCCACTGCCGAGGCCGAGGGCACCGGTGCCACCGCCAAGGTCTACATCAACAACCCCGTCTCCATCGATCCCTACAACTGCCAGGAGTCCGAGGGCACGCAGGTCTGCTATCAGATCTTCGACAGCCTGACCGACTACGACTACGAGAAGGGCGAGCTCGTCCCCAGCGCCGCCGCCTCCTGGAAGGCCAACGACGACGCCACCGAGTTCACCTTCACCCTCGTGGAGGGCGCCAAGTTCCACAACGGCGACCCCGTGGACGCCGAGTCCTTCAAGCGCGCCTGGACCCGCCTGGTCGACCCCAAGACCAACGAGTCGTCCCCCTCGGCCGTCAACTACCACATCTCCATGGTGGACGGTTACGACGCCCTCGTGGCCGGCGAGACCGACGAGCTCACCGGCGTCACCTGCCCCGACGAGAAGACCCTCGTGGTCAAGCTCGCGGTGCCCTACGCCGACTTCCCCTACGTGGCCAGCCACCCGGCCCTCGGCCCCGTGCCCGCCGTGGCCCTCGAGGACTTCGACACCTTCTTCCGCGCCCCCATCGGCAACGGCCCCTTCATGATGGACGGCAAGTGGGAGGACGGCCAGTACATCAACGTCAAGCGCTTCGAGGACTACGTGGGCGACAAGCCCTCCATCGCCGCGGTGCAGTTCAACATCCAGAAGGACATGGAGACCGCCTACAAGGAGTTCCAGGCCGGTAACTACGACTTCTGCGACGTCCCCACCGCCCAGATCAAGAGCGCCCAGGACACCTACGGCGTCTCCGAGGACGGCTACACCATCACCCCGGGCAAGCAGATGCTCCTGGGCGACGAGGCCTCCGTCTACTACATCACGGTGAACAACACCGACCCGGTGCTCAAGGACCCCAACCTGCGCAAGGCCATCTCCCTGGCCATCAACCGCCAGGCCATCTGCGACACCGTCTTCTCCGGCACCCGCACCCCGGCCGCCAACATCGTCCCGCCCGGAATCGCCGGCTACGAGGACGACGTCTGGGAGTACTCGCACTACGACAAGGACGCCGCCGTCAAGATGCTCGACCAGTACTATCCCGCCGACGCCAACGGTAGCCGCGGCGTGAGCGTGCAGCTCTCCTTCAACGGCGACGGCAACCACGGCGACATCATGGAGGCCATCCAGGCCGACCTCGCCGCCGTGGGCATCGACGCCCAGCTCGACCAGGGCGAGTGGGCCGCCATCCTCGACCGTTACCAGAACGGCGACTACCAGATGGGCCGCCTCGGCTGGATCGCCGACTACCCCATCATGGACAACTTCCTCTACCCGCTGTTCTACACCGGCAACGGCGACAACCGCTCCCTGTATTCCAACCCCGCCGTCGACGAGGCCCTCGACAAGGCCCGTCAGACCACCGACGACGACGAGCGCATCGCCGCCCTCCAGGCCGTCAACAAGACGATCTCCGAGGACTTCCCGGTGATCCCGATCTTCTTCTACAAGCACACCTACGTGGGTTCCGACAAGGTCAAGAGCGCCTACGTCGACCCCTCCAAGAAGATCAAGCTCCGCGCCGCGGAGATGGAGGGCTAGGCCAGACGGCCGCCCCGGTGGATATACCGCCGCACTGATTGCATAACGAGGCACCGGGTCTTTCAGGCCCGGTGCCTTGTTTTGTTCGTTTCGTTGGCAAGGTGCGGGTCAGATGGGTCCCCTGGGCGCAAAACGCGCCGTGGATTGCTTCGAAACTGTTTCCAGTAGGTAGTAGGGTGCATAGGAGGGGCTTAGATTTGCATTAGGCGGCTATACTTGCCCAAGGCCCTGTTTTAGCCAAAATAACCGGAAAAGCAGGGCTTCGTATCGGCCCAGGACACAGGAGACACCGAGTATGGTCAAGTACATCCTGAAACGTCTCCTGCAGTTCATCCCGGTTTTCATCGGCGTCACGATCATCCTGTTCGCCATGGAAAACATCGTCCCCGGCGACCCGATCAAGCTGATCGCCGGCGACAAGGCTCTCAACCCGGAGACTGAGCTGCAGCTGCGCATCGCGAACCATCTCATCGAGACGGATTCCGAAGGCAAGCCCCTGTACGACGCGGATGGAAACACCATCCCCACGCCCCTCTGGAAGCAGTACGGCTACTACATCAACGGCCTGCTCCACGGCGACCTCGGCAACTCCTACAGCCGCAAGCTCCCTGTGACCCAGATCTTCGCCGACAAGTACCCCTACACCGTGAAGCTCGCCTTGGTGGGCATCATCATCGAGGCGGTGGTGGGCATCGGCGCCGGCCTCATATCGGCCATCAAACGCTACTCGTTCTGGGACGTGCTCGTGACCCTGGTCACGGCCGTCCTCGTGGCCATGCCCGCCTTCTGGCTCGGCATGCTCCTGCAGCTCTTCTTCGGCGTGGTGCTCAAGAACGCCACGGGAGGGGGCTTCTACCTGCCCATCTCCGGTGCCGGCGGCCCCAACTCCGAGTTCGAGAGCTGGGTGCACTACATCCTGCCCGGCATCACCCTGGCGGCCGTGTCCACGGCCTACGCCGCCCGCATCATGCGTTCCCAGCTCCTCGAGGTCATGAACCAGGACTACATCCGCACCGCCAAGGCCAAGGGCCTCTCCCGGCGCCAGGTCATCCTGCACCACGCCCTCAAGAACGCCCTGATCCCCGTGGTCACCTACATCGGTATCGACTTCGGCGCCATGCTCTCCGGCGCCATCCTCACCGAGACGGTGTTCAATTGGCCCGGCGTGGGCTATGAGATCTACCGTGCCATCACCCAGCGCGACTGGCCCATCGTCATGGGCGGCGTCACGATCATCATCGTCGTGGTGATGGTGATCAACCTCGTCGTCGACGTGAGCTACGCCTTCCTCGATCCCAGGATCAGGTACGGCGCGCCCAAGGACCAAGGCTAGGGGAGGGGTAGACCCATGGAGAAGAAGCAGCATGGGGCGGACCTCGACCGCGAGGCCGCCAAGGAGCTCAGAGAAGAGACCGACAGGGCCTACGAGGTCCACGAGGAGAACGCCCAGGCCGCCGGCGAGCGGGTCTCCCTCGACCACGATGACTCCGAGGCGGAGCACCACCGCGACTTCCGCGGCGCCTACAACGCCGTGGTCGACGAGGTGGACAACGACAACTCCGCCCGCACGCTTTGGGGCGACGCCTTCGGGCGCCTGCGCAAGAACAAGCTCGCCGTCATCGGCGCCGTCTGGATCGTCTTCATCGCCCTCGTGGCGATCACGGCCGACCTCTGGGTCCCCCAGACGCTCGGTTCCCCCATCGCCATCGACTCGTCCCAGATGGCCGACCTCGCGAGGCTCCCGCCGTCGCCGGAGCACCCCTTCGGCACCGACTCCCTCGGCCGTGACGTGCTCTGCCGCGTGATCTACGGCGCCCGCGTGTCGCTGATGGTGGGTCTTCTGGCCACGGCCATCTCCACGGTGCTCGGCCTCATCATGGGCGCCCTCGCCGCCTACTACGGCGGCATCTGGGACACCATCATCATGCGTCTGGCCGACATCTTCCTGGCCTTCCCCTACACGCTCTTCGTCATCGCCATGCTGGCGGTGCTCGGCCAGGGCATCCAGAACGTCTTCATCGCCATCGGCGTCCTCGGGTGGCCCTCCATCGCCCGCGTGTTCAGGAGCGCCATCCTCTCGGTCAAGGAGAACGACTACGTCGACGCGGCCCGCTCCATGGGCGCCTCCGACCTGCGTATCGTCGCCCGCCACATCTTCCCCAACTCCGTGGCCTCCATCGTGGTCTACGCCACGATGAACATCGGCGGCGCCATCCTCACCGAGAGCGCCCTGAGCTTCCTCGGCATGGGCGTCACCCCGCCCAACCCCTCGTGGGGCTCCATGATCCAGGACGGGCAGACCTACCTCGCCACCGAGCCCTGGCTCATGCTCATGCCCGGTATCGCGATCCTGTCCACCGTGCTCGCCTTCACCCTGCTGGGCGACGGCCTGCGCGATGCCCTCGACGTCAAGATGAAGGATGCGTAAAGACCCATGGCCAAGAAGCAGAACGAGTCCGTCAAGGACCTCAAGACGGCCCCCATCCCCGAGGGCTCCCATCTTCTCGAGGTGGACGACCTCAAGATGTACTTCCACACCCAGGACGGCGTGGTCAAGGCCGTCGACGGCGTGACCTACACCCTCGACCGCGGCGAGACCCTCGGCGTGGTGGGCGAGTCCGGTTCCGGCAAGTCGGTGACCGCCATGACCATCATGGGCCTCATCGACATGCCCCCGGGACGCATCGAGGGCGGCGACGTGCGCTACCGCGGGCGCTCCCTGCTCGAGATGACCGAGCAGGAGATGCAGTCCATCCGCGGCAACGACATCGCCATGATCTTCCAGGACCCCATGACCTCGCTCAACCCCGTCTACACCATCGGGCGCCAGCTGGGGGAGGGCCTGAGGATCCACCGCGGCTACTCCAAGAAGCAGGCCCTCGACCGGGCCACCGAGCTCCTCGAGATGGTGGGCATCCCCAACGCCGAGCAGCGCGTGAAGGACTACCCGCACCAGTTCTCCGGCGGCATGCGCCAGCGCGCCATGATCGCCATGGCGCTGGCCTGCGACCCCGACATCCTCATCGCCGACGAGCCCACGACGGCCCTGGACGTCACCATCCAGGCCCAGATCATCGAGCTCATGCAGAAGATGCAGGAGCAGAACGGCAACGCCATCATCATGATCACCCACGACCTCGGCGTCGTGGCGGACATCGCCGACAAGATCATGGTCATGTACGCCGGCCGCCCCGTGGAGTTCGGCACCGCCGACGAGATCTTCTACTCGCCGATCCACCCCTACACCTGGGGTCTCATGCGGTCCATCCCCGAGCAGGTGACCGACGAGAAGAAGCCGCTCACGCCCATCAAGGGCAACCCGCCCTCGCTGGTGAACGTGCCCAAGGGCTGCTCCTTCTCGCCGCGGTGCCCCTACGCCACCGACCTCTGCCGCACCGAGAGGCCGCCCCTGTACACCACGCCGTCGGGCCACTACGCGCGGTGCCACTACTGCAACGACCCCGAGTTCGTCGCCAAGAACTCGCCCAAGAACTCCCGCAGCGCCGACGTGGCTGACGGGGCCAAGAACGTCGACGGAAGCGAGGCCTAAGCCATGGCAGACAAGAAGGAGCCCCTGCTCTCCGTTCAGCACCTGACCAAGGAGTTCCCCGTCGACTCCGGGGTCTTCGCCAGCCGCATGGCCAAGAAGGTCTCGGCCGTGCAGGACGTGAGCTTCGACATCTTCCCCGGCGAGACCTTCGGCCTCGTGGGCGAGTCGGGCTGCGGCAAGTCCACCACCGGCCGCTGCATCATGCGCCTCACCCACCCCACGGACGGCCGCGTGATCTTCGACGGCAAGGACGTCGCCTCGATGCACAAGAAGCAGCTCAAGGCCGTCCGCCACGACATGCAGTACATCTTCCAGGACCCCTACGCGTCCCTGAACCCCCGCATGACCATCGGCGAGATCGTGAGCGAGCCGCTGGCCATCCACAACGAGATGGACAGCAACGAGGAGCGCATCGACTACGTCCGCCAGCTCCTCGACATCGTGGGCCTGAACCCCGAGCACATCAACCGCTACCCCCACGAGTTCTCCGGCGGCCAGCGCCAGCGCGTGGGCATCGCCCGCGCCTTCGCCCTGCACCCCAAGCTCATCATCTGCGACGAGCCGGTCTCGGCCCTGGACGTCTCCATCCAGGCCCAGGTGCTCAACCTGCTGGGCGACCTCCAGAAGGAGTACGGCACCGCCTACCTCTTCATCGCCCACGACCTCTCGGTGGTGCAGCACATCTCCGACCGCGTGGCCGTCATGTACCTCGGCAACCTCATGGAGTGGTCTGACTGGCGCACGCTCTACGCCGAGCCGTACCACCCCTACACCCAGGCGCTCCTGTCGGCCGTGCCCGTGCCCGACCCGGACGTGCAGCGCAGCCGCGAGCGCATCATCCTCGCCGGCGACCCGCCCAGCCCCATCGACCCGCCGAGCGGCTGCCGCTTCCACACGCGCTGCCCCATCGCCCAGGAGGTCTGCTCCCGGGAGAAGCCCGAGATGCGCGAGGTGGCGCCCGGCCACCACTGCGCGTGCCACTTCGCCAAGCCGTTCCCTATCCAGGGTTCCTCCATCGAGCTCTAGGACGGGCTCCGGGCATGACGCCTTCGACCGGGCGCCCCGCGGGGCGCCCGGTTTTTGTTTCCCGCCGCATACTTTTCTGCGGCTCCGGGCACAGATAGTGCGACATACAGGGCGACAGTGAGGTTTTGAGACGTGACTTCCACGGATGAGGGGCGCGCCCACGGGGCGCCCATCGCACTTTCACAGGCGGAGGTCGGGCGCACCTACCGCCTCGTCTCCTTCGACGGCCTCCCCGAGGCCACGGCGCGCCGGCTCGAGTCCGTGGGCATGACCTGCGGCACCCAGGTGACCGTCCTCAACAACAAGAGCCGCGGCACCGTGATCGTGCGGGTGCGCGAGACTCGCTGGGCCATGGGCCGCTCCATCAGCGGCGGCATCCTCGTGGAGCCTGCGGCCGGCGCCCCCGCCGACGGCCTCGTCTCCGAGCGGCGTTTCGTGGCCACCGCCGCGAGCTGCGCCATCGGCGCGCCCGGCATGGACTCCGTCTCCGCGGGGGAGAGCGGCTTCGAGGGGGGAGAGGGCCGATGAACGCCTTCGAGGAGCACTTCACCTACGAGCCGGTGGAGTCCGATCCCGGCCCCGAGGTGGGCCACCCGGGCATGACCATCGCCTTCGTGGGCAACCCCAACTGCGGTAAGACCACGCTCTTCAACGCCTACACGGGCTCCAACCTCAAGACCGCCAACTGGCCCGGCGTCACCGTGGAGGGCAAGGAGGGCTCGGCCCGGTTCGAGGGCTACGAGGTGCGTCTCGTGGACCTCCCGGGCACCTACTCCCTCACGAGCTACACCATGGAGGAGGAGGTCGCCCGCAACTACGTGCTCTCCGGCGACGCGGACGTCATCATCGACGTCGTGGACGCCTCGTCCCTCGAGCGCTCCCTCTACCTCACCCTGCAGCTCCTCGCCCTCGGAAAGCCCGTGGTCGTGGCCCTCAACATGATGGATGTCGTGGCCAAGCGCGGCATGGAGATCGACGTCCACCGCCTCTCGGAGACCCTGGGCGCACCCGTCATCCCCGTGAGCGCCCGCAGGCGCGAGGGCCTGCAGCCGCTCCTCCACGCGGCCTACCACCACCGCGGCGTGGCCCACGACCCCATCCAGCACTTCCACCCCGTGGACGACGGCATGGCCGAGAAGCACGCCGAGAACGTCATGGTCTACTCCCGCGACCTCGAGTGGCGCATCGACGCCGTGCAGGCGGCCTTCGAGGGGCGCTACCCCGACGTCGCGAACCCCCGCTGGTATGCGACGAAGCTCCTGGAGGGCGACGTCGCCGTGCGGCGCGACTACCCCATGGACGTCCCCGAGCTCGACGAGGACCTCGAGGAGCGCTTCATCGCCGAGCGCTACGACTTCATCAGCGGCGTGGTGGCCGAGTGCGTGTTCAACCGCGAGCGCCGCGCCGAGGCGACGGACCGCGCCGACCGCGTCCTGACGAGCCGGGTGTGGTCCATCCCCGTCTTCCTCCTCATCATGGCCGCGGTGTTCGGGCTCACGTTCGTCCTCGGCGACGCCGTGAAGGACGTCTTCCAGACGTGGCTCGACCTCTTCAACGGCTGGGTGGCCGACGGCCTCGCGGCCCTCGGCGCCTCCGAGGCGGTGGTGAGCCTCGTGTGCGACGGCGCCATCTCCGGCGTGGGCACCGTGCTCACGTTCCTGCCCAACATCTTCATCCTCTTCTGCGCCCTGGCGTTCCTCGAGGACTCCGGCTACATGAGCCGCGTGGCCTACGTCATGGACGGCATCATGGGCGCCCTCGGGCTCTCCGGCCGCGCGTTCATCCCCATGATCCTGGGCTTCGGCTGCACCGTGCCGGCCATCATGAGCTCGCGCACCCTTGAGAGCATGCGCGACCGGCGCCGGGTCATGCTCGTCACGCCGTTCATGAGCTGCTCGGCGAGGCTCCCCATCTACGTGCTGCTGAGCGGCATGTTCTTCGGGCAGTGGGCCGGCCTCGCTGCCTTCTCCATGTACGTGCTCGGCATCGTCGTGGCGCTCCTCGTGCTGCTGGTGCTCAAGGTCGTGGACCACGCCACCGACGACGAGGGCGGCATGCTCCTCATCGAGCTCCCCGAGTACAAGATGCCGGACGCCTACACCGTGTGGGTGTACGTGAAGGACAAGGTTCTCGACTACCTGGAGCGCGCAGGCACCGTCATCTTCGCGGCGTCCGTGATCATGTGGGTGCTCCTGAACTTCGGGGCCACGGGCTACGTGGGCGAGAACGTGGACGGGTCGTTCGCCGCCGTCGTCGGCCGCGCCATCGCGCCCGCGCTGGCGCCCTTCGGCTCCGGCGACTGGCGCCTCGCCGCGGCGCTCCTCGCCGGCATCTCCGCCAAGGAGGTCGTGGTCTCCAGCCTCTCCGTGCTGTTCGGCGTGAGCGGCACGGCCGTGGGCACGGCGGCCCTCCACGACGCCCTGCTGGGCATCGGGTTCGGCCCGGCCAACGCCCTGGCGTTCATGACGTTCTGCCTGCTCTACGTGCCCTGCATCGCCACGATCGCCACCATCAGGAGCGAGAGCGGCTCGTCGCGCTACGCCCTGTTCGCGGTGGTGTTCCAGCTGGCGGTGGCCTGGGTGGTGGCCTGGCTCGTGTTCCTGGTGGCCGGGCCGCTGCTGGGCTGAGCGGGCCGCAGCCTGTGCGTGGGGGAGGGTCTGTCCGACGGGGGCAGGCCCTCCCTTTCTGTGCCGCCGTCCCGGTAGGCCTCCGGGACGAACGTCCAGGCGGTGTCGACGGACGGGTCGAGCTCCGGCAGCCCCTGCCAGAGGCGCTTGGGCATGAGGTGCACGCGGAGGTCGTAGCCGCGCTGGTCCCTGCCCCGGCCGGGCAGCGACACGGCGTCGTAGAAGCCCTTCCAGAGGGCGCGGACGTAGGCCTCCTCGCGGTGGGTGTCGTCCAGCCTGAGGCACGCCTCGCGCGCCGCCTCGCCGTCGAGGCGCACGAGGGCGAGGCGGCCGGCCTCGTGCAGTACGGCCGAGCCGTGGGCCGGGTCGACGATGCAGAACCGCTCGGTGCCCATGCGGCGGCGGAAGTGCCCGGCCACGAGGGGCACGACGTCCGCCTTGGGGCGGTAGACGGCCAGGTACTCCCCCGTGGACAGGCGCGAGAACCGGATGAACTGGCGCGCGTGCTCGCACTCGCCGGCGGCGGCCGTGGCGAGCTCCTCAGCCCGGGCGATGGCCGGGTCGCTGTTGTGGGTGCCCACGGCCGGCCCCCAGGTGAAGCCGCCGCGGAGGTAGCGGTGCAGGGCCTCCGCCATGTCGGGCTCGTCCACCATGGACGCCACGAGGCTCACGAGGTGCCGCGGGGAGTGCACGTAGCGGGGCAGGCCGCGCCCGGAGGCCATGGGGGCCGTGGCGGCGAGGAAGCCGTCCAGGACCCGTTGGGCCACGGCGGGGTCCGTCCCCACGGCGGCGGTCGTCTCCCCGAGCCGGGGCTGACCGGCGCCCTCCGCCTGCATGCGCACGGCGTCGGGGCGCAGCCGGGCCAGGTAGGCGGCGCCCACGGCCGTGAGCACGCCCTCGGCGCTGGCCTCGCACGAGAGGCAGAGCGGTCCCCGGGCCCCGAGGGCCGCCAGGTCGCGGAGCACCTCCGGGGGCAGGGTGGCCTCAGAACAGGGCGAGCTGCCCCTCGGCGGCGCGGCGGGTGCGGTTGTAGCGGGAGCCTCGGGCATCGGATACCACCTTCTCCCGTATGAGCTCGGGGTCGGCGGGGCTCCGCGGGTCCCTCTTTCCCCCGCAGGTGAGGAAGTGCCGGGCGCGGCGCAGGGTGAGCCGCAGGCGCTCGAGGTCGTCGAACCCCAGGTGGTGGCTCCTGCGGGCGCGGCAGATCTTGCGGGCGCCCTCCGGGCCGATGCCCGGCACCCGCAGGAGCTCCTCCTTGGTGGCCGTGTTGACCTCCACAGGGAACTCGTCGATGTGGGCGAGGGCCCAGGCGAGCTTGGGGTCCACGTCCAGGTCCAGGAAGGGCGCCTCGGGGCTCACGAGCTCGTCCGCCGTGAATCCGTAGAAGCGCATGAGCCAGTCCGCCTGGTAGAGGCGGTGCTCGCGGCGCAGGGGCACAGGCGTCTCGGGGTGGGGGAGCCGGCCGTCCTCCACCACCGGCATGTAGGCGGAGAAGAACACGCGCTTGAGCCCGTAGGTGGTGTAGAGCGAGGAGGACAGCTTGAGGATGCGGTTGTCGTCCTCGGGGGAGGCGCCGACGATGAGCTGGGTGGACTGCCCGGCCGGGGCGAACGGGGCCGGGGCGCCGGGCTTGCGGCCGCCGCGCCTCCGGAGGCCGCCGCGGGCGCCGGGGAGGCCCCTGGGCGCCGGAGGGAGGTCGGGCCTCACCGTCGAGAGGTGCGAGCCGCCGCCCAGGTAGCCGGGGCCCGTGGCGCCGAGGAGGCGCTCCCGCTCCATGGTGTCCCGGATCTGGCGCATGGGGGAGAGCACCGTGCCCGCACGCTTCTCGGGGCAGAGGGCCTCCAGCGACCCCGAGCTGGGGAGCTCGATGTTCACGGAGATGCGGTCGGCCAGCCGCCCCAGGGCGTCGAGGAGCTCGGGGGAGGCGCCGGGGATGGCCTTGGCGTGGATGTAGCCGTTGAAGCGGTGCTCCTCGCGGAGGAGCCGGAGGACCTCGATCATGCGCTCGCACGTGCGGTCGGGGCCGCCGAGCACCCCGGAGCTCAGGAAGAGCCCCTCGATGTAGTTGCGGCGGTAGAAGTCCATGGTGAGCTGCGCGAGCTCCGCCGGCTCGAACGTGGCCGCGGCGTGGGGGTTGGAGCGGCGGTTGACGCAGTAGGCGCAGTCGTAGGAGCAGACGTTGGACATGAGCACCTTGAGCAGGGTCACGCAGCGGCCGTCCGGCGTGAAGCTGTGGCAGCACCCCGCGGCGCTCGCGGCGCCGAGGGACCCCTCCCGCGGCCCGCGGTCCACGCCCGACGACGTGCAGGCCGCGTCGTACTTGGCGGCGTCCGCCAGTATGGTGAGCTTAGAGAGGGTGTCCACGCCGCCTCCTGGTAGAACGGGTGTTCCTTCTCCTCAGTATAGCAGGGGCCAAACGGATGTTCGGCCGCGATCAGAACTCGGCGAACCTCGGCCCGTGCGCCACGCAGAGGTCCCGCCCGCTGGCGAGCTCCGTGACCTTGGTGCGGAACGCCTCCTCCTCGCCGGCGCGGAAGTCGCAGGTGAGCTGCACCTCGTCGGTGAAGATCTGGCCCACCACCTTGCCGCCGGCGTCCTCGGCCATGCGGCGCACCTGGTCGTACCAGGCGTAGGGGATGCAGCAGGCGACGCGGGTCACGGGCCGCATCTCCACCACGAGCCCCTGGGAGCGGGCCTCCTCCACGGCGCCCGCCACGGCGCCGCCGTAGGCGCGCACCAGCCCGCCGGGCCCCAGGAGCGTGCCGCCGAAGTATCGGGTGGTCACCGCGCAGACGTCGGCCAGGCCGGCCCCGCGGAGCGCGTCGAGGGAGGGGAGGCCCGAGGTCCGCTGCGGCTCGCCGTCGTCGCTCGCTCGCTCCTTGCCCGAGGCCAGTACCCAGGCCGGCACGTGGTGGCGGGCGTCGTGGTGGAGGGCGCGCACCTCGTCGACGAACCCCTCGGCCTCGGCCTCCGTCTCCACGTGGCGCAGGGCGGCGATGAAGCGGCTCTTGCGGTCCACGAGCTCGAAGACGGCCTCGGTTCCGGGTTTCAGGGTGAGATAGGTCTTCACGGGGCCCTCCTCGGGGGTGTCGTCGGTCTGGTGCAATGCTATACTGCTTGGTCGCGAAGCGGGCCGGACGGCCGCGCCCCCTCCCGGGGGTGAGGAAAGTCCGGGCTCCACAGGGCAAGATGCCGGCTAACGGCCGGGCGGAGCGATCCGACGGAAAGTGCCGCAGAAAAGAAGACTCCCACTGGCCCGCAAGGGTTAAGGGAAAAGCTGAAACGGTGGTGTAAGAGACCACCAGCACCCCGGCAACGGGGTGGCTTGGTAAACCCCATCCGGAGCAAGCGCAAATAGGAACGCCATGGGTTGGCCCGACCCGCGTTCGGGTTGCGCGCGAGAGAAGGACCGCGGCGACGCGGCCTCGAGATAAATGGTCGTCTATTACAGAACCCGGCTTACAGGCCCGCTTCGCACCTTCTCGCACACAGGCCCGCCGCCCCCACGGGGACGGCGGGCCTTCCAATGGGGCCCGTGCGGGGGGGCTCAGGAGAGGCGGGCCACCTCGGCCTCCAGGGCGTCGACGTCGCCGGTGAAGTGGAAGGCGTGCATGCCGGCCCGCTCGGCGCCCACGCAGTTGACCGCCGTGTCGTCCACGAACAGGCAGCTCGCCGGCTCCACGTCGAACCGCTCGCAGAAGCGCAGGAAGATGATGGGGTCGGGCTTCATCATGTGCTCCTCCGCCGAGACGAGGGCGCCGTCCGCCACGTCGCACAGCGGGATCCTCGGAGCGAACTCCGAGCGGAACCTCGAGCTCACGTTGGACAGGATGTAGACGCCGTAGCCCCGCTCCTTGAGGCGTCGGCCGAGCTCGTTGACCTCGGGGATCACGGCCTGCATGGAGGGGAAGCGCCGGAGGGCCTCGGCCGCCGCGCCGTGGAGGCGCTCCGGCAGGGCGTGGCAGGCCTCCATGAGCACCGTCTCAGGGCCGAACACGCCGGCGTCGGAGAGGGCCCAGGCGCTCCCCTTGAAGAGGGCCTCGAGCACCAGCCCCGCGTCCTCGTCGTTGTCCGTCACGTTGCGGGCGTAGACCTCGGGCTCCCACCTCAGGAGCACCCCGCCCATGTCGAAGACGACGTTCCGCACCGTGCCCGTTCCCTGTGGCGCCATGGCCCCTCCTCGTTCGCTTCCGTGCCTTCGGTCACGGCTCCCAGTGTATCCCCACCGGCCGGGGTCCCCTGCCCGGTGCTACGCTGGATGGGCGAAACCCCGGCTTCGAGAGAGGTATCCCATGGCACACGCACCCGCCGACTCCGTCACCGCCCAGGACCGCGAGGCCTGGCTCGCCCACTTCTCCCGCGAGCGCGCCAACGTCGTGGCCAAGAACGCCGTCACCTCCGTGGGCATCCGCGCCGCCGCCCGGGTCCCCGAGGGCGTGGCCGCCAACGCCATGGGCTTCGACGTCGAGGTCCCCCAGGGCGACCGCTGCGACCAGCAGCGCTCCGGGCGCTGCTGGATGTTCGCGAGCCTCAACACCATGCGCCAGGCCGTCATCGAGCGCCTCGGCCTCAAGACCCTCGAGCTCTCCCAGAGCTACCCGCTCTTCTTCGACAAGCTCGAGAAGGCCAACTGGTTCCTCGTGAACGCGATCGACACCGTCGACGAGCCCCTGGACGGCCGCCTCGTGTCGTACCTGCTCCAGGACCCCGTGGCCGACGGCGGCCAGTGGGACATGTTCCGCTCCATCGTCAAGAAGTACGGCGTGGTGACCAAGGAGGCCATGCCCGAGACCGCCTGCTCCCGCAACACGTCCGAGCTCGACCGCTACCTCACTCGCTACCTGCGCGGCTGCGCCATGCGCCTGCGCCGGGCCCACGCTGAGGGCGCCGACGCCGCCGAGCTTGACGGCCTGCGCCGGACCATGATGGCCGACGTCCACTCCATGCTGGTCACCTGCCTCGGGGAGCCGCCCGCGAGCTTCGAGGTGCGCCTGCGCGACAAGGACGGCAGGCTCGTGCTGCACGGCACCTACACGCCCCACGAGTTCTTCTCCGACGTGGTGCAGATGGACGTCGACGCCCTCGTCTCGTGCATCAGCGCCGAGACCGCCGACAAGCCCCTCATGCACGCCTTCACCGTCGACCGTCTCGGCAACGTCGTGGAGGACGGCGGCGTGCGCTACCTCAACCTCCCCATGTCCCGCCTCAAGGAGCTCGCCGTGGCGCAGCTCCGCGACGGCCGCCCGGTGTGGTTCGGGTGCGACGTGGCCCAGAGCTACGTGCGCGACGAGGGCATCATGTCCTGCGGCGCCCTGCAGGTGGACGAGCTCTTCGGCTTCGCGGTGGAGGGCTGCATGGACCGCGAGGAGCGCCTGGACTACGGCGAGTCCGCCATGACCCACGCCATGGTGCTCGAGGGCGTGCGCCTCGACGCCGAGGGGCGCCCCGAGGTCTGGAAGGTCGAGAACTCCTGGGGCAAGGACCACGGCCGCGAGGGCTTCGACACCATCACCGACGACTGGTTCGACCAGTACGTCTACCAGGTGGTCGTGGACCGTCGCTACCTCACCGACGAGGAGCGCTCCGTCATGGACGGCGCCGAGGCGATCGTGCTCGCGCCCTGGGACCCCATGGGCTCCCTTGCCTGACGCCTTCCGCCTCCGGTCGCCCGACGGCCTCGCCGCCCCTCCGGAGGCCGGGTCCGTCCTGCGCACCCTCGAGGACGCCGGCCACAGCGCGTGGGTCGTGGGCGGCTGGGTGAGGGACTCCCTCCTCGGCCGCCCCGTCCACGACGTCGACGTCGCCACGAGCGCCCGTTGGGAGGACGGCGCCCGCGCCTTGCGCGCGGCCGGCATCCCCGTGGTGGAGACCGGCACGGCCCACGGCACCGTGACGGCCGTCGTGGGGGGCGTGCCCGTGGAGGTGACCACCTACCGCGTGGACGGCGCCTACAGCGACGCCCGCCACCCGGACGCCGTGCGGTTCGTGGACTCCGTGGACGACGACCTCGCCCGCCGGGACCTCACCGTCAACGCCATGGCGTGGCACCCGGAGAGGGGCCTGCGCGACCCGTTCGGGGGCCGCGACGACCTCGCCCGCGGCCTCGTGCGGGCCGTGGGCGACCCGGACGCCCGCATGGCCGAGGACGCCCTCAGGGTGCTCCGGGCCGTGCGGTTCTCGGCGCGGCTCGGCTTCTCGGTGGAGCCGGCCACCCAGGCCGCCGTGGACGCCCACGCCCCGGGCCTCCGGCACGTGAGCCGCGAGCGCATCGGGTCCGAGCTCCGGGCCCTCCTCGCCACCGGCCGCGGGGGAGGGGCGCTCCGCACCCAGCGGCCCGCGCTCTTCTGCGCCGTGCCCGAGCTCGCCGCCATGGACGGGTTCCCCCAGCGCACGCCCTACCACTCCATGGACGTCCTGGGCCACGTGGCCCGCGTCATGGACTACGTCGAGGTCTACACGGGCGGCACGGCCACCGAGCACCTGCGGTGGGCCGCGCTGCTCCACGACGTGGGCAAGCCCGACCGCCTCACCTACGGCCCCGAGGGCAACGCCCACTTCTTCGGCCACCCGGCCCGGAGCCGCGACATCGCGCTGGAGGTCATGGCGCGGCTCGCCGTGCCCCGCGCCGTGGCGGTGCCCGCCCTGGCCCTCGTGCGCCTGCACGACCGGCCCGTCACGGACGACGACCGCTCGGTGACCTCCATCCTCCGCGACCTCGACCGCCTGGCCCCGGCCATGGCGCCGGGCCTCTTCTTCGAGCTCATGGCCCTCAAGCGCGCCGACGCCGCCGGCAAGGCGCCCGCGTACCGCGGCTATGCCGTGGAGGTGGACGCCCTCGAGGCCCGCGGCCGCGCCCTCCTGGCCGCCGGCGTGCCCCTCAGGCCCTCCGACCTCGCGGTATCCGGCGCGGACGTCATGGGTGCGCTCGGCCTGCCCCCCGGCCCCGCCGTGGGCCGGGCGCTCCGCGCGGCCCTCGACGCCGTGCACCGGGGCGAGGTGGGGCCCGGGCGCGACAAGCTGCTCCGTTGGATCGAAGAACATAGGGATGATTCATCCGTTTGCGGAAAACCTTAGACCCTTCACCGAATTCCGGAGAGGGGGTACACTGGCCTTGCACGTGGCGGATCGGATGCCGCCCCTTGCCCTGCGTCGAAAGGTGCTCCATGGGCGAACCCCGTTACACCGCCGCCGAGGCCGATAGGCTGGAGAGGAACCGCACCGCCCTCTGCTCCGTCGTAGGCGGGAGGTCCCGGACGAGGCGCCCCGAGGAGGGTCGCACGCTCGGCCTCGAGCTCGAGCGCATCGTCATCGACCCCGTCACCGGCACCCGCGTGGCCTTCGACGACGTCCTCGGCATCTCCACGCTCCTCGAGCGCTGGCAGCGCTACTTCTCGCCAGACGAGCGCGTCCTCGTGGACGGCAGGCTCTTCGGCTACGCGGGCACGGTCGATGTGGGCTGCGGGCGCTCCGTGGGCATCTCGGTCTCCCTGGAGCCCGGCGGCCAGCTCGAGGCCTCCGTGGGCCCCTCGTCGAGCGTGGTGGACCTCCTCGGCGCCCTCGAGGCCTTCGACGAGCAGTTCCTCGCCATCTGCGATGAGCTCGGCGTGGAGTGGCAGCTCGTGGCCCTGGGTTGCGACCCCGTGACGGCCGACCCCCGGGAGGTGCCGCTCATCCCCAAGGAGCGCTACCGCCTCATGGACGCCTACCTCTCCCGCACGGGCCGCTACGCCCGCGACATGATGCGGCTCTCGGCCTCCACCCAGGTCTCCATCGACTGCGGCGAGGAGGACTCCATGGTGGAGCAGTTCCGCCTGGCCGTGGCCCTGGGCCCCATCCTCTCGTTCCTCTGCGACAACGTGAGCTCCTGGCGCGGCCTCGCCCCCTGCGACACGCCGTCCATGGTGCGCTCGCGCATCTGGGACTCCGTGGACGGCGCCCGCTGCGGCGTCGTGCCCGGAACGTTCGACGGGGACTTCTCGCCGGAGTCCTACGTGGACTGGCTCATGGGCGTGAGGCCCATCCTGTTCACGGACGACCACGGCCTCACCATCTCCACCTGCTCTGCCACCGAGGCCGACATCATGGCCATGCGCGACCTCTCCGAGGGGGAGCTCGCGCACATGCTGTCCATGGTGTTCCCCACGGTGCGCCTCAAGGGCATCGTGGAGATGCGCGACGCCGACTCCATGCCGCCCCGCCTGGCCGCCGCCCTCGCCGCCTTCGTCAAGGGCGTCTTCTACGACGCCGACGCCTTCGGGCGGGCGAGCGCCCTGCTCGTGGACGGCCGCACCGAGGAGGACGTCCGCATGGCCTACTGGCAGCTTCGCACCCTCGGCTGGGAGGCGGAGGTCTACGGCACCCCCATGACCACGCTCGTGCAGCGCCTCATCCAGCTCGCCGAGAACGGCCTCACCGACCACGACGAGCGGCGCATCTTCCACGGCCTCTCGAGCCTGTGGCAGTCGCGGCTCGTCCCCAGGGACCTCTACCTCAAAGGATAGGCCCCGCGCGGGCCCGAGAGATTGGACCAGCCATGGTGTTCGACCGCATCCTGCCCATCGTGCTCCTCGTCGTCGTGGTGGCGGTGGTCTGCGCCTCGGTGGTCGTGGTGAGGCAGCAGCACGTGGCCGTCGTGGAGCGTTTCGGCCGCTTCAACCGTGTGCTGCGGCCGGGCCTCAACCTC
This sequence comes from Caniella muris, assembly GCF_943193035.1. NCBI lineage: Bacteria > Bacillati > Actinomycetota > Coriobacteriia > Coriobacteriales > Atopobiaceae > Caniella > Caniella muris. The sequence goes on from NZ_CALPCK010000001.1 coordinate 240,083, forward strand.
CTCATCCCGGTGGTGGAGGCGGCCCACGACGTCTCGCTCATGACCCAGGACCTGCACCTGGACTACGACGCCAAGACCAAGGACAACGTCACCATCGGCCTCGAGGTTGCCATCCAGTACCGGGTGGACCAGGAGCCCTGCGCCGACATCCGGGAGTCCGGCATCTACAAGTCGGTCTACACGCTCGCCGACCCCGTGGGTCAGATCAAGGACTACTTCGCGGACGCCCTGCGCTCTCAGATCCCCACCCGGGACCTCGAGACCGTCTTCTCCGAGAAGGACGCCATCGCGAGCGCCATCGGCGAGGACGTCAAGGAGAAGATGGTGGGCTACGGCTACGCCATCGTGACCACGCTCATCACCTCCATCAAGCTTCCGGCCGACGTCCAGGCGTCCATGAACCGCATCATCACCACGGCCAACGACCGCGTGAGCGCCACCAACGAGGCCGAGGCCGCCAAGGCGCGCTCCGTCATCGCCGCCCAGGCCGACGCCGAGTCCATGAAGATTCAGGGCGAGGGCATCGCCCAGCAGCGTATCGCCATCGCCGAGGGCCTGGCGCGCTCGCTCTCCACCATCCAGGAGTCGGGCCTCTCCAGCAACGAGGCCAACATGCTGCTCATGTTCACCCAGCGCCTGGGCATGCTCGAGAAGTTCGCCGAGAAGGGCTCCTCGACGCTCCTCATCCCCGAGGACCTGGGTTCCACGGACGTCATGGCCCAGGTCATGGCGGCCATCGAGGCCGAGCGCCGGGACGGTGGAAAGGCCTAGGGGCCCCGGGGGTGTCCCTTAAGGGAAACGGCGGCCGGTGCCGGGGGTACACACCCGGCACCGGCCGTTTTGCATACCCGCGAGGAGAGCCCATGGGACAGCGTCCAGAGTCCAGCCCGAGCCCCGTCCGACCGCTCGACGGGAGGGCGCGGCTCGTCGTGGCCCTCATGCTGTTCTCCATGTTCTTCGGCGCGGGCAACCTCATCCTCCCGCCGCTGCTGGGCCTCCAGGCCGGCACGGCCGCCGTGCCGGCCACCGTGGGGTTCCTGGTGTCGGGCATCGGGCTGCCGGTCCTCGCCGTGGTGGCCGTGGCCCTGGCGGGCGACGCCCGGGCGCTCGCCGGCAGGGTCTCGGCGCGCTTCTCGGCCGTGTTCGTGGCCCTGGTCTACCTCTCCATCGGCCCGCTGCTGGCCATCCCGCGCACGAGCTCCACGGCCTTCGAGATGCTCTCGCCGCTCCTGCCCGACGGTTCCGAGGCCGCGTCCCAGCTCGTCTTCTCGGTGGCGTTCTTCTCCGTGGCCTTCGCCATGGCGCTCCGTCCGGGGCGTCTCTCGCGGTTCCTCGGCAAGGCGACGGGCCCGGCCCTCGTGGCCCTCATCGCCGTCCTCGCCGTGGCGAGCCTCGTGGACCCGCTGGGCGTGCCGGGGCCCGTGCAGGCGGCGTACGCGGCGTCTCCCGCCGTGGACGGCTTCGTGACCGGCTACCAGACCATGGACCTCCTGGCGGCCATGACCTTCGGCCTCGTGGTCGCCGAGAACCTGGGGTCCCTCGGCGTGGCCGACAGGGGCGACCAGGCCCGCGAGGTCTCCCTGGCGGGCCTCGGCGCCGGCGCCCTCATGGCGGTCATCTACTGCGCGTTCTCGTTCCTCGGGGCCACCATGGGCACCGTGGCGCCCGGCGCGTCCAACGGCGCCGAGGTGCTCACGGCCGCGGCCTACGGGCACTTCGGCACTGCCGGCGTGGCCCTCGTGGCCGCCATCTTCCTGCTCGCGTGCCTCAACGTCTGCGTGGGCCTCGTGAGCTGCTGCGGCACGTACTTCTTCGAGACCTACGGGGCCGGCGCCCCGGAGCCCGGCGCCCACCGCCTGGGACGCGTGCCCTATGTGGCGTGGGCGGCCGCGTTCGCCGGGTTCTCCTGCGTGGTGTCCAACGTGGGGCTCACCCAGATTCTCGCGCTCTCCGTGCCCCTGCTCGAGGCGCTCTACCCGCCGGCCATCGTGCTCGTGCTCATGGCCTTCGGCGCCGGTGCGTTCGACCGGCGGCCGTGGTGCTGGCCGGCGGCCGTGGGGTGCGCCGCGGTGCTGGGCGTGGCCCAGGCCGCATGTGGGGCCCTGGCCCCCGGCATGCCCACCGTGCTCGACTGGCTGCCCCTGGCCGGCGTGGGCCTGGGGTGGGTGGTCCCCACGGCCGTGGTCCTCGGCGCCACGTGGCTGCTGTCGCCGAGGCTGCCGGCGCGGAGGTAGGGGAGCGGGCCGGTGACGGGCCCCCATCCGGCCTCCTGAGCCGCGGAAACGGATCGGCGGCAAATTCGTCGCGATTGTGGGTTGCACGGCCCGGGGCATTGCGTTAATGTAACTACTCGCGCCGAGCAATCGGCGCACAGGGATATTGGGATGTCGTCTAACGGCAGGACAGCGGATTCTGGTTCCGTCAATGGGAGTTCGATTCTCTCCATCCCAGCCATCCCCTACGGCCCGTTCGTCTAGCGGTTCAGGACGCCGCCCTCTCAAGGCGGAGATCACCAGTTCGAATCTGGTACGGGCTACCACGCACCACGGGCCGCTCCGGCGGCCCTCACATATGGCCCGTTCGTCTAGCGGTTCAGGACGCCGCCCTCTCAAGGCGGAGATCACCAGTTCGAATCTGGTACGGGCTACCAAACGTGACCGCGGGTCCCTCTGGGGCCCGCGTTTTTGTCTCGCGGCAGGTCGCCCATGCCTGCCGCCCCGCTGGCCCCGCTTTTCCCGTGGAGCGCACGGCACAGCGTCAGGGCGCGCGGCGGTTCAGGTATAACCATCAGAATGAGCTTGAGGAATGCCGTCGGAGAGGGGAGGGGCATGGACGAGGGACGTCGCGACGGGGTCGACACCGCGTCTTCCGCCGACGCCCCCGTGGACCGCCCCGTCGACCCCGTCGTGGACGTGGACGGCCTGGAGCTCCCCGCCGACGGCCCCGCGCCCCAGGCCCTCGAGGCCGCGGAGCAGCCGCTGGAGGACGCCCTGGGCTTCTTCGACGTCGACGGGGCTGATGCGGGGAACGCCGAACCCGTTGCCCCGTCTCCCGGTGCCGGCCCCGCCTCCGAGCCCGCCCGCCGCGCCAAGCCCAAGGGCCTCCGCATCGGCGTGGCCGGCGCCGCCCACCGCGCCCCCAAGAAGGCCAAGGCCGGTTCCAAGGCCGCTGCAAAGCCCAAGGGGTCCCCCGCGGGCCCGCGCACCCGCGTGGGCGAGGAGGAGAGCCGCGACAAGGCCAAGGCCCGCAAGGGCGCCCTGTTCATGGCGGCGGTGCTCGCCGTCAACATGCTCTGGATCGTGGTCTCGGGTCAGTTCGACGAGTTCGTCGACGCCCTCCACAACGCCGAGGCCGGCTGGTTCGTGGCCGGGCTCCTCGTCATGGGGCTCAACTTCGCCTTCGGGTCCCTGGCCTTCGTGCTGGCGGCCTACATCGACCCCGACAGCCCCCTGGGCCTGCGCGACTGCATGTCCGTGGAGGCCAACGGCGTGCTCTTCGGCAACCTCACGCCCATGAGCACGGGCACCATGCCGGCCCAGATCTTCCGCCTCACCCAGGCCGGCCTCGACGTGGGCGAGGCCTCCGCCACGCAGCTCACGCGCTTCGTCATCTACCAGGCCGGCGAGGTCGTCGTGGCCGCCGTCCTGCTGCTCCTGCGGTTCGACTTCTTCCTCCAGACCTACGGCGACATCGTCTTCGTCAACATCGTCGTCTTCGTCATCCAGACGGCTCAGGCCCTCGGCCTGCTCTGCGTGTGCCTCTTCCCGCGCTTCGTCAACCGCGTGGGCCACTGGGGGCTGGGCTTCGCCAGCCGCCACGGCTGGCTCTCCCGCGAGCGCGTCGATCGCTACGAGGACGTCCTCCAGACCCAGGTGATGTCGTTCGGGGGCACCTTCCGCGACTCGTTCCGCCACAAGGAGTCCCTCGCCCTCACGCTCCTGGTGACGCTGGGGCAGATGCTCGCGTTCTACGCCGTGCCCTGGTTCGTGCTCCGCGCCTTCGGCGGCGACGCCGACTTCGTCACGTGCCTCGCCGCGGCCTCCATGGTGCAGATGATCGGCAACTCCGTGCCGCTGCCCGGCGGCACCGGCGGCAACGAGGCCGGCTTCGCGCTCTTCTTCGGCCCCATCTTCGGCAGCGCGGCCGCCGCCGGGTTCATCGTCTGGCGCCTCATCACGTTCTTCATCCCCACGGTCGTGTCGCTGCCGCTCACCACGCTGCGCTCGTCGCACCGCCGCTCCATCTACCAGCGCTGGCAGCGGTTCCGCACCCGCAAGGGGCGCGTGGCGCACGTCTCGGTGTCCAGGCGCGGCCGGAGGCGCTGAGGCCGAACGAGCCTGCCTGCTTGACTGCCCGCCCGCGGGGGCCGGCCGCCTACGGCAGCCGGTAGCCCTCCGCCGGGTCCACCGTGCCGTCCTGCAGCGCCCGGATGAGGCCCGGCGCCACGTGGCAGTAGCCGCCGGGGTTGCGGTCGAGGTAGCGCTGGTGGTACCCCTCGGCGGGATAGAAGCCCTCCACGGGTCCCAGCTCCACGGCGAACCCGGGATGCCTTCCCGCCACGGCGCCCGCCACGGCGAGCACCTCGCGCTCCGTGGCGGCGTCGCCCGGCTCCCAGAAGACGCCGGCCTGGTACTGCTCGCCCACGTCGTTGCCCTGGCGGTTCCTGGCCGTGGGGTCGATGACGGCGAAGAACGAGAAGAGCAGGGACCGCGCGACGTCGTCGCCCCCGCGGAAGGTGCAGCGCACGCACTCCCTGAAACCGGTGCCGCCGGCGCACACGCGCTCGTAGACGGCGTCCTCGGGCCTGGCCCCGTTGGCGTTGCCCACCACGGTGGACGTCACGCCGGCCATGCCCTCCATCAGGTGCTCGATGCCCCAGAAGCAGCCTCCGCAGAGGTACAGGGTCCTGTCCATGGGGTCCTTTCCGGTCGCGGCCTCAGGATCCGAGCCGCTCCACGAGCCCGCGCATCCGCTGGCGCACGGTGGGGGAGGACGGCTTGGTGGAGACCATGGTAGCCGCGCCGCAGAGCGCGGTGTAGCCGTAGAACGTCACGAGGCGCCATACGAGGTAGCCGGCCGTGGCAGCGGAGCCGAACACCGGCCCCAGGAAAAGCGCGAAGGAGGCCTCGACGCCGCCGGTGCCCCCCGGCAGCGGGATGGAGCTCGCCACGAACTGCACGAGGGAGCCCGCGGCGCAGGTGACGATGGGGTCCTGGTGGATGCCGAAGGCCCCCAGCACGAACCACGGCGACACCCACAGGCACGCCTGCTGGGCCATGGAGAACGCGAGCATGACGGCCATGGTGCCCCGGTGGCGCACGGCCGTGCGGAACGTGGAGGAGAACTGCGCCACCTGCGTCCTCACGGAGGAGCGCCAGCCCTCCGTGCGGCTGCGGAGGCCGAAGAGGTTCCTGCGGTCCACGAGGTCCAGGGCGGAGAGGGCCACCTTGGTCACCCAGTCGGGGAACAGGCAGGCGGCGAGCAGTACCGCCATCTGGGCGGCCTTGAAGGCGAACAGGAACAGGTTCACGAACATGACGGCGCCCACCTGCGCGTAGAAGCGGTCCCAGGTGAGGGCCAGCAGCGCGCCGCCGAGCACGATCTCGGCCGTCTGGAACATGAGGAAGCGCGTGATCTGCACGGCGCCGGCCGCGCCGAGCCCCAAGCCGCCCTTGACCAGGCGCCAGATCTGGCCCGGCACGGCCCCCGCCATCATCGGGGTGAGGTTGCCGAAGAAGGTGCCGGCGGCCTCCGCCGAGCACAGGTCGAGGAAGCCCGCCGGGGCGTCGGGCGTCACTGCCACGGTGGTGACGAAGGCGAGCGTGCCAAAGAACAGGTAGGCCACCATGACGGCGAAGGTGGCCCAGACCCAGGGCGCCTGGACCCGACCCAGGGCGTCCATGAGCGCCGGGCCCCGGCCGCTGCCCTCGATGTAGACGAGGAGCGAGGCGAACACGGCCGCCATGAACAGCGCCCCCACGACGGCGCCCTTGCGGTCGGGCTTGGCCTTGGGGCCGGGGGCCGCCGGGGCCCGGCCGCCCTCGGGGACGTCGCGCCCCTGCTCCCAGGCCTCGAGCGCCGCGACGGCCTGGCCCTTGGTGGCGTAGTCCAGGACGTCGGGGGCGTCCCCCGTCTTTGGCTGCGTGCGGGTGACCGGTGGCACGAACGGCTCCTCTCCGGGCTCGGGGCTTGTCTGGGTAGGTCCCTACCCAAAGAGCACCCGCCGCCGCATCGGGCCGCCGGAACGGTGTATCAGGGGCTTCAGTCCCAGGAGCCGCAGGCCGCGCAGGCGCTCGGGCAGGCGGCGAGGCCCCCCTGGGCGGTCTCGCGGAGGCTCACCGGCAGCGCGTTGCCCACGAGCGTCATGGCCTGCACGGCCTCGTCGAAGGGCACGGGGCAGCCCACGGACGAGAGCGCCAGCTGGGCCGAGGTGAAGGCGTTGGCCACGCCGATGGCGTTGCGGTTCTGGCACGGGAACTCCACGAGGCCGCCCACCGGGTCGCACACGAGGCCCAGGAGGTTGCCGAGGGCGATGGAGGCCGCCGTGAGGCAGGTCTCGGGGCTGCCGTAGAGCATCTGGCAGAGGCCGGCCGCGGCCATGGCGCTCGCGGTGCCCACCTCGGCCTGGCACCCGCCCTCGGCCCCCGACACGCTGCCGTTGGCCATGACGACGGCGCCCACGGCCGCGGCGCACCAGAGGGCGCCCTCCAGCCGCTCCTGCGCCCCCAGGGCGTCGGCACAGGCGATGAGGGCGCCGGGCACGACGCCGGCCGAGCCCGCGGTGGGGGCGGCCACGATGACGCCCATGGCCGCGGAGCGCTCGAGGACCGCCATGGCGCCGGCCACGGCGGCGGAGAGGGCGCCTCCCAGGAGCGGGGCGGCGAGGGCGGCCGAGCGGCGCTCCACGGCGCGGGCCTGGCCGTGGAGGAACCCGCCCAGGGAGCGCTCGGGGCGCTCCACGGTGGCGCGCACGGAGACCTCCATGGCCCGGCGCACCCGGCCCATGGCCTCGTCGGCGGCCAGGGCCCCGCCCACGGCGAGGCCGGCCTCGCGCTCGCGCATGACCGAGCCGATGGACGCGTGGCGCTCCCGGCAGAGGGCGAGGAGGTCGGCACCGCAGGAGAAGTCGGGCCCCTGGGGCCCCTCGGCCGCAACGGGAAGGGCGCCGGGGATGGTGAGGGACGTGGCGAAGATGACGCCGGGGGCGGCCCCCACGGCGGCGACGAGCTCGGCGGGGAGGGCCTCGTCGAGCTCGGCCACGGTGTAGGCGTCGCCGCCCCGGCTGTCGCGGAACGTGCGGATGGTGGCGATGTTGATGGAAGCAGCCGAGAGGGCCCCCGTGAGGCGCGCCAGGACGCCCGGGCGGTCCCCGTGGTGCACGAAGAGCGTGGGGTACTCGCCGGCCACGTCCACGGCCACGCCGCCCACGGCCGAGAGCCGCACGCGGCCGCCGCCGACGGACTCTCCGCGCACCGTGAGCGACCCGCCGTCGTCGAGGCCCATGGCGATGTCCACCGTGTTGGGGTGCAGGCCCGTCCCCTCGTCGGACGTGCGGAACGAGAAGGCGAGGCCCTGCCCGTCCGCCAGGGAGAAGGAGTCGCGGATGCGCCCGTCGTCGGTGTCGAGGCCGAGCATGCCGGCCACCAGCGCCTTGTCGGTGCCGTGGCCCAGGTAGGTCTTGGCAAACGAGTTGTAGAGCGTGAACTCCACGGAGGACACCCGCCCGGGGGCGATCTCGCGGGCCACGCGGGCCAGGCGCAGGGCGCCCGCCGTGTGGGAGCTTGAGGGCCCCACCATCACGGGGCCGAGGACCTCGAAGGCGCTGGGCAGCATGGCGGCTAGGCCTCCCTGGAGCCGGCGGCCACCTTGGCGATGGCGGCGTCCAGGCGGGCGAGGGCGCGGGCACGGCCCAGAAGCTCTATGGAGGCGCCCAGGGGCGGCGAGACGAGCGAGCCGGTCTCGGCCGCGCGGACGGCCGCGAAGAACTTGCGCTTGTTGGTGCCGAGCTCCTCGGGCAGGGCCTCGAGGGCGGCGTCGACGGACCCGGCGTCGAAGTCGGCCAGGCCCTCCAGGGCGGCCCTGGCGGCGGCGAGGGCCTCGGCGGCGCCGTCCTTGGCGAGCGCCTTGGTCCAGGCCTTCTCCTCGATCTGCGGGGCGTCGCCGGAGTAGAGGAACGCGGTCAGCCCCTCGACGTCGGAGGCGCGCTTGGTGCGGGGCTTGAGGATGGCGGCGAGGGTGCAGTACCACTCGGGCCGGGCGTCCACGCAGCCGCGCTCCTCGCGGCCGGCCGCCACGAGGGCGGGCTCGAGCACGCGGCGGGCGAACTCGAGGTCGTCCATGGCCTCGTAGTACCGCCCGTTGATCCAGTCGAGCTTGGCCGGGTCGAAGGTGGCCGGGTTCTTGGACACGTGGTCGAGGGAGAACTCGCGGGCCAGCACCTCGCGCGGCACGATGGTGGTCTCGCCGTCGAGGGACCAGCCGAGCAGGGCCAGGTAGTTCACGAAGGCCTCGGGGTCGTAGCCGGCGTCGCGGTACTCCTCCACGGAGGTGGCGCCGTGGCGCTTGGAGAGCTTCTTGCCGTCGGCGCCCAGGATCATGGAGATGTGGGCGAACTCGGGCACGGGGTAGCCGAGGGCCTCGTAGACCATGACCTGGCGCGGGGTGTTGGACAGGTGGTCGTCGCCGCGGATGACGTGGGTGATGCCCATGAGGGCGTCGTCCACCACGGTGCAGAAGTTGTAGGTGGGGGTGCCGTCGGAGCGCACGATGACGAAGTCGTCGAGCTCGCGGGCGTTGAAGGTCACCTCGCCGTGGACGGCGTCGCGCACCACCACGTCGCCGCGGTCGCGGGGCACCTTGATGCGCAGCACGTGGGGCTCGCCGGCCTCGACGCGGCGCCGGGCCTCGGCGGGGTCGAGGTCGCGGCAGCGGCCCTGGTAGCCCTGGAAGGGGTCCTTGCGCTCGCGGGCGGCCTCGCGGTCGGCCTCCAGCTGCTCGGGCGTGCAGAAGCACGGGTAGGCGCGGCCCTCGGCCACGAGCCTCTCGGCCGCCTCGCGGTAGATGTCCAGGCGCTCGGCCTGCTTGTAGGGGCCGTGGTCGCCGCCCACGCCGGGGCCCTCGTCCCAGTCCAGGCCCAGCCAGCGCATGGCCCGCAGGATGACGCCCTCGTTCTCCTTGGTGGAGCGGGCCGGGTCGGTGTCGTCGATGCGCAGGATGAAGGTGCCGTGGTTGGCCCGGGCGAAGGCCCAGTTGTAGATCGCGGTGCGCGCCCCTCCCACGTGGAGCTTGCCGGTGGGGGACGGCGCGAATCGGACGCGGACGGCTGTGTCTTTCAAAACTGCTCCTAACACGGGGTGCAATGCCAACCCATGGTACTACGGCCCCTGGGCGCCGCGGCGCCCCCTCACATCACCTTCGTCGAGGCCAGCTGGTGCTCCATCCACTCGTTGAGGCGGATGAGGGGGCGCCGCAGGAAGAGGCCAAGCACCACCGACGGGACGATGAAGGCCAGCAGCGCCAGCATGTGCCACAGGTAGTCCATGCCGTAGACCCCGGCCACGGCGCCGCGCATGAGCTGGATGGCCTGGACGAACGGCAGGAACGGGTAGGCCGCCTGGAAGGGGCCCGGCAGCATCTGGGGTGGGAACGTCCCGCCGGAGCCGGCCACCTGGATCACCAGGAGGAACACGGCGATGGCCTTGCCCACGTCGCCGAACGACACCGTGAGGGCGTACATGATGTTGACGTCCACGAAGGCGCAGGCGAAGCACGCCAGGAACATGAGGCCGGGGTGGACGCACTGGATCTGCAGGTAGAAGAGGTCGCCGGCGCACACCAGGGCCGCCTGGAGGAGCGCCAGCAGCACGAAGACGCCCATGCGGCCGAAGTAGGCCTGCCAGAGCCTGGCGCCGCCCACCTCGGCGAGCTCGCGCTCGCTCGGCTGCACCTTGACGATGACCACGAGGATGAGCGACCCCACCCACAGGGCGAGGGTGGTGTAGAAGGGGGCCATGGCGCTGCCGTTGTTGGCCACGGGGTAGACGGCGTTTCGCTCCAGCTCCACCGGGGCCGAGAGGAAGGCGGCCAGGGTCGCGGGGTCGCCGCCGAGGATGCGGCGAAGCTGGTCCATGTCGCCCGAGGCGAGGGCCGCGTCGATGCGGCCCTGGAGGTCCCTGAGGTCCGAGGCGCTCGCGGCGAGGTCGTCGGCGGCCCCGGCGAGCTCCGACCGGATGGAGGAGAGGTCCGAGGCGGCCTGGCCCGACACCGCCGAGAGGCTCTCCATGGAGTCGTCCAGGGAGCTCTGGACGGCCGAGGCGTCCGCGCTGGCCCCGTCCACGGCCGAGGCGAGCGACGCCAGGGACCGGCCGAGGGTGTCGCCGTAGGTGGTGTCCGCCCCCTTCACGGCGTCTTTGGCCTGGCTCACGATGCCGTCGAGGCGCTCCTTGGCCCCTGCGGCGTCGGTGGCGCCCCGGCGCAGGTCGGACGCGGTGGCGGTGAGGGAGCCGCCCAGGTCCCCCAGGGTCTGGGAGGCCGACGAGAGCGACGAGAGGGCCCGCTCCGCCGCGGCGATGGCGCGGTCCACGGCGGCCAGGGCGGCCCGCTCCGGCTCGGTGACCGACCCGTCGGACGAGGCCGCCTGGTCGAGGGCGTCGCGGATGGACTGGAGCTGGTCCCTCTGGGCGGTGAAGCCCTCCACCAGGGCGTCCACGGCCTCCTTGCGCTCCTGGGCCGTGCCGGCAGCGGCGTCGAGGCCGTCGGCGACCGTCTGGGTCTTGTCGCCGGCGTCGGCGAAGGCGGCGTCGATCTTGGCGGAGACGGCGTCCAGGGAGTCGGCGGAACCGGAGAGGGCGCCCTCGATGGCGGAGTCCGCCGACCCGAGGGCGTCGTCGGCCGAGCGGACCCCCGAGGCGGCCTGGGAGAGCGCCTGGGGGATGGAGGCCCCCTCGGGGGCGGTGGTGTCGAGGAGCCCCTGGGCCCCGGAGAGCAGCGACGAGGCCGAGCCCACCAGGGAGGCGTAGGCGCGGGCGTCGGAGGCCGTGCGGTCGAGGGAGTCGGCCGTGGTGCCCACGCTGGCGCGCAGCCTCTGGGCCAGGGAGGAGATGGCGTCGGAGTCCAGGTAGTCGGAGAGCGACCCCAGGGCCGACGTGCCGATCCTGCCCACGGTCTCCACGAAGGTGGTGTCGATCTGCTCGCGCAGGGCCCCCGAGGCCTTGTCGGTCACCACGTTGGCGATGGCGTTCTCCTTCTCGTTGCTGTAGAACTCCAGCGTGGGCTTGGCGGCGTCGTCGTCGAGCACGCCAAGGAGGTCGCGGGAGAAGTCCGGCGGGATGATGATGGCCGCATAGTAGGTGCCCGCCTCGAGGCCGCCCATGGCGTCGTCCTTGTCGGTGATGACCCAGCCGATCTGGTCGTTCTCCCGCAGGGCGCTCGTCACCTTCTCGCCCACGTTGATGTCTATGGGCATGAGGTCGCTCGTGTAGCCCTCGTCGGTGTTGGCCACGGCCACCTTGACGTTCCTGGTGTTGGCGTAGGGGTCCCAGCTGCCGGCGATGTTGAACCACGCGTAGAGCGACGGCACGATGATGAGGCCGATGCACACGATGCCGGCGATGACGTTCATGGTGGCGTGGCGAACGTCGAGGCAGAAGAGCTTCCAGACCTTCCTCATCGCCCGTCACCCCCTTTCCCGCGGTCGTCTTCCGCCGGTCCGTCGCCGTCCCTGCGCTCACCTGCCTTGGCGTCCTTGAGCAGCTGCGCCAGGCTCCCCTTGGGCCACCCCATCCGGGAGAACGGGGCGATGGGGGCCACCTCGCGGTCGAGGCTCTCTCCCACCATCTCGAGGAGCCGGTCGCGGGGCAGCGACGTGAGGTCGGTCTTCTCGTTCATGCGCTCGTGGAGGTACTCCACCACCACGAGGAAGGCGATGAGGGCCAGGATGGCGCAGATCCATATCACCAGGACGGTGAACTTGACCTCGGGGCCCGCCGCGAACATGGGCACGAGCAGCACCGTGGAGCACAGCACCAGGCAGCGGAAGCCCACGTGGACCATGCGCTGGTAGTGGCGGTTGAACCAGGTGCAGCGCTCGTTGAAGACCTTGAGGTAGGACTCCGAGTCGAGGGCGGCCTTGAGCAGGGTGGAGAGGCGGAAGTGGGCCTCGGGCGGCTCGGTGCGCTCGCAGATCATGAGGTCGGTGTCGCGGAGCTTGGCGTCGAAGAGGCGGTTGAGGTTGAGCAGGTAGCGCCTGAGCACCACGCCCACCAGGAGCGAGGGCACCACAAAGAGCAGCAGCATGAGGAGGTCGTGGCCGAAGTGCCCGTCGTAGAAGCCGGCGATGGCCTCCCGCATGGCGTTGTTGCCGTAGGTGAAGGGCAGCCACGGGGAGAGGGCGCGGAAGAAGTCGGGCTGCATCTGGATGGGGTAGAGGCCCGACGACCCCGGGATCTGCAGGATGACGATGAGCACGGCGAGGGCCTTGCCCACGTGCTTGAAGGCCACGGCCAGGGCGTAGACCATGTTCACGTAGACGAACGACTCCACGACGCCGGCGAGGATGAAGGCGGCCGGGCTCACGCACTGGATGCCCAGGACGAGGTCGCCCACGCAGGTGATCAGCGCCTGGAGCACGCCCACCACGAACAGCAGGAGCCACCGGCCGAAGTAGGCCTCCCAGGGCTTGAGGTTCTCGATGCCCTCGCGGTCCACCTCGAGCTTGTAGATGGACACGAGCACGAACCCTCCCACGAAGAGGGCGAGGTCGGTGTAGAAGGGGGTCACGCCGGACCCGTAGTTGGCCACGGGGAAGACCGCCTTCTGCTCGATGGCCACCGGCGAGCCCATGAAGTCGGCGAGGCGCCCGGAGTCCACCTCGGTGAGCTCCTTCAGGGAGGAGAAGGCCTCGGAGCTCGTCACGGCCGCGAGGTCGGCGGAGAGGGAGTCGAGGGTGCCCATGGCCCCGTCGAGGGCCTCGCGGGTGTTGCCGAGGGCGCCGTCGGCCTCCTGCACGGTGGCGACGAGCTGGCCCAGGGACCCCTTGGCCCCCTCGATGGAGGTGGAGAGGGAGGCGAGGATCCCCTGGAGCGACGAGCCGGCCCCGGCGAAGTCGTCCAGGGCCTGCCCCGCCTGGGGCAGGGAGTCGCGGGAGAGCGACTCCCGGGTGTCGAGGAGCCCGTCGGCGGCCCCCTTCACGGCGTCGTTGACCCCCTGGGCGCCGGAGTCGGCCGCCGACGTGGCGTTCTTCACGGCCTCCGAGAGCTTCGAGAGCCGGTCCAGGGCCTCCTGCTGGGCGTCGAGCTGGGCCTGGATGCGGCCGGACTGCTCCTGGAGGCGCTGCTTGAGCTCGGCGACGCGGTCGCCGAGGGGGCCGTCCACGGGCAGGTCGGCCACGGCCTGGTCGAGGCGCTGCTTCGCCTGGGAGAGGCTGTCCTGGGCCGACTGCAGCTGGGCCGCGGCCGAGTCAACCGTGGCCTGGGCGCCGCCGATGTCGCCCGCGAGGGCGCCGATGTCGTGGGAGGCCGTCGACGAGATGCCGGCCATGGTGGTGGCGCCGCCCACGAGGGCGTCATCGAGGCGGGAGGAGAGGGTGCGGGCCTGGTCCCTGGCCTCGCCGAGCTGGGAGAGGGCGGAGCCGAGGGTGTCGGAGGAGCCCGACACGGTGGAGGAGAGCCTGTCCAGCACCCCCTGGGCGTCGGTGGCCGCGGCCTGCGCCGACGTGCAGGTGGCGCGGGTCTTGTCCACGAGGCCGCCGATGGCCTCCAGGTCGCCCTTGGCCTCGCGGATCCTCGCCGACGCGCTGTCGGCCGCCCCCTGGGTGCCCTGGGTGACGTCCCCGGCCAGGGTCTTGGCCTTCTCGGTGACCACGTCGGTCACGGTGGAGACGAACTGCTCGTTGACGGTGCTCTCCACCGTGGAGGCCCCCGAGTCGGTGACCTTGGGGGCCACCGCGTTGAGCTTCTCGTTGACGTAGTACTCCAGCTTGGGTCGGTCGAGCCTGCCGGTGACCACCGAGGCCAGGTCCGCCGAGAAGTCCTCGGGGATCACGATGGCGGCGTAGAAGCGGCCCGAGTCCACGCCGGAGAGGGCGTCGTTGCGGTCCACGAAGGTCCACCCGAGCTTGTGGTTGTCCTTGAGGGCGTCCACCACGGCCTGCCCCACGTCCACGTGGCCCTGGCCCTCCACGTCGGCGCCGACGTCCTCGTTGGCCACGGCCACGGCGATCGTGCCGGTGTTCTCGTAGGGGTCCCAGTTGGCCAGGATGTTGAACCACGCGTAGAGGGCCGGGATCACCGCCACCCCCAGGGTGACCACGAGGGCCACCGGGTTCTTGAGGATGCGGACGATGTCCCGCTTGAATATCAGAAGTATGTTGTGCACGCGTCTCCCCATGGAAGGTCGAGGGTCTGCAGGGCCGTCCCGAAAATCCCCAGTATGGCCCCGTCCCGTCCCGGAGGCGGGGGAGGGGTCCGCTTGTATGCCAGCTGCCGCGGCCCTTTGCCCCGGATTCCCGGTGGCGCTACGCTCTTTGGGCCTTGGGGACCCGCGGGGGACCATCGAGGCGATTTTTCCGGATTGTTCCACTCCCCCCGGGGTAATAACGTGGGGACTGTTTTCGCCGCACGACGCGGCATGGCGCCGCAAAGGAGACTCTATGGCCACTGAGACCCATTACTTCACCTCCGAGAGCGTTACCGAGGGGCACCCCGACAAGATCTGCGACCAGGTCTCCGACGCCATCCTCGACGCCATTCTCGCCAAGGAGGCCGACCTCGAGGCCAAGGGCTACGTCTCCCCGTCGGGGCGCCACGCGAACGTGGACGCCGTCCGCTGCGCCTGCGAGACCTTCGTCACCACCGGCACCGTGCTCGTGGCCGGCGAGATCCGCACCCAGGCCTACGTGGACGTGCAGCACATCGCCCGCGACGTCATCCGCGAGATCGGCTACGACGACCCCGCCTACGGCTTCGACGCCGACACCTGCGGCGTCATCAACATGATCCACGAGCAGTCCCCCGACATCGCCATGGGCGTGGACGAGTCCTACGGCGCCCAGCGCGGCGAGGCCGCCGAGCTCGAGGACCGCATCGGCGCCGGCGACCAGGGCATGATGTTTGGCTACGCCACCGACGAGACCGAGACCCTCATGCCCATGCCGGTCCACCTGGCCCAGCGCCTCTCCGAGCGCCTGGCCAAGGTGCGCAAGGACGGCACCGTGTCCTACCTGCGCCCCGACGGCAAGACCCAGGTCACCGTGCGCTACGAGGACGACGAGCCCAAGGCCGTGACCGCCGTGGTCCTCTCCACCCAGCACGACCCCTCGGTGGAGTCCATGGACGTCATCAAGCGCGACATGATCGAGCATGTCATCGCCCCGGTGCTCGACGGCGAGGGCATCGACTGGTCCGACGCCGAGATCTACGTCAACCCCACCGGCCGCTTCGTGGTGGGCGGCCCCATGGGCGACACCGGCCTCACCGGCCGCAAGATCATCGTCGACACCTACGGCGGCATGGGCCGTCACGGCGGCGGCGCCTTCTCGGGCAAGGACGCCACCAAGGTTGACCGCTCCGCCGCCTACGCCGCCCGCTGGGTGGCCAAGAACGTGGTGGCCGCCGGCCTCGCCAAGCGCTGCGAGGTGGAGCTCGCCTACGCCATCGGCGTGGCCTACCCCATCTCCGTGCTGGTGGACACCCACGACACCGGCGTGGTGCCCGACGCCGTGATCGAGCAGGCCGTCAAGGAGGTCTTCGACCTGCGCCCCGGCGCCATCATCCGCGACCTCAAGCTGCGCCGCCCGATCTTCCGCAAGACCGCGGCCTACGGCCACTTCGGCCGCGAGGACGCCGACTTCACCTGGGAGGCCACCGACAAGGCCGACGAGCTCAAGGCCGCCGTGGCCGCCCTCACCGAGTAGCCCCGACATTGTGGCGACCGGTCGCCGGCCGCTCTGCAACGGGCCGCAGCCGCCCCGACGACGGTTCGGGGAGGTTGCGGCCTTTTCCGTGGAGGGCGACGTCGGTGATCGCGGTTTCGGACGGTCGCGGGCGGCCTCGCGGGTGGCCGAGGGGTCTGAAATCGCGGTCGCTGACGGGGGTTGTCGCCATCGGGTGGCCCGGAGCGGCATGAAACCGCGATTGCATGCCGCTCCGGGCCGTGGCGTCCGGGTCTCGGCGGTCCGAAACCGCGATTTCCGACAGGAGCGCCGGCCGACAGGGGCGTCGACACAGGCGCCGACAGGCGTGTCGCCAAGGGTGCCGGCCGAGAGGTGCGCCGCCTTCGTGGCGCTTCCTGCCAGACGGCCCGGTGGGGCTACACTGGATGGTCCTGCCAGCCCCGGCCCCAGGGAGAGCCCGTGCCCTTCGCCTCCGTCGTCCTCGACATCCCCACCCGCGCCCTCACGGAGCCCTACGACTACCGGGTGCCCGACCGCCTCGCCGGGCAGGTGGACGTGGGTGCCACGGTGCTCGTCACCTTCTCGGGCCGCTCCGCCGTGGGCTACGTGGTGGCCATGGACGAGGAGCCCCCGGCCGGCGTCGACCCCGCCAAGGTGCGCGACGTCGAGGAGGTGCTCGCCGCCCCTGCCTTCGACCGGGTGTCCGCCGGCCTCGCCCTCTGGATGGCCCACGAGTACGCCGCACCCCCGGCCTCCTGCCTGAGGCTCCTCCTGCCGCCGGGCCAGACGGTCAAGGTGGTGCGCGACGACGGCTCGGGGCCCTGGCGCCTCGTCAACGAGCAGGTCAAGGCCGCCGACGACCGCTGGGTGCGCCTGGGCGAGGGGGCGGACGGGTACGAGCCGCGCAGGAACGCCGTGCGCCAGCGCGAGCTCCTCGCCGCCCTCGCCGAGGGGCCGCAGCGCCTCGCCGAGCTCAAGGCCGTGGTGTCGGGAGCCCAGGGGGCCGTGACGGCGCTGGCCAAGAAGGGCGTCGTGGTGGTGGAGAGTCGCCGCACCCAGGGACCGGCCACCACGCTCTCCAGCGCCCGGGCCGCCCGTCCGGAGCGCCTGTCGGACGGTCAGGTGCGGGCCCTCGACGCCGTGGACGCCGCCGTGGCCGACGGCTCCGGCGGCGTGGTGCTCGTGGACGGCGTCACGGGGTCGGGCAAGACGGAGGTCTACCTCTCGGCCATCGAGCGGATGCTCGGGCAGGGGAGGGGCGCCGTGGTGCTCGTGCCCGAGATCTCGCTCACGGCCCAGACCGTGGGCCGGTTCCGCAGCCGCTTCGGCGACACGGTGTCCATCCTGCACTCGCGGCTCTCCACCGGCGAGCGCCGCGAGCAGTGGGAGCGCATCCGCTCCGGCGAGGCCCGCGTCGTGGTGGGCGCCCGCTCGGCCCTGTTCGCGCCCATGGCCGACCTCGGCCTCGTGGTGGTGGACGAGGAGCACGAGCACTCCTACAAGCAGGACCAGGCGCCCCGCTACCACGCCCGCGACGTCGCCGCGGAGCTCGCGCGCCTGCGCGGGGGCGCTCTCGTGCTGGGGAGCGCCACGCCGTCCATGGAGGCGGTGGCCCGCTGCGCCCGCGGGTCGTGGCGCGGCGCTTCGTGGACGTCGGTGACCATGGAGGAGCGCCCCGGCGGGGCGACGCTGCCCGCGGTGCAGGTCGTGGACATGCGCAGCCAGTTTGCCGCCAACAACAACTCGCCGTTCTCGGCACCGCTCCGCAAGGCCCTGGTCGAGAACTTCGAGGCGGGGCACAAGTCGGTGCTGCTGCTCAACCGCCGCGGGTTCGCCACGTTCCTCATGTGCCGCGACTGCGGGTGCGTACCCACGTGCCCGCACTGCTCCACGGCGCTCACCTACCACGAGCGCACCCACGAGCTCGCCTGCCACTCCTGCGGGCGCACCTGGCCCCAGGCGGCGTTTCCCAACCCGTCCACCCACTGCCCGGCGTGCGGCAGCCGCTACCTCGCCGCCTACGGCGTGGGCACCCAGCGCGTGGAGGACGAGCTGCGGATGATGCTGCCCGACGCCCCCGTCGTGCGCATGGACGCCGACACCACCCGGGGCAAGGGGGCCCACCAGGCGCTGCTCGAGGAGTTCGACGCGGCGGACGGCGCGGTGCTCATCGGCACGCAGATGATAGCCAAGGGCCTGGACTTCCCCGAGGTCACGCTCGTGGGCGTCATCAATGCCGACACCACCCTCAAGCTGCCCGACTTCCGCGCGTCCGAGAGGACCTACGACCTCCTGGAGCAGGTGGCGGGCCGCGCGGGCCGCGGCGACGACCCGGGCCGCGTGCTGGTGCAGACCTACTGGCCCACGCACCCGGCCGTGACGTGCGTGGCCGGCCACGACCGCGCGGCGTTCAGGGCCTTCGAGCTGGCCGACCGCGAGGAGGCCGCCTACCCGCCGTTCAGGCGCCTGGGCAACGTGGTGGTGTCGGGCGTCAACGGGGCGCTCGTGGAGCGCGTGGTGGCCCAGGTCGCCGCGGCGCTGCGCTCCCAGGCCGAGGGCGAGCGGGGCTGGCAGGTCGTGGGGCCGGCGGAGTGCGTGAAGGGCAAGGTGGCCGACCGCCTGCGGCGCCACGTGCTGGTGAAGGCGCCGGTGGACGGCGACCTGGGCGGCTTTCTGGCCAGGGCCTGCTCGGCGGTGGACAGCCGGGGCGTCTCGGTGGCCATCGACGTGGACGCCTACGACCTGCTGTAGGCGGCGGGCGTGGCGGCGGGCTTCGGTGAGTGGCTTCAGGGGCTTCAATGAGCGGTTTCTGGGGGTCCAGGGGCTTCGGTGAACGGGTTTTCACTCACCGAAGGGTCGTCTACGGGCGGTCGCCGTCGCCCCTCCACAGGTAGGCGGACGACCTCCCCGACCCCAGCAGCTCCAGCAAGCCGTCGCGCCGGGCCTGCGCGAGCACCCTCTTGACCGTGATCTCGGAGATGTCGGGCAGGGCGGCCAAGATGTCCGCTTTCCGGAACGGGCCTTGGTGGAAGGCCATGAACTCGACGACCCTGTCGCCCTTGGATGTCGGGGCATCTCCCCGGGCCTCGAGCCTCCGGCGAGCCTCTTGCTGGCACTCCGCCAAGGTCTCGAGGTGGAAGACGAGAAACGGCCTCGGGTCCGACGCGTTCTCGTGCCATCCCATGGAGGATGCCTGCAAGGCGTCGTAGTACTCGGGACGACGGCGCTCTATGACGGCCTCGAGGGGGGAGTAGAGCACAGCGTCGTACCCGTCCTTGAGGAGCAGGAGCTGTGTCAGGATCCTGCTCATGCGTCCGTTGCCGTCCGAGAACGGGTGAATGCAGGTGAAGTCGAGGACGAAGGCGCCACAGAGGAGGAGCGGGCTAACGCCGCCGCCCTCATGGGCCGCCGACCATGCCCGGCAGAGCCCCTCCACGGCATCCGGCGTCCTGCTCGCGGAGACGGGCTTCGGTATCATGTGGGCTAGATTGGTATCAGCCATGCAAATCATGATACTGGTACTGCGCCGGGCCTGTCACCCCTCCCAAAACAGAACAGATGTACGCTATACTGGAGAGAGACCCCCTCCCGCGTCGCCCCGGTGCCGCGTCTTTGCCCATGGATCGCGAGGGGAGGGCTCCATGGACCACCGTTCCTTCGGCTACGCGCGCGTGTCGTCCGCAGACCAGAACCTCGACCGCCAGCTTGACGCCTTCGCGGAGCTGGGGCTCGACGCCGTGTACGAGGACAAGGCCAGCGGCAAGGACTTCGACCGCCCGGGGTGGCGCCGCCTCAAGCGGCGGCTCAGGGCGGGCGACGTCCTCTACGTGCTGAGCATCGACCGCATCGGCCGCAACTACGACGAGATAATCGCGGAGTGGCGCGAGCTCACACGCGACAGGGGCGTGGACATCGTGGTGCTCGACATGCCGCTGCTGGACACGCGCTCGGACGCCGAGGGCGTCACGGGCGCCTTCATCTCGGACATAGTCCTCCAGCTCCTCGCCTACGTGGCCCATCTCGAGAGGGAGAAGATCCGCGAGCGGCAGGCCCAGGGCATCGCCGCCGCACGGGCCCGCGGCAAGCACCTCGGGCGCCCCAGGATCGCGCGCCCCGACTGCTACGAGGCCGTGAGGGAGGAGTTCCTTCGCGGCGACCTTACCCGCAGGCAGGCGGCCCGTCGCCTCCATGTGAGCGTCTCGACCTTCGACCGCTGGAGGGCCGAGGACAGTGCCTGCGCCCAGACGACGGATTGACCGGGAACGGTGGGACCGTCTGCGCTTCTCCTGTGAACTTCGCAGAACGTAGTCGTTTTGAGGAGCCCCCTCAAGCGCCTTCTCGAGTGCTGACCCGCCGCGAAATGTGCAGGTAGTTACTTCGGTTCATTTTCAGATAATACCCTCTCAAAACGACTACCTTTTCGTGACCTTGGGCCACCCGCCGCGTCCGTTCGAAGGACGCAAGCGTGGGAGAGAGCCAGGTCAAATCGCGCCGGCGTGTGGTGGAGCACGGCGAGGTCTTCACCGCGGAGCGCGAGGTAAACGCCATGCTCGATATGGTGAGACAGGAGACGGAGCGCATAGACTCCCGGTTCCTCGAGCCGGCGTGCGGCAACGGCAACTTCCTCGCCGAGGTGCTCCGCCGCAAGCTCGCCGTGGCAACCAGGCGCTGCAAACGCGATGCCGCCGTCTGGGAGCGTGACGCGTTCGTTGCCGTGGCGAGCCTCTACGGGGTGGAGCTGCTCGAGGACAACGTCGCGGAGTGCCGCGAGCGCCTGCTCGGCATCGTGGCCGGCGAGTGGCGTTCCGTCTGCAGGTCTGCCGGTAACCCCGCCTTCTTGGACGCTGCAGCCTATGTGCTCTCCCACAACATCCAATGCGGCGACGCACTCACCATGAAGACGGCCCAGGGCGAGCCCATAACGTTCTCCGAGTGGTCCCTCGTCTTCGGGGACAAGGTCAAGCGCCGCGATTACCGGCTCTGCGACCTGCTAGAGAACCAGGAGGATACGCCGAGCCTGTTCCCTTCCACGGGGACGGCGTGGGGCGTCGAGGAGGGGACGAACGTCCGCCTCGCCCCTGTGGTGGCGGAGTTCGAGCCCACCTCGATCTTCGAGGTGGTGGACCATGGCTGACCTCTTCACGGAGACCTACAACCCCGACGTCCTGAGCTGTTTGGCCAACCTCTCCAACGACGAGGTGTTCACCCCGCCGGAGGTTGCCAACCAGGTGCTGGACATGCTTCCAGAAGAGATCTGGAGCGATTCCGACGCCACGTTCCTGGACCCTGCGTGCAAGAGCGGCATCTTTTTGCGCGAGATCGCGAAGCGCCTGATCACGGGGCTGGAGGACAAGATCCCGGACCTCGATGAGCGTTTGGAGCACATCTACAAGAAACAGCTCTTTGGCATCGCCACCACGGAGCTCTGCAGCTTGCTCTCGCGCCGCAGCCTCTACTGCTCCAAGTACCCCAACTCCAGGTACTCGGTTGTGCATTTTGATACCGCCGAGGGCAACGTGCGCTACCGCCGCACGCATCACACCTGGAAGAACGGCAGGTGCGTGTGGTGCGGGGCGGCAAAGGTCAACTACGACAGGGGCGAGAGCCTCGAGCAGCACGCATACGAGTTCGTCCACCCGGCAGACCTGAAAGAGATAAAAGAGATGAAGTTCGACGTAATCGTGGGCAACCCGCCGTACCAACTGAGCGACGGAGGTAATGGAGCGAGCGCCAGTCCTATCTACCAGCTGTTTGTTTCCCAGGCCATCAAGCTCGCCCCTCGTTACTTGATTATGATTACTCCTTCCCGGTGGCTTGCAGGCGGAAAGGGTCTAACGCAGTTTCGAGAGGACATGCTCTCAGATCGACATATCCGTAAGCTGGTCGACTACATCAATGCAAAAGACTGCTTCCCGCAAAACAGTGTGAGCGGTGGTGTCAGCTACTTCTTATGGGACAGAGATGCGGAAGGGGATTGCGAGGTAGCGACGATTATCGGGCCCTCGAAGAGCACCATGACACGCTCTTTGAAAGAGTTCCCCGTTTTTGTCAGACAAAACGGAGCCGTCTCTATAGTAAGAAAGGTCCTCGCGGCTGGATTCCCCGCGCTTGCCACAAAGGTATCGTCGCGTAATCCCTTTGGTCTCCCCACGTCAGAGCGAGGCCATACGGTGAAGAGCGACGGTGACCTTCTGTTGATTTCTTCCAAGGGGCGTTCGTATATCGCAAGAGGGCAGGTTGACTCGAATGAGTATGTGGACTCCTATAAGGTCATGATTAGTCGTATTACCTACGAGCACGCAGGTGAGCCAGATAAAAATGGTCAAATGCGGGTTTTGTCTCGTATCGAGGTGCTTAAACCTGGTGAGGTGTGCACGGATTCATATTTAGTGGTTGGTCCTTATGAGACGCTGGATGAGGCTGAGCATGTCTCTTCACTACTTAAAAGCAAGATAGCAAGGCTACTCATCGCCCAGGCGCTGACATCGATCAATCTGAGTCGAGACAAGTTCGCCTTTGTGCCGGAAATAACCAAGGGCTTACGTGTGGATGACACGAACCTCTACGCAGAGTTCTCACTGTCATCTGAAGAGCGCAATTACTGTGAGGCTTTGATAACGGAATTCGGTGACTGACCATGCCCATCGCCGATCTCCTTCCCGGGCGCCCGTCCACCGAGCCGGTCATCTACGCCTACAGCGAGCCCACCAACCCGGACCTCGCCGGCCTCCTCAAGGTGGGCTACACCAGCCGCACCGTCGAGGAGCGCATGCGGGAGCACTATCCAACGCTCAAGCCCGGCATCAAGCCGTACCACGTGGAGTTCACTGCTCCGGCCATGCGCGCGGACGGCACCACCTTCATGGACCACGAGGTGCACCGGGTGCTCGTGGACGAGATGAAGATCCGTCGCAAACGGGATGACGCCGGCAAGCTCACCGAGTGGTTCGCCTGTTCCGTCGAGGATGTCCAGGTGGCCTACAACGCCGTGCGAGACCGCACCCAGGCGGTCAAGGGGCGTCCCAACACCTTTGCCATGCGCCCCGAGCAGCTCGCGGCCGTGGAGAAGACGGAACGGTACTTCCGCTCCCTTGACGGCGAGGCCACGGACCGCACGCCCAAGTTCCTCTGGAACGCCAAGATGCGCTTCGGCAAGACCTTCGCGTCGTACCAGCTCGCCCGCCGCATGGGGTTCAATCGCATCCTCATCCTCACCTTCAAGCCGGCGGTCAAGGCGGCTTGGGAGGAGGATCTCAAGACCCACGTGGACTTCGAGGGCTGGCAGTTCATCAGCCGTCCCGCGAGGCCCGGCGACCCCGACATCTCCCGGCAGTACGAGGCCGCCGACAAAAGCCGGCCCATCGTGTGCTTCGGCTCGTTCCAGGACTTCCTCGGCAAGGGGAAGAACGGGGCCTTCAAGCCCCAGCACGAGTGGGTGCGCACGGAGGACTGGGACCTGGTGATCTTCGACGAGTACCACTTCGGCGCCTGGAACGACAACGCCAAGGGCCTCTTCTCCCAGGAGGACGAGGACGAGCGCGACACCGGCTCCCAAGACACCGGCATCGGCAAGGTCAACACCGGCAACGGCATCGACGAGGGCGACCTGCCCATCTTCACCCGCTACTACCTGTTCCTCTCGGGGACCCCGTTCCGCGCCCTCAACTCAGGCGAGTTCATCGAGGAGCAGATCTACAACTGGACCTACTCCGACGAGCAGGCCGCCAAGAAGGCCTGGCCGGATGAGCACCCGGGTTCGCCCAACCCCTACGAGGCGCTCCCGGGCATGGTCATGCTCACCTACCAGATGCCCGAGGACATCCGCCGCGTGGCCCAGGGCGGAGAGTTCAACACCTTCGACCTCAACGTCTTCTTCGAGGCCACGGGGGAGGGGGATTCCGCGGAGTTCGTGCTCAAGGACTCCGTGCAGAAGTGGCTCGACCTCATCCGCGGCGCCCACGCCCCCTCTACGGTGGGCGACCTCAAGCTGGGCTCCGAGCGTCCGGCCATGCCCTATTCCGACGCCCGGCTGCTCTCCATGCTCAACCACACCCTCTGGTACCTGCCACGGGTGAACAGCTGCTATGCCATGCGCAACCTCCTCCGCGAGCGGCAGAACACGTTCTTCCATGACTATACGGTCAACGTGTGTGCCGGCTCCGAGGCCGGCATGGGCGAGGCGGCGCTCGACAAGGTCCGAGCCTCAATGGAAGACCCGCTGGAGAGCAAGACGATCACGCTTACCTGCGGAAAGCTCACCACGGGCGTCACCGTGAAGCCGTGGGGCGGCATCTTCATGCTCACCAACATGCGGAGCCCCGAGACCTACTTCCAAGCCGCCTTCCGCGTGCAATCGCCCTGGACGGCCGTCGACGACGAGGGGCGGATGCAGGTCATCAAGAAGGAGGCGTACGTCTTCGACTTCGCGTTGGACCGCAGCCTCCGCATGGTGTCCGACTACTCGGTGCGTCTTGACGTGGAGAGCGATGTGGGCCCCGAGCAGAAGGTGGGGGAGTTCATCGACTTCCTGCCGGTCCTTGCCTACGACGGCTCGACCATGAGGAAGGTGGACGCTGCCGAGATTCTCGACCTGGCCATGGCCGGCACCTCGGCCACCCTGCTGGCCCGCCGATGGGAGAGCGCCCTGCTTGTCAACGTGGACAACGCCACGCTCCAGCGCATCATCGACAACGAGCGGGCCATGGACGCCATCATGGGCATCGAGGGCTTCCGCGCCCTGGGCGACAACGTGCTCGAGACCATCGTCAACAAGAGCGAGGCCGTCAAGAAGGCAAAGCGCGACAGCGAGGGAGACCTCACCCCCGCGGAGAAGAAGGAGCTCTCCAAGGAGGAGAAGGAGGTCCGGAGCAAGCGCAAGCTCGTGCAGGAGAAGCTCGTCAAGTTCGCCACGAGGATCCCCGTCTTCATGTACCTCACGGACTACCGCGAGCAGACGCTCAAGGACGTCATCAGGCGCTTCGAGCCGGGGCTGTTCCAGAAGGTGTGCGGCCTCACGGTGGAGGACTTCGACCTGCTCATATCCCTGGGAGTGTTCAACGACGCCCTCATGAACGACGCCATCTACAAGTTCCGGCGCTACGAGGACGCGAGCCTCGAGTACGCCGGTGTGAACCGTCACGCCGGGGAGCGCGTGGGTCTCTATGACACGTCCCTCAACGAGACCGAGTACCTCGAGGCGGCCCAGCAGGAGTCCATGGTCACGCCGAGCGGCCGGGGGTCGGGTATCGCAGGCGATCCCCCTGCGCCGGCGAGGGCCGGCGACGTGGTCGTCGCCTCGGTGGGGGAGACCGTTGGCGTGTGCAGCGACTGGGTCACATCCGAGCTCGCCGCCGACGGGGTCACCTTCGTCGACCACCGGGACAAGGGTGGCAACCTCTGGGTGGCGGGCGGCTCCGAGCTGCGCCCCCGCATGCAGGGCCTGGCGGACAGGGGGGCGGAGTTTACCTTCTCGGCCCGCGGGTCGAAGGCGACGGGGCACCGTCCCGCCTGGCGGCTCAAGGGCTGGCCGGCGGAGGTCGAGCAGGCCCCCGCGGCGCCTCGGGTGGACGAGGCCGCGCTCGACGCGCTCGAGCCGGGCGACACGGTGTTCCACAGGGCCTTCGGCTACGGAGAGGTGCTCACGGTGGACCGGGAGCGTGGCAAGGTCGCCGTCTTCCTCGACGGCAAGGAGCGCACCTTCCTGTTCCCAAGCGCGTTTCACCAGGGGCTGCTTACGGTCTAGCGATTCTGATAATAACAATTTAAATTGGAGGAAACAATGGAAGCAAAAGAGGCATTGCTGCCGGACGACATCTTCAAGACGGGCCGTCTGCTCGAGGTGCCGTTCTACCAGCGCTCCTACGTTTGGGGAGAGGACGAGTGGGCCCGTCTCCTCGACGATCTCAAAAACATGTGCGAGGCGCGCGAGCCCTATTTCCTCGGGTCGGTGATCTTGAAGAAGACCATCGACTGCGGCCCGGGCAACGACGATTTTGCCAGCAAGGCGATTGTCGTCGACGGCCAGCAGCGGCTCACCACCATGCAGCTGCTCCTGAAGGTCATCGCCCTCAAAACCGGCAATGAGTCGTTTGACTCGCGCTTCTACTTTCAGAGGGAGACGCAACACTCTTTGACGAAGCGCCTTTACTTCCTCCATAACCGGAACGACAGGGCGGATTTCGAGCGTGCGATGGCGGCCGAGACGGCCTCGCCTCTCGACGGTGACTCGAATGTCATCAAGGCGTTTAATTACTTCGTTGAGAACATCGATGAGGACCGTGCCTGGTCAATGAACTACATGGATCTGATGCAATTCACGCAGTTTGTCCTGATTACCCTGAGCGAGCAAGACGACGAGCAGCAGATCTTCGACACCATCAACTCTCTCGGCATGCGCCTCACCACGGCCGAGCTGCTCAAGAACTACTTCTTCAGCAGGGAGAACATCGAGACCTACAAGACCCACTGGGAGGACGTCTTCGAGCGCGACGACGAGACGAAGGCCTACTGGGACCAGACAATCACCACCGGACGCCTCAGGCGCTCCATGATCGACCTCTTCTTCTCGGCCTTCCTCCAGCTGGAGGCGGACAAGAAGGACGACGTCTCCGAGGACGAGCGCCGCTCCTACGAGAAGTCCGAGCGTCTGTTCCAGTCCTATCGGCAGTTCATTATGAACCACTGCGACGGCGACCCCTCGTCCCTCATCGACGCCCTCAAGGCGAACGCCGAGACCTTCCGCGGGCTCTTCGACCCCTCGGCCCGCGGGCGCATGGTCGGCCCGGTGCCGGGCATGGACCGCATGAACGTCGTCATCTTCGGCCTGCAGAACTCCACCCTCATCCCGTACGTGCTGTACCTGAGGGAGCACATCGCCGACGACGCCCTCTTTGACGAGATGCTCGGCATCCTCGAGGCCTACGTCATGCGCCGCATGGTACTGCGGGCGGATACCAAGAACTACAACCGCTTCTTCTCCAGCCTCATCCGCGAGGGCGTGGTCGCGCCCGACGCCTTGCGCGAGCGCCTGTCGCGCGAGAGCGAGAGCACGACCGACCTTCCCTCCCTCGACAAGGTCGACGCAGCCTTCCGCAGCGAGGGACGCCTCAACCACCTGCAGGCCCGCGGCATCCTCTACCTGCTCGAGGCCTCGCTCAGGGACGACAAGGACTGCACCCAGCTCCTCGGCTTCGACTCCTACAGCCTGGAGCACCTCATGCCGAGAAAGTGGGAGGAGCAGTGGCCGTTCGACGGCGACGAGCAGGCCAAGCGCGAGCGCAACGACACGCTCAAGACGCTCGGCAACCTTGCCATCATCACCCAGGGCCTGAACTCCTCGGTGAGCAATGCACCATGGGACGTCAAGAAGAAGGGACGCGAGGCGCAGGGGAGGACGCGCGCGAAGCCCGGCCTCGAGTCGTCGGCCGCCGGCCTCCGTACCATGGAGAGGCCCCTTGCGGCCGAGGTGTGGGACGAGACGGCCATCGCCGAGCGCGCCGAGGAGCTCGCTGCGGTCGCCAACGAGGTCTGGGCGATCTAGGCGTCGCAGGCCGCTCGTCTCTCATGCGGCTTCCTCGGTAAGGGGCAATCGCGATTTCCCCTCGTTTCTCGCCATGAAGTGAGGGGAAATCGCGATTTCCCCGCATCGCCGCCGGCCCCGCGTGCGACTCCTGCCTTCCACGGTCCGAGACGCCGATGAGGCGGTCGACGTCACCCAGCGGTCGGGCAGGGAATCCCTGAAGCTGCCGGGCAGCCCTTGCGTGTGATGGGCGCCGGACACCAATGGGAGGGCGGGGTCGAGTGCAAAGCCCGTCTCGTCTCCCAGCCACGATTCCTCATAGGTGAAGGTGGTGCTGATGCCCCCTCGCCTCAGGTTGAAGCACGCGGTTCCCACCCTGCTCCCATCGCAGAAGACCTCGAGCCGCCCTATCACCTGGCCCTCCTCACCCGCTGCGGCAGTTCCTGGGACGCACGCGCCCGCCCGTAGTCCGTCTCGTAAGGGTCGACGGCGTCGATGACCCGGTCCATGACCGCAAAGACGTTGCAGATGTTGAGCAGCGTCGCCAGGCTCACGGAGGGGTCTCCGTTCTCCAGCCTCGATAGGGTGGAGCGTGAGACGCCCGCCATGTCCGCGAGCTCTTCTGACTTGAGGTTCTGCATCCTTCGCCAGTCTCCGATGGACTGGCCGATCTCCTTTGCGGCTTGACGCGTCCTGAACGGGATGGCTCGCTTCATGCTCAACCTAACGTCGCTTACTAACGACACAATCCAATAGAGTGTAGCAAATAAACGATGGTATCTCGCTGCGGCCGTTTGCCTCTCACGCGTCTTCCTCGATGAGGAGCAATCCCGATTTCCCCTCATTTCTCGCCATGAAGTGAGGGGAAATCGGGATCTGGCCGCACCGTCGGCCTCAAAAACCGAGGGGCAACCCCCATTTCCCCTCGTTTCCCGCCCCAAGTTGCGGGGGAAATCGCGATTTCCCCCGCATCGCCGCCGGCCCCGCGCCCCCCGCGGCCCCACACGCACATCACTGCAGCTCCCCGCTCACGGTCCCCCTCTCCGGGTAGAATGCTGGGTGGAAAACCTACCGTGAGGAGACCCATGGCCGATATAGATGCGATGCTTGATGACATCGTCCTCATGGGCGACCCCGTGCTCACCCGCGAGGCCAGCCAGATCGACGAGATAACCCCCGAGGTGCGCGCCCTCGCCGAGCGCATGATCGACGACATGTACGCCGCCGAGGGCTGCGGCTTGGCCGCCCCGCAGGTGGGGGAGTCGGTGGCCATGGTGGTCATCGACTGCGACTACGGCGACGGCACCAAGAAGAACCCCTACGTGCTCATCAACCCCGTGATCGTGGAGCAGTCCGAGGAGACCTTCACCGGCTCCGAGGGCTGCCTGTCGTTTCCCGGCGTCACCGTCGACGTGGAGCGCCCCCGCCACGTGGTGGTGCACGCCCAGAACCTCGACGGCGACCTCATGCGCTACGAGGCCGACGGCACGCTGCTGGCCCGCTGCCTCCAGCACGAGATCGACCACCTCCACGGCACCGTGATGCTCGACCACCTCGGCCCCATCGCGCGCGCCCGTGCCGCCACCCGCGTCCGTCAGGCCATCGCCGAGGGCGTCCGCCCCGGCGAGACCGAGTAGGGGGCCGCCATGCGCGTCGTCTTCATGGGCACGCCGGACTTCGCCGTGCCCTCCCTCGAGGCCCTCGACGCCACCTTCGACGTCGTGGGCGTGGTCACGCGCCCCGACGCCGTGCGCGGCCGCGGCAAGACCCTCGACCCCTCTCCCGTCAAGGCGTGCGCCGCGCGTCTCGGCCTCCCCGTGCGCGAGGCCACCCGCATGGACGACGAGACCCAGGCATGGCTCCGCGGCCTCGAGCCCGACATCCTGTGTGTGGCCGCCTTCGGCTGCATCCTGCCCCAGGGCGTCATCGACCTCGCGCCTCTCGGCTGTGTGAACGTCCACGCGTCGCTGCTGCCGCGCTGGCGCGGCGCCGCCCCCATCCAGCGCGCCATCCTGGCCGGCGACCGCACGGCCGGCGTCTCGATCATGCGCGTGGTCAAGGAGCTCGACGCCGGCGACTTCTGCCTCACGGGGTCGGTGCCCATCGACGGCAAGAACAGCGCCCAGGTGACCGACGAGCTCTCCCACCTGGGCGCCCGCCTCCTCGTGCGGGCCCTCGTGGCCATCGAGGCCGGCGAGGCCGTCTGGACGCCCCAGGACGAGTCCCTCGTGACCTACGCCTCCAAGGTGGAGAAGGCCGAGATGCGTCTGGACCCCGACGACACCGCCGTGGCCAACGTCCGCCGCGTGCTGGCCTCGAGCGACGCCGCTCCCGCCCGCCTCAGGGCCGGTGGCCGAGGCATGCGTGTGCTCGCCGCCCGCACGGTGGCCGGCCTCGGCGCCCGTCCTGGGCATCTGCGCATCGAGCACGGCCGCGTGGCCCTGGGCTGCTCCGACGGCGTCGTGGAGCTGCTCGAGGTGAAGCCCGACGGCAAGCGCGCCATGGCCGCCGGCGAGTGGGCCCGCGGCCTGCACGACGACCCCGACTGCCGCTGGGAGCGTATCTGATGGCCGAGGTCTCGCCCTCCCGCGCCGTGGCCCTGGCCGTGGTCTCCCGGGCCCGCCGCCGCGACGCCTACGCCCGTGAGCTCCTGCGCGCCGCCCCGGAGATGGCGCGCCTCTCCCTCAAGGCCCGCGGCCTGGCCTCCCGCCTCGTGCTGGGGTCCACGGCCTGCCGCGGCCTGCTCGACGCCGTGCTCGACAGCCACCTGCGGCGCCCCCGCGACCTCGAGCCCCGTGTGCGCGACGCCCTGCGCGTGGCCTGCTTCGAGGTCATGTACCTCGAGACCTCGCCCGAGGTCTCCGTCTCCCAGGGCGTGGAGCTCGTGCGCACCGTGGCGAGACGCGCGTCCGGCCTGGCCAACGCCGTGCTCCGCAAGGTGGTCTCCTGCGACCGCCCCCGCGTGCGGAGCGCCCGGGAGCGTGTGACGGCGGCCCTGGCGGGCGGCGTGCCCGTCTCCGTGGCCGACGTCTCCCTCGTGGCCGGCATGCCCTCCTGGCTCGCCGCGCGCCTGTGCGCCTCGCTGCCGGGGCCCCAGGCGGCCGCCATGGCCCTGGCCCAGCTGGAGCCGGCCCCCGCGTGGGTCGCCGCCAACGCCGGCGTGTGCGACGCCGCCCAGGCCTACACACGCCTGCGCGAGAGCGGCACGGCGCCGGTGCCCGTGGCGCTGCCCGGGTCGTTCCTGCTCGAGAAGCCCGCCGCCCTGGCCCGGAGCGGCCTCGTGGGCTCGGTGGACGTGGTGGTGAGCGACCTCGGCTCCCAGATGGTGAGCCGCATCGGCGCGCCGGCTCCCGGCACCGCGCTGCTCGAGGTGGGGCAGGGGCGCGCCACCAAGACCATCCTCCTGGAGAACGCCGCGGCGGCCCTGGGCGGCCCGGCCAAGGTGGTGGCCGTGGACCTCTCCGAGTCCAAGGTGGAGCTGGCCCGGGAGCGCGTGAGCCACGGCTGGGAGGCGTCCGTCACCTCCATGGCCTGGGACGCCCGCCTGCTCGACGGCCCCGGCCTGCCCGGGGAGCTGGACCGCTCCTTCGACACCGTCTTCTGCGACGTGCCCTGCTCCGGCACGGGCACCATGCGCCGCCACCCGGAGATCCCCTGGACCCTCGATCCCTCGGTGCTCGACGCCGACAACCCCGACGGCCTGCCGGCCCTCCAAGGCCGCATCCTCGAGGCGGCGTCGAGGCGCGTGGCCCCGGGCGGGACCCTCGTCTACGCCACGTGCTCGGTCCTGGACGAGGAGGGCCCGGCCGTCGTCGACCGGTTCTTGGACAGCCCCGCCGGCCGCGGCTTCCGCCGCGAGGACTGCGGCCGCGCGCCCGGCGTGGCCGCGGCGCCGGTGCCGTTCCAGGGCATGGTGCGCCGGTGGGTGCTCCCGTCCGGCGACTTCGCGAGCGTGCCCGCCACGGACGGCCCCGACGGGCACTTCGCGGCCCGGCTCGTCCGGCGGGGGTAGGCGGCGCCCCGGTCCCGGCCGGGCGCCGTCGGTGCCGCTAGTGGCAGCCGGAGCAGTCGCCGCCGGAGCAGCCGGCGCACGACGTGGAGTGGGGCCCCGACCCCGAGGAGTCGCGGCTGTCGGTGTTGTAGAAGCCGGAGCCGGTGAAGGTGATGGCGCTCGCCTCGAAGACGCGCTCGCAGGGTGCGCCGCAGGCAGGGCAGGCCACCTCCGGGCGCTCGCCCATGGGGTGCTCCACCTCGAAGACGGTTCCGCACTCGGTGCAGCGGTAGTCGTAGCGGGCCATGGCGCTCCTTTCGTCGATGCTGTGCGACGCATAACTGTACCCCTCGGCTGTCCCCTCCATAAACACTGCGACGCCCTTGCGCTAGAGTCTGGTGGACCGCTTGAAAAGGGAGGTTTCCGTGGACATCAAGGCCATAGTCTTCGACTGCGACGACACACTGCTCGACTCCATGGGGATGTGGCGCTCGGTGCTGCCCGAGGTCCTCTCCGCCTACGCCGGCGAGGAGGCCGCCCGGGCCCACCAGGCCCGCGCCGAGACCATGGGGGCCGACGAGGGCCTGGCCATGTTCGTGAGGGAGAACGGCCTGGACGTGGACCCGGCCCGGATCAAGGCCGAGGTCATGGAGCGGGCCCACTGGCACTACGCCAACGACGTCCCGGCCATACCCGGCGCCCGGGACTTCCTGGAGCAGGTGCGCGGGGCCGGCCTGCCCATGGCCGTGGCCAGCTGCTCCGAGCTCCCCGAGGTCGAGTGCGGCCTTGGGGCCAACGGGCTCCGCGGCTTCTTCGACCGGATCTACTCCG
The DNA here is from genome assembly GCF_943193035.1 of Caniella muris. Taxonomy (NCBI): domain Bacteria; kingdom Bacillati; phylum Actinomycetota; class Coriobacteriia; order Coriobacteriales; family Atopobiaceae; genus Caniella; species Caniella muris. Next base: position 272,312 of record NZ_CALPCK010000001.1, read on the forward strand.
TGTCCATGGGCTACCCGAGCAAGAGCGAGCCCGGCATGTGGCTCGCGGCGGCCGCCGACTTGGGGCTCGACCCCTCGCAGGTGCTCGTGGTGGACGACTCCCTCCACGCCGTGACCGTGGCCCACGGGGCGGGTTTCCCCACGCTCGGCCTCACCTGGCCCACGAGCCGCCACGGGCTCGGCGACATGGAGGCCGTGGCCGACGTGGCGCTCCCCGAGGGCTGGCGCGGCGTCACCCTCCAAGAGGTGCTGGAGGCGCTCTAGTGGGTCCTGGCGACGTGTCATTCTCGGTGGCCGTGGTGGCCGGCTCGCCCGAGCCCTGCTCCCGCGGGCTGCTGGCCGCATGCTGCGCCGGGGCCGACTACGTCGTGGCGGCCGACCGCGGCGCCGCGTGGTGCCGCGACGCCGGGGTGGTGCCGGACGCCTTCGTGGGCGACGGCGACTCCGCGGGGCCCGACGTGCTCGCGTGGGTCGCCTCGGCGGTGCCGGAGCGCGTGGCCCTCCCGTGCGAGAAGGACATGACCGACCTGGAGGCCGCGTTCGCCCTGGGGGAGGCCGTCGCGGCCGCCCGCGGGACGGTCCCCGCGTTCACCCTGCTCTGCGCCACCGGCGGCCGCGTCGACCACGGCCTGGGCGTCCTGGGCGTGGTGCGGCGGCACAGCGGGCGCCCGGTGGCCCTCGTGGGTGACGGCTGGCGGGGCTGGGTCCTCTCGCCGGAGGGCATGCGCTCCGTGCGCGTGGAGGGCCGGGGCCGCACGGTCTCCGCGGTGCCCCTCGCGGACGGCACCTGCATCTCCGAGCGCGGCCTCCACTGGCCGCTGGACCACCGGTGGCTCGACGCCCTGGACGACCTCGGCGTCTCCAACGTGGTGGAGGCCGCCAGCGGGGGAGAGGTGGAGTGCCACGCGGGCTGCTGCCTCGTGCTCCTGTTCGAGGGCTGAGCCGGCGCCTCGCTCGGGCGACGCCGACCGAGGGGAGGTCCGGATCCCCCGCATCCTCGACGGGTCGATGAGGACAAACCGCGATTGTGCGCGTCCCCTGCACGGTCGCGCCGCGTTTCCGGCCGGGGGTGACAGCCCCGCCGGGCGCTGGCATATACTTGACGGTACTGCCTGCACACGGTGAAGGGACAAACCGATGGAACGACCCAGCGAGGACCCCGTAGAGCTCTTCGGCCTGCGCATCGCCCACGTGGGTGTCAACGCCGCCGACGACGCCGAGGCCGCCTCCATCGCGGAGGCCTTCTCCCGCCTCATGGGCCTGCCCCGCACCGACACCCCCGTGTCGCTGTTCAGCGGCACGCTCGTGGAGACCATGCGCGGCTGCGGCCGCGGCGAGCACGGGCACATCGGCTTCCACGTGGACGACATCCCCGCCGCCGAGGCCTGGTTCGCCGCCCGCGGCTTCGAGGTCGACGAGTCCTCCCGCGCCCTGCTGCCCGACGGCTCCACCAAGCTCGTCTACTTCAAGGAGCCCGTCGCGGGCTTCGCCATCCACCTCACGCAAGACTAGGAACAAGCCCCGTGATCCTCCTCATCGACAAGGTCGCAAAGTCCTTCGGCCCCCAGGTCCTCTACTCGGGCGCCACCATCCAGCTCAACGCCGGCGAGTCGTGGGCCCTCGTGGGCCCCAACGGCGCCGGCAAGACCACGCTGCTCAAGATCGTCATGGGCCTCGAGTCGCCCGACGAGGGCTCCGTGACCCTCGCCCGGGGCGCCACCGTGGGCTACCTCGAGCAGGAGGCGGAGCTCGCCGGCGACGGCTCGGCCCTCGAGGAGGTCATGGCCTCCGCGACCGAGATCGCGCACCTGGGCGAGCGCATCTCCGAGCTCGAGCAGGTCATGGCCACCGAGAAGGACCCCGACGCCCTCGACGCCGCCATGGAGGAGTACGGCCGCGCCCGCGACCGCTTCGAGGCCGCCGGCGGCTACGAGCTCGAGAGCCGCGCCCGCCAGATCCTGTGCGGCCTGGGGTTCCCCGTGGAGGACCTCGACAAGCCGGCCTTCGAGTTCTCCGGCGGCTGGCAGATGCGCATCAGCCTCGCCAAGCTGCTGCTGCGCCACCCCGACGTCCTGCTTCTCGACGAGCCCACCAACCACCTCGACCTCGAGAGCGTCCAGTGGTTCGAGGGCTTCCTGTCCAGCTACGACGGCGTCGTCCTCATCGTCTCCCACGACCGTTCCTTCATGGACGCCTGCGTGGACCACGTGGCCGCCCTCGAGAACCGCTCCCTGCGCACCTACACCGGCAACTACTCGGACTACCTGCGCCAGCGCGAGGCCAACCTCGAGCAGCTCCGCGCCAAGCGCGCCGCCCAGGAGCGCGAGATCGCCCACATGCAGGTCTTCGTGGACAAGTTCCGCTACAAGCCCACCAAGGCCAAGGCGGCCCAGGAGCGCATGGCCCGCATCGAGAAGATCAAGAGCGAGCTCGTGGTGCTCCCCGAGCAGTCCAAGAAGGTGCACTTCCGCTTTCCTGAGCCGCCGCGCACTGGCGACGAGGTCGTCAAGGTGGACCACGTGCGCAAGGCCTTCGACGACAACGTGGTCTACGAGGACGCCGACCTCACACTCTACCGCGGCGACCACGTGGCCCTCGTGGGCCCCAACGGCGCCGGCAAGTCCACGCTCATGAAGCTCATCTGCGGGCACCTGCAGCCGGACGCCGGCTCGGTCTCCCTCGGCAAGAACGTCGAGCTCGCCTACTACGCCCAGCACCAGCTCGAGGAGCTCACGGCCGCCAACACCGTCATGCAGGAGATGGACGCCGCTGCCCCCGGCTGGACCACGTCCCAGGAGCGCCAGCTCCTGGGCGCCTTCCTGTTCCACGGCGACGACGTCGAGAAGCGTGTCTCCATGCTCTCCGGCGGCGAGCGGGCGCGCCTGGCGCTCGCCAAGATGCTCGTGTCGCCCGACCCGCTCCTCTGCCTCGACGAGCCCACCAACCACCTGGACATCGACTCCGTGGACGTGCTCGAGCAGGCCCTCAAGGAGTTCGACGGCACCATCGTGCTCATCAGCCACGACGAGCACCTCGTGCGCGCCGTGGCCAACAAGGTCGTGGACGTCCGCGACGGCACCGTCACGGTCTACGACGGCGACTACGACTACTTCCTGTTCAAGCGCGCCGAGCTCGCCTCCCGGGCCGACGCCGAGGCCGCCTCCGCGTCGGCCGGCTCGCGCAACGTCGTGGCCATCGGCCAGAAGGCCAAGGCGCCGCAGCGGGCGGCCGAGGAGGCGCCCAAGCCCGCCGGGCGCAACGTCAAGACCAAGGAGCAGCGCCGCGCCGAGGCCGAGGCCCGCAACGCCCGCAACAGGCGCCTCTCCGGCTCCAAGAAGCGCCTGCGCCAGGTGGAGAGGGAGCTCGACCCCGCCCACAGGCGCTACGACGAGCTCATGGAGCTCATGGCGTCGGAGGAGCTCTACGCCGACGCCGCGCGCTTCGAGGAGGCCATGAAGGAGTACAACGACCTCAAGGCCAGGATCTCCTCCCTGGAGGAGGAGTGGCTGGAGCTCTCCACGCTCATCGAGGAGGCCGAGGTCGATGGCTAGCGCCGCCGCCTCCCGCGCCTTCCGGGCGCTCGCCTACCTCTGCCGCGCCGCCGCCATCGTGCTCTCCGCGCTGGTGGTGGTCCTCTGCCTGGGCACGGCCACCAACCTCGGCCTCGTCTCCATCGTCATGGGGCTCAACGACTTCGTGCCCACGGCGGTCTCCGGGCTGCTCGTGATCCCCACGCCGCTCGGCGGTGCCTTCCGCGGCGACTTCTTCCTGGTGGCCGTCTTCCTGTTCGTCCTCGACTGGGGCCTCATGCGGGCCTCGTCGGCCGTCCGCTGAGGGGAGGGCCATGTATCTCACCGGCGCCGGCGTCCTGTCCTACCTCCTCGACGCCGCCATCACCGTGGCCATTGTCATGTGGGCCGCCACGCTCCACGAGGTGGCCCACGGCTACACGGCCTACCTCTGCGGCGATGCCACGGCCAAGGACGAGGGGCGCCTCTCCCTCAACCCCCTCAGGCACCTCGACCCCTTCGGCTCGGTGGTGCTCCCGCTCGTCATGGTGCTCCTCGGCGGGCCGGTCTTCGGCTACGCCAAGCCGGTGCCCTACAACCCGTGGCGCCTGCGCCACCGGCGCCGCGACGAGGTGCTCGTGGCCCTCTCCGGCCCCGCCTCCAACCTCGTGCAGGCCGCCGTGGGCGCGCTCGTCTTCCGCGCCGTCGTGGCCCTCTGGCCCATGGCGCCCCTCCAGGCGCCGGTGCTCGTGCAGGTGCTGGCCGACTACGTGTGGGTCAACCTCGTGCTCTGCTTCTTCAACCTCATCCCGCTGCCGCCGCTCGACGGCTCCCACGTCATCGGCTTCTTCCTCAAGGGCCGCGCCCTCGACGCCTACTACCAGGTGCAGCGCTACGCCATGCCCGTGCTCATCGTCGTGCTCTACCTGCTGCCCGACTTCCTGCACGTGAACCCGCTCGGCGCGTACTTCGACGTCACCGCCGGCAGCCTCTACGACGTCATGCTCTGGGGAGGTGGCCTGTAGGTGTCGTTCCGGGTGCAGACCGGCTCGTTCTCGGGCCCCTTCGACCTGCTGCTGTCGCTCGTGAGCCGCCAGAAGGTGGACATCGGCGCCATCAGCGTCGCCGAGGTGGCCGACCAGTACCTGGCCGAGGTCGAGCGCATGGGCGAGATGGACCTCGACGTGGCGAGCGACTTCGTCCTCGTGGCGTCCACGCTGCTCGACATCAAGGCCGCCTCCCTCGTCCCCGAGGACGGCGCCGGCCGGCCCCGCGGCGACGAGGAGGACGAGGACGACCTGCTCGACCTCTCCCCGGACGAGGCCCGCGACGTCCTCGTGGCCCGGCTCATGGCCTACAAGCAGTTCCGCAACGCCGGCGCGGCGCTCGGGGCCCGCATGGAGGCGGAGTCGCGCATGCACCCGCGCACGGCCGGCCCCGACCCGGAGTTCCTGGGCGTCATGCCCGACTTCCTCAAGGGCGTCACCCTGCGCGGGCTGGCCGTCATCTGCGCCGACTGCGAGTCGCGCCGCCAGGGGTTCCTCCTCGAGGCGGAGCACGTGGCGCCCAAGCGGCTCCCCGTGGCCCTCACGGCCGCGAGCGTGGACCGCGTGGTGCGCTCCCGCGGGTTCGCCACCTTCTCGGAGCTCCTCGACGGCTCCCGCGACCCCGAGACCGTGGTGGTGACCTTCCTCGCCATCCTCGAGCTCTTCAAGCGCGGCATGGTGCGGCTCTCCCAGAGGGAGCTCTTCGGCGACATCGACGTCGCCTGCGTGGAGGGCTCGGGGCCCTACGAGCCCACCGACATCCAGGACATGGAGGACGACCTATGAACGAGACCCTCGACCGCCTGCCGGCCGACTCCCAGAAGGGCTGCATAGAGGCGCTGCTGCTCGTGTCCTCCGATCCGCTGCCCGCCACCACCGTGGCCAAGGTGCTCGGCATCGCGCCGGGTGAGGCGGTGGAGGCGCTCGCGGACCTCTCCGCCGAGTACCAGGACGCCAACCGCGGTATCCAGCTCAGGCAGGTGGCCGGCGGCTGGCGGCTGTTCACGCACCCGGCCTACCACGACCAGGTGGAGCGCCTCGTGGCCTCCTGGGACACCCGCAAGCTCTCCCAGGCCGCCCTCGAGACCCTCGCCGTCATCGCCTACCACCAGCCCGTGAGCCGCGAGGGCGTCAAGGCCGTGCGCGGGGTGAACTCCGAGGGCGTCATCGCCTCCCTCATCGACAAGGGCCTCGTGCGCGAGGCCGGGCGCGACAAGGACCGCGGCCACGCCGTGCTCTACGGCACCACCACGGCGTTCCTCGAGAGGTTCGGCCTCTCGTCCATCAAGGCGCTGCCGCCCCTGGAGGATTTCGCCCCCGACGAGGCCTCGCGCCGGTTCATCATCGAGCGCCTGGGAGGCCGCGCGGCCCCGGCCCCGGCCGACGACGGCGAGGGCCTGGACGGCGCGGGGCAGGTCGGCGCGGAGCTGGACGAGGAGGTCGTGACGGGGCAGGTCGAGGTCCAGGGCGACGTGTTGGACGACATCGACCCGGGCCTCCTGGAGGTGGACGACGATGACGACGAGTGAGGGCGCGCCTGCCGTGGTGCCCATGCGGCTCCAGAAGTTCCTCGCCCGGGCCGGCGTGGCCAGCCGCCGCGGCTCCGAGGACCTCATGACCGCCGGCCGCGTGACGGTGAACGGCGTGACGGTCACCGAGCTCGGCAGCAAGGTGGACCCCGCCGTGGACGAGGTGCGCGTGGACGGCCGGCCGGTCTCCCTCGGGGACGGCCCCTTCACCATCGTGCTCAACAAGCCGGCGGGCTACCTCACCACCATGCGCGACCCCCGGGGCCGCCCCTGTGTGGCCGAGCTCGTGCCCGTGGCCGAGCACCCCGGGCTCTTCCCGGTGGGGCGCCTCGACGGCGACACCACGGGGCTGCTCCTCTTCACCACCGACGGCGACCTCGGCCAGGCGCTTGCCCACCCGTCCGCCGAGAAGTCCAAGGACTACGTGGCTCTCGTGGAGGGCGTCGTGCGCCCCCGCGAGCTGGAGCCGCTCCACGACGGCATCGAGCTCGACGACGGCCCCTGCGCGCCCGCCCGCGGCCACGTGCTCTCGCCGCGCTCCTCGCGCGTGGCGGCCGTGGCGCCCCACGGGGTGCCCGAGGGCATGTCGGTCGTGGCCCTCACCATCCACGAGGGCCGCAAGCACCAGGTCAAGCGCATGCTCCAGGCCATCGGCCACCCGGTGGTGCGGCTGCACCGGGACGGCTTCGGCCCCGTGCGCCTGGGAGGGCTCGCCGAGGGCGCCTGGCGCCCCCTCACGAGCGTGGAGGCCCGGGAGCTCGACGGGGTGAAGGCCGAGGCCGCCGCACGCCGCAGGGGGAGGGGTGGGCGCCCGTGAGCGAGGTCCTGTTCATGCGCCACCCCGAGACCCTGGGCAACACCGCCCACCTCTTCTCGGGCCGGCGCAACGTCGAGCTGTCCGACCGCGGCGCCCTGCAGTGCGCCCGGGCCGTGCGGGCCCTCGTGGACTGGCGCCCCGACCGCATCCTGACGTCGCCGCTCGTGCGCTGCCGCTCCATCGCCTTCGGGGCGGCGCTCTGCCTCGGGATCGAGCCCGAGGTGGAGGAGCGCCTCGTCGAGATAGACTTCGGCGCGCTCGAGGGGCTCACGGCGGCCGAGGGCCGGGAGCGCGGCCTCGCGTTCCCCTGGCCCGTGGGCCCGGACGGGCGCTCGCGCCCCGCGCCGGGCGCCGAGTCGTTCGAGCACCTCATGGGACGGGCCGCGGACTTCCTCGAGGACGCCCGCGGCTTCGGGGGGCGCGTGGCCTGCGTCACCCACGGCGGCATGACGAGGGCCCTCCTCGGCGCCGCCTACGGTATGGAAGTGGACAGATTCTGGGATATGGCCATAGGCAACGTCTCGTCGCAGATCTTCGTCGGCGACGGCTCGTCCAGGCTTATGGTCAGTGCCATGGGGCTCACGCCCGAGGAGGTGGCGGCCCGAGGCAGGGCGCGCACCGCCCTGGAGAAGGAGGAGAATCAATGATCGTGGTCATCGACGGCCCCGCGGGGTCCGGCAAGTCCACCGTGGCGAGGGCCTTGGGCCGCCGCGAGGGGCTCACCTACCTGGACACCGGCGCCATGTACCGCTGCGTGACCCTGGCGGCCCTCGAACGGGGCGTGGACCCCTCCGACGCCTGCGCCCTCGGTGCCCTGGCCCGCTCGGTCACCATCGCCTTCGGCCCGGCCGCCGAGCCCGGCGGCGCGCCCACGGTGCTCCTCGACGGCCGCGACGTCACCTCCGCCATCCGTACGGCCGAGGTGGACTCCAACGTGAGCGCCGTCTCGGGCGTCCCCGCCGTGCGCGAGGCCATGGTGGCCCAGCAGCGCGCCGTGGGCGCCGCCGGCGACGTGGTGGCCGAGGGCCGCGACATGGGCACCGTGGTCTTCCCCGACGCCGACGTGAAGGTGTTCCTCTCCGCCGACGCCGCGGCCCGGGCCCGCCGCCGCACCATGGAGCGCGAGGGCACCGACCCCCGAACCCCCGGCGCCGAGGTCCGCGACCAGGCCCTCTACGAGCGCATCTACCGCGACATCCTGGCCCGCGACGCCGGTGACGAGGCCCACGCCGTGGGCGCGCTCCGCTGCGCCGACGACGCCGTGCGCCTGGACTCCACCTCCATGACAGCCGACGAGGTCGTGGACGCCGTGGCCTCCCTCGTGGACGGCGCCCGGGAGCGGGCGGCCGCCAAGGCCGCGCCGAAAGCCGCGCCGAAGGACGCCCCCGAGGAGGCCCCCAAGGCCGAGGCCGTGCCCGCGCCTGAGCCCGCTCCCGCTTCCGAGGCGGGGGAGGGGGCCGGGAAGGCCGCCAAGTCGGCCAAGGCCTCCAAGGCCGCGGGCGGGGACGCCCCCATGCGGCCCTTCCACAACACGTGGGACGACTACTACGACCACGGCATGGCCGAGTTTCCCCTGCCCAGCCGCATGGTCTACTCGGCGGCGTGCGCCGTCGTGTACGGCTTCACGCGCCTGTACTGGCCCTGGCGCTTCGAGGACGCCGAGCCCCTCATGGAGGAGCTCGGGCGCCGCGACAAGGGCACCGTCGTGGTCATGAACCACGTCTCCATGGTGGAGCCGGTGATCTGCGTGGTCATGTTCTGGCGCCACGGCCTGCGCATCCGCCCGGTGTTCAAGAAGGAGTTCAACGGGAACGACCTCACCCGGTGGGTCTTCACCCGGGTGGGCGGCATCCCCGTGGACCGCGGCACGGCCGACCTCAAGGCCGTGCGCCGGGCCAAGCGCGCCATCCAGCGCGGCGAGTCCGTGCTCATCTACCCCGAGGGCACCCGCATCCGCGACGACGACGGCACCGCCGACATCCACGGGGGCTTCGCCCTCATCGCCCGCATGGCCAAGACCGACGTCACCCCCATGGCCGTGGTGGGGGCCAGGGACGTCACCCCCGAGGGCAAGCGCCTGCCCCGGCCCCACCGCGTCTTCTTCAAGGTGGGCCGCCCCCTGAGGTTCGGCGCCCTCGGCGTCAAGGGGCGTCGCGAGCAGCTCGACGCCATGGAGCGGCGCGCCATGGACCGCGTCTGGGAGCTCCGCGCCGAGCTCCGCCGCGAGCACCCGGGGGAGTGGTAGCCGTGGCCACCATCGTCGTGGCCGACCGCGCCGGGGCGTGCTTCGGCGTGGAGCGCGCCCTCTCCCTCGTGGACGGCGTCCTCTCGGCCGGCGGCACCCCCGTGCACACCATGGGACCGCTCATCCACAACCCGCAGGTGGTGGCCTCCCTCGAGGAGCGCGGCGCCGACGCCGTGGACGACGGGGCCATCCGGGGGCTCCCGGCGGGCGACCGCCTCGTGCTCCGCAGCCACGGCGTCGTGCCCGAGGTGGCCGACGAGGCCGCGGCGGCCGGGCTCGAGGTCGTGGACGCCACCTGCCCCTACGTCAAGAAGGTGCACCGCGCGGCGCAGCGCCTGGCCGCCGAGGGCTACGAGGTGGTCGTGGTGGGCCAGGCCGGCCATCCCGAGGTCGAGGGCATCCTCGGCCACGCCCCTGGCGCCCACGTGGTGGGGTCCGCGGCGGACGCCCGGGCCCTGCCCGACGCCAGGCGGGTGGGCGTGGTGGTGCAGACCACCACGGAGAAGGGCCTCCTCGACGAGGTGGTCTCCGAGCTCCTCGCGAGGTTCGGCGAGGTGCGCGTGCACAACACCATCTGCGAGGCCACCCGCGAGCGCCAGGAGGCGGCCGCGCGCCTGGCCGACTCCGTGGACGCCATGGTGGTCATCGGCGGCAAGAACTCCGCCAACACCACGCGCCTGGCAGAGATCTGCGCCGGCCGCGTGCCCACGTGCCACGTGGAGTCCGCCTCCGAGCTGGACCCCGCGTTCCTCGCCGGCGCGGACACCGTGGGCGTCACCGCCGGCGCCTCCACGCCCGCGACGCAGATCCACGAGGTCGTGGAGGCCCTTGAGGCCATGGTGGGCGAGGGCCGGTGAGCGAGCAGCGGGCCGACTACGGCCGCCAGGAGCTCCCGGTGCTCGGCGCCTGGGTGGCCTCCGTGGAGGAGGGGAGCCCCGCGTGGGAGGCCGGGCTCGAGCCGGGCATGCGTGTGGACGCCGTGAACGGCGTGCCCCTGGACGACATCATCACCTGGCGCTGGGAGGCCGACGGCGCCTCCGTGGACCTCGACGTCGCCGTGGTGGGGGAGGACGGCTCCGAGGAGGCCTGCGCCTGCACCCTCGAGCGCGGGCCCGGCCAGGACTGGGGCCTCGCCTTCTCCGACGTGCTGTTCGACGGCATCCGCACCTGCCGCAACGCCTGCGTCTTCTGCTTCATGGCCATGCTGCCCGAGGGCATGCGCGACTCGCTCTACCTGCGCGACGACGACTACCGCCTGAGCTTCCTCCAGGGGAACTTCGTGACGCTCACCAACGTGGGCGACGACGACCTGGAGCGCATCGTCTCGTACCGCCTCTCGCCCATGAACGTGAGCATCCACGCCGTGTCCCACGAGGCCCGGCGGGCCATGATGGGCCGCAATGAGGCCCGGGGCCTCGAGGTGCTCGAGCGCCTGTGCGACGAGGGCATCGAGGTCCACGCCCAGGTGGTGCTCTGCCCGGGCCTCAACGACGGCGAGGAGCTGCTCCGCACCCTCGACTACGTGGAGGCGCACCCGGCCGTCACCTCGCTCGCCATCGTGCCCATGGGCTACACCAAGAACTCGCCCTTCACGAGGAGCTACTCCGACGACCCCGAGGCCGCCCGCGCCGTGGTGGAGGCCGTGGCGCCCTACCAGGGGCGCGCCCGCGCCACCCTGGGCATCACGCGGTTCCAGCTCTCGGACGAGTTCTACGTGGCCGCCCGCCTGGACCCGCCGCCCGCCGAGGACTACGACGGCTACCCGCAGTTCTACGACGGCATCGGCATGCTCAGGAGCTTCATCGACGACACCTCCCGCGTGGTGGCGGAGCTGCCCGGGAGGGCGGCCGCGGTCGCCGGCGCCCTGGAGCGTGACGACCTCAGGCTCCTGCTCGTGTGCGGCGAGGCCGCCGAGGGCGTGTACCGCGGCTTCCTCGAGGGGGTCGGCTGGGCGCCCCGGGCCGAGGCCTTCGCCGTGCGCAACGACTACTTCGGCGGCGACGTCAACGTCACCGGCCTCATCGTGGCCGAGGACCTCCTCGCCCAGCTGCCGGCCGACCTGTCGCGCACCGTGGTGGTGCTGCCCGACCTCATGCTCAACTTCGACTCCGTGACCCTCGACGGCATGGCCGCCGCGGACGTCGTCGCGGCCCTCGCCGAGCGCGGCGGGGATGCCTTTTTCATCGAGACGCTGCCGGAGAGCCTCGTGGACGGCGTTTACGGGCACCTGCTGAACGGGTAACAAGCATAATCAAGGGGTTGTGTCGGAACTGCCGAGGAGTGATCCATGCCCAAACCCATCGTCGCCGTCGTGGGCCGCCCCAACGTGGGCAAGTCCACCCTGGTAAACCGCATCGCCCAGGGCCGCGACGCCATCGTCCACGAGTCGCGCGGCGTCACGCGCGACCGCTCGTACCACGAGGCCGACTGGAACGGCGTGGAGTTCGTGCTCGTCGACACCGGAGGCATCGAGACCGGCCGCACCGACGACGCCTTCTCCGGCCGCATCCGCGAGCAGGCCCTCGCCGCCGTGGAGGAGGCCGACGCCATCGTGTTCGTGGTGGACGGCCGCACCGGCGCCACCGAGGAGGACGAGGCCGTGGCGCGCATCCTGCGCCGCAGCGACAAGCCCGTCTTCCTCTGCGTCAACAAGGTGGACGACCCCACCAACGAGGCGGCGCTCTGGGACTTCTACTCCCTGGGCCTCGACGAGCCCCGCGCCCTCTCGGCGCTCCACGGCACCGGCACGGGCGACCTGCTCGACGACCTCGTGGGCTCCTTTCCCGAGGAGGTGGCCCACGACGACGTCTACCCCGAGGGCACCGTCAACATCGCCATCATCGGCCGCCCCAACGTGGGCAAGTCGTCGCTCGTCAACCGCATCGCCGGCCGCACCCGCTCCATCGTGAGCGACGTCGCCGGCACCACGCGCGACGCCGTGGACATCGTGGTGGAGCGCGACGGCGTGCCCTTCCGCATCGTCGACACCGCCGGCATGCGCAAGCGCTCCGTGGTCCACGAGGACATCGAGTACTACTCCATGGTCCGCGGCCTGCGTGCCATCGACGAGGCCGACGTCTGCCTCCTCGTGGTCGACTCCTCCGAGGGCATGACCGAGCAGGACCAGAAGATCGCCGGCCTCGCCATCGAGCGCGGCTGCGCCCTCGTGGTGCTGCTCAACAAGTGGGACCTCGCCGACACCGACCGCAAGCGCGAGGAGTGCGTCATGTCGGTGGACCGCCGCCTGGACTTCGCCCCCTGGGCGCCCCGGCTGCGCATCTCCGCCCTCACCGGCCGCTCCGTCGACAAGATCTGGGCCCTCGTGGCGCAGGTCTGCGAGAACCGCTCGCGCCAGGTGCCCACGTCGGCCCTGAACGACCTGCTGCAGCGCCTGCGCGAGACCGGCCACACCGTGTCGCGCGACCGCAAGCGCCTGCGCATCATGTACGGCACCCAGACGGGGTCGAGGCCCCCCGTCTTCGCGTTCTTCTGCAACTACCCCGAGGTGGTCGACGACAACTTCCGCCGTTACCTCGAGAACCGGCTCCGGGAGAACTTCGACCTGGAGGGCACCCCGGTGCGCCTCCGCTTCCGTAGAAAGGACTCGTGACCGCCATGGGCACCTCCGTAACGCTCGTCCTGCTCCTGCTGATGCTCGCCACCTACTGCATCTGCGGGATCCCCTTCGGCCTGATCTTCGGCGACGCGGACGGCGTCGACGTCCGCACCAAGGGCTCCGGCAACATCGGCACCACCAACGTGGCGCGCGAGGTCGGCCCCAAGGCCGCCGCCCTCACGCTGGCCTGCGACGTGGCCAAGGGCTTCGTGTGCACGTTCCTCGGCACGTGGGTGCTGGCGTTCTTCTGCTTCGGCGGCGACGTCTCCCAGGCGCTGCCCATGGGCGCGTGGTCCTGGACCGGCGCCTGCCTGTTCCTGGCCGCCGTCTGCGGCCATGTCTTCTCGCCGTACCTGCGCTTCCGCGGCGGCAAGGGCATCGCCGTGGGGTTCGGCGCGGCCCTCGGCATCTCGTGGCCCATCGCCCTCGGCCTGCTCGTGGTGTGGGCGCTCTGCACCGTGCCGTCCAAGGTCGTGAGCCTGGGGTCCGTGGCCGCCGCCGTGGCCCTGCCGTTCCTCGCGTTCTTCCTCTACCAGCCCTCCTCCTGGGCCTTCGAGCTGCCGTTCGTCGTCGTCGCCGTGGTCGTGGTCTGGGCGCACCGCCAGAACATCGCCAAGATGCGCTCCGGCGACGAGTCGACCTTCTCCATGAGGACCGGCGACGCCCCCTCCGAGGCCGTGGCCTCCGAGGCCGTGGCCCGCGCCGACGTCTCCGTCTCCGGCACCGACGGCGCCCCCTCGCGCCTGCAGCGCGCCGAGCGCGCGGAGGTGGCCGAGGACGCCGGCGTGGACGCCGGGGAGCGCGTCGAGTCCGTCGAGCGGGTGCAGGAGGCCGCCGAGGAGGCTGCCGAGCGGGACGCCTCCCGGGTCCCCGCGCCGGGCACCGGCCTGTTCTTCGGCGACGAGGAGGCCGTGACCCGACACATCGAGGACGAGACCGGAAAGGGTGAGTGACATGGCTGGCACCGTGTGCGGCAAGGTCGCCGTCGTGGGCATGGGCTCATGGGGCACGGCCGCGGCCGGGCTCCTCGCCCGGAACGCCGGCGAGGTCTGCGGCTGGGCCCTCGAGGACGAGGTCGCCCGCGGCATCACCGAGGGGCACCGCAACCCGCTCTACCTCCCCTCCTACGAGCTGCCGGCCAACGTGCGCGCCACCTCCTCCATGGGGGAGGCGCTGGACGGCGCCGACGCCGTGGTCGTCGTGGTCCCCTCCGCCTTCATGCGCCCCACCGCCGAGAGGCTCGCGCCGCTCCTGGGCGACGACGTCCCGGTGTGCGTGCTCACCAAGGGCATCGAGCCCGGGACCATGATGCTCATGACCCAGGTGGTGTCCGACGTCTGCGGCGGGCCGGGCCGGATGGCGTGCCTCTCGGGCCCCACCCACGCCGAGGAGATCTGCCAGGGCAAGCCGGCCGCGGCCGTGGTGGCCGCCGCCTCCGACGCCGTGGCCGACCTCTTCCGCTCGCTGTTCATCGCCCCCTCCTTCAGGGCCTACGTGTCGTCCGACATGGTGGGCGTGGAGGTCTGCGGCGCCGTGAAGAACGTGGTGGCCATCGCCTGCGGCATCGCCCGCGGCCTCGAGCTCGGCGACAACACGAGCGCCGTGCTCATGACCCGCGGCCTGGCCGAGATCGGCCGCCTGGCCTGCGCCATGGGCGCCGAGCCCATGACCTGCATGGGCCTCGCCGGCATGGGCGACCTCGCCACCACCTGCATGTCGCCCCACTCCCGCAACCGCACGTTCGGCGCCGCCCTCGTGGCGGGGGAGACCCTGGACGAGTACCAGGCCCGCACCCGCATGGTGGTGGAGGGCGCCGCCGCTGCCCGCTCCGCCCACGAGCTGGCCGGGAGGTTCGGCGTGGACGCCCCCATCGTGGCCGCCGTCCACGCCGTGCTCTACGACCACGCTCCCCTCCAGGGCGAGATGCGCCGGCTGCTCGACCGCATGCCCTACGACGAGTTCTACGGACTGGGAGGCGACGCCCGATGACGAACCGCCGAGGAGTACCCATGGAAGACGCACCCGTCCTCATCGCCCCGTCGCTGCTCTCGGCCGACCTGCTCGACCTCCGCTCCGAGCTCGAGGCCATCGGGACGGCCGACTGGGCCCACATCGACGTCATGGACGGCCACTACGTGCCCAACCTCACGTTCGGTCCCGCCATGGTGGCCGCGGTGAGGCGCCAGGGCGACCTCGTGGCCGACGTCCACCTCATGGTCACCAACCCCGACGAGTGCGTGGGCCTCTACCTCGACGCCGGCGCCGACGTCGTGAGCTTCCACATGGAGGCGGCGCGGCACCCGCACCGCATCGTGTCCCAGATCCACGCCGCCGGCGCCAAGGCCGCCGTGGCCCTCAACCCCGGCACGCCCGTGGGCGCCCTCGAGGCGCTCCTCGGCGAGCTCGACATGGTGCTGGTCATGAGCGTCGACCCGGGCTTCGGCGGGCAGTCGTTCATCCCGTCCACCCTCGGCAAGCTCCGCGACCTCCGCAGGCTCTGCGAGCGGGTGGGCGCGGCGCCGCTCGTGGAGGTGGACGGCGGCGTGGGCGACGTCAACGCCGCCGACATCGTGGCCGCCGGCGCCGACGTGCTCGTGGCCGGCAGCTCCGTGTTCGGGAGGCCCGACCGCGCCGCGGCGGTCGACCGCCTGCGCCGCGCCGGCCACCTCGGCAGGACGGGGCGCGCCTGACATGGACCGTCGATTCGTCTACCTCGACTACGCGGCCTCGGCGCCCCTCCGGCCCGAGGCCGTGGCCGCCCGCTCCGCCTACGAGGCCGAGCCCTGGGCATGCGCCAACCCGAGCTCGCTCCACACCCTCGGCCGCCAGGCCCAGGCCGCCCTCGAGGGGGCGCGGCGCACCGTGGCCGCGTGCCTGGGGTGCGGGTTCCGCCCCATGGACGTCTCGTTCTGCGGGGGCGGCACCGAGGCCAACAACCTCGGGGTCGTCGGCCTCGCCGAGGGGGCCCGCGAGCGCGACCCCGGGCGGCGCCGCGTGGTGCTGAGCGCCGTGGAGCACGACTCCGTCATCGACCTCGCCTCGCCCCTCAAGGCCCGGGGCTTCTCCGTGGACGTGGCCTCGCCCGACGCCTCGGGCGCCGTGGGCCCCGACCGCGTGGCCCCGCTCCTGGGCGACGACGTGGCCCTCGTGTGCCTCATGGCCGCCAACAACGAGACGGGCGTCGTGCAGCCCGTGCCTGCCGTCGCCGAGGCCGCCAAGGCCGCGGGCGCCCTCGTGTTCGTGGACGCCATCCAGGCGTTCGGCCGCATCCCGCTCGGGCTCTCCTCCGTGGACGGCGTCTCGATCGCCGGCCACAAGATCGGCGCCCCCCAGGGCACCGCGGCCCTGGCCGTGCGCGGCGGGGCGCCCTACCGCAACCAGGAGTTCGGCGGCGGCCAGGAGGGGGGGCGGCGTCCCGGGACCCCCGACGTCGCCGGCGCCGTGGCCCTCGCCGCGGCCTCCGAGCTCTGCGTGGGCGCCATCCCCGAGGTGCGCCCCGCGGTGGCCGCCCTCGCCCGGGGGGTCTACGGGCGCCTCTGCGCGCCGGGCACGGGCATCAGGCCCACGGCCGGCGCCGAGGTGGGGGACGACCGCCTGCCCGGCATCGTGTCGGTGGTGGTGGAGGGCGTTGAGTCCGAGACCCTCATCCTCGCCCTCGACGCCGCGGGCTTCGAGGTGTCGGCCGGCTCCGCCTGCAGCTCCGGCTCCCTCGACCCGAGCCACGTGCTCACGGCCATGGGCATCCCGCGCGACCTCGCCCTGGGGTCGCTGCGCGTCTCGTTCGACGAGCGCGTGGACCCGGCCGACCTCGACGCCTTCTGCGACGAGCTCCTGGCCGTCGTCGCGCGCTGGCGCTAGGGTAGGGGGCACGGGTCCGGGGGCGGGCGGCTCCGGACCCCTTGGCACCCGCGGAAGGTTCCGCGGGTGGGCCGGTCGTCGCGCGGCGCCCCGTCGGGCCGCGCCCGTTCGAAGGGGTGGTGCCGTGAGGGTTCTCGTGGGCCTGTCGGGAGGGGTGGACTCCTCCGCCACGGTGGCCCGGCTCCTGGTCCAGGGCCACGAGGTCGTGGCCGCGACGCTCGTCATGGCGCGCGGGGGCGTCCCCGTGCCGTCCGACGACGCCATGGACCGCGCCCGGGCCCTCTGCGCCTCGCTCGGCGTGGAGCACCGCGCCGTGGACGTCTCCGACGCCTTCGAGCGGCGGGTGTGCGCCCCCTTCGCCGAGGCCTACGCCGCGGGGCTCACGCCGAGCCCCTGCGTGGCCTGCAACCGCTCCGTGAAGGTGGCCGCCCTCCTCGACCTCGCCGACTCCCTCGGTTGCGACCGGGTGGCCACGGGCCACTACGTCAGGCTCGTGGCGGGCGACGACGGCGTCACCCGCGTGGCCCGGGCAGAGGACCGCTCCAAGGACCAGAGCTACTACCTCTGCGAGCTGTCCCAGGCACAGGTGGCCCGGCTCCTGGCGCCCCTCTCGGCCGCCACGAAGTCCGAGGTCAGGGCGGAGGCCCGCGCCGCCTCCCTGCCCGCCGCCGACGCCCCCGACTCCATGGGCGTGTGCTTCGCCCCCGGCGGCGACTACCGCGCGTTCCTCCGGGGGCGGCGCCCCGACGCCTTCGAGCCCGGAGACATCGTGGACGAGGAGGGGCGCGTGCTCGGCCGCCACGGCGGCATCGCCGGGTTCACCGTGGGCCAGCGCAAGGGGCTGAACATCCGCACCGGCGGCGGCCCGTGGTTCGTCTCGTCCGTGGACCCGGCCACCCGCCAGGTCCGCGTGGGCACGGGCGTGCGCCCGCTCAGAACGTCGTTCCCGCTCACCGGGGTCGTCCTCGGCCACGACCCGGCGTGGTACCGGGGGCGCGACCTCCTCGTGCAGACCCACCACCGCGGCCGCCCGGAGCCGGCGACCGTCACCGTCACCGCCCCCGGCGAGGCCCTCGTTGGGCTCGCCGGCCCCGGCACCCTCGCGGCCCCGGGCCAGACCTGCGCCGTCTACGACGGCGACACCGTGGTCGCCGGGGGTACCATAGCCTGACCCTCCGCCAACCCGCCGAAGGAGGCACCATGCTCGTTTCCGACATCGAGGCCATGCTCTTCAGCGCCTTCCCCCGCGACCTCGCCGAGCCCTGGGACCGCGTGGGCCTCTCCGTGGGCGACCCCTCCGCCGAGGTCACCGGCGTGGCCTGCGCGCTCGACCCGCTGCCCGACACCGTGGCCCGCGCCGCGGCGCAGGGCTGCAACGTCCTCGTGACCCACCACCCGGCCTTCCTCGAGGCCCCCGGCACCGTCACGCCGTCCGTCGCCACGTCGTCGCTCGGCGGCAGCCTCGTGTGGGAGGCTGCGCGCCTGGGCGTCTCGCTCATCGCCATGCACACGAACCTCGACCGTTCCGCGGCCGCGCTGGCGGTGCCCACGCGCCTCACCAACCTGCACGTGGTCGGCCGGCTGGAGGAGCCCGACGGCTTCGGCGCCGTCCTCGACGGCGATGGCCTCACGGCGGCGGCGCTCGCCGAGCGCTTCGGCGAGGCCTACGGCTGCCCGCCCACGCTCTACGGCGACCCGGACGCCCCCTGCGCCAGGGTGGGGTTCTGCTCTGGGTCCCTCGGCGACCTCTGGGAGGCCGCCGTGGCCCAGGGCTGCCAGGCCGTGGTCACGGGCGAGCTCGGCTACCATCGGGCGCTGGCCGCCGTGGAGGCCGGGTGCGCGGTTATACTGTTGGGGCACGACGTGTCGGAGCTGCCCTACGCCCGCCTGCTGGCAGCCAGTGTCGCCGAGCGCCAGGACTCGGTGCCCGTGGTGACCCTGGCGGAGCAGGCACACTGGCGCATCTGCCTCGACCCACGTTCCATAGGCCGATGAACGCCGCCCCGCGCCCGGGGCCGAGAATCCGAGGGGACTGCCCATGACCGACGCCGACGCCCTGCGACGACTCCAAGAGATCGACCTCGAGCTCCTCCGCATCTCCAAGGAGGGCAGGGAGCTGCCCCAGCGGGCCAAGATCGATGCCGCCAAGGCCGCCCGCAAGAAGGTGGACGGCGAGCTCACCAAGATCGTGGGCCAGCGCAAGGACCTCGAGATCGAGCTCAACGACCTCGGGCACCGGCGCCGGGACTGCGAGCGCCAGCTCGACGAGATCTCGGCCTCACAGGACGGCGCCTCCGACTACCGCGCCGCGGCCGACCTCGAGGCGCGCCTCACCACGATCGCCAAGAAGCTCGAGCGCATCGACTTCGAGTCCGACTCCGTGACCGAGCGCCTCATCACCGCCGAGCGCGCCGAGAAGAACGCCCGCGGCCTCCAGGCGCGCCTGGACACCGAGACCGCGTCGCTCGCCGCCTCCGCCAAGGAGGCCCTGCTCGCCCTGCGCGACCGCCAGGAGGCCCTGAGCCGCGAGCGCGAGTCGCTCGCCGGCTCGCTGCCGCCCGAGCTGCAGCTGCGCTACATCAAGGCGCGCAAGCGCTTCGGCACCGTGGCCGTGGAGACCCTGGACGGCAACAAGCCCTCGGCCTGCCGCGTGACGCTGCAGCCCTCGCAGTACTCCGACCTCAAACGCCGCGCCCAGCCGGTGGACGAGTGCCCCTACTGCCACCGCATCCTGATCACCGACTTCTCCTGACCCGCGAGGTTCCATCCTATGAACGTTGTTCTTGGCGTCACCGGCTGCATAGCCGCCTACAAGGCCGCCGAGGTGTGCCGCGGCCTGCAGAAGGCGGGCTGCGAGGTGCGGGTGACCATGACCGAGGCCGCCACGCGCTTCGTGGGGTCTGCCACCTTCGAGGGGCTCACCTCCGTGCCCGTGGCCACGGACGTCTTCGACTGGCCGCCCTCTCCCATCCCGCACATCGACCTCGGCGAGTGGGCCGACGCCTTCCTCGTGTGTCCCTGCACGGCCGACGTCCTCGCCAAGCTCGCCTGCGGCATCGCGGACGACTGCCTCACCTCGGCGGCCCTCGCCACCACGGCCCCCGTGCTCGTGGCCCCGGCCATGAACGTGCACATGTGGCAGAACCCGGCCACCCAGGCCAACGTCGCCACGCTGAGCTCCCGGGGCGCAGAGGTGGTCATGCCGGTCTCGGGCCGTCTGGCCTGCGGCGATGTGGGGGAGGGCAAGCTCGCCCCCGTGGACGACGTCGTGGCCGCCGTGCTCGCGCTCCGCGACCGCCCCCTCGCCGGGACCCGCGTGCTCGTCACCGCCGGGCCCACCCACGAGGCCATCGACCCCGTGCGCTACATCGCCAACGCCTCGTCGGGCAAGATGGGCTATGCCGTGGCGGCCGAGGCCGCGCGCCGCGGTGCCGAGGTGTGCCTGGTCTCAGGCCCCACGTCGCTTCCCAGCCCGGCGGGCGTGGAGCGCGTCGACGTGGTCTCCGCAGCCGACATGCGCGACGCCGTCATGGCACGCGCCCCCTGGGCCGACGTCGCCGTGTGCGCCGCCGCCGTGGCCGACTACACCCCCGCCGCCCCCGCCGACCACAAGCTCAAGAAGGCCGAGGGCCGTCTCGGCTCGGTGGAGCTCGTGGAGACCGCCGACATCCTGGCCGGCCTCGCGGCGTCCGGGGAGGTGGGCTACGTGGCGGGCTTCGCCGCCGAGACCCGCGACCTCCTCGACAACGCCCGGGCCAAGCTCGCCTCCAAGGGCGTGGACCTCCTCGTGGCCAACGACGTCTCCCGACCAGACTCCGCCTTCGGCTCCGACACCGACCACGTGTGGCTCGTGGACGCCGCCGGCGCCGAGGAGCTCGACACCCTGACCAAGGCCGAGGTGGCCTCGGCCATCTGGGACCGCGTCCAGGCCGACCTCGGCCGCGAGGGGGGTGCCGCGTGATGCCGTACATCGGGTGCCACCTCTCCACCACCAAGGGCTACCGCGCCATGGGGGCCACGGCCCTCGAGATCGGGGCCGACACCTTCGCGTTCTTCCCCCGGCCGCCGCGCGGGGGCGCCATGCGCGCCCTCGACCGCGAGGACCTGGACGGCCTGCTCGCCGTCATGGGCGACAACGGGTTCGGCCCCCTCGTGGCCCACGCCCCCTACGTGTACAACCTCGCCTCGGCCAAGGACGAGGTGCGGGAGCGCACCCGGCAGACCATGGCCGAGGACATCGAGCGCCTCGAGCTCATCCCCGGGTGCCTCTACAACTTCCATCCCGGCTCCCATGTGGGCCAGGGCGCCGAGCGGGGCGTGGAACTCGTGGCCGAGGGCCTCAACGACGTGCTCCGCGAGGGCCAGGGCACCAAGGTGCTCCTCGAGACCATGGCCGGCAAGGGCTCCGAGCTCGGCCGCTCCTTCGAGGAGCTCGCGGCCATCATCGACGCCGTGGAGCTTGACGGGCTCGTGGGCGTGTGCCTCGACACCTGCCACGTCTCCGACGGCGGCTACGACGTCGCGGCCGACCTCGACGCCGTCCTCGACGAGTTCGACTCCGTGGTGGGGCTCGACCGCCTCATGGCGCTCCACCTCAACGACTCCAAGAACCCCGTGGGCTCCCACAAGGACCGCCACGAGCGCCTGGGCCTGGGCACCATCGGGCTCGACCTCTTCGAGGCCGTGGTGCGCGAGCCCCGCCTGGCGGGGCTGCCCATGATCCTGGAGACCCCCAACGACCTGGCCGGCTACGCCGAGGAGATCGCGGTCCTCCGCGCCGCCGCCGAGGAGGCGTGACACCTTGGAGATCCTCATCGGCCTCGAGGACGTGAGCCTCGAGTGGCCCGGGAAGCGCGTGCTCGTGGACCAGACCGCGACGGTGGCCGCCGGCGACCGCTGCGGCATCGTGGGCCGCAACGGCGACGGCAAGTCGAGCCTCCTGCGCCTCATCGACAAGACCCTGGAGCCAGACTCCGGCCGCGTGACGTGGCGCAACGGCATCTCCGTGGGCATGCTCGGCCAGGCGGACGCCCTGGACGACGGCGTCTCGGTGGCCGAGGCCGTCTTCGGCGACGTCCCCCGCTACGAGTGGGCGTCCGACCCCGCCTGCCGCTCGATCGCGGGGGCGCTACTCGGAGGCATCCCCCTCGACGACACGGTGGGGCACCTCTCGGGCGGCCAGCGCCGCCGCGTGGACCTCGCCCGCGTGCTCGTGGGGCGCTGGGACGTCCTGCTCATGGACGAGCCCACCAACCACCTCGACATGGAGGGCATCCGCTGGCTCGCCGACCACCTGCGGCACCGGTGGCCCGAGGGCCAGGGGGCGCTGCTCTGCGTGACCCACGACCGCTGGTTCCTCGACGAGGTCTGCACCTCCATGTGGGAGGTGCACGACGGGCGCATCGACCCGTTCGAGGGCGGCTACTCCGCCTACATCCAGCAGCGCGTGGAGCGCGAGCGCCAGGCCCGCAGGACCGAGGAGCGCCGCCAGAACACGCTGCGCCGCGAGCTCGCCTGGCTCTCCCGCGGGGCCCAGGCGCGCTCCTCCAAGCCCAAGTTCCGCATCAAGGAGGCCCTGGCCCTCGTGGCCGACGACCCGCCCCTGCGCAACGAGCTCGAGCTCAAGCGCCTCTCGGTGGCGCGCCTCGGCAAGCAGGTCTTCGAGCTCAAGGGGGTCGCGGCCGGCCACCCCGGCTCCGCGCCCGTGGTGAGCGGCCTCGACTGGCTCATAGGCCCGGGCGAGCGCATCGGCATCCTGGGGGCCAACGGCGCCGGGAAGACCACGCTGCTCGAGACCGTGCTCGGCAACCTGCGCCCCCTGGCGGGCACCGTCAGGCGCGGCAAGTCCGTGCGCATCGGCCGCATGGACCAGCAGCTCGAGAACTTCGGCGACAAGGGCGACTGGACCGTGGCCGACCTCCTCGGGCAGTACCGCCGCACCTGTGTCATCGGCGGGAAGGAGCAGTCCACGACGTCGCTCCTGGAGAGCCTGGGGTTCGAGTCCAAGGAGACGCTCACGCGCCTCAAGGACCTCTCGGGCGGCCAGCGCCGGCGCCTCGCGCTGCTCTGCGTGCTGCTCGAGGAGCCCAACGTCCTGGTGCTCGACGAGCCGGGCAACGACCTCGACACCGACATGCTCGCCGTCATGGAGTCGCTCCTCGACGAGTGGCCCGGCACGCTGCTGCTCGTGACCCACGACCGCTACCTCATGGAGCGCGTCACCGACGACCAGTACGCCATCGTGGGCGGCACCCTGCGCCACATGCCCGGCGGCGTGGACCAGTTCCTCGCCCTGCCCCACGCCGGCACCGGGAGCCTCGACACCTCCGGGCCCGAGGCCGCCCCCAAGGCGGCCGCCGCGCCCGGCGCCATGACCAACTCCGAGCGCCGCGACCTCAAGCGGAGGTTCGACTCCGTGGCGCGGCGCCTGGAGAGGCTCCGCGACGAGCCGGCCGCCATCGAGGCCGAGATGGCGGCGGCCGACGGCAGCGACTACGAGGCTCTCGGCGCGCTCCAGGGGCGCCTCGACGCCGCGAGGGGGGAGATCTCGTCCCTCGAGGACGAGTGGCTCGAGCTCGCCGACCGCCTGGGCGTGGAGTAGGCCATGGCGGAGCTCGCGAGGAGGTTCTTCGGCCCCTACCGGCGCTGGCTGGTGCTCGGCCCGCTCATGAAGACGCTCGAGGTGGTGTTCGACCTGCTCACGCCACTGGTCATCGCTTGGATGATCGACTCGGGCGTGCGGCGGGGGGACGCCTCGGTGGTGACCCGCGGGGCCGTGGCCCTCGTGGCCTTCGCCTTCTGCGGGTTCGGCTTCACGCTCGTGTGCCAGAAGATGGCGTCCCTGGCGAGCCAGGGCATGGGCACCGACATCCGGCGCGAGCTCTTCGCCGCGGTCAACCGCTTCTCCTTCGCCGACGTGGACCGCTTCGGCACGCCGTCGCTCATCACCCGCATCACCAACGACGTCAACCAGCTCCAGGTGGCCGTGGCCATGCTCATCCGCCAGGTCATCCGCTGGCCGGTGCTGGCCGTGGGCGCCATCGTGTGCGCCCTGGCGCTCGACCCCGTGCTGGGCTCGGTCTTCTGCCTGTGCCTGCCGGCCACGCTGCTGGTTTTCTACCTGGTCATGCGCCGGAGCATCCCGTACTTCGTCTCCATGCAGGCCAAGCTCGACCGTATCGGCACCATCGTGCGCGAGGCCCTGGCCGGCGTGCGCGTGGTCCGCGCCTTCTCCCGCGAGGGGTTCGAGGAGCGGCGCTTCGAGCGGGCCGCGGCCGACCAGGCGGCCGACGCCGTCGCGGCCGGTCGCCTCTCGGCGCTGCTCAACCCCGCCACCTTCCTCATCCTCAACGTGGGGGTGTGCGCCATCCTCTGGCTCGGTGCCGGGCAGGTCTTTGCCGGGGACCTCGAGCAGGGCGAGCTCATGGCCCTCATCGGCTACATGAACCAGGTGCTCGTGTCCGTGGCCTACATCGCCAACCTCGTGGTCATCTTCACCCGCGCCCAGGCCTCCGCCGGCCGCGTGGCCGAGGTGCTCGACTGGGAGCCCGCCGTGCGCGACCCCGCCGGCCCCGTGCCCGCGCCCGTCGCGGGCGCCCCGGCCGTGGCCTTCGAGGGCGTCTCGTTCACCTGCCCCGGGGGCGGCAGGCCCGCCCTCGACGGCGTCACGGTGTCGATCGGCCCCGGCGAGGTCCTGGGCGTCATCGGGGGCACCGGCTCGGGCAAGTCCACCCTCGCCGACCTCGTGGGGCGCTTCTACGACGTCTCGTCCGGCTCGGTGTCCGTGCTCGGCACCGACGTGCGCGCGTGGCCCTTCGCGGGGCTTCGGGCGGCGGTGTCGTTCGTCCCCCAGGAGTCGGCGCTGCTGTCCGGCACCATACGGGGCAACCTGCTGTGGCGCGACGGGTCTGCCACCGACGACGAGCTCTGGGAGGCCCTCGAGCGGGCGCAGGCCGCCGACTTCGTGCGGGGGCGCCCCGAGGGGCTCGACGCCCCGGTGGAGGCCGGCGGCAGGAACTTCTCCGGCGGCCAGCGCCAGCGCCTCTGCATCGCCCGCGCCCTCGTGGGCTCGCCGCAGGTGCTCGTCATGGACGACGCCGCCTCGGCCCTGGACTTCGCCACCGACGCCAGGCTCCGCGTGGCCCTCGGCTCCTGGGAGGGCGGCCCGGCGCGCATCGTCGTCTCGCAACGCGTGGCCTCCGTGCGCCATGCCGACCGCATCCTCGTGCTGGACCGCGGCCGGGTGGCCGGCCTCGGCACCCACGCCGAGCTCGTGGAGACGTGCCCCGTCTACCGCGAGACGTGCCTGTCCCAGCTCGAGCGCGAGGAGGTGCTGGCATGAGGTGGGAGGACGCCGCCCCGCGCGAGGTGCTCGCGCGCATCGTCTCCTACGTGCGGCCCCACCGCGGGCTCGTGGCCGCCGCGTTCCTCACGGCCGTGGGGTCCCAGGGCCTGGCGCTCACGGTGCCGGTGCTCGTGGGCCTGGCCATCGACGCCGTCGTGGGGCCGGGCCAGGTGGCCTGGGGCGACCTCGCGTGGCTCATGGTGTGCCTCGCCTGCGTGGTGGCCGCCGTGGCGCTGCTCCAGTGGCTCCAGGGCTACACCACGAGCCGCCTCACCTACGAGACCGTGCGCGACCTCCGCGACGCCGCCTACGGCAAGTTCCGCCGGCTCCCGGTCTCCTACATCGACGACCACCCCCACGGCGACCTCATGTCCCGCGTGGTCAACGACGCCGACGCCGTGGGCGACGGCCTCCTCCAAGGCGTCCAGCAGCTCTTCTGCGGCGTGGTGGCCGTGGTGGGCACCCTGGCGTTCATGTTCTGGATCTCGCCCGCCATCGCCGTGGTCGTTGTGGTGGTCACGCCCGTCTCGGTGCTCGTGGCCGCCTTCATCGCCAAGGTGGGGCACACGAGCTTCGCCGCCCAGCAGGAGATCCAGGGCGACCTCGGCGGCTATGTGGAGGAGCATGTCTCCAACCAGCGGCTTCTCTGGGCCTTCGGCCGCGCCGGGGAGGCCGAGGAGGGCTTCGCCGCCCTCAACGACCGCCTCTACACCGTGGGCGAGCGGGCGCAGTTCGCGGGCTCGCTCACCAACCCCGGCACCCGCTTCGCCAACAACGTGGTCTACGCCGTGGTGGCGGCCATCGGCTGCTGGGCCTGCCTCACCGGGTTCCCGGGGCCGCTCTCCATCGGCGGCGTCCAGAGCTTCCTGTCCTACACCACCCAGTACACCAAGCCCTTCAACGACATCTCCGGCGTCATGACCCAGCTGCAGACGGCGTTCGCCAGCGCGCGGCGGCTCTTCGCGCTCATCGACGCGCCGGAGATGGAGCCCGACCCCGCGGACGCCCTCGTGCTCCCCGAGGCCCCCGCGGGCGAGATGGGCTTCTCCGACGTGTCGTTCGGCTACGAGCCGGGCAGGCCGCTCCTGGAGGGGCTCACCTGGCACGCCGACCCCGGCGAGCGCGTGGCGGTGGTGGGGCCCACGGGCTGCGGCAAGACCACCCTCATCAACCTGCTGCTCCGCTTCTACGACGCCGATTCCGGCACCATCCGGGTCGACGGCCGCGACACCCGCTCCCTCACGCGGGCGAGCCTGCGCCGGGCCTTCGGCATGGTTCTGCAGGACACCTGGCTCTTCGAGGGCACCGTGGCCGACAACATCGCCTACGGCCGGCCCGACGCCACCCGGGAGGAGGTGAGGGCCGCCGCGGAGCGCGCCTTCGCTGCGGACTTCATCGAGCGCATGCCCGAGGGCTACGACACCGTGGTGGGCGAGGGCGGCGCCGGCCTGTCCCAGGGGCAGCGGCAGCTGCTCTGCATCGCCCGGGTGATGCTCGTGGACCCGCCCATCCTGCTGCTCGACGAGGCCACGAGCTCCATCGACACCCGCACCGAGGCCCTCGTGCAGGAGGCCTTCGACGCCATGATGGCCGGGCGCACCTCGCTCGTGGTGGCGCACCGGCTGTCCACGGTGCGCTCGGCCGACCAGATCCTCGTCATGGGCCGCGGCACCATCGTGGAGCGCGGCACCCACGAGGAGCTCCTCGCCCTGGGCGGCGAGTACGCCAAGCTCTACCGGAGCCAGTTCGAGGGGTAGGGGAGGGCGGCCGTCCCGGCCGCAGGGCCGTGGGGCCGCGGCGTCACATGCCGCGCTCGCCGTTCTCGTCCAGGCTCCGGTCCAGGTCCTCGGGCACCACGGCGGGGATGCCGGGCACCGGGTCCTTGGGCACCCTGTGCATGACGGGGGCGAAGACCCTCGCCCAGAGGGCCACCACCACGCCGGTGCCCACGGCCGCCAGCACGGTGCCCTCGCGGACGTCGCGCAGCTCCGCGAAGAACAGCAGGGAGAGCACGGCGCCGGTGGCAACGAGCACGACGTCGAAGGCCACCTTCACCTTGTGGTAGGTGCGGCCCGTGAGGCGTGTGATCACCGACACGAGGGCGTCGCCCGGCGTCATGAGGACGTCGGCCGTGGTCTGCAGGTAGACACCCAGGGCGAGCACGGCCACGGAGACCGCCGTGCAGAGCAGCTGGACGGGGTAGACGTCGTTGGGGATGGCTTCGAAGAGCAGCATCCACACGTCCACCGAGGCCGACATGAGGAGCACCACGGGGACCTGGAGCAGCTGGGCCACGGGGAAGCGCCTGCGCAGGAGGACGAGCTCCACCACGAGGCAGGCGGCGTTCATGGCGAAGGAGCACATGCCCAGGGTGACGGTGGTGACGCCGTTGTCGCGCAGCAGGTCGTAGACGACGGCCGGGATCACGGAGATGGGCGTGGTGCCCGTGAGGGCGTGCTTGGAGAGGGCCACCGCCATGCCCACGAGGAGCACGCCCACGACCATGAGGGCCACGCGGGCGAACACGCCCTTGCCCGGTCTTCTCGCGTCCGTTCCCCCGTCGCCCATGGTGCCTCCCGTCGTCCGTTCCCACCGGTGTCTATATAACCGCGGGAGCCGGTGGGCTTTCAAGGACTCCGGGCCGGCGGCGGGGTGGGTCCCCTAGAGGCTGAGGATGCCCATGAGGAGACGCCCGAGCACGGGGCCGGCCACGGCGAACGCGGCGACGAGGCAGGCGGCGCCTGCGGCCGAGAGGGCCACGGCGAGCCGACGGGAGCGGGCCACCTCCTCGGGGGAGACGGGCATGGGCTCCCCGCGGCCCTCGAGGGTCCTGGCGAAGCTCCCGTGGATGGCGGCGCCGATGGCCTTGAAGCAGGCGGCGGCGAACAGGCCGCCGGCCACCACGAGCAGCACGGTGGCCGCGGCGCCCACCTGCGCGGCGGCACCGGTGAAGGCCAGGGCGAACGCCAGGCAGGCGAGCAGGAGCGGGACGAGGCAGGCGAGCAGGACGCGACCCATGGGACCTTCCTTCGGGCGGGGTGCTTCTCGGGCGTGCGGGCGGGGGGCCGCCGGGACGCTGGGCTATCATAGCTTAAAGACACCTTCGTCCGAGGAGCCCCCATGCTTGTGGAACCGGGAAAGACCGCCCTGCTCGTCGTCGACGTGCTCGAGGCCACCGTGGAGGGCCGCGAGGCCGACCCCGCCCTTGACGCCTTCGCCTCCGCCTGCGCAGAGGTCGTGGGGGCGTGCCGCGCATGCGGCATCCCCGTGATCTTCCTCGACGACGCCCACGTGCCGGGCCTCGACCGCGAGCTGGAGCTCTGGGGCGAGCACGGCGTCGCGGGCTCCGCGGGTGCCCGGCCGGCGGCGTGCCTCGGGCCCTGCGACCGCGACCTCGTCATCGAGAAGCGCCGATACTCCGGCTTCTTCCAGACCGACCTCGACCTCACCCTGCGCGAGCTCGGTTGCGACCGCGTGGTGGCCATCGGGTTCGACAGCAACATCTGCGTGCTCCACACCCTCGCCGACGCCTACTTCCTGGGTTATGACTCCCTCGTGGTGGCCGACGCCTGCCGCAGCACCCTCGTGGGCTCCGAGGCCGGCGCACTGGAGTACTTCAGGCGCTGCTACGGCTCGGACGTCGTGTCCCTCGACGAGTTCAGGGAGCGCCTCGCGGGCGACATCCCGGCCTAGCCTTGCGGGGGTGCCGCGGCAAGGCGGCGGCGGGACTGACATATATGTGCCTCCATGGTCTAAAAATGAGGGACGGTGGCTATACTTCTCCCAACGCGGGAACGGTGCGTTTTGTAAACCGTTCAGCCGCATGAAGGGGCGCCGAGAGCGGCAGCCCGAAGTCACGACAGAGGAGGTCGTATGGTCAGGTATTGGGCCGACATGATCCGAGGCAACATCACCCGTCTTTCCGAGGTCCCCGAGCTCTACCGCGAGAACGTCCGCGCGCTCATCGAGGAGCAGTAAACTTTCGTCCCCCATCAGGTGATAATCCATGAGCATCCCGATGCTTTGAGGCCTTCGCCGAGGCGAAGGCCTCTTTTTTGTGCCGACGGGGCGCTCTGGGCCGGCGTCCCGGCCCGGCGCCCGGATGGGCCCGTGCCGTCAGCCCGGCGGCTCCCGAGGGACCCAAGGGTTCTGGCGCTCCCGCTCCCGCAGGGCCTCCTCGTAGCCCGCCAGGGCGGCGAAGGGCAGGAACTGCGACGCGCGGTCGGCATGGTCGTGGGCCACGTGGGGGGCGGCGGCCGCCTTGGCCGCGATGCGCGCGACAAGCGCCCGGCGGCGGTCGTCACCCTCAGGCATGGTGGCCCCCTATCTGGCAGTGCCGCTCGCGCCCCGTGGCCTCGCCGCGCAGCGACGCGCCCGGCACCACGGCGTTGACCCCGAAGCGCCGGCGGATGGCATTGACCGTGCGGGAGAGCTCCATGGCCGCCCCTCCCTCCTCGAGGGGCAGCCGCAGCTGGGCCTCCCCGAGGCACCGGAGGTGCCCCGCCGACAGCGACAGCCGCCGCACGGCGCGCCCCGGGTCCGCGACGGCGCCGTGGAGCTCCAGGACGAGCGGCACCAGCGACTCCGGCGTGCAGGCCGGCGCCGCCAGCCGGCGCGACGTGGAGGCCCGAGACCCCGGTCGGCCGCGGCGGGACGGCGCGCGCCCACGGGGCTCCTGGTAGCCCACGGAGAGGGAGAGGCTGCCGCAGGAGAGCTCCTTCTCCACGAGGTCCAGGGCGAGGTCGCCCGCCATCTCGCGGAGGACCGTCCGCGTCTCGGCGAACGAGTAGGGGCGCGACAGCACCTGACCCGTGCAGAGGGAGCGCGACCTGGGGACGTGGGCCTTGATCTGGGCCATGGTGACAGGCTCCTGGCCCCAGGCATGGTCGATGAGGTACTCGGCGTTCCGGCCGAACTCCCCGTAGAGGTCCGCCTCCGGGGCGGCGCAGATGCCGGCGAGGTCGTGGATGTCCCGCGCGGCCAGCCGCCGGGCGATGTTGGGGCCTATGCCCCAGATGTCGGTGATGGGGCGGTGGAACCACAGGTGCTGGCGGAACGACTCCTCGTCGAGCTCGGCGATGCAGTCGGGGTCGTGCTTGGCCTCCACGTCCAGGGCGGCCTTGGCCACGAAGAGGTTGGGGCCTATGCCGGCCGTGGCGTAGACGCCCTTCTCGCGCCGCACCTCGTCCATGAGGCCGCGCACGAGCTCGCGGGCGCTCACGCCGTAGTAGGGGAGGTACTGGGTGAGGTCGAGGAAGACCTCGTCCACGGAGTAGACGTGCATGTCCTTCGGTGCGATGTGGCGCAGGTAGATGCCGTAGATGTCCGCCGCGGTCTCCATGTAGAGCGCCATGCGCGGCGGGGCCACGACGGGGCGGAGGGCCGCCGGCACCTGGAAGAGGCGGCAGCGCGACGGCATGCCGAGGGCCCGCAGGGCGGGGGAGACCGCGAGGCAGATGGTGCCCCGGCTGCGGGAGGGGTCCGCCACCACGAGGCGCGTTGACATGGGGTCGAGGCCGCGGTCGGCGCACTCCACCGACGCGTAGAAGCTCTTGAGGTCTATGCATGCGTAGGTTCTGGCAGACTGGTCCATGGGCTCCTCCTCGCTCCCGCCTCCCCAGTATAGAACAGATGTTCTGATATGGGGACGGGGCACCGTCGACCGATGTCCGAGAAACCTGACGATCTCGCTTGCACGGCCCCCGGCGGGGTGGTAGAGTTCTCTCTGTTGCCCGCGGGCAGCAAGAACGGGTGGTGGCGCAGTTTGGTAGCGCACTTGACTGGGGGTCAAGGGGTCGCTGGTTCGAATCCAGTCCACCCGACCAGTGAAATCGCAGGTCATCGGGGTAACCCGGTGGCCTGTTTTCTTTTGGTCGCAAAATGGTCGCAAAATGGTCGCAAAGGTGGTCGCAAAATACCGCAATACCAGTCCATGAAAGCGCCGCCGTCCCGGGGTGGGGCGGCGGCGCTTGTCGCCCATCCTGTCGACAGGAAAAGACCCCCTGGTTCCGTGGAACCAGGGGGTCCGAGTCGCCGATCGCGTGCGACGCCGCGTAGATGTCTCGCGCCTTACTGAGCGGCAGAGCGGGCGAGGTTGCCCTTCTTGAGGCAGCGGGTGCAGACGTTCATCTTGCGCTTGTGACCGTTCTTGAAGACGGTGACGCGCTGGATGTTGGGGCGGAACTTACGATTGGTGACGCGGTGGGAGTGGCTGATGGAATGACCAGCAACCGGGTGCTTACCGCAGATTTCGCAGACCTTCGACATTTGTTTTCCTCCATTACGCGGGCGCCATTGCGCACGCCTACATGCAACAGCTGTCCAAATATAGCACAGGCCCCCCGACGTGCAACGAACGTACACGGTCTGTGCGTTTCTTCATCTCCTCCTTGACCGGCGGTCCCATGGGACAAATAATTTCTGCTGGAAAATGTTTCCGGCAGAAAGGAGAGCCATGGAGCCCATGGAGGAATCCCATGGTACCTGCGCCACGCCGCCCGGCGAGCCGGTCCCCGAGGCGATACGCGAGCTCGCGGGCCGGTTCCTGGAGGAGGCGTTCGCCGCGAGGCGGCTCGTGAAGCCGCCGCTGGCGCACCTCGACGGCCACGGCCTGCGCCTCGAGGACGCCGGCCGCGGGTGCATCGGCCTTCTCGGAGTGCTGTCCGACGAGGGCGGCTGCGCCAGCCCGTCGCTCTTCGCCCGTCAGCTCGGCCTGACCCCGGCGCGGGTCTCCAACATCCTCTCGGCCCTCGAGCGGGAGGGTCTCGTGGAGCGCGGCCCCTCCGCAGGCGACCGCCGCCGCGTGGAGGTGCGCCTCACCGAGAAGGGCCGCGAGGTCGACGCCCGCATGAACGAGGCGCTCGCCCGGCGCACGGCCGACCTCCTCAACGCCCTCGGCGAGGAGGACTCCCGCGAGCTCGTGCGCATACTCGGGCGCATCGTCGCCGTGCTCGGAGACGCCCAATGGCAGCAGGCCCAGCGGCAGCAGGCACAGCAGCGGCAGGGGAGGTGCGGGTCATGAGGGTGTTCCGGTTCCTCAAGGGCCACGGCCTCGCCGTGGCGCTCTGCATCGCGCTCCTCGTGGTCCAGGCCAACCTGGAGCTGGCGCTGCCCGGCTACATGAGCGACATCATCGACGTCGGCGTGCAGCAGGGCGGCATCGAGGGCCCCGTGCCCCGCACCATCTCCGAGCGGGACCTCGCCGACCTCGAGATGTTCATGGCCGAGCCCCACGCCGCCCTCGTGGAGAGCATCTACGGCGAGCCCGACGCCGACGGCATCCGCGCCTACACCGGCACGGAGGCCCAGGCGGCCGACGACGGCGAGGTGGGGGAGGCCATGGCGCTCCCCGAGTGCGTGGCCCTCTCGTTGGGGCAGGGCATCGACCCCTCCAAGATGGAGGGCGCGGCGTCCTTCGAGGACATGGGGTCGTCGCCCCAGGCAGTTAAACTCGCCGCCACGCCCCAGGGTCGCGAGAGGCTCGCCGCCGTGCAGCGGGCGCTCGCCGCCTCCGACGGCAGGCTCACCATGGACGTGGTCCGTGCGCTCTACGACGCGGGCCTCGTGGACCGCGCGCAGCTCGTGGACGCCGCCGACGCCATGTCGGACGCCATGGGCGCCATGGCCGGGTCCATGACGTCCCAGCGCGCTGTGGACTACGTGCGCTCCGTCTACGGCTCGCAGGGCGTGGACCTCGACCGGGTGCGCTCCGACTACCTCGCCCGTACCGCGCTCGTGATGTTCGGGCTCTGCGCGGCGACCCTCGCCACCACCGTGGCCGTGGGTCTCATCGCCAGCCGCACCGCCGCGTCCGTGGCCCGCGACCTGCGCCACCGCCTCTTCTCCAAGGTCATGGACCTCACGCCCTACGACGTGGACCGCTTCTCGCCGTCGTCGCTCATCACCCGTTGCACCAACGACGTGCAGCAGGTGCAGATGGTCGTGGTCATGATGCTCCGCATGATCCTCCTGGCGCCCATCATGGGCATTGTCGCCTTCGTCCAGGTGTGTGCCACCAGGAGCGGCCTCGAGTGGATCATCGCCGTGGCGCTCCTCGTGCTGCTGGCCGTCGTCGGCGTGCTCATGGGCCTCACCATGCCCAAGTTCCGCCGCATGCAGTCGCTGGTGGACCGCCTCAACCTGGTGTCGCGCAACATGCTCGACGGCCTCATGCCGGTGCGTGCGTTCGGCCGCGAGGCCTACGAGCTCGAGCGCTTCGACGAGGCCAACACCGAGCTCAAGGAGACCCAGCTGTTCACCAACCGCTCCATGAGCCTGCTCATGCCGGCGATCATGCTGCTCATGAACCTCATGGCCCTCTCCATCGTCTGGTTCGGCGGCTTCGCCGTGGACGACGGCACCATGCAGGTGGGCACCATGATGGCGTTCATCTCCTACAGCGTGCAGATCGTCATGGCGTTCATGATCCTCGCCATGGTGGCCGTCATGCTGCCGCGCGCCGAGGTCTCGGCCGTGCGCATCGACGAGGTGCTCGACTGCGAGCCCCTGGTCACAGACCCGGCAGACCCCGTCCCCGTGCCCGAGGGGGCGCCCGTCGGCGAGCTCGTCTTCGACGACGTCACCTTCCGCTATCCCGACGCCGCCGACCCCGTGGTGGCCTCCGTGAGCTTCAGGACGCAGCCCGGCCGCACCACGGCCATCATCGGCTCCACGGGCTCGGGCAAGACCACGCTCGTGAAGCTCGTGCCGCGGTTCTTCGACGCCACCGAGGGCACCGTGTCGCTCGACGGCGTGGACGTGCGCGACATGGCCCTCGACGACCTGCGCTGCCGCATCGGCTACGTGCCGCAGCAGGGCCTGCTGTTCTCCGGCACCATCCGCAGCAACCTGCTCTTCGGCGCGCCCGACGCCACCGACGAGGACCTCCGCTGGGCGCTCGAGGTGTCGCAGTCGGCCGAGTTCGTGGACCAGCTGCCCGAGGGCATCGACACGCCCGTGGCCCAGGGCGGCACCTCGGTCTCGGGCGGTCAGCGCCAGCGCCTCTCCATCGCCCGTGCCCTGGCACGCAGGCCCGAGGTCCTCGTGTTCGACGACTCCTTCTCGGCCCTCGACTACGCCACGGACGCCCGCCTGCGCGACGCGCTGGCGTCCCAGGTGCGCGGGGCCGCGGTGGTCGTCGTGGCCCAGCGCGTGGCCACGATCATGCACGCCGACGAGATTCTCGTCCTCGACCGCGGCACCCTCGTGGGCCGCGGAACCCACGAGGAGCTGCTCGCCGCCTGCCCCACCTACCTGGAGATAGCGCGCAGCCAGCTCTCCGACGAGGAGCTCGACCTCACCGAGGCCCGCGCCAACGGCCTGGTGGACGACGACGCCCCCGCCCACGACGACCCCGAGGAGGTGGCCGACAATGGCCGATAACCGCGCCCCCGCCATGGCCCGCGGCCCCATGGGAGGCCCCGGCCGCCACCGCGGCTCCGGCGAGAAGGCCAAGGACCTGGGTGGCACCCTTCGCCGGCTCGTCTCCTACGCCCGGCCCCACATCGCCGCGCTCGTGCTCGCCCTGCTCTTCGCCGTCGCGTCCGTGGCCTTCAACGTCGTGGGCCCCGACGTCCTCGGCCGGATCACGACGAAGCTCTTCGAGGGCCTCGTGGCCAAGGTCGGCGGCACCGGCGGCATCGACTTCGCCTGGATCGGCCGCACGGCCCTCTTCCTGCTGGGCCTCTACCTGGCCTCCGCCGGCTGCTCCGCCGTGCAGGGAATCCTGCTCACCGGCGTCTCGCAGAAGGTCTGCTACCGCCTGCGCTCCGACATCGCCGAGCGCATCTCCCAGGTGCCCCTCGGCTACTTCGACGACCACTCCAAGGGCGACGTGCTCTCCCGCATCACCAACGACGTCGACACGCTGGGTGCCTCGCTCAACCAGTCGCTGTCCCAGATGGTGACCTCGGTCACCCAGGTCGTGGGCGTCGCCGCCATGATGGTCTCCATCTCGCCGGTCATGGCCGGCGTGACGTTCCTCTGCCTGCCCCTCGCCCTCGTGGTGGTCCTCGTGGTGGTCCACTTCTCCCAGCGCTACTTCGTGCAGCAGCAGCGCACCCTCGGCGCGGTCAACGGCATCGTCGAGGAGGACTTCGCCGGCCAGATGGTCATCCAGGCCTTCAGCCGCCGGCAGGCGTCCGTGGAGGAGTTCGACGCCGCCAACGAGGGCCTCTACGACAGCGCCTGGCGCAGCCAGTTCCTCTCCGGCCTCATGCAGCCCCTCATGAACCTGGTGTCCAACATGGGCTATGTGGGCGTCGTGGTCGTGGGCGCGGGCCTCGCCGCGGCCGGCACCATCTCCATCGGCGACATCCAGGCCTTCATGCAGTACGTCCGCAACTTCACCCAGCCCATCTCGCAGCTGGCCAACGTCGGCAACATGCTGCAGTCCATGGCCGCGGCCGCCGAGCGCGTCTTCGAGTTCCTCGACGCCCCCGCGGAGTCCGAGCCCGAGCGCCCCGAGCGCCCCGCGTCGCGCGACGGCTCGGTGGCCTTCGACGACGTGGTCTTCGGCTACAAGGCCGACGAGCCCGTGATCCGCGGCCTGTCCTTCTCGGCGGACCCCGGCCAGACCGTGGCCATCGTGGGCCCCACCGGCGCCGGCAAGTCCACGCTCATGAAGCTCATGCTGCGCTTCTACGACGTCGACGGGGGAGTGGTCCGGGTCGACGGGCTCGACGTGAGGCGCTGGTCGCGCCCCGACCTCCGCGGGAACTTCGCCATGGTGCTGCAGGACTCCTGGCTCTTCAAGGGCACCATCCGCGAGAACATTCGGTTCGGCCGGCTCGACGCCACCGACGGGGAGGTGGAGGAGGCCGCGCGCATCGCTCGGTGCGACCACTTCGTCAACACCCTGGACGGCGGCTACGACTTCATGGTCAACGAGGAGGGCACCAACCTCTCCCAGGGCCAGCGCCAGCTGGTGACCATCGCGCGGGCCGTGCTCGCCGACCGCCCCGTCCTCATCCTCGACGAGGCCACCTCCAACGTGGACACGCGGACCGAGGTGCTCATCCAGGAGGCCATGGACCGGCTCATGGCCGGCCGCACGAGCTTCGTGGTGGCCCACCGGCTCTCGACCATCCGTAACGCCGACAACATCCTGGTGTTGGAGCACGGCGACGTGGTGGAGCAGGGCACCCACAGGGAGCTCCTCGCGAAGGACGGCGTCTACGCCAGGCTCTACAACTCGCAGTTCGAGGGGTGCGACTAGGGGCGCGGCCTGCGGTGATGAGGGCGCGGCATGCGGCGAGGGCCCTCGGATGCGCCCCCGCCCCGCGGCGAGAGGTCCTGGGTGCGCGACCGCCCGGCGAGGGCAGGCGAGTGCGCGGTTTGTCCTCGGCGAAGCGCCCCCGATGCGCGGTTTCGGGTTCAGAACGCGCATCGGGGGCCTCTCGCCGCGGCCGGGCCGCGCATCCACCGCCTTTCGGCGGGGAGCCGCGCATCGGGGGCGTTTCGACGGGCCGGAAGGGCTCCAGGCCCCATGGTCGGGCCCGAGGGGGGCAGGAATCCAGGCCCCATGGTCGGAACCCGTCGGCGAGACACAGCGAACCCCCTGCTCAGACGCGCCGGGCGAGGGGGTTCGCACAGTTGGAGGTTGGTGGGCCCAGTAGGATTCGAACCTACACTCCAAGGATTATGAGTCCTCTGCATTGACCGTTATGCTATAGGCCCGATACAGAAAAGGGCGGCGACCGAGGCCGCCGCCCTGTATCATGTGGTGGAGATAAGGGGGATCGAACCCCTGACCTCATGACTGCCAGTCATGCGCTCTCCCAGCTGAGCTATATCCCCGTGGGTTGGTGCGTCGATAACTATAGCAGAAGCCGAGGCCTCCGCAAGCACTTTTTTCGCCGATTGGGTCACGATGTCAAAACAGCCCCTCTCACCAGGCAAGACACGGGCCATCGTCGCCCTGTGCGCCGTCGTGGTCGCCGTCGCCGCCTGGGTGCTCTGGCCCCTCGCGCTCGGACCGGACCCGACCCCGGCCCGCGGGCTGCCCGAATCCGACTTCGTCGGAGGAGACGGGGCCGCAGGCGACCGGGACGGCGACGGCGTGCCCGACCCCGAGGACATCGTCGCCTCGGCCCGCGCCTACACGGCCACGCGCCCCCGTTACGGGAGCGCCTACTACGAGGGCGGCCCGCCCACGGACGGCCGGGGCGTGTGCACCGACCTCCTCGCCGCCGCCCTCAAGGGCGCCGGGTGGGACCTGCAATCCCTCGTGGACGAGGACATCCGCGCCGCCCCCGGGGCCTACGGCGTGGTGGAGCCGGACCGGGCCATCGACTACCGGCGGGTGAGGAACGTCGCCGTCTACCTGGGGCGCCATGCGGCCTCGCTGACGCTCGACCCCCGCGACGCCGCCGCGTGGCGTGCGGGGGACATCGCCGTGTTCGCCGACCACGTGGCGGTCGTCTCCGATGTCCGCGACGGGGACGGCGTGCCCTACCTCATCCACCACGAGGGCCCGCTGCAGCGCTCCTTCGAGGAGGACGTCCTGGCCTCCCGCGCCGACCTTGTGGGGCATTTCAGGCTCTGAGGCCGCCCGGCCGAACGGGGCCGGAAGGGTGGCTACCATGGGATGTTGCTGGCACGCACCCAGGACGACCGGAAAGGACCCCTCCCGTGGCCGACAAGAACGACCGACCCCTCACCCCCGCCGACCGGCGCAAACAGAAGCGCGAGGCCAAGGAGGCGAAGGCCCGCGAGAGGCGCATCCGTGCCCGGCAGGGGGACCGCAGGCTGTTCCCCAAGGTGTCCAAGAAGGCCGCCACCGCGTTTGTGGCCGTCGTGGCGGTGCTGTTCGTCCTGAGCGTCTTCTGGCGCCTCGGTCCCGGCTCCCAGGCCCCCCGCGTGCAGGGCACCGACGCCCCGGCCGTGGCCAAGAAGGGCGCCACCATGATCTACAAGTCGGGCTCCTACACGGTGGGCACCAACCTGGACGCCGGCCAGTACAAGTTCCTGGCGGCCGGTGGGCAGACCGCCGCCGTCTCCGTGGACGGCGGCGAGGCCGCCTCCTTCACCACGCAGTGCTGGCTCGAGCTCTCGGACGGCCAGAAGGTGGAGGTGTCGGGCGCCACGTTCGCCTCCGGTGACGACATATCCGCAACCGACGCGCAAGAAGTCGAGGGCACGGGTATCTACAAGGTGGGCACCGACTGCCCCGCGGCCCGCTACGCGGTCACCTCGGACGGCTCCGGCGACGCCTCCTACGCCGTGCTCGACTCGGACGCCCCCGGGTCGGAGCCCGCGGCCTCGGGGTCGGTCGACGGCTCCACGGAGGTGCAGGTCGCCGACGGTCAGTACCTCGAACTGAAAGGCTGTGTCGCGACCGTCCTCGGATAGCCCACGGCCCTGACGCTTCACCCTGTTAGGAGGGGCCATGGCACGGGACTCGGCGGGTAGAGGCCGCACCACCGCAGTCAAGGGTCTGGCGGTCGCCGTCGCCCTCGCGGTGCTCTGCGTGCCCGTGGGCCTCTCCTCCTGCACGGCGGGGAGCGCGAAGGCCACGGGGGCCACCACCCTGGGCCAGACCCGGAAGGTGGGCCACGGTCGGAAGCCCGACGCCGACGAGCTGCTCGTCATCCGCACGGGCGAGTCCACCTCCGCCTACGGCAAGCCCATGCAGGTGTCCGTGCCCTTCGACGGGTCTGCGGTCCCCGCGACCCTGGTGACGGAGTTCTTCTCGACGTCGCGCTTCCTCTTCATCTACGTGGACGGCGACATGGTGGAGGTGCAGGAGACCCCCAAGGACCGCACGGTGGTCCAGCTTTCGGGCGACCGGCTGAGCCGGGGCACGCACACCGTGGAGGCCGTCCAGTATGCCGGCGACAGCCCGGCGGCCACCGTGACCATGTACAAGACCGCCCAGTACGTCGTCTCGTGAGGGAGGACGATTGAACCGAAGGATCTCTGCCCTGGCCGACACCCCGCGCGCCCGCTCCGCAGTGCGCAACGCCGCCGTGGCCTACCTCGTCCTCACGGGGGCGGCCATGGGCCTCGTCATCTATCTCCTCGCCTGCGCGGCCGCATGGGTGAGCGAGCGGCCCGGCGGCTTCTCAGCCCCCGTCCGGGTGGTGCTCGTCTCGCTCCCCGCAGGCGCCTGCCTCGTCTTCCTGTTCGTCCTTGCCGCCGGGGCGTGCGCCACGGGCATCGTCCTCGCCTCACGCGCCCTCCGTGCGCCCACCCGCGGCGTGCCGCGCTGGCTGGGGAGGGCCTCGGCCTTCCTCGTGGCCCTCTACCTCGCCGGCGTCGCCTGGTCGTTCACCCAGGCAGACCCCGTGCTCTTCTCCGCCTTCGCGCTCATGCTCATGCTCACGGCCGTCTTCCGCCGGGTGGTCACGGAGAACGTCGTCGCCCCGCTCCCGGAGGAGCCAGACTCCGACGCCGTGGCGTGCTCCGAGGGGCTCTCGCGGCTCATCACCGGCTACTGCCAGCTCATGGTCATCTGGGGCTCCATGGAGTGCGTCATGGCCATGACCTACCTTGCCAAGGTGACGTCCGTCCCCATGGCCGAGCCCGGCTTCGTCTCCACCATGGGCTCCGGCGTCACCACGGGCCTGATACTCCTCCTGGAGGGTGTCTACTTCATCGCGTGCGCCGTCTTCAACGTGCGGGGGGCCAAGCGCCAGCACGACGCGCGGGTCGGCCTGGGCCTGCTCTTCGCGGGGATCGTCGCCGCGCTCTCCCTGCTCGTGCTGGCCGTCGCGGTGAGGGCCATGGGGTCGCCCGACGGCACGGAGCAGCTCTTTTGCGCCGTGGTGAGCTCCGGTCTCATGGCCGGCGCCTACGCGAGGTGCCGGGCGCGGCTCAAGCCGTCGCATCGCCCGACGGCAAACGGTTACACTGCATAACGCCATTGACAGCTGTCCCGGGAGAGCCGGGGGAGGGGAGCGGACAATGTCCACCGACCGCAAGCTCATGAAGGTCATGAGCCTCATCCTTTTGGCTTGGTCCCTGGTGATCTTCGTCTACGACGCCCTGTGCATCGTGACGGTGGCCACCAACGGCTGGCACGCCGCCGGCCTCGTCCTCGTGGCCAGCTACACCTTCCAGGGCCTGTTCGGCGTCTGGACCGGTATGGCCGGCGTCAAGGGGGCCAACACCCCGTCGCGCTCCGGCAGGTTCAACGTGGGCGCGGCCATCCTCTCGCTCTTCGAGCTGTTCTGCCTCGTCTACACCCTCGTGATGGGCTACGACCTCGGCGGCCGGGTGCTGGGGGAGGACATCCCCAGCATCGTCCTCGAGGTGGTCGCCCTCATCGTCTGCGCCGCTGGTTGGATGTTCGGCAGGCGCGTCCTGGAGGCCTCCAAGAAATAGGCCAAATTGACCCTTGCACGCCGAGACGCTTCTGCTAGTATAAATACCCGTGCGGCAGCGTCGCACCTACGGGCGATTGGCTCAGTGGTAGAGCACATCCTTCACACGGATGGGGTCGCTGGTTCGAACCCAGCATCGCCCACCAGAGAAACTACAGGTCATCGGGGTAACCCGGTGGCCTGTTTTCTTTTGGTCGCAAAGGTGGTCGCAAAATCCCGCAATGTCGGTCCATGAAAACGCCGCCGTCCTACGAAAAAGGCGCCTCCCGAGGGGACCGATCCCCGGGAGGCGCCCGATGTTCCGTGTCTCTAAGGTCTGCCAGATCCTCGTGGGGTAGGAGCGACAGCCACACACGAACCCAGAAGGGTGCTAGTTGATGGAGTTCACCAGCTTCTGGATGCCGGACTTGCGGTCGGCGGCCTGGTTCTTGTGGATGATGCCCTTGGAGGCAGCCTTGTCGAGAAGACGGCAGGCGTGGTTGCACTTCTCCTGGGCCAGGGCGGCGTCGCCGGCCTCGACGGCCTCGCGGACGTGCTTGATGGCGGTCTTGAGCTCAGAACGGACGGCCTTGTTGCGGATGCGGGCCTTCTCGTTGGTCTTGTTGCGCTTCTTCTGCGACTTGATGTTAGCCACGTGCGGTTCCTTTCGATGCGATACTGTGAGGCCTCTTGTTGAGACACGGTGAGGCAACTTCGCAATACTAGCATAGGGAGCCTGGAACAGCGCATCTACGGCGCACTATGGAGAAAAGTCCGCACATCTCCCGCTCCGGCCGGGCCGTCTTGCCCATGCTAGACTTGCTCCTATGGCTACCACAGACCTCTCTCACATCAGGAACTTCTCCATCGTCGCCCACATCGACCACGGGAAGTCCACCATATCCGACCGCATCCTCGAGATGACCAACACGGTGGAGGAGCGCGACATGGAGTCGCAGCTCCTCGACACCATGGACATCGAGCGCGAGCGCGGCATCACCATCAAGTCCAACGCCGTCCGGGTCATGTACACAGCTGACGACGGCGAGACGTACCAGTTCAACCTCATCGACACCCCGGGCCACGTGGACTTCACCTACGAGGTCTCGCGCTCCCTGGCCGCCTGCGAGGGCGCCGTGCTCGTGGTCGACGCCACCCAGGGCGTGGAGGCCCAGACCGTCTCCAACGCCAACCTGGCCATGAACGCCGACCTCGAGATCGTGCCGGCCATCAACAAGATCGACCTGCCGAGCGCGCACCCCGACGAGGTCAAGGTCGAGATCGAGGACGAGCTGGCCGTCCCCGCCGAGGACGCCGTGTGCGTGTC
Source organism: Caniella muris (assembly GCF_943193035.1). Taxonomy (NCBI): domain Bacteria; kingdom Bacillati; phylum Actinomycetota; class Coriobacteriia; order Coriobacteriales; family Atopobiaceae; genus Caniella; species Caniella muris. Next base: position 313,904 of record NZ_CALPCK010000001.1, read on the forward strand.
GGGCAAGACCGGCGAGGGCATCCACGACCTGCTCGAGGCCATCGTCTTCCTCGTGCCGCCCCCCGAGGGCGACGCGGATGCGCCCCTCAAGGCACTGGTGCTCGACTCGTACTTCGACGAGTACCGCGGCGTGGTGGCCATGGTCCGCGTGTTCGACGGCCACGTGGCCAAGGGCGACGAGCTCACCATGATGCAGACCGGCCAGGACTTCCTGGCCGACGGCGTGGGCGTGAAGCGCCCGGTCGAGGTGCTCGTGGACGAGCTGGGCCCGGGCGAGGTGGGCTTCGTGGTCACCGGCCTCAAGGACCCCGAGAGCGTGCGCGTGGGCGACACCCTCACGTACCGCGATCGTCCCTGCGCCGAGGCGCTGCCCGGCTACCGCGAGGCCAAGCCCATGGTCTACACCGGCATCTTCCCGGTGGACAACAAGGACTACGAGGACCTCCGGGACGCCTTGGAGAAGCTGCACGTCAACGACCCGTCCCTCGTGTGGGAGCCCGAGACCTCCGTGGCCCTGGGCTTCGGCTTCCGCGTGGGCTTCCTCGGCCTCCTCCACATGGAGGTGGTCAAGGAGCGCCTGGAGCGTGAGTTCGACCTCGACCTCATCGCCACGAGCCCGTCGGTGGACTACCACGTCTACCTCACCGACGGCGAGACGATCGACGTCCGCAGCCCCCAGGACCTTCCCGACGTCACGCGTATCGACCACATCGAGGAGCCCTACCTCTCCGCCAAGGTCATCGTGCCGCCCGAGTTCACCGGTGCCGTGATGCAGCTGGCCGTGGAGCACCGCGGCGTCATGGCCAACATGGACTACCTGTCGGACAAGTCGGTGGAGATGCGGTTCGACATCCCGTTGGCCGAGCTCATCCTCGACTTCTTCGACCAGCTCAAGAGCCGCACCAAGGGCTACGCCTCGCTGGACTACGAGTTCTCCGAGTACCGTCCCAGCGACCTCGTGAAGCTCGACATCCTGCTGTCCGGCGACGACGTGGACGCCCTCTCGTTCATCGTCCACAAGGACAAGGCCTACACGCTGGCCCGCGGCCTCTGCGACAAGCTCAAGGAGATCATCCCGCGGCAGCTGTTCGAGGTGCCCATCCAGGGCGCCATCGGCAACAAGATCATCGCCCGCTCCACGGTGAAGGCGCGGCGCAAGGACGTGCTCGCCAAGTGCTACGGCGGCGACATCTCCCGCAAGCGCAAGCTGCTCGAGAAGCAGAAGGAGGGCAAGAAGCGCATGAAGTCCATCGGCAGCGTCGAGGTGCCGCAGGAGGCGTTCCTCGCCATCCTCAAGGTGGACGAGTAGCCCGTGGCCCCCACTCCGGGCGAGCTGCTCGCCACCTACGGGCCCGCGGCGGGGCTCGCCCCAGCCGTCGCGCCGTTCCCGCGGGAGGGGACGTTCGCCGAGCGTCTCGCCGCAAACCCCTTCCTCATGGCCCCCATGGCCGGCGTCACCGACGGCGCCTACCGCCTCCTCGCCCGTGCGGGCGGGGCGGCGCTCGCCGTGAGCGAGATGGTGAGCGTGGCCGGCCTCCATTACGCGAACGAGAAGACCTGGCGCCTCGTGGACCCGCTGCCCGAGGAGCCGGACATCGTGGTGCAGCTCTTTGGTTCCGACCCCGCGCAGTTCGCCGAGGCCGCCGCCACCGTGCACGACCGCGTGGGCGGCAAGCTCGCCGCCATCGACGTGAACATGGCCTGCCCCGTGCCCAAGGTCACCCGCAAGGGCGAGGGGTCGGCCCTCCTCGACGACCCGGACCGCGCCGCGGCCATCGTCGCGGCCTGCCGCGAGGGTGCCGGCGACGTCGTCCCCGTGACGGCCAAGATCCGCATCGGCCGCAGGCCGGGCGAGACCGTGGGGCCGGCCTTCGCCGCCCGGCTGGAGGAGGCCGGCGTCGCGGCCGTGGCCGTGCACGGCAGGTTCGCGAGCCAGTTCTACCGCGGGGAGTCCGACGCAGGGGCCGTGGCCGACGTCGTCCGCGCCGTCTCGGTGCCGGTCATCGCCTCGGGCGACGCCCTCGACGCCGCGGCGGCCGCGCGCCTCAAGGAGGGGACCGGCGCCTGCGCCGTCTACTGCGCGAGGGGCACCTACGGCGACCCGTGGATCTTCGGCGACGCCGCGCGGGTCCTGGCGGGGGAGCCCGTGGCCGAGCGCGGGGTCGAGGAGCGCCTGGCGGCCTTTGCCCTCCACGTGCGGCTGCTCGAGGCCACGGGCGCCCACCTCGCCCGGGCGCGGTCGCTGGCCGGCTGGTACCTCAAGGGCATGCCCGAGGCCGCCTCCTGGCGAGAGCGCGCCATGCACTGCGACACCGCCGCCGACTACCTCGCCCTCATCGAGGCGGTCGCCGCGCAGTGACGCCCCTGTCCCAACACCCGGACACTTTTGTCCCAATGGTCGGGCACTTTTGTCACTACAGACCTTGATTATGAGAGGGGCGACGATGGCGGACGCGACCGGCTTCCGGGCCCTGTACCTCCACGTGCCGTTCTGCGTGCGCAAATGCGCCTACTGCGACTTCGCCTCGTCGGCCACGGGGCGCCACGACCCGCTCATGGCCGCGTACGCCCGGTCGCTCGCCGCCATGGTGCGCCGCATGGCGGGGGAGGGCCTGCTCGACGGCCTCTCCACCGCCTACGTGGGCGGGGGCACCCCATCGCTCCTAGGGGCCGAGGGCCTCTCCTCCCTGATCGGCGCCGTCCCGTCCGTGGGTGAGCTCACGTTCGAGGCCAACCCCGACTCCTTCTCGCCCGACCTGGCGGCCGCCGCCCGCGACGCCGGTGCCACCCGGGTGTCCCTGGGCGTGCAGTCGCTGGCAGACGACGAGCTCGGGGCCCTCGGGCGCGTCCATGACGGCGAGACGACCCGGCGGGCCCTGGAGGAGGCGGCGGCCAGCGGGCTCCGCCTGTCGGCCGACCTCATGGCCGCCGTTCCCGGCCAGACGCCGGCAAGCCTCGCCGCCAGCGTGGAGGGTGTGGTCGCCGCCGGCGCCAGCCATGTGAGCGTCTACCCGCTCATCGTCGAGGAGGGCACGGCCTTCGGGCGGGCCGTGGAGGAGGGGTCCATGGAGGAGCCCTCGGACGACGAGGAGGCCGCCGCCATGGAGGCGGCCGAGAGGGTCCTCGGCCGGCTGGGCTTTGCGCGCTACGAGGTGGCGAGCTACGCGCGGCCCGGAGAGCGCTGCCGACACAATCTCTCCTACTGGAACGGCACGCCCTACCTGGGCCTCGGCACGGCGGCGGCGTCCATGGCCGACCGCGGGCTCTACGGGCGCCTGCGTCGACTGGCGCCGGGTCTGCCCGCCGTGGCGGCCTCCACAGCGCGGGTCCGTCTCACCTGCGACTCGACCGCCCGGGAGGTGGCCGCGGCCGAGGGGGACCCGTCGCGACTGTCCTTTGGGGTGGAGGAACTCACGGCCAGGGAGGCAGCCGCCGAGGACCTCATGCTCGCGGCGCGGACGTCGGACGGGCTGGGGCCGGGGCTGCTCGCCCGCGCCTGGGACGCCTTCGGCGCGGCGGCCGTGGACCGCGTCGTGGACACGCTGGTGGGGGAGGGGCTCCTCGCCGAGACCCCGTCGGGGTCCTTTGCGCCCACCGAGCGCGGCTGGCTCATGGGCAACGTGGTCTTCGGGGAGCTGTGGGGCTTGGCGGACGGAGACTGACGGCCCCGGGCGGCTCCGGGCGGGGATGCCCCTTCTCCAGCGCGGCCTTCAGCCGGCACCCCATATGGGGTTGCGCGATATAAATGTTCCATCATGAATAGGCTGATGCAAATAGTGGATGAAAACCGCCTCCGCCACCGGTGGTTCGCATATTTCCATCAAGTTGCAGCGCTTATATCGCGCAACCGACTTCGGCCCCCTGCGGTCTCCCGGTCGCGCGCCGGCAACCGCAGCGGTGCCCCCTACTCGCCACCGCCCTCGGCCACGCCCCTCGCCCAGGCGCGCACCTCGGCTCCCACCTGCGGGTCGTCGGCGTAGGCCCCCAGCGCGTCGCAGAGGAACCGCGCATACGTCTCCTTGAGCCGGTGGTCGCCCACCACCTTGGCCTCTGTGCCAAAGCTCGCGAGCCTTCCCATGAGGGCGGCGCCGTCGGACACCGGGACCTCTATGCGGGTGCGCCCATCGTCGAGCACCCGCACGGAGTTCTTGCGGGCCAAAGGCGAGTCCTCGCTGTCCGGGTCGAAGGAGTCCGCGATGGCCTTGAGCACCGAGCCCTCGGCCTCGAGCTCGAGCATGAGGGGGTCCGAGGTGGCATACATCTCGTAGCTGGTCTCCAGGGCGTAGCGCTCCTGCTCGGTGAGGCCGGCCCGCTTGCCCGGGGCCGGGTCCAGGAGGCGGTAGGGGAGCAGGCCGAGGTGGCCCTCGTCGGCCCAGTCCTCCACGCTGCCGGGGATGACGCGGTCGAGCCGGTAGTTGAGGTAGCCGTTGTTGTGCACCACGTAGCGGGGGCCGTCGCAGGTCTCCTCCACGGTCACAAACCGGGCGCTCATGTAGTAGCGGCCCCGGTCCTCGTGCACGGCCACGGGCAGCAGCAGCCGACGCATCTCCCCGTCGTGGCGGGGCTGGGCCACGAGGTCGAGGTCGGGGCCCAGGGTGCCGTAGATGAGCGACACCGGGGCGATCGTGGCGTCCCTTCGGCCGCCCACGGACGAGAGCCGCCCCGCCGCCCGGGCCACAGCCTGATAGGTGGAGAGGAGCGCCGCCGACGACTCGACGCGCGGCCGGTAGCTCATGCAGGGCGCCACGGACCCGTGCTCGGGGGTGTGGTGCAGCAGCTTGACCTTTTCCATGAGGCGGTCCTTGGCCCGGGCGTCGGCAAGGCGCGAGTGGGCGATGGCGTCTGCCAGGATGAAGACCTCCTCGGCCGAGAAGGGCCGTTCCACGTGGTAGGTGAAGCGGTTGCCGCCGCGGTCGCGCGAGGTGACGGTCCGGGTGGGCTCTTTGTCCGGGTCCGCGATGGCGTCGCGACGCGCGAACAGCTGGTTGATGGCGCCGAAGTCGCGGCGGATCCGCTGGAGCGCGTTCTCGTGGGCGCGGTCGGAGTCATACTGGGCGTCGGAGACGAGCAGCCCGTAGTCGCGCTCGAGGGCCGTCAGGATGTCGTCGGGGGCATCCAGGTCGCCCTCGTCCCAGGCGCTCGCCACGAGGGTCACCCCCTCGCCGTCCTCCTCGGACGTGCGGCGGCACAAGAGGTCCCAGAGGGCCAGGAGGCGCTCGGGACTCGACGCCTTGCGCGGTGTGAGGTCTTCCCCGACATGAGTGTCTCTCTTATGGCCGGCCATGGCGCCTCCGTGGACCTGCGGGCTTCGATGTGTCTGACCCATTGTCGCATCAGGAGGCATATCTTGGGAGGGTTTCAGAAAACAGACAATTAACCCTCGAAAGGTCGAGGAACCATCTCGGCAATGGCTGCGTCGACGGCGGCCTGCGCCTCCTCGGGGGTCATGAGCACCTCGCAAGGCTTGCTGCCGTTGGAAGGTCCCACAATACAGAGCGCCCGCATCGTGTCCATGAGGGCGCTAGCCCGCATATATCCCACTTTGAGCTTTCGTTGAAGATGGGATATCGACCCGTTCCTCGTTGCGGTGACTATCTGCGTCGCCAAGGAAATCAGGGGATCTTTCAGATCGGCACTAAGAAGCGGGCAAGGCTCGCTGCTTTTTAGGGATGCCAGGAGCGATTCGTCCCACTCGGGCTTCTGCATCTTCGCCCACATATCAACAATGCGAGGGGCGTCCTCACCAAACCGGAACATGCTCATGAGATGCCAGGGACCGTTATAGGCGGCAGAGCGGCGGGTTTTGTCGAAAGCGACGGAGGAGACGAGGATGTTTCCGTTGGCGTGAACCGGTGCAGACGCTATGAACGTCTTGGCCTTCCAGAGGAGCGGCACCTCGAGCATCCCCTCGTTGCCATCAGCCAAGACGCCCATGAGGTGTATGCCTACCGCCGGGCCCGTCGAAAGCAGCGACATGAGCCCCTTTTGCATATCGAGCCCCCAATAATTCTCGAGACGGTCGAACACGGCAAGGATGCGGGGTTCTTGGCCAGACCGTCCTTCCTTCTCCCTACGGCGGCATTCTTCCGTCAGCCACATAAGCGCCTTCATGCTTTGAGCGCCCCCTGATATGCGGGGAGCAAGAAGGTGGGGGTCACCGTCGACCCACAGCAGGTCCATAGACCCGGTTTCTCCGACAAGGAGCCGGACCTCTTCCGGACTCGATGTGAGCAAGACCGATGAAATCGCGTCGCGCAGGTACTCTTGGACGAACTCACGCGTTGAAGGGCTGACGAGTATTGATCCAGCCTCGTGCAGCGGCAGAATCCCGCATCCTCCCGGACCAGAAGGAGAGCCGAAGGCAATCAGTGGCGCTGCGCCCTTCAGCTGTTCCGCTGAGCTTAGGAAATCGTAGAAGCCCGATGTGGTCCATCCCATCTGAAACGGGTTCCGGTCCATCTCGGCGAAAGGAGCTGCCATGTGGCCGGTTTTGGGTTCATTCGTCATGATCTCTCCGGGCGTCGATGAGCCTGTCGTTCCCTTCCTGGTTGGCGCCCTCCCGCCCGCGCACCATCGCCATGTGGAAGGCCTCCTCGTTGCGCGCCACCAGGGCCTCCACCTCGCCGTCCGCGAGCTCAATGCCCAGCGCCTCAGCCATGAAGGCGAACACCCGCTGGTTGGGGCGGAACCGCGGGTTGTCCCAGATCCAGCCGTCGTCCTCGCCCAAGGACCGCAGCAGGGCCGCGGCCATGGCCGCCGAGCGGGCCTGACCGTTGTCGCAGGCGACCATGATGGTGCCGCGGCCCCGGTGCCCGAGGAAGAACGCTGCCGCCTCCCTTGCCTGCTCCCGCGTCATGGCCTGCGGGTGCTCGTAGGCGACGTCCGCGAACTCCAGCACGAGGCAGTCGGGCCCCTCCTCGACCCCTGCGATCTTGCGGCGCGACGTCATGACGATGGCGGCGGCGGGGGAGGGCAGCCCCGGCACCTCGGTGAGCTCCATACGGCGCATGCGCGACCTGGGCACGATGCGTGACACGACGATCCTGGTGCCGAGGTCTGGGGCCGGCTCCTTGCGGCGGAGCAACGCGCGGAATCGGGTGAGGATGCCAGCCATCGCCTACGAGTCTCTGCGATGATGCGGGGTGCGCCTGTTGGCACAGTCCGGTCGTTGCATATGAGCCGCTCGTGCGATCTCACGATTCAAAACCTCGCGGACGTCGGAGCCGTCGGCCGTGAACGAAACGCCCACCTCGTTTATGACAGCAGTCGACCCGGAATAGCGGGTTGCGCGCACAGGGGAGTCGTACGCCCCCTCAACGGCGACCAGCCACTCGTCGACCTCGGCGGGAGGGACGAGGCGATAGAGGTCCCCGTACTTCCGGCCCTCCATAACGGCGAGCGAGAACGACCGTGGATCTACATCGACAAGGCGAGCTATGGTCTCGACGTCGTGGCGAAGCGCATAATCACCGACGGAGTAGCTCGCCCTTACAATCAGGTGCATGTTGAGCCGGTGGCCTCGCTTCACAATGGGTTCAAGACCGTCCGGGCCGAGCAGCCATTTGTTTTTCTTCTCGATATCTGCAAAGACGAGCAGCGGGCCAGGGTCGATGCCGCGCTCGGAGAGCCTCTCACGGAGCTCGAGCTCGTCGTGAAGCCAGTCGATGCAGGCGTCCCAGGCAAACGGGTCCAACGCAGGCGGGACGACCGTCTTGCATGAGACAGGCGGAAGCTCGCCTTTGACGACGAAGTGGGGCGGGTTCCCGACGACAACGCATTGCATGCCGCCCTTCTCCTGGGCTTGGATTGCAACGGCTTCCATGATCGGCCCTCGTGTTGCGCTCCCCTTGATTTCGGCGAGATGTGGCACGCTCGCAAGATCCAGCGAAACCGGGTTCCCGTTCTCATCCGTGCCGAGGTCAAAGGTCAGGTCCGCCTGTCCGGCGCACGGGTAACCCTCGATTTCCTCGTCGGTGTAGCTCCTGTGCCCATACATGTAGCCAGCGATGGCGCGCTCCATCGTCTCGACCGCCATGCCGATCTCTTGGTGCGGGGCCGCCGCCTTGGGAAGGTATTCGGACCGGATGGTCCGGGCCCGTCGCATGACGTCCTCGACGTTTCCGTCATCCTGCGCGACCGCAAGGAGGGCGGGGTCGACACCCTCCTTCTCCCAACGGTCGACAAGGTCGCGGGCCTTCTCTCGGTCGGGCGTCGAGGTCTCTTTGCCGCCGGTCAAAAGATCGAGGACATACTCCTGCTCTGCCTGTCGTTTTTGGGCTGCGGGCATGGCCATCCTTTCCATGCGGACCTGGCTTCTCGTCATGATGCTAGGGGACCCCTCGACGTATGGCTGCCCCACTGTGTCATAGCCGTTCGACCCGGGAGGATAAGTTCAGGTTGTTGAGAGATCCCAACCGGAGGGGAAGCCATGTCCATCAACGAGCGGCGCGAACGCTATGAGAGGGCCCGTAACCGCAACCGCACAAGCGCCTTTATCGAGCGCCTGGAGGCCGATGACGAGAAGCCCCATGGCATCGTGGTGGAAACCGTAGCCCTCTCGGATGAGGGCTGGCTGGAGCGCGCGTCAATTGGACCGGCATGGACGCTCGTGAGCGAAGCCGTCCTCGACGCCGGTGCGGCAGACCTCACGACGGCTGAGCAGCCACTCGCCTTCCTGGCAGCCTATGAGAACCGCTACGACGCCATCGAGATGCTGGAGTCGCTGACCGCGTCGACGCTCATGAAATGGGTCGCGGAGACACAGGGGGCAGATAGGCTCCCCGTGGGGGTTCTCATGGCTCCTCTTAACGGCGAGGTCGGCATCCTCCCGGTCAGGCACCGTCAGATGCTCGTGCACATGGACGTCCACGGCAGCATCGGGTACCGGCTGGGCTCCGACGAGTCCGAGACCGACTCCGTCTACGTCCGCTGGGCAGACGTCCCCTACGCGGATGCTCTCGAGCTCGTGCGGTCCATGGGCCCTTATACGGCCATCACGCTATCGGGGCTGCTTGAGAGGCTCGGCCTTGAGCCCGACAGGTACCCCTCGGTCATGGTGGAGCTGCCTTCCGGGGAGGAGGCCAGACGATGGGTCATCGAAGTCTCCATCAGCGATTGCGTCTCATTCCGAGACGGCGCGTTTCGGCTCGGCGAGCCCTTTTCCGGAAACTCGCGGTACCCCGATATCCACAAGACCATGCTCATCCGATGGGACGAGCACGCCGATGAACTGCGCTTTCTCTGGCTGCTCTCGGGCGACGGGCGCTGAGGCCCCGGGTCGTCCGCCCACGTTATGCCTCCATCCGGCATAGTCCCTCTTTCAGCGGGCCGTAACCTTCAGCGCATCATCCCGACCCCGAGAGGAGACCCATGGGCCCGTTTGACAAGGTGATCGGCTACCGGAGGGTCGTCTCCGAGCTCGAGCGCATCGCGTCGGTGCTCGTCGACCCAAGCCCCTACGAGCGTCTGGGCGCCCGCGTCCCAAACGGGCTGCTCATCGCGGGCGAGCCTGGCCTCGGCAAGACCCTCATGGCCCGCTGCTTCGTGGAGGCTGCCGGGCGCCCGTGCGTCACGCTGCGGCGCACCGTCGCGGGCAACGAGTTCCTCGGTCAGATCCGCGACGCCTTCGTCAGGGCCGCGGAGGAGGCGCCCTCGATCATCTTCCTCGACGACCTGGACAAGTTCGGCAGCGGCGACCGCAACCGCGCCAGCGAGCCCGAGTACGTGGCGGTGCAGAGCTGCGTCGACGACTACGCCGGCAAGGGCGTCTTCGTGCTCGCCACGGCCAACAACGTCCTGCGCGCCGTGCCGCCGTCGCTCGTGCGTGCCGGACGCTTCGACCGCACCATCTACCTCGAGCGTCCCGAGTACGAGGACGCCCGCCGCATCGCCGCGCACTACCTGAGGAAGCACTCCGTCCCCAACACCATCGACCCCGACGTCGTGGCGCAGTTCCCCATGTCGTGCGCCGAGCTCGAGGTCCGCGTGAACGCCGCGGCCGTCGTCGCGGCATCGGAGGGGAGCGACGTCGTGACGACGGAGCACGTGGTGCGGGTGTGCGTCGAGCACCGGGAAGGGAGGGCCTGGCGCCCCTGCAAGGAGCCCATGGGCTGGCAGGCAGCCGCCAAGACCAAACGGTACTGCGACCGCGCCCGCTGCGCCTGCCACGAGGCCGGCCACCTGCTGGTCATGGAGCTCGTCGACCCCGGGTGCTCGAGCTTCGGGGTGCTCCTTGGCTCCGGCGCCCGGCGAGGGCGCGGCTTCACGAGGGTGCGGCGCGACCACAAGCCGTTCTCGCCCGACCGCACCCCCGAGGACGTGCAGGTCCTGGTGGGTCTGGGCGGACTCATGGCAGAGGAGGTCGCCTTCGGGGCATGGTCCACGGGGTCCCACAGCGACCTGGAGAAGGTCACCGACATCGTCTACGGCGGCCTGGTGCACGGTGTGGGCGGGGTCCAGCACCTCAACGTGATCGGCGAGCGCAACAGGAGGTACACGCCGCCGTCGCCCGAGCGCATCGCCCGGCGCGAGGCGGCGGCCGTCGACCGGATCCAGCGGGACATGGCCGAGGTCCGCTCCCTGCTCATGGGGCACTGGGACCTGCACGGCCAGGTGGCGCAGCTCCTCTACGACCGCGGGATCGTCTACGGCGAGGAGGTACGGGCCATGCTGGCACGGGAGGGGGACGGCACGGCCGAGGGGGACGGTCTAGGCGTCGGCGCCCCGTCGGAAGTAGCCTGAGTCAAAGAACTCGTCGAGCGTGACGCCGAGGCCGCGGGCGATGCGCTCGAGGTTCTGGAGGGAGATGTTGCGCTTGCCGGTCTCCACCTCGGCGAGGTAGGAGCGCGACATGTCGATGGCGTAGGCGAGGTCGTCCTGGCTCAGATCTGCAGCGGCGCGCAGCTCCTTGATGCGCAGCCCGGTCTGCATGCGGATGTCCCAGTCGGTCATGGAGGCCCCTCCCTAGAGCTTCCATCCTTAATGAGACACTGCTTGAAAGGCACCTCGATATAAGTGACAATGCAGTCAACCGGTATCAGCTTAGGCTCAGAAATGGAGAGAGCAGTGGCAGAGTTGCAAGCAGGCAAGAAAACGGTTCTCGAGTTACTCGGAAACGAGAAGGCGAGCTTTCATATCCCCAGCTATCAACGTCCTTACGCCTGGGGTGTCGAGGAGTGCGAGACGCTCTGGGACGACATCTGCTCCTTTACTGTCCCCGACAACGATCCGAACGGCTTTGTGGCTGACAGCGAGTATTTTCTCGGTCCTCTCGTAACGTTCAAGCAGACCGATTCTGGCTTCTACGAGGTCATCGACGGCCAGCAGCGACTGACCACGCTCATGCTGCTCCTGCGTGTTCTTTACTCGAGGCTTGAGCACATGAACGACAAGGACAATGCCTCACTCAGGGACGACATTGAAAAGGCGATATGGAAGGTTGGCGAGTTCGGCAAACCCATAGCAGGGGAGTCAAAACTTCAGTCCTCCGTCGCGTCCGATGACGACCTCGGGGAGCTCGGTGCCATTCTCGCGTCTGGCATCGTGGATGACGACATGACCAGCCGCTATGCGGCGAACTTCCGCTTCTTCCTAAACGCTGCGGATGATTATGTCAGTAAGTACCCGGACTATTTTAAGTTCCTGGTCAATCGGCTGTTGAGAAACGTCATCCTGCTCCCCATCGAGTCTGAGGATAGGGACTCCGCCCTCCGCATCTTCTCGACGCTCAACAATCGCGGCCTTCCCCTCTCGGATTCAGACATCTTCAAAGCCGCGATGTATGAGCACTACCGAAGCCGGGGAAGGGCAGAGGAGTTCGACAGCCGTTGGAAGGAGATTGAACGGCAACTTGCCGGCCCTCTGCTCGCCGAGGACTCGCCGATGACCGAGCTGTTCCGCCTCTACATGGGATACCTGCGTGGACTCAGCTATGCGGGCTCGACCAACCGCCCCGCCGTCCGCGACTTCTTCAGCCGGGACCGCAACGCCATCCTTAAGGAGGAGAAAACCCTCAGCGACCTCGAGAACCTCGCCGATTTTTGGAATCGCTACGAGGGTGGGGAAGGGTTCTCTGACCCTGTGCTAAAGGATTTCTTTGTACTCAGGTTCGCGCCCAACAAGCTCTGGCAGGACGCCGTTTCTAACTATTACCTCATGAACCGCAACGACAGCGGGCGTCTTGACCAGGATGCCTTCCATAGCTACCTCCAGCGGCTCATCGCGTTCCTGTACGGTGCCGTGGTGGCCGGTGCCACGAGCACCTGGGAGCGTCGCGAGATTGACAAGGAGGCCGGGTTCCTGGCAGGCCGCATCGACCGCTCGCCCTTTGAAGGCCGCTTTACCGAACATGAGATGCGAGATGCGCTGAAAGTGCTCGGTCCTTGGAAGAGGATCAACAAGGGAATTCTCGCCTGGCGGATGATGAGCAACGCAGGCCAGGCACCTATCGAACTGGGAACCGACTTCGATGTCGAGCACATCTATGCGAGGAAGCGTCACCAGAACCACCCAGGCGAGATCACCGACGAGCAGCTGGAGTCCCTCGGCAACAAGGCCCTGCTCGAGAAGAGAATCAACATCCGTGCGGCGGACTACGACTTCTCCGACAAGCGCGCCATCTACCGCGGACTGACTGCAGGGAAGGCCGGTACTGCCGTCCAGGAGCTCCTCGATCTTGCTGACGGCAACGAAGACTTTGCCTCCCGCGAGATCGACGGACGCACGGCAGAGATCGAAGGGTCGTTCCTGAGGTTCTTGGAGCAGACCGGCGTGGTCATCCCCGAGGGTTTCTCCAGCGACGATTCCGAGGAGGGCTGACCCATGGGCATCCTGGAAAAAGAATGGAAAGAGTACGACGAGGGCTCCTGGGCCATTCGCGACGGTCAGGTGGAGATCGAGGTGAGAGCCTACGAGCATGAGGGGAGAAAACGGTACGGCTGGGCGCTGAGGCAGTGCGGAGCCGTCATTCGCAGAGGGGAGCTTGAGACCCTTCTCGCCGCACAAAAGGTCGCCAAGGAGGCTTTCTCATCGGAGTCCTTCGATATCGACCAGAACTGGGGTCTTGAGACGGAAGGGGCTGGTCGGTAATGGCCTCGAAAGGGTCTCAGATTATCAGGGAGCACGACGATCTGAACCAGCGGGTCAGCTCCCTTGTTGACCGCAAGAATCGGCTCGAGAACCAGCTCGAGCAGAGGAGGCGGGACATCCAGGAGAAACAGGACGCCTTTGCGAACATCGCCCCGAGGATGGAAGCGGAGAGGAGTAACTACCGCTCGGCGAGCCTCAAGAGGGCAGAGGCGCAAAAGCAATATGACGAGATTCAGGGGCAATGCTGGCCCCTGATCGAGAGGCGTGATGAGGCCAGGAAAGGCGACGAGAAGCGGCTGCGCCCCTTCAAAAGGAAGCTTGACCGGGCGCAACGTGCCTATGAGCGGGCTCTCGAGCGGCGAGAGCAGGCCAAACAGAGGCACGACTCCGCAAAGAGCATGGAGGGTTTCGCGGCCATAACGGCCGTCACGGATACCGTGCGCAGCTTTGGGGGTGACGCCTCCACCCGTTCCATGAAGCAGTTTCAGAGGAGTGTCAGTCAGGGCAACCTCGCTGATGCTTCCAACGCTTCTGCCGCCCGTGCTCTGGAGCTCGACGAGGCAGAAGAGGCCGTCATCCTCGCTCAGGAGGATCTTGAGGACGCTGCAGAGGAGTACGAGGAGCAGCAGAATGCCCTTGTCGACTCACGACGCGAGATCGAGGATGCCGGCAACAGGGCCGAGGCACTGGTCAACGGTTTTGTCATCCAGATGATGAACAACGACCGAATCATCGCATGCGCCGAGAGAGCAATCGACAGCCTTGATGAGCTATCGCAGCAGACGCATCTCCTGGAAGAGGCAGCAAAAGACGAGGAGGAACTCAGCAACTCTTTGAGCGAGACCGAGCTCGAGCTTGCGTCAACCCGCGAGGAGCTTGCCGCCATCGAGGGTGCGGCTACTGAAGCACGCAGGCGCCGAAGCGTGAGAAGGATCGTGCTGGGAGTCTTGGTAACGGTCGCTGTCGTGGCGCTCGCTGTCTGTGCCATCACCCTGGCTCCAGCTAGTACCGATGCCGGTAGTGCTCCAGCTGACAGCTCTTCAACTGACGAGGTTGCGTCGCCAGCAGCGGGACCGGCAGCGGAGAACAGCAGTCCGGAGGAGGCTTCGTCTTCCGACAATCTGCCAAATGTCACGACAGCAGTGGAAACATCAGACAACGACATTGACATTGATTATCAGGCTCAAGAGCTTAATGAGATATACGAAGAGCTTGCACAGATTGACAGTCGAATCTCGATTGCAGCGCAGCAATTTAATGACAGTTATCTCATCGGTTCGTTAGAGCAAAGACGTGAGTATGCCACCGATTGCCTACGAATAGTCGAGGACATCACTGGCACATGGACTCCGCTTCAGGATAAGCTGCGTAGCGGGGCGTTTTCTCCGCAATCCAGGCTATACGAGGCCGCACAGGCACTGGACAACCTCTGTAACGACCTGTACCAAAGGGCACATCTTCTTTATTCCGCCTGGGATCTTGATACTAGGTACGCCGATCCGATCCCTGCAAAAGACGACATCCTTGGCATACTAGAGTCCCGTAACAACGAACAGGGTATTAACATCTATAAAGAACATTTCGATAAGAGCTATCCTCTGTGGGCCGAACAATATATGTAATGCCAGCGTTTGAGTAGCGCGACCTGGTGCAAGGCATTCTGGATGGAAAGAGCAGGCAGACGGCTACGACTCCAACTGGGGCGGCAACGTCGTTGCTCGCAAGCGCTTCGCCGGAGCCGCCGTGCTGCTTCTGCTTCTCAACTGGTGACTCGCTGCAATGCATCCGGGCCGCACTGGACGCCGGCAACGACAGGGCCCATCGCATCTCGGCGGATATGAGGAGTGCAACAGGCCCCGCCCCGTGGATTTCCACGGGGCGGGGCCTGTTCGCCGCAAGGACGCTACACCTTATTTGCGGTGCTCCTTCTTCCGGTTACGGATTGTCTGCAGCAGTTCGATACGAGCTCTAATATCCAATTGCCCGTAATCAAGAAGCTCTTGGAACGTGGCGAATCCTCGAGCGAACTGCCTGCCAAGGTCCTTTATCGATTGCAATTCCGAGCTGTAGCTCTTCCGCGCTTTCATTTGTTTGCAGTATTCAGCCCAACTGTCAAACTCTTTGGGGGTGAGAAGGCGGTACAGGGAGCCTCTATCGCCTATACTCTCTTCTTTAATGGAAATGACCATGTCGTCAAGGCCCGTCTTGACAAGCCCGTCGATTGTCGGCGGTTCGACTGTGGTTTTCATGTGCCAGAGATAGTCGACGGTAGCCACCAAGTGGACACCGAGGTCACGGCCCTCCTCCGCAACGGGCCTTAGGCCGTCCCAGTCATACAGCCAGCTGTCGGCGTCCATATCGCTTGCGAAGACGAACAACTCGGGGCCCGTTTGCATCCCTAGGGCCAGAAGTCTCTTGCGCTGTTCCATCTCAGCCGTCAGCCAATCGACGGAAGCTGACTTGGCATAGGGGCTACAGGCACGTGGGATGCAAAGTGGAGAAGCGTCGTCACTGCAGCGCTTTGACGACGGCCCGATTGCGACAAACTGGACCCCGCATCTTTCACCAAGGGCTCCTGCAACAACGTCTACCAGCGACTCTCGTGGTCCTCCCGTTCCAAACACGCAGAGCTCGACAAGGTGAGGGGTTTCGGCAAAGTCGAGGCGCACCGGCTCGCCGCTCTCATCGGCTCCAAGCTCGACAGAAAGGTCGTCCACGGGGACTTCGGGAAGGGCAAGGAGCTCTTCATCGGTGAGTTCGGCGTGATGATACTCATTGCTCGCGATGAGGCGCTCCATACGCACAACTGCATCGTCGAGCGCCCGGTAGAGGGAGCAGCCTTTGCAACATATGCCCCTTGCGCAAGCTCTGCCTGCTTGCGAATGCCGTTCATGTCGCCGTCGCGCCTTGCAAGGCTCATGAAGGCGAGGTGCTTCTTGACGTCCCCTTGGAGCCACTGGGAGTAGAAGTCGGGGGTGTCTTCACTGGCTCCTGCCGCGCCGCTCTTGGCTTCCTCAATAAGACTGTGAACGTACTTCGCCTTTTGCGTCTTAAGGTCATGGTCTTCTACTGGCCTCATTGTTCCTCCTGTCTGTTTTGAGTGACACGCCTGAATCTAATTCTACGAGGCCGCAGGGGTGCAGGTCTGTCCTATGGTGATAAATCATGATCTTCATTGCCCTACGGATGGATCCCATGCAACGTGGGTCGTTGCATGCTCCCAGGCCACTCCATGGAGTCGTTCTGGCGACGGAGTTTTGGGTGGGCGAGGGCGCCCTCATCGGTCCTCCTGCTCGCCCAATTCGGCCAAAGGCCTCCAGTGCGCGGCAAATCTGCGGAGAAGGGCAGCCGATGCGCGATTTCGGGCCGTTTTCGCGCATCGGCGGTCTTTGGAGGTCAAACAACCGCGCATCGGGGCGGTTTCGCGGAGAGGCCGCGCACTCGCCGCCCTTCGCCGCGCCATATCGCGCATCGGGGGCCTTCGCCGCGCGGCCGTCGCGCACTGGAGGCCCCTCTCGGCGGGACGGCACCGATCCGCACGTCCAGACGATCGCGCCAGGCGCCCGGGTGGTGCGAAGTCCGTGGCCACCGGCCCGTGTCTTACGGGCAATACCTGAGGGCAATGGCCTTGAACGTGCTTTCGTCCATCGGATCCAAGGCGAGCCCAAGCCCCGACCCATCCCCATCGAAGCTGTTGGACGACCAATGTATTCCTCCAGCAATCGGCAGTTCCGGCCTCAAGGAGCAGTCATTTGGCAATGACTCCACACGGCAAAAGGAGAAGGCGTTGGCCGAATCCTCGTGGCACCCGCAGTACGCTCCTGGCAAAGACATCGTTGCCGCAAGGTGAACCCCGTAGCGAGCGCCGTTCCTCTCGATCTCGCGAATGGCGATTTTCGCGACCCCGACGTCCCCCTTCAGCAGATACTCCACATCGGGAATCGATATGACCATCAACCGCATGGGGTCACCGAGCTCCGCGGATCCGTCGTGATAGCAGAACCGAATCGGCGCCTCGGCGGACGACCAGTTGAACATCTCGAATCCGCAGCCATAGGGGTCGAGGGCGGTCCTCCGCCTGTTGAGCTCCTTGAGCCCCTTTTCCAGCGCCTGTTTTGTCGAGCAGACCTCCACGCGCTGGGGAAGAAGCCCATACCTTTGCAGAGGGTCGTCCTGCCGCTCTCCCATGACCAGATGCACGGAATGGGGTCGTGCCACAAGGGAGAGCTGGACAAGCGCCGTGTCGACGAGCCCTTCGGCGTCGGGGCGTGGTCCGTTCACAAACAGGTGGCCGCCGGATTCTCCAAACCTGATGTGGATCGGATCGCCAGTTATCAGGTCAACGCCCAGGGCGCATGGCACCGCCTGCACGTCACTCCACCCCTGGCTCATTGCCTCATCGTTCGGGGCCCCTGGTCCATCTCTCAAGAACTCGATGAAACGGCAGACGACGTTTGCCGGGAGTCTCCGCATATGGGAGGACGCGACATCGACGACAACCTTTCCTCCCGCATCAAACGATTCGGGGATCATCCTCCATGCGCGAAAGGCCACGGACATAAAGTCGAGCGACATGTTGTTGACCGCGCTGCAAAACATGGCGGCGTCGCCTCTGGACCGCACCTCGTAGACAAGCCTGTCCCCGTAGGGCCCGACCGTCCGGCTCACCTCGAAGGCGTAGGGGAGCGTGCCGATGGCCCTGGCCACCCGGTTCAGCCGCTCGCGCCTCCGTATCATTCCTTCCCGGTCACCCCAGTCATCGGGGAGCAGCGGGTTCTTCCCCATCATGTACCAGGGATTCTCGGGCACGGTGAACCTCCAACTTATGCGGCGTATGGCATCACGGGTGGCTTCAGACGACCGTTCAGGCGCCCTTACGTAAAACGCGCCACGATCGATCTGAAGGTTCTCTCGTTTACCGGTTGAAAGGCGGCGCAAAGGCGTCTGTCATCCCCGCGTGAAGTCTCTTGAGAGCAGGTGAACAACCCGTCGACGAGAAGGCCGAACTCGCGCGGCGGACGCCCGCATCTGTCAAGGCAGAAGACGAGTTCGCTGCCTCGATGCAGCGCCTCGCAACGCGTCGAGCCCCACGCCGCCGTCTGCACCCCGTACTGCGGCCCGAACTGCATAATCCGGTAGAGATCCTCGAGCTGGCGCGGCCCGGCATCTCTCGTCAGCCAGTCGATGTCCCTGAGAACGAGGACGAAGAGGTCATGAATCCCCTCGATGAGCGGTCTCATCTCGTCGTTTTCGTCCAGGTCGTTGAACGATGCGTAATCGAGATGGAAAGCCTCGAGCTTTCGCTTGCGTCTGTCGAGCTCGAGGGCGGCCATCTCGACCGCCTCCCAGGGTTCGACTACATCGACCTTCTGGGGAAGCTCGCGGAAGCGCGACAGGTCGTCGTACTCACAGGATCCCATCACGAGGTGCACCGTCCGGGGGAGGGAGCCGAGTGCGAGGCCGAGCAGTATGGTGTCGAGGATTCCGTCGGCCTCGTGACGCGGCCCTTTTACGAAGACGACAGGGGCGTCGACCCGGGCCTCGAAGCCGACCGAGACGGGGCGACCCGTCAGCATGTCGACGCCGCAGACGCAGGGGGTGCTGTCGGGTCGGAGCAGGGCTCGAGAACCGCCTCTGCGATTGACGACCACGTCGGCAGCGAGCTCCAGGCATTTCGTATGCCAATGACGCGCGAACGTCTCCAGGACCTCGGGCTGGAGCCTGGTGACCGCCGTCGGGAACACATCCACCGTGACCTGCACCCTTCCATTGTCGGAATGGGGAGAGGCGCAGTTTGCCCACAGGCCGGCGTGCAGCGGATTACGGGTCGAGCCGTTCACCTCTTGGCAGAACCTTCTCGCGTGGCTCTCGGTCGCACACTCGAAAACCAGTCGGTCCGAGTAGGGGCCGATCGTGCGCTGCAGCTCGTAGGCAAACGGAAGCGCCCCCAGCGACCGGGCGATGATGTCGAGCCAGAAGCCGCGCTTCCTCATGGAGTCGGGCGATCCCCAGTCCTCAGGAAGCAGAACGTTCTCTCGCATAGACGACCAAGGATCCAAGAGCATCCGTCCCTACCTCCCCCTGTCGAAACCGGTGCCCACGAATCTATCCAGCGCCCTACCGATAGCGCTGACGGATGGCGGCATACGCGGTCGGCAGCCAACCCTCACGGAGCGGCAGGGGAGGGCGCCCTCATCGGCCCTGCTTTCGGCCAGTTCGGCCAAAGGCCGCCAGTGCGCGGCTTCGGCGAATGCCCTCCAATGCGCGGCAAATCTGCAGTGAAGGGCCGCCGATGCGCGATTTCGGGCCGTTTTCGCGCATCGATGGCCTTTGGGGGCCAATCAACCGCGCATCGGGGCGGTTTCGCGGAGAGGCCGCGCACTCGCCGCCCTTCGCTGCGCCGTATCGCGCACTGAAGGCCCCTCGCACCGGACCCGCACGCCGCCCCCCACACACACCGGCACCACGCCGCCGCGGTCCCACGGCTGAATCCCCATCGGGTGGGTAGGAATCCCCTCGGCAGCAAACCCCTGCAAAAGGAGCAACCATGGCCACCATCTACGATTTCACCCTTGAGAAGCCCGACGGCACCGAGGTCAGCCTCTCCGAGTTCCGCGGCCGCCCCATGCTCATCGTCAACTCGGCCACCGGCTGCGGCTTCACCCCGCAGTACGAGGACCTCAAGAACCTCTACGACGCCTACCACGACCAGGGCCTCGAGATCGTCGACATCCCCTGCGACCAGTTCGGCCACCAGGCCCCCGGCACCGACGACGAGATCCACGAGTTCTGCACCATGACCTTCGGCACCCCGTACCAGCAGTACAGGAAGTCCGAGGTCAACGGCGACGGCCAGCTGCCCCTCTACGCCTTCCTCAAGGAGGCCCAGGGCTTCACCGGCTTCACCGGCGAGAAGGCCGAGTTCATGGACGGCTACCTCAAGGAGAACGTGGACCCCGACTACGCCTCCAACGACGACATCAAGTGGAACTTCACCAAGTTCCTCGTCGACCGCGACGGCACCGTGGTCGCGCGCTTCGAGCCCACGGTGGACATGGCCCTGGTCGAGGACGCCGTCAAGGACGTCCTGTAAGCTGGCGCGCCAGCCCGGAGCACCCACGACGGCGCCCGCACCCCGATCCAGGGGCGCGGGCGCTTCACGTTTGCGCATACCCCGTGGTTGTTGGGAAACCTGCGTCCTTCGCGCTAAGATGTGAGTTTGCGAACGTTTGTGCCGCGGCAAGGGCCGCGGGCGCCACCTAACGACAGGAGCCATGCAGCCCATGTCTGCCATGACCGACAAGAACTACTACGAGGTCCTCGGCGTCTCCCAGGACGCCACCACGGAGGAGATCCGCCGCGCCTTCCAGAAGAAGGCCCGCACGCTCCACCCCGACGTCAACAAGGAGCCCGACGCCGAGGAGCGCTTCAAGGAGGTCTCCGAGGCCTACGCGGTCCTCTCCGACGACACCAAGCGCCGCCGCTACGACGCCATGCGCTCGGGTGTGCCCTTCGCGGGCTCCCCGTCCTCCGGCGCGCCCCAGTCGCCCTTCGGCGGCGGCTACTCCGGCGGCTTCGGCGGGTTCCCCTTCGGCGCCGGCTTCGGGGGCTTCGGCACCCAGACGCGCCGCCGCACCCCCGCCTACAACCCCCAGGGCGGCGCCGATGTCGTCTACCAGATGGACCTCGACGCCAAGACGGCCGCCGCCGGCAGCCGCCGCGGCATCACCTACCAGCGCTACGTCACCTGCGAGGTCTGCCACGGGTCGGGCTCGGAGGAGGCCGAGCACGCCAAGGTGTGCCCCACCTGCGGCGGCACCGGCACCATCGACGTCGACCTCTCGTCCATCTTCGGCGGCATGGGCTTCGGCGCCATGCAGGTGCAGTGCCCCGAGTGCGAGGGCACCGGCCGCGTGGTGGCGGACCCCTGCCACGCCTGCGGCGGCTCCGGCCGCGTCCTCTCGGCCTCCGAGGTCGTGGTGGACATCCCGGCCGGATCCCACGACGGCGACACCGTGCGCGTGCCCGGCATGGGCAACGCCGGCACCAACGGCGGCGAGACCGGCGACCTCGTGGTGCGCGTGGGCGTGCCCGCGGAGCGCCTGGCGCCCGAGGCCGCCCTCGGCTTCCAGCTCGTCGGCTTCGTGCTGCCGTTCATCGCCATGGGCGCGTTCTTCAACGTGCTCCCCTCCATCGCCTTCATCATCGTCGTGCCGCTGGTCATCGGCCTGTTCATGGTCGTCCGCGGCGGCCTGGCAAAGCACAACGGCGTCTGGTGGAGAAACGCCGGCACCCAGGTGCTCGCCGGCCTCTCCAACGGCTTCTTCATCGCCCTGTTCCTCACGCTGCTCATGAGCTGCTCCCAGTCCATGGGCCGCGTGGGGCCGCGGGGCTGGATCTACTAGTGCCTACAGGCGCCGTGCCGCCGCCCCGGGGTACGGCGCCTCCTGTGAGCGAGGGGCGGGAAAGGGGCCTGCACGTCCGTGGCTGAAGTTCAACATCGCGATTACTACGAGGTGCTCGGCGTCGGGCGCGACGCCGACGCCAAGACCATCAAGCGCGCCTTCCTCAAGAAGGCCCGCACCCTGCACCCCGACGTCTCCGACGAGCCCGACGCCGAGGAGCGCTTCAAGGAGGTCAACGAGGCCTACTCGGTGCTCTCCGACGAGACCAAGCGCGCCAACTACGACCGCTACGGCGACCCCAACGGCCCGTCGGGCTTCGGCGGCATGGGCGGCATGGACGACTTCTTCGGCGGCGGGTTCGACATGGCCGACCTCTTCTCCGACTTCTTCGGGGGGCGCGCCTCCGGCGCCGGGAGGCCCCGCACCCGCGGCCGCGACATGTCCGTGACGCTCACCATCACCCTCGAGCAGGCCGCCTCGGGCTTCGAGCGCACCATCACCTACGACCGCCTGGCCCCCTGCGAGGACTGCGGCGGCACCGGCTCCGCCGACGGCGAGCCCCCGGTCACCTGCCCCGAGTGCGGCGGCACCGGCTACGTGGTGGGCTGGCAGCACACCATCCTCGGCCGCATGCAGACCCAGACCACCTGCCCCGAGTGCCACGGCACGGGGCAGGTCATCGAGCACCCCTGCGAGACCTGCGACGGCCAGGGCCGCACCCCCTCCCGCGAGAAGGTCAGGATCTCCATCCCGGCCGGCGTGGACACGGGCGCCCAGCTGGTCGTGGAGGGTGCCGGCGAGGCGGGCGTCCGCGGCGACGCGGCGGGCGACCTCGTGGTGCGCGTCGAGGTCGCCCAGAGCGACCGCTTCGTGCGCCAGGGCAACGACCTGTTCTGCCCGCTCTCCGTGGACGCCTTCGAGGCCATGCTCGGCGCCACGGTGACCGTGGACGGCATCCTCGAGGGCGAGGAGGTCGAGGTCGACGTGCCCGCGGGCACGCAGCCCGGCGCCCGCCTCGTGGTCGCCGGCCGCGGCATGCCGCGCCTGCGCACCCCCGAGCGCCGGGGCGACCTCGTGTGCGTGGTGGACGTCGTGGTGCCCCAGGACCTCGGCGACGACGAGGTGGAGCGCCTCGAGACCATCGCCCTCGGCCGCGGCTGCCGCCTCTCCACGAAGGGCCCCACCGAGGGGGAGGTGCTCGACGAGCTCTACGAGCAGAACCGCCGCGACGTGGGGGCCCCCGGTGCCCAGAGCGGCGACGACCGGGACGGGGATGGCCGCAAGGCGGCCCCGAAGCCCAAGAAGCAGGCGCCCAAGTCCAAGCGCGGGCCCTTCTCGGGGCGCCGTCGCAAGAAGAAGCGCTAGGCCGTGGCGTCGGGTCGCGCGCCGCGGGTGGCGCTCGTCAACCTGGGCTGCCGGGTCAACCGCGTGGAGCTCGACGCCATGGCGGCGGAGCTCGAGGCCATGGGCTGCGTCGTCGCCCCCCAGGAGGAGGCCGACGCCGTGGTGGTCAACACCTGCGCCGTGACCGGCGAGGCCGAGGCCAAGGCCCGCAAGGCCGTCCGCCACGCCGCCGGGCTGCCGGGCGTCTCCGCCGTCGTGGCCACGGGCTGCGTGGCGAGCCTCTTCTCCGACGAGCTCGACGCCCTGGGCGGCAACGTGCGCGTGGAGGTGCTCAAGGACCGTGTGCCCGCCGTCGTGGCCGCCGCCCTCGCCGACGCCGGCATGGCGCCCGAGCCCGCGGCCGAGCGGTCCGACGCCGGCGGCTCGGTGACGCCCACGGGCCGTATGCGGCCGGGGATCAAGGTCCAGGACGGCTGCGACAACCGCTGCACCTACTGCATCGTGTGGAAGGCCCGGGGGCCCGCACGCTCCCTGCCCCTCGAGGACGCCGTGTCGGCGGTGCGCCGCGCGGTGGCCGACGGCGCAGGCGAGGTCGTGCTCACGGGCATCAACCTCGGCCGCTACGACGGCTGCCCCGGCGGGCTCGCGGGCCTGCTCGACGCGCTCCTGGAGCGCACCGACATCGGCCGCGTGCGCCTGAGCTCCGTGGAGCCGGGGGAGGTGGGGGAGTCGCTCCTCCGCCTCATGGCCGGGTCCGACGGCCGCGTGGCCCCGTTCCTGCACCTGCCCCTGCAGTCCGGGTGCGACGCCACCCTCGCGCGCATGGGCCGCCTCTACACGGCCGACGGGTACCGCCGGGTGGCCGACCTCGCGCGGGACCGCGTGCCCGGCGTCGCGCTCGCCACCGACCTCATCGTGGGCTTCCCCGGCGAGACCGACGCCGAGTTCGACGAGAGCCTCGCGTTCTGCCGCTCGATCGGCTTCGCCAACATGCACGTGTTCCGCTACTCCAAGCGCCCCGGCACCTGGGCCGCGGCGGCGCCGGGCCAGGTGGACCCGCGGGTGTCGGCCGGGCGCTCCCGCGCCATGAGGGCCATGGCGGCCGAATCCCGCCGCGCGTTCGCCTCCTCGTTCGTGGGCGCGCCCCTGCGCGTCTTCGTGGAGCGGCCGGGTCGCGCGGTCTCGGGGCAGCTCGTGGAGGTGCTCGTGGACCCCGCGCTGCCCATGGGGGCGTTCGCCGACGTCGTCCCGCACGGGCTCGCCGCCGACGGGCGCCTCGACGCCCGGGCCGCGTCCCGCGGGGCCGCGCCATCCGTTTGAACTACCATGGGGCCAGCCAACCCGACCGGCCCCACCCGTTTGGAGGAGCATGGAGCCCACCCAAGTCCGCCTGACCGTCCCAGACTCCCTCGACGTCACGAGGGTCATGGGGCCCGCCGACTCGCTCCTGCGCCGCATCGAGGCCGCCACCGACGCCGCCGTCTCCGTCCGCGGCAACACCGTGGCCGTCATCGGGTCCGCCGAGGAGGCCAACGCGCTCGTGCAGGTCTTCTCGGCCCTCATCCGCGAGGTGGAGGCCGGCGGCACGCCCACTGAGGCCGACGTCGACCTCCTGCTCTCCCAGGCCGCCGCGGGCAACGCCCCGCAGGCCGCGCCGTTCGACGACATCCTCGTCACCCACCGGGGCCGCCCCATCCGCCCCAAGACGGCCGGCCAGGCCGCCTACATAGACGCCATCCGCACCCACACGGTCACGTTCGCCCTGGGCCCCGCCGGCACCGGCAAGACCTATCTCGCCATGGCCATGGCGGTGGCGGCCCTCAAGCGGCGCGACGTGGGCCGCGTCGTGCTCACGCGCCCCGTGGTGGAGGCCGGCGAGTCCCTCGGATTTCTCCCGGGCACCCTCGAGGAGAAGCTCGACCCCTACGTGCGGCCCCTCTACGACGCGCTCTTCGACATGGTGGACGCCGAGAAGGCCGCCACCATGGTCGAGCAGGGCGTGATCGAGATCGCACCCCTGGCGTTCATGCGCGGGCGCACCCTCAACGACGCCTTCGTCATCCTCGACGAGGCCCAGAACACCACCCCCGAGCAGATGAAGATGTTCCTCACCCGCCTGGGGTTCAGGTCCACGTTCGTCGTCACCGGCGACACCACCCAGCGCGACATCGCCGGCACCGGCGGCCTCGACTCCGCCCGGCGGGTGCTCGAGGGCGTCGAGGACATCGCGTTCTGCGACCTCGACCGCGCAGACATCGTCCGCCACACGCTCGTCGGCCGCATCGTGGACGCCTACGCGGCCGCGGAGGGGAGATGACATGGCCGTCGAGCTCGCACTGGCCCCCGAGGGGCTCAAGGGACTCGCCGTCGACGCCCGGGAGCTCTCCCGTGTCTTCGACCTCGTGCTCGCCCACGAGGGGGTGGAGCGCCCCTGCGTCGTGAGCGTGTCGGTGGCCGACGACGAGGGAATGCGCGCCCTCAACGCGGAGTGGCGGGGCATCGACGCCCCCACCGACGTCATCTCCCTGGAGTGCGAGCGCCCCGACGACCCATCCCTCGACCCCGGCGAGCCCTGCGAGCTCGGCGACATCGTCCTCGACCCCGCCTACATCGCCGCCCAGGCCGAGCGGTTCGGCACCGTGGCCGCCGACGAGACCCGCCTGCTGGCCATCCACGGCCTCCTCCACCTTTTGGGGTACGACCACCTGGAGGACGACGAGGCCCGGGTCATGGAGGCCCTGGAGGACGCGCTCCTCGCCCAGGCCTGCGGGCGGCCCATGGCCCCCGTGGCCACCACGCGCCACAGGGGGGAGGAGCGGCCATGATCCCCGGCTCCGACAAGGACCACCCGTCGCTCTTCAAGAGCTTCGCCTTCGCCATCCAGGGCTTCTGCTTCGCCTTCACGACGGAGCGCAACATCAAGATCATGGTCGGCGGCCTGGTGTTCTGCGTCGCCATGGGCCTGTTCCTCGGCTGCACGGCCACCGAGTGGGCCTGCCTGCTCATCGGGTGCGGCGTCGTGCTCTCGGCCGAGCTGCTCAACACGTCCATCGAGACACTCGTCGACCTCGTCTCACCCGAGTACAACACCCTCGCGGGCCGCGCCAAGGACATCGCCGCCGCGGCCGTCTACACGCTGAGCGTCATGATCGCGCTCATGGGTATCGTCATCTTCGTGGCGGCGGCGCTGCGCAAGTTCGGCTGACGTCGGGCGAGGCCCGAGGGCCCGACCCGAGAAGGAGATCCATGGAAGACACCGAGAACCAGTACGACGGCCTCGACCTCGACGAGGAGGAGCTGGCCATGATGGGGGAGCAGGGCGCCGCCGTGGCCCCCGTGTCCGCCCCCGGCGACGTGCCCGACGACTTCCGCAGCGGGTTCGTGGCCCTCGTGGGTCGCCCCAACGCCGGCAAGTCGACACTCCTCAACGCCTGCATGGGCGGCCACGTGGCCATCACGAGCCCCGTGGCCCAGACCACCCGCAAGCGCATGCGCGCCGTCATCAACCGGCCCGACGCCCAGATCGTGATCGTGGACACCCCGGGCCTGCACAAGCCCAAGGACACCCTCGGCCGCGAGCTCAACCGCGCCGCCCTGGCCGAGCTCGCCGACGTGGACGTCGTGGCCATGCTGCTGGACGCCACCAAGCCGGCCGGCACCGGCGACGCCTGGGTGGCCAAGCACGTGGATGAGAGCCGCGCCGTGCGCCTGCTCGTGGTCACCAAGGCCGACATCGCCACCCCCGAGCAGGTTCAGGCCCAGCTCGAGGCCGGCAACGCGATGGCGCGCTTCGACGAGTCCCTCGTCGTCTCGTCCACCGAGGACTTCAACGTCGACTCCTTCATCGCGGCCGTGACCGACCACCTGCCCTACGGCCCGCGGTGGTTCCCCCTCGACATGCCCGTCGACGCCTCCGACGAGGAGCTCGCCGCCGAGTTCATCCGCGAGAAGGTGCTGCTCAACTGCCGCGACGAGGTGCCCCACTCCGTGGGCGTGCTCTGCGACGGCATCGAGTGGCGAGACGACGGCCTGGCGAGCGTGCGCGCCACGATCTTCGTGGAACGCGACAGCCAGAAGGGCATCCTCGTGGGCAAGGGCGGCTCCATGATCCGGCGCATCGGGACTCAGGCTCGACTTGAGCTCGAGGGTCTGTTCCACCGCAAGGTCTTCCTCGACCTCCAGGTGAGGGTCAAGAGCCAGTGGCGCCGCGACGACGCGGCCATCAAGCGGTTCGGCTACAGCGCCGAGCAGTAGGCCATGGCCAGGGCACGCACCTACCCCGTGGAGGCCGTCGTCCTCCAGCGCACCAGGATGGGGGAGTCCGACCTCGCCCTCACGCTCCTCTGCGACGACGGCCAGCAGCGACGCGCCGTGGCCAAGGGCGCCCGGAAGCCCCAGGGGAGGCTCGCGGGCCGGGTGCAGCTCTTCAGCGAGACCCGGTTCCTCATGGCGCGGGGGCGCTCCCTCGACGTCGTGGCCGAGGCCACGCTCAAGGACCCCCACACGGCCGTGACGGCCTCGCCCGACGGCGTCGAGGCGGCCTCGGCCGTCTGCGAGGTGGCCCGGCACACGAGCTTCGAGGACGCCGGCGACCCGTTCCTCTACGCCCTCCTGCGCCGCACGCTCCGGGCGGTGGGGGAGGCACTGGAGGCCGACGGCCCCCGGGACGGGCTCGGCCCCCGCACCGGGCTCGTGGTGGCCGCCTACACCTTCAAGGTGACGTCCCACCAGGGCTGGCGCCCCGCCACGGAGGCCTGCGTGGAGTGCGGCGACCCCTCTCCCACGTGGTTCTCGGCCGCCGCGGGCGGCGCCCTCTGCGAGTCGTGCGCCCGCGGCGTGGCCGGCGCCGCCTTCGGCGGCTCCACGGGGGCGGCGTGGGTGGGCTCGCTCGTGGGGCTCACGTTCGACGAGCTGCTCCGCGCGCCCGTGGACCGGGCGACGTCGGACTGGCTGCTCGAGCAGGCCCACCTCTGGGCCGCCACGCAGCTCGACGCGAGGCTCCGGGCCTTCGAGTTCCTCCTCGGGCTCTGACCGGGCGGCGTGCAGGGACTGTGGGGACATGACCGCCACGGCCCGCCCCGAACCGCCCGTGGTATCATCCACGGGTCCGTACCCCGTACCTAGCCGCATCGAGACACCGACGGCGCGCCCGGTTCGGGGCGAATGAGAAAGAAAGGTGAAGAAGCATGACCATCTCCAAGGAGCGCAAGGCGGAGCTCGTCCGCGAGTTCGGCAAGAACGACACCGACTCCGGCTCCCCCGAGGTCCAGGTCGCCATCCTGACCGACCGCATCCGCGAGCTCACCGAGCACATGAAGACCCACAAGAAGGACTTCCACACCCGTCGCGGCCTCCTGATGCTCGTCGGCAAGCGCCGCCGCCTCCTGTCCTACATCAAGGCCAAGGACATCGAGAACTACCGCCAGCTGATCGCCAAGCTGGGCATCCGCGACAACATCCAGTAACAGCGTGACCGGAGGAGCGCCTGCGGGCGCTCCTTTCATATGCGCCCACGGGCGCGAGCGGGCCGTGGGCCCGTCGAGGAGCCGCCTGCATGGGGCAGGCGGGGAGTGAGAGGCAACACATGACCAAAGTAACCCACGAGTTCGACCTGTTCGGCAAGCACTACGCCCTCGAGTCGGGCGAGCTCGCCAAGCAGGCCACCGGCGCCTGCGTCGTGCGGCAGGGCGACTCGGAGGTCCTGGTGACCGCCGTGGTCTCCAAGGAGCGCAAGGACTTCGACTTCTTCCCCCTTACCGTCGACTTCATCGAGAAGATGTACGCCGTGGGCCGCATCCCCGGCGGCTACCTCAAGCGTGAGGCCCGCCCCTCCGAGAAGGCCACCCTCACGGCGCGCATGATCGACCGCCCCCTGCGCCCGAGCTTCCCCGACGGCTTCCGCAACGAGGTCCAGGTCGTGGCCATGCCCCTCGTGGCCGACCAGGAGGACCCCGTCGACACCATCTGCGTCATGGCCGCCAGCGCCGCCCTCACCGTCGGCGGCGTGCCCTTCGAGGGCCCGCTCGCCTGCGTGCGCATCGGCCGCGACCCCGAGACCGGCGAGTACATCGTGAACCCCACCTACGAGGAGCGCGACGTCTCCGACCTCGACCTCGAGCTCGCCGGCACCTCCACCTTCATCTCCATGCTCGAGGCCTCCGGCGACGAGGTCTCCGAGGAGGACATGCTCGACGCCATGGCGTTCGGCCAGGAGGCCATCGCCGCGTTCTGCGCCGAGCAGCAGGCCTTCATCGACGCCTGGGTCGAGGCCAACGGCCCCATCGAGCCTAAGAGCTACGAGCTCGACGAGCCCAACACCGAGGTCCACGACCGCGTCTTCGCCCACTACGGCGAGATGGAGGCCGCCCTCAAGGACGCCGACAAGCAGTCCCGCATGGCCAAGGTGGCCGCCCTCAAGGAGCTCGTCAAGGGCGAGTTCACCGAGGAGGAGCGCGACGCCTGGCATCGCGCCATCAACGTCGAGCTCAAGGGCCTCGAGAAGCACGCCATGCGCGAGATGGTCGTCGAGACCGGCGAGCGCGTCGACGGCCGCACCGCCACCGAGATCCGCCCGCTCATGGTGAAGCCCGACTACCTGCCCCTGGTCCACGGCTCCGGCC
The DNA here is from genome assembly GCF_943193035.1 of Caniella muris. Lineage (NCBI taxonomy): Bacteria > Bacillati > Actinomycetota > Coriobacteriia > Coriobacteriales > Atopobiaceae > Caniella > Caniella muris. The sequence goes on from NZ_CALPCK010000001.1 coordinate 343,359, forward strand.
TCTTCCAGCGCGGCCAGACCCAGGTGCTCTCCGTCTGCACCCTTGGCATGCTCAACGAGTGGCAGCGCCTCGACACCATCGAGCCCGTGGACGGCAAGCGCTACATCCACCATTACAACTTCCCGCCGTTCTGCACCGGCGAGACCGGCCGCATGGGCGCCCCCAAGCGCCGCGAGATCGGCCACGGCAACCTGGCGGAGCGCGCCCTGCTCCCCGTCATCCCCAACGAGGACGACTTCCCCTACACCATCCGCGTGGTCTCCGAGGTCATGGAGTCCAACGGCTCCAGCTCCATGGCGTCCACCTGCGGCTCCACCCTCGCCCTCATGGACGCCGGCGTGCCGCTCAAGCGCCCCGTCTCGGGCATCGCCATGGGCCTCATCCAGGAGAACGGCAAGACCGTCGTGCTCTCCGACATCCAGGGCCTCGAGGACTTCCTCGGCGACATGGACTTCAAGGTGACCGGCACCGAGCGCGGCATCACCGCCATGCAGATGGACAACAAGGCCACGGGCCTCACGCCCGAGATCCTCGCCCAGGCCCTGCGCCAGGCCAAGGAGGGCCGCGCCTACATCCTGGACGCCATGCTCGGCGCCATCCCCGAGCCGCGCACCCAGCCCAAGGAGACGGCGCCCCAGATCATCTCCCTCACCATCCCCACGGACAAGATCCGCGACGTCATCGGCTCCGGCGGCAAGGTCATCCGCGGCATCCAGGACGACACCGGAGCCACCATCGACATCCAGGAGGATGGCACCGTCTTCATCGCGGGCGTCGGCGGGGCCGGCGAGGAGGCCGCCGAGCGCATCCGCGCCATCGTCAAGGTGCCCGAGCTGGGCGAGGAGTACGTGGGCCGCGTGGTGGGCATCCAGCCCTTCGGCGCCTTCGTGGAGCTCCTGCCGGGCAAGGACGGCCTGCTCCACATCTCCCGTGTGGCCAAGGGCCGCGTGGAGAAGGTCGAGGACGTCCTCAACGTGGGCGACGAGGTCAAGGTCAAGGTCATCGAGGTCGACGAGAGGGGCAAGGTCAGCCTCGACCGCCTCGACAAGCCCGAGGCCCCCGCGTCGGAGTCCAAGGGCCACTCCGGCAACCGCCGCCGCGAGGGCTCCAAGCCCCGCACCCGCAAGCCCGGCGACCACGGCAACGCCCAGGAGCAGGCGCCGGCCCGCAAGCTGCGCCGCCACCACGAGAACTAGGCCCCGCACGGGCAGGAACTGACGCATCGAGGGCGCCGGCGCCGAGCCGGCGCCCTCTTCTCGTATGACCGTCCATCGATGGAACCTGAAGCCCTCTAGGGCGGTCCCTTCAGGTTGCGCACACATGGCTCGGGTACACTGGTCGGTCATGCACAGTTAGGCAGCGGGGTTCCAGACCCCGTCACATAGTTGGAGAAAGCGGCGCCCCGGCGCCCCGACGAAAGGACACCCACCCTCAATGGCAAAGAAGAACCCGCCCCTCAAGATCATCCCCCTGGGCGGCCTCGACGGCATCGGCAAGAACATGACCGTGTTCGAGTACGGGGACGACATGATCCTCGACGACGCCGGCCTGATGTTCCCCGACGACGACCAGCCCGGCATCGACCTCGTCCTGCCCGACTACACCTACGTCTTGGAGAACGAGCACAAGCTCCGGGGCATCTTCATCACCCACGGCCACGAGGACCACACGGGGTCGCTGCCCTACGTCCTGCGCGACCTCACCCGCAAGGTGCCCATCTACGCCTCGCGCATGACCCTCGGCCTCGTGGAGGGCAAGCTCGCCGAGCACAGGCTCACCAACGAGCAGCTCGTCGAGGTCAAGAGCGGCCAGCACGTGGACATGGGCGCCTTCGGGGTCGACTTCTTCTCCATGACCCACTCCATCCCCGGCGCCATGGGCGTCTTCATCCGCACGCCCCAGGGCACGGTGCTGCACACCGGCGACTTCAAGCTCGACCAGACCCCCATCGACGGCGTGCGCCCCGACTACAGCGCCATCAACCGCTTCGCCGCCGAGGGCGTCGACCTGCTGCTCTCCGACTCCACCAACGCCACCCGCCCCGGGTTCACCGGGTCCGAGGCCACGGTGGGGGCAAGCCTGCGCCACATCATCAAGAACGCCCCGGGCCGCGTCTTCGTGGCCTCGTTCTCCAGCCACATCCACCGCCTCCAGCAGGTCTGCGACGCCGCTGTGTCCGTGGGGCGCAAGGTGGTCGTCACCGGCCGCTCCATGATCTCCAACACCAAGATCGCTCGGGAACTCGGCTACCTCGACATCCCCGAGGAGGACATCATCGACGCCTTCGACGTCGACGGCCTGCCCGACGAGAAGGTGGTCGTGCTCTGCACCGGCTCCCAGGGCGAGCCCCTCTCGGCCCTGGCCCGCATGGCCAACGGCGAGCACCGCTCCCTCACCATCACCGACAAGGACACGGTGATCATCAGCGCCACCCCCATCCCCGGCAACGAGAAGGGGGTCCAGTCCATCATCAACTCCCTCTCCAAGGTGGGCTGCACCATCTTTGACAAGAGCAACGCCCTGGTGCACGTCTCGGGCCACGGCTCCCAGGAGGAGCTCAAGCTCATGCTCGCCATGGTGAACCCCCGCTACTTCGCCCCGGTCCACGGCGAGGCCGTGCACCTGCGGGCCCACGCCAAGCTCGCCATGGACATGGGCATCCTGCCCGACCACATCTTCGTGATCGACAACGGCGACACCCTGGAGATGCGCAACCACAAGGTCAAGCTGGGGACCCCCGTGGACTCCGGCGTGGTCTACGTCGACGGCATGCGCATCTCCGACGCCGACCCGGTGGTGCTCCGCGACCGCCAGAAGCTCTCCTGCGACGGCATCGTCACCTGCGTGGTGACCGTGGCCTCGCGCACCCACAAGGCCCTCGAGATCGATATCTCCGGCCGCGGCATCTCCTTCGCCGACGACTCCGAGCTCCTCGGCGGGGCCCAGGACGTGGTGCGCTCCACCGTTGACCGCTCCGCGGAGAAGGCCGGCAACAACGTGGACGCCACCCGCAAGGCCGTCCGCAACGCCCTGTCCAACTACCTCTGGAGCAAGACCAAGACCCGCCCGCTCATCATTCCGGTCGTGATGGAGGTCTAACCGGATGCCCTCCCAACGCAGAACAAACGCACCCAAGAAGAAGGCGCCCCAGACGAGGGGGAGGGGAGCGGCCCAGCAGCCCGTGGTCGCCCCCTCCGCATGGCACGACATCGTGGGCGTCGCCCTCGTGGTCGTGGCGGTCGCCATGGCCATCGCCCTGGCGAGCCCCTCGAGCGCCGTCGTGGCGGACGCCTGCCGCACGTTCCTCACCTACGGGTTCGGCGCGGGGGCCATGCTCGTGCCGGTGGCGCTGCTCCTCTACGCCATCACGTTCTTCATGCCCTCCGACGGCCCGCTCTCCGCGCGGGCGGCCCTGGGCCTCGTGCTCATCGTGACGTCGGTGCTGGCCATGCTCTCGCTGCTCTACGTGCCGGCGGCCACGGCCGAGGCGGAGGCCGCCTGGGTCTTCCGCCCCGAGGTGGCCTGCAACGCCGGCGGCTACTGGGGAGGCGCCCTCGCCTGGGTGCTCCTCACCCTCGTGGGCCAGACCATCGGCATGGTCGTGCTCGTGGGCATGGTCGTCGCGGGCATCGTGATCTGCGGCTTCTCCATCTCCGGGCTCGTGGCCAAGATCCGCGACGCCTCTTCCAGCGCCCACGAGCACCTGGCCGAGCGCAGGAGCGAGCGCGTGGCCGCCCGGGAGGACCGCGCCGCCGACGCCTCGGCGGCGACCACCGTGCTGCCGTCCAAGCGCGGCGCGCGTTCCAAGGGCAAGGGGAAGGGCGACGAGACCACCTTCATCGGCGCCCGCAAGACCACCGTGCTCCGCCGCGACGGCGAGGAGCGCCCCAAGCGCCACCCGCGCCTCGAGGACCAGGGCCCCGCGGCGCACCATGACGAGGTGGAGGGCCTCGAGCCCGAGGCCGCGGCCGCAGACGACGTCGTGGCGCCGCTCCCCGTGCCCACGGGGAAGTTCGAGCGCAGGCGCCGCCGCACCAAGGACGACGCCTCCGCGCCGGAGGCCGCGCCCACGACCGTGCTGCCCTGGGAGGACGCGCCGTCCGCAGGCGACACGGCCGCCGCCGCGAGCACCGTGGCGCCCGCCGGGACCTCCGCTGCGGTGCCCGCCCCGATACCGGAGAAGGCCCCCGAGAAGGTGCCCGAGGCCCCGCGGGACGAGGACGTGCCCCGCGGCGGGGTGGCCAAGGGCGCCATGGTCGCCGCCCCCAAGAACCCCAGCCGCCCCGGCGAGGGCTCCGAGACCTTCGAGCTGCCGCCGCTCTCCCTGCTCGACACCTCCAGCGACACGGCCGTCACGGCCAGCTCGGAGGAGGAGCTCCAGGAGACGGCCGACCACCTCCAGGCCAAGCTCGTGGAGTTCGGCTCCACGAGCCGCGTCGTGGGCTGGGTCGCAGGCCCCATCGTCACCACGTTCCAGATCGCCATGGGCGAGGGCGAGCGCGTCTCCAAGATCATGAACCTCGAGGACGACATCGCCCTGGCCCTCGCCGCCAAGTCGGTGCGCATCTTCGTCATCCCGGGCTCCAGCCACCTGGGCATCGAGATCCCCAACCGCGAGCGCCGCAACGTCTACCTCGGCGACGTCGTGCCCTTTTCCAAGGGCGGGCCCCTCGAGTTCGCCGTGGGCCGCGACTCCGAGGGCAAGCCCGTGGTGGCCGACCTCGCCAAGATGCCCCACCTGCTCATCGCCGGCACCACGGGCTCGGGCAAGTCGGTGGCCATCAACACGCTCATCATGTCCATGCTCATGCGCTCCACGCCCGAGCAGCTCCGGCTCATCCTCGTGGACCCCAAGCGCGTGGAGTTCTCCTTCTACGACGGCCTGCCGCACCTCTACGTGCCGGTGGTCACCGAGCCCAAGCAGGCGGCGAGCGCCCTGCAGTGGGCCGTCTCCGAGATGGAGCGGCGCCTCAAGGTCTTCCAGAAGGCCGGGGTGAGAAACATCGGCGGCTACAACAAGAAGGTTGAGTCCGGCGTGCTCGACAAGGACGGCGTGCCGCCCGAGTCCATGCCCTACCTCGTGGTGGTGGTCGACGAGCTCTCCGACCTCATGATGGTCTCCGGCAAGGAGGTGGAGGCCTCCATCGTGCGCATCGCCCAGCTGGCCCGTGCCGCGGGCATCCACCTCGTGCTCGCCACCCAGCGCCCCACGGCCGACGTCGTCACGGGCCTCATCAAGGCCAACATCGAGAGCCGCATGGCCCTCACCGTGGCCCAGAAGAACGACTCCCGCATCATCCTCGACGGCCCCGGCGCCAACCGGCTCCTCGGCAACGGCGACATGCTGTTCAAGACCGGCGGCAACACCCCCCGCCGCGTGCTCGGCTGCTACGTCTCCGACGCCGAGGTGGAGAACGTCGTGGACTTCCTCGCGAGCCAGGGCGAGCCCGACTACCACGACGAGATCCTCACCGCTGTGGCGCCGAGCCCGCTCTCCTCCGGCGTCGAGGACGAGGAGGATGAGGACGACCCGCTGCTCTGGGAGGCCGCCCAGATCGTCGTGGATTCCCAGCTGGGATCGACCTCCGGGCTCCAGCGCCGCCTCAAGGTGGGCTACGCTAGGGCCGGCCGCATCATGGACATGCTCGAGCACAAGGGTGTCGTCGGGCCCCCGGACGGGTCCAAGCCCCGAGACGTGCTCCTCGACCTGCGCGGTCTGGACGAGCTCATGGCCGCCGACGCGACCTACCGGGAGGTGTAAGCCATGGCACGGCCCAGATTCAGCGACTTCCTCTCCAACCGCCGCCGCCAGCTCGGCCTCACCATCCCCCAGGCCTCCCGCGTGCTCCGGCTCAAGGAGCAGGTGCTCGTGGCCTTCGAGGAGGGCGACTGGGAGCGCATCCCGCGCTCCGGCTACGCCCAGGGCATGCTGTCGAGCTACGCCCGCTACCTCGGCCTCAACCCCCGCGAGGTCATCGACCTCTTCCAGGACGACCTCCACGCCTACGCGAACGGGCAGGGAGCGGGTCCCTCGCGCCGGCAGCACCGCGACGACCCCTCCAGCGGGCGGGGCCGCCAGGGGGTCGTGGCGCCCTCCAGGGACCACGACCTCTACGGCTCGGCGGGCCCCGCCGGCTCCATCCTCTCCGGCACCCTCGTGGGCAGCTCCTACCTCCACAACGCCGAGGAGCGCCGCGGCAGCTCGCCGCTGGTGAACGGCCGCAGCGCCGGTTACTCCGAGCGGTACCTGCGGCAGAACGGTTACGCGACGCCCGGCGCCGAGGGCGGCTCGCTGCCCCCCGCCGGCGGCACCACCCCCGAGCGCGACTACCCCCAGGGCCGCCCCTACACGGCCCGGGCCCCGCGCACCGACCGCTCCCGGCGGACGGCCGCCGCAGGGCGCTCCACCACGGCGTCCGCCCGTGCCGGGCGCAGCCGCTCCACGCGGGCGCGCCAGGACGCCAGGCGGTACGCCTCCACGGACATCCAGACCCGCGACGTCTCGTCCACCATGTACGACGACGACCTCCGCTACGGGCTCGCGGCCGACACCTACCGGCAGGCCTCCTCGGCCGAGGTGAGGGAGAGCGCGCGCACCCAGGCCCCGGCGCCCCAGCGCCCCAACGTGCGCAGGCGCCCGTCGGCCGCGGACCGCTACCGGCCGAGCCAGCGACCCTCCAGGCAGCCGCGCTCCGGCGTCCTCGGCGTGGTCGACGCCTGGTTCTCCGACCCACGCCGGACCATGCTCACGGTGTTCGTGGCCCTCGGCGTGCTGCTCATCGTCGTCATCGTCCTCTCCGTGAGGAGCTGCACGGCTCCCGCCCCCGAGGGCGGCAACCGCGACCAGGTGGCCGCGTCGCAGCCTGCGACCCAGGACGCCTCGGACACCTCCTCCGACGATGGCTCCGCGACGGCCGGCGACGGGCAGGCGCAGCCCTCCTCGACGACGACCGCCGCCACGCAGGACGACGCGAACGAGCCCGTGGAGGTGCAGGTCTCCGTGCCCGAGGGCGCCGCCGTGTGGGTCGAGGTCAAGAACGGCGAGCGCAACGAGGTCGCCCAGACCGTGACCGGCCCCTGGGAGCAGAAGTTCACCGTCGACGGCGAGCTCGAGGTGCGCACGGCCGACCCCACGCAGGTCACCGTCACCGCCAACGGCCAGCCCGTCTCCTTCGACACGTCCGCAGCCGGCATCGGCACGGCCACGGTCAAGGGCCCCTCGACCGACGACCAGGCCTCCGGGGACGGCTCCGACGGCCAGGGCTCGGACGCGGGCTCGTCGGACGCCTCCGGCGACACCGGCTCCGCGGCCCCCGCCGACGGCTCCGACACATCCTCGAACCAGGGGCAGAGCCGCTCCTCAACCTCCTCGTCCGGCGCCGCCGAGTAGCGCCGCACACCACCGTCCACCCCGTACGGAAAGGGAACCCATGGCCAAGGACTCCTCCTTCGACATCGTCTCCCAGGTCGACATGCAAGAGGTCGACAACGCCTACCAGCAGACCGCGCGCGAGCTCACCCAGCGCTACGACCTCAAGTCGTCCGGCGCGACCGTCGACCTCTCCAAGGCCGACGGCACCGTGACCGTCACCGCCCCGGCCGACTTCGTGGCGCGCCAGGTCATCGACGTCCTCAACGGGCGCCTCCACAAGCGCGGCGTGGACCTCAAGGCCGTCCAGTGGGACGCGCCCCAGGCCGCGAGCGGCGGCAACGTGCGGGTGGTGGGGCACATCGTGTCGGGCATCGACCGTGAGCTCGCCAAGCGCATCTCCAAGGACGTCCGCGACATGAAGCTCAAGTGCAAGGTGGCCGTGGAGGACGACAAGCTCAGGGTGACCAGTCCCTCCAAGGACGTGCTCCAGCAGGTCATCGCGCAGGTCAGGGCCGCCGACTACGACGTGCCCCTCCAGTTCACCAACTACCGCTGAGGTGCCCGTGCCCATGGATGAGACCCTAGAGACCGCCGGGGACGCGCCGCGCGTCCTCTTCGTCACCCTCGGATGCGCCAAGAACGAGGTCGACACCGACCGCATGCGCTCGATCCTCGAACGCGCCGGCTTCGGGGAGGCCGAGGGCGTCGCCGACGCCGACGTCGTCCTCGTGAACACCTGCTCGTTCCTCGCGAGCGCCACCTCGGAGTCCATCGAGACCACCCTCGAGCTCGCCGAGGAGCGCGCCGCCGGCGCCCGGGAGCTGCCCATCGTGATGTGCGGCTGCGTCCCCTCGCGCTACGGGGACGACCTCCCCTCCGAGCTGCCCGAGGTGGCGGCCTTCGTCCGTACCGACGAGGAGGACGGCATCGCCGGTGTCATGGAGCGCGTGCTCGGCCGGGTGCCCGCCCCCGCCGCCCCCAACGCCGCGGGCCCGCTCCGCACGGTCCAGGGGGCCAGCGCCTACGTCAAGATCTCGGACGGCTGCGACCGCTTCTGCTCGTTCTGCGCCATCCCCTACATCCGGGGCCGCTACGCCTCGCGACCGGCCGACGAGATCCTCGAGGAGGTCGAGGGTCAGCTCGAGGGCGGCGCGCGCGAGATCGTGCTCATCGGCCAGGACACCGGCATCTGGGGCTCGGACCTCGAGGAGCCCCGGACCCTCGCCGACCTCCTGAACCTCCTGGCCCCCGTGGCCGAGGCCCACGGCGCCTGGGTCCGCGTGCTCTACCTGCAGCCCGAGGGCATGACCCCCGAGCTCGTGGCGGCCATCCGCGACAACCCGGCCGTCCTTCCCTACATCGACATCCCCATCCAGCACGCGTCCGGCGCCGTGCTGTCGGCCATGAACCGCACCGGCGACGCCGAGCAGCTGGCGGGGGTCTTCGCCCGCCTGCGCGAGGAGATCCCGGACATGGTGCTGCGCACCACGGGCATGGCCGGCTTCCCCGGCGAGACCGAGGACGACTTCGAGCTGCTCTGCGACTTCCTCGAGGAGGAGGAGTTCGACTATGTGTCGGTCTTCGCCTACTCGCCCGAGGAGGGCACGGCGGCGTGCCGCAGGCCCGACCAGGTGCCCGACGACGTGAAGCTCGAGCGCACCCAGCGCCTCATCGACATCGCCGAGAACCTCGGCTTCGCGGCCACGGCGGCCCACGTGGGAGAGACCGTGGACGTCATCGTCGACGGCGTCGAGGACGACGGCGACGGCAACGCCGAGTTCGTCGGCCACGCCTGGTTCCAGGCCCCCGACTGCGACGGCGCCGTCCACATCGCCTCCGGCGAGTACGCCGTGGGCGACGTGGTGCCCGTGCGCCTCGTCGACTCCTTCTGCTACGAGCTCGTCGGCGAGCCCCTCGAGGGCGGCGCGGCGTGAGCCGGGAGGGGGGAGCGCCGGGCATCGCCACGGCTGCCAACGTCGTGACCGTCGTCAGGGTGGTGGCGATCTTCGCCTGGCTCGCGGCCGCCGAGCTCGCCGGGCCCCTGCTGCCCGACGCCGTGTCGGTGCCGTGGGCGCTGACGGCGCTCCTCTTCATCGCCATCGCGTCCACCGACTCCCTCGACGGCTACCTGGCGCGCTCCCGCAATGAGGTCACGGACTTCGGCAAGTTCCTCGACCCCATCGCCGACAAGCTCGTGGTGGTGTCGAGCCTCCTCGTGCTCATGGCCCAGGGACTCGTCTCCATCTGGGTCGTCGTGGTCGTGGTCGCCCGCGAGTTCCTCGTGTCGGGCCTCCGCATGGTCGTCGCCTCCAAGGGCGTCGTGGTCGCCGCGAGCTGGCTCGGCAAGGCCAAGACCGCCACCACCATGGGGGCCGTCGGCGGCTACCTCGTGGCCATGGCCTTGCCCCAGGCATGGGCGCCCACGCTCTGGCTCTACGGCCTCTCGTGGGTCGCCATGGCCGCCGCCGTGGTGCTGACCGTGTGGTCCGGCGCCGACTACCTGGCCAAGTGCTGGAAGCACCTGTCGTAGGGGAGGGGGCCGCCGTGGCCTTGACATGGGAGCGCGCGCTCACCGACGGGTTCCAGACGGGGGAGGCCCCGTCGTGGGACGAGGTCTGCGCCCTCGCGGGGGAGCTGGTCCGCGCTGCGGCGGGGGCGGGAAGGACCGTCGGCTTCGCCGAGTCCTGCACCGGGGGCCTCGCGTCCGGCGCCGTGACGTCCCAGGCCGGGTCGTCGGAGGTGCTCCTCGGCTCCGTGGTCAGCTACGCCTGCTCGGTCAAGGAGTCCGTCCTCGGGGTCTCGGCCGCCACCCTCGCCGAGGCGGGCGCCGTCTCCGAGCGCTGCGTCCGCGAGATGGCGGCGGGCGCCCGGAGGTGCCTCGGCGCCGACGCCTGCGTCTCCATCTCCGGCATCGCCGGCCCCGGCGGCGCGGTCCCGGGCAAGCCCGTGGGCACCGTGTGGCTCTGCCTCTCGGGTCCCGAGGGGGAGAGGACCCTGCTACGCCACTTCTCCGGCGACCGTGCGGGGGTCCGCCTCAAGGCCGTGGCCTGCGCCCTGGCCCTGCACCTCTCGGCACTTGTGGAGGGTTGAGGGAGATATCGCGGCACCGCCGCGGGCCGCGCCGGGGTGCCACCGTCCCCACCTGCGGCGACGCCGCGCGCGGAGGCCCCTCCGACCGCCGCGGTCGGACAACGGTCGGAAACCGGTCGGCGCGCCGTCGGGGCCGTCTGGTTCCATGGTGGCGTCGGATTGACATAGAACAGATGTTCTTCTAGCATTCCGGACAGAAAAGAGACGAGAGGAGCACCATGGCCAAGAAGAAGGAATCCACGAAGACCGTGGCCGAGCGCACCACCGGCGAGGAGCGCGACAAGGTGGTGGACGCCACCACGGCCGAGATCCGCAAGAAGTTCGGCTCCGGCGCCATCATGCGCTTCGGCGACGGCGGCAGCGACCTCGAGGTGGAGGCCATCCCCACGGGCTGCATCGCGCTCGACGCCGCCCTCGGCATCGGCGGCGTGCCCCGCGGCCGCATCGTGGAGATCTACGGCCCCGAGTCCTCGGGCAAGACGACCCTCTCGCTCGAGATCCTGGCGGAGGCCCAGGCCATGGGCGGCGTCGTGGCCTTCATCGACGCCGAGCACGCCCTCGACCCCGGCTACGCTGCCCGCATCGGCGTGGACATCGACGACGTCCTCATCTCCCAGCCCGACACCGGCGAGCAGGCGCTCGAGATCTGCGACATGCTCGTGCGCTCCAGCGCCATCGACGTCATCGTCATCGACTCCGTGGCGGCCCTCGTGCCCCGCGCCGAGATCGAGGGCGAGATCGGCGACACCACGGTGGGCCTCCAGGCCCGCCTCATGAGCCAGGCGCTCCGCAAGCTCGCCGGGTCCCTCGCCAAGTCCAAGACCACCTGCATCTTCATCAACCAGCTCCGCGAGAAGATCGGCGTCATGTTCGGCAGCCCCGAGACCACCACGGGCGGCCGCGCGCTCAAGTTCTTCTCCTCGGTGCGCATGGACATCCGCAAGGTGGACGGCATCAAGAAGGACGGCGAGCTCGTGGGCAGCCGCGTCCGCGTCAAGGTGGTCAAGAACAAGGTGGCCCCGCCCTTCCAGCAGGCCGAGTTCGACATCATGTACGGCACCGGCATCTCCAAGGAGGGCTCCACGCTCGACATGGCGGTGGACTACGAGGTGGTCGACAAGTCCGGCGCCTGGTACACCTACCAGGGCGAGCGGCTCGGCCAGGGCCGCGAGGCCGCCAAGGAGTTCCTGCGCTCCAACCCCGATCTCTTCGACGAGATCGACCACAAGGTGCGCATCGCCTGCGGCCTCGAGTTCGAGGACGAGCTGGCCGACGGCACGCCGGCCGGCGCTGCCGCCGACGGCGCCCCCGAGGCCTGATGAGGTTCGGCGCGTCGTCGGGGCCGGAGGCCCCCCGCGGCGAGACCGTGGAACTCGCGGGGGGAGACGGCTCCCTGTGGACCGTCACGTTCCCGCCCAAGGGCGCGGGCTCCGGGTTCTCGGGCCCCGCGCCCAAGGCGCGCCTGCACCCCGGCGACGACGGCGACGAGGCCCTGCAGGTGCCCGTCGCCGTCGCCCGGGCCGTGGTCAAGGCCGTCCGCGAGGAACCCTCCGTCGCGCTGGGGGAGGGCGGCATGGGCCGTCTCGTGGCCGCCGCCTCCACCACCTGCTGCGCCAAGCGCCTCACGTCCATGGTGGACCGCCGGGACTACTCCTCCAAGGAGGCGGCCGACAGGCTGCTCCGCGCAGGGTACCCGAGGGCCGTCGTAGACGACGTCTGCTCCCGGGCCCGGGAGGGGCGCCTGCTCGACGATGCACGGTTCGCCGAGGCGTTCATCAGGTCGAAGGTCTACTCCGGGTGGGGGCTGCGCCGCATCGAGCAGGAGCTCTCCCGCCGCGGCGTCGACGCCTCCTCGGTGGCCGGCTGGCCCGACGACTTCCTCGAGGGGGAGTCCGAGTTCGACCGCGCCTGGGAGCTCGTCTCGCGCCGCAGCGTGCCGGAGAGGAACCCCTACGAGAAGACGGTCCGCTACCTCGTGGGCCGCGGCTACTCATACGACGTGGCCAAGCGCTGCGCCGCACGGCTTCTCGAGGACGGCGATGAATAGCGCCTATCGGTGCCGCGCCGTCCGCGAACCTTTACTTACCCTGCGTCTTCCCGTAAGATACAAGAGCTGTTGAAGCGTCCGTCCCGGTACGCCATGCTGGGATTTTGCATATTCATAGGTTCCTATTTGCACGACAGGTCCTTATTGGAGGCATCCCTGGCCCCGGCCAGAACGGCCGTTTCCTCGGCACCCGCCGCAAGGCGGTCTCTCTGATTACGAGTTTTACCTGAAGAGACGAGGGGGCACGACATGGATCCTGTCATCACCGTGGTGCTCTGCATCGTCGGGCTAGTCATCGGCGCTGTGGCCGCATGGGTCGTTGCCAACGGCAAGACCAACGCCAGGGTCGTCGAGGCCAACGAGAAGGTCCGCCAGGCCGAGGACACGGCCAGACGCACCGTCGAGGAGGCTGCCCGCACGGCAGAGACCCAGAAGAAAGAGTCGCTTCTCGAGGCCCAGGAGGAGATCCTCAAGCTTCGCCATGCCCAGGAGGCGGAGAACCGCACCCGCAAGGGCGAGCTCCGCGAGATGGAGTCCCGCATCATGCAGCGCGAGGAGTCCCTCGACCGCCGCAACGACTCCCTCGACCGCAAGGAGCACCAGCTCTCCGAGGCCCAGAGCCGCCTCGACCGCCGTCGCAACGAGCTCGAGCAGATGGTGAGCGAGCAGTCCAGCGAGCTCGAGCGCATCGCCGCCCTCACCAAGGAGGAGGCGCACCACGAGCTCATCGACCGCGTCCGCAAGGACACCGTGCGCGAGGAGGCCCAGATCCTCCGGGAGTCCGAGCAGCGCGTGAGGGCCCAGGCCGACAAGACCGCCCGCGAGATCGTCTCCACCGCCATCCAGCGCTGCGCCGCCGACCAGGCGGGCGAGATCACGGTCACCTCCGTGCACATCCCGTCCGACGACCTCAAGGGCCGCATCATCGGCCGCGAGGGCCGCAACATCCGCACCTTCGAGCAGGTCTCCGGCGTCTCCCTCGTCATCGACGACACCCCCGAGACCGTTGTGCTCTCCAGCTTCGACCCCGTCCGCCGCGAGACGGCGCGCGTGGCCCTCGAGAACCTCATCGCCGACGGCCGCATCCACCCGGCCCGCATCGAGGAGATGTACGCCAAGGCCGAGAAGCTCGTGCAGCAGCGCGTCGTCGAGGCCGGCGAGCAGGCGGCGTTCGACATGGGCATCCACGACCTGCACCCCGAGATCGTGCGCACCCTCGGCGCGCTGCGCTACCGCACCTCCTACGGCCAGAACGTCCTGCAGCACTCCAAGCAGGTGGCCGAGCTCTGCTCCATCATGGCGGCCGAGATCGGGGCGGACTGCGCCCTCGCCAAGCGCGCCGGCCTCCTGCACGACCTCGGCAAGGCCATCGACCGCGAGGTCGAGGGGCCGCACGCCGTCATCGGCGCCGACCTCGCCCGCAAGTACGGCGAGCGTGCCGACGTCGTGCACGCCATCGAGGCGCACCACGCCGACGTCGAGCCCTCCACGGTCCTCGACGTCCTCGTGATGGCCGCCGACGCCATCAGCGCCGCCCGTCCGGGCGCCCGCCGCGAGTCCGCCGAGACCTACATCAAGCGCCTCGAGAAGCTCGAGGAGATCTCCAACGCCCACGAGGGCGTCGAGCGTACCTACGCCATGCAGGCCGGCCGCGAGCTCCACGTCATGGTGGAGCCCGAGAAGATCTCCGACGCCAAGGCCGTCGTGCTCGCCCACGACATCGCCAAGCAGATCGAGGACGAGATGGAGTACCCCGGCCAGGTCCGCGTCGTGGTCATCCGCGAGTCCCGCGCCGTCGACGTGGCCAAGTAGCCCATGGGCGACCTCGCGGACTTCGTGTCGGACGTCATCGGCTCCTCGGCCGTGCGGGTCGAGGAGAACCTCGGCGACGGCTTCGTCCGCCTTGTCGTCGACGAGGCGGAGCGCCGTCAGGCGCGGCACGACATCCGCTGCGTGGAGGACGTCGTCATAGAGATGCTCCGCAACGCGCGCGACGCCGGTGCGACCCAGGTCTACGTGGCCACGGGTCGCACCGGCACCCAACGGCGCGTGGTCATGCTCGACGACGGCTGCGGCGTCCCCGCTGCCCTCCAGGAGCAGATCTTCGAGGCACGCGTGACCTCCAAGCTCGACACGGTCCACGAGGACCGGTGGGGCGTCCACGGCCGCGGCATGGCGCTCTTCTCCATCCGCCAGAACGCCGAGGACGCCCACGTCGCCGCCTCCGTGCCCGGCGGGGGCTCGTCGGTCTCGGTCATGTGCTCCTGCGACGACGTCCCCGAGCGCGCAGACCAGTCCACCTGGCCCACCCTCGCCACCGACGACGAGGGGCGCCAGACCGTGGGCTCCGGGCCCCACAACATCGCACGCACGTGCTGTGAGTTCGCCCTCGAGGAGCGAGGGAGGGTCCAGGTGTTCCTCGGTTCCGCGGCCGAGGTCGTGGCCACGGTGCGCTCCCGCCTCTCCTCGTCCCTCGACGAGACGGGCATCCTCTTCGTGGACGACCCCTCCTCGCTCCCCGTGCTCGAGCGGCTCTGCGTCGCGGCCGACGCCCGGGAGCTCGTGGAGACCGCCGAGGGCGTGGGGCTCCCCATCTCAGAGCGCACGGCGCACCGCATCCTCTCGGGGGCGATCCGCCCCGTCCGCTCCGTGATGGCCAGGCTCACCCACCGCCCCGACGACGGCACCGGCCGCAGGCGCCCCGTGGACCTCTCCCGGGACCGTAGGAGCCTCCATATCGACGAGGGTGACGCCGAGGAGTTCTCGCGCCTCATGGAGCGCGCCTTCTCGTTCATCGCGGACCGCTACTACGTCTCCCTCGAGGACGCCCCCACGGTGCGCTCCACCGGGGACCGCCTCGTGGTCACCTTCCCCCTCCTCAAAGAGGACGAGGGGTGACGGAGCCCTCCCCGCCATGCAGGTCACCGGGCTGTTCGGGTACCATTGGCAAAGCGCCGCCTCAACCGCACCACGCATCAACCTCATCCGCAACACTGGAGCAACGGTCATGGATTTCCTGAAAGTGTCGAGCAAGTCGTCCCCGGCCTCGGTGGCAGGGGCCATCGCCGGGATGGTGAAGGACGGCGTGCCCGTCAACCTGCAGGCCGTCGGTGCCGGTGCGGTGAACCAGGCGGTCAAGGCCGTGGCCATCGCGCGTGGCTTCCTCATCCCGTCGGGCTTCGACATCTCCATCGCCCCCACCTTCTCCGACATCCAGATCGACGGCGACTCCCGCACGGCCATCCGCATCGCCGTCTACGTGCACCCGCTCGCCGTGGGCGACGCCGCCGCCTCGCCGGCCCCCGTGCTCAAGCGCTCCCAGGAGCTGGGGGCTTGATGGGGGAGGGCGGCCTCGCCGGCCTCACCTACCACGTGAGGACCTTCGGGTGCCAGATGAACCTCCACGACTCCGAGCGCGTCGCCGGCGTCCTCGATTCCTGCGGGATGCTCGAGGTGCCCACGCCCGAGGAGGCGGACGTCGTCGTCTTCATGACCTGCTGCGTCAGGGAGAAGGCCGACACGCACCTCCAGGGCCAGGCCTCCGCCATGGTGAGCGCGCCCGTCCCGCCGTCCGGCCTCCGCACGGTCTGCGTGGGCGGCTGCATCGCCCAGCGCGAGGGCGACGCCATGCGCTCCTTCATCCCCAACGTCGACGTCGTGTTCGGCACCCAGGCCATCGCCAGCCTTCCGCGGCTCATCGAGGAGTCGCGCTCCGAGGCGGGCTCGTCCCTCAAGGCCGACACCGCGGAGCCCGGCACCGCGTTCTCGAGCGACCTCCCCGACCACCGGGAGTCGCCGTTCCACGCGTGGGTCCCCATCATGACCGGCTGCAACAACTTCTGCAGCTACTGCATCGTCCCCTATGTCCGCGGGCGCGAGCGCAGCCGCGCCATGGAGGACGTCGTGGCCGAGGTGGATGCCCTCGTGGCGGACGGCGTGCGCGAGGTGTGCCTCCTCGGCCAGAACGTCAACTCCTACGGGCGCGACAGCTACGGCGAGCCCCGGTTCGCCGAGCTCCTCCGGGCCGTGGCCGCCACCGGCGTCGAGCGCATCCGGTTCACGAGCTCGCACCCCAAGGACCTCACCGACGAGACCATCGCCGCCATGGCGGAGCTGCCCGCCGTCATGCCCCAGCTGCACCTCGCCGTGCAGTCGGGCTCCACGGACGTGCTCCGGCGCATGAACCGGAAGTACACCCGGGAGGACTACCTCGACCTCGTGCGCCGCATCCGCGCCGCCATGCCCGACATCGCCCTCTCCACCGACATCATCGTCGGCTTCCCCAACGAGACCGAGGAGGACTTCCTCGAGACCCTCTCGCTCGTGAGGGAGGCCGCCTTCTCCAGCGCCTTCACCTTCATCTACTCCAAGCGCGAGGGCACGCCCGCCGCCGCCGTGGACGACCCGACGCCGCGCGAGGAGATCCAGGGGCGCTTCGACCGGCTCGCCGCCCTCGTGCAGGAGCAGAGCTGGGACTACAACCGCCGCCAGGTGGGCCGCACCGTGGACGTCCTCGTGGAGGGCCCCTCCAAGAAGGACCCCGGCGTACTCACCGGCCACAGCCCCGAGAACGTCACCGTGCTGTTCGAGGCCCCCGAGGGCGCGGACCCCGCCGACCTGGTAGGCAAGGTCGTGCCCGTCGAGGTGCTCGACGGCCGCCCGTGGTACCTCCGGGGCGCCTGCGTCGGCGACCCGCGATGACCGGGGGGCTGCCGGGTCCCGTCGCCTGCGTCTGCGGCCCCACGGCATCGGGCAAGTCGGCCGTGGCGGACCTCGTTGCGAGCTCCATGGGCTGCCCCGTGGTCTCCGTCGACGCCATGCAGGTCTACCGCTCCATGGACATCGGCACGGCCAAGACGCCGGTCGCCGAGCGGCGTGCCGAGCTCCTCATGGTCGACGTCGCCGGGTTCGACGAGCCTTACTCGGCCGCCCTCTTCCAGCGCGACGCGCGCCGGTGCGTGGACCGGTCCCTCGAGACGGCCGGCTGCGCCGTGCTCTGCGGGGGCACCGGCCTCTACCTCGACGCCGTCATCGACGAGATGGACTTCCCCTCGGGAGACGCCGCCTCGGGCCCCCGCGCCCGCTACGAGGCCCTCGCCCGCGAACGGGGCCCCGAGGCCCTCTGGGCCCTCCTGAGCGACCGGGACCCGGAGAGCGCCGCGGCGGTGCACCCCAACAACGTCCGCCGGGTGGTGCGCGCCCTCGAGCTCGCCGACCAGGGCGAGTCCTACGCGGAGCGCACCCGCCACCTGAGGCACCGCGACCCCCACTACGCCGCCCGCATCTGGGCCCTCGTGCCTGAGCGCGAGACCCTGTACGCGCGCATCGACCGCCGGGTGGACGAGATGTTCGCGGCCGGCCTCGTGGACGAGGTGCGCGCCCTCGACGAGGCCGGCATCCGCCGCTCCGCCACCGCCTCCCAGGCCATCGGCTACAAGGAGGTGCTTGCGGCCCTCGACGGCCTCTGCACCCTCGACGAGGCCCGCGAGCAGGTGAAGCGCTCCACGAGGCGCTACGCCAAGCGGCAGCTCTCGTGGATACGGCGCGACGGCCGCGCCACCGTGGTCCCCATGGTGGAGACCACGGTCGAGGAGGCGGCCGCGCTCGTGACAGACGATCTCAGGCGCTCCGTCGAGGCGGGGCGCTGAAAGGGGGCTCCATGGCCCGGAAGACACCGCAACCCACCGCACTGCCGCGCGAGCGCGCCCTTCTCGTGGGCGTCGACCTCGGACGGGCCGACGAGTGGCCCCAAGAGCGCTCCATGGCCGAGCTCGCCCGCCTCGTGGACACCGACGGAGCCGACGTCGTGGGGACCCTCACGCAGCGCCTCGACCGCCCCGTGCCCAAGACCTTCATCGGCTCGGGCAAGGTGCTGGAGCTGAAGGAGGCCGTGGAGGCGCTCGACGTGGACGTCGTGGTCTTCGACGAGGAGCTCACCCCCTCCCAGCAGGGCAACCTCGAGCGGGCCCTCGGCGAACCCGTGAAGGTCATCGACCGCACGGCGCTCATCCTCGACATCTTCGGCAGCCACGCCCAGACCCGGGAGGGCAGGCTCCAGGTCCAGCTGGCGCAGCTCAAGTACGTGCTCCCTCGCCTGCGCGGCATGTGGAGCCACCTCATGGGCGAGCAGACCCGCGGAGGCATCGGCAGCCGGTTCGGCCAGGGCGAGTCGCAGCTCGAGGTCGACCGGCGGCTCATCCGCGACCGCATCTCCCACCTCCGCGGCGAGATCGAGCGGGTGGCCTCGCGCCGCAGGACCCAGTCCAAGGCCCGCTGGGACTCGGGCATCTACCGCGTCTCCCTCGCCGGCTACACCAACGCCGGCAAGTCGACGCTCCTGAACGCCCTCACGGACTCCGACGTCTACGCCAAGGACGAGCTCTTCGCCACGCTGGACCCCACCACCCGCTCCCTCGACCTCGCCGAGGGCCGCAGGATCACCCTCACCGACACCGTCGGCTTCATCCAAAAGCTTCCCACCACGCTCGTGGAGTCGTTCAGGTCGACCCTGGCCGAGGTGTCCGGCGCCGACCTCGTGGTGCTCGTCGTGGACGCCTCCGACCCCGACTGGAGGGCCCAGGAGGAGGCCGTGAGAAGGACGCTCGACGAGATAGGCGCAGGCGACAAGGAGACACTCCTCTGCCTCAACAAGGCGGACCTGCTGGACCCTGCGGACCGCGAGGCCCTGCGCCTGGCCTTCCCCGACGCCGTCATGGTGTCGGCCAAGGAGGAGACGGGCCTGGGCGCGCTCCTGCACGCCGTGGCGACCAAGGCCTCCGAGGGCGACGTCACCGTGACGGCGCTCGTGCCCTACGACAAGGGTCTGCTCATGAAGATGGTGCACGAGCGCGGGCAGGTGGTCCGCGAGACCTACGTGGACGGCGGCCTGCTCGTCACGGCCAAGGTCCCCCCGCGCCTGGCGGGATCGCTGGAGCCCTACCGGGCCGACGACCCGGCCCAGGACGCCTAGACGCCGAGGAGCGCGAGGACGGCGAGCAGCAGGGGCTGGTGCGCCACGTAGATGGGGAGGGCGTGGCGCCCCACCCACTCGAGGGGGGCGCACCGCGCCGCGAGGAGCCGTCGCGGGTACCCGCGCGGCGCGAACCAGCGCCCCACGGCCACGCCCACGCCGTACATGAGGGCGAAGGGCACGAGGGGGTAGTAGTCTCCCGACACGAACCCCGGCGAAGGCAGGCCGAGCCACGCGAGGCCCGGGTGGGCGTACCAGCCGGCGGGGAGCGCCACCTCCCATGGGCCGACGCCCAGCTCCCGCGAGGGGACGCCGAGGGTCAGCAGGAAGAGCGCGAGGAGCGCCGCGGCGCACGGGAGCCCACGCGGCTCCAGGTGGGCGTGCTCGAGCAGGGCGTCCACGAGCGTGGCGGCGCCTATGCAGAATATGATGCCGAAGCTGACGGGGTCGTCCACGGCCGCCAGGGACGTGGCCGCGAAGATGGCGAGCGCCACGGCGAGGTAGCGCAGCGAGCGCGTGAGGTTGTCGTGGGAGAAGCTGCACATCCACCCCGACACGAGGAGGAACGTCCAGCTGATGGACGCCCGCCAGACGTCCTGCAGCGGCGGCGCGAACCACGCGACGTCGACCCCCTCGATGAAGACGAGGTCGTAGCAGAGATGGAAGAGCACCATCGACACGACGGAGAAGCCGCGCACGGCGTCGAAGAGCCGCACGCGACCGACGGGGTGCTCCCAGGGGCCGGCAGGGGAGGGCGCGGTCACGAGATGGTGCGGAGGAGCGCGGTCACCCGGCCGAGGATGCGGGGGTTCTCCACGTAGATGGGCTCCATGGCGTCGTTCTCCGGCTGGAGCCTGCAGCGGTCCCTCTCGCGGTAGAACGTCTTGACCGTGGCGCCGTCGCCCACGAGGGCCACGACGATCTCGCCGTTCACGGCGTCCGAGGTCTCACGCACCACGAGGTAGTCGCCGTCGAAGATGCCGGCGTTGATCATGGAGTCGCCCTTGACGCGGAGCATGAAGGAGCAGTTGTCGCCCACGATGCCCGTGGGGAGCGTGAAGCTCTCCTCGACGTTCTGCTCGGCCAGGATGGGGACGCCCGCCGCGACGCGGCCCACCAGGGGGAGGCGGAGCGTGGAGGAGTCCATGTCGATGTCCACCTGGGCGAGCGTGGCGCCGCCGTCCTCCACCGCCTGGCGCGACGGCCCGTGGCAGTCCACGAGCTCGATGGTGCGCGACTTGTTGGCGGTCCTCCGGATGAGGCCCTTCTGCTCGAGCGTCTGGAGGTGCATGTGGACCGTGCTCGGCGACTTGAGGCCCACGGCGTCGCCGATCTCGCGGACCGAGGGCGGGTAGCCGTGGTCGTGGCAGTACTCCACGAGGTAGTCGTAGATCATCTGCACACGGTGGCTGAGCTTGGGACGGGTCATGGGACCTCCGACGGTCGGTACGGTCGTGGCCACCATCATAGCAAACGGACGTTCGGTCAAAAACATCTGTTCGGGGAACGGCGATGCCCCTCCTTTACAACGCCCCCGTCCTCATACACACTGTTACAGGCTCCTCTCCATGTGATGAGACCGTGGAGTGTCCATGGAGCCCGCGTGCTATCTTTCGGTGGCCGGGTACCGCCGTGCGGTCGCCCCCGCGGCAAGGAAGGGATGCCATGCACTGCCCAACATGCGGCTGCGACGAGTCCAAGGTCGTCGACTCCAGGCCCTCGGAGAGCAACGAGGCCATCAGGAGGCGACGCGAGTGCGTGCGGTGCGGCACCCGTTTCACCACCTACGAGCGCCGCGAGGAGCTCCCCCTCGTGGTCGTCAAGCGTGACGGCCGTCGCGAGCCCTTCGACCGTCAGAAGGTCATGCGCGGCCTCGTGGCCGCCACCGTCAAGCGCGACCTCGACGTGGCCCAGCTCGACGCCCTCATCGACGGCGTCGAGAACGGCCTGCGCGACCGCGGCGTGTCCGAGGTGGCCAGCGGCGACCTCGGCGAGATGGTGCTCGTGAGGCTCCGCGACATCGACCGCGTCGCCTACGTGAGGTTCGCGTCGGTCTACCGCGACTTCAAGGACATCGATGAGTTCAGCGAGGAGCTTAGGAGGCTCGCCGATGAGTGACACCCCCGTCGTCGTCCCCATCAAGCGCATCGACCCCACGGTCGAGCTCCCGTCCTACGCCTACGAGGGCGACGCCGGGCTCGACCTCCGTTCCAACGAGGACGTCGTCCTTGCGCCCCTCGAGCGCAGGCTCGTCGGCACGGGGCTCGCCGTGGCCATCCCCGAGGGCTACGCCGGCTTCGTCCAGCCCCGCAGCGGCATGGCGCTCAAGCGCGGCCTCTCCATGGCCAACACGCCCGGCCTCATCGACTCCCACTACCGCGGGGAGCTCAAGGTCTGCGCGGTCAACCTCGACCCCGAGACCCCCATCTCCATCGAGCGCGGCGAGCGCATCGCCCAGCTCGTCATCCAGCGCGTGCCCACCGTGTCCCTCGTCGAGGTGGGGGAACTCGACGAGACGGACCGCGGGGCGGGCGGCTTCGGTTCCAGCGGCGCCTCCTAGGCACCTGGCACATAGGCCGGCGCCGTGAGGGAGCGGCCCGGTGAAGACGAGAGATCGAGAGGACAATCGCATGGAAAAATCCTTCGGGACGACCGGGGGACAGGGTGCCCTTGAGTCTTTCTTCCACATGGGGGAGAGAGGCTCGTCCGTAGGCACCGAGCTTCGGGCAGGCGTCACCACCTTCCTGGCCATGGCCTACATCATCGCCGTCAACCCGGCGCTGCTGTCGGCCGCCGGCATCCCCATGGGCGCCGGCGTCACGGCCACCTGCATCGGCGCGGGTGTCATGACCATCCTCATGGGCATCTTCGCCAACCGCCCCCTGGCCTGCGCGTCGGGCATGGGCATCAACGCCGTCGTCGCGTTCACGCTCACGGGCCTGTGCAACGGAGACTGGCACGCCGCCATGGCCGTCGTGTTCATCGAGGGCATCCTCATCCTCGCCCTCGTGCTCTGCGGCCTGCGCGAGGCCATCATGGACGCCATCCCCGCCTCGCTTCGCCACGCCATCGCAGCCGGCCTGGGCATCTTCATCGCCCTCATCGGCCTCATCAACGGCGCCATCGTCGTCAACGACGAGTCCACGCTCATCACCATGGGCGCCGTCACGGACCCCGCCTACATCGTGGGCATGATCGCCATCTTCTCCACCTTCGTGCTCTACTGCCTGAAGGTGCCGGGCGAGATCCTCATCGGCATCCTCATCGCCGTGGTCGCGGGCATCCCGCTGGGCGTCACCGCCATGCCCTCGGGCATAGTCTCGGCCCTGGACTTCTCCACCTTCGGCGCGCCCTTCATGGTCGACGAGCAGGGCGTCATGGGCATCGCCAAGGTGGTCATGAGCCCCGTGCTCCTCATGTTCGTGTTCTCCCTCATGATGAGCGACTTCTTCGACACCATGGGCACGGCCTTCGCCGTCGCCAAGCAGGGCGACTTCCTCACGAAGGACGGCAGGGTGGAGGACATCCGCCCGATCCTCCTGGTCGACTCCGCCGCCGCGGCGGCGGGCGGCCTCATGGGCGCCTCGTCCATCACCACGTTCGTGGAGTCCGCCTCCGGCGCCGCGGACGGCGGCCGCACCGGTCTCACCTCTGTGACCACCGGCGTGCTCTTCATCGTCGCGGCCTTCTTCTCGCCGCTCATCGCCGTCGTGAGCACCCCGGCCACCGCCGGCGCCCTCGTGCTCGTGGGCTACCTGATGATGGACCAGGTCAAGTTCATCGACTGGACCAGCAAGCTCGACGGCCTGCCCGCGTTCGTCACCGTCATCGGCATCCCGCTGACCTACTCCATCTCCACCGGCATCGGCCTCGGCTTCATCACCTACGTGGTGGTCTCCGTCGCCACCGGCAACGTCAAGAAGGTGAAGCCGCTCATGTGGGTGGCGGCTGCGGCCTTCCTGGTCTCGTTCCTCATCTCATAGCCCCGTCCGAACTCACAGGTCCGGATTCAAGCGGGTCCGGGAAGCACACCGGGCCCGCTTTTCTCACGAAAGGAGAGGTATGGCAAGGCAGAGAGAGGTGATCGGGGTCTCCGACCACGTGCCCGTGGCCCAGGCGATCCCCCTGGGCATCCAGCACATGATGTCGATGTTCGGCTCGACGGTGCTGGTCCCCATCCTCACCGGGCTCCACCCGAGCGTGGCCATCATGTGCTCGGGCATCGGCACGGTGTGCTACCTGCTCATGACCAAGAACAAGATCCCCAGCTACCTGGGCAGCTCGTTCGCGTTCATCAGCCCCATCGTGGCCGTGGGGGCCACCCAGGGCCTCGACGCGGCGCTCTCGGGCATCTTCTGCGCGGGCCTCGTGTTCCTGGCCGTGGCGGGCATCATCAAGCTCGCCGGCACCGCGTGGATCGACCGCATCCTCCCGCCGGTGCTCATCGCGTCCATCATCGTCGTGATCGGCATCGGCCTCTCGGCCACGGCCGTGAACATGGCGCTCAACTCCTCGGGTGACGGCTTCAACGCCGTCGGCACCCTCGTCGCCGGCGTGACGCTGTTCGCCGCCGTCGGCTTCTCGTCCATGAAGGGCCTCATCGGCACCATCCCGGTGCTCCTGGCCATCGTCGTGGGCTACGTCCTCGCCGCGCTCTTCGGCCTCGTCGACTTCGCCCCGGTCATGGACGCGGCCTGGGTGGGGCTGCCCAGCTTCCAGAACCACCCGGTGATCGACCCCGTGGCCATCGCCCTCATCGCGCCTGTGGCCCTCGTGGTGGTCATCGAGCACATCGGCCACCTGCTCGTGGTCTCCGAGGTCGTGGGCGAGGACTTCGTCCCCATGCTCCCGCGCTCCCTCGCCGGCGACGGCATCGCCACGTGCATCGCGGGCCTCATCGGCAGCCCCCCTGCCACCACCTACGCCGAGAACATCGGCGTCATGAGCGTGACCCGCGTCTACGCCACCCAGATCTTCTGGTACGCGGCCGGCTTCGCCTTCATCGTGGGCGGCTTCTGCCCCAAGCTCGAGGCCCTCATCATGAGCATCCCCACCCCCGTCATGGGCGGCGTGAGCCTCCTGCTCTTCGGCCTCATCGCCAGCAACGGCCTGCGCATGCTCGTGACCAACAACATCGACTTCGGCGAGAACCGCAACCTCATGATCGCCGCGGTCACCATCGTCCTCGGCGTGGGCATGGAGTGCGGCGGCTACTCCATCCCCGTGGGCGACTACACCATCCCCGGCATGGCCGCCAGCGCCATCGTGGGCATCCTGCTGAACCTCATCCTCCCCAAGGTCTCCGCGCAGGACAGCGCCGAGCCCGAGTACATCGAGGAGACCTAGGCGGCCCCGCGCCGTCCGCCCGTGCCGGAGGCCCGTCGTCCCGTCAGGGGGCGGCGGGCCTCCGGCCGTTCACACCGTGCGCAGGAGGGGAAAGGATCGGGCGCCGCCGGGTAGGTATCGGCAGAGAACACGACGCTTCCCAAGGGGAGGAGACGAACCATGGTCTATCACGACCTCACCGTGGTCGGCGGTGGCCCCGCCGGCCTCACCGCCGCCATCTACGCAAACCGTGCCGCCGTCGACGCCGTGACCGTCGAGTCCGGCAGCTGGGGCGGGCAGATCTCGCAGTCCGACCTCGTGGACAACTACCCCGGCATCGAGAACGTCTCTGGCTTCGACCTGGGCATCCGCATGCACGACCACGCCGAGCACCTGGGCGCCGCCTTCGCCCAGGACACCGTCCACGGCCTCGCCTACGACCCCGAGACGCAGCTGTTCCTCGTCGAGGGCGCGTCCGACACCTACCAGTCCCGCGCCGTGGTCCTCGCCACGGGCGGCACCCCGCGCCCCGCGGGCTTCGAGGGCGAGGAGGAGTTCCGCGGCCGCGGTGTCTCCTACTGCGCCACCTGCGACGGCATGTTCTACCGCGACAAGGTCACCTACGTCGTGGGCGGCGGCAACACCGCCTGCGAGGAGGCCGACTTCCTCTCGCGCATCTGCTCCAAGGTCGTCATGGTCGTGCGCAAGGACCACCTCCGCGCCCAGGCCTCCCTGGTCGAGCGCGTGGAGCTCAACCCCAAGGTCGAGATCCGCTACCGCTGCGCCATCGCAAAGCTCGAGGGCGACGGCCTGCCCGAGTCCATCACCCTGCGCGACACCGAGACCGGGGAGCTCGAGCGCGTGGAGCACGGCGCCGGCACGTTCGGCGTCTTCGTGTTCATCGGCACCGTGCCCGCCTCGAGGCTCGTCGAGGGGCTCGCCGAGCTCAACGGGAACGGCGAGGTCGTCACCGGCGCCGACATGTCCACCTCCACGCCGGGGCTCTTCGTTGCGGGCGACGTGCGCCAGACGCCCCTGCGCCAGGTCGTGACCGCGGCGGCCGACGGGGCCGTCGCCGCCAACAGCGCGGCCCTGTTCCTGGGCAACCTCGTCATCTAGTCCTAGACTGGGGAGGACAACCATCCCCGTCGAGGTCCTAACCCGTGAAGCAGATCAACCCCGTGGCGCTGCGGCTCTCCCGACGCCTCCAAGTGCATATGGTCGTCGGGGGCGCCGCGGTGGGTCTCGGCGCCGGGGTCGTCGTGGGCCTCTTCCGGCTCGCCCTCAACCTCGCGGACGGCACCATGCGCTCCGTCACCGCTGCGGCGACCGGGAACCCCCTGGCGGTCGCCGGGTGGGTCGCGGTCATGGCCGTCCTCTGGGCCGCCGTCACCGCCCTCGTGCGCTGGGCGCCCACGAGCTCGGGGTCCGGCATCCCCCAGATCGAGGCCGACGCCCTCGGGCGCCTGCAGATCCCCTGGGCGCGCACCATGGCGGCCAAGTTCTCCGAGGGTGTGCTCTGCGCCATGGGCGGCCTCTCCCTCGGGCGCGAGGGTCCCTCGGTCATGCTCGGCGGCCTCTGCGGCACCGCCGTGGCGCGCGCCGCCGGCTCCACGGAGGGGGAGCGCCGCCTCCTCGTCACCTGCGGCTCGGGAGCCGGCATGGCCGCGGCGTTCCAGGCCCCGCTCACCGGCGTCATGTTCGCCGTGGAGGAGGTCCACAAGTCGTTCTCGGCACCGCTCGTCATCGGCACGATGTCGTCCGCTGTGGCCGCCGTCTACGTCGTCAACCAGTTCCTCGGCACGGGCCCCCTCATCCCGATCGGCTTCGCCCGGGACCTCCCGCACGTCACCTACGGGATCGTGATGCTCCAGGGACTGTTCCTCGGGTTGCTCGGCGCCTGCCACAACCGCGGCATGTTCCTCGGCACCCGGCTCTACGGCCGCATCCGGAGGCACGCGCCGGGCACCCGGTACGCCGTGCCGTTCGCCCTGGCCGCCGTCGGGGCCTTCACGGTCCCCGAGCTCCTGGGCGGGGGCGACGCCATCCTCGGGCTCCTCAAGCACGTCTCGAGCCGGCCCACGCTGGCCATCGCGGGGCTGCTCCTGGGGAAGTACCTGCTCACCGACGCCTCGGCCAGCTCCGGCACCCCGGGCGGCACCCTCTACCCGCTCGTGGCCATGGGCGCGCTCGCAGGCGCCCTGTTCGGCCGCGGCGCCGTGGCCGTCTTCGCCATGGACCCGGCCTACGTCAACAACTTCATGCTCCTGGGGATCGCCGGGCTCTTCGCCGGCGTCATCCACGCCCCCGTGACCGGCTGCCTCCTCGTGTTCGAGCTCACCGGCAGCTTCTCGGCACTGCTGTCGCTCTCCCTCGTCTCCCTCGTGGCCTATGTGGTCGCCAACCTCACCAAGACCGAGGGCTACTACGAGCACCTGCTGCAGCCCCTGGTGGGGGCCCGCTGCGACTGCGGGTCCCCCGTGCACGGGAGGTCGGTGCTCACGGAGGCAGTCTGCGTGGCGTTCGGGTCCCCCGCCGAGGGGAGGCGCCTCGCCGACCTGCCGCTCCCGGCCGGCTGCGTGGCGGCCGTCGTCGAGCGCTGCGGGCGCCGGGTCGTGCCCACCGCCGACCTCACCCTGGAGGCGGCGGACCAGGTGCTCTTCGTCATGGACTCGGACCTCGCCCCCGAGCTCCACGACCGCATCCGCGACCTTCTCAGGGGCACGGGCGAGCCCGCGCCGCCCGACGCGGGGCCGACGGGGGGACCCGGCGGGGACGCGGGTTAGAAGGGGGAGCCCGCCTCGTCCATGGCGGCGCGCACGAGGTCGTGGGCACCGGTGCGGAGCCGTCCGGCAAGCGCCCCTCCGAGGGCGGCGGCACCGTCCGGGGAGAGCCCCTCCAAGGACGATACCGCCTGCGGCGCGCCGTCCTCGCCGCGGAAGCACAGGTCACGACCCTCTTGGCGCCGCGTCGCGGCACTCCTTGCCGCGGCGCCCCCGGCCGCGAGGCCGAACACCATGGCGGTGGCGCTCGCGATACCGCCGAGCCGGTCGACGGCGAAGACGGGGGCGACCTCGCCGGCCGCGTAGAGGCCCGGCACGCGGGTCCAGCCGTCGACGTCGCAGCGGACGCCGCCGTTGGAGGCCTGATGGAAGAGGGCCAGGGGCATGGGCTCGCCCCACGAGAGGCCGTGGGTCTCCTCGAGCCAGTCCATATAGGTGGCGACGAAGGGCTGGACCTCGCCCTCGGGGCGATCGACGACGGCCTCGCACGTCCCGCCGACGGCCGCGACCGACTCCTCCACGAGGCGGGAGACCCGCTGCCGCGAGTAGGGGCCGTGCCAGGAATGCGCCTCCAGGGCCTCCCGAGCCCGGGCGGGGGAGACCCCGGCGAGGTCGAAGACGTCCCTGCCGTCCTTGACGAGCCTCGTGAGGCCCCACACCTTCTCGTTGAAGACGGCGGGACGTCCCTTGGTCAGGATACCGGCCATGACCTGCCCGTATCCGAGGTTTCCGCAGGTAGCACCCTCGTCTGTGGCCATGACGAGACCGGTCCCGCGGGCAAGGGGGCTCGCGAGGGTGGGGGAGAGGGCCGCGGCGGCGCCGCCGGTGGCGAGCACGGTGGCCCCGGCGCGCACCACGAGCGGCGACGACTGCGGCCCGACGAGGGCCAGGACGCCGGCCACCGCGCCGTCCGCGGGGTCGTGGAGCAGGGAGACGACCTCCGCGTGGTGGGTGACGTCGACCTCAGCTTTACATAACTGGTTACGGAGCCCCTGGACCGAGGCGAGGGCGTGGAAACCGTGCCAGTCCTGGACCTCGGAGCCGAAGCACGGCACGTAGGCGCGGTCGTCCCCGTGGCCCGGCTCGACATCCTCGATGACGGCGCCCATGGCCCGGAACCGCTCCAGGGCCCCATGGAACCCGTTGCCGAGGGCGCGCACGTAGGCGTCCCGGGCCTTGGAGCCGCCGGGCCCCTGGACGGCGCGGACGAAGGCCTCCACGTCCTCGGGCGCGGGGGTTCGGGGGCCCACCATGCCGAGGCCCCACGTGGTGCCGGCAAAGCTAGAGCCCGAGCAGAGAGCCCCTTGGCAGACGAGGGTAACCGAGGCGCCTGCCTCGGCGGCGGCGGTGGCGGCGCAGAGCCCGGCGATGCCGGACCCGACGACGCAGACGTCGCGGGAGATGCGGTCCATACAGGCCTCCGTTCACGTGGGACGCGACCCGCGGCGGTTCTGGCGGCACGACCCGGGACTGGGACACACCATGGTAGCAGCCGGTGGCGGCAGCCGGCCGAGGAGCCCTCCAGCAGCGGTCCGTCACTCCCCCTCAATCTCGGATAATATATGTTATGTAAAGTAGAGGGATACGAACCGCTCCCCGCGGACCCGCGACCCCCCCCTCGGCCCGTGGGCCCCAGACGCGCGCCGTCACCCACCCGAAGGCACCCACCCTAGAGCACGAAACTCAACGCAAGGTACGCGGCCACGCCGACGGCGGCGCAGAGCGCCAAGGACCGCGTGCGCACCGCGCAGAGCGCCACGGCGGCTGCGGACAGGAGCGGCACCGCGCAGGCCGCCGGCCCCTGCGCCCAGAGGTCGGGCCGGAAGAGGTCGTTCGCCACGAGGGCCGCAAACGCTGCCACGGGGATCGTCTCCAAAGCCTGACGCACACGGGGTGAGAGCTCGCGCGAGCCGAGGACGAACATGGGGACGCACCGGCAGACGAGCATGGTGGCGAGGATGATGGCGTAGAGGGGCCAGAAGAGCGCGACGTCCACTACGACCCACCTCCCTCGACGGGCCGGGACTCCCCTGCGCCCCCGACGGCCAGGGCCACGGCGACGCCGGCGGCCGCCCCGGCGACCACGGCCACGCCACCGGCGCCCACGGCCTTGCAGAGGGCCACCACCACGGCGGCGGTGACGGCGCCCACGACCGTGGGGCGCGAGAACTCCTGGGTCAGGAGCAGGCAGATGAAGATGGACGTCATGGCGAAGCTCGCCACGTCGGTGGGCATGGCGAGGGCGTCCCCCACGGCGGCGCCGACGGCGTTGGCGGTGGCCCACGAGAGCATGGAAAGGACGTTCACCGCCGTGGCGCAGGAGGCGTCCCACGAGGGGTCGGAGGACAGCCGCTCCATGTTCACGCCGAACGACTCGTCGGTGACGGTGGCCGCGAACAGCGCCTTGAGGGGCTTGGCGACGTTGGCCATGGACGGGGCCAAGGCCGCCGAGTACAGGAGCTGCCTCATGTTGACCAGGGAGATCGACGCGCCGATGGACCAGAGACCCTGACCCGCGAGCCACAGGTTGGGCAGCATGAACTGGCCGGCCCCCGAGTAGTACGTGCACGAGAGCACGAAGACCGCCCACGGCTCCAGGCCCACCTCGGCCTCGAGGATGCCGGCGGGAATGCCGATGACCACGTAGCCGAGCATGACGGGCAGGGCCACCGGGAGCGCCCTGCTGAGGGGCACGGGCACGACGGCTCCCGACATCACGCGCCCTCCCCTCTCGTTCATCGTTCGTTCAGGTTCCCTATGATAACGCCTCCCCTCCTGGCGGCCTTCATCAGGGCCGGTTCAGTTATTTCAAATGCCGCACAGGGCGAGGGTCGGGAGGCGGGACCCGGGTCGTCGGTCGTAGACTCTGGGTGTCCCCGTCTTTCCAACGCTAGGAGGCGCTTCGATGTACAAGGCAATGCGGGCTCCCTCGATGTACGCCCAGGACCCCGACGTCCTGCTCCACTTCCACGAGATCTGCAAGGGGTACGGAAGCAGGTTCCTGTTCGTCTGCAGCCGCAGCGGCCGGGCCGCCGTGGAACCCAAGGTGACCGCCAGCCTCGAGGGCACCGACGCCTATGCGAGGTTCGAGACCTTCGGCGGCATCTCGTCCGAGGGCGAGATCGCCCGTATGGAGAAGATCGTCGAGGAGGACTCCATCGACGTCGTCTGCGGCGTCGGCGGCGGCTCCGCCATCGACACCGCCAAGGCATGCGCCTTCCACTGCGGGAAGCCCGTCGCGATCGTCCCCACCGTGGCCGCCACCGACGCCCCGTGCACCGGCCTCTCGGTCATCTACCACGACGACGGCACGTTCGCCGAGTACCTCTTCTATCCCAAGAACCCCGACGTCGTGATCGTGGACAGCGCGGTCATCGCCGACTCCCCCACCTCGTTCCTCGTGGCGGGCATGGGCGACGCCCTCGGCACCTACTACGAGGCCCGCGCCGCCGCCCGGACCAAGAGCCCCTCCCTCGAGAACACCGGGGTGACCCTGAGCGCCCTCGCCCTCTGCCGCCTCTGCCGCGACACGCTGTTCTCCGACGGCCTCAAGGCCCTCATCGCCGCCGAGAAGGGGCTGCTCGTGCCGAGCCTCGAGGCCGTAATCGAGGCCAACATCTACCTCTCGGGGGTCGGTGCCGACAACGCGGGCCTCTGCGTGGCCCACTCCGTCTACAACGGTACCACGGCCCTCGAGGAGTGCGAGCGCGTGCCCCACGGCAACATCGTGGCCTTCGGCACCGTGGTCCAGCTCGTCCTCGAGAACGCCCCCGACGAGGAGCTCGGCGAGGTCATGGCCTTCATGGAGTCGGTGGGGCTCCCCCTCACCCTCGAGGCCATCGGCATCACGGACGAGTCCCGCCTCCCGGCGGTCGCCGAGAAAGCCTGCGCCCCCGGCGAGTCCATCCACAACCTGGCCGGCGACGTGACGCCGGGGCAGCTCGTGGCGGCCATGCTCCAGGCCGACGCCCTGGGGCGCTCCTTCCTCGACTAGCCCCGGACGCGCCGACGGCAGGAGAAGACGGCCGGTCCCCGCTCCCGGGGGCCGGCCGTCTCGTTCGGGCGCTCTGCGTGCGGATGGCCTGGGCGGAGGGCTAGTCCACGACGATGAGGGAGAAGACCTCCTGACCGAAGGTCTCGGCGATGACGTCGCGGGGGTTCAGGTAGGCGAGCTCGAGGGCAAAGCCGAAGCCCTCCACCGAGGCGCCGGCCTGCTCCACGAGCTGGGCGCAGGCGACGGCCGTGCCGCCGGTGGCCACGAGGTCGTCGATGACGATGACCTTGTCGTCGGGGGTCAGGGCGTCGGCGTGGATCTGGATCTCGTCGGTGCCGTACTCGAGGGCGTAGCACTGGGAGATGACCTCGCGGGGGAGCTTGCCGGGCTTTCTGGCCGGGACGAAGCCGGCGCCCAGGCGGTAGGCCACGGGTGCGCCCACGAGGAAGCCGCGGGCCTCGGCGCCCACGACCTTGGTGATGCCGCGGCCCAGGAAGTGCTCCGCGAGCTCGTCGATGACGGCCGAAAACCCCTGGGGGTCGGCGATCAGGGGCGTGATGTCCTTGAAGATGACGCCGGGCTCCGGGTAGTCGGGGATGTCGCAGACGAGGTCCTGGTAGTCGAACTTGCTCATGGGGGTCTCTCTCCTTGGGCTCGCATGGCTTGTCTGAGGGGCTGCTGGGCGGATCACTGGTCTTTGGGCGCCTGTTTGCGCAGGACGTCGGCGAAGGTGCGGCGTATGAGGTCGTCGCGCAGGGAGTCGGTGAGGTGCAGGATCTGCTCGAACGCCTGGGAGTACTGGGCACGCTGCTCGTCGGTGAACTCCCCCTGGCGGGGCCCGAGGACCGAGAGGGCCTGCTCGAACATCGCGGTCTCGCGGTTGGCGGCGTTCACGTACTGGCGCAGGTTGCGGGGCTCGATGCCGAACCGCCGCAGCGCCTCGGCGCAGCGGATGAGGCGGAAGTCGTGCCCGTCCACGAGCTCGCGACCCTGGGGGCTGCGGCGCAGCGACACGATGCCGTTGTTGGCGAGGTCGCGCACGAACGAGATCGAGACGCCGAGGAGCTCCGGGACCTTCTCGAGGGGGTGGAGCTTCTCGCGGGTCTCCTCGTCGTCGCAGACGGCCTCGGGGTACGCGGCGGGGTCGGTGCCGGCGGTGCCCGGCACTCCCCCGCCGTCGAGCTCCTCCTTGATGACCGAGAGGGGCAGGAACCGGTTCTTCTGGAGGTAGAGGATGGTCTCGAGCCGCTTGACGTCGCGCGAGGAGTACAGCCGGTAGCCGCCCGGCGTGCGGGACGGCGTGAGGAGCCCCTCGTCCTCGAGGTAACGGACCTTTGAGACCGAGAGGTCGGGGTACTGGGCCTGGAGGCGCTTGACCACCTTGCCTATGGTGAGGTAACCGGCGTCTGCCATGGGTGCCTTACGCTCCGGTCTGGATGCGGCTCGTGCTCTGGGTGGTGTGGAAGATCATGCGGAAGGTGCCGATCTGGATGGTGGACCCGTCCTCGAGCATGGCCCGGTTGACGATGGCGCCGTCCACCCAGGTGCCGTTGAGGGAGCCGAGGTCCTCCACGGTGTCCGCACCGGGCGCCAGGTGCATCTTGGCATGGTGGCGCGAGACGGTCATGTCGTTGAGGAACACGGTGTTGGAGGGGTCGCGGCCGATGGTGACCTCGGGGGTGTCCAGCACGAAGGTCGTGCCGGTGTGGGGCCCCTTGACGATGGAGAGCGTCGGGTTGGCGAGGCGCTGGGCGCCCATGAGGTCCGGCACGGTGGCGTCTGTGGACGGCATGCGGAAGATGGTCGTGGAGTCGGATGCCGCCTGGTTGTTCTGGGAAGCGCCCGGATTGTTCTGCATCGATGCCTCCTGGAGTGTCGGTTGAGACCTCATTGTACCCCCGCGGGACCTTCCGGCACCCGGGGTCTCCCTATCGGCAGGCCACGCACTCCATCTGGATGGAGGCCCCGTGGGGCAGCGCCGAGACGCCCACCACGGAGCGCGCGGGGTACGGCTTCTCGAACCGCTCCGAGCACACCTCGTCGACGGCCTCGAGGTCGTTGAGGTCCGTGAGGAACAGCGTGACCTTGCAGACCGAGTCGATACCGAGCCCGACGTCGGCGAGGACTGCCTCCACGTTGCGGATCACCTGGACCGTCTGGACGCCGATGGGGGCGTCGCGGAGCACGCCGGACGCCGGGTCGATGGGGAGCTGCCCCGAGACGAACACGTAGCGGGCCGCCGAGGCGCCCTGGGAGAAGGTCCCCGAGGGCTGCGGGGCGTCGGGGGTGAAGATCGAATACATGGCCTACCCTTCCGTCCGCTCGCCCGCGCCGTCGAGGGCGCGGGCACCGATGAAGTCGCCGCCGGGCCTGAGGAGGCCCTGGAGCCCGAGGTCGGCGGGGAGCCTCCGCCCCATGGGGTCGTCGAGGAAATCCACGAGGCCCGGCACCTCCTCGGCGACCCTCCCCCACACGGCGGAGGTGCCCACGGGGACGACGGACTGGAACGAGAGGAGGCTCCTCCAGAGCACGCGCGCCGAGGCGTCGGGCACCACCACGAGGTAGGGAGCGAACGAGCCGACCTCAGGGCGCATGACCACGGTGCCGATGGCGTCGAGGCGCACGTTGGCGAGGGTCCCCGGCCCCGGGAGCGACGCACCCTCGGACAGGTAGTCGCCGAGGACGTCGGCGGCCTCCGGCCCGGCGAGCATCAGGGTCGTGGAGAGCGGGGCGCCGTGGGAGAACTCCACCGAGGCGTAGGGCGCGACGCCCCCGGACTCCACGGCGGCGATGCCGCGCATCCACTCGCCGAGGCCCGCGGCGAGCTCCGCCGGGCACCAGACGCAGAACTCCTTGGGGGCGAGCCCGGCAAGGAGCACCGGCGCCGCCACGCGGCCGTCGCCCATGAGGGCCAGGGCGCCGGCGAGCCGGCCGGGCGCCGGGACGTAGCAGGTGAAGACCGCGGACACGAAGGCGTCCGCAGCGTCGCCGGAGATGCAGGTGGCCACGAGGCCGCCCACGTCCGCCAGGGCGCAGCCCTCGCGGAAGGCCGCGGGCTCGCCGGCGCCGTCGCCGTACCAGGCGGCCTCGGGGCGCCCCTGGGCGTCGGGCTCCATGGACCCGCCGAGCAGGAGGTGCTCGCCCTCCAGCACGTTGCCGGGGACC
Organism: Caniella muris; assembly: GCF_943193035.1. NCBI lineage: Bacteria > Bacillati > Actinomycetota > Coriobacteriia > Coriobacteriales > Atopobiaceae > Caniella > Caniella muris. The sequence goes on from NZ_CALPCK010000001.1 coordinate 378,105, forward strand.
GCCTCGGGGGTGCCGTTCTCGTCTGCCATGTCATGCCGCCTTTCTCTGGAGGGGGAGCGGGGGCGCCGCCGGGTCCGACGACCAGGCCGCGTCGGGCGAGACCACGGAGTCCACCACGTAGGCGCAGGCGCCCACGATGCGGTCGCCCTGGCGCCAGAGGCAGGCCCCGGCAGGCTCCCCGGGGATGCCGAGCTGGTCGCGGGAGAGAGCCACCCGCGTGTAGGAGCACTCGGTGCCGTCGGGCCAGAGGAGGCCGGTGACGGCGGCCTGGGCCCGCACCGACACCGAGAGGCCGAACCGGTAGGCGAACGGCAGCGTCTCGAGCGTGCGGTCGGGGTCCGCGAGGGTCAGCCTCGTCGCGCCGTCGAAGGCCCATTCCATCATTGCCCGCGTGTCCTCGAAGCGCCCCCAGTCGGTGGCGCACCCGAGGACGCAGGTGTAGAGGGTGAGCCCGTCCTTGCGGGCGGCACCCAGGAACGTGGTGCCCGCCTCCACCTTGCCCGTCTTGATGCCGATGAGCGGGCTGTAGACGGGCATGAGCTCGTCCGTGGAGTAGAACGTGCGCTGCTCGCCGTTCACCGGCACCGTCACCGCGTGGGTGCGGACCATCCGGGCGATGAACGGGTAGTGGGTCAGCGCGTAGCGGCCCATGGCGGCGAGGTCGCGGGCGCAGCTCTCGTGGCCGTCCTCCTCGAGGCCGTGGGGGTTCTTGAACGTGGTCCGCGTCATGCCGATCTGGGCGGCCTTCTCGTTCATGAGGTCGGCGAAGGCGTCCTGGGAGCCGGCGACCTTCTCGGCGATGGCGTAGCCGGCGTCGTTGGCCGAGTACACGAGCAGGACCTCGAGCATGTCCTCGAGGGTGGAGGTCTCCCCCACCGCGTAGCCCGCCACCTGGGCCGCCTCCCAGCCGTCCTCGGGATGGGCCGGCATGGCCACCTCGGTGTCCATGGGGAGGCCCGCGTCGAGGGCCACCATGGCCGTCATGACCTTGGTGATGGAGGCCGGGGCGAAGGCGGCGTCGGCGTTCGACTCCGCGAGCACGCGGCCGGTGGAGTCCTCGACGATCCAGGCCCGGGCCTCGGTGACGCCGGGCGTGCCGAGGCCGGTGTCCGCCAGGGCGGGCGCCGGGCAGAGAAGCACGAGGAGGAGCGCCAGGAGCGCAGCGGACGCGGGCGTGAGGGTCCGGGTCATGACGCGCGGTCCCCCTCCAGCGCCTCGGAGCGGATCTGGAGGCCCTCGACGACGTAGAGCACGCCCGTTATCAGGGAGCAGACGGTGCCCGCGTACACGACGAGGATGGCGGGGCAGGCGGCCTGGCCGTTGAGCAGCGGCAGCCACGGCACGTCCACGAGCCCGAGCCCCGGGAGGACCGGCATGTCGAGGAGGAGCCAGGAGAAGCCGGCCAGGAGCAGGGCCGTGGCCACCTTGCCGATGTAGAGGACGTCGACGGGCCGGCGGCGGTAGCGCTGGAGCGCGGCCATGCCGACGGCGAGCACGACGTCTCGGCCGATGAGGACGACGGGCACCCACACGGGGAGGTCGCCCACGATGCAGAGGCCGAGGACGCCGGTGAACAGGAGGAAGCGGTCCACCGCCGGGTCGAGGAGCTTGCCGAACCACGACACCGTCTGGGTGCGCCGGGCGATCTGGCCGTCCACGAAGTCCGTGAGGGCCGCCACGGCGTAGATGACGAGGCAGAGGATGCGGTCGGCGCCCGTGACGAACAGCCAGAGGAACACGAGGGTGAGCGCGATGCGGCACACCGTGACGGCGTTGGCCACGGTGAGGACGCGGTTGCTGGGGTTGTTCGACGTGCCGAGCGGCGCGGACGGGTCGGCCGCGTGGATCTTCTCTTCCAAATACCTGAGCTTCACTGGACCTCCTTGGTGACAAGGAACCAGTCTAGACCAGCGGGGCACCGCCCCACGGCGCCCATGGCCCCATCGGCCCCATTCATACGGTATTGTAAGGCGCCTGATACGTACCCTTATGAGCACACGGACGAGACCCACCGGACGAAGGCGGTCCGGGAGCTCCCGGAGCCCTTGAGGGTGCGCTCGCACTCGACGGCGCCGCGGAGCGCGCGGGAGAGCTCGGCGTCGGTGAAGCCGCGGGCCCACCGGGGGTGGTTCTTGTAGCGCCACCGCTGCTGGGACGGGTAGCCGAAGGCCTGGGCCACGGCCTCGGGCGTCCCGCGCCCCTGGGCGATGAGGCTCCGGCAGCACACGAGCTCGCGGAGCCGGTCCACGGCGAACATGTGGAGGAGGATCTCGGGGTCGCCGCGGAACAGGCCGTAGAGCTCGAGGGCGCGCGGGAGGTCCCGCTCCGCCACGGCGTCGGCGAAGGTCCAGGGCTTGGGCTCGACGATGCGCGCCACGGAGTCCCTCACCTCGGCCAGGCCCAGGGAGGCGCCGGCGCCGTAGCGCGACGAGAGCTGGAAGGCCACTTGGCGGAGCATGGGCGTCGGGTCGCCCTTGGCGGGGGCGACGCGGTCCACGACCTCGGCGGCGGCGGCCTGGTCGACCGCCAGCCCGAAGGAGCCGCAGAAGCGGGCGAAGAGACCCGGGAGCTCCCAGGGCTTGGGGAGCGAGCACCCGATGACGGTGACGGGCCCCTTCTTCCCCGGCTTGGGGTCCTGTGCCGCCACGGCCTTGTAGAGCCGCGTGTTGCGGGCGAGCCGTTCGGCGGTGAGGAGGAGGACGGTGCGGGGGTTGGGGTCCCCGAGATACGAGACGACGGCCTCCGACACGTCCTTGGGGAGGTGGTCGGCCCCATGGACGATGACGAAGCGCTGGCCGTCCCCGAAGGGGAGCTGGTCGAGCGACTGCAGCAGGCCGTCCCGCGTGAGCTTGGCGGGGTCGCGGCACTCGTCGAGGTTGAACTCCCCGAAGGCGGGGTCGAGGTGCCGCTTGAGGCGGGCCACCGCCTCCTCGCGCATCACCTTGTTGTCTCCCACCGCCACGTAGGCGGGCAACAGCTGCTGGGCCACCGGCCCTCCTCTCCCCTGTCGGTCCAGCCTACCACGGCGTGGGGGTCACGCCGCCAGGGCCTCGGGGCGTCCCACCGAGACCCGGACCCCCGTCGAGGTGTCGGCGGACACACGCACCGGGCCGTGCTCGGCGGTGCACAGGAAACGCGACCCGCTCCCCTCCACGAGGGCGACGCACACGGGGTCGGGGTGGCCGTAGGCGTTGCCCGCCCCCGCCGAGGCCACGCAGAGGGACGGCCGGAGCGCGTCGATGCACGCCCGGTCGAGCGACGCCTCGGAGCCGTGGTGGCCGAGCTTGAGGACGTCCACACGCCCCGCCGCCGGGGCGAACCGCGAGAGCTCGCCCCTCTCGGCGTCGCCGACAAGCAGGGCCCGGAGCCCTCGGGCGTGGGTGGCGAGGAGGCAGAGCGAGTGGGCGTTCTCCGTCCCGTCCACCGGGCCCTCCGGCCAGAGGGCCTCGAGCCTCCAGCCGCCCACCTGGACCGCGTCGCCGGCGGAGACGGTCCGGACCGGGGTGCCGAGAGCGTCTGCTGCGGAGGCCACCCCGTCGCAGAGGGAGGCGTCCACACCCTCCGCGACGACCAGGCGCCCCACCGCCACGGAGCCGTCGAGTTCCCCGAGGCCGCCGTAGTGGTCGTCGTGCTGGTGGGTGAGCACGACGGCGTCCAGCGACGCGACGCCGCGGGAGCGCAGGGACGCCGCGAGGCCGCCCCCGGGCGGCCCGCAGTCGACGAGGACGGCCCGGGGGCCGTCCCGCAGCAGTAGGGCGTCGCCCTGGCCGACGTCCAGCACCTCCAGGGAGGGCGGCTCGAGCCACGGGAGCGCCCCGACGACGAGGGTGGCGGCCAGGGCGAGGGCCGCACCGCGCCGGAGGACGGCCGCCCGCGGCCTCGGCCAGAGCGCGAGGAGCGCGGCGCCCGCCGGGACCGCGGCGACGGCGCCCACGGCGCCGGGGACCTCCACCGGCAGGACCGCCCACGGGAACGCGGTCGCCGCCCGGCAGACGCCGAGGAGCACCGACGCCGCACCCGTGGCGGCGAGGTCGGCCGCGGCACCGGCCACCGGGACGGCCGCGAGGGCCACCGCCGCGAGGGACGACGCCAGCAGCGCGGGGAACAGCGGTGCCGCCGCCATGGAGCAGAGTGGCCCCGCGAGGCTCAGGGTCCCGAAGGTGGAGGCGGCCATGGGGGCGGAGGCCGCGAAGCACAGGAGCCCCGCCGCGAGGTCCGACACGCAGCGCGAGCGGACCGACGAGAGGGCGCGCGCAAGCGCACCGGCGCGAGGGCGGGGGCGCGGAGCCGGGACGAGCCGGTCCAGGGCGGCCCTGGCCCACGGGCCGAAGAGCGCGAGGCAGGCGACGCAGGTGCACGAGAGCGAGAGCCCCAGGTCGGAGACGGCCGTCGGGTCGAGGCAGCAGAGGAGCCAGCCGAAGCACCCCAGGGCCGCAAGGGGGCTCGCCCTCCGACCCGCCACCTGGGAGGCGGAGGAGGCGAGGGCCATGGCCCAGGCGCGCAGGGCCGACGCCGGGGCGGCGCACAGGAGCACGAAGCACCCGGTGAGGAGCCCGGTGACCGCGGTCCGCGCCCAGAGGGGCCTGGCCCGCGACGCGACCCCGCCGAACAGCGCCGCCACCACGGACAGGTGGGCGCCCGAGACCGCCACGAGGTGCGAGACGCCGGCCGCCGACACCGTGTCGGCGACGCCGGTGGAGCGGAGCGCGCCGCGCCACCCGAGGGCGAGCGCCGCCGCGACGGCGTGGGCCTCGGAGGCGTCGGGGCCGAACCCCTCGAGCAGCGACGCCCTCGCCCGGGCGAACGCCCCGAGCGGGCCCGGTGCCGGGGCGCGGCTGCGGACGGTGGAGAGCCGCACCGTCCCGAGCAGGCCGCGGCCGCGCATCTCGGCCGCGTCCCGCTCGCCCGGCGCCGAGAACGTCCCCACCCCCTCCACGGTCTCCCGGAGGCCGAGCGGCACGTCGCTCCGGAGGCGCACGGTCCCGACCGTGGCGCCGCCCAGGGACGCCTCGGCCTCCGAGCTCCACCCGTAGGTGCCCTCGACGGCGTCGGAGACCGTGGTGAGGGAGAGCCTCGAGACGGGCGTCCCCTCGAGGAGGGCGCGGCCCCGCGCCTGGGAGGCGAGCTCGAGCGACCCAGAGACGAGCGCGAGCCCCACGGCGGCCGCGGCGACGGCGGCGCGCCCGACGAGCGCCGGCCGGATCCTGCGCACGGCGGCGAGGGCCGCGGCGCAGGCGGCAGCGAGCAGGGCGGCCTGGCCGGGACCGGGGACCCACCCGGCCCGGAGCTGAAGGGCAACGCACCCGGCCGCCGCGAGGAAGACGACGAACGCCCAGGGTACCTGGGGGCGCTCCGGCCACTCACACACGGATTCGCTCCCGCATCTTGGCGAACTTCTTCTCGCCGATGCCCGAGACCCTCATGACGTCCTCCACAGAGGTGAAGGGGCCGTTGGCCTCGCGGTCCTCGAGGATGGCGGCGGCGGTCGCCTCCCCCACCCCCGGCAGCGTCCGGAGCTCCTCGGCCGTGGCGGTGTTGAGGTTCACGGGGGCCGAGGGGTCGGACGGGGCGCCTGCGGACGCCTGCGTCGCGCCGTCGGGGAACGGCGCGACGGCCTCCTCCCCCTCCCTGGGCACGTGGACCTTCATGGCGTCCTCGACCCGCGCCGCGAGGTTCAGCGAGGAGGTGTCGGCGCCCTCGACGAGACCGCCGGCCGCCTCCACGGCATCGGCCACCCGGGGGTCGTCCCCCTCGAGGGAGTAGACGCCCGGCGACGCGACGGCCCCGTCGACGTGCACGGTGGGAGGCGCGGCGGCCTCCTCGGGAGCCTGGGCGACCGCATCCCCCGCACCACCGCCCCCGTCCCCGGGGTCCTCCGCGGCGGGCGCCTCCGGCCCGGCTTCGCCCCCGCGCTCGATGACGACGTCCCCGGGCACGGACGCGCCCACCGCGAGCCAGCCGACCGCCGCGAGCGCGGCGACACCGGCCGCGACGACCACCCACCGCGGCACACGCCGCCCGGAACCCCTCGTCCCCCTCTGCGCCACGGGCCCTCCCTCAGCCGAATCCCCTGGGAGCCCGAGCCTAGGGGACGACTCCGACGGGACCCCGACCGGGCCCCGACAAGAGACCGACCGGCGGTGTCAGAACCCCTGCTCGGGGACACCGCCGGTCGGTATGGAGGAACGATGGAGAGGGAGGTCAGCCCTCGTCGGGGAGCGGGGCCGGCGCCAAGGCGTCGTGCCGCTCGCGCCAACGCGCCGGGGGCCGGTAGGCGCCGCAGGTGTCGAAGTCCACGTACTCCACGGTGCGGAGCAGCCCCTCCACCATGGCGTCGTGGTCGAAGAGCCCCCACGCCACGGCCACCTGGGCCGGCTTGGCGTGGGTCTCGGGCCTCCTCGGCATGAAGAGCGTGCAGCAGTCGGGCGCCGTCTGGGAGCTGATGTCGTAGGTGCCGATGGCCTTGGCGCGCTCGATGATCTCCTGCTTGTCGGAGCCGATGAGGGGCCTCAAGACCGGCATGGCCGTCACGACCTCGGACGTCGCCCGGATGTTGTCGAGCGTTTGGGAGGCGACCTGGCCCAAGGACTCGCCGGTGACGAGCGCCTTGGCACCCTCGACGAGGGCGATGCGCTCGGCGACGGCGTACATGAGCCGGCGGTACATGAGGATGCGCAGCGACTGCGGGACGGCGAGGGCGATGTCTCGCTGGCACTGGCCGAAGGGGACGACGTAGAGCCTGCCCACCGCGCCCTCGGGACCGAGGGCGCGCACCAGGTCCTGGCAGAGCCACTCGCTGCCGTCGCTCGTCATGGGACGCCCGGAGAAGTGCACAGGGACCATGGTGGCCCCGCGCCTCCCCATCATCCACGTTGCCACCGGGGAGTCGAAGCCGCTCGAGAACAGCGACACGCACTTGCCGGCGGTGCCCACGGGCAGGCCGCCCACGCCGCGCTCGCTCGCCGCGTAGATGAAGGCGGAGCCCTCGTTGAAGAGCGCCCGGACCTCGACGTCCGGGTCGTGGACGTCCACCCTGCGGTCGGGGAAGGCCTCGCAGAGGGCCGAGCCGATCTGGCGGTTGAGCTCGATGGTGTGGAGCGGGTAGTCGGTGTTGCTGCGCTTGGCCTGCACCTTGAAGGAGCCGCACCCGCCGACCTCGCCCAGGGCCTCGACGGCCGCGGGCAGGTAGTCGTCGGGGTCCTGGAGGCAGCGGAACGCCAGGGACACGCGGGCCACGCCGGGGACCTGGCGGATGAGGCCCACGGCCTCGAACGGCGCCTCGGGGGACGAGAAGGTGGCCATGATGTGGCCGGAGATGCGATGGACGGAGGAGACCGGCAACGAACGGAGGGCCAGCCGGAGGTTGGCCACCAGCTGGTCCTCGAAGGTCTTGCGGTTCTTCCCCTTGAGCCCGATCTCGTGGTAGTGGACCAGGCAGACGCGGGAAGCCATGCTAGTTGTTCGTGTCGCCGTCGGCGATCTCGGTGTCGAACTCGGCCACGTTGTAGCCGAGGACGCCGCCGTCGAGCTCGTCCATGGCGATGGAGATGGGGTCCTTGCCGCTCACGACCGTGGTGATGTCGTCGACGTCCTGGATGGCCGTGACGCGGAGGTGCTGGCCGCGCAGCATGCTGTTGATGTCACAGGCGCGCTTGGAGGCGATGGAGCACAGCAGGAAGGGGTTCTCCTCGGTCTTGGCGAGCAGGTCGTCGATGTCGGGCTTGGTGATGGACATGAAACCTCATTCCGATTCAAAGGCCTCGACCGTCGAGAGCAGCTCGGCTGTCGCCCGGTCGAGGTCGTCGTTCACGATGCGTGCGTCGTAGGATGCCGCGAGGGCCGTCTCGCCCGCGGCCTGACCCAACCTGAGGGCGATGTCCTCGTCGGACTCGGTGCCGCGGCCCCTGAGCCTGCGCTCGAGCTCCTCCATGGAGGGGGGCTCGATGAAGACGAGGACGGCGTCGTCCATGAGCCGCTTCACGTTGAGGCCGCCCTGGACGTCGATCTCGAGGATGAGCGAGTGGCCCGAGGCCAGCACGCGCTCCACCTCCGAGACGGGCGTGCCGTAGCGGTGGCCGGCGACGTGGGCCCACTCGAGGAACTCGCCGCCCTCCACCATGGCGTCGAACTCAGCGTCCGTCTTGAAGCTGTATGCCACGCCGTCGACCTCGCCGGGACGGGGTGCGCGCGTCGTGGCAGAGACCGTCAGGCCGAGGTCGGGGCGGGCCCGGCGCACGGCCGAGACCAGCGTTCCCTTCCCCGCGCCCGACGGTCCCGAGACGACGAAAAGGCGGGCAGCCACGGGTTACTTGGAGAGGATCTCGAGGAGACGCTCACGCTGGCGGGCGCCGAGGCCCTGGACGCGACGCTTGGGGGAGATGTCGAGCTCCTCCATGATCTTGGCGGCCTTGGCCTTGCCGTAGCCGGGCAGCGACTCGATGAGGGCGCGCACGGGCATGCGGGTGGCGGCGGAGTCGTCGGAGTTCAAGACTTCCTCGAGGGAGACCTCGCCGTTCTTGATCTTCTCGCGGAGCTCTGCACGGGCGTGACGGGCGGCGGCAGCCTTCTTGAGGTTCTCGGCGCGCTGCTCTTCAGAGAGCTGAGGAAGTGCCATGGATAACTCCTATCGATTGGTCACAGTTCAAGTGTGCAGCCGATAACGAAAAGTGTCGGCAGCACGGTTATTCTGGCAATCTAGCGGCTATTTTGCAAGCCGGCGCGACCCGAGGGATTCAGGACGCCCCCCATTAGCACACAATTCGCACTCAGAGGGGTCCCACGAGACGGCGTCGACGGCCAGCAGGGGGAAGAACGGGGCGTCGAAGAGACGGTCGGTCTGGCGGTCGATGATGGACACGACGCCCACCACCTCGCCGCCGGCGGCCTCGACGAGGTCGCAGACCTCCTTGACGGACCCGCCGGTGGTCACGACGTCCTCGCATACCAGCACCTTCGCGCCCTCGGGCACCTCGAAGGAGCGGCGGAGGCACATCCTGCCCTCCTGGCGCTCGGTGAAGATGAAGTCGACGCCGAGGGCGTAGCCCATGGCGAAGCCGAAGGTGATGCCGCCCACGGCCGGGGACGCCACGAGGTCGACGGCGGAGCGCACGTCCTCGGGGAGCCGCTCGACGGCCTCCCGGGCGAGCTCAACGGTGGTCGTGGGGCTCTCCATGACGCGCGCGCACTGGATGTAGGTGTCGGAGTGGCGCCCGCTCGTGAGCACGAAGTGGCCGTGGCGCACGGCCCCGGTCTCCTCGAGGATGCCCATGATGGCGGCGTCGTCCAGACGCTTGTCCATTGTCCTGGTCCTTTCTGTCAGTCGAGGGCCGCGGCGACCTCGTCCACGACGGCCCGTGCGGCCGCGACCGGGTCGTCGGCGCCGGTGATGGGGCGACCCACCACGATGCGGCTCGCCCCCCGGGCGATCGCCTCGGCGGGCGTGGCAACGCGGGACTGGTCGCCGAGGTCGGAGCCGGCCGGCCGAACGCCGGGGCACACGATCCGGGCGGCCGGCCCGAGGAGGGCCCGCATGGCGGAGGCCTCGTTGGGCGAGCACACGATGCCGTCGGCGCCGTTGGCGCAGGCGAGGCTCGCCAGGCGCGCCACCTCGCGATCGACGGGGCCCGCGAGCCCCACGGAGTCGGCGCAGGCCTGGTCCATGGAGGTCAGCACGGTGATGGCGACGATGTCGCAGGGCGAGGTGCGGCCCACCGACGACGCCCCCTCGCGGGCGGCAGCCACCATGTCGGCGCCGCCGAGGCCGTGGATCGAGAGCATGTCGGCGCCGCAGGAGACGGCGCTCCGGGCCGCCCCGCGCACCTGGTGGGGGATGTCGAAGAGCTTGAGGTCGAGGAAGACCTTGAAACCGAGGCCGCGCAGGTAGTCCACGATGTCCGGACCGCAGGCGTAGAAGAGGGTCATGCCCACCTTCACCCAGCCCACGGTGCCGGCGAGCTCGCGGCCGAGGCGCAGGGCCTCGGAGCGCGAGCAGTCGAGGGCGACGATCACGCGGTCCCTGGCGTCTGCGCTCACTGGCATTCGAAGGCTCCGATCAGATCGTTGACGTCGTCCACGCCCTGGGAGGCGACCCACTCCTCGAGCTCGGCGAGGATACGCGGCGCGCACTCGGGGTCGAAGAGGTTGGCGGAGCCCACGGAGACGGCGGTGGCGCCGGCGAGGATGAACTCGGCCGCGTCCTCCCCGGAGGCGACGCCGCCCACGCCGTTGATGGGGATGTCGACGGCCTGGGCCACCTCCCACACCATGCGCACGGCGATGTTGTGGAGCACGGGGCCCGAGAGGCCGCCCGTGGGACGCGACAGCTTGGAGCGGCGCGTGTGGACGTCGATGGCCATGGCCGGGATGGAGTTGATGACCGAGAGGGCGTCGGCGCCCTCGGCCTCGAGGGCGCGGGCGACGTCGACCACCCGGGCCGGGGCCATCTTCACGAGGAGGGGCCGCGAGGTGCGGGGCCGCACGGCCCGGACGACCTCGGCCGCCCCCTCGGGCGTGGAGCCCATGGCGCAGCCGCCGGCGGCGATGTTGGGGCACGAGATGTTGATCTCGAGGCCGGCCGCCCAGGGGGCGAGCTCCTCGAAGAGCTCGACGGCGGCCACGTACTCGTCGACCGAGTGGCCGGCCACCTGGCAGATGACCTGGCACCCCTTCTCGGAAAGGCCGGCGAGGTACTCCCCCGCCTCGGCCACGAGGCCGCGGACGCCGGGGTTCTGCAGGCCGACGGAGTTCATGACGCCCGAGGTGACGTCGCACATGCGGGGCGCGGGGTTTCCGGGCCACGGCTCGGCGGCGCACCCCTTGGTGGTGATGGCGCCGAGGGTGGACACGTCGTAGAACCCCTCGAACTGCCAACCGAAGCCGTAGGTGCCGGCGGCGGTGTTGACGGGGTTTCTCATCTGGATGCCGCCGAGGTCGACGGCCATGTTGGGGGCGCTCACCAGACCACCTCCGTGGCATCGAAGACCGGGCCGCCCATGCAGGCGCCCACATTGCCGTGGTCCGTGGGCACCACGCAGGTGGCGCACGCGCCGAAGCCGCAGGTCATCATCCGCTCCATGGAGACCTGGCACGCGACGGACCACTCCGCGCAGAGCTCCGCGACCCCCCTCATCATCGGCTCGGGGCCGCAGGTGAGGACGAGGTCGTACTTCTCGGTGGGAAGGGCGCTCTCCACCACGTCCACCGTGGTGCCCTTGGCGCCGGCCGTGCCGTCGTCGGTCACCACGATGACGTTGCCGGCACCGGAGGCCACGAGGCGGTCGACGCCCCAGACGGCCGAACCGGTGCGGGCCCCCACCACCACGTCGTAGTCCATGCCCTCGAGCCCCATGGAGACGGCCGCCGAGAGGATGGGGGTGATGCCGCAGCCGCCGGCGACCATGAGGCACCGGTGGGTTGCGGCGTCGATCGACCATCCGTGGCCGCCCGGGCCGAGCACGGTGGTCTCGGCCCCCGGCGCCATGGCGGCCAGGGCCCGGGTCCCCGGCCCCTGGACGGCGTAGACGGTCTCCACCGTGCCGGCGTCGTAGTCGATGGCGGAGAAGGAGAGCGGCACGCGGGCGGTCTGCTTGGGCTCGCCGGGGACGGCGATGCTGAAGAACTGGCCGCTGGAGAGCGACGCGGCCAGGCGCGGCGCCCGGAAGACCAGCCTCCACAGACTCGAGGCGACTGGCACGTTGGACACCACGACGGCGTCGTGGACCCGTGCCGGCGAGGGGGTGGGCATGAACGGGGCTCCTTTCTGAAAGGCGGGCTGCTGATGGTCAGTCTATGCCATCAGCGCACGAGGCCCGCCTCCAGAACGCGCTTACCGCCAATCACCACGTCGGACGCGGCCCCCTTGAGGTGCAGGCCGAGGAAGGCGGAGTTCTTGGACTTGCTCTCGAAGTACTCGGTGGTGACGGTGACGGCGGCCTCGGGGTCGATGAGGGTGAGGTCCGCGGCGGATCCGGCCTCCACGGCCACGGGCTCGAGGCGCAGGATGCGGCGGGGCGCCACGGCCAGCACCTCGACGAGGCGCTGCCAGGTGATGGTGCCGCGGTCCACGAGGTAGGTGAGCATGAGCGGGAGCGTGGTCTCGAGCCCGACGGTGCCGAAGTAGGCGATCTCGAACTCGCAGTCCTTCTCGTGGGCGGCGTGGGGGGCGTGGTCGGACACGACGCAGTCGATGGAGCCGTCGGCGAGGCCGGCCACGAGGGCCTCGGCGTCGTCGCGGGTGCGCAGCGGCGGGTTGACCTTGAGGTTGGTGTTGTAGGAGTCGGTGATGTTCTCCTCGGTGAGGAAGAGGTGGTGCGGGGTGACCTCGCAGGTCACGGGCAGGCCCTCCGCCTTGGCGGCGCGCACGAGGTCGAGGGAGCGGGCCGTGGAGATGTGGGCCACGTGGAGCGGGCAGCCGGTGAGGCGGCAGAGCTCGATGTCGCGCATGACCTCGAGCTCCTCGCCCAGGGCCGGCCAGCCGAACATGCCGAGGCGGGTGCTGGCGCGCCCCTCGTTGACGACGCCGTTGGCGGTGAGCGACTCGTCCTCGCAGTGGGCGATGACGGCGCGGTCGAACTGGCTCACGTACTCCATGCAGGTGCGCATCATGCCGGCGGACTGGACGCCGTGGCCGTCGTCGGAGAAGCCGCACGCGCCCTCCATGACCATGTCGCCGATCTCGGCCAGGGACTCGCCGTCCTCGCCGCGGGTGAGCGCGCCGATGGGGTGGACGCGGGTGAGGCCGGCGTCGGCGCCGCGGTCGATCTGGTAGCGCACGGCCGTGCCGGTGTCGGTCACCGGGTCGGTGTTGGGCATCGTGGCCACGTCGGTAAAGCCGCCGTGGGTCGCGGCGCGCACGCCGGACGCGATGTCCTCCTTGTACTCGAAGCCGGGGTCGCGGAAGTGCACGTGCATGTCCACCAGGCCGGGGACGAGCACCTTGCCGGCACAGTCCACGACCTCGCAGCCCTCGGGGGCGTCCACGGCCTCGGACACCTCGGCGATGACGCCGCCGTCGACCAGCACGTCCATGACCCCGTCGATCCCCACCTGGGGGTCGATGACGCGGGCACCCTTAAGCAACATCATTGTCGTCTCCTCCGAGCAGCAGGTACATGGCGGCCATGCGGGTGCAGACACCGGCATTGACCTGGTTCAGGATCTTGGAGTTGGGGGCGTCGGCCACCTCGGGCATGATCTCCATGCCGCGGTTCATGGGGCCGGGGTGGCACACGATGGCGCCCTCCTTCATGCGGGCGTGCCGCGCGAGGTCGAGGCCGTAGAGGCGGTTGTACTCGCGACGGCTCGGGATGGCGGCGCCGCCCATGCGCTCCAGCTGGACGCGGAGCATGTAGACGACGTCCATCTCCTCGATGACCTCGTCGAGGGAGCTCGTCTGCTCGACGCCGTAGTAGGCGGGGTCGACGACCTGGAACGTGGGCGGGCCCACGAGGGTGACCTCGGCGCCCATGGTCTTGAGGGCGGGCACGAGGGAGCCGCACACGCGGCTGTGGAGCAGGTCGCCCACGATGGCGACCTTGAGGCCGTCGAGGTGGCCGAAGTGCTCGCGGATGGTGTAAAGGTCGAGCATGGCCTGGGTGGGGTGCTGGTGCTTGCCGTCGCCGGCGTTGATGACGCGGGCGTCGGTGTTCTCGGTGATGAGGTGCGGGGTGCCGGCGAACTTGGCGCGGCAGATGAACATGTCGACGTTCATGGCGTCGATGGTCTGGATGGTGTCGGCCAGGGACTCGCCCTTGACCACCGAGGAAGTGGAGCCGCCCATGTTGAGGGCGTCGGCGGAGAGGCGCTTCTCGGCCAGCTCGAAGGAGCTGCGGGTGCGCGTGGAGGGCTCGAGGAAGAGGTTGACGATGGTGCGGCCGCGCAGGGCCGGGACCTTCTTGATGGATCGGCTGTTGACCTCGTCGAAGGAGCGGGCGACATCGAGGATCTGCGTGATGTCGTCGGCGGTGAGAGAGGTCGTGTCGATCAGGTTGCGAACGGAAAGCATCAGGCCGCACCTCCGGGCTTCTTCTCGGTCTCCACGTCCCAGATCTCCACGGCCACGTGGTCGTCGAGGGGCTCCAGGCACACGCGCACGTCCTCGTCGCGGGAGGAGGGCACGTTCTTGCACACGTAGTCGGCGCGGATGGGCAGCTCGCGGTGGCCGCGGTCGACCATCACGGCGAGCTGGATGGTGGCCGGGCGGCCGAAGTCCATGAGCGCGTCGAGGGCCGAGCGCACCGTGCGCCCGGTGTAGAGGACGTCGTCGACGAGGATGATGTCCTTGCCGTCGACGTTGAAGGGGATCTCGGTCTTGTGGAGCACCGGCGCGAGGCGCCTCGTGACGTCGTCTCGGTAGAAGCTGATGTCCAGGAGGCCCACCTGCGGGCGGGTGCCCTCGATGGCCTCGATCTGGTCGGCGAGCATGCGCGCGATCGTGGCGCCGCGGCGCACGATGCCGACGAGGGCGATGGTGTCGGCCCCCTCGTTGCGCTCGAGGATCTCATGGGCGATGCGCGTTATCGCCCGCTCCATGGTGGCCTCGTCCATGATGGTGGCCTTGGGCTTCGTCTGCTCCATCTGGCTCCTTTCACAAAAAAAAGACGCTCCGGCCGATGCGGCAGGGCGTCCGTGCGAAGGCGGGCCAGATGTGGCCTGATATGTTCTATCGCCTTGACGGCATCCCGTACCGCTCTTAAAGGTCTTGTACACCGTACCCGAAGCCAAGGGGGATTTCAAGGGAGTTTCCCACATCCCCGAAAGATCACGGCTGCGTGCGGGACCACGACTCCGGGCCGAAGCTCTTGAGGTAGCCGATGAGGTGGCCCAGGCGCAGGGCCTTCTTGGGGTTGGGGTCCACGAGGGCCTGGTGGATGAGGCCGTCGAGGAAGCCGTCGGGCTGCCCCGCCCCCGCCACGACGGTCTCGAAGAGCGGGTCCTCCTTCACCTTCCCCAGCCAGGCGACGCGCTCCCCCTTGGGGACGTCGCTCATCTGCTCGGTGATGCGGGCGACCTCGTCCATGATGGCGCGGCCGTAGACGGCGCCGAGGGCCCGGCGGCTGTCGGGGGTGTCGAGGCCGTGCTCCTGCTGGTGGAGCTGGAGGGCGGCCACGCGGCGCTCGCTCTCGAGGAAGGTGCCCTCGGTGAAGGTGAGGTTCCGCTCGGCGCGGATGTGCTTCTCGAAGCGGTAGGCGCTGCGGTCCACCACGACGACCTTGCGGGCGCGCTCCATCATCTCGAGCACGAAGAAGAAGTCCTCGGAGTAGTGGCGGCGCCCCACCTCGAACCGGGTCTGTCCCACCATGGCGCGGCGGAAGAACTTGGTGAACACGAAGTCGATGAGCCTGCCCACGCCCAACGGAAGCATGAGGCGGTCGACCTCGTCGCCCTCGTAGACGCCGGCCGGCGCGCGGAGCTCCTCGGAGAAGGCGACGTTGCCCCGGTGGTTGAAGTAGTCCTCGACGACCCCCTCGACCACGACGTCGGGGTCCTCCGCCGCGACGGCCTCAGCGGCCACCGAGAGGTAGTCGGGCTCCGGGTGGTCCTCGGCGTCGGGGAAGGCCACGTAGCGCCCGCGGGCGAGGTCGAGGCCGCGGTTGCGCGACGCGGCGAGGCCCAGGTTGGCGTTGTTGTGGACCATGCGGATCCGGGGGTCCCGGCCCGCCGCCCTGAGGGCGCGGAGCACGGAGCGGTCCTCCGCCGCGTCGTCGACGATGATGAGCTCCCAGTCGTCGAGCTCCTGGGCGCGGAGGGCCTCCACCGCCTCCCCCACGTAGGACTCGACGTCGAAGAGGCACATCACCAGGGAGAAGAGCGGGGCGTCGTCCATGGGTCTCCTCGGCGGGGTCGGGGTCAGGGAGAGGGGCGCCGCGCCGGCTGTCGCGGCGCGGCGCCCGGTCCCCCATGGTAGCTAGAGAGCGTGCACGTCGTCACGGGTGAAGTCGACGAACGCGCTCTCCCCCACCTCGTAGACCTTGTGGTTCTTGGGGTTGAAGTCCGTCACCTTGACGACGGTGCCCCCGACCTTGACGTGGTAGTTGTGGTAGTTGCCCATGAAGCGCGAGAGGACGACCTCGCAGGGCAGGACGCCCTCGTCGGCCACCCTGGCGGCCTCGGGGCGCAGCACGAGGGTGCAGGCGTCGCCGTCGCCCAGGTGCTCGATGTTGGCGATGGGCACGCGGTACCCCTCCACCTCGGCCACGCCGTGCTGGCCGTCGTGCTCCACGATGGTGCCGTGGAGGAAGTTGGACTCGCCGATGAAGTCGGCGACGAACTCGTTCGCAGGGCGGTAGTAGACCGTGTGCGGGTCGCCCATCTGCTCCACGACGCCCTTCTTCATGATGATGATGTTGTCGGAGAGCGCCATGGCCTCGGACTGGTCGTGGGTGACGTAGACGGCCGTGATGCCGGCCTCCTGCTGGATGCGGCGAATCTCGTTGCGCATGTCCACGCGCAGCTTGGCGTCGAGGTTGGAGAGCGGCTCGTCGAAGAGCAGGACGCCGGGCTCCAGGACCAGGGCGCGCGCCAGGGCCACGCGCTGCTGCTGGCCGCCGGAGAGCTGGTTGGTCATGCGGTCCTCCATGCCCTCGAGGCCCACGAGCCCGAGGATGTTGACCACCTTCTTGCGGATCTCGTCCTTGGGGACCTTGCGCAGCTTGAGGCCGTAGGCAACGTTGTCGAAGATGTTGTAGTGCGGCAGCAGGGCGTAGCTCTGGAACACCATGGCGGTGTCGCGCCTATTGGGGGTGAGCTCGTTGATGGGCTCGCCGCCGAGGTAGATCTCGCCCTCGTTGGGGGACTCGAAGCCGGCGATCATGCGCAGGATCGTGGTCTTGCCGCAGCCCGACGGGCCGAGCAGCGTGACGAACTCGCCGGGCTCGATGGACAGGCTCACGTCGTGCACGGCGTAGAAGTCCTTGCCGGTCTTGGGGTCCTGGTAGATCTTGGAGATGTGGTCGAGGCGAACGCCCTTCTTCTCTTTTGCCATGGTCTAGAGCTCCTCCACTTGGCGGCTGTCTTCGAGGTAGTCCTTCTTGATGGTCTCGGGGAGTTCGTCGTCCATCCCCTTGGCCTTGCGGCTCGTTCCGAAGTGCCTGATGGCGAGGTTCATCAGCAGCACCGAGCCGTAGGTGATGGCGATGAGGATCGTCGCGAACGCGCACGCGATGCCGTAGGCGCCCTTCTCGGCGAACTCGTTGATCTGCACCGTGATGAGCAGCACCGACGGCGTGACGAGCAGGATGATGGCCGAGATGGCGGTGATGGAGCGCACGAAGGCCGTCACGAGACCGGAGAGGAACGACTCCTTGATGAGCGGCAGGGTCACGGTGCGGAACACGGTGAAGCTGTCGGCGCCCATGTCGTAGGCCGACTCCTCGATGGACTTGTCGATCTGGCGCAGGGCCGAGATGCCCGAGCGCGTGCCGGTGGGCAGGGAGCGGACGATGAACACGATGACGAGGATGGCGGCCGTGCCGTAGAGGCCCTGCATGACGCCGGTGCCGAAGATGCCGCCGGAGAAGCCGCGGATGTAGCCGACGCCGAGGACGGTGCCGGGGACGGCCATGGCGAGCATGGAGACCGCCTCGATGAAGCCCTTGGTCTTGAAGTCGCGCTTCACCACGAGGTACGAGATGATCATGGACAGGATGGCCGTGATGGGCGCCGCGATCAGCGACAGGGCGAAGGAGTCCACGAAGGCGTCGAGGCCGTGGTAGTGCGTGAAGAGCTGGATGAACCACTTCGGTGTGAGCGTGAAGTCGTAGCCCCAGGTGTTGAACAGGGCGCCGAACGGCACGCAGAGGTACATGACCACGACGAACACGGCCATGGCGCTGCAGAGGACCGTGAGGGGCACGGTGACGGAGCGGTCGGCGATGAGCATGCGCCCGCGGCTCGCCTTGCCGGAGAGGGTGGCCGTGCTCTTGGCCTCCAGGACGTACTTCTGCACGGCGAACATCACGAGGGTGATGCACAGGAGCACGACGGCCATGGCCGCGGCGCCCTGCTTGTCGTACGCGCCGGTGATCTGCAGGTAGATGGTGGTGGCCAGCGTGTCGTAGGAACCGCCGATGATCATGGGGTTGGCGAAGTCGGCGATGGACTCGATGAAGGTGACGAGGAACGCGTTGCCGAGGCCCGGGGCGATGAGGGGCAGCGTGACGCTCGTGAAGACCTTCCAACGGCTGGCGCCCATGTCGCGGGCCGCCTCCTCGAGGGAGGGGTCGATGTTCATGAGCAGGCCCTTGAGCATCATGTAGCACACGGGGAAGAACGTCAGCGACTGGACGACGAAGATGCCCCAGAAGCCGTAGACGCTGTTGTCGTAGATGCCCAGCACGTAGCGGGTGATGATGCCCGACTTGCCGAACAGCATGATGATGGAGAGCGAGAGCACGAACGGAGGGCTCACAACGGGGAGCATGGACACGAGCGAGAAGAGCCCGCGCATGAACCTCGTCTTGAGCTGCACGTAGACCTCCACATAGGCGAACAGGAGGCCTACGAGGGCGCTGACGATGCCCACGAGGAAGCCCACGGAGAGCGTGTTGGTGATGGCCGTCGTGAACGAGGGCATCTGGAAGATGCGCGCGAACACGTCGAGCGTGAAGCCGCCGCCGGAGATGAACGAGTCAACCAGCAGCATGGCGAGCGGGTAGAGGATGAACAGGGTGAGGAACGCGATGAGCACCACGATGGTGGTGATGAGTATAGGGTCGCCCAGCAGCTTCTTGCGGTCGAGCGCCTTTCCTTGGTCTTGGGCCATGGCCACCTGCCATTCAGGATTTGTCATGCAGTCTGCATTCAGCAAAAGAGGTACCGGGCGAACCTGGGGCCGCCCGGTACCTTACGATGTCGAACTCTAGATGGGAACCGACAACGGTTGCCGAGCCGGATGGGGCGAGGGGTTACTCGGTCTGGAAGCGCTCGGTGTCTCCGCCGCCGCCGAGGGCCGTCATGACCTCCTCGACGTAGCGCTCGGTGTTGTTCTTGGCGTCCTCGAAGTCGTACTCCATGACGTTGTCCGGGTCGAGGCCGTACTCGGTGGCGATCTCGGGCTGCTTGGCGTTGTCGAGCACCAGGAACTGGTAGGCCTTGGCCTCGGCGGCGCGCTCGACGCAGTCGGGCGAGAGGGCGTACTCGATCCAGAGCTTCGCGGCGTTGGGGTGCTTGCAGCCCTTGAAGATGGCCGTGGCGCCGACCTCGTAGGAGGCGCCGGAGGACGGGATCACGAGGCCGATGTTGCCGTAGCCGTTGTCCACGATCTGCATGATGCCGTCGTGCAGGAAGCCGATGCCCACGGTGCACTCGCCGGTGCCCACGTTCTTGGAGGGGCCGGAGCCAGACTTGGTGTAGACGTGGATGTTCTTGTCGAGGTCCACGAGGTACTTGATGCCCTCGTCGTGGCCCTTCTTCTGGATCATGGTGTTGATGACGAGCTTGGCGGTGCCGGCGGTGTTGTAGTTGGACAGCCAGATGAGGTCCTTGTACTTGGGGTCGAGCAGGTCGTCCCAGTCCTTGGGCTCGTCGATCTTGAGGCGCTCGAGCTCGTCCTTGTTGACCATGAAGCCGAGGATGCCCTTGTAGATGCCGTACCACTGGCCGTCGGGGTCGCGGTAGGTGTCGGAGATGAGGTGGCTGGCGTTCTGGGCCTCGTAGGGCTCGAGCAGTCCCTTGGTAACCGCCACGTTGTACGGGTCGGTGGTGCCGCCGAACCAGACGTCGGCGGAGGGGTTGCCGTTCTCCTCCTCGATCTTGGCCTGGACCTCGCCCGTGGACAGGCGCTGGAACTGGACGTCGAGGCCGAAGAGCTCCTTGAAGTGGTCGACGCAGGCCTGGACGTGCTCCTCCTCGCAGGAGCCGTAGACGATGAGCTCGCCCTCCTCCTTGGCGGCGTCGATGAGCTCCTGAGGGGCGTTGACGGTGTTCTCGCTGGTGTCGGCCTCGGCCTGACCCGTGTCGCCGCCGCTGCAGCCGACGAGGCCGAGCCCGGCCGCCGCGATGGCGGAGCCACCGATGAAACCCCTGCGTGAGATGTTGCGCATTTCGGTTCCTTCCCTAGAAGACCACGTTGACGCGCGCCGCTGGACGGCGTTTGGTATGTCTTCTTTTTTAGGGCCGAACCAAGTATTTCAGTTTGGGAAAACAGAGGGACTCCCCCCGACGGCGTCAATGACTCGGTGAGGAGAGAGGCAGTGGACTAATTCAGCTCCGTGTGCTAATCTCCGGCAGCCTCGTGGTCCATGCGGCCGAGCAGGCGGTCCAAGGCACTGGCGTCGAGGCGCACCGCGCCGGCCGCCAGGGCAGCGAGGTAGCGGCCGTCGGTGACCGCCCGCAGCCACGGGTGCTCGGCGCCGAGCCACGCCCTGAACGAGCGGGCGCGGGCGCGACCCCGCCTGCGGTCGCGGTCGTAGACGAGCATCACGTTGTAGTGCGTGTTCACGAGGAGCCGGGCGCGGAGCCTGAGGTACTCGGCGGCCTCGGCCGTCGTCGACGGGTCGGCGAGGCGCCCCTCCACGAACCGGCACACCTCCCTCACCACGCGGTCGTGGTCGTCGAAGCGCCGCACGTACCCCTCGGCGGCGACGCTCTGAGACGCGTTGCCCACGAGGTACCGGTAGACCTCGATGTCGAGCAGGGTGACGGTCTCCGCGCGGGCCGTGGCCTCCACGACGAGCTGCGTGTCGACGTAGAACGTGTGCTCCAGGAGCCTCACGCCGCAGGCGCGGAGGAAGTCCGTGCGCGCCGACACGGTGTGGATCGAAATGCAGTTGGTGCGGGCGGCCTCGGCCGACACCGAGGCGAAGGGCACCTCGCGGCCGGTGGGCAGGCCCGCCGGCAGGGGCCTGGGCTCGGTGGACCCGGTCCCCATGTGGACGTCGCGGCGCACGTCGACCACGATGTCCGACGAGATGCCGGGCAGGAGCTCGAGCTCGGCGGCCAGGCCGTCGGGGTCCACCCAGTCGTCGGCGTCCACCACGCGGAAGTAGCGGCCCCGGGCCGCGTCGAGGCCGGCGTTCACCGCGGAGCCGTGGCCGCCGTTCTCCTTGGAGACGAGGCGGAAGACGTCCGGGTGCGCCTCCACGAAGTGCCTCGCGACGTCGGCGGTGCCATCGGTGGAGCCGTCGTCCACGACGACGACCTCGAGGGCCGCCGCCAGCCGGGGGTCCGAGAGGCTCTCGAGGCCCCGGGCGATGAGCCCTTCCACGTTGTAGCTGGGCATGGCTATGGTGAGCTGCTTCTCCACGTCGCCCCTCCCTACCGCTTCTGCTGGATCCGCCCGAAGGCCCCGGAGGCCGTGCCCCTCGCCACGCCCACGGCGCGCCCGAGGGCGAGGGCCAGGCCGACGTCCCGCGTGCGGAGCACCGAGAGCGCCGCGTTGGTGGCCAGGCTCTCGTCGGAGTAGGCCACGGTCACGAGGCGGTCGAACAGCGGGTCCGAGAAGACCTGCGTCACCCAGTCCCTGCGCCCGGCGGCGTCGAGGCTCGAGCGCGGGTCGCAGGCCCGCATGAGCGCGGACACGATGTAGCGGCCGTACAGCACGCCCACGAGGCGGCGCGTCTCCGTGCCGTCGAGGCCGTGCTCGCAGAGGTAGCGGTAGAGCCTGGCCACACGGCGGCGGTGGATGTCGTAGTAGGTGTCGTCCCAGCGCGACGTGAGCGACCCGCTCGGCCGCTTGAAGTAGCGGTACGCGGCGCACGGGACCACGGCCACGCGGCGGGCCCGCTCGAACATCTCGATGGAGAAGAAGAAGTCCTCGGAGAGGCTCGTGCCCTCCTCGAAGCGCAGGTCCCCCACGAGGTCCGTGCGGAAGAACTTGCAGTTGACGTAGCCGACGAGGGTCTTGACCTCGAGGGGGAGCACGGCGCGGGCCACGGCCGGGCCCTCGAGGAGCGCCCCGTCGGGAACGATGGGCCGCTCCCGCTCGACGGTGCCGTCAGCGCGCTCGTAGACCTCGGTCAGACCCTCGACGACGATGTCGGGGTCGAAGGCGGCCACGGCGTCCGCGGCGGCGGGGAGGAAGTCGCGCCCCACGGTGTCGTCCGGGTCCGGGAAGGCGACGTAGCGCCCACGGGCGGCCTCGAGGCCGGTGTTGCGGGCGCCGGAGAGCCCGCGGTTATCCCCGTGGCGCACCACGCGCACGCGGGGGTCGCCCCCCGCGGCGGCCAGGGCCGCGTCGAGGGAACCGTCCGGCGAGGCGTCGTCGACGAGGACGAGCTCGAAGTCGTCGAACGGCTGGGCGAGCATCGCCGTCACGGCGCGGGCCACGGTGGCCTCCACGCCGTAGAGGCACATGACGAGCGAGAAGAGGGGCCTCTCCCCCGCCACCGCCATCAGGAGCTCCCGAGGGCCTTGTAGGCGTCGCAGACCTCCTGGCACGGGCCGATCATGCGCTGCTGGCCCTTCTCGATCCAGCAGACGCGGTCGCAGATGCGCTCCACGAGCTCGATGGAGTGGCTCACGAGGAGCACGGTGACGTTGTTGGACTCCACGAGCTCCTGGATGCGGCGCTCGCACTTCTGCTGGAAGAGGAAGTCCCCCACGGAGAGGGTCTCGTCGACGATGAGGATGTCGGGCTCCGTGATCGTGGCGATGGCGAAGGCGATGCGGGCCACCATGCCGCTGGAGTAGTTCTTGAGCGGCATGTCCATGAAGTCGCGGAGCTCGGCGAAGTCGACGATCTCGTCGAGGTGGGAGTCGATGAACTCGCGGGTGTAGCCGAGGAGAGCGCCGTTGAGGTAGATGTTCTCGCGGGCCGTGAGGTCCATGTCGAAGCCCGCGCCGAGCTCGATGAGCGGGGCGATGGAGCCCGTCACGGCCACCCGGCCCTCGCTGGCCTCGAGGACGCCGGCGATGACCTTGAGCATGGTGGACTTGCCCGAGCCGTTGGTGCCCACAAGGCCGAAGGCCTCGCCCTTGCGCACCTGGAAGCTGATGTGGTTGAGGGCGCGGAACTCTTTGAAGAACAGCTCGCGGCGGATGAGGGAGATGAAGTACTCCTTCAGGGAGTTGAGCTGCTCGGAGGCCATGTTGAAGACCACCGAGACGTCGTCGACGTCGATGCAGACGGGCGCGTCGGCGACGATGTCGGCGTGGTCGTCGCCGAACAGGTGCTCGAAGCCCTCGGAGGGCGTTTGGGTGGCGTTCAAGGCTGCTCCTAGATGTACAGGATGAACTTGTGCTCGTTCTTGCGGAACACGAGGTAGCCCACGGCCAGGGTGATGAGGGCCATGACGAGGCACGCCGCGTTGGCCCCGAGGCTCGGGGCCTGCTGGTAGAGCAGGAAGGTCCTGAAGTAGTCGATGTACTGGTACATGGGGTTGAACCGCATGAGGTGCTGGAGGGGCTCCGGCAGGATGTCCATGGTGTAGAAGATGGGCGTGAGGTAGGTCCACGCCGTGAGGACGACCGACCAGAGGTGGATGACGTCGCGGAAGAACACGGCGAGCGTGGCCAGGAAGAGCCCGAGGCCGATGCAGAAGAGCAGGATGTAGGCCAGGAACGGGACGATGAACAGGATGTTCAGGGAGAGCGGGATCCGCGCCCACACCATGACGAGGGCCACGGCGATGAGCGAGAGGCCGAAGTTCACGAGGGAGAACAGCACCTTTTGCACGGGGAAGACGATGCGGTTGATCTTCACCTTCTTGAGCAGCGGCGCGGCGTTGATGATGGACCACATGCCGTCGTTGGTGGCCGCGCTCATGAGGCTGAAGGTGATGTTGCCGATGATGAGGTAGACGGGGTACACCTCGGGCGGCATGTTGGCGCCGCGCATGAAGTGCGTGAACACGATGCTCATGACGACCATCATGAGCAGCGGGTTGAGGACCGACCACGCCACGCCGAGGACGCTCCGGCGATACTTGAGCTTGAAGTCCTTGCTCACCAGCTCGCACAGGATGGACCAGTCGCGTTTGATGCCCGTGTTCCACGTGGCGACGGCCTTGGCGCCGTCCGTGGAGACCTTGGTCTGCTTTGACACGCTACTCCTTCGTGGAAGGTGGGAAACCGCAGCTCAAAGGCCCGAATGGACCTTTACGTGCGAGAATGACTCTAGCACAGGTTCACCGGGGGCCACACAAGCCATAGAGGCATGGGACGCGCCATGAAAAAAGGCCCCTCGCGGGACCTTGGAAGAATCTGGCTCCTCGGGTAGGGCTCGAACCTACAACAGCGCGGTTAACAGCCGCGTGCTCTACCATTGAGCTACCGAGGAATCGGGTGCGCCTTGGCACGAGCAAAGAATATACGCGCACTCCGCCGCGGGCGCAAGGGTGAATCCGGAAAAACCGGGCGCAAAAACGAACCGCAACAAGAGGCGTCCCGAACCGTCCCGCTGGTGGCGTTTGGGACGGTTCGGGACGCAAATGGAATATGCAGGGCATCTACCTGCTGATTTTCGGGACCTTACTCCTCCATGTAGTCCTTGAGCTTGCCGGAGCGGCTGGGGTGGCGGAGCTTGGCCAAGGTCTTGGACTCGATCTGACGGATGCGCTCTCTGGTGACGCCGAACTCGCGGCCCACCTCCTCGAGGGTCCGGGGATGGCCGTCCTCGAGGCCGAAGCGCAGCTTGATGACCTTGCGCTCGCGGTCCGCGAGGCCGTCGAGCACCTGCTCGAGCTGCTCGCGGAGCATGGAGTCGCTGGCCGCCTCGGGGGGCGCCACGGCGCCGGCGTCCTCGATGAAGTCGCCGAGCTGGGAGTCCTCCTCCTCACCGATGGGGGTCTCGAGGGAGACGGGCTCCTGGCTGATCTTCTGGATCTCGCGCACGCGCTCCGCGCTCATGCCCATCTCGGCGCCGATCTCCTCCGGGGTGGGGTCGCGGCCGAGGTCCTGGAGCAGGGTGCGCTGGATGCGCACGAGCTTGTTGATGGTCTCGACCATGTGCACCGGGATGCGGATGGTGCGGGCCTGGTCGGCGATGGCGCGGGTGATGGCCTGGCGGATCCACCAGGTGGCGTAGGTGGAGAACTTGAAGCCCTTGGTGTAGTCGAACTTCTCGACGGCGCGGATGAGGCCGAGGTTGCCCTCCTGGATCAGGTCGAGGAAGAGCATGCCGCGGCCCACGTAGCGCTTGGCGATGGAGACGACGAGGCGCAGGTTGGCGCTGATGAGCTGCTGCTTGGCCTCGAGGCCCATCTGCTCGATGCGCATGAGGCGGCGCTGCTCGGCGCGGGTGAGGTCGAGCTCGCCCGCGGAGAAGGCCTCGAGCTTCTCGGTGGCCTCGGTGCCGGCCTCGATCTTCATGGCCAGGTGCACCTCGTCGGCGGCGGAGAGGAGGTCGACCTTGCCGATCTCCTTGAGGTACATGCGCACCGGGTCGCCGGTGAGCATGATGGCCGAGGAGTCGGTGCGGCGCTTCTTGGTGCGGCGCTTGCGCTTGGCCGGGGCCTTGGGCTCCTTCACGGCCACGGGCTTGGCGTCGTCGTCGACGGGCGAGTCGTCGTCCTCGTCGTCGTGGACCTTGTCGATGTCGGAGTCGATGTCCTCGTCGTCGAGGTCCTCCTCCACCACCACGCCGTCAGGCACGGTCTCGACCTCGGAGACGATCTCGACGCCGCCGGAGCGGAGCGCCGTGTAGAGGTCGTTGAGCTCGGCGTCGTCGACGTCGATGTCGCTCAGGGCCACCTGGATGTCGTCCTCGGAGACGCTGCCGCCCGATTTCTTGGAGGCCTTGACCAGGCCTGCACGAACCGACTCGAGCTCGTCGGAGAGAACGGGGCTTTTCTGGGATTTCTTGGCTGCCAATGGTCTCCCTTCGCATGGGCATACTGCGCAATAGTCTACCCGAACGCTCGAATGACCACGGGAACTACAACCTAGCGGCCGCCGGCGAGGGACTCCTTGAGGGCGGCCTCGCGGGCGCCGAGGTCCACGACCTCCTGCATGAGGGAGCGCACGTCGTCGTCGGGGCCCGGCGAGGCGAGGCGCGCCTGGAGGGCGCGGGACCTCCTCCTCAGCGAGAAGAGCTCCACGTTGTCGACCAGGAAGGCGGCCTTGGACTCCGCGGGGGCGCTCGACACGACGTCGATGGAGGCGCCGGAGAGCAGCGCCGGCGCCTCGGGGATGGCCTCGGTGGCCGCCCGGGCGGCGTCGGCGGGCGTGCTCCCGGGCGGCAGCCCGAGGACGGCCCACGCCACGGCCTCGTGGCGGGGGTCGGACCACGTGGTCGAGGCGATGCGGGCGGCCTGCTCGCCGAACGCGCCGGGGTGGGCGACCATGGCGCCGAGGAGCTCGCGCTCCGCCCGGGCCTCGAGGTCCGAGGCGGGGTCGCGCACAGGCTCCCCCCAGCTCGACCAGGGTCCCTCCCCCGCCCCGGGTTCCGGCTCGGGCTCATAGACGTCCCGGTAGGGGTCGTACGCGTCGGGGGGCGCGGCCGGGGCCTGCGCCTGCCTCCGGCCGCGGGCGCCGTCGTCCTCCTGGGGGACCTCGGCGGCCCGGATGCGGCGCAGGGCCTCCTCGGGGCTCGTCCCCAGGGCGTCGGCCACGCGCCGGGCGTAGCCGTCGATGAGGATGGAGTCCTTGAGCGGGGCGAGGATGGAGGCCACGTCCTCCATGGCGCGCACGCGCCGCCCGGGGCCCATGGACCCGGCGCCGTCGAGGTGGCGCTCGAGCACGACGTCGATGAGCGGCCGGGCCTCGGCCAGGCGGTCGCGCAGGGCGTCGGCACCGTGGGCGGCCACGTACTCCGCCGGGTCGGCGTCGTCGGGCAGCGTGACGCAGAGGAGGTCGGCCTCGGTCTTGTCCACGAACCGCACGGTCTTGTCCGCCGCCCGCTGGCCGGCGGCGTCGCCGTCGAGCATGACGACGACGCGCTTGGGCTTGAGGCGGTTGATGAGCTTGATGTGGTCGAGCGTGAGGGCGGTGCCCAGGACGGCGGCCACGTTGGTGAAGCCCGCCTCGTGGAGCGCGATGGTGTCGGTGTAGCCCTCGACGACGACGAGCTCCCCCGTGGCCACCGCCGACTCCTTGGCGCGGTCGAAGGCGAAGAGGTGCTTGGACTTGTGCCACACGGGCGAGTCCTTGGAGTTGATGTACTTGGGCTTGGCGTCGCCCATGACGCGGCCGCCCATGCCGATGGCGCGGCCGGCCTCGTCGTGGAT
Organism: Caniella muris; assembly: GCF_943193035.1. Taxonomy (NCBI): domain Bacteria; kingdom Bacillati; phylum Actinomycetota; class Coriobacteriia; order Coriobacteriales; family Atopobiaceae; genus Caniella; species Caniella muris. The sequence goes on from NZ_CALPCK010000001.1 coordinate 405,206, forward strand.
GGGGAACATCACGCGGTCGTAGAAGCGATCGGCCAGGCGCCCCGACCGCTGGACGGCGAGGTCGGCGGCCAGCATCTCTTGGGAGGTGAACCCGAGCGAGCCGAGATGGCGCACGAGCTCGCCGTGGCCGGGGGCGTAGCCGAGGCCCCACCGCCGGCACACGGCCGAGCCCATGCCGCGGCCGGCGCAGTAGGCGCGGGCGGCGTCCTGGGCCTTGCCGCGGACACGCAGGAGCTGGTTGGCGTAGAAGTCCTCGGCCGCCTGGAGGCAGAGGTGCAGCCGGTTCCGGGCCGGGCCCCTCCGGGCCTGGCCCGTCTCGTGGAGCTCGATGCCCGCACGGTCGGCCAGATACCGGATGGAGTCAGGGAAGTCGAGACCCTCACGCTTCTGGACGTAGTTGAAGACGTCGCCGCCCTCGCCGCAACCGAAGCAGTACCAGAAGCCGGTGTCCGCCTTGACGTGGAACGACGGCGACTTCTCGTGGTGGAAGGGGCAGCAGCCCCAGAAGTCCCCCGACGAGCGCTCGCGCAGCTGGACGGTCTCCCCCACCAGGGACACGAAGTCGGTGGCCTCGCGCACGCGCTCGCGCTCGTCGTCGCCGATCATGCCCCTCCTTCCCGGGGGTCCCGTCAGCGGGGGCCCTCCAACCTCACCGGCGCCTCCCCGAGGCGGCGGCGCACCTGCTCGATGTTGCCGAGGACGACGGACCTGAGGTCCCCGACGTCCCCGAACCTCCGCGACGCCCTGAGCTCCTCGGTGAGCACGACGTCGACGGCGGCGCCGTAGAGGTCGCCGGAGAAGCCCACGAGCGCGCACTCGAGGAAGGGGCCGGAGGCGCCCTCCCCCCCGTCGGCGAAGGTGGGCGGCAGCCCGGCGTTGACGGCGGCGGGCCACGCGAGGCCGTCGACGACGACGTAGCCGCCGAAGACGCCTGAGGCCGGGGCCACCGACCCCGCAGGGCACACCACGTTGGCCGTGGGGAAGCCGAAGGACGTGCCCTCGCCCCGGCCGTGGACGACCGTCCCGTGGGAGAAATGATACCGCGTGAGGAGCCTGCGGGCCTCCTGCACGTCGCCCGCGGCCACGTCCCGTCGGATGCGGGTGGCGCTCACCGGCGAGCCGTCGAGGGCCAGGAGCCGGTGGCCGAAGACGTCGACGCCGGCCCCCGCGCCCCACGCCGCGAGGCGGGCGACGGTGCCCTCGCCGCCGGCCCCGAGCCTGAAGCCCTCGCCGACGTGCACCGAGGCGAGGCCGAGGGTCGCGGCGAGCCCGTCCATGAAGCGGCGGTAGTCGAGCGAGGCCACGGCGGCCGTGAAGTCGAGGACGAGGATCCCATCGATGCCGGTGGACCAGAGCATGCGGAGGCGGTCGTCGCGGGAGAGGAGCGCGGGCTGGGGCTCCGGCCCGAGGACGCCGGAGGGATCCGGGTCGAACGTGACAGCCACAAGGGGCAGCCCCCGGGAGGCGGCGTCCCGCCGGGCGCGGTCCAGGAGCTGGCGGTGGCCGGCGTGCACGCCGTCGAAGGCGCCGATGGCCGCGACGCACGGGGAGCCGGGGCGCCCGTGGAGCGCGCCGCCGTCGACAGGGACGCCCCGGGGCACGACGGTGCCCCACGCGAGGGAGCGGGCGAGCTCGCCGGCGTCAGCGGAGCCCACCGCGCACCCCCTCGACGCCCTTGACGAGGTTCACCTTGGAGGCGAGGGAGCGGCCCCGGCGCTCCCACACGCCGTGGAGGCGCCCGCCATGCACGAGGGCGACCTCGTGGGCGTCGTCGGCGGCGGCCAGCCGCCTCCCGCACGCCGCGTCGGCGAGCTCCCGGTCGGAGAGCTCGCGCACCGGGAGGCCGAGGACCGCCGCGGGGTCGAGCGCCCGCGCACGGACGGCGTCGACGCCGCCGGCAGCGAGCTCGTCGAGGGTGAGGCAGTCGGCGATGCCCACGGGACCGGACGCCGTGCGGCGCAGGGAGCAGACGTGGGCCCAGCAGCCGACGTCACGGCCGAGGTCGCGCGCTATGGAGCGGATGTAGCAGCCCTTGGAGACCTCGAGGGAGACGTCCCAGGAGACCACGCCGTCGTAGAGGGAGGTGCCGAGCAGCTCGGCCCGGAGGATGGAGACGGGCCTGGGGTCGAGCTCCACGGCCTCCCCCGCCCGCGCCGCGGCGTAGGAGCGCCGGCCGTCCTTGGACACGGCGGAGAAGGCCGGCGGCACCTGCATGGCGTCGCCGGGCATGGAGGCCACGACCGCGGCGGCCACCACGGGGTCGGCGAGGCGTGCCGGCGCCTTGGCCACGTGGACGGGCGCCCCCTCGGCGTCGTCGGTCGTGGTCTCGCAGCCGAACCGGAACGTGGACTCGTAGGCCTTGGTCGCAAGGGTGAGGATGCCGAGGAGGCGCGTGGCCTGCCCGACGCCCAGGACGAGGACGCCCGAGGCGTCGGGGTCCAGGGTCCCGCCGTGGCCCACCCTGCGCTCGTGGAGGGCGCGGCGGCAGGCGTCCACGACGTCGTGGCTCGTCATGCCCCGGGGCTTGTCCACGGCGAACAGGCAGTCCACCGCGCTCTCTCGGCGCCTCACCGGGCGCCCCCGCAGGGCGGGCAGCCCGAGACGGCCTCCCTGAGGAGCGGGAACACCTGGGCGAACACGTCGTCGATGGTGCCGTCGGCGGAGAAGCCGGCGGCCGCGCGGTGCCCGCCGCCGCCCATGGCCCTCGCCACGGCGGAGACGTCCACGTCCCCCTTGGCCCGCAGGTTGCCGCGCACGACGCCCGGGGTCGGCGACTCCTTGAGGAAGAGCGCGGCCTCGGCGCCCCGGATGGAGCGCACGCTGTCGATGAGGCCGTCGCACTCGTCGTCCTCGGCCCCGGTGTGGGCGAGGTCGGCCCGGGTGGCGTAGCTGTAGGCGATGCGTCCGCAGTCGAGGGTGACGATGCGGCCCATGACGATGGACTCGAGGTGGAGGTACGGGAGCCTGAAGCTCTGGTAGACGTTGAGGGAGACCCACGACGGGTCGGCGCCGGCGTCCACGAGGAGCGACGCCACCTTGAACGCCTCGGGGTCGGCGTTCTGGTACTGGAACCGGCCGGTGTCGGTCTGCACGGCGCAGAAGAGGTCGTTGGCTATGGCGGGCGTGAGCTCCACGCCCGCGAAGAGCGCGAACTCCGTCACGAGGACACCGGTCGCCGCGGCCTCCGTCCGTGTGAGGTGCGGCGTGCCGAAGGGCTCGTCGGCCGGGTGGTGGTCGATGACGGCGACGGCCCGCGATCGCTCCATGACCGCCCGGGCGTGGTTGAGCCGGGAGGGCGTGGGGAGGTCGAGGGCGATGAAGAGGTCAGGGTCGCCCCTGTAGGCCGAGGCGGCCACGAACGTGTCAGAGCCCGGCAGGAACCGGTAGGTCGAGGGCACGGGGCCGTCGTCGGCCAGCAGGCAGGTGACCTCCCGACCCTCGCCCCAGCGGGCGCGGACGACCTCGGCCATGGCGAGCACGGACCCCACGGCGTCGCCGTCGGGCCTCGTGTGTGCGCAGAGAACGATGGTCCGGGCCCCCTCGACGAGGGCCGCGATCGAGGCGAAGTCCCTGCGCTGGGCCTCGCCGATGGCGACTGGACAGGCCATGGCCAAGCCTCAGCCCCTCTCGTCGCCGGGCTCGCCCGCGCCCTCGGGCGCCACGGGGTAGCCGTCCTCGTCCTTCTCCACGGAGAGGGTGGGCGGCACGTTCTCGAGGGCGCGGGTGATGCGCTCGGCCTCGTCGGTGGAGGTGTCGATGCGGAAGTCCAGCTCGGGCGTCACGCGCCAGCCGAGCGCACGGCCCAGGAGCGAGCGGATGCGGCCGCGGGCGCGCGTGAGGGCCGCGAGGACGTCCTCGTAGCGGTCCGCGTCGCAGGAGACGTAGGCGCGCAGGAAGCTCTTGTCGATGGAGACCTCGCAGCCCGTGAGGGTCAGCTGCTGGAGCGCGGGGTCGCTCACGTCGAACAGGAGGATGTGGGCGAGCTTCTCGCGCGCCTGCTCGTTGATGCGCCGGGAGTTCTTGTTCTGTTTCATGGTCAGCCTCCTTGAGGGTCGATGCGCGGGGCCCCGCCAGTGGCAAGGGGCCCCGCGCATCGGTCCCGGGCGATACGGCCGGCGGCAGCCTACTCGGTGCGGGCCACCTGGACGATCTTGTAGCCCTCGATGAGGTCGCCGGGGTGGATGTCCTGGTAGTTCTCGAGGCCGATGCCGCACTCGTAACCGGCCTTGACGCTCTTGACGTCGTCCTTGTAGCGGCGCAGGGAGGCCATCTTGCCGTCGAAGACCACGATACCGTTGCGGGTGAGGCGCACGGAGTCGTCGCGCGAGATCTCGCCCTCGGTCACCATGCAGCCGGCGGCGATGCCGACCTTGGGCACCTTGAAGGTATCGCGGACCTCGGCGACGCCGGTCTGGACCTCCTCCTCCGTGGGCTTGAGCATGCCCACGCGGGCGGCGTCGATGTCCTCGATGGCCTTGTAGATGACCTGGTAGCACTTGATCTGGACGTTGTCGCGCTCGGCCGCGGCGCGGGCCTTGGCCTCCGGGCGCACGCCGAAGCCGATGATGATGGCGTTGGAGGCGTCGGCGAGGATGACGTCGGTCTCGGAGATGGCACCCACGGCGCTGTGGATGATGTTGATGCGGACCTCGGACTGGTCCATCTTGCCCAGGGCGTCGGAGAGGGCCTCGATGGAGCCCTGGACGTCGGCCTTGACCACGAGGTTGAGCTCCTTGACCTCGGCGTCCTCCATGGTGTCGAAGAGGTTCTCGAGGGTGACGTGCTTGACCTTGTTCTGCTCCTCGATACGGGCCTTGAGGGAGCGGGACTCGGCGAGGTCGCGGGCGTCGCGCTCGTCCTGGAAGACGCGGAACTCGTCGCCGGCGGCGGGCACCGAGGACAGGCCGAGGATCTCCACCGGGTCGGACGGGCCGGCCTCGGTGACGGGCTGGCCGTTCTGGCCGAGCATGGCGCGGACGCGGCCGTAGCTCATGCCGGCGACCAGGGCGTCGCCCACGTGGAGGGTGCCGCGGTTGACCAGCAGCGTGGCCACCGAGCCGCGGCCGCGGTCGAGCTTGGCCTCGAGGACGTAGCCGGAGGCGAAGGTGTTGGGGTTGGCCTTGAGCTCGAGGACGTCGGCCTGGAGCAGGATGGTCTCGAGCAGCTCGTCGATGCCCATGTTCTTCTTGGCGGAGATGTTGACGAACATGTTCTCGCCGCCCCACTCCTCGGGGATGACGCCGTACTCGGTGAGCTCCTGGCGCACGCGGTCGGGGTTGGCGTCGTCGCGGTCGATCTTGTTGACGGCCACGACGATGGGCACGCCGGCGGCCTTGGCGTGGTTGATCGACTCGATGGTCTGGGGCATGACGCCGTCGTCGGCGGCCACGACCAGGACCACGATGTCGGTCACCTTGGCGCCGCGGGCGCGCATGGCGGTGAAGGTCTCGTGGCCGGGGGTGTCGACGAAGGTGATGGTGCGGCCGTTGATCTTCACCTGGGAGGCGCCGATGTGCTGGGTGATGCCGCCGGCCTCGCCCTCGGCCACGCCGGTGTGGCGGATGGCGTCGAGGGTGGAGGTCTTGCCGTGGTCGACGTGGCCCATGACGGTGACCACGGGGGCGCGCGGCAGGAGGTCGGCCGGGTCGTCGTAGAACGTGAAGGAGTTCTCCTCCTCCTTGGTCATGACCTTGACCTCGCGGCCCAGGTCGTCGGCCACGAGCTCGATGAGCTCGTCGGACATCGACTGGGTCATGGTGAGCGGGGTGCCGAGCAGGAAGAGGCGCTTGACGATGTCGGAGGCCGGGATGTCGAGAAGGTCGGCGAGCTCGGCCACGGTGGCGCCCTGCGGCACCTTCACGACGTCGAGCTTGGAGATGTCCTGGTCGTTGGCCAGGGCCTCCTGGATGGCCTGCTCCTTGGCCGCCTGGGCGGCCTGGGCCTTCCTGTGCTCCTTGCGCTTCTTGCGGCGGCCGGTGGACTCGCGGCTGGCCTCCTCGACGGAGGCGCGGGCGTCCTCGAGGACGCGCTCGCGGTTGTACTCCTCGGCGGAGCGGGCCATGCGGCTGTAGCGGTCCTCGTCGGGGCCCTCGTGGCCGTGGTGGCGCTTGTTGTGCCGGTTGGAGGCCGCGGCCTTCTCCGGCGAGGGGGCCACGTCCATGGCGGCCGGCCCGCGACGGTCCTGACGGCCGCCGCCGCGGCGCTCCTGGGGACGCGAGGCTCGCTTGGCCTTGTCCTCCTCGCGGCGCTTGGCCTCCTCCTCCTCCTTCTTCTGCTTGAGCACCTCCTCCTGCTGGGCGATCTGCTCCAGCAGGCTGGTGAACTTGGGCATGCTCTTGGGCGCGGTGTCCTTCACGCGGTTGCGCTCGGCCTCCTCGGCGCGGCGGCGCTCCTCCTCGGCGGCCTTGGCCTCCTCGGCGGCGCGGCGGGCCTCCTCCTCGGCACGGCGGCGCTCCTCCTCGGCGCGCTCGCGCTGGCGGCGCTCCTCGACCTCGCGGCGGGCGGCCTCCTCGGCGGCGCGGCGGGCCTCCTCCTCTGCCCTACGGGCGGCCTCCTCGGCCTCCTGGGCGGCGCGGAGTTCCTCCTCGCGGGCCTTGAGCTGGGGGGCGAGCTTCTTGCGCACCATGGAGACGTAGGCGTCCTCCAGGGCCGACGACGCGGACTTCGCCGGGATCTTCATGTCCTTGAGATGGGAGAGCATCTCCTTGCTCGTGATGCCGAACTCCTTGGCGAGTTCGCTGACGCGCGTCTTTGCCATGCAACCTAACCTTCCTGGAACCTGAACGACGGGGACCTGATGCGCCTTAGATCAGGGAATCGGGGTCATCGGACGTGTCGATCGCGTCGTACTCGCGGTCGAGGAGGCTCTCCCCCTCCGCGGCGGCCTCGTGGACGCCGCAGTACTTGGAGCCGGGCCGGGCCATGTTGCGGCACTGCGTCCCGTTCTCGGAGACGTGGGCGCAACGCGTGGCGGGCTGCTCCTGGTCCTGATCGATGAGGTCCTCGGCGGCCTCGGCCTTCTTGCGCATCTTCGCGATGAGGTCGCGGGCGATCCCCTCGCTCTTGATGTCGATATGGTAACCGGTGAGGCGCGCGGCGAGCCGGGCGTTCTGACCCTCCTTGCCGATGGCCAGGGAGAGCTGGTCGTCGGGCACGATCACCGTGGCGTAGGTGTGCTCGGGGTCGACGATGACGCGGGTCACCTTGGCGGGCGACAGGGCGTTGGCCACGCGCTTGGCGGGGTCGTCGCTCCAGAGCACGACGTCGACGCGCTCGCCGCGGAGCTCGGAGACCACGGTGCGCACGCGGCTGCCCTTGGGGCCGACGCAGGCGCCCACGGGGTCGAGGCGGTCGTCCAGGGAGCTCACGGCCACCTTGGAGCGGCGGCCGGGCTCGCGGGCGATGGACTCGATCTCCACCACCCCGTCGTAGATCTCGGGGACCTCGAGCTCGAAGAGGCGGCGGAGCAGGTCGGGGTGGGAGCGGGAGACCACGATGGAGGGGCGGGAGAACTCGCCGCGGACGGGCTGGATGCGGGCCTGCGGGTCGCGGACCTCGATGATGAGGGCCTTGATGCGGTCGCCGTGGCGGTAGCGCTCGCCGGCGGGGCGCTCGTTGCGCTCCTGGCGCTCCTCGTTGTTCTTGCGGAGGTCGAAGTGCGGGAGCTCGGCCTCGATGCCCTCGCGGATCTTGATGATGGTGAAGTCGGGGACCGACTGGATGACGGTGCCGGTGATGATGTCGCCGACGCGCTCCGAGAACTCCTCGTAGATCATCTGGCGGGCGGCGTTGCGGGTGATGGCCGCGATCTCGCTCTTGGCGTGGAGGGCGGCGATGCGGGAGATGCCGGGGTCGTCCACGGCCTCCTCGCGGAACTCGGTGTACTCGCCGGTCTCGGGGTCGGGCTCGCCCTCGGGGACCAGGCGGTAGAGGAAGAACCGGCCCGAGGTGCGGTCGATGGTGACCTTGGCGCCGTCGGGGAAGCGGTCGGGGTCGAGGTCGGCGTAGCTCTTGGCGAGCGACTGCTCGAGGCGGTCGAGCAGGTAGAGCTCGTCGATGTGCTTCTCATGGCAGAGCGCCATGAGGGCCTCCATCATCTCGTTGTTCTTCTCGTTGTCGTGGGTGGCGGCCATCTGCGGCACCCCTTCCTCTTGTGGGTGGCTGGGAAAACGGGCGTTGGCTCCGGGGAGCCCGCGCCCTAGAAGACGGGCCTCAGCTTGGCCGACTGGACGTCGGCGAGGGGCAGGGCGTGGGTACCGTCGTCGCACTCCACGACGACGTCGCCGCCCTTGAGGCCGACGAGGGTGCCGGTGAAGGTGCGGCGACCCTCGTGGCCCGCCATGCGCACCTGCACGGGCTCGCCGGCGAAGCGCTCGAAGTCGGCGGGGCGGCGCAGGGGCCGGTCGAGGCCGGGAGAGGAGACCTCGAGGGTGTAGGAGCCCGGGAAGGGGTCGAGCGCCTCGACGACGTCGCCGACCCACCCGTTGTGGGAGGCCACCTCGTCGAGGGAGACGGGATCGCCGGGCTCGGCCCGGTCGACGCGAACCCGGACGACGGGCGCCTTGGACGCACCGGCCACCTCGACGTCGACGATGTCCGCCCCGTGGGCGGCAGCCTCGGCCTCGAGGGCCTCCAGAAGCCGCGACCTGATGTCCTTGACAGCCATGGCCCACCTTCCCAAAAAAAGGAAGCGGGGCGACGAACGCTCCCACTTCCCGATTGAACTGCATGTTTACGGTGCCCAGTATGGCATGGGCCGCCGATGACCGTCAAGTCTCCACAATCGAGGGTCAGGACTCCACCCGGTAGGCCGGGACGTCGGTCTGGGGGTCGTAGAACGTCAGGAGCCGGCCCTCGTCGTCGAAGGTCATGGTGACCGTGTGGAGGTCGTCGGACGTCACGCCTTGGTAGCCGTCGCCCAGTGACGTCCAGTCCCAGTGCACCGACACGCGGGCCTCCGCCGAGGAGCCGTCGTCGGACACGTCGATGGAGGCGGAGTTCACCGACCGCGGCAGCGACTGGATCCGCGCGTCCACGCCCTCGTGGCCGCCGGCCGCCTTGACCATGCCGTACCAGACCTCGTGGGCGCCCTTGCCGGCGAAGGGCGACTCGGGCGAGAGAAGCGCGGAGAGCGCGGAGCCGATGGAGTCACCGGGGGACGCCGAGTCGTACACGGCCGCCACCGCCTGCTCCGCAGTGGCCTGGGAGAGGCTCTTGCGCTGGGACACCACGCCGATCCTCACCTTGTCGCCAGGCTTGACGGCGGTACCGGCCGCCGGGTCCACCGAGACGACGGTGCCCACGGCCTTGCCGTCCTCGTGGGGGACGCTCTCGACCTCGTAGCCGAGGCCGGCCTCGGAGAGGGCCGCGACGGCCTCCTGGCGGGTCTTGCCCATGACGTCGGGCACGCGGGGCAGCCTGGTCACGTAGAGGGTGACGGTGGTGTCGCCCACCACCTCGCGCCCCGCCTCGAGCGACGCCCCCTGGACCCGGCCGTCCTCGCCGTCCCCCGTGCGCTCCTCCACGGCGTAGGGGATGGCCGCCCCGTCGAGGGCCGCCTCCGCCTCCTCGAGCCCCATGCCGGCGACGTCGGGCATCGTGCGCGCCGTGGCCACCTGGAGCCGGGCGGTGCCGGAGCCCCCCTCGGGGACGTCGGCCGAGACGACGATGCCGGCGGAGGCGTCCTTGGTGGCCACATCCTCGCGCTCCACGTCGTAGCCGAGGGCCTTGAGCTCCTTCTCGGCGCGCTCGTAGCGCCAGCCCACGACGTCGGGCACCCGGCTGAGGGTCCCCTGGGCCCACCGCACCATCCAGACGACGCCGACGCAGAACACGGCCACGATCAGGACGGCGAGGGCGAGCTGGACCCTGTGGCGGCCGCGGTCCTTGGTGCTCCCCTTCCCGATGCCCGTGAGCCCCTCGACGGAGCGGCGGGAGGCGCCGGCGTCCCGGGACCCGGAGACGAGGGCCGGGTCGCGGAGGTTGGCCCCGCAGTCGGGGCAGCGCGCGGGGAGCAGGTCGCTTCCAAGGTCCTTACCGCATTGGGGGCACTTCATGGGGGACCTCCTGACGGCCCCTCCCCCGGTCCCATGGTCCCGGGGGCGGCCGGTGTTCGCCGATATCTTTCAGCCAATATATCGAATTTGCGCGGTTCCGGGAAATTCGGGGGCGTCGCGCATGGGCAGAGGGAACGAAAAAGGGCCCGTCCGGATGGGACGGGCCCTTGAGGCCTGCTACCTGGCGACGACGTTCACCAGCTTGCCGGGGACGACGACCACCTTGACGACGTCCTTGCCCTCCAGCTGGGGAGCCACGGCCTCGAGCGCCGCGCGCTCGAGCTCCTCGCGGGGCGCGTCGGGCGCCACCTGGATGCGGGCGCGGATCTTGCCGAGCACCTGGACGACGATCTCAACGGTGTCCTCGCGGGTGAGGTCGGCGTCGAACGTGGGCCACGGCTCGTCGTACATGGAGCCCTCCATGCCGAGGGCCTCGGAGGCGAGCTCGTCGGCCCAGTGGGGGCAGACGGGCGAGAGCATGGCCACGAGGTCGTGGGCATAGCGGGCCATGAGGGCGCCGTCTCGCTCCCCGGGGGCCGTGGCGGCGAGGTAGGCGTTGCCGGCGTTCACGAGCTCCATGAGCGCCGAGATGGCGGTGTTGTACTGCCTGCGCCCGTAGTCGTCGGTGCACTTGATGCCCAGGCGGTGCACGGCGCGCAGGAGCTTCCTGCCCTCGTCGTCGAGCGCGTCCATGGAGGGCTCGGCGCCCGGCGTCGCGGAGCATGAGGCCTCCCACACGCTCTTCCACGCGCGCTTGAGGAAGCGGTTGCAGCCGGCCACAGCCTGGGGGTCCCAGTCGAAGTCCTTCTCCGGCGGCGCGATGAACAGGATGGCGAGGCGCATGGTGTCGGCGCCGTAGGGCTCGATGACGCTCGCAGGCGCCACGACGTTGCCCTTGGACTTGGACATGACCTCGCCGTTCTCGTCCTTGACCATGCCCTGGCAGAGCAGGTCGGTGAAGGGCTCGTCGCACGAGACCATGCCGAGGTCGCGCATGACCTTGGTCCAGAAGCGCGAGTAGAGCAGGTGCAGGATGGCGTGCTCGATGCCGCCGATGTAGTTGTCCACGGGCATCCAGCGGTCGGCCGCCGCGCGGCCCACGGGCTCGTGGTCGTTGTGGGGGTCGCAGTAGCGCAGGTAGTACCAGCTGGAGTCCGTGAAGGTGTCCATGGTGTCGGTCTCGCGGCGGGCCGGGGCGCCGCACACGGGGCACGTGGTCTCGTAGAACTCGGGGCACTCGGCCAGGGTCTCCCCCGCCGCGAGGTCCAGGCCCTCGGGCAGCGTCACGGGCAGCTGGTCCTCCGGCACGGGCACGATGCCGCAGTGCTCGCAGTGGACGGCCGGGATGGGGTTGCCCCAGTACCGCTGGCGGCTGATGAGCCAGTCGCGCAGGCGGAAGTTCACGGCCTCGCGGGCGAGCCCGCGCTCCGCGAGCAGGTCGACGACGGCCTTGGCGGCCTCGGAGCGCTTGCCGCCGCGCATGCCCGTGATCGGGCCGGACTGCACCATGACGCCCTCGGCGTCCATGGCGTGGTCCCAGGGCACGTCGGTCACCACGAGGTCCTCCTGGCCGGAGAGCCCGTCGAAGAGCGGATCGTCCTCCTGGAGGATGATCGGCGGGACGGGCAGGCCGTACTTGCGGGCGAACTGGAAGTCGCGCTCGTCGCCGCAGGGGACGCCCATGACGGCGCCGGTGCCGTAGTCGGTGATGACGTAGTCGGCCACCCAGATGGGCAGGAGCCGGCCGTTGACCGGGTTCACCATGTAGCGGCCCGTGAAGGCGCCGTGCTTCTCCACCTCGCTGGACTGGCGGTCCACCGCGCTCGTGGCCTCGGCGATGTCGATGACCTCCTGCGCGGCCCCCTCGTACTCCGTGCCGTCCACGAGCTCGTGGACCAGCGGGTACTCGGGTGCGAGCAGGAAGAAGCTGGCGCCGAAGAGCGTGTCGGGGCGCGTGGTGAACACCGTGATCTTGAGGTCGGTGGGCTCGCCGGAGGCGTCGGCCAGGGCGAAGTCGATCTCGGCACCCTCGGACTTGCCGATCCAGTTGCGCTGCATCTGCCTCACGCGCTCGGGCCAGCGGTCGAGGCGGTCGATGTCGTCGAGGAGCTCCTCGGCATAGTCTGTGATCTTGAGGTACCACTGGGTGAGCTCGCGGCGCTCGGGCACGGTGCCGCAGCGCCAGCAGCGCCCCTCGGTGACCTGCTCGTTGGCGAGCACGGTATTGCAGGTGGGGCACCAGTTGACCGGCGACGTGCGGCGGTCGACGAGGCCCTTCTCCCACATCTTGAGGAAGAGGTACTGGCCCCAGCGGTAGTAGGAGGGGTCGCAGGTCCTCACCATGCGGTCGTAGTCGTAGGAGAAGCCCATGCGGCGCATGGTGGCCACGGCCTGGTCGATGTTGCCGTAGGTCCACTTGGCGGGCTGCGTGCGGTGCTTGATGGCGGCGTTCTCCGCAGGGAGGCCGAAGGCATCGAACCCGATGGGGTGCAGGACGTCGAAGCCCTGCATGTGGGCCTGGCGCGCCATGGCGTCGCCGATGGTGTAGTTGCGGGCGTGGCCCATGTGGAGGTCGCCCGAGGGGTACGGGAACATCTCGAGGACGTACTTCTTGGGACGGCCGTCGTCGGCGGCGCGGAAGAGGCCCCGCTCCTCCCAGACGCGTTGCCACTTCTCCTCGATGGCGCCCGCGTCGTAGACGGGGACGCGCCCTTCGTGCTCGCTGTGGTCGCCCATGGAAGACTCCTTCTCGGTGACGGCCCCCACGGGGCCGGATCGCTCATGCTCATGGGATTCTAGCAAATGGCGTCGGCCGCCCAGGCGGCCGGGGACCCTCGGGCGGAGAAAGGGGGCGGCCGGGCCGATGGCCGACCGCCCCCTGCAAGAACCGCCGGGCCGTCCCTCCCCTAGCGCCTCCTTTTCAGGACGAGGGCGAGGCCGAGGGTGCCGGCCGAGGCCGCGCCCGCGAACGCCGGCACCATGGAGGCGACGTCGGAGGTGGCGGGCAGCAGGGTCCCGGGCCGCCCGGTGCGCCCGGTGCCCGTGGCGGGCAGGGTGGATGCGCCCGGGGCGCCGCCGGGGGCGCCCCCGTCCGACGGGAGGACGCCGCCGGAGCCGTCGACGCCGTCGGGGTAGGCGGGCTCCGGGTTGGAGACGGAGGGCCTGCCGGCGAGCCACGCGTCCCAGCCGTCTGACGGAACGAAGGGGTCCCCGCCCGCGGGGCGCTGGGCGCCCGGGGCCACCGCGTCGAGGTCGACGTCGGCGGGGGTGGTGCCGAACGCGTCGGCCACGTTGCCCACGTCGGCGCCCACGGCCCCGTCGGTGACGGTCACGTCGAAGACGAGGGTGGCCGCGGCGGGCCCGTGCAGGTCGCCGGCGGTCACGGCGAGGCGGCGAGTGGCGGGGTCGTAGGCGTCGTCGGGCACCTCGTGACGGACCCCGTCGGGGCCGGTGAGCGAGATGGAGCCCGCCACGGGCTCGAGGCCCATGGGGAGCCTGTCGGCCACGACCACGTCGTACCAGGCGGTCTGTGCGGCGACGTTCTCCACCTTGACGGCGTAGCGCACCGTGTCGCCCACCCGGGTGGTGCCGTCGTCCCTGCTCAGGTTGTCGGCGGTCTTGGTGACGCGCACGTCGGCCTCGGCCCCGTCGCCGGGGAGCCGGGGGCTGGCCGGCAGCACGGGGGGCATGTCGGGGTCGCTCGCCGGGGGCGTGGAGACGAGCTCGTCCTCCAGGTCGGCCCAGGGGGCGCCGGGCACGAAGGGTGTGCCGGGCACGGGGTCGGGGGCAGGGTCCTGGGGCCCGTCGGGGTCGTCGGGGTCGGGGTGCTCACGCTCCCACTCGTCGGTGGGCGTCTCGCCCAAGGTGGAGCCGGTGACGGGCGGGGCGGAGGGGTCGGTGCCGTCGGGAGAGACCGAGACAACCTCGACGTCGAAGGTCAGACGGGCGTTCTCGCCGCCGTAGAGGTCGCCGGCGTTGACGGCGACGATGCCGGTCTCGGGGTCGTAGGCGCCGTCGGGCACCTCGTAGACGGTGCCGGCGGCATCGGTGAGGCGGATGGTCCCCGCCTTGGGCCTCATGCCCTCGGGGAGGGTCACCTTGATCACGGCGTTCGCCAGCTTGGAGTCGGGGGCCCGGTTGGTGGAGGTGGCCGTCACGCGGAACACGTCGCCCACGAGGATGCGGTCGTCGCCGTGCTCCTCGCGGTGCTCGACCTGCTCCACCTCGACCGTGGTGAGGATGTCGGCGGCCACGGGGTCCCTGGGCAGGACGGGGGTGGGCTCGGGCACCGACGGCTTCCCGGGCTCCGGGTCGCCCCCGCCGACGACCACGACGTTCTCCTCGGGGAGCGGGGCGACGGGCTCCGCCTCCTCGCCGGGGTCGAGGTCGGCCTCATCCTTGCCGAAGCCGCCGCCACCACCGGGCAGGTTGGAGATCTCGGGGAGCCTGCCGTCGTCGCCCGGCCTGTCGCCGAGGCCCCTGTCGAGCCCCACCGTGGCGCGGAAGCGCACCGAGGTGGACTGGCCGCCGTAGACGGTGCCCACCCCCTTGGTGAGCGTGGGCCTCTGGTAAGTGAAGTGTGCCGGGTCGACGTCGGACCAGCTCAGGGCGTCCCAGTCGAAGCCCTCGTAGAAGGCGTCGGAACCGAGGTCGGTGCTCTTGTCGGTGCGCGTGGGGTAGTTGGGCGAGATCTGCACCGAGTCGCTGTCGAACTCGAGCCTCTCGTCGATGGCGTCGGTGAGCTCGGCGGCCTGCCAGGCGGAGCCGGGGGTGAGGTTGAGGCCGGTCACCGTGTACTCGATGACGTCGCCGGGACGCGGCGGCGTGTGGGCGCGTCCGACGGACGCCAGGGGCGCGGGAAGGGCGGAGTCGGCGGCGCCCAGGGCCCTGACCACGAGCCTGGCGACGGGGGCGAGGCCCTCGCCCTCGGTGGCGGTGAGGTTTCGCCAGGTGAGGCGGATCTGGACGTGGGGCACGATGCCGGGGTCGGGCCGCACGTTGACGGTGATGATGTACTTGATGCCGGTGTAGAGGGCATTGGCCCCCTGCTCCAGGACGATCGTCGACGTGCCGCAGCTGTTGACGCGCACCTGGAGCCTGCCGTCCTCGAGGAGCGGCTCGCCGTCCTCACCGCACACCAGGTCGGCCACGGCCCCGTTGGAGACCGAGAAGGAGCCCGGCGCGGAGGAGGTGGAGGTGAGGGCGAGCCTGAAGAAGTCGTCCACCTCGGCGTCCTCGCTGTGGAAGTCGCCGTAGTTGACGGTGACCGTCTTGCGGACCACCTGGAGCCTCCCGGTGGGGTTGTCGGGGTCGGGCGTGCCGGGGTCGCGGTCCTCGCCGTCCTCCACCTCGACCTTGTCCGGGTCGTCGGGGCTCACGGTGCCCTCCGGCTTCACCGGGACGATGGTGGTGGGCTTGGTGGCCTCGTTCTCGGGGTTGGCCTCGGTGCCCTCCACGTAGTTCTTGTCGGGGATGTAGCGCACGGTGACGTCGTGGCTGTTGCCGGACGTGCCGTCGAGCACGTCCAGGGCGCCGTCGAGGCGCGTCGGGTCGAGGTAGTAGACCACCTGGGTCTCCCAGCGGCCCGCCTCGCCGGCCACGGCCTCGGGGGTGTTGGCGGAGGCGTCGGTGGCACCCGCCTTGACCGCGATGGAGGAGCCGGGGGACGCCTTCATGGCCTCCTCGGTGAGCGGCACCGCCTCACCCACGGGCTTGCCGTCGATGAGCACCTGGAACGAGCCGGTGGGGGCCTTGCAGGTCACGGCGGTGCCCTTGGCGCTCCGCAGGGTGAAGGCCAGGCGGAGGCGGTTGCCGGGCTCGGTGTCGGTCTCCTTCACCAGCTCGTAGCTGCCGTCGTCGGCCAGGCGCACCCAGGCGGTCCCGTCGGTCTCGGCGATCTTGACCACCGCCGGCACCGGCGTCACGCTCGACCAGCCGGTGATGCGGTGGCCCCAGTAGTTCTCCATGAAGCCGGGCTGCTCGGCGTACTGCTTGGAGATGAGCTGGAAGCGGAAGGTGCCGGTGTCGGCGGGCATCTTCCCGTCGTGGACGACGGAGCTCCCGGGCAGGGGGCTGCCCCCCTCGCCGTCGTAGGCCTGGTAGCTCACCTCGAGCTTGGTGGGGTCCGTGAGCAGCTTCCCGTTGGTCTCGAAGGGCGTGGTGTCGATGGGCTTGTCGTCGGAGACCGTGAGGGTCTCGAAGGGCAGGCCGTCGTAGGCCTTCTGGAGCCCGGAGAAGTACTCCTTCTGCTCGTCGGTGAGCCTGTCGACGTCGATGTCGATGTAGCGCTTGAGGGTGGAGCCCTGGGAGCCGCCCACCTCCTCGACGTACATGGGCTCGATGTCGTGCTCGACGCCGTCGTTGTCGAGGTAGGACATGGTGACCGTCACGTTCTTGCCCGTGGCCGTGGCCGGCAGCCACAGGTAGAGCCTTCCGTCGTTGAGGTAGGAGGGCGACCCGTAGGCCTGGACCTGGTTGTCGACCTCGAGCTTCCACTTGGTCACCGGCACGGTCTTGTTCTCGGACTCGTCGAACTCGCTCGAGAGGTTGATGGTGAGCATCTGCACCTTGTCGGAGTCGGGCAAGGAGCCGCCCAGGGCCTCGACGTCGTCCCAGCCTTCAACCCCCTGGGTGTTGAAGGCGGTGTCGCCGATACCCTGGAACATGGGCGAGTAGGTGCCGTCGCTGCGGTTCTCCACCATGACGGAGCCGCCGGTGACGATGGTGTAGCCCTGGGCCGCGCCTACGGCGTACATGGTGGGGTTGGTGGAGGTCTTGTTGCCCACCGAGGTGATGACGGTGCCGCCGGTCACCTTGATGATGTGGTTCAGGTTGGACGCCGGGCCGTGGGCGCAGCACTGGCCGATGGCATTGCCGTGGTACGCGGCGACGGCGTTGACGAAGCCGCCGTTGATGTAGATGTCGCCGGCCACGGTGAAGTAGGCGTTGTACCCGCCGCTCTGAAGCGCGCCGCCGTCGAAGGCCGACCCCCTCACGGGCACGTCGAAGAACGTGTAGCCGTAGGAGTAGATGTTCTCCGCCTTGCTCGCCGGGACCACGATGGCGTCCGCCTTGGCGGAGCACCCGTGGTGGCCGGTCATGTCGTGGTAGCCGAAGCCGGCGCCGATGGCGGTGCCGCAGGAGCCTCCCTGGGCGGTGATGCGGCCGCCGTTGAAGATGGTCACGGTGCCGGAGCCGGCCGAGCCGCCGCCGATGCCGGACCCGTTGGCATAGCTCCAGTTGCTGTTGTTGAACGGCAGGGGCTTGGCCGACACGACACCGCCGTTGAAGACCATGGTGCCGGCGTTCTCCTTGGGGCCGGAGCCGATGCCCGCGGAGTGGCCGCCGCCCTGCACGGTGAGGGTGCCGGGGTGGGGCGACTCGAGGCGGGTCAGGGGATCGCCCGCCTTGAGCTCGGTGCCGTCCAGGAGCGTGACGTCGGCCGCCACCTTGCCGTCGGCCGGGGTGACGATGTCGGAGAGGTCGAACTTGGAACCGCCGGCACGGACGTTGGTGCGGGCGTCGTCGACGATCAGCACCGAGCCCCAGCCGCAGCGGACGGCGGGCCAGCCGTTGGCCCCCGTCACGGTGTTGACCAGGGAGTTGGAGGAGCCGTCGGCCAGGGTCAGGTGCAGGGTGGTCTTGTCGACGATGTCGGCGGCGTTGCGGACCTTGACCCCGTCGCCGTCCTCGTCGGAGTTGGTGACCAGGTTGATGGGAGAACGGGAGGCCGTGGAGATGTTCACCCCGGCAAGGGTGAGGTCCGCCTTGACCCCCGCGTCGATGTCGATGGTCTGGGCGGTGCTCGTCTTGCCCGAGGCCATGGAGACGGTGAGGGGCGTGGAGGTCATGATGTGCAGGACGCTGCCGTCGAAGGCGTAGTCGACGCCCTCCTCGCCGCCGGTGACGGCGAAGTCGCCGGTGCCCGCCCGGGGCGCCAGGGCCGCCAAGGGCGCGGCGGCGAGGGCGGCGAGGGGCGCGACCGCGGCGTCGGCGGCGTCGGCGACGTCGGGGCCGTCCGGGTCGACCTCAGGGGCCGTGCGGTCCCCGGCCTCCCCCTCCTCCGCGGGAGGCTCGGCCGAGACCTCGGACGGGCCGTCGGCCACCTGCTCCTGCAGGACCGCCTCGGGCCCCGCGTCCGGTCGCGCGTAGGCCGCCGGCCCGAGGGACTGGCCCACGAGAAGGGCCGACAGGACGACGGCGAGGATGCGGCGCCCCGCCGCCCTTCTGGCGCTGTCTGCCATTGCTGCCTCCAAACCACCGCGCCCCGGCGAGGGGCGGACACCTGAACAGAGTCTTAATATGCCACTATGGCACAGCTATACCTTAAAGTGAACTGATAACACGCCGGGAATCAGGGATTGAGAGGCAAAGAAAAGACCCCTGGAACCACGGGTCCCAGGGGTCTTTGGGTCGGACGGGCCGCGACCGGCCGGCGCCTAGTTGAAGTTGAGCGTCACCTGCTGGTTGGGCTCCTTGAGCACCACGTCGTGGGCGCCGCCCTCCACGAGGGACGTGGCCGAGACCAGGGTGAGGCGCGCCTTCTCCTTGAGCTCGGGCAGGGTGAGGGCACCGCAGTTGCACATGGTGGAGCGGATCTTGAGCAGGGAGTTCTGGACGCCGTCGCGCAGGGGGCCGGCATAGGGCACGTAGGAGTCGACGCCCTCGACGAAGCTCAGCTTCTTGTCGCCGCCAAGGTCGTAGCGCGCCCAGTTGCGGGCGCGGGCGGAACCCTCGCCCCAGTACTCCTTCATATAGGAGCCGTTGACCGTGACGCGCTCGGTGGGGCTCTCGTCGAAGCGGGCGAAGTAGCGGCCGAGCATGAGGAAGTCGGCGCCCATGGCCAGGGCCAGGGTCATGTGGTAGTCGTACACGATGCCGCCGTCGGAGCACACGGGCACGTAGACACCGGTCTCCTCGAAGTAGCGGTCGCGGGCCTCGCAGACGTCGATGAGGGCCGAGGCCTGGCCGCGGCCGATGCCCTTCTGCTCGCGGGTGATGCAGATGGAGCCGCCGCCGATGCCCACCTTGACGAAGTCCGCGCCGGCGTCGGCCAGGAAGCGGAAGCCCTCGGCGTCCACCACGTTGCCGGCGCCGACCTTGACGGCGTCGCCGTAGTTGTCGCGGATCCAGGACAGGGTGCGGGACTGCCACTCGGAGAAGCCCTCGGAGGAGTCGATGCACAGGGCGTCGGCACCGGCCTCCACGAGCAGCGGCACGCGCTCGGCGTAGTCGCGGGTGTTGATGCCGGCGCCAACGATGTAGCGCTTGGAGGAGTCGAGGAGCTCGTTGGGGTTGGACTTGTGGGAGTCGTAGTCCTTGCGGAACACCATGCCCACCAGGGTGCCGTCGTCGTTGACGATGGGCAGCTGGTTGAGCTTGTTCTCCCAGATGATGTCGTTGCACTCGGAGAGCGTGTAGGAGGCCGGGGCGGTGACCACGCGGTCGATGGGGGTCATGAAGTCGCGGACGGGCTTGTCGGCGGCGTCGCGGCTCGGGCGGTAGTCGCGGGAGGTGACGATGCCGAGGAGCCGGCCGTGGGGGCCGCCGTCGTCGGTGACCGGCATGGCCGAGTGGTGGGTGCGCTCCTTGAGGCGCATGACCTCGGCCAGGGTCATGTCGGGCGTGAGGTTGGAGTCCGAGGTGACGACACCGGCCTTGTAGGCCTTGACCTCGCGCACCATGCGGGCCTCGTCCTCGGCGGTCTGAGAGCCGTAGATGAAGCTCATGCCGCCCTCCTGGGCAAGGGCGATGGCGAGGCGGGGGCCGGAGACCGACTGCATGATGGCCGAGACCATGGGGGTGTTGAGGGTGAGGGCCGGCTCCTCGCCGCGGCGGAACTTGACCAGGGGCGTGGCAAGGCTCACGTTCCCGGGGACGCATTCAGAGGAGGAGTACCCGGGTACCAGGAGGTACTCGGAGAAGGTGTGCGACTCACCGGGGAAGAACGTTGCCATGGCAGCTCCTTTTTTCACAGGTGTCGGGCCCCCGCACGACGGCGGTATCGCACGATGATAGCGCACCCGGCAGCCTTCGGAGCAGCGTCAGTCGGCCGTGACCTGGTCCACGGACATGGCGAACTCGTGCTTGGTGGGCACCCACTCGACCTTCTTGAACAGGGCGATCACGGTGATGGGGATGTAGGTCATCATGAAGAACGGGAACGTGAGGACGTTGGCCCAGACGCGCCAGCGCCTGGTGGCGTGGATGTGCTTGCGCTCGGCCACGGTGGTGAGCAGGGCCAGCACGAAGAAGACCAGGTACATGGACGCGAAGGTCATGACGAGGGAGCCCACGCACATGGCGATCTCGGACTGGGTGGCCAGGAACCCGTGGCTGATGGAGCCCACCACGAGGTAGGTGGCGTTGACCATGGCCGACAGGAGCGTGAGGATCATGCCCGGGGCGATGGTCATGAGCATGTCGTAGCTCGAGAACCTGCCGAAGCCGATGCCGCGGGCAAGGTCGCCACCGTAGGAGAAGAACACCTGGTAGAAACCCTTGGTCCACCGCATGCGCTGGATCCAGGACGCCTTGAGGGTCACGGGCTGCTCGTCGAAGAACTCGGCAGGGGCGTAGGCGATGCGGATGCCGTTGGCGGCGCAGAACGTGGAGAACTGGATGTCCTCGGTGAGGGTGTGGAAGGCCCAGCCGTGCATGGAGCGGATGATCTTGTTGGAGACCATCCAGCCCGATCCCGAGATGGCGCAGCCGGTGCCGAGCATCATGCGCGCGTTGTTGAGGAAGCGCGCCTCGCGCAGGAACCAGATGCCGTAGGCGGAGCTGATCCAGGAGGAGTCGAAGTTCTTGGAGTTGCGGTAGCTCGTGGCGGCCAGGTAGCCGAGGTCCACGACCTTGTTCATCTGCTTGACGTAGTCCTTGGACAGCAGGTTGTCGGCGTCGAAGATGATGAAGGCGTCGTAGTAGTCGTCGCCCCGCTCGTTGAGCACGTTGTCGAAGCCCATGTCGAGCGCCCAGCTCTTGCCCTTGCGGGCGAGGTCGTTGCGCTCGTAGACGTAGGCGCCCGCCTCCCGGGCCCGCTCGGCCGTGGCGTCGGTACAGGCGTCGGCCACCACGTAGACGTCGATGAGCTCGGCCGGGTAGTCCTGCTCCTTGATCGACCTCACGAGCTGCCCGATGACGACCTCCTCGTTGTGGGCGGCGATCATGAAGGCATAGCGGTGGTTCTTCTTGGCCTCGGGCAGCTCCACCTCGCCGCGGCGGAGCCCCACGAGGAAGTAGACGATCTGGTAGAAGAACGCCACGGTGAAGAACAGGAAGATGATCGTGTTGAACACGACGATGGGCGTGATGCCGAGGCGGGTGAGCTCCACGGTGCTCCCTCTCTGTCAGGCTCGTGCTGGACCGAGCGCAGGCACGATGCGCTCCCCCGCCTCGGTGCGGCCCATGGACCGGTCGGCCAGGGCGTCGAGGACGCCGGACAGGTCGGCCGGCAGCGTGTCTGCCAGGCACAGGGTCTCGCCGGTGCGGGGATGATCGAACTCTATATGCCACGAGTGGAGGAATTGTCTGTCGAGGCCGAGGTTGCGCCTCAGGTCGCCGGCCCCGTAGACCGGGTCCCCCACCACGGGGTGGTGGATGTGGGCCATGTGGACGCGGATCTGGTGCGTGCGGCCGGTGTAGAGGTGGCACTCGAGGAGCGAGTAGCCCTCGTCGCGGGGGCCGGCCTCGAACCGCTCGAGCGTGGTGAACGTGGTGATGGCCTCCCGCGACCCCGGGGCGTCCGTGGCGGCCATGCGCAGGCGGTCGCGGGTGGAGCGGGCGATGCCCACGTCCACGAGGCCGGTCTCGGGCGCCACGTAGCCCTGCACGAGGGTGACGTAGCGGCGGTCGAGCGTGCGCATGCGGATGAGGTCCTGGAGCGCCTTCTGCGTGACGTCGTCCTTGGCCGCCACCATGAGGCCCGAGGTGTCCCGGTCGAGGCGGTGCACGATGCCGGGGCGGTCCTCCCCCTGGAGCGTGCCGAGGTGCGCGTAGCCGCAGCGGGCCACGAGGGCGTTGGCCAGGGTGTCGTCGGTGTGGCCGGGGCTCGGGTGGCACACGAGCCCCGCCTGCTTGGAGAGCACGAGGAGGTAGTCGTCCTCGAAGCGGACGTCGAGGTCGATGGGGGCGGGTCGGAGGGGCCCCTCCCCCATCGCCGGGGCGTCGGGAACGGCGATGGTCACCTGGAGCATGTCGCCCATGGACACGGGCTCGCTCTTGGAGCGGACCGAGACGCCGTTGACGGTCACGCGGCCGTCGCCCACGAGCCTCGCGCAGGCGCTGCGGCTCGGCATGCCGTCGAATGACGCCAGGCAGGCGTCGATGCGCATGCCGTCGCCGGCGTCGTCGACCATGAGGTTCACGATGCGGTCAGCCACGGCGGCCGCCCCCCTTGCCGCGCAGCCGGTCGGCCGCGGAGCCGCCCCCGGTCCCCTCGGTGTCGCCGCGGGCCACGGAGCGGGCGGCGCGGCCGTCCTTGGCCTCGCCCTCGCGGGCCCGGCGGGCGTCCCAGACGAGCGTGAGCACGATGCCGAGCCCCACGCCGGTGCAGACGAAGATGTCGGCCACGTTGAAGACGGCGAAGTCCACGAACGTGGTGGCGAAGAAGTCGCAGACCCACCCGCGGGTCACGCGGTCGATGAGGTTGCCCACGCCGCCGCCCACCACGAGGCCCGCGCACACCACGAGCGGCAGCGGGACGTCGCGGGTGCGCCAGAGCGCCACGGCCACGGCGGCGCAGACCGCCAGGCAGACGAGCACGAACACCCAGCCCGCCCCCTCGCCGATGGAGAAGGCGGCCCCGGTGTTGCGCACCAGGAGCAGGTCCATGACGCCCGGCACGAGCGTCACGGGCCTGCCCGGGACGAGGTGCCCCAGGGCGAGGGCCTTGGTCCATTGGTCGAGGGCGACGCAGGCCGCCGCGACGGCCAGGGCGAGGCCCATGCGGGCGCTGCGGCCCATGGTCCTACGCATCGCCCTCCAAGGCGTCGACGGCCTCGTGGCAGCGGTCGCAGAGCCCGTCGTCCCCGAGCTCGCGCCAGTTCCAGCAGCGCGGGCACTTCTCGCCGCGGGCGGGCGCCACCGTCACGGCGAGCCCGTCGCCGCAGGAGAGCTCGACCTCGGAGCACACGAGGAACTCCGCGACATCGCCGGCCATGGGCGCGAGGAGGTCGAGCGACGCCTGGGGCAGCGTGACGGACACGCGCGTGGCCTGGGTGGTCTTCTCCGTGACCGCACCGGAGGCGAGGGCCTCCTCGTAGGCCTTCGTGTAGGCGTTGCGGACCTCGGTGAGCACGCGGTAGGCGGGCAGCAGGGCGTCGCGCTCGGCGGCGTCCATGGGCGCCTCGTACCAGGAGAGCAGCGCCGCGAACCCCTTGCCCTCCCGCATGGAGGCCGGCACGTAGGCCAGGACCTCGTCGCAGGTGTAGGCGAGGATGGGCTGGAGGTCGCGGAGCAGCATGGACAGGATCTGGTACCACGCGTTCTGCGCGCTGCGGCGGGCGGCGGAGTCGGCGGCGTCGCAGTACATGCGGTCCTTGGTGGCGTTGAGGTAGCCGTTGGAGAGCTCGGTCACCACGTAGTCGTAGAGCAGGCGGTAGACCTGGTTGAAGCGGTACTCGCCGTAGGCCTCCTCCACCTGCGCGTGCACCTCGGACAGGCGGGCGAGGGCCAGCCGGTCGAGGGCGGTGAGCTCGGAGGCGGGCAGGCCGTCGGTCTCGAGGTCGAACTGGCCCTCGAGCTCGCCGAGCAGGAAGCGGAAGGTGTTGCGGAAGCGGCGGTAGGCGTCGGAGACGCGGTCGAGGATCTCCTTGTCGCAGGCCATGTCGGAGGTGGAGTCCACCGAGGCCACCCAGAGGCGCACGATGTCGGCGCCGAGGGTGTCGAAGATCTCGTTGGGGTCGACGGTGTTGCCGAGCGACTTGCTCATCTTGCGGCCCTGGCCGTCCAAGGTGAAGCCCAGGGTGAGCACGCCCTTGAAGGGCGGGCACGAGTAGGCGCCCATGGAGGTGAGCAGCGAGCTCTGGAACCAGCCGCGGTGCTGGTCGGAGCCCTCGACGTAGAGGTCGGCCGGGAAGGCGAGGCCCTCGCGGTCCTTGAGGACGGCGGTGTGGGAGACGCCGGAGTCCCACCAGACGTCGAGGATGTCGCGGTCGGGCACGAGGTGGTGGCCGCCGCACTCGGGGCACACGTCGGCGTCGCCCAGGTAGGAGGACGGGTCGTCGGTGTACCAGGCGTCGGACCCCTTCTCGTGGAACAGGGCGATGACGGCGTCGAGGGTGGCGTCGTTCATGACGGAGGCGCCGCAGTCGGCGCAGGTGAACGACGGGATGGGCACGCCCCACACGCGCTGGCGCGACAGGCACCAGTCGGGGCGGCCCTCCACCATGGCGCGGATGCGCTTGACGGAGGAGGCCGGGTACCAACGGACCTCGTTCTCGATGGCGTCGAGGGAGCGCCGGCGCAGGCCCGTGTCGTCCATGGAGACGAACCACTGGTCGGTGGCGCGGAAGATCACCGGGTTCTTGCAGCGCCAGCAGTGGGGGTAGCTGTGCTCGACGGTGCCGGCGTGCACGAGGGCGCCGCGGTCCTCAAGCCACCGCACGATCTTGGGGTTGGCCTCGGTGACCTCCATGCCGCTCCAGGGGCCGCCGGTGCCCCAGGTGTCGCCGGAGTCGGAGTAGAAGCGGCCGTCGTCGTCCACGGGCATGACCACGGGGATGCCGGCGGCCACGCCGGCGTAGAAGTCGTCGGCGCCGTGGCCCGGGGCGATGTGGACGATGCCGGTGCCGTCCTCGGTGCCCACGTAGTCGGCCGTGATGACGGGGCAGAGCACGTCGTCGAACACGGGCTGGTGGTAGCGCAGGCCGCTGAGCTCCTCGGCCGTGGCGCGCCAGGGCTCGCCGCCCACCTCCACGAGCTCCGGCTCCCAGCCGGCGACGGAGGCCACGCGGGGGGCGAGGTCCTCGAGCACGATGTAGGCGCGGCCGTCGTGGGCCAAGGCCACGTAGGTGGCCCCGGGCTTCATGGCGACGGCGGCGTTGGCGGGCAGCGTCCACGGGGTGGTGGTCCAGATCATGACCGAGACGGGCATGGCGGCGTCGGCCAGGCCCTCGGGGACGTCCTCCATGGCGTAGCCAACGTAGATGGACGGGCCGGTGACGTCGGCGTACTCGATCTCGGCCTCGGCGAGGGCCGTGTGGCAGTGGGTGCACCAGTGCACGGGCTTGCGGCCGCGGTAGATGGCGCCGGTGTCCCAGATGCGCTTGAAGACCTCGATGTCTGCGGCGTCGTGGTCGTTGGAGAGGGTGAGGTAGGGGTGCTCCCAGTCGCCGAGGACGCCCAGGCGGCGGAAGCCCTGGCGCTGGAGGTCGATGTTCTCGACGGCGAACCGGCGGCAGAGGGCGCGGATCTCGGACGGGTCGGTGGCGTTGAAGCGCTCGGTGCCCAGGTGCTCCTCGACCTTGTGCTCGATGGGCTGGCCGTGGCAGTCCCAGCCGGGGACGTAGGCGACCTCGCGACCGCGCATGATCTGGTAGCGGTTGATGAAGTCCTTCACCGTCTTGTTGAGGGCGTGGCCGAGGTGGATGGGGCCGTTGGCGTACGGGGGCCCGTCGTGCAGCACGAAGGGCTCGTTGCCGCGGTTCTGCTCGCACGCGAGGCCGTAGACGTCGGCCTCCTCCCACGCGGCGAGGCGCTTGGGCTCGGACGACGCGAGCCCGGCGCGCATGGGGAAGTCTGTCTTGGGAAGGTTGGTGGTCTTCTTGTAGCTGTTGGCCATGGGCCATCTCCAGACGTGGGGACGTGTGTGCACATGTGCAAGAGATAGTACCACTGCGCAGGTTGGGTGGACCGCCAGCGGCTGCGCGCGGCGCCGTGCTACGGTTGACCCCGAAACGACGGTCATCTTGAAGGAGGGCCATGGAACCCGTCGACACCGAGGGGCGCTTCCTCGAGCTCCTGAGCGAGCAGTTCCCCACGCGTCAGTCGGTCTTCACCGAGATCATCAACCTCGAGGCCATCCTCGGCCTCCCCCGCGGCACCGAGCACTTCATGAGCGACGTCCACGGCGAGTACGAGGCGTTCGAGCACATCCTCAACAACTGCTCGGGCGTCATCCGCGAGCGGGTGCGCGCCGAGTTCGGCGACGGGCTCTCCCAGGCCGAGCAGGACGACCTCTGCACCCTGATCTACTACCCCGAGGAGAAGCTCGCCAAGACCGAGGCCGACCTCGGGGGCATCGACCTCGCCTGGTGGCGCGTCCACCTGCTGCGGCTCCTCCGGGTGGCCAAGCACTTCGCCTCGGCCTACACCCAGTCCAAGGTGCGCAAGTCCATGCCGGTGTCTTACGCCTACATCATCGACGAGCTCCTCCGCGACCAGGCCGGGCAGTCGGAGGACCGCTCCCGCTACCATGAGCGCATCGTGGACACCATCGTCGACACGGGGAGCGGCCCGGACTTCGTGGAGTCGCTCGCCGCCCTCATCAAGCGCCTGGCCGTGGACCGCCTCCACATCGTGGGCGACCTCTTCGACCGCGGGCCCCACGCCGACCGCATCTGCGACCGGCTCCTCGAGATGCCCTCCACCGACGTCCAGTGGGGCAACCACGACATCGTGTGGATGGGCGCGGCCGCGGGGTCGCTCGCCTGCCAGGCGGCCGTGGTGCGCAACAACCTGCGCTACGGGGCGCTCTCCATCCTCGAGAGCTCCTACGGCGTCTCCATGCGCGAGCTCGCCCTGTTCGCGGAGCGCACCTACCGCGACGGCGACGTGCTCTCCCCCATCGACAAGGCCATCTCGGTCATCCTCTTCAAGCTCGAGGGGCAGCTCATCCGCCGCAACCCGGACTTCGCCATGGACGGGCGGCTCCTGCTGCCCCTCGTGGACGTCGATGGGGACTGCGTGCACCTGCCCGGCGGCGACGCCCCGCTCGTCACCGTGGACTTCCCCACCATCGACCCGGCCGACCCCCTCGCGCTCACCGACGGCGAGCGCGAGGTGGTCGACGCCATGGCCGAGGCCTTCGCGGACTCCGAACGCCTGCGCCGCCACGTGGCGTTCCTCTACGAGCGCGGGAGCCTCTACCGCATCTCCAACGACAACCTGCTCTTCCACGCCTGCGTCCCCATGACGGAGGGCGACGGGCTGTTCCGCACGGTAGAGCTCCGCGGGCGGCGCCTGGCCGGGCGCGACCTGTTCGACTGGCTGGACCGCGAGGCGCGCCAGGCCTGGATGGAGCCCGACCAGGGGAACCTCGACCTCATGTACTACCTCTGGTGCGGCCCCGCGTCGCCGCTCTCGGGCAGGGTCATGAAGACCTTCGAGCGCACCTTCGTGGCCGACCGCGCCACCTGGGAGGAGCCCCGGGACCCCTACTGGGAGCTCACCGAGTCGCCCTCGGTGTGCAAGCAGGTGCTCCGGGAGTTCGGCGTGAGCCCCGAGCACGGGCACATCGTCAACGGCCACACGCCGGTCAAGGCGAGCTCCGGCGAGAGCCCGGTGCGCTCCTGCGGCAAGCTCGTGGTCATCGACGGCGGCTTCTGCACCGCCTACCACAAGACCACGGGCATCGCCGGCTACACCCTCATCTCCGACTCATCGGGGCTGCGCATCAAGGCCCACCGCGCCTTCACCTCCATCGGGGACGTGCTCGACCTCAACGCCGACATCATGAGTGAGACCGACCGGTTCGAGACCTCGGACCGTCCGCTCCTCGTGGAGGACAGCGACACGGGCGAGCGCATCCGGCAGAGGATCGTGGAGCTGCGGGCGCTCCTGGACGCCTACAACTCAGGCACCCTCAAGGAGCGGGCGGCGCTGGCCTAGGCCGCGGGCGCAGGCCGACGGCGGCCGGAACGGCGAGGGCCCCGGCGCGGACGGGAATCCGCACCGGGGCCCTCGCGGCATTCCGTGCCGGCGCCTAGGAGGCGTCGTCCTCCCTCTTGGGCAGGAAGTCGTTGTCGCGGGCGAAGATGGCCATGAACTCCTCGCCGGTGATGGTCTCCTTCACCTGCAGGTAGCGGGCCAGCTCGTGGAGCTTGAACTGGTTCTCCCGCAGGATCTTGAGGGCGTTCTGGTGCGCCTCCTCCACGATGCGCATGACCTCGGCGTCGATCTCCTGGGCGGTGCCCTCGGAGCAGGTGAGCGAGGCGTCGCCGCCGAGGTAGCGGTTCTGCACCTGGCCGAGCGCCACCATGCCGAAGCGGTCGCTCATGCCGTACTGGGTCACCATGTTGCGGGCGAGCTTCGTGGCGCGCTCGATGTCGTTGGAGGCGCCGGTGGTCACCTGTTTGAAGATGAGCTCCTCGGCGGAGCGGCCGCCGCACATGACGGCGATCTGCTCCATGGCCTCCTCCTTGGTGACCAGGTAGTGCTCGTCCTCCTCCACCTGCATGGTGTAGCCGAGGGCGCCGGAGGTGCGCGGCACGATGGTGATCTTGGAGACCGGGGCCTGGCCCTTCTGGGCGGCTGCCACCATGGCGTGGCCGATCTCGTGGTAGGCCACGATCCGCTTCTCCTTGTCGGAGAGCACCGTGGACTTGCGCTTCTCGCCCGCGATGACGACCTCGACGGACTCCTGGATGTCCTCCTGGGTCACGCGACTGCGGCCCATGCGAACGGCGCGGAGGGCGGCCTCGTTGATGATGTTGGAGAGGTCGGCGC
This sequence comes from Caniella muris, assembly GCF_943193035.1. Classification (NCBI taxonomy): domain Bacteria; kingdom Bacillati; phylum Actinomycetota; class Coriobacteriia; order Coriobacteriales; family Atopobiaceae; genus Caniella; species Caniella muris. The sequence goes on from NZ_CALPCK010000001.1 coordinate 433,927, forward strand.
CCGACGCGCCGGGGGTGGCGCGGGCGATGACGTCGAGGTCGATGGACCCCTCCATCTTCACGTCGTCGGCATGGAGCGCGAGGATGGCCTTGCGGCCGGCGAGGTCGGGCAGCTCCACGGGCACGCGGCGGTCGAAGCGGCCGGGGCGCAGCAGGGCCGGGTCGAGGGTGTCGGGGCGGTTGGTGGCGCCGATGACCACGATGCCCTTGTGGTTGTCGAAGCCGTCCATCTCGGTGAGCAGCTGGTTCAGGGTCTGCTCGCGCTCGTCGTTGGTGGTGAGGCCGGCGTCGCGCCGCTTGCCCACGGTGTCGATCTCGTCGATGAAGACGATGCAGGGGGCCTTCTCGTTGGCCTGCTTGAAGAGGTCGCGGACCTTGGCGGCGCCGCGGCCCACGAACATCTCGACGAACTCGGAGCCGGAGATGGAGAAGAACGGGACCTTGGCCTCGCCGGCCACGGCCTTGGCGAGCAGGGTCTTGCCGGTGCCCGGAGGGCCCACGAGGAGGGCGCCGCGGGGCAGCTTGGCGCCGATGGCCTCGTAGCGCTGGGGCTTCTCGAGGAAGCTCACGAGCTCGGCCAGGGACTCCTTGGCCTCGTCCTGGCCGGCGACGTCGCGGAAGGTGACGCCCGTCTCCTTCTCGGCCACGACCTTGGCCCCCGACTTGCCGAAGCCGCCCAGGCCGCCGCCCCCGAAGCTCATGGAGGGGCCGTCGTCGCCCATGGACTTCTTGAGCTGGCGGTTGAGGAACCACCCTCCCAGGACGAGCAGGATGATGGGCAGGCCGTAGATCATGAGGGCGTAGAGCAGCATGTTGGACGACTCGTCGGGGATCTCGGCCGCGAACTGCACGTTGTGGTCCTCGAGCCGCTGGACGAGCGTCGTGTCGTTGGGGAACGCGTTGCACCGGTACGTCTGCGCGGAGTCGCCCTCCCCCGAGACGAACAGGATGGAGTCGTTGTCGGTGTTGAGCTGTACCTTGTTCACCTTGCCGTCGTCGACCATGGAGATGAAGGTGGAGTAGTCCACATCCTTCACCGACTGGCCGACCACGTTGGGATACACCACGGAGCGCAAGACCACGACGACGACCACGGCGATGATGGCGTAGAGCATCATCGACTGCCGCTTCTTCTTGTTGTCCATGGGCACCTCCTCACTGCATCATGGCGGGGCGCGGCCCCGCGGAACATACGTTTGGTAATTCAAACATACGGGGCACGCGGGGACGGCGCCCCGGGGCGGGCAGACCAAAAGAACCACAAGCCCGCGCGGGCTTATCGGCGGCAGTACTGCCAGAAGAAGACGGCACTCGCGGCGGCCACGTTGAGGGAGTCGACCCCGTGGGCCATGGGGATGCGCACCACGCGGTCGGCGAGGGCCACGGTGGACGCGGCCAGGCCGTCGCCCTCGGTGCCGAACAGGAGGGCGGGGCGCGCCACGGCGTCGGCCTCCGGGCTGCCGAGCTCGAGGGCGTCGGGGGAGAGCGCGCAGGCCACCACCGTGAAGCCGAGCTCGTGGAGCGTGCCCACCCCCTCGGCCGGCCAGGGGCCCGTGCGGGCCCAGGGGACCGAGAAGACGCAGCCCATGGACACGCGCACGCACCGCCGGGCGAGGGGGTCGGCGCAGGTGGGGGTGAGGAGCACGGCGTCGCAGCCCAGGGCCGCGGCCGAGCGGAAGATGGCGCCGACGTTGGTGGTGTCGGTCACGGCCTCCACAACGGCGCACGAGCGCGCGCCGGCGAGCACCTCGCGCGGGGTGCGCGGCGCCGGCCGCTCCATGGCGCAGAGGACCCCGCGGTTGTGGGGGTAGCCCACGAGGCGCGATATCTCCGCGCGGTCGAGCACGAAGACGGGGACGTCCGGGCCGGCCGCCTCGAGGAGGGGCGCGGCCTGGGCCAGGCGGCGGTCCTCGAGGAGGAACGCCACGGGGCGCACGCCGGCGGCGAGGGCGCTCGCCACGACCTTGGCGGACTCGGCGATGAAGATGCCGTGCTCGGCCTCGAGGGAGCGCCGGAGGTCGTGGTCGGTCAGGCCGCAGAAGAGCTGCAGCCGGGGGTCGTCGAGACCTGCTGCGCGACGTATCTCCATGGGGACCCCAAAACTTCCACTAATGAACTTTCACGGACTGCCCGCACGGGCTTGGGTTACCATACACCCTGTCTGACGATTCGCGGCGCGCACGCGCGCCGAGACCCATGGAAGCGGAACACAGCATGGCCAACCACCCCTCCGGCGCGAAGGCGCCCAAACTCCCCAGGGGCGCACGGACCGCCCTGGTCGTCGTGGGGGCCGTCGCCGTCGTCTACCTCGCCGGCGTCGCCCTCTTCTCCAACGTCTTCATGCCCAACACGCGCATCCTCGGGCGCAACGTCTCGCTCCGCACCGTGGGCGACGTGCAGTCGGGGCTCTCCGACCGCACCGACGCCTACACCCTGCAGGTCACCGGCGAGAACCTCGACCTCACCGTCAAGGCGTCCGAGATCGGCCTCTCGTTCGACGCCGCCGCCTACGTGCGCGACGCCATCTCCGAGACCCACCCCTGGCTCTGGCCCGTGGAGGTCTTCCTCCCCCACGACCTCACCCACGCCCGGGGCTCGTCCTACGACCATGACAAGGCGGCCGCCATCGTGGCCGCGGCCGTCGAGGAGGCCAACACCCACGGGACCGACCCCGTGGACGCCACCATCGCCTACAACGGCTCCAGCACCTCCTTCGAGGTGACCGCGGAGAAGCCCGGCACGAAGATCGACGTCGCGAGGGCCCAGGCCACGGTGGAGGCGGCCCTCGACACCCTCGAGCGCACCGTCAAGCTGCCCGACGGGGACTACGTGCAGGCCAAGGTCACCAAGGACGAGCCGGGCCTCGCTCGGGCGGCCGAGGCGGCCAACTCCTTCCTCAAGGCCAAGCTCACCCTGAGCCTCGACGGCAAGGAGGCGGGCGTCATCGACGCCTCCAAGATCATCGACTGGGTGACCCTGGACGACAACCTCGAGGCCACCCTCGACGAGCAGGCCATCAAGGAGTGGGGCAGCGGCGAGCTCTCCCGCAGCCTCGACACCGTGGGCACCGAGCGGTCCTACACCCGGCCCGACGGCAAGGCCGTGACGGTGGTGGGCGGCACCTACGGCTGGAACGTGGACTCCGGCTCCCTCGCCGACCTCATCGTCCAGGGGGTCAAGGAGGGCAAGGTCGAGACCGTCGACATCCCCACCCACCAGACCGCCGAGACCCTGCCCGACGCCTCCGGCCGCGACTGGGGCGCTTCCTACGTCGACGTCGACCTCGCCGAGCAGCACGCGCGCTACTACGACGCCAACGGCTCCCTCGTGTGGGAGGCCGACATCGTGAGCGGCGACGAGTCCAAGAGCTACCAGACCCCCACGGGCGTCTATTTCATCGACGACTACTTCAACAAGTCCAACCCCGGCAGCACCCTCATCGGCAAGAAGGACCCCGAGACGGGCAAGCCCGAGTACGAGACCCCCGTCTCCTACTGGATGCCCTTCGTGGGCAACTCCATCGGCCTCCACGACGCCGACTGGCGCAGCTCCTTCGGCGGGACCATCTACCGGAGCAACGGCAGCCACGGATGCGTGAACCTGCCCCCGGACAAGGCCGCCGAGCTCTGCTCCCTCATCGACCGCGGCACGGTCGTGGTGGTGCATGGCTGAGGCCGCTCGCACGGCGCCCCGCACGGCAGACGGCACGCATGGGCCGCCGCCCCTCCCCCGGGGCGGCGGCCCTTTCGGTCCCGCTCCTTCCGACCTCACTCCTCGCGCGGCGCGGACAGGTCGTTGACGGAGACGGCCGTGTGGCCGAACAGGCGGTCGACGACCTTCTCGTTGTCGAGGGTGCACACGAGCTCCCCCATGTCGGGCACGTCGTCGTAGGAGAGCGTCAACCCGCGGTCGACACGCTCCCACGGGCCCGTCCCCGTGGCCGCCGCGAGCCGGTAGCGCGACACCGGCACCTCCTCCACGGCAATCGAGGCCACCGACTCCGGGGGGAAGGGCGCGAGGTCGAACCGCGTCTCCACGGCCACCCGGCCGTCGCCGGCGTCCGTGCCGCCGTCCTCGAACGACGCGATGCCGTAGAGCTCGGCGATCGTGCCCGTGGCGCCCCGCACCGTGACCTTGATGGGGAAGGCCGGGCGCCCGTGGGCGTCGAGGAGGTCGGCGGAGCGCACCCGCTTGACGACCGTGAGCCCCCGCGGGACCGTGGCCACCCTCACGCGCACGGTGTTGGACGTCTTCTCCACGTCGCCCTGGGTGCGCGTCACGACGGTGGTGACCGCCTTGTTGAGGACGGTGCCCGTGACGCCGGTCCTGAGCCTGGCCGTGATGCGAAAGGTGTGGCCGAGCACGGCCCTGCCGGTGTCGACGGCCGTCGCGGTCACCCGGCGCCCCGACACCGTGACCTTCCAGTTGTCGGTCACGTCGGTGCCGCCCTGGAAGACCCTCACCGTGGCCGTGGATGGGTCGAACCTCCCGTCGAGGTCGTCGACGATGCTCACGACGCGCGGCTTGTTGCTCTCCACAACGTAGGGGAGCGCCTGCTCGACCTCGAACGTCACGGCCTGCCCCGGCATCGCGGTGACCGACGACGGGTCGGCCGGCGCCTTGCCGCCGACCTCCGCCACGGACTTCACTGGGTCGTACACCGGGTCGTCGGCGATGGGTGGGTAGGTCTGCGGGTAGATGGAGCGGAACGCCGTGCTGCACTCCTCCCCCTGCCACCGGAACCGCGCCGACCCGCCCTCCACGTAGGCGACGAAGTCGGTGTGCGACCCGTCGTCGCCCGACCCGTCCACCGGGTGGAAGAGGCCCCGGGCGAGGTCCGCGCGGACGAGGCGCGTGTCGTCCCCCACGTAGACGTCGTCCGAGAAGCCCGAGACGAGCTCGATGGTCTCGCGGGAGAAGGGCCCGCCGGTCCACTGGTCGAGGTCGCGGATCCACGTGAGGATCCTCCCCGCGTAGGGCCTGCCGGTGTCGCTCAGCGTCACCTCGAGGCGGTTCTGGACCGAGACTCCGATGCGCATGCGGCCCGAGTCCCACGCCTGTCCCGGCGCAGGGGGCATCGAGCCGGCCTCCCAGTCGAACGCGCACCCCGAGACGCCGGGGGTGCGCAGGAAGGTGGGCAGTCCCCCCGCCGTCGCGGCGCCGCCGTGGCTCCAGGTGACGTCCATCGAGACCGTCACGTCGAGGGAGCGCCCGTCGACCGTGGTGCCGGCCTTGCGGTAGGTGAGGCGCAGGGCGTCCTCGACGGTCCGGGGCGCCGACTCCGGGGAGTACGCGGTGTCGTCGACGTAGTAGCGCAGTGCGCCTCCGTCGACCTCGCGCACCCCCACCTGCGGCGCCATGGCCACCTCGTCAGGCATCCTGCCGTCGAGGCGGTCGAGGTACGCCTCGGTGACAGGCGCCTCGTCGTAGGACCCCACGTAGGTCACCGTGTGGGCCAGGGCCGCGGCGGGTGCCGCGACCAGGGCGGCGGCGACGGCGGCCGCGGCCGCCCACCGACCGAGACGTCTTGTCATGGCTTCCCCTCCTTCCTCGGTCTCACGAACAGGGTGGCGGCGGCTGCGGCGCAGGATGCCGCCAGGAGCGCCCCCAGGCCAGCAGCGGGCACGTCGCCCGTCCTCGCCACCGACCCGGCACGCCCCCCGGCCCCCGCCGCGCCCGACTCCTGGGCGCAGAGGACGAGCAGGACGTCGCCCTCCTTGAGCGCCGCACCGTTGCCGACGACGGCGTCCAGCGAGAGGGTGAACGAGACGCCGACCGTCTCGCCGGGGCCTACGGTGCCGAGCCCCACGGGGGTCGCCAGCCCCTCCGAGGCGAGCGGGCCCGAGAAGAGCTCGCCGCCGCCCTCGCGGCTCACGGTGAGCCTCGCCTCCTCGAGCAGCCCCTCCGAGGCGGGGTCGGCCGGCTCCGCCCAGAGCGTCACCTCCACCGGGGCGTCGGCGCCGTTCTCGAGGGTCACGGTCCCGCCCTGGGCGTCCCCGGGCACCGCGCGCCCGAAGGCGTCCGTGAGCTGCGCCGTGTCGGCCGCGAAGCCGTCGCCGCCCCGGTAGACGGCGGAGGCGTCCAGGGCACGGGCCCCCTTGGGGAACGATGCCAGGGCGAGGAGGAGGGCCGCCGTGGCGGCGCACGCGCCGCGCGCCCTCACGGCTCCGCCCTCCGGGCCACGGCCCGCTCGACGGGCCCGTCCCCCCAGGGCTCCGGGGAGGAGAGGTCGGGGGCGACGTGGTCGCGCTGGATGGCCTCGACCACCGTGGTGAACCCGGCGTCCGCGCCCTGGGCGCCGCCGTCGGGCCACGGGTCGTAGAGCGCCTCCACCCAGGTGACCGACTCCCCCTCGGCGAGCGGGCGCTCGAGGTAGGCGTTGCCGTCACCGGCCACGACGAACCCCTCGGGGACGGGCGACGGCACCAAGGTCACCGGCTCGGCCCCCTCGACAGAGGCGACGGTGCGCACGCGCACCCAGCACGGCGCCCCCTCGTTCCTGATGTCGAGGGCATGGGGCACCGTCGACTCGGCGACGATCGTGGCCCCCTCCCCCACGCCGCGGTCCTCGAGGCCCACGGCCACGGTGTCGGTGCCCATGGACGCCAAGGCCCGCCAGAGCGACTGGCTCGAGCCCAGGCCCACCGGGGCCTGGACGACGAGCGCGGCCATGGCCACGGCACCGAGTCCCAACGCCTTCCGGCCCGTCGTCGCACTCATGGCGCCCCCTCTCCCGCGAGGGCCGCGAAGGCCGCCCCCGCGTCGTCGAACCCACCGGACTGGACACTCTCCACATAGACGACCACCTGCAGGTCGCGCGGTTCCGACGGCGAGTCGAGGAAGAGCCCCGTGAGGAGCGGCTCCGTCTCCTCGCCCGGCGCGAGGGGGCTCCCGTAGGTGCGGTAGCCGTCGGCGTCGGGCTCGCCCCAGCCCGCGGCCCCCCACGAGATGTCGCACCCCACCTGGGTGGTGGACCTCACCGCCAGGGCCCGCACGTAGCACGGGGTGCCCCCGTCGTTCCTCACCCGCACGACCTTCTTGACCCACCCCCCGCGCCCGGGCTCCGGGTCGAAGTCCTCGACCACGCGCACGGACTCCTCGCGCACCGAGAGGGTGTTGGCCACGGGCCCGGCACCGGCGCTCAGAAAGGCCAGGGCGGGCGTCGCGGCGGCGGCCGTCAGGACGGCCGCGGTCAGGGCCGCCGCCGCCCTCGCCGGAGGCCCGGAGCCCCGCTCCCCGCGCCTCATGCCGGGACCTGCTCCCCGGCGGCGTCGAGGCCCTGCAGTGCCTCCCAGGCCTCGGCAGCCGAGGCGAAGCCGTGGGCCTGCACGCCGTAGCCGCGCACGTCGACGGAGCAGGTGCCCGAGACGGACCCCTCGAGGACGTCGGCCATGGTGAGCGCCGTGAACACGGGCGGTGTCTGGGCGCCCACGGCCACGGTCTCCCTTGCGAGGTACGTGTGGACCGCCGACGCGCCGTCACCGGAGGTGCGGGGCTCGCCGTACTCCTCCCAGCCGTCGCCGAGCTCCCACGAGAACAGCTCCGCCGGCGCCGGGTCCCGCCTGCGGCCGTCGGCCCCCACGAGCGACACCGTCCGCACGGGCACGGTCACCTGGGCCATGCACCAGCACTTGACGCCGGCATCGTTGGCGACGCGCGGGTCCTTGGGGACGGTCTGGCCGGGCACGACGCCCTGGGCGGCGTCGGGGACGCCGTCGCCGTCGGAGTCCGTGGTGTCCCAGGCCGGCTCCCTCACGGACACGTCGAGGCGCTCGGCCACCGACACGACGTTGGTCACGGAGTCCGTGTCGGTGAAGAACGCGACGGCCCCTCCCACGGCGACGGTGCCCACGAGCGAGGCGGCGAGCACGGCGGCGGCCGCCCTCCTCGCGTTCCTCCGGCGCCTCAGCCTCCACAGCGCGGGTCTTCCCTTCATGGCTCCTCCTTCTCTCCTAGCCCACGACGGGGCGTTTGCGGCGGTTCCCCCCACGGCCCCGGCCGTCCCGCGACCGGGTGGGGAGCAGGCAGATGGCGGCGTCGACGGCCACGAGGGCCCCCACGGCCGCGGCACGGTGCTCGGCGAGGGCCGTGAGCGCGGTCCCAGCGCCCGGCACGCACAGGACGAGCCGGCCCGCCACGGCGTCGACGGGCACCGCGCCGGGGTCGGGCCCCTCGTTGCGGTCGCCCCGGCAGGTGAGCGACGCCCCGTCCCCGGACACGGAGACGACGCGGTGCAGCACGGTCGTCCCGGAGCGCCGGTAGGCCACCACGTCGCCCACCTGCGGGACGTCCCCGCCGAGCGGGGCGCAGACCGCCAGGGCCCCCACGGGCACGGACGGCTCCATGGAGCCCGTGGCCACGGCGAGTGCGCTGAGGCCGAGGGCCTCCCCTCCGAGGGCGGCCGCGGCCGTGAGGGCCAGGACCGCGAGCTGGACGTTGACGACGGTCGAGCGGACCCGGCCCATGGCCGCCTCCTCGGGGCGCGCGAGGCGGCAGCGGCCCACGGCGGTGCCGTCGGGTGCTCGCCTCTGGTTCCTATGGTTGTGGTGGTTGGGGTCCGCCCGGGACGGGCGGTGCGTCGCCCGGAAGGTGTGCCGGGCCGGTGGCGGGCGCGGGGCCATGGGGTCGGCCCGCGCCCTCGGGTCTGGGTAGCGGTCAGGCGGTCCCCGGGCTCCCGGGGGCCTGTCCCTCCGTTTCCGTGGCACCCATTATGGGGACGGCCCGGTCCCGGCGCCCTCGGCACCCGCGGAATCCGCCCTTGAGCGTGAGATGAACCGTTTCTCCACAAGGCCGAGAAACCGGGGCACAAAAAAGCCCTCTCCCTTGGGAGAGGGCTTGGAACGGTCCCCGTCGTGGCGGCGGCCCTGGCGGCGGCGCGCCTTCCGCGGTGCTACCGGCGGCGGCGCCCCTGCTGGGGCATCTGGGCCATCTGGCCCATCATGCGCTTCATGGCCTTGGGACTCATGTCGCCCGAGCTCGCCATGGCGCGGATGCGCCCCATCATGCGGTTCATCTCGCCCCACTGCTTGAGGAGGGCGTTGACCTCCTGCACGGTGCGGCCCGAGCCCTTGGCGATGCGCGAGCGCCGCATGCCGTTGATGATCTTGGGACGGGCGCGCTCCTCGGGCGTCATGGATCGGATCATGGCCTCGATGCGGGTGAGCGAGCTGTCGTCCACGGCGTCGCCGCCCATCTGGCCGAGCATCCGCTCGCCCCCGGGCAGCATGGAGATGATCTTCTGGACGCCGCCCATCTTCCGGATGGACTGCAGCTGGTGGAGCATGTCGTCCATGGTGAGACCCTCGCGCAGCATCTTCTCGGCGCGGGCGACCTGCTCCTCGTCGGCGGCCTGCTGGGCGGCGTCGATGATGCCGTAGAGGTCGCCCATGCCGAGGATGCGCTTGGCCATGCGGTCGGGGTGGAAGACCTCGAGGGAGTCGGGCTTCTCGCCCATGGAGACGAACTTGATGGGCTTGCCCGTGACCTGCCGCACCGACAGCGCGCCGCCGCCGCGGGCGTCGCCGTCGAGCTTGGACATGATGACGCCGTCGAAGTCCGTGCGCTCGGCGAACTCGGAGACGACGTTGACGATGTCCTGGCCGGTCATGGCGTCGACCACCATGAGCACCTGGTCCGGACGGACGGCGGCCTTGATGTCCACGGCCTCCTGCATCATGGCCTCGTCGATCTGGAGGCGTCCGGCGGTGTCGACGATGACGACGTCGCGCAGGGTGTCCACGGCCTCCTGGACGGCGCCGCGGGCGATGTCCACGGGGTGCGCGCCGTCGCCGCGGTACACGGGCACGCCGAGCTCGCCGCCGAGGGTGGCAAGCTGGTCGGCGGCCGCGGGGCGGTAGACGTCGCAGGCTGCGAGCAGCGGGCTCTTGCCCTGCCTCTTGAGCAGGTAGGCGAGCTTGGCGGCCGCAGTGGTCTTGCCGGAGCCCTGGAGGCCCACGAGCATGATCACGTTCGGGATGCGGTTCTGGGCGAGGACGAGCTTGGACTCCGTGGAGCCGAGGAGCTCGGTGAGCTCGTCGAGCACGATCTTGACGACGTTCTGGGAGGGCGTGAGCGAGTCGAGCACCTCGCTCGTCATGCAGCGCTCCTTGCAGGCGGCCACGAAGCGCTTGACGACCTTGAAGTTGACGTCGGCCTCGAGGAGGGCGAGGCGGATCTCGCGCATGGCGACGTTGATGTCGTCCTCCGTGAGGCGCCCCTTGCCGCGGAGCTTGTCGAAGGTGTCCTGGAGTCGGTCGGACAGGCTGTTGAACATGGGACCCCTATTCCTCGCCCACCAGGGCGCGACAGAAGGCCTGGGCGTCGAAGCGCTGGAAGTCCTCGATGGACTCGCCCACTCCGATGCGCAGGATCGGGAGCTGCAGGGTGTGGCTGATGGCGACGGCGATGCCGCCCTTGGCGGTGCCGTCGAGCTTGGTGACGATGACGCCGTCGAGGTCGAGGGCGTCGTCGAACTCCTTGGCCTGGGACAGGCCGTTCTGACCCGTGGTGGCGTCGATGACGAGCACGACGGAGACGGGCATCGGGGAGCGCCTGCGCGTGACCGAGACCACCTTGGCGAGCTCGCGCATGAGGTCGCTGGAGGTGTGGAGGCGCCCGGCCGTGTCGATGAGCACGAGCTCGGAGCCGTCGCGCTCGGCCGCCTCGAGGACGTCGTAGCACACGGAGGCCGGGTCGGCGCCGCGGTCGCGGGTGACCAGGCGCACGCCGGCGCGCTCGGCCCAGACGTCGAGCTGCTCGATGGCCGCGGCGCGGAAGGTGTCCGCCCCGCCGATGACCACGGGGACGGAGCGCTCGCGGGCGTCGTTGGCGAGCTTGCCCACCGTGGTGGTCTTGCCGGCGCCGTTGATGCCCACGAAGAGCACGCAGCTGGGCACGTCGTCGAACGGGTCGCGCCCCACGGGGCAGAACTCCGCGGCGAGGCGCTCGGAGAGGGCGCGCCTCAGCTGGCGGTCGGTCCGGAGGTTCTCGCGGGCGGCCTGCTCGCGGAGGTCGTCGGTGACGTTCATGGCCACCTCGGCGCCGAGGTCGCCCATGACGAGGGTGTCCTCGAGGTCCTCCCAGAAGTCCTCGTCGACCTCGCCGCCGAAGTAGAAGATCTCGTTGAGGGCCTCGCGGGAGCGGCTCAGCCCCTTCTTGAGCCTGTCGGCGAATCCCATCAGGCATCCACCACCCTTCCTGTCTGTTGGTCGAGCCTCTGGGAGACGACGCTGCTCACCCCGTCGGCCTGCATGGAGACCCCGTACAAGACGTCCGCCTGCTCCATCGTACGCCGTTGGTGCGAGATGACGATGAGCTGGGTGGTCTCCTTCAGGTGCTCGATGGCACCGAGGAGCTTGTCGAGGTTGGAGTCGTCGAGGGCGGCCTCCACCTCGTCGAAGACGTAGAACGGCACCGTCCGGGTCTTGTAAACGGCGAAGAGCAGGGCGAGGGCCGTCAGCGACTTCTCGCCGCCGCTCATGAGCGCCAGCTTGGGGATGCGCTTGCCCTTGGGCTGGGCGGCGATCTCGATGCCGGTCTCGGCCGGGTGGTCGGGGTCGTCCATGACGAGGGTGGCGCTGCCCCCGGGGAAGAGCATGGAGAAGATCTCCTGGAAGTTGGCGTTCACCGTCTCGTAGGTCTCCACGAACGCGCGGCGCATCTTGCGGTCGATGGCGGCGTTGATCTTGTCGATGGCCCCCTTGGCGTGCTCGAGGTCGGCGAGCTGGGACGCGATGAAGTCGGCGCGCTCCTTGAGCTCGGTGTACTCCTCCATGGCCACCTGGTTGACGGGGCCGAGGTTCCTGATGGAGGCGACGAGCGAGGCGAGCTCCGCCTCGCTCGCGGCGCGGTCCTCGGGCGCCGGGAGCTCGAGGGCCTCCTCGAGGGGGACGGCGGAGCACTCGCGCACGGCGTTCACGGCGTTCTCCACCTGCACCTCGAGGCGACCGGCCTCGACGTCGAGCTCGGCCTGGCGGGCCTTGGCGCCGTCGAGGGCCTTGGAGGCCTCCTCGGAGGCGGCCTTGGCGTCGCCGATGGTCTTCTTGAGCGACTCGCTGTCGGCCTCGGCGAGGGAGGCGCGGTCGCGCAGGCGGCCCGCCCAGGCGCGGGCGGCCTCGAGGATGCCCTCGTAGCGCTCGTGGAGCGGGTCGATGCGCAGGCGCAGCACCTCGAGGGAGCGCGTGCCCTCCACGGCGCTCTGACGGCGCGCCGCCAGCGACTCCATGGACCTCTCGAGGGAGTCGACGCGCTCGGTGAGGTGGCGGCGGCGCTCCGTGAGGGTGGCGAGCTCCACCGCCGAGGAGCTCGCGGCCTCCTTGGCCTCGGAGGCCTCCGCGGCGGCCCGCTCGCGGTCCTTGGCGCAGGCCTCCACGGCGGCGGTGGCCTCCTCGATGGCCGCGGCGCTCCGGGCGACGGTGGCCTCGAGCTCCTTCAGGCGGGGCGCCTCCGCGCGGGCCTTCTCCCCCGCCTTCTCGCGGCGCGCGGCCACGGAGGCGCGCTCCGCCTCGGAACGGGAGAGCTGGGCCTCGAGGCGAGAGGCCTCGCGGGTGAGGGAGTCGGACTCGGAGCGGAGCGACGAGGCGCGGTCGCGGGCCTCGTCCTGGGCCCGGCGGGCGGCGTCGAGGGCGGCCTTGGCCTCCTGGGCGCTCGCCCGGGCCGCGGAGACGGCCTCCTCCAGGCCGCCCATGGCCGCCTCGAGGGAGCGGATCTCTTCGTTGCGTTCGATGACACCGGAGCCGGACGGGTCGGCGAGGCCCACCGTGACGCGGCCCTCGCGGTCGACCACCACGAGGTCGCGGGTGCAGAAGACGCACTGCGGCCAGGCGCCGTGGGCCTCCACGGCCTCCCGGGCGCCGGACACCACGCGCACGGGCGCGAGGAGGGCGAGCTCGGCCGCCGGGCAGTCGGGGTCGGCCTCCCGCAGGAGCGCGACGAGGGACTCCCCGGGGGCGCCCGGCACCGGGTCGGGCACCGCGGGGTCGAGCGGTACGAGGGTCACGGCGCCGGTCCCGGCCGTGGCCGCGGCGGTCTCGGCCACGGCGGCGATGTCGCCGGAGGGGGCCACCACGAGCGCCTCCATGGCGTCGGACAGCAGGCACTCCACGAGCGGCGCGAGGTCGCCCGGGGCCGCGAGTCGGGCGGAGAGCGTGCCCTCGGCGAGGGAGCCGCCCGCCCGCTCGGCGACGCCGCGCGACCGTGGGCTGCCCTTGGCGGAGGCGGCGACCTTGCGCAGCGCCTCGAGGCGCGCCCTGCGCTCCGTGAGGCGGGAGCGGGCGGAGTCCTCGGCCTTGCGGCACTCGCCGAGGGCCTTGGACGCCTTCGAGATGGCGGAGGCCGCGGCGTCGAGGTCGCGGCGCGCCGCGTCGGCGGCCTTCTGGGTCTCGGCTGCCTTGGCCCGGGCGGCGGCGAGGGCGGCGCGGCCGGCCTCGACGTCCTCGTCGAGCTGGTCGAGGCGCGTCTGGAACAGGCCGTCCTCCACCTCGGCGTTGGCGAGGCGCTCCTTGATCCGGGCCCGCTCGAGCACGGCGGAGTCGTTCTCGCGCTGGGCGGAGCGCAGGGCGAGCTGGGCGTCGGCGGCGCGCTCTTCGGCCACGGCGAGCGTGCGGGCGCACCCGTCGGCGCGCTCCTGGAGCCCGGCGCTCTCGGAGGAGACCACGCGCTGCCTCGCGGCGACGCCGTCGAGCTCCGCGGCGGCGGCGTCGAGCTCGGCCCGGGCCGACGACGCCTGGTGGTCGATGGATGAGAGCGCCATGCGGGTGTCCGAGAGCTTGGCCACCATGTTGCGGCCCTTCTCCTCGAGGAGGCGCATGTCGCTCTCGATGCGGCCGAGCTGGTCCTGCACCCGGCGGCGCTGCTCGCCGAGGTCGCCCACGAACAGGCCCTTCTGCTCGAGGAGGCTCTGGAGCTTCTCGAGCTCGGCCGAGCGCTCCCCGGCGCGGTAGCGGCAGATCTCGACGTCGGCCTCGGCCTCGCGACGGCGGGCGGCTACGGCGTCCCAGCGCGCCTTGAGCTGCCGGAGGTCGTCCACGGCCAGCTGGGTCTCGAGGGCCTGCCGGCGCCCGTCGAGGTCGGCGAAGCGCTGCGCCTTGTCCACCTGGCGCTCGAGGGGCCTCAGGCGGCGGCGGATCTCCCGGTCGATGTCCCGGGCGCGGCGCACGTTCTCCTCCATGGCCTTAAGCCTGCGCATGGAGCGCTCCTTGCGACGCCGGTGCTTGGAGATGCCGGCGGCCTCCTCGATGAGGGAGCGGCGCTCCTCGGGGCGGCTGGAGAGAATGGCGTCGAGCTTGCCCTGGCTGATGATGGAGTGGGTGTCCTTGCCCAGGCCGGAGTCGTGGAGGATGTCCTGGATGTCGCGCAGGCGGGCCGGGGCGGCGTTGATGAGGTACTCGCTCTCGCCCGAGCGGTACATGCGCCGGGTGACGGCGACCTCGTCGAAGTCCACCGGGAGGCGGTGGTCGGAGTTGTCGAGCACGAGGGTGACCTCGGCCACGCTCACGGGGCCGCGGGCGGAGGAGCCCGAGAAGATGACGTCCTCCATGGCCTGGCCGCGGAGCTGCTTGGCGCTCTGCTCGCCCAGGACCCAGAGGATGGCGTCGCTCACGTTGGACTTGCCGCTGCCGTTGGGGCCCACCACGACGGTGAGGCCCGGGTCGAAGACCATGTGGGTGCGGTCGGCGAAGGACTTGAAGCCCTTGAGCGTGAGTGATCTCAGGTACACGGCTACGACTGCCCGTCTACGTCGGAGGCCAGCACCGACGAGTGCACCTGGCCCTCGCCGGTGCCGTCGGTGAGCCTCAGGATTGCGTGGTGGGCGGCCTCGGCCTCGGCCGCCTTCTTGGTTGGGCCCTTGCCGCGGCCCACGCGGACGCCCTGGACGATGGCCACGGCGGTGTAGGTGGGGGCGTGGGCCGGGCCCTCCTCGGCCACGACCTTGTACTCGGGCCCGCAGTGCAGGTCGCGCTGGGTGAGCTCCTGGAGCCGCGACTTGGGGCTCACGGGGCGGAGCGCCTTGTGGGAGTCCACGTGGGGGCCCAGCGTGTCGAGGACGAAGCGGCGCGCCTCGTCGAGCCCGGCGTCGAGGTAGAGGGCGCCGACGAGCGACTCGTAGACGTTCTCGAGGGCGGAGTGCATGCCCCGGAGCTGGGTCTTCTCCTCGGACGCGCCGAAGACGATGCACTCCCCCACGCCGAGGTCGGCGGCCACCCGGGACAGGGTGTCGCCCGACACGAGCGTCACCTTGAGGCGGGAGAGCTCGCCCTCGTCCATGCCCGGGAAGCGGCGGAAGAGGTCGAGGGCCACGATGGCCCCGAGGATGGAGTCGCCCAGGAACTCGAGGCGCTCGTAGGAGTCCGACACCGGGCCGCCCTCCACGGCGGAGGGGTGGCAGAGCGCCGACTCAACGAGCCGGCGGTCGGCGAACCGGTGGCCCAGAATCTGCTCGGCTCGGGCGACCTTGCTGGGGGGAACCTCGACCATGGCGCGGCTCAGAGGCTCTGGGAGAGCAGGTCGACGGCGTCGCCGATGCTCTTGATGGAGGTGAGCTGCTCGTCGTCGATGGCGGTGTCGAAGTCCTCCTCGAGGGCGGTCACCAGCTCGATGAGGTCGAGGGAGTCGGCGGAGAGCGACTCGAAGGTGGTCTCGGGGGTGAGGTCCTCGGCGTCGACGTTCATGGTCTCGGCCACGGTCTCGGCGACCTTGTCGAAGAGCTCGTTGCGGTCCATAGCTTCCATGCCTTTCCGGTCGCGCGCCCACGCGGGCGCAGGTCTCTGAGGGTCAGTGTAGTGGAGCGGGGCTCACGCGTCCGCCCGCAGGCTCGCCGCGATGCGGCCGCACAGGTCCTCCCGGACCGTGCGCAGGGCGGCGAGGGTGCCGTTCATGACGGCCTCGGGGCTCGTGTGGCCGTGGCCCACGAGGACGGGGGCCTTGAGCCCGAGGAGGCAGGCGCCGCCGTGGACGTCGCCGGAGAGGTCGGCGGCGATGGCGGAGAAGGCGGGCTTCACGAGGAGGGCGCCCAGGGCGGAGCGGGGCGAGGACGCCGCGGCCGCCTTGAGCCGGGCCGCCATGAACTTGGCCGTGCCCTCCATGGCCTTGAGGGCGATGTTGCCGGCGAAGCCACAGGAGACGATGACATCGTGGGGCCCCAGCAGGATGTCGGAGCCCTCGCAGTTGCCGGCGAAGTCGACGAGCCCGGCGTCGGCGGCCTCCACGAGGGCCCCGTGGAACGCGAGGGCCTGGGAGCTGCCCTTGGTCTCCTCCGTGCCGTTGGAGAGCAGCGCCACCGTCGGGTGCACCGCCCCGGCCTCGACCTCGGCGAGGACGGCGCCCATCTGCGCGAACTGCACGACCATCTCGGGGCGGCAGTCGGCGTTGGCGCCGAGGTCGCAGAAGACGGTCTGATGGCCGTCGAGACCTGGGAGCACCGCGGCGAGCGCCGGGCGCGACACGCCCTTGACCCTGCCCACGGTGACGGTGGCGGCGGCGAGCACGGCGCCCGTGGACCCCGCTGAGAAGAAGGCCTGGGCGTCGCCCTCGCGGACGGCGCGGCAGCCCCGCACGATGGAGGAGTCGCGCTTGGCGCGCACGGCCGTGGCGGGGTGCTCGTCCATGGCGATGACCTCGGTGGTCACGAGCGGGACGGCGCGGCCGCGGGAGGCGCAGAAGGGCTCCACGACCGAGGCGTCGCCGGCCACCAGCACGGTGAGGTCGCGGTCGGCCCCGAGGGCGAGGTCGATGCCGGAGAGCACGACGTCCGGGGTGAGGTCGCCGCCCATGGCGTCTACGCAGACAGTGTTCATTGGCACTCCTTGAGGGTCCGCGGGGCCCGTCGGCCCCGCCCGCCTGTCAATACTACCCGTGATGGGCGCCCGTCACAGAAAAGGCCGCCTCGGAAGGCGGCCTCGAACCCAGGATGAGCGGCGGGGGCGACTAGTCGACGGCGATGACCTGACGATCGCGGTAGTAGCCGCAGTTGGGGCAGACGCGGTGCGGGAGCTTCACGGCACCGCAGTGGGAGCACGTGCAGCGCGCGGGCATCGCGAGCTTGCTGTTGGCCGAACGGCGGGAGTGCGTGGCCCCGCGGCCCTTCTTCTGCTTGGGTACTGCCATGATGAACCTCTTCCGATCTGTCTATCGCTCCACCGGGGTGGGCAACGTCCACAAACACACAGCTGATAATACTAGCACGGGAGCGGGGGTTGTAAACACCCGCGGCGGCCGGGGCCTCCCATGCACGGTATGTTCACGTATCCCCTAGGACTCGTCGCCCCCGGCGGCGTCCATGGCCTCGGCCCAGGCCTCCGCGGCCGCCTCGTCGGCGGCGTCCTGGGCGGCGCGCTCCTCCACCTCGCCCTCGGCGACGTCGCGCTTGAGCTGCGCGAGCACCGAGAAGGGGTTGGTGGGGTCGATGTCGTCCGCGTGGGCCTCGGCGCAGCCGCAGTCGCCCTCGTTGAGGTTGGCGCCGCAGTGCGGGCAGAGGCCCTTGCAGTCCTCGCGACAGAGCACCACGAACGGGGTCTCCATGATGACGGCGGCGTTGACGGGCCCGGCGAGGTCGACGGTGCCGTTCTCCCGGTCCACCAGCGAGAAGTCGACGTCATCCTCGTCGTCGGACTGCTCGGAGGCGTCCGGCAGCTCGAAGAGGAAGTACTCGTCGACCTCGGAGGCTATGGAGATGCGCGCCTCGTCGAGGCAGCGGTCGCACGTCCCGAGGACGTCGGCCTTCACGATGCCCGTGGCGAGGATGCCGTCGCCGGTGTTGGTGAGCACGATGTCGTAGTCGATGCCGTCGGGCACCGAGAAGTCGTGGTCGCCAAGGCTGTAGCCGTGGACGTCCACGTGGCCGGAGACCGGCCAGGTGTCGCCGGGCAGCGCGAGGTGGTCGTCGATGTGGACGATGATGGGCTTGATGTCCATGGACGCCGCTCCCCTACCAGCTCTGCTGGCCCGAGCGGCCGCCGGCCTTGTCGGTGAGCGTCTGGCGGCAGCGGGTCACCTGGACGACGATGGACTTGAGGTTGTCCTCGAGGTGCTCGAGGATCTCCTCGACGTACTCCTCGGCGTTGTAGCGGGTGTCGCGCTCGTACTGCTGCGCGGCGTCGCGGATGTCGTCGGCCTTCTGCTGGGCGAGGCGCACGACCTCCTGGTCGCCCGCGAGAATCATGGCCTGCTGCTGGGCGTCGGCGATGATGGAGTCGGCCTGCTGCTGGGCGTGGGCGAGGATCTCGTCCTGCTCCTTGAGGATGCGCCGCGCGGTGGCGAACTCCTCGGGGAAGGTGTCCTTGATGTCGTCGATGATCTGGTAGATCTCCTCGCTGTCGACGATCTTCTTCTGGCCGCCTCCACCGAAGGTGGACTTGGCCTGGCTCACGATGTCCTCGAGCTCCGCCACGAGGTTCTCGAGCTCCTCACCCGGCTGCATATGGGCTCCTTTCAAGGTGATGGCACGAGCATCGCCTTCGGGCGACGCTGGGACGACGCATACTCGTTCATCCTAACACGGGCCGCACGCAGTGCCCGCAATTCAGAGAATCCCGACGTCCCCGCCCGAAAAGCGCCGCTTGAGGCACCGCTCCACGCACGGCGGCACGAGCAGGGAGACGTCGCCGCCGAGGGCCGCGATCTCGCGCACGATGGAGCTCGACACGTAGCCGTACTCGGGGCTGCTCATGACGTAGATGGACTCGAGGTTAGGGCTCATGCGCACGTTGAGGTCGGCCTGGGCGAGCTCGTACTCGAAGTCCGTGGTGGCCCGGAGGCCCTTCACCACGGCCCCCGCGCCGATCCTCCGGCAGAAGTCGACGAGCAGGCCGTCCATGGCCATGACCCGCACGTCGCCGATGCCGAGCTCCCCCACGGCCTCGCGCACCATGGCGACGCGCTCGTCGAGCGTGAAGGCCCGCGCGCTCCCCCGCTTGTCCCGGGATACGGCCACGGCCACCGTCACCTCCGGGGCGATGCGGGTGGCCCTCCGTATGACGTCGAGGTGGCCGTAGGTGACCGGGTCGAACGTGCCCGGCACCACCACGTGGTCTATGGGACCGGCCTCATCGGGCATCGGGGCCCTCCTCTCCCGTGCGGTTCTCCAGCAGTGTCACGACGCTCCCGCCGTGGGGGCGCTCCCTCAGCGGCACGAGGCCGTCGGCCTCGAGCGGCGCGGCGTCGGCGGAGCGCTCGTGGACCACGAGGCACCCCGGGGCCAGGAGCCCCCGCCCGCGGAGCGCGGCGAGGAGCGACGCCGAGAGGCCCGGGTCCAGGCGGTAGGGCGGGTCGAGCAGGACGATGTCGAACGGCCGGTCGCCCAGCCGCCCCGCCCGGGCGCAGGCGACCGCGTCGCCGGGCACGCACCTCGCGCACCCGTCTGCGCCGAGGGACCGCACGTTGTCCCGGGCGCAGGCGAGGGCGCGGCGGTCGCGGTCGACGAGCACGCACCCCTCGGCGCCGCGGCTCACGAGCTCGAGGCCCAGGGCCCCGGAGCCGCAGAAGGCGTCGAGGACCCACGCGCCGTCGAGGTCGAGGCCGCGGGCCGACGCGACCATGGAGGCCACGGCCTCCCGCATGCGGTCGGTCGACGGGCGGGTGCCCGAGCCCTCGGGGGCCTTGAGGGGCCTCCCCCTCCACTGACCACCTACGACCCTCATGCCCCTCCCCCGTCCTTGAAGTACAGCGTGAACCGCTCCTCGACCTCGTGGGCCAGGGGGCCGAGCCCCGGGGCCGAGAGGTCGGGCGACGCCTCGACCAAGGCGAGGGCGTCGCCGTGGGCCGCCTCGACGAGGTCGCCATCCTCGGCGAGGTCCACGAGGGCCAGCGTCGCGGCCCCCGACTGACGGTACCCCAACACGTCGCCCTCGTGTCGCAGCCTGAGGTCGAGCTCGGCGAGCTCCAACCCGTCGGTGCTCCGCTCGAGGGCCGACAGCCGCTTGCGGGCCGGCGTGCCCCTCTTGGACGACGTCTCGAGGAAGACCCTGCCCGCCACGGTGCCGCGGCCCACGCGCCCGCGGAGCTGGTGGAGGGTCGCGAGCCCGAAGCGGTCGGCGTCGTAGACGAGCATCGCGCAGGCGTTGGGGACGTCCACACCGACCTCGATGACGGTGGTGGACACGAGCACGTCCACGGCGCCGTCGCGGAACGCGGCCATGGTGGCGTCCTTCTCGGCGGGCGCCATGCGGCCGTGGATGAGGCCCACGGAGAGATCGGGGAACACGCTCCGGGAGAGCTCCTCGTAGGCCGCCCGGGCGCTCTTGAGGGTGCGCTCGGGACCCTCGGGCACGTCGTCGAGCTCCGAGCCGTCGTCGGCGTCGTCCACGAGGGGGCAGACCACGTAGGCCTGGTGCCCGGCGGCGACCTCCTCCCGGATGGCCCCGAAGGCGATGTCGAGGGACTCGGGGGGCACCACCGTCGTGGTGGTGCCGGCCCCCGGGTGCGGCCGCTCGCGGATGGAGGAGACGCAGACGTCGCCATACACGGAGAGGGCGAGCGTACGGGGGATGGGGGTGGCTGTCATCGTGAGGACGTCGGCCGCCTCGCCCTTGCCCTTGAGGCCCGTGCGCTGGTTGACGCCGAAGCGGTGCTGCTCGTCCACCACGGCGAGCGAGAGGTCGCAGAACCGCACGTCCTCGGAGAGGATGGCCGTGGTGCCGAAGAGGACGGAGACCTCCCCGGACGCCACCCCCTCCGTCACCGAGGCGCGCTCGTCGGCCGGCGTGGAGCCCGTGAGCAGGCGCCACGTCACGCCGGCCGCGTCGAGGACGGGGCCCGTCTTCTCGGCGTACTGCCGGGCGAGCACGGAGGTGGGTGCCATGACGGCGCACTGGGTGCCGGAGTCGGCGCAGGCGGCCATGGCCACGGACGCCACGGCGGTCTTGCCCGTGCCAACGTCGCCGAGGAGCAGGCGGTTCATGGGCCGGGGCGACGCCATGTCGGCGAGGATGTCGTCGACGGCCGCCCGCTGCTCGCCGGTGAGGTTGAACGGCAGGGCGTCGAGGAGGGCGGCAACGTGGGGGCCGTCGACGGTGTGGGAGAATCCGGGCCGGCCGGCCCCCTCCAGCGCGTGGCGGGCCCGGAGCACGAGCTGGAGGCAGAGGAGCTCGTCGTAGGCGAGGCGCCGGCGGGCGCGCTCAGCCTCGTCGAGGGAGGACGGGAAGTGCGCGGCGCGCACGGCGGCCCCCCAGCCCATGAGGCCCCGCGCCGCGACGAGGGACGCCGGGAGGAAGTCGCAGACATCGGAGAAGTCGGCCACGGCGCAGCTCGCGATGCGCCGCATCCACGCGGGGGTGAGCCCCTCGCTCACCGGGTGCACCGGCACGACGCGCGAGTAGCCGCCCGTCTCGTTGGGGCCCAGCACCTCGTGGAACGGCGAGGCCATCTGCTTGAAGCCGTAGGCGAAGGTCACCTTCCCGGAGAGGGCGACGGTGTCGCCCTCCGAGAAGGCGTCCTTGAGCCACGGCTGTTTGAAGAACGACGCGCGCAGCACGCCCGTGTCGTCCATGACGAAGACCTCGACGATGGGCAGCCGGGGCCGGGGGCGCTTGAGCTCGACGCGGTCGATGCGCCCCACGACCGTGGCCTCCTGGCCGACGTCGGCGTGGGCGATGGGGACCACGTGGGAGAAGTCGAGGTAGCGGCGGGGCAGGTGGAGGAAGAGGTCGCGCACGGTGCGCACGCCCATGCGCTCGAGGGCGGCGAGACGCTGCCCCGAGACATGACGAAGCCGCGACACGCGGTCGTCCAGCGCGCAGGTGCGCGTCAGACGGCCGGATGTCGCGGGAACGACGATGGTCCCTGGCTCTGCCATGGGCCTCCCTCGGCGCTACTCGATGGAGAAGATCACGGGGTAGAGGGGCTGGCCGCCGCGGTGCGGGTCGACCTCGAGGTCGGGCAGGGCCTCCTCGATGGCGTCGCAGAGGGCCTGGAAGGCCTCGTCGTCGAGCTCGTCGCCGGCGAGGATGGTGAGGGTGTCGCCCTCCTCCTCGGTCTGCATGCGGCGCACGAGGTCGAGGGTGACCTGGTCCACGGACGAGCCCACCACGGTGATGGCGCCGTCCTGGATGCCCATGACGTCGCCCGACCTGATGGGGGATCCGTCGGCGGCCTGGGAGTCGCGCACGGCACGGGTGACCTCGCCGTCGCGGACGTTGGCCACGGCCTCGGTCATGGCCGCCACGTTGTCGGCCAGCGGGACGTCGGTCTCGAGGACGAACAGGGCCGCGAAGGCCTGGGGCACGGTCTTGGTGGGGACCACGGCGACCTCGCAGGTGTCGCAGGCGTTGGCCGCGGCCTCGGCGGCCATGCGGATGTTGCCGTTGTCCGGCAGCACGATGACATGCTCGGCGTTGGCGCGCTCGATGGCGTCGAGGATGTCGGCGGTGGACGGGTTCATGGTCTGGCCGCCCGAGACGACGACGTCCACCCCGAGCGACTCGAGGATCTCCGCCTCGCCGTCGCCGGCCGCCACGGCCACGACGCCGAGCTTCTTCCTGGGGGCGCCGGCGGCCTTCTGGTCGGCGGCGATGGCCGCGGTGCGGTCGTGGGCCTCGAGGTCCATGTTGTGGATGAAGACCTCGAAGATCTGGCCGTGGCCGAGCATGTGGTGCAGCACGCGGTCGGGCTCGTTGGTGTGCACATGGATCTTGTAGTCGGGGTTGGAGCCCACGAGGAGCTCGCAGTCGCCCATGGTGGCCAGGAAGTCGAGGGCGGCCTTCTGGTCGAAGTCCGCGCTGTCGGCGTGGAAGAGGAACTCGGTGCAGTAGCGGTACTCCGAGCCCTCCCAGTCGTCGTTGAGCTCGATGTGCACGCTGGCGGCCACGGAGCGCTTGGCGTCGGAGCTGTCCACAGTGGTGCGGAAGTCCACGGAGGAGTCGGTGCCGAGGCAGGCGTTCACGAAGGCCTCGAAGAACACCGCGAAGCCGAAGGCGCCGGAGTCGACGACGCCGTTCTCCTTGAGGACGGGAAGAAGGTCGGGGGTGCGCGCCACGGACTCGTAGGCCTCGGACACGAGCTCCTTGAGGGCCTCCTCCACGGACATGGCGCGGTCGTGGGCCAGCTCGTCGGCGCGCTCCGAGAGGTCGGAGACGACGGTGAGGATGGTCCCCTCGACGGGCTTGCGGACCGCCTGGAACGCGACCTTGCGGCCGTGGCGCCATGCGGCGGCGAGGTCGGTGACGGTGACGGGGTCGCCCTTGGCGTCGACGAGGCCCTCGGCCACGCCGCGCAGGATCTGGCTGGTGATGACGCCGGAGTTGCCGCGGGCGCCCATGAGCGAGCCGTGCGTGATGGCCTTGGCGACGGCCTCCATGGGGGCGTTGGCCGGGAGGGCCTCGACCTCCTTCACCACGGTCTTGAGCGTGAGGCTCATGTTGGTTCCGGTGTCGCCGTCGGGGACGGGGAAGACGTTGAGCTTGTTGATCTCGTCCGCCCTGTCGGCGACCGCCTGGGCGGCGACGGGGAAGCAGTGGCGTATGACGTTCGCAATCATTCTGTGGTAACTCCGGTCTGTCTCTCCGGGGCCGTGCCCCGTTCCTGCCGTCTGGTGCCTGCGGTGCCTAGCGCACCCTCATGTCCTCGATGACCACGTGGACCTCCGCGCCCTCGATCTGGGCGACCTGCCCGAGCATGAACCTGACGCTGCTCTCGAGGTTCTGGCTCACGGAGCGCATGTTGACGCCGGCGTCCACCACCACGTGGAGCGTGACGGAGACCGTGTCGCCGTCCATGTCGACGTCGATGCCTTTGGACATCTGGCTCATGGAGAGCAGGGTCTGGAGGTTCTGCTGGTCGTCGGTGTAGGCCATGCCCACCACGCCGTAGCACATCATCGCGGCGTAGCCCGCGAGGTCGGCGATGACGTCGTTGGAGACCTGGAGCGTGCCGGGAACCGCTGCGTCAGCCATGTGGTACTCCCATCAGTTAGTGTGCGACAGGGGTCCCTGGGCCCCTAACTCGGTCTGAACGACTATACCCCACGCCCCCGCCGGCCCCGGCCACCCCCCAGTCTCTGCACATCTTCGGTGTGGTTTGATGGAGAGGAGATGGTCCGTTGCACTCGCGCCGCCCTCTGCTATAGTTGTCGACGCACCAACCCACGGGGATATAGCTCAGCTGGGAGAGCGCATGACTGGCAGTCATGAGGTCAGGGGTTCGATCCCCCTTATCTCCACCACACGCAACAGGGCGGCGGCCTCGGTCGCCGCCCTTTTTCATGGCCCGACGACCGTTGGGCACCCTTTGTCGACCGGGGCGCCCCGCGCAGAGCGGCCCCGCCCCTGCGGTGGTTAAGCTGTAGGGCACGGGTATCTACTGGAGCGTAGCCACCGACCGAGCGAAGGAACCCCGAACCCATGTATCTCGAGACCATCGACTCCCCCCGCGACCTCAAGGGCATGGGCGTTGCCGAGCTCGAGGCCCTGGCGGCCGAGGTGCGGGACGCCCTCATGGCGCGAGCGCGGACCCACGGCGGCCACCTCGGCCCCAACCTGGGCGTCGTCGAGCTCACCGTGGCGCTCCACCGGGTCTTCGACTCCCCCACCGACACCATCGTGTTCGACGTCTCCCACCAGACCTACGCCCACAAGATGCTCACGGGCCGCAAGGAGGCCTTCCTCGACCCGGCCCACTACGACGACGTCTCGGGCTTCTCCAGCCCCTCCGAGTCGGAGCACGACCCCTTCGTCCTGGGCCACACCTCCACGTCCGTGGGCCTGGCGGCCGGCATCTCGCGCGGTCGGGCCATGGCCGGAACGGAGGGCCACGTGGTCGCGGTCATCGGCGACGGCTCCCTCTCGGGCGGCGAGGCCTTCGAGGGCCTCGACGTCGCCGGGGAGCTCTGCGACGACCTCGTGGTCGTCGTGAACGACAACGCCATGTCCATCGCCGAGAACCACGGCTCGCTCTACGAGGAGCTCCGCAGGCTCCGCGAGGCGGGCGGCGACGTCGAGCGCAACTTCTTCACGGACCTGGGCTTCTCCTACCGATACGTCGAGGACGGCAACTCCGTCGCCCCGCTCGTCTCGGCCCTCGAGGCGGCGCGGGACGCGTCGGGCCCCCAGGTCGTGCACGTCCACACCGAGAAGGGCCACGGCTACGGGCCCGCGGTGGACGACCCCGAGACCTTCCACAACGTGGGCCCCCTCGAGGGGGGCGCCCACGGGGCCGCGCCCCTCGCCTGGAGCGACGTGACGACGGGGTACCTCAACCGCCGCATGGCGGCAGACCCGTCCACCATGACGGTGGTGGCGGCCACGCCCACGGGCCTCGGCTTCACCCCCGCCATGCGTACCGCGGCGGGGCGCCAGTTCGTCGACGTCGGCATCGCCGAGGCCACGGCGCTCACCTTCTCCGTCGGCCTCGCCTCGGCCGGCATGCGCCCCGTGGTGTGCCTCTACTCCACGTTCCTGGGGCGCGCCTACGACCAGGTGGTCCAGGAGCTCGGCGTCAACCGCGCCCACGCCGTGCTCATGGTCGACCGCGGGTCCGTCTACTCCATGACCGACGCCACGCACCTGGGGCTCGGCGACATCGCCATGCTCGGCGCCATCCCCCACGTCACCTACCTGGCGCCGGCCACGGTCCCCGAGTTCGAGGCCATGATGGACTGGGCCCTCGACACGTGCGACGGCCCCGTGGCCGTGAAGGTGCCGGGCGGCGCCCCCATGGAGAACGCGCTCCCCGACGTCGTCCGCGGCTCCCGCGTGGCGATCGTGGGCGCCGGCACGTTCTACCCCTGCGCCCTCGAGGCCGCGCGCATCGTGCGCGAGCGGTCCGGCATCGAGCCCACCGTACTGAACCCCCGCGTGGTCTCCGACGTCGACCCCGAGCTCGCGGCGTTCCTCGCCGAGGGCCATGACGCGGTGATCACGCTGGAGGACGGCTTCGCCGACGGCGGGTTCGGACAGAAGGTCGCCGCCGCCCTCGCCCCGCTGGGCGTCGCCGTGGTCGTGAGGGGCTTCCCCAAGGACGTCCCCGACCGCTACGACCCCGACACCCTCGTGGAGCAGGCGCGCATGACGCCGGAGCTCGTGGCCGAGGACGCCCTGGCCGCCCTCGGGGCCGCCGCGGAGCGCCGGGCGGCCCGTTAGGCGCAGCCGGGCGACTTGTCTATGAATGGGAGGGGGCGCCCCGACCGGCTTGAAGACCGGTCGGGGCGCCCCCTCCCCCATGGAGGCCCGTCGGATGGTCCCGCGCCTAGCGCCTGCGGGCGATGACCTCGGAGCCCACCTCGGCGACGACCTCGTCGATGGCCACCTCGCGGCGCTCGCCGGTGGCGCGGTCCTTGACCTCGCACATGCCCTTGGCCACGGCCTTCTTGCCGAGGATCACCTGGTAGGGCAGGCCGAGGAGGTCGGCGTCGTTGAACTTCACGCCCGGGCGCTCCTTGCGGTCGTCGAGCAGCACCTGGACGCCGGCCTCCACGAGCTGGTCCGCCACCTGCTGGGCGGCGGGCCACACGAGGTCGTCCGCGGTGTCGAGGGCGATGACCTCGACCTCGAACGGCGCCACCGAGACCGGCCACACGATGCCGGAGTCGTCGTGGCACTGCTCGACCACGGCGGCGAGCGTGCGCGTCACGCCGATGCCGTAGCACCCCATCTGGAAGTACCGCTCCTTGCCGTCCCTGTCGAGGAACGTGGCCCCCATGGACCGGGAGTACTTGTCACCGAGCTGGAAGATCTGGCCCATCTCGATGCCGCGGGCCGCCGCGAGCGGCTTGCCGCACACGGGGCAGGCGTCCGACGCCTTGGCGCTGGCGAGGTCCTCCCAGGCGTCCGGCTCGAAGTCGCGGCCTGGGCGGGCGCCCAGGTAGTGGCTCTCGGGGCGGTTGGCGCCCACGAGCCAGCTGAGGGAGCCGCGCAGGGAGACGTCGCAGACGCAGGAGACGCCCTCGGGGAGCCCCACGGGGCCGATGCAGCCCTTGAACAGGCCAAAGGACTCGAGCTCCTCATCGCTCATGAGGTGGTAGCCGCCGAAGGCGTGGGACGCCTTGACCTCGTTGAGCTCGTGGTCGCCCGGGACGATGCACACCACGGGCCTCCCCTCGCCGTCCACGAGGGCCACGGCCTTGCGGCAGGCGGCCTCGGGGACGTCGAAGAGCCCGGCGAGCTCGGCGATGGTGTGGACGCCGGGCGTCTCCACGCACTCGAGCTCGTGGTCGTGGGTCTCGGGGCCGTCCTCGACGGAGATGACCACCGTGGCGGCCTCCTCGTCGGCGGCGTAGCCGCAGTCGGGGCAGTAGACGAGCGCCGCCTCCCCGGCCTCGGCGAGGGCCATGAACTCGATGGAGGTGGAGCCGCCGATCTGGCCGGAGTCGGCGGCCACCGGGAGGGCCTTGATGCCGCAGCGGTCGCAGACGCCGGAGTAGGCGTCGTACATCGTGTCGAAGGAGCGCTGCATGCCCTCGGCGTCGGCGTCAAAGGAGTAGCCGTCCTTCATGATGAACTCGCGGCCGCGCATGAGGCCGAAGCGCGGGCGCAGCTCGTCGCGGTACTTCTGCTGGATCTGGTAGAGGTTGACCGGCAGCTGCTTGTAGGAGCGGAGCTCGCCGCGCACGAGGTCGGTCATGGTCTCCTCGTGGGTGGGGCCGAGCACGAAGTCGCGGTCGTGGCGGTCGGAGAGGCGCATGAGCTCGGGGCCGTAGGCGTCGTAGCGGCCGGACTCCTCCCAGAGCTCCGCCGGGGTGAGGATGGGCAGGAGGACCTCCTGGGCCCCGTGGGTGTCCATCTCGTCGCGGATGATGTCCTCGATCTTCTCGAGGGAGCGCCAGGCGAGCGGCAGGTACGAGTAGAGCCCGGCGGCGGTCTTGCGGATCATGCCGGCCCTCAGCAGGAGGCGGTGGCTCGCGAGGTCCGCGTCGGCCGGGTCCTCCTTCAGAGTGGGTGCGTACAGCGAGCTCATGGTCTGGAACGTCTTCACGGTTTAGGCTCCTCCGGTCTGGTACGTGGTCGTGCGCCCGGTGATGTGGGGCTCCCCCGCCCCGGGCGCGGGGACGGGCGGCCCGTGCGGCCCCTACGGGCGCGGGCCGTCGCCGTAGCGGCGGTCGATCTCCTCCATGAGGGCGTCGACGAGGCGTTCCTCCGGGACGGACCCCAACGACTCGCCGCCGGCGATGAGGAGGCCCTGGCCGTCGCCGCCGGCGATGCCGATGTCGGCGGCACGGGCCTCGCCGGGCCCGTTGACCACGCAGCCCATGACGGCCACGGTGATGGGCGCCTCCACGCCCCGCAGCCGCTCCTCCACCTGCGACGCGAGGCCCATGAGGTCGATGCGGCAGCGCCCGCACGTGGGGCACGAGACGATCTCGGGGCCGCGGCGGCGCAGGCCCACCGACTGCAGGATGTTCCAGGCGACGCGCACCTCCTCCTCCGGCGGCGCCGTGATGGAGACGCGCACGGTGTCGCCGATGCCCTCGGAGAGAAGCACCCCCAGGGCCACGGAGTTCTTGACCGTGGCGGGCCCGAGGCCGCCCGCCTCGGTGACACCGAGGTGCAGCGGCACGGCGGGGATGCGGGCCGAGAGCTCCCGGTTGGTGCGGATGGTGGAGGGCACCGAGTGCGTCTTGGCCGAGAGCACGATGTCGGAGAAGCCGCGGTCCTTGAAGTGCCGCACGAACGACAGGGCGCTCTCCACGAGCTTCTCGGGCTGCGTGAGGTCCTCGCGGGCATCCACGGCAGGGTCTAGGGAGCCGGCGTTCACGCCGATGCGGATGGGGATGCCGGCCTCGCCCGCGGCGTCGATCACGGCGTCCACCTTGGCCCACGACCCGATGTTGCCGGGGTTGATCCGCAGGGCCGACGCCCCCCGGGCGCACGCCCCGAGGGCGAGACGGTGGTCGAAGTGGATGTCGGCCACCACGGGCAGCGGGCTCTCGGCGCAGACCTCGCCGAAACCGTCGAGGGCGTCGGCCGACGGGACGGCGACGCGGACTATCTCGCAGCCCTCCTCGGCGAGGGCCGCGACCTGGGCGAGGGTAGCGGCGGGGTCCTGGGTCGGGGTGCAGGTCATGGACTGGACGGCCACGGGGGTGCCGCCGCCCACGGCCACCGGGCCCACGTGGACCTGGCGGGTGAGGGTGCGGGGAAGGGGATCCGGGGCGCCGTCGCCCAGGAGCCCGGCCTCGCGCCGAAGGTCTTCCATGGTCAGCCTCCCAAGACGAAGCGGACGATGTCCTGCCGGAGCAGGACGAAGAACAGGAGCATGAAGAGGGCTATACCCACCATGGAGACTCCCTGCTGCACGCGCATGGAGACGGGGCGCCGGCGCACGGCCTGGATGGCCTCGATCACAATCTTGCCGCCGTCCAGGGGCGGTATGGGCAGCAGGTTCATGAAGGCCAGGCTCAGGGACACCGCGGCCGCGAGCAGGGCGAACGACGCCATCCCCTGGCTCGCCGCCTCGCTGGCCATGACCGAGATGCCGACGACGGAGCTGGAGCTCTCGATGACCTCGCCGATGTGGGCGGGCTGAAGCAGCCTGAGGATGAACGAGGCGGTCGCCCCCACGTAGGAGAGGGCGTAGGAGAGAGCATCGCCGATACCGAGGCGCACGTTCTCCACCGTCCCCTGGATGCCGAGGGTCTCGGCGGGACCGTCGAGGGCCACGCCCACGTCCACGGGCCTGCCGTCGCGCCTCACCGTGACCGTGAAGTCGGTGCCCTCGGAGAGGGCCTCCCGGACGGCCTCGACGGTCCCCTGCCAGGTGGAGACGGGGGTCCCGTCCACCGACACGAACTCGTCGCCGGCCTCGATGCCGGCCTGCTGGGCGAGGGACCCCTCGGTCACCGAGCCCGCCACGGGGGCGTCGCCCACCACGGGGACGCCCGCGAGGGTGAGCACAGCCACGACGAGCAGGATCCCGCAGACGAGGTTCACGGCCACGCCGCTCACGAGGACGAAGGTGCGGCCCCAGAACCCGTGGGCGAGGTAGGTGTGGGAGCGCTCGGCGGCGAGGAAGGCCTCCGGGCCCTCCCCGAGGCCGTGGGGCTCTCCCTGGGCCGTGGTGCCGGGCAGCGAGAAGTCGTGCCCGCGGTCGTACTTGGTGAGGAGCGACGGGTCGCGCTCCAGGGTCTCGAAGGACGAGGGCCACGTGGAGTCCGTGGGCCTCTCGCCGAGGTCCGGGTCGTAGTACGGGGCCACGGAGCCCCAGTCGGCGAGCGTGGCCAGCGCCTCGACGGCCTCTTCGGCCGTGCACCCGGCGTCGGCGGCCACCTGGTCCACCGTGGCGCGGCCGTGGGCCGCCACCGAGGCGAGGGCGCCGGCGAGATACGGGCTCGACGCGCCGTCCATGCCGCAGACCATGGTGTAGCCGCCCAGCAGCAGGGGCGTGGCGCCGTACACGGTGCCGTAGCGGCGCGACTCCCATGCGAGGCGGAACCGGCAGGGCATGCCGAGGAAGAACTCGCGCACGCGGATGCCGAGGACGCGGGCCGCGAGGAAATGGCCGCCCTCGTGGACGAAGACGAGGACCGAGAGGAGCACGAGGCCCCAGAGGACGGCGGAGACCGCCCCGCCGAGCCCGGCTAGCACGACAGCCTCGAGACCGCCTGGGCCGCCTGGGCGCGGGCGCGGGCGTCCACCTCGGCCACCTGGGCGAGCGACTCCACCGGATCGGGCACGGTGGCGTCCATGACCGCGGAGACCACCTCTGCGATGGCGAGGAAGCCCAGGCGCCCGTCGCGGAAGGCCTGGTTGGCCACCTCGTTGGCGGCGTTCATGGCGCAGGGCAGCGTACCGCCGACCCGCCCCGCTTGGAGGGCCAGGGCCAGGCAGCGGAACGTCTCCGTGTCGGGGGCGCCGAAGGTGAGCTCCCCCGCCGTCCGCCAGTCCACGGGCTCGCAGGGCGCGTCCCAACGGTGCGGGTAGCTGAAGGCGTACTGGATGGGGATCCGCATGTCGGAGGGGCCGAGCTGCGCGACGGTGGAGCCGTCCGCGAACTCCACCATGGAGTGGACCTTGCTCTGGGGGTGCACGAGGACCTCAACGGCGTCCACAGGGACGTCGAAGAGGTGATGGGCCTCGATGACCTCGAGGCCCTTGTTCATGAGGGTCGCGGAGTCCACGGTGATCTTGGGGCCCATGGCCCAGGTGGGGTGGCCGAGCGCCTCCTCAGGGGTCACCGACGCGAGGCTCTCGCGGGTGCGCCCGAGGAACGGGCCGCCGGAGCACGTGAGCCAGATGCGCCGGAGCTCGCGCTCGCGGCCACCCACCAGGCACTGGTAGATGGCCGAGTGCTCGGAGTCCACCGGTATGAGGCGGCCGGGCTGTGCCATGGGCATGAGGAGGTCGCCGGCGGCCACGAGGGCCTCCTTGTTGGCGCAGGCGAGCACCTTGCGCGCGGCCAGGGCGGCGTGGGCGGCGTGGATACCGGCCTCCCCCACCACGGCCACGAGGACGCAGTCCACGTCGTCGCGGGAGGCGAGCTCCATGACCCCCTCGTCGCCGAGGAGCAGGCCGCAGCCGGCCGGCAGGCCGTCGAGGACGCCGTCGGCACCGTGGGCGCGGTCGGCCACGGCCACGGCCGAGGGGTGGAACTCCCTGGCCAGGGCCACGAGCTCCGCGGTGCTCCCGTACACGGAGAGCGCCGTCACCTCCACGCGGTCGGGGTGCTGCCTTGCGACGTCGAGGGCCTGGCGGCCGATGGAGCCCGTGCAGCCCAGGACGGCCACACGCAGGGGCGTGGGCCGGGGCGACGAGGGCGCGCGGTCCTCGAAGATGTTCATAGGAGTCCTCCAAGCCTGAGGATGAAGAAGGCTGTCATGGAGCCGAAGAGGATGGAGTCGGTGCGGTCGAGCATGCCGCCGTGGCCCGGCAGGAAGTTGCCGGAGTCCTTGACGCCCGCGGCGCGCTTGAGGCGCGACTCGAAGAGGTCGCCGATGACGCCCACGGCGCCCACGCAGACGCCGCCGAGCAGCGCGAGGGGCAGCGTGACGCAGGGCAGCCCCACGACCCACATGATCAGCCATACGAAGACGGAGCCGACCATGCCGCCGGCGAAGCCCTCCCAGGTCTTGTGGGGGCTGATCTTGGGCACCATCTTGTGCCGCCCGAAGCGCTGGCCCACGAAGTACGCCGCGGCGTCGCTCATCCAGATGGACGCGATCACGCCGAAGGTGAGCAGGGCCGCCACGGGCATCGGCTGGCTCGGGACGTCCATGACGCGGACGTACATGACCGAGCTCAGCAGGAACCCCGTGTAGACCGGGCCGAACACCGTGATGGCGGCGTCGCTGATGGAGGCGCGGGCGGTCCAGACGAACCACACCCCGCAGGAGAGGACCAGAAGCGAGAAGACGGCCATGAGGGCCACGTCGGGCAGGAGGGGGCACACGACGAAGGCCACGGCCGCAGTGAGCCCGATGAACTCGTTGGGCATGCGCCCGAGCATGCGGGCGATGCGGAAGAACTCCGAGCAGCAGAGCCAGGCCATGGCGCAGAAGAGCACGGCGCAGGGCAACGGCCCCCAGAAGATGCACACGAGCACGGTGACGCTGTAAAAGAGGCCCGAGAGCGTGCGCGTGAGCAGCTTCTCGGTGCCGGAACGCACCCGGGAGCTGCGGGTCCCGCCCTCGAGGCGGAGCTCCTCGCGCTCGTCGCGCTTCCTCTCGTACCTGTCCATGGGCCTCTCGAGCCCCTGGGGGCCGCGGTTGTGTTTGGAGTCGTCGCTCACCCTTGGACCACTCCCCCGAACCGGCGCTCGCGCCCCTGGAACGACGCGACGGCGCGCAGGAGCTCCCAGCGGTCAAAGTCCGGCCAGAGCACGGGGGTCACGTAGAACTCGGCGTAGGCGAGCTGCCAGAGGAGGAAGTTGGAGAGCCTGAGCTCGCCCGAGGTGCGGATGAGGAGCTCGGGGTCGGGCAGCCCGGCCGTGTAGAGCCGCTCCGCCACGGCAGACTCGTCCACCGAGCCGGGGTCCATCCTACCGGCAGCGACGTCGGCCGCCAGGAGCCGGCAGGCCCGGGCGATCTCGGCCCGGGAGCCGTAGTTCACGGCGAGGGCGAGCACCATGCCGGTATGGGACGCCGTCTTGGCGAGGCCCTCCTCGAAGACCTCGCGGGTCTCCCGAGGCAGGGCCTCGAGGTCGCCGAGGAAGACGAGGCGCACGTTCTCCTGGACGAAGAGCGGCAGCTCGTTCACCAGCGTGGTGGCGAACAGGTGCATGAGCATGTCCACCTCGCGCTGCGGGCGCTTCCAGTTCTCCGTGGAGAAGGCGTAGGCGGACAGCACGTCGATCCCCAGGCGCACGCACGTGGTGATGGTCTCGCGGAGGGAGTCCACGCCGGCCATGTGGCCGTAGGGGCGCTCCATGCCGCGGGCCTCGGCCCAGCGGCCGTTGCCGTCCATGATGATGGAGATGTGGGACGGCAGGCGCGCCATGTCGACGTCGGCGAGGGAGACGTCACCGGGACCGTCGGCGAAATGGCGCGCCAGCGCCTCAGCGTCGTACCGCAACCTAGATCTCCATTACCTCGGCCTCTTTGGCCTTCAGCGCCTCGTCGATCTTCTTGATGTAGGAGTCGGTGAGCTTCTGGACCTCGGCCTGCTCGCGACGGACGTCGTCCTCGGAGTTCTCCTCCTCGCGCTCGATCTTGCCGTTGGCGTCGCGGCGGACGTTGCGCACGGCCACGCGGGCCTCCTCGGCGTAGCCCTTGCAGTCCTTGACGAGCTCGCGGCGACGCTCCTCGGTGGGGGCCGGGAAGGGCAGGCGGATGGAGGAGCCGTCGTTGGACGGGTTGATGCCGAGGTCGGAGTTGCGGATGGCCTTCTCGATGGCGTTGAGCACCGACTTGTCCCAGGGCTCGACGAGCAGCATGGTGGCCTCGGGGACCTTCACACCGGCGAGCTGGGTGACCGGGGTCTCCACGCCGTAATAGTCGACCTTGATGGCGTCGAGCACGTGGGGGTTGGCGCGGCCGGTGCGGACCTTGGAGAAGTTGGCCTTGAGGGTGTCGAGGCACTTCTCCATCTTGCTCTTTGCGTTGTTGATGGTATCGCTCATCAGAGGGTCTCCTCTTCCACGACGGTGGTTCCCACCGACTCTCCCTTAAGGGCCTTCTCGAACACGTCGTCCTCGGAGATGTCGAAGACGATGATGGGCATGTGGTTGTCCTGGCTCAGGGCCGTGGCGGTGGCGTCCATGACCTTGAGGCCCTGCGCGAGGACGTCGCGGTAGCTGATGGTGTCGTAGCGCTTGGCGTCCTCGTGCCTCATCGGGTCCTTGTCGTAGATGCCGTCGACCTTGGTGGCCTTCATGAGGCAGTCGGCGTCGATCTCGCAGGCGCGGAGGGCCGCCGCGGTGTCGGTGGTGAAGTAGGGGTTGCCCGTGCCGGCGGCGAAGATGACGACGCGGCCCTTCTCCAGGTGGCGGATGGCGCGGCGGCGGATGTAGGTCTCGGCCACCTCGTGCATCTCGATGGCGCTCATGACCCTGGTCATCATGCCGGCCTTCTCGAAGGCGTCCTGGAGCGCGAGGGCGTTCATGACCGTGGCGAGCATGCCCATGTAGTCGGCCTGGGCGCGGTCCATGCCCGCGGCGGCGCCGGCCATGCCGCGGAAGATGTTGCCGCCGCCGACGACGATGCCCACCTCGATGCCGTCGTCATGGATGGTCTTGATGGACTCGGCGAGGTGCTCGAGCATCTTGGGGTCCATGCCGTACTCGCCGTCGCCCATGAGGGCCTCTCCGGAGAGCTTGAGCAGAATACGGCGGTACTTGTAGTCTTCCACGCTTGTCCCGTCTCGAGTGATGGCCCGTGCCGCATCATCATAGCCCATGGACAGGGGCGGGGCCGGCTCGCACCGTCCCCGCCCCTGTCAGAGAGCCGGATTTACCGTCGGTCTACTCGCCGAAGGAGAAGCGGTCGAAGGCGACGATGGAGATGCTGTCGTCGCACTCCTTGGAGACCTTCTCGCCGAGGGAGCGGATGGTCTGGTCGGAGTCCTTGATGAAGACCTGCTCGGTGAGCACGTTCTCCTTGTAGAACTTGTTGAGGCGACCCTCGGCCATGCGCTCCTGGATGGCCTCGGGCTTGCCGGACTCGGCGGCCTGGGCCTTGTAGATCGCGACCTCGTGCTCGACGGTCTCGGCCGGGACGTCCTCGATGCGGGCGGCCACGGGCTGGGCGGCGGCCACCTGCATGGCGACGTCGTGGGCGTAGGCCTTGAAGGCGTCGTTCTCGGCGGTGGCGGGCTTGGAGAAGGCGAACTCCACGAGCACGCCGAGCTTGCCGCCGTGGACGTAGCTGGAGAGGGCGCCGTCCTCGACGGAGCGCACGACGAAGCGGGCGATCTTCATGTTCTCGCCCATGGTGTGGATGAGCTCGGTGAGCGCGGAGTCCACGGTGTCTGCGCCCTCGAAGGGCAGGGCCTTGAGCGCCTCGACGTCGGCCGGGGCGTTGTCGGCGACGACCTCGGCGAGCTTGGTGGCGAAGCCGGTGAACTTGGGGTTGGTGCCCACGAAGTCGGTCTCGCAGGAGACCTCCACGAGGGCGCCCTTGTGGCCGTCGGCGGTGACGAAGGCGCCCACGGTGCCCTCGTTGGTGTCGCGGCCGGCCTTCTTGACGGCCTTGGCGATGCCCATGGTGCGGAGGACGTCGACGGCCTTCTCGAGGTCGCCCTCGGCCTCGACGAGGGCCTTCTTGCACTCCATCATGGGCGAGTCGGTCATCTCGCGGAGCTGCTTGACCATCTGGGCGGTGATCTTGGTGGCCATGGAACCTCTTCTCATTGGCTGGGCGCCGGCTGCGCCGGCGCGGACGGGTGGGTTAGCGGGGGAGCTTGTCGTCGGTCTCGGCGGTGGTCACCGACTCGACGGTCTGGCCGTCCACGGAGACGGGGGCCTTGGCGTCGGAGACCTCGGGCTGCACGTCGAGGATCTGGTTCTCCACGGCGTCGGTGACGGCGGGGGTACCGGCCATCTCCTCGGCAGAGATCTGCTCGCGGCCGTTGCCGGCGAGCACCGCGTCGGCGATGAGCTCGCACATGAGGGAGACGGAGCGGATGGCGTCGTCGTTGGCGGGGATGCCGTAGTCCACGACGTCGGGGTCGGAGTTGGTGTCGAGGAGGGCGACCACGGGGATCTTCAGGCGACGGGCCTCGCGGATGGCGATCTCCTCGCGCTTGGTGTCGACCACGAAGAGCGCCTGGGGCAGGGCCTTCATCTCACGGACGCCGCCGAGGTTCTTGGTGAGCTTCTCGAGCTCCTTGGTGAGCACGGACTGCTCCTTCTTGGGGAGGAGCGCCATGCGGCCGTCCTCCTGCATGGCCTCGAGCTCGGTCATGCGCTCGATGCGGGAGCGCATGGTCACGAAGTTCGTGAGCACGCCGCCCAGCCAGCGGTTGTTGATGTAGGGCATGCCGCAGCGCTCGGCCTGGGCGGCCACGGGCTCCTGGGCCTGCTTCTTGGTGCCCACGAAGAGCACGGTGCCGCCCTTGGCGGCGAGGTTCTTGAGGAAGGTGTAGGCCTTGTCGGCGTCGACGATGGTCTGCTTGAGGTCGAGGATGTAGATGCCGTTGCGCTCGCCGAAGATGTAGGGCTTCATCTTGGGGTTCCAGCGGCGGGTCTGGTGGCCGTAGTGGCAGCCGGCGTCGAGCAGGGTCTTGATGTTGATCTTGACAGCCATGGTTCTCCTTCGGTTGTTCCTCCGCGTGACGTCGTCCCCGGCCAGCCACCCGGACCCTGGCTTGTAGGTCCGGGCACCGCGGCTGCCGAGTGGCCACGCGTGTGTCTTCTCCTGTGCTTTTGCACAGCAAGAACACAGTATAGGCGCGGAGGCCCCCCGGCGCCACCCCCAGTTCAGGACCGGCCCTTCTCTACCGGGACCCCACAAAAGCGCCGCGGCTCACCGCCCGGACCGGGGGTGGGCCTGGAGCGAGGCCTCCTTGAGGCGGTCCACCGACAGGTGCGTGTAGACCTGGGTGGTGGAGATGGAGGCGTGCCCGAGGAGCTCCTGGACGCTCCTGAGGTCGGCGCCGCCCGAGAGCAGCTCGGTGGCGAAGGTGTGCCGCATGGCGTGGGGCGTCACGGAGGAGGGCAGGCCGGCGAGGGCGGCGAGGCGCTCGAAGCGCACGCGCAGGGCGTCGGCCCCCATGGGGTTGCCGCGGCTGGAGAGGAACAGGGCGTCGGAGGCGCGCGCCGCCCTCGCGGCGAGGGCGGGCCGGCCGTCGCGGAGGTAGGCCCCCACGGCGCGGCAGGCGGCCGGGTAGAGCGGGACGAGCCGCTCCTTGGAGCCCTTGCCGAAGAGCCTGACGCCCCCGGCCCCGAGGTCGACGTCGCCCACCGAGAGGTGCGCCACCTCGGCGATGCGCGCGCCCGACGCGTACATGAGCTCGGCCTGCGCGCGGTCCCTGAGACCCTCGGGGGTCGAGGTGTCCGCGGCGGCGATGAGGGCGGAGGCCTGGTCGTCGTCGAGCACCTCGGGGAGGGGGCGCCCGGTCCTGGGCGACGACGCGGCCGCGGCCACGTTGCCCTCGACGACGCCCTCCCTCCCGAGCCAGTCGTAGAAGGTCCGGAGCGCCGAGAGCCGCCTCGAGACCGTGCGCCCCGCGTAGCGGGCCCGTCGGAGCTCCCCGAGGTAGGCGCGGACGTCCGAGGGGCCGAGCGCCGCCGGGTCGGTGCCCGTGCGGTCGCACCACGAGAGGAAGCCCTCGAGGTCGCAGCGGTAGGAGCGCACCGTGTTGGGCGAGAGGTTCCTCACCGTGGCGAGGAAGTGCAGGAAGTCCCCCAGCCTCCCCTCCCAGCCCGCGCTCACGGCCGCGCCGCCCCGGGGAACAGGTCGGGGCGCCCGGCGACCCAGGCGTCGAGGTCCGCCCGCGCCCGAGCGGCGTAGGCGGCGTAGCGCTCGCGCTTCTTGCGCCGTGGCCCATCGAGGGGCGGCACGAGGCCGAAGTTCACGTGCATGGGCTGGTAGTCGACCGTGGCCGGGTCCGTGGCGTAGGCCACGAGCGAGCCGAGGGCGCCCGTGCGGGGCAGGTCGACGGGCGGGGCCCCCGCGAGGTCGGCGTAGGTGTTGAGGGCCGCCAGGAGCCCCGACGCCATGGCCTCCACGTAGCCCTCGGTCCCGCAGATCTGGCCGGCGAAGCGCACCCGGGTGCCGGGTACGCGGAAGGTGCGGTCCAGGGCCCGGGGCGCGTCGATGAAGGTGTTGCGGTGCATGACGCCGTAGCGGAAGAACTCGGCGTTCTCGAGCCCCGGCACCATGGAGAAGACGCGGCGTTGCTCGGGCCAGGCGAGGTTCGTCTGGAAGCCCACGAGGTTGTAGGCGCTCCGCTCGGCGTTCTCGGCGCGCAGCTGAAGGGCCGCCCAGGGACGCGAGCCCGTGCGCGGGTCCACGAGGCCCACGGGCTTCATGGCACCGTAGCGCAGCGAGTCCACGCCGGTGCGGGCCACCTCCTCGGCCGGCTGGCAGGCCCGGAAGAGGTCGCGTTGCTCGAAGTCCTTCTGCACGACACGCCTCGCACCCACGAGGGCCTCCACGAAGGCCTCGTACTCCCCGCGGTCCAGGGGGCAGTTGAGGTAGTCGCCCTCCCCCTCCGCACCGTAGCGCGACTGCGTGAAGACCACGGACCGGTCGATGGTGGCGGCGTCGACGATGGGGGCCGCCGCGTCGAAGAACGAGAGCGACCCCGGGGTCCCGTGGGCCTCCAGGAGGTCGGAGACCGCGGAGAAGAGCGCGTCGGAGCAGAGCGGCCCCGCGGCCACCACCACGGGGCCGTCGGGGATGGACGCCGCCTCCTCGCGGACGAGCTCGACGAGCGGCTCGGACCCCACGGCCTCGGTGACCGAGCGGGAGAAGGCGGCCCTGTCCACGGCCAGGGCGCCGCCGGCGGGCACGGCGCACGCCTCCGCCAGGGGCAGGAGGCGCGAGCCCAGGGTGTGGAGCTCGCCCTTGAGGATGCCCGCGGCGCTCTCGGGGTTCGTCGACTTGAGGGAGTTGGAGCACACGAGCTCGGCGAGGCCGTCGGTGTGGTGCGCCGGGGCGTCCCCGCCGGGGCGCTGCTCCACGAGGCGGACCGGGACGCCGCGGGCCGCCAGGGCCAGGGCGCACTCGCTGCCCGCCAGACCGCCGCCGATCACGGTGACCTTCTCCACGTGTCCCCCTCCCCGGGCGCTCCGCCCTCCCGTTCCGCCGTCGTCCAAGCATACCCCGTACCGCCCCTCAGACCTCGTCGAGAAGCGCCGCCTCCGTGGGGCTGTAGCGGCCGTCCGGCAGCCTGCGGACGAGCCCCTCCGCCTCGTAGTCGGCGAGGAGCCGCATGACCTCGAGCACTCCCTTCCCGAGGGCCGCCGCCAGGTCGTCCGGCCGCATGGCCTGGCCCACGAGGGCCGAGTAGAGCCTGCCCCGGTCCTTGGCCGTGCGCACACGCGGGCTCCTCAGGACCCCGTAGTCCATGGAGATGGACATCTCCAGCGACTCCTCGTCCACGATCATGGTGGCGCCCTGGGAGATGAGCAGGTTGGTGCCCCTCGACGACGGCGAGAACATGGAGCCCGGCGCGGCGTAGACCGTGCGCCCGAGCTCCACGGCGGCGTCGGCCGTGGAGAAGGTGCCGGAGGGCAGCCCGGCCTCGGTCACCACGAGCACGGGCGAGAGGGCGGCGATGAGACGGTTCCTCCTGGGGAAGGCCCACCGGCTCGGCCCGGTCCCCCAGGGGGCGAGGGCGACGACCGCCCCACCCTGGGCGATCGCCCCCTGGAAGACGTCGCGGCTGCTCGCGGGGTACACGATGTCGGCCCCGGTGCCGGCACACACCACGGTGCGGCCGCCCGCCGCGAGCGCCGCCCGCGCCGCGGCGGCGTCCACCCCCATGGCCCCGCCGGACACCACCGTGAGCCCGGCCTCGGCGGCCACGCGGCCCGCCAGCGAGGCCACGGCCAGGCCGTAGGGCGTCCCGCGCCGGGCCCCCACCACCGATATGCAGGGCGTCGAGAGCACGGAGGGGTCGCCGCGGCCGTAGATGCGGTCGATGCCGGACCCCTCCCCCACCAGGGACGGCCACAGGTCGTCCCCGGGGACGAGCTCGAACCCCTCCGCCATGTCTGCCATGTCAGGCCACCTCCCTCTGACGCCAGAGCGAGGCCTCGGCGACGTGCCGCGCCGTGACCGCCCGGCTCTCCTCGATGTCGGCCACGGTGCGCGCCACCCGTGCGATCCGCGTGACGGCGCGGCCGCCGAGCGACGCGGTGCGGGCGAGGAGGTCGAGGCGCCCGGACGCCGCCTCGTCGAGCCCGAGGGACGACACGGGGCCGTCGCCCACGCCCTGGGAGCGGCGCCAGGAGGCGAACTCCCGGGCCGCCAGGACCTGGTCGCGCATCTCGGCCGACCCCATGCCCTCCTCGCCGCGGATGATGGAGCCCGGCCGCGGCCTCGCGACGTCGCACACGATGTCGATGCGGTCCATGAGGGGGCCGCCCACCCGGGCCTGGTAGCGCTGCACCTGGGCCGCCGAGCACGTGCACTCCCGGCCGCGGTCCCCCAGGTGCCCGCAGGGGCACGGGTTGGCCGCGGCCACGAGCTGGAAGTCGGCCGGGAACCGGTAGGTGCCGTCGGCCCGCACGAGCACCACGCGCTTGTCCTCCAGCGGCTGCCGCAGGGTCTGGAGCACGTTGCCGGCGAACTCCGGGAGCTCGTCGAGGAAGAGCACGCCGCAGTGGGCGAGCGACACCTCGCCCGGCCCCACCGGGCGGCCCCCGCCCACGAGCCCGGCGCACGACACCGTGTGGTGCGGCGCGCGGAACGGTCGCTCGCCGGCGAGGATGCCGGAGGCGTCGAGGCCCGCCGCCGAGTGGATCACGGCCGCCTCGATGAGCTCCTCCCCCTCCAGGGGCGGCAGGACGGTGGCCATGCGCCGGGCGACCATGGTCTTGCCGGTCCCCGGCGGCCCCACCATGAGCATGCCGTGGCCACCGGCCGCCGCCACGACACAGGCCCTCTTCACCGCCTCCTGGTCCACCACGTCGGAGAAGTCGACGGCCTCCTGGGGCCCCGGGCGCACGGCGTCGGGTACCGGGGCCCCGGCCGCCGCCTCGGCGAGGGCGCCCATGCCCTGCTTGAGCCGGGAGAGGCACGGGACGGGCACCGGCGGGGCGCCGATGGGCGCCCGGGCCGCCTCCCCCGGGGCCCCGGCGAGGACGAGGCCCTGCTCGGCGGCGAGCTTCTGGAACGCGATGGTCCCCGGCACCGGGGAGACCTCCCCGGTGAGCCCGAGCTCCCCCACGAGGAGATAGCCGTCGAGCCCCTCCCTCGGCACCTGGGAGGCCGCGGCCAGGATGGCGGCCGCTATGGGCAGGTCGAGCCCGGTCCCGGCCTTGCGGACGTCCGCCGGGGCGAGGTTCACCGTCACGCTCATGCGCGGGAGAGAGAACCCGCTCGCCCGGAAGGCGCACCGCACGCGGCTCCGGGCCTCGAGCACCGCCTTGTCGGCCATGCCGATGATGTTGATGCCGGGGATGCCGCCCGCGAGGTCCACCTCCACGTCCACGGGCACGGCCTCGGCGCCGCGGAGCACCGCCGTGTGGACCGACGCCCCGTGGCGGCTCACTGGCCGTCCCATGCGAAGGCCCCCACCAGGTGGCGGAGGCGGGCCATCCGCTCCTGGACGATGTTGATGGCGATCACGTCGAAGCGCACGGAGTCCACCTCCGGGTGCTCCGAGAGGTAGTAGAGGGCTATCCTCCGGTACCTCGCGCGCTTGCGCCGGTCGACGGCGAGCTCGGGCATTGGCTCCTCGGGGGCGTCGATGGCCAGGCGGCACTTCACCTCCACGAGCACCACGCACCCGCGCTCCTCGGCGGCCACGATGTCCGCCTCGCCGCCCGGACACACCCAGTTGAGGTCGCGGATCTCGAGCCCGCGACGCACGAGGTAGACCTGGGCGAGGTGCTCTCCCTCGGCCCCGAGCTCGCGCTCCGTGTACTCCCGCACGGACTTCTGGGGGCGCGGGTAGGCGTCCCAGGGCGGCACCGACGTGTCGGCGGCCATGCCCTGGTCCACGACCACCGCCTCTTCGGCCCCCGACGCCCCCGTGACCTCCATGACACCCCTGACGTCCTCCATGGCTTCCTCCTCGTGTCTGGGACCCGCTGGACGGGCACCATGGTGGAAGGCGGCCCCGACCGGTTTCCGACCGGCACCCGACGGCCGCCCGACACGGCCCCGACCGCCGACGGTCGGAAACCGGGGGACACGGGAAAGGCCCCCGGCAACGGCGGGGGCCTTCATCAAGGTTCGATTCTCCTGCGGAGGACGGGGCAACGGGCGCCCCGGGGCCCTCGCCGCTCAGTCCACAAAACGGCCACAGAACGAGGCCCGGTGCTCGGGGGTCAGCCCCAGGGAGCGGATGGCGGCGATGTGGGACGCCGAGCCGTACCCCTTGTTGGACGCGAACCCGTACCCCGGGTACACGGCGTCGAGCTCCACCATCCGCCGGTCGCGGGCCACCTTGGCCACGATGGAGGCGCAGGCGATGGACGCCACCCTGCCGTCGCCGCCCACGAGGCAGCGCTCCCGGGGGTGCGCGTGGACGGGGTTGCCGTCGATGAGCACGGCGTCGGGCTCCACGCCGCAGGCGGAGACCGCCTCCCCCATGGCGCGGCGCAGGCAAGCGGACATGCCGTGGGCGTCGATGTCCGAAGGCGGCACCCAGACGAGGGACACGGCCGTCGCGACCTCGCGGATACGGGCGTCGAGGCGCTCCCTCGCGGCCGGCGAGAGCCGCTTGGAGTCGTCGATGCCCCACACCATGGGCTCCGGCGGGAGCACCACGGCCCCCACGACGAGGGGGCCGGCCAGGGGCCCGCGCCCCACCTCGTCCACCCCCACGGCCAGGCCGCCCCCGGCGAGCCCGTCCATGGTGCGGTAGAGCCCCGCCACGCGCTCGCGGTCGGCCCGCTCCCGCTCGAGGCGGCGTCGGGCCCGGGCGACGGCGGAGGCCACCGTGGCGCGGGGGTCGTCGGAGCAGGCCTCGATGAGCGCCTCGAGCCCCTCCAGGGGGGCCTCCCTGA
Source organism: Caniella muris (assembly GCF_943193035.1). Classification (NCBI taxonomy): domain Bacteria; kingdom Bacillati; phylum Actinomycetota; class Coriobacteriia; order Coriobacteriales; family Atopobiaceae; genus Caniella; species Caniella muris. The sequence goes on from NZ_CALPCK010000001.1 coordinate 476,904, forward strand.
GCGCCCGGGCGACGGCGGAGGCGGGTTCCATGGCACGCTCCCTTCTGGTGCGCACAAAAAACGCGCCCGCTCGGGGCGGGCGCGTTCGGGTGCGGGTGTCTGCGGCCTAGCGCTTCTCGCGGATGCGGGCGGCCTTGCCCACGCGGTCGCGCAGGTAGTAGAGCTTGGCGCGGTGAACGTCGCCGTGACGGACGACCTCGAGCTTGGCGATCTTGGGGCTGTAGAGCGGGAACGTGCGCTCGACGCCCACGCCGAAGGAGATCTTGCGGACGGTGAAGGTCTCGCGGGCGCCCTCGCCGGACATGCGGATGACGTCGCCCTGGAAGACCTGGACGCGCTCGCGGTCGCCCTCCTTGATGCGGTAGTGCACCTTCACGTTGTCGCCCGGGATGACCGTGGGGATATCCTCGCGGATCTGCTGGCGCTCGATGGCACGAATGTAATCCATGGTTCCTCTTCCTAGAGGTGCCGCCGCGCTGCGGCCGACACATAGCTTTGCACACGAACGAATATGGTAGCGGTGGAGTCAATCCCGCACAAGGGACGGCCGTCGATTCACGGGAGGTCCAAAGAAGCGGCCCCACTGTCCCTCTGTGGGAAAAGAAAAGAAATGGGAAGATTCAGCCACTAGCTGATGAATAGGACTCGCAACTTGTGCATCATCATATATAACATCCGGTGAAGGGAAACGTGGGGTCGCCATGGGAACCGAACACTTGACCAAGCTCGCTGGCATCTCTCTCGAGAAGGCTCTCGCAAGACCCTTCTCGCAGGAGACCCTGGTGTCTTGGTTCAAGTCCACGCTGGAGTCCCGCCGGTGCACCCGCATCGAGGCCATCAGGGCGTCGAAGCTCAACTCGACCTTCGGCTACCAGATCATCGCCGGGTCGCGCCACGCCTCGCGCGACAAGCTGCTGCAGCTGGCGTTCGGGCTCGAGCTCTCCCCCGAGGAGGCCAGCCACATGCTCGTCTTGGGCGGCCACGCCCCGCTCATGGCCGACAACCGGCGCGACACGGTGATCGCCTGGTGCCTCGCCAACGGGCGCGGGCTCGAGGAGACCGACGACATCCTCTGGAACCACGGCGAGAGCACGGTGGCCGACCGCTGAACGTCGCGCCCCGGGACGTCGGCACCTCCCGCAGGCACCCGCACCGGCCGCGTCCTCGTTCTCAAACCGCCTGCCATGGACAAGGCGGCCGCCCCGGTCTTCCGGGGCGGCCGCCTTTCAGCTACCGATACGGGAGCGGGAGGGGCCTACTTGTCGACGTGGCCCATCTTGCCGGCAGCGGCGATCTTGGCCTGGGCCGCCGTGAGGCGCGCGATGGGCACGCGGTACGGCGAGCAGGAAACGTAGTCGAGGCCGAGGTCGTAGTACATGACGATGGAGTCGGGGTCGCCGCCGGTCTCGCCGCAGACGCCGCAGACGAGGCCGGGGTTGGCCTCGCGGCCGCCCTCGACGCCCATGCCCACGAGCTTGGCGACACCCGCGTCGAGCGTCTCGAAGGGGTTGGTGCGCAGAAGCTTCTTGCGCAGGTAGGTGGGGATGAAGGCGCTCTCGACGTCGTCACGGGAGAAGCCGAAGGCGGTCTGGGTGAGGTCGTTGGTGCCGAAGGAGAAGAAGTCGGCGTACTTGCCGATCTCGTCGGCGGTGACAGCGGCGCGGGGCAGCTCGATCATGGTGCCCACGGGGATGTCGAGGTCGCAGCCGAACTTCTTCTCGACCTCGGCGATGACCTGCTCCACCTGGGCGCGCACGATCGCGAGCTCCTCGGCGGTGGAGACGAGCGGGATCATGATCTCGGGCTCGGGGTCGAGGCCGCGGGCCTTGAGCTCGGCGGTGGCGGTGGCGATGGCACGCACCTGGAGCTCGTTGAGCTCAGGGTACATGATGCCGAGGCGGCAGCCGCGGAGGCCGAGCATGGGGTTGGCCTCGGCCATGGCGTCGATGCGGGCGAGCAGGGCGCTCTTCTCGGCGATGAGGGCCGGGTCGGCGCCGGTGGCCTCCATCTTGGCGATCTCGACGGCGAGCTCGCGGGGGCTGTCGAGGAACTCGTGCAGCGGCGGGTCGAGCAGGCGGATGATCATCGGGTGGCCGCTCATGGTCTCGAGCATCTGGAGGAAGTCGCCCTCCTGGGCCTCGGTGAGGTCCTTGACCGCGCGGTCCTTGACGTCCTTGTCCTCGGAGAGGATGTAGTCCTGGATGATGCGCTTGCGGTCGCCGAGGAACATGTGCTCGGTGCGGCAGAGGCCGATGCCCTGGGCGCCGAACTCGAGGGACAGCTTGGCGTCCTCGGGGTTGTCGGCGTTGGCGCGCACGCCCATGACGCGGCCGAGGGACTCGTCGTCGCGGATCTCGTCGGCCCACTGGAGGATGGTGTCGAGGTCGCCGGCGAGCTCGGGCTTCACGAGCTCCACGGCGCCGAGGACCACGCGGCCGGTGGTGCCGTCGATGGTGATGACGTCGCCCTCGTGGAGCACCACGTCGGTGCCGCTGACCTTGGCCTCCTTGTTGGCGGCGTCGATCTTCAGGGCCTCCACGCCGCAGACGCAGGGGGCGCCCATGCCGCGGGCGATGACGGCGGCATGGGAGGTCTTGCCACCGTGCGAGGTCAGGATGCCCTCGGCGGCGACCATGCCCTTGAGGTCGTCGGGGTTGGTCTCCCAGCGCACGAGGATGCAGGGGCGGCCCTGCTCGGCGAAGTCGACGGCGTCGGCGCTGGAGAAGACCACCTCGCCCACGGCGGCGCCGGGGCTGGCGTTGAGGCCGGTGGCCAGGACGTCCAGGTTGGCGTTGGGGTCGATCTGGGGGTGCAAGAGCTGGTCGAGCTGCTGGGGGTTGACGCGGCAGACGGCCTGCTCCTTGGTGATGTGGCCCTCGCGCTCCATGTCGATGGCGATGTGGAGGGCGGCCAGGGCGGTGCGCTTGCCCACGCGGGTCTGGAGCATCCAGAGCTTGCCGTTCTCGATGGTGAACTCGATGTCCATCATGTCGTGGTAGTGGTTCTCGAGGAGCTCGAAGATGTCCTCGAGCTGGGCGCCCGCCTCCTCGAGGCCCTCCATCTCCTTGAGCTCGGCGATGGGCTGGGTGTTGCGGATGCCGGCCACGACGTCCTCGCCCTGGGCGTTGACCAGGAAGTCGCCGTAGTACTCGCGGGTGCCGTCGGCGGGGTTGCGGGTGAAAGCGACGCCGGTGGCGGAGTCGTTGCCCTTGTTGCCGTAGGCCATGATCTGGACGTTGACGGCGGTGCCGAGGTCGTCGGGGATCTTGTTCTGCTGGCGGTAGAGGATGGCGCGCTCGTTCATCCAGGAGCCGAAGACGGCCTCGATGGCGAGCTTCAGCTGCAGGTAGGGATCCTGCGGGAAGGTGGCGACGCCGTCCACCACGATCTCGGGGTGGGCCTGGGTGTCGACGTTGTCGGAGAAGATCCTCTTGAACTGGGCCACGAGCTCCTTGAGGTCGTCGGCCGTGAGGTCGGTGTCGTTCTTGACGCCCTTGGCGAGCTTGCGCTGGGTGATGGCGTTCTCGAAGAGGTCGGCGTCGACGCCCATGACCACGTTGGAGAACATCTGGATGAAGCGGCGGTAGGAGTCCCAGCCGAAGCGCGGGTTCTCGGTCTGGGCGATGATGCCCTCCACGGACTCGTCGTTGAGGCCGAGGTTGAGGACGGTGTCCATCATGCCGGGCATGGAGAACGGCGCGCCGGAGCGCACGGAGACGAGCAGCGGGTCGGCCGGGTCGCCCAGGCGCTTGCCCATGCGCTCCTCGAGGTCGGCGCGGGCGGCGTCGATCTCGTCGAGGACGCCCTCGGGCCAGGTGTTGTCGTTGCCGGAATAGGCGACGCAGGTCTGGCAGGTGATGGAGAAGCCGGGGGGCACGGGCAGGCCGATCTTGGCCATCTCGGCCAGGTTGGCGCCCTTGCCGCCGACCACGTAGTTCATCGAGGAGTCGGCCTCGGTGATGTCGTTGCCGGAGGCGTCGATGCCCCAGCGGTACACATGCTTGTTCGGGTCAGCCATAAATCTCCCTTTTGCTTGCGGCGCACGGGATGCGCCTCTCTCGCGCCCCGAAGGGCGCCTCGTGCCGATACATATATCAGTATCCAACCAAAACCGGCGAAGGTTGTCCACCGGTGAATGGCCAAGGACCTACTCGGAGCCCTGGGCCTCCCGCTCCCGGGCGGCGTACTCGGCGCGGATGCGCTTGAGCTCCTCGATCTGGGCGATGATCTCGTTGGCGGTCTCCTCGACGGCCTTCCCGCTGGTGTTGATGATCATGCAGCCCAGGTGGCGCATGAGCTTGCGGGCCTCGGCCTGCTCGGCCACCACCTCGGCGGGGTCGGCGTAGGAGGCGGCGTAGTCGGACGCCCCGTCCTTGGACAGGCGGCGCGTGCGGATGGAGACGAGGGTGTCGGTGGTGGACATGAGCCCGAAGATGCGGGCCGGGTCCACCTCCTCGAGCTCGATGGGGGGCTCGACGCCGAGGGCCAGGGGCACGTTGCCCACCTTGTATCCCATGAACGCGAGGTACATGGACAGGGGCGTCTTGGAGGTGCGGGAGACGCCGATGAGCACGATGTCGGCCTTGGGCAGGTCCTGCGGGTTGCGCCCGTCGTCGTGCTCGACGAAGAACTCCATGGCGTCGATGCGGCGGAAGTACCGGTCGTCGGCCTCGTGGTTGATGCCGGGGATGCCCACGGGCTCCTTGCCGGTGAGCGACGAGAGGATGGCGATGCCCGGGCCGAGCAGGTCGACCGACGGAATCTCGCGCTCGTCGAGCTCGCGGCGCACCTCGCGACGGAGGTCGGGGTCGACGATGGTGTGGAACACGGCACTGGGATGCTCCGCGCTCTCCGGGTCGAGGGAGTCGAAGTACTCCCTCACCTGCCTGAGCGCCTGGAGCTTGGGAAGGCGTCGGATACGCACCGAGCCGAGGGGAAACTGCGCCGCGGCCGCGGTGACCACGCTCGACGCCGTCTCCCCCAGGGAGTCGGAGATGACGTGGATGACCGCGCAGTCGGGCGCGTAGTCGATGGCCTCCCCTTCGAAACTGTACTTAGCCAAGGGACCTCCTTGCGAGGGGTCTGTCGTTGACGGGCCTTGGCAATTTTACAAGTAACTAAAGGCCGCCTGCAACGCTTGGGAGCAGGCGGCCTTTTCAAAATAACAAGGGAGTTGGTTGCCTAACGACCCCTCCCCAAGGCGCCGAAGTCGGCAACGCCGGAGAATACGGCGGCGAAGCGGTTGAGGAGCCGCAGGCGGTTCTCCCTCACGGCCGGGTCGTCGTCCATGACCATGACCTCGTCGAAGAAGCCGTCGATGGGGCCCCTGAGTGCGCCGAGAGCGGCCAGGGCGCCCTCGTAGTCGCCGGAGGCCAGGGCGGCGGACACGGCGGCCTGGCCGCTCACGCAGGCGTCCAGGAGGCGCCTCTCCGCGTCGCCGAGGCCGCTCTCGTCCACGTCGCAGCCGAGATCGGCGTCGGCGAGGTTGGCGGCGCGGGCGTAGGCCCCCGCGAGGGCCTCGAACAGCTCGGGGTCCTCCACCTGGGCCCGCTCCAGGGCCCGGGCGCGCTGGAAGAACTCGGCCGGGTCGATCACCGAGGCGGCGGAGACCGCGGCCACGGTGTCGGGGCCGATGCCCTCGTCCTTGGCCATGGTGGCCAGGCGCCCGAGGAAGAACTCCCTCACCCTCTGGGCGACGGCGCCGTGGTCGAAGGAGAGTCCCTGGTCCGCGTAGGCGTCGAGGGAGGCGTCGATGAGGTCGGAGAGGCTCGCCTGGGGCATGTCCTCGAGCATGTGGATGACGCCGATGGCGCTGCGGCGCTGGGCGAAGGGGTCCGAGGATCCCGTGGGCGGCTCGTCGATGGCGAACATGCCGCAGATGGTGTCGAGCTTGTCGGCCACGGCGACGGCCCGCGCGACGAGGCCCTCGGGGAGCTCGTCGCCGGCGAAGCGCGGGCGGTAGTGCTGGGCCACGGCACGGAAGACCTCGTCGGGCTCGCCGGCCGCCTGGGCGTAGTAGCCGCCCATGACGCCCTGCTGGCTCGTGAACTCCACGACTGCCTGGGTGACGAGGTCGGCCTTGGCGAGGTACGCGGCGCGGCGGGCGTGGTCCCGCTGCTCCTCGGTGCCACCGGCCTCGGAGACCACCGCGGGGGCGAGGGCCTCCATGCGGGCGGCCTTCTGGCCCATGGTGCCGAGGCGCTCCTGGAAGGTCACGGTCTCGAGCCTGGGCAGGTAGTCCTCGAGGGGGTGTTTGAGGTCCTCCTCGAAGAAGAACTTGGCGTCGTCGAGGCGGGCACGCACCACGCGCTCGTTGCCGTCCACCACGGTCTCGGAGCAGGCCGGGTCGCCGTTGCCCACGACGATGAAGGCCCGGGTGAGGTTCCCGTCGCCGTCGTACGTGGGGAAGTAGCGCTGGTGGGACAGCATTGACTCGCAGATGATCTCGTGGGGGACCGAGAGGAACTCCTCGTCGAAGCGGCCCACCAGGACCGTGGGCCACTCGCAGAGGTTGACCACCTCGTTGAAGACGCGGGCCGGGGTGTCCACGGTGACGCCGAGCTCGGACTCCACGGCGGCGATGCCCTCGCGGATGCGGGCGGCGCGCTCCTCGTGGCCGAGGACGCGGGCGTCCTCGAGCACGGCCTCGTAGGCGGAGGGCTCGGGCACGACGTGCTCGCCGGGTGCCAGCACGCGGTGGCCGCGGGTGGTGCGGCCGGAGGTGACGTCGGCGTAGGAGACGTCGAGCACCTCGTCGCCGAACAGGGCGCAGATCCAGCGCACGGGCCGGCCGTAGCGCTCGTGGGTGGAACCCCAGCGCTGGCTGCGGGGCCAGTCGAGGCCGGCGATGACGCGCTCGCAGAGGGGCGCGAGGATCTGCTCGGCGGGCACGGCGGGCTCGTCCACCTCGGCGAAGACGTAGTCCTTGCCGCCGTCCTCGCGCACCACGAGGTCGGCGGGGTCCACGCCCTTGCCGCGGGCGAAGCCGACGGCCGCCTTGGTGGGGTTGCCGTCGGCGTCGAACGCGATGGCGGCCGCCGGGCCGCGCATGACGGAGTGGGCTGCCTCGGTGGCGCAGGCGACGTCGGCCACGAGCACGGCAAGGCGCCGGGGGGTGGAGACGACGCGAACCCCGCCGTGGGCGAGGCCGGCGTCGTCGAGGCCGGCCTCGACGAGCCTCGCGAGCTGGGCGGCGGCGCGGTCGAGGGGCGCGCTCGGCAGCTCCTCGGAGCCGATCTCGAGCAGGAAGTCCTTGGTCTGGGTCATGGGCTTACTCAACCTCCTTGGAGGCCACGCAGGCGAGGTAGCACTCGCACGCCGCCTTGGCGAGGGTGCGGACGCGCAGGATGTAGTTGGTGCGCTCGGTGGCGGACAGGGCGCCGCGGCTGTCGAGCAGGTTGAAGGCGTGACTGCACTTGAGCACGCAGTCGTAGCCCGGGAGCGGCAGCTTCGCCTCGAGGCAGCGGCGGCACTCGCGCTCGTAGTCGTCGAACTTCTGGCGCATCATGGGAACGTCGGCGACCTCGAAGTTGTAGGCGGAGAACTCGCGCTCGTTCTCGAGGAAGACGTCGCCGTAGGTCATGGGCGTGCCGTCGGGCAGGTAGCTCCACACGAGGTCGTACACGGAGTCGACGCCCTGGGCGTACATGGCGATGCGCTCGAGACCGTAGGTGATCTCCACGGGCACAGGGTCGCACTCGATGCCGCCCACCTGCTGGAAGTAGGTGAACTGCGTGACCTCCATGCCGTTGAGCCACACCTCCCAGCCGAGGCCCCAGGCACCCAGCGTGGGGCTCTCCCAGTCGTCCTCGACGAAGCGCACGTCGTGCTTGGCCGGGTCGAGGCCGATGGCCTCGAGGCTGCCGAGGTAGAGCTCCTGCGCGTTGGCGGGGCTGGGCTTGATGAGCACCTGGAACTGGTAGTAGTGCTGCATGCGGTTGGGGTTCTCGCCGTAGCGGCCGTCGGCGGGGCGGCGGCAGGGCTGCGGGTAGCAGCAGGCCCAGGGGGCGGGGCCGAGGGAGCGGAGCAGCGTCGCCGTGTGGAAGGTGCCGGCCCCGACCTCGGAGTCGTAGGGCTGCATCACGGTGCAGCCGCAACCGGCCCAGTAGTGCTCCAGGGCCAGGATCATGGCCTGGAACGTCAGTGCGTCCTTGTGCATAGGCTTCGTTCCCCTCGGGTGCGTGCGGTCATAGCGGCTTCCAATACTAGCCCTTCGGGGACCGCCGGTGAGGGGGAGCCGCCTAGCCCAGGAGCGCCACGTCGTTGAGGGGCCAGAAGATGAACCAGGCCTTGGAGGTCACCGAGTCGCGGCGGATGGGCCCGAAGTAGCGGGAGTCGAGGGAGTTGGTCCGGTTGTCGCCCATGACCCAGTACTCGTCCTCCCCCAAGGTGAGCGGGTAGGAGACGTCGCCGTCGAGGAAGGCGGCGTGGCGCCCCTCGATGGGCTCGGTGGGCTTCCCCCCGGTGTAGGGCTCGTCGAGCCGCTCGCCGTCGACGTAGACGGCGCCGTCGCGGATGTCGACGGTCTGGCCGGGGGTGGCGATGACGCGCTTGATGAGCGTCGTGGAGGGCTGCTCGGGGTCGTGGAAGGTGACGACGTCGCCGGCGGCGGGCCCGGAGCCGAGGTAGCTGACCTTCTCCCCCAGCACGCGGTCGCCCACCTGGATGGTGTCGACCATGGACTCCGTGGGGATCTCGAAGGGCTCGGCGACGTAGGCCCGCACGAAGACGGCCACGGCCACCGCCACGGCGACCACGGCCACCCACTCGACGACGTCCCGGAGGCGGGACGGGCCCTTTCTCTCAGCGGAACCGGTACCTGCCATGGGACCCTCCTCGACCTCGACTCGTTCCATCGACTTTACCCGGACAGGAGCCCCGACTCCAGGAGGAAGGCGCGCTCCTCGTCGGTGACGGGCGCGGAGGCGAGGAGGTCGGGGCGCCGGCGGGCGGTGCGCACGAGGGCGTCGCGCCTGCGCCAGGCGTCCACCCGGGCGTGGTCGCCCGAGAGGAGCACCTCCGGCACGTCCATGCCCTCGAACGACGCGGGCCGGGTGTACTGGGCGTACTCGAGGAGCCCGTCCGAGAACGACTCCTCCTGGGCCGACCGCTCGTCGCCGAGGGCGCCGGGGAGCAGCCTCACCACGGCGTCGGTGACGGCCATGCAGGCGAGCTCCCCGCCCGTGAGGACGTAGTCGCCCAGGGAGAGCACGTCGTCGGCCAGGGTGTAGCAGCGCTCGTCCATGCCCTCGTAGCGGCCGCAGACGAAGAGCAGGCGCTCCTCGGCCGCGAGCTCGCGGGCCACGTCCTCGGTGAAGGTGCGGCCGGCGGGCGAGAAGAACACCGTGCGTGGCGCCGCCCCCTCCCCCGCCAGCTCGCGGACGCACTCGAAGACGGGTGCGGGCTTCATGAGCATGCCGGGCCCCCCGCCGAAGGGCGCGTCGTCCACGGTGCGGTGGCGGTCGTGGGTCCAACGGCGCAGGTCGTGGGCCCGGAACTCGAAGACCCCGGCGCGCCGGGCGCGTCCCAGGATGGAGGCGTCCATATAGGGGCCGAACACCTCGGGGATCACAGACACGGCGTCGACGATCATCGCGGCACCCCCTCCCCGCCCTCGGGCACGACGCCGCGGGGCAGCTCCATGACCACGCGGTCGGGCGACACCGAGACGATGAAGCCGTCCACCACGGGCACCAGGAGCTCGCCGTAGGGGCCCCGGACCTCCCAGACGTCGTTGGCGGGGCCGCGCATGACCGCGGAGACGGTCCCGAGCGGGCCGCGGGCGGCGTCCTCGACCTCGACGCCCACGATGGCGGAGGGGTCGTGGACGAGGAGGTCGTCCGGGAGGTCGGCCTCGTCCACGAGCAGGTAGCGGCCGCAGAGCTCTTCGGACGCGTCGAGCGAGCCCACGCCGGCGAGGCGCACGGCCTGGCCCGACCCGCCGTCGCGGACCGACTCGACCTCCGTGACGCGGACGCCGCGCAGGGTGGGCGGCACGACGTGGACCGTGAGGCCGGGCCTCAGAAGAAAGGGAAGACCGTCCACGGGTGCGCAGACGATCTCCCCTTTGGCCCCGCGCGCCTTGGCGACGGAGCAGACGATGCGATACCGGGAGGCCATGGGTCTAGCCCAGCACCTCGACGTCGACCGCGGTGCCCACGCGGGCGCCGAGGGCGCGGGCGAGGGTGCGGATGGCCTTGATGGTGCGGCCGCGGCGGCCGATGACCTTGCCGGCGTCGTCGGGGGCGCAGGTGACCTCGATGAGGGTGCCCTCCATGGCGTCGGTCACGTCGAGGGACACGGCGTCGATGTCGTCCACGAGACCGCAGACCACGAGCTCGACGAGGTCGGCGACGCGGTCGGACGGCATCTCGTCGGGCAGCTGGGCGTCCTGGCTCTCGGTGTCGGCCATGCTACTCGGCGTCCTCGGCGGCGGCAGCGGCGGCCTCCTCGGCGGCCACGCGGTCCTTCTCGATCTGCTTCTTGGACTTCTTGGCCTTCTTCTCGGGCGCGGGCTTGTCGCCCTCGCGCACGATCTCGATGAGGGAGGCGACCTTGTCGCTCGGCTTGGCGCCCTTGGCGATCCACGCGTCGACCTTCTCGAGGTCGATCTCGATCACATGGGGATGGGTGAGCGGGTTGTAGATGCCGACCTGCTCGATGAAGCGGCCGTCGCGGGGCATACGCTCGTCGGCGACGACGACGCGGTAGAACGGGCGCTTCTTGGCACCGTGACGGGCCAGACGGATCTTGACTGCCAATGGGACTCCTCTAGACGAATGCGCCATGGCCGGGCCATGGGGCGCAAACCACACAAAAGCGTCGATAATCATAGAACATGGCGGCCGGGCGTGAAACCCCCGCTTTTGGCACTCGTCACACTTTTCCCACGGTGCGGACCCGGGAGCCGGAGCGACGGGGCTCGAATTGTATCGAATGCGTGAGAATCCCGATACTTGAAAAGAAGTCGCCGATCGTGGTGTCTCATTTTCAGATGATGGGTACACGGTTGAAGACACAGCAAGAAGCACGTGCGACCGCACCGTGATTCCCATGGGCAAGGGTCCAGAGCAAGGAGGAGCGATGAACATCCTGGTTGTCGAAGACGAGAAGAACCTCAACGACGCCATGTGCCACGTCCTGACGGAGGACGGCTACCACGCGAAGGCCGCATACGACGGCAAGGCCGGCTACGAGCTCGCGAAGACCGGCGAGTACGACGTCGTCGTCCTCGACGTCATGCTCCCCGAGATGGACGGCTTCGAGGTCGTGCACCAGCTGCGCCGCGACGGCGTGGCCACCCCCGTCATCATCGTGACCGCCAAGACCTCCACCACCGACAAGATCGAGGGCCTCGACTGCGGCGCGGACGACTACATGACCAAGCCCATCGACACCGACGAGCTGCTCGCCCGCATCCGTGCCCTCTCCCGCCGCAAGGGCGAGGTGCCCATCGACGAGATGAAGTTCGGCGACCTGGCCCTCGACCTCCACACCCACGACCTGCGCTGCAACGGCAGAGACGTGCACCTCTCCCAGAAGGAGTTCGAGGTCATGCGCATGCTCATGAGCTCCACGGGCCGCGTGGTCTCCAAGCACGACCTCCTCGCCTCCATCTGGGGCACCGAGGGCGACACCAGCGAGAACTCCGCCGAGGCCTACATCTCCTTCCTGCGCAAGAAGCTGTCCCACCTGCACTCCGAGGTGCAGATCACGACCCTGCGCATGCTCGGCTACCGCCTGGAGGAGCTGGGCTAGGCCCCTGCCGTCAGACCGTCGCGCCCGAGGCGCCCCGCACCGGCCGGTGCGGGGCGCCTCCCCTTTTGGGCCGGGGTCCGCAGACGCTATGATGGAGGTGGTCCGTCGTACGGGGAAGGCGCAGGGATTCCATGCTCGAGAGGCTCCAACGCAACTTCATGGTACTCACCATGACCCTGCTCGCCCTGGTCCTCTTCGGCACGTTCGCCGTCTCCTACACCACCACTCAGCAGCAGCTCGGCCAGTTCGTGATCGCGTCGCTCGACCGCGTCCTCGACACCACCACCCCCATGCGCCCCTACATCGGCGTGCTCGCGGCCTCGGGCGACGGCGACCGCCACGGCTACGGCCAGATGGCCGTCTACTGGATCGACATCGACAGGGAGACCGGCCGCATCGTGGGCAACGACACGGCGGCCATCATCGGCCCCAAGGCCGTCTCGGCCGTCCTGTCGGCGAGCGACGCCTCCGACGGGGAGACGGGCTACCTCCCCGACTTCGACATCGTGTGGAAGCGCGGCACCACCCCCTCCGGCGAGCGCATCGCCGTCGCCAACACCACCGGCATCGGCCAGGCCCTCTCCAACCAGCTCTACGTGAACATCGCCGTGGGCGTGGCGGGCCTCTCGGTCATCGCGCTCGTCATGTGGCGCATCTCACGCTGGATCGTGCAGCCCGTGCGCCTCTCCTGGGAGGCCCAGCGCCAGTTCACGGCCGACGCGTCCCACGAGCTCAAGACCCCGCTGGCCGTCATCCTCGCCAACACCCACATCCTCAAGGGCGACCTCGACCGCATCCCGGAGGACGACCGCCGCTGGGTGGAGTCCACCGACATGGAGGCCGAGCGCATGAAGGAGCTCGTCACGAGCCTCCTCGAACTCTCCCGCGCCGACGAGGACCGCTTCAACAAGGGGTCGGTCTACCACATGGAGGACTGCGACCTCTCCGAGCTCGTGAGCGGCATGACCATGCAGTTCGACGTCGTGGCCTTCGAGAGCGGCCACATGATCTCGGAGGACATCCAGGGCGGCGTCCACGTGAAGGCCGACCCGGGCTTCATCGAGAAGGTCGTGAAGATCCTGCTCGACAACGCCGTGAAGTACTCCACTCGCGGCGACACCGTGGACGTGTCCCTCAAGGTGAACGCCAAGCGGCGCCAGGCCGTCTTCTCCGTGCGCAACTACGGCGACACCCTCTCCCCCGCCGACATCGAGCACATCTTCGACCGCTTCTACCGCACCGACAGGGCCCGCAGCCGCGCCACGGGCGGGTTCGGCCTCGGCCTGCCCATCGCCAAGGCCATCGTCGACGGCCACGACGGGTCCATATCGTGCACGAGCACGGACGAGGACGGCACCACGTTCTCGTTCTCGCTGCCCCTGGCGTGACCATGGGACCCGACGCCGGCCGCCCCCACGAGCTCGAGGCGATACCCTGGAAGGGGCCCGCCGTGGGCCTCCTGGACCTCGACGCCTTCTTCGCCTCCGTGGAGCAGCTCGACCACCCCGAGTGGCGCGGCAGGCCCGTCATCGTGGGCGGCAGCGCCGGTAGGCGCGGCGTGGTGTCGACGGCGAGCTACGAGGCGCGCACCTACGGCGTTCACTCGGCCATGCCGAGCGCCCAGGCGCAGCGGCTGTGCCCCCAGGCGATCTGGACCCGCGGGAGGTTCGACCGCTACCGCGAGATGAGCCGCAGGGTGATGGACATCCTGCTGGCCGAGACGCCCCTCGTGGAGCAGGTGTCCATCGACGAGGCATTCTTCGACGTGACGCCGGGCCGCTTCTCGCGCGAGCATCCAGTGGCCATCTGCCGCCGGGTGCGGGACGCCGTGGCAGCGCTGGGGGTGACGTGCTCCATCGGGCTCTCCACGTCCAAGACCGTGGCCAAGATCGCGTCGGACAAGGAGAAGCCCCGCGGCCTCACGGTGGTGCCGCCCGGGACCGAGGCGCTCTTCCTCCGGGACCTCCCCGTGCGCGACATGAGCGGCGTGGGCCCCGCGACCGAACGGACCCTCCTGTCCCACGGCATCCGCACGCTGGGCGAGCTCGCCGCCGGCGACCCGGCCGAGATGGCTCGGCTCCTGGGCGTGGCGGGGCCCGCCCTCGTCGAGCGGGCGGCGGGCCGCGAGCACTCCCCCGTCCGCGCGGCCGACGACGCCGAGGAGCCCAAGTCGGTGAGCAACGAGCGGACGTTCGCCCGCGACCTCACGCAGGCGGCCGACGTGGAGGCGGCCGTGCTCTCGGTGGCGGCCAAGGTGGGCACCCGCCTGCGCGCCAAGGGGCTCGCGGGGTCGGAGGTGACCCTCAAGCTGAGGTTCGACTTCGAGCACGGCCGCACGGCCCAGCGCCGGCTGGCGGCCCCCACCGACGACGAGTCGGTCTTCGGCCGCGCCGCGCTCGACCTCCTCCACGAGGTGTGGCGCCCCGGCGTGGCCGTGCGGCTCGTGGGCGTGGGCGTCTCGCGCTTCGGCGAGGCCGCCGCCCCCGAGCAGCCCACGCTCTTCCCCGACGCCATGCTGGGCGGCGACGGGGACGGGGACGACGGAGGCTCCCCCGCGCCCAAGGGGCGCCGGGAGCTCAGCGTGGCCCTCGACGAGCTGCGGGAGCGGTTCGGCGCCGGCGCGGTCTCCTACGGGCGCGACCTTCGCCTCAAGGACGAGGCGAGCGACACCGTGCCCATGAACAAGTGACGCCGCCGGCTCAGAGCTCGATGCGCGGTGCGTCGGCCCAGAGGTTCTCGATCCGGTAGAAGGCGCGCTGCTCGGGCTTGAAGACGTGCACCACCACGGGGCCGTAGTCGATGAGGACCCAGGACATGCCGTCCCTGCCCTCCACGGAGAGCGGCTTGGCGCCGCACCCGGTGCGCACGGCCTCCTCCACGGCGTCCATGACGGCATGGGCCTGGGGGTTGTTGGCGACGGTGGCGACGACGATGCAGTCGCACACGTCGCTCTTGCCGGTGACGTCGATGACGGCGACGTCCTGGGCCTTCTTGGAGTCGGCGGCCTCGGCGGCCGTGCGGGCGATTTCTTGGGGCGTGCTCATCGGTGGGTCGCGTCCTTTCCTGTGACGAGTTCGTTGTAGATGTCGATGGTACCGGGATAGAGGTAGCGGCGGGTCTGGACCACGTAGGCCACCCCGTCGCAGAAGCAGGTGCGGTAGAGGTCGTCGAGGGTCGCCTCGCCCACCATGGCACGCTGGGCGTCGAGCGGTCCCTTGGAGCCGCGCAGGGGCTCGATGCCGTCGGCCACGAAGAGCACCTCGTCGAGCGGCGACATGTCCCGGGCCCCCGTGGTGTGGCGCGCGACGGCGCGGAGCACCTCCGGCGACAGCCACGGGTAGCGCGCCGGCAGCGTCCTGGAGGCGAGCAGGCCGTGGATGAGGGGGCGCACGAGGTCCAGGGGCACGCCGAGGTCGATGCCCGCCTCCTCGGCCGGGCCCACCAGCTCGGCGTCGGGGCGCGCCTTCTCCCAGTCGTGCAGGATGCCGGCCACCCGGGCGTCGAAGGGATCGACGCCGTAGGCGGTGGCGAGGGCCTCGGCCGTGCGGCCCACGGACAGCGAGTGGGCGAGCCGCCCCGGGCGGTGGGAGAGGCGGTCGGAGAGGTCGGCCTCCAGCCCCTCCACGGTGCGGGCCTGGGCGCCGGACAGGGTCGAGGGCGCCTCGAGCAGGGCCCTGAAGCGCGAGGTGTCGGGCGCGGCGCTCACGACTCCCTCCCCTGGCCGCCGACGGCCTCCCCCGCCACGGCCTCCCAGCCGTAGAGGCCGCGCTTCTCGATGTATCCGACCACGGAGTCGGGCGTGAGGTAGCGCAGCGACTGCCCGGCCGCACGGCGGCGGCGCAGGTAGGAGGAGCTGATGGCGAGGGCGGGGACCTCGAGGTAGAACACCTGGAAGCCGAGGCCCGAGGCCTCGATGGCGCGGCGCGCCCGCTCGAGGTCGTACCCGGGGCGCGTGACGCCCACGAGCGTGGCGAGGGACGCGATGCGGGCGGCGTCGTGCCAGTGCACGATGTCGATGATGGCGTCGGCGCCGGTGACGAAGAAGAGCTCGACGTTGTCCGGGTAGGCGGCGCGGAGCTCCTCGAGGGTGTCGGCGGTGTAGGTGACGCCGGGCCGCTCCACCTCGAGGCGCGAGGCCTCGAAGACGGGGTTGTCGGCCGTGGCGAGCAGCGTCATGGCGAACCGGTCCTCCGCGGCCGACACGGGCCGGTCCTGCTTGAAGGCGGGGCTGCCGGCGGGCATGAAGAGCACCACGTCGAGGTCGAGGTCGCCGGCCACCTGCTCGGCGGCCACGAGGTGCCCGTTGTGGATGGGGTCGAACGTGCCGCCCATCACGCCGAGCCGGTAGGTGCGGGCCGGGTCGTCGCCGAGGCGCGGGAGCCCCTCCCGGGCGCTCATCCGCGCACCTGCCCGTCGCCCCTGAGGACGTACTTGGTGGACGTGAGCGCCGAGGCGCCCATGGGCCCGCGCACGTGGAGCTTCTGGGTGGAGATGCCGATCTCCGCCCCGAGGCCGAACATGCCGCCGTCGGTGAAGCGGGTGGACGCGTTGACGTACACCGCCGCCGCGTCCACGCCGACGAGGAAGCGCTCGGACGCGCGGTAGCTCTCGGTCACGATGCACTCGGAGTGGCCGGTGCCGAAGCGGTTCACGTGGGCCACGGCCTCGTCGACGCCTTCGACGAGCCTCACGCTCATGGCGAGGTCGAGGTACTCGCGGCCCCAGTCGTCCTCGGTCGCCTCCCCCATCTCGACGCCGGCCGCACGGCAGACGTCGCGCGCCCCCTCGTCGCCCACGAGGACGACGCCGCGCTCGGCGAGGGCGCGGCACACGCCGGGCAGCAGCCGGTCGGCGGCGGCGCGGTCCACGAGGAGCGACTCCGCCGCGTTGCAGACGCCGGGGCGGCTCGTCTTGGCGTTGACGACGATGGCCTCGGCCATGGCGGCGTCGGCGGTCCCCTCGAGGTAGATGTGGCAGTTGCCCGTTCCGGTCTCGATGACGGGGACCGTGGACTCCTCCACGCAGGTGCGGATGAGCGAGGCGCCGCCGCGGGGGATGAGCACGTCCACGAGGCCCGTGGCGTGCATGAGGTCGACGGACGAGGAGCGCTCGGTGGACTCCACATAGCACACGACGTCGGGCGAGAGGCCCGTGGAGGCGATGCCGCGGCGCGCCGCGGCGGCCATGGCGGCGCAGGTCTCCATGGCGGCCGAGCCGCCCCTGAGCACGCAGGCGTTGCCCGAGCGCAGGCAGAGGGCGATGGAGTCGGCCGTCACATTGGGGCGCGCCTCGTAGATGATGGCCACGACACCGAGGGGCACCGAGACCTCGGTGAGGGAGATGCCGCTCGCGAGCACGCGGCCCCCCTCGACGGCGCCGAGCGGGTCCTCCTGGGCCGCCACCTCCGCCATGGCGGAGGTCACCTGGGCGAGGCGGTCGCGGTCGAGCAGGAGGCGGTCGAGCAGCGGGCCGGGCATGCCGGCCTCGCGCCCGCGGGCCATGTCGCGGGCGTTGGCCTCGCAGACGGCGTCGGCCTCGGCGTCGATGGCCGCGGCGGCCGCCAGGATGGCGGCGGTGCGGGTCTCGGCCGGGGCGGCGGCGAGGGTGGGTGCGGCGGCCTTGGCGGCCCTGGCGCAGCGGGTGGCGTCTGACTCGGTCATGGTCGGACCTCTCGGTGGAAGGGTTAGAAGACGAGGAGCTCGTCGCGGTGGATGGCGGGGACGTCGGCCTTGTCGGGCAGGAAGCGGGCCACCACGTCGAGGGGCAGGCCGCGCGACTTGGCGAGGTCGGCGGAGCAGTAGCGCGTGACGCCGCGGGCCACGAGGGCGCCGTCCGGCCCCACGACCGACACGACGTCGCCCTCGTCGAAGGTGCCCGAGACGGAGCGCACGCCCACGGGGAGCAGCGACGCCCCCTGGCTGCGGATGGCGTCGGCGCACCCGGCGTCGACGCCCACGGTGCCGGCCGCCCTGTTGGCGATGCCGATCCAGAGCTTCCTGGCCTGCTCCCGCGGCGTCCCGGGGCTGCCGAACTCCGTGCGTCTGCCCCGTCCGAGCACCGCGTCCACGAGGGAGCGGGGCCGGCGCCCGTGGCAGATGGTCATGGGGATGCCGGCGGCTAGGAGGGCGCGGGCGGCGCGGAGCTTGGCGGCCATGCCGCCCGTCCCCACCGACGACCCGGCACCGCCGGCGCAGGCGACGAGGTCCGCGTCGATGCGGTCGACGTGCTCGATGAGCTCGGCGTCCGGATGGGTGGACGGGTCGGCGGTGAACATGCCGTCGATGTCCGAGAGGATGACGTAGCGCTCGGCGCCCACGAGGGTGGACACGATGGCGCCGAGCATGTCGTTGTCGCCGAAGACGAACTCGTAGGCGGCGACGGTGTCGTTCTCGTTGACCACGGGCACGGCGCCGAGCTCGAGCAGGTAGTCGAGGGTGTTCCGCGCGTTGAGGTAGCCGCGGCGGTCCACGACGTCGCGGCGGGTGAGCAACACCTGGCCGCAGGGGCACCCGTGGGCGGCGAGCCGCTCGGCATAGGCCTCGGTGAGGGCCGCCTGCCCGGCCGAGGCGCAGGCCTGCAGGGCCGGGATGTCGGAGGGCCGCTCGGCGAGCCCGAGGCGCTCCATGCCCGCGGCCACGGCGCCGGAGGACACGAGCACGGGCCTGAAGCCCATCCCCTTGAGCTCCACGAGCTGGTCGACGAGGGAGGAGAGGTAGGCGTAGTCCAGGGACCCGTCGGGGCCCACCAGGGTGGACGAGCCCACCTTGGCCACGATGACGCGGTCGAGCTCCTCGGAGTGCCTCACGACTCCCCCTCCCCGTCCTCGGCGGTCTCCCCGTCGAGCTCGGCGAAGTCGTCCTCGGACGGCGCCCCCTCGTAGGTGAAGGCGAAGTCGAGGACGCGCACCTCGTCGCCGGCCTTGACGCCGGACTTGGCGAGCAGGGCGTCGAAGCCCATGCGGTCGAAGCGGTGCTGCAGGTAGCCCACGGCCTCCTCGTTGTCCCAGTCGGTCTGCACCACGGCGCGCTCGAGGTTGACGCCGGACGCCTCCCAGACGCCGCCCCCCAGGTTGCGCACGGTCATGGCGCGGTCGTTGCGCTCGCGGCGCGCCTCCCAGACGCGCTCGAACTCGGAGACGTCGCCGGCCGGGGCCTCGACCTGGGCCCTGAGGTCGGACACCATGGCCCCCACGGCGCGCTCGAGGGCGTCGATGCCGGCGCCGGTGACCGCGGAGACGGCGAAGAACGGGCGGCCGTCGGCCATGGCCCGCTCGCGGAGCCGCTCCACGGCCTCGGAGGTGCCGGGCATGTCCGACTTGTTGGCCACGACCACCTGGGGGCGGTCGGCGAGCTCGGCGCCGTGGCGCGCGAGCTCCTCGTTGATGACCTCGTAGTCGCGCACGGGGTCGCGGCCCTCGAGGCCGCCGGTGACGTCCACCACGTGCATGATGAGGGCGGTGCGCTCGATGTGGCGGAGGAACTCGTGGCCGAGGCCCTTCCCCTCGCTCGCGCCCTCGATGAGGCCGGGGACGTCGGCTGCCACGAAGGAGGTGTCCCCCGCGCGCACGACGCCGAGGTTGGGCACCAGCGTCGTGAAGGGGTAGTCGGCGATCTTGGGCCTGGCCGCGCTCATGCGGGCGATGAGGGAGCTCTTGCCCACGGACGGCATGCCCACGAGGGCGGCGTCGGCCATGAGCTTCATCTCGAGCTCGATCCAGTGGTCGCGGGCCGGCTCGCCCTTCTCGGCGAAGGCCGGGGCGCGGCGCACCGACGTGACGAAGTGGATGTTGCCGCGGCCGCCGACGCCGCCCGGAGCCACGACGACGCGCTCGCCGGGGACGGTGAGGTCGCAGATCTCGGCCGCGGGCTCCATGGTCTCGGGGTCGAGCTCGCGGACCACGGTGCCCATGGGCACGCGCAGCACGAGGTCGGCGCCGTCGCGGCCGTGCTTGCGGGCGCCCTGGCCGTGGGTGCCGCGCTCGGCCCTGAAGTGGTGCTTGTAACGGTAGTCGATGAGCGAGGAGAGCTGGGGGTCGCACTCGAGGACCACGTTGCCGCCGTGGCCGCCGTCCCCGCCGTCGGGCCCTCCCTTGGGGACATGGGCCTCCCTGCGGAAGCTCATGCAACCGGCGCCTCCGTTGCCTCCGCACACGTTGATGCGGGAAATGTCGGTGAACTGCGGCATGGCTTGTTCCTTCTGGCTAAAAGAAAGGACCCCCGACGACGTTGACGGGGGTCCCGGACCGATCCTTGATGGAGGAACGAGGCCTTAGGCCTCGACGGGGCGCACGTGCACCTTGTGCTTGGCGCCCTTCGTGAACTCGACCACGCCGTCGGCGAGGGCGAACAGGGTGTCGTCGCGGCCGATGCCCACGTTCTCACCGGGGTGGATGTGGGTGCCGCGCTGGCGCACGATGATCTGGCCGGTCTTGATGGCCTGGCCGCCGAAGATCTTGGTGCCGAGTCGCTGGGCGTTGGAGTCGCGGCCGTTGCGGGACGAGCCGAGGCCTTTCTTGTGTGCCATGGTGAAAACCTGCCTAACTCTTGAATCCGGGTTCTGGTCTACTCGGCGGTGGAAGCCGACTCGGGGGCAGCGGCCTCACCGGGAATCTCGGTGACCTCGATGCGGGTGAGGTTCTGGCGGTGGCCCTTGGTGCGCTGGTAACGCTTGCGCTTGTGGAACTTGAAGACCATCTCCTTGGGGGCCTTGTGCTGGTCGACGACCTTGGCGGTGACCTTCTGGCCGGCGAGCGCGGCCGGGTCGACGGTGGTGGCAGCGCCGTCGTTGAGCAGCAGGACGTCGAGCTGGACCTGCTCGCCAGGCTGCGCGTCGAGCTTCTCGACGTCGAGGACGTCGCCCTTGGCAACCTTATACTGCTTGCCACCTGTGGAAACGATTGCGTACATGTGATCGAACCCTTCATTGCGAGGTGAGTGCAACAATTGTCCATGATAGACCGCCGGCGCACAAGCGTCAACGAGGCCCAACGGTCTCCCGGATGTCGCCGCAACGGGCCCGCTCCAAGGCTGCCGGGGAGGCTCCCCTGAAGCCGGCTATCCTAGTCATAGTAGACCGAGCGGCGCCCATTACAAGGCTTCCACAAGAGAGCCATCTTCTTCCTCGTGCCACTGACCCAGCCGGAAGACGTCCACCCCGTCCAGGGAGCGCCCCTCCAGGGCCGGGGCGGCGAAGGCCGACCGGACCAGGACCTCGGGCCTCAGGGCGCCCTCGTTGGACGAGCGCGTGCGGACCGTGAGCTCCACGCCGCCGTCGACGTCGTGCGCGTCGAACCCCACGAGGGTGCGGCCGAGGTCCACCCGCTTCTCCTTGCGGCCCCTCAGGTAGGTGAGCTCCCCCGCCGCGGCGAGGGCCGCCACGGCCGCGGACACCTCGTCGGCGGTGGCGTCCGTGGCGAGCGAGAGGCGCCACGAGGCGCGGTCGAGCCACGCGCCGAGGGCCGGCGAGCGCGGGTCGACGTAGGCGGCCCGCACGGGGGCGAGGTCGGCCGGGAGCGCCGCCGCGAGGCGCGCCAGGGCCTCCTCGGGCGGCACGTAGGAGCCCAGGGTGAGGTCGAGGTACTCGCTCGCCGAGGCCGCGCCCAGGGGCAGGGCGGCCGAGAAGGCGCACCTCATGCGGGGCGAGAAGCCCTGGGTCACGCAGAAGGGCAGGCGGGCGCGGCGCACGGCGCGCTCGAGGGCGCGCATGACGTCGAGGTGCCCGAGGAAGCGCAGCCGCCCCTCCTTGCGGTAGTGGACCCTCAGCAGGAACCGCTCGTTCTCGGCCATCATCGCTCACCCGCCAACACGTTCTCGACGCCCAGCGTGGGACAGATGCCGCAGCCCGTGCAGCTCTCCCGCGTGCAGTCGCCGGTGGTCTTTCCCTGCAGGGCGCGCCGCCACTCCCGCTTGAGGAAGCCCTTGGACACGCCCGGGCTCGCGTGGTCCCACGGCAGCCGGGCGTCCAGGGGGAGCTCCTCCGCCGCCGTGGCGGCGAGGTCGATGCCCAGCTCCCCGGCGGCGTCGCACCAGCCGTCGAAGCGGAACCGGTCGGTCCAGGCGTCGAACCGGCACCCGCGGCGCCAGGCGCCGTATATGAGGTCGAACCCCTCGCGGCCCATCTTGGAGAGGGCCGCCTCGAGCATCGAGGTGTCGGCGTCGTGGTAGCTCACGCGCACGGCGCGGTCGGACACCGTCTCGAGGAGGAGGGCCTGGCGGCGCCGCACCTCCTCGATGGGGAGCTGCCCGCACCACTGGAACGGGGTGTGCGCCTTGGGCACGAAGACGGCCACCGAGACGGAGACCGACAGGGAGCCGCGGCGGCCCTTGGGCACGATCTCGCGCCCGATGGCCAGGACCCTCTCGGCCAGGCGCGGGATGGCGCGGATGTCGTCGTCGGTCTCGGTGGGCAGGCCCATCATGAAGTAGAGCTTCATGCGCTGCCAGCCGTTCTCGAAGGCGTTGCGGGCGGCGCGCTCGAGGTCCTCCTCGGTCACGTTCTTGTTGATGACGTCGCGCAGGCGCTGGCTCCCGGCCTCGGGGGCGAAGGTGAGGCCGCCGCGCTTGGCGCCGGAGACCTCGAGGGCCATCTCGACGCCGAAGGAGTCGAGCCGCTGCGACGGGATGGAGACGCGCACGGCCTCGTCCTCGAAGCACCGGTTGAGGCGGTGGAGGATCCGGGCGCACTGCGAGTGGTCCGTGGTGGAGAGGCTCATGAGCGAGACCTCGTCGTAGCCCGTCCGGGCGAGGCCCTCCACGCAGGCGGCCACGACGTCGTCGGCGTCGCGCTCGCGCACGGGGCGGTAGGTGATGCCGGCCTGGCAGAAGCGGCAGCCGCGGGCACAGCCGCGGAGCACCTCGACGCTCAGGCGGTCCTGGACCGTCTCGAGGGAGGGGACTATGGTGCCGGCGCAGGGGTCCGATGCGCGGAAGTCGTCGGCCACGCGGCGGAGCACCACCTCGGGGGCGCCGGAGCCCTCCCTGGGCACCACGTAGCCGAACCGCGTGCCCTCGCCGTCGCGGCGCACCTCGTAGGCGCTCGGCACGTAGGTGCCCGGCACGTCCACGAGCGAGGCCACGATCTGCGCGCGGGGGAGCCCGGCCTCGCGGCCCGCCTTGATCGCCTCGGCCACCTCGACGATGTGCTCCTCCCCCTCCCCCAGCAGGAAGGCGTCGAACATGGGGGCGAGGGGCTCGGGGTTCCAGATGCCGGGGCCGCCGGCCACGACGATGGCGTCGTCCTCGGCCCGGTCGCAGGCGCGCACGGGGATGCGGGCGAGGTCGAGGGCCTCCACGACGTTGGTGCCCGCGAGCTCGTGGGCGATGGAGACGCCCACCATGCCGAAGGACGCCACGGGGGACGCGCTCTCCAGGGAGAGCAGCGGCACGCTCGCCGCGCGCATGGCGTCGGCCATGTCGGGCCACGGGAGGTAGCAGCGCTCGCAGGAGAGGCCCGGCGTGCGGTTGAGGGCGCGGTAGAGGATGGCCACGCCGAGGTTGGGCACGCCGATCTCGTAGACGTCCGGGAACACCATGCACACGTGGAAGGCGTCCTCGTCGGGCTCCGTGGAGCCCCACTCGTGGCCGAGGTAGCGCGCCGGCTTCTCCACCTTGGGCAGGAGCGGGGCGATCTCGTCGAATCGGTTCTCTCTGGGCAGGGACACGGCTCTCCTATCGACCGGCGCCGGCGTTGCCGCCGACCTCGAACCAGCTGCGGCCCGACGGGGCCTGGACCACGTCGACCACGTCCACGGGCACGACGGAGCGCGTGCCGGGCTCCGTGTAGAGCGCGCCCGGCTCCACCTCCACGATGGCGCCCGTGAGCGCCGCCGCGCGGTCGGCCGCGGCGCGGGCGGCCTCCCCCACGCGGTCGCGCACCCACGCGGCGCGGCGGTCGAACTCCTCGGCCTCCTCGAAGCGCCAGATGACGGCCTGGCCCGTGAGCCAGGTGCCGAGCCAGCCCACGCCGCCCTTGACGGCCCAGGCCCCCTTGGGCAGGAGCCGGGAGCCGCGGCGGGCGACGGCGCGCATGGCCATGCCGCCGAGGACCACGAGCAGGAGCTCGGGGGCGCGGGCGGCGCCGGTGGGCGCGCCGTACATGGAGGCGATCCTCATGACCATGGACGACTCCGTGGCGCACATCACGGGGAAGTCGGCGCCCCTGACGAACTCCACGGCCCCCACGCCGGCGTTGGCCGCCGCGCAGGAGAGCACCTCCTCCTCGGCGAGCGGGCGTCGGCAGAAGGGGAAGTTGGCCGCGACGGCCCAGGCCTTGTCGGTGGCCCGGGAGAGCCACTCGCCGAGGCCCCTGACGGCCCGGCCCGCGTCCGCGTCCGCCACCGAGCCGACCGGGGCGCCGCCCGCCAGGCCCACCTCGGGCACGGCGGAGGCGCCGCGGCCCACGAGGCACACCGGGACGCCGGCCCCGGCCCAACCGCGGGCGGCGCCGGCGGCCAGCGGGGCGTCGTCGCCGCACACGATCACACAGGCATCCGCCTCGGGGTTCACCACCACGGGGGCGCCGTGGACGAGCCTGCCCACATGGACCATGCCGTGGGGCGTCTCGGGGACGAGGGCCGCCTTGAGCGCGGACACGGTGTCCGCCGGGGCGCCGCCCACGAGCTCCACGGCGAGGCGCACCGGCGCGTCGGTGGCGGCCGTCGCGTCGCGGCCGGCGTCGAGGACTTCCTTGAGACGGGAGAACGTCGAGGCTGGGTTGGCCATGGGACCTCCTAGTAAGGCGCCGCGGGGGCGCTCGGGGACGGGGAAGATGCTAGCGCAGGCGCGGTGCCGGGCGTCCTAGGCGGACTTCACCCGGTGGCGCCACACCGATTGGACCATACCCACGGCGGTGAGCTGGACCACCATGGACGACGCGCCGTAGCTGATGAAGGGCAGCGGGATGCCCGTGATCGGCATGATGCCGAGGCACATGCCCACGTTCTCGAGGAGCTGGAACGACCACATGGCCACGACGCCCACGAGGACGAGCTTGGCGAAGGGCGCCTCGATCTTGAGGGCGAGGCCCACCGCGGCGAAGCAGAGCCAGCCGAAGAGCAGGAGCAGGATCACGGACCCCACGAAGCCGAACTCCTCGGCGAGCAGGGCGAAGACGAAGTCCGTGTGCGCCTCGGGGAGGAACCCCTGCCCGGCCTGGGAGGCATGGCCGATGCCCTTGCCGAGGAACCCGCCGGAGCCCACGGCGATCTTGGCCTGCTGGAGGTTGTAGCCGTCGCCGGAGGGGTCCACCGACGGGTCGACGAACACGATGAGGCGCTTGAGCTGGTACTCCTTGAGGATGTCGGGCATCCCCGGCGTGAGCGACGAGAAGATGGCCAGGGCGCACACCACCACGATAAGCACGATGGTGGGGATGACCCACTCCTTCCTGGCGCCCGCGCAGATGATGATGGCGGCCCCGGACACCAGCACGATGAGCGACGACCCGAGGTCCTGGGTGAGGAGCAGCACGAAGGGGACGAGCAGCATGCCACAGAGGCGGCAGTACTCGGAGAACGACTTGATACGCCCGTTGTACTGCGCCGCGAGCCCGGCCATGAGGTAGATGGTCACGAGCTTCATGATCTCGGACGGCTGCAGGCGCAGGCCGATGCCCGGCACCTGGATCCAGCCGGTCATGCCCTTGGCCTCGTAGCCGAGGCCGGGGACCATGGGCAGCGCGAACAGCACGATGTCGGCCACCAGGAGCACCGTCGTGTAGTTGGCGAGGTCGCGGTAGTCGTAGCGCCAGACGAGGGCCGCCGCGACGAGGCCGATGGCCACGCCGAGGAGCTGGCGGGGCAGCGAGGCGTCGGCGATGGTGAGCGACGCCGACCAGACCACGAGGAGGCCGTAGGCCACGAGCAGGACGGCGGGGAGGAGCACCGGGAGGTAGAGCTCCGACAGCACGCCCCTGCCCCGGGGCATGCGGGCCTTCGCGCCGCCCGGGCGCTTGCCCGCGCTGCCGCCGAACAGGGTGGAGACGACCTCGGAGAAGCCGGGGTCCCGGACGCCGGTGGAGCGGCGCGCAGCATGCCTTGCCATGGTCCCTCCCCTACCGCGCGCTGCTCGACGAGTCCGCCGTGGACTGGTCGGGCACGTCGTAGATGCCGCCGAACGTGTCGCGGACGGCGTACATGGCGCTCGTGGCGCCGAAGCCGCCCTCCTCGAGCATGGCGCAGACCACGTACTTGGGGTCGTCGGCCGGCGCGTAGGCGCAGAACCACGCCGTGGGGTCCTTGCCGGCCTTCTCGCCCGTGCCGGTCTTGCCGGCCACCTTCACCGGGAGGCTCGTGAAGTGGGAGGTGACGGCCTCGTCCTCCTCGTAGATCACGCCCTGCAGGGCGTCGTGGATGAGCGCCATGTACTCGTCCTTCTCCTCCACCTCGTTGATCTTCTCGACCTTGTAGTCGGCCACGGTGCCGGAGCCCTCCTTGGAGGTCACCGACTTGAGCACGTGGGGGCGCCACATGACGCCGTCGTTGGCGATGGCCATGTAGATGCAGGCCATCTGGAGCGGGGTCACGAGGATGTCGCCCTGGCCGATGGCGAGGTTGGTGGTGTCGCCGCCCCTCCAGGTGCGGTCCTCCTCGGGATAGGAGGAGAAGTAGTTCCACTTCCAGTCGGCCGTGGGGACGCGGCCCTCGGCCTCACCGGGCAGGTCGACGCCGGTCTTCTTGCCGAGGCCCCAGCGGCTGTAGGTGTCCTGGAGGCCCTCCTTGTTGTCGGACTCGAAAAACGCCTTGCCGATCTCGTAGAACACGGTGTCGCAGGAGTACACGATGCCGTTGCGCAGGTCGATGATGCCGTGGCCGTCGTGGTCCCAGCAGTACTGGCCGTAGGCGCTGCCGAAGCCCGTCCAGAAGCCCGTGCAGTCGTAGGTGGTCGAGGCGTCGGCGATGCCGTTGTTGAGCGCGGCGAGGGCGGAGAGCGGCTTGATGGTGGACGCCGAGGCGTAGGTGCCCGAGACGGCGCGGTCCATGAGGGGGTAGCCCGACGCCTCGGAGGAGAGTGCCTCCCAGTCGGCGTTGGAGATGCCGCCCACGAAGATGGACGGGTCGAACTCCGGGTAGCTGGCCATGGCCAGGATCTCGCCGTTGGTGCAGTCGAGCACCACGACGCAGCCGGCCGTGGCCTTGTTCTGGAGCGCCTTGGCCTTGGAGATGGCGTGCTGCAGGCCGTCCTCGGCGGCCTGCTGGATCTTGGCGTCGATGGTGAGGACGACGTCGCTGCCGGCCTCGGCGGGCACCGAGGTGGAGTAGCCCGTGACGTCGCCGTCGGCGTCCACGAACACCTTCTGCTCGCCGCGGACGCCCTGGAGCACGCTCTCGTACTGGTACTCCACGCCGGCCTGGCCCGTGATGTCGCCCGACTCGTAGGCGATGCCGTCCTCGGAGTCCTTGGAGGCCTCGAGCTGGTCGGCCGTGACGGTGCCGGTGTAGCCGAGCACGTGCGCCGCGAGCTTGCCGTGGGGGTAGTGGCGCTGGGTGCGCTGCTCCACGGTGACGCCTGGGAAGAGGTCGGGGTGCTCCTCGAGGTAGGCCACGATGCGGCGGGAGACGTCCACGGCCACGGTGCGGCTGCTCTGGGCGCCCTCGGTGGTGTCCTGGATGTTGCGCTTCACGGCCATGCGGGGCATGCCGAGGAGGTTGCCGAGGAGCTGGAGCTCGCGCTCGTCGTCGGCGACGTCGGCCTGGGCCACCACCGTGAGCGACGGGCGGTTGGTGACGAGCTCCTCGCCGTTGCGGTCGAGGATGCGCCCGCGCGGGGCGGCCGTGGTGATGGTGCGCGTGCGGTTGCGCTCGGCCTGGCTCGTGTACTCGTCGTTGGACATGAGCTGCATCGACCACACGCGGGCGAGCAGGACCGCCACGACGCCGCCGGAGAACAGGCCGAGGCCGCGGAGCCGCGTCTTGAAGCCCGTCTCGGGCGAGGTGTCGTTCCCGCCGGCCGCACGGGGCGTCTGGCCGCCGATGTCCACGGTGAAGCGGCCGCCGTGGGCATGCACCACGAGGACGACGGCCACTACGGCCACCGCGACGATGACGCCGCAGATTATGAGGACGACGGTAGCGAAATCCATCTATCTCCCCCCGACGGGCCCTAGAGCCCCTTGATCCGGTAGGACCCCTTGCGGGTCCTACCGCTCTTCTTCTTCCCGAGCTGGGGCCCCGACGACCCGATCCGCGAGAGGAGGAACACGAAGGGCAGGAAGACGACGCAATCGAGGACCGTCGAGGGGAGCCAGCGGAGGAAGACGACGTCCACGAGGGAGCCCTGCTGGGACGTGAGCGCGAGGCACAGCTGGTAGGCGAGCTCGACGGCGGCCGTCGAGACGAAGAACAGGCGGCAGGCCCCGGCCGTGTCGTCGGCCAGGCGATCGCGGTCCTCGGCCCCGAGGAAGAACGACGAGAGGGTGAGCAGGAACGCCATGGCGCCCACCGGGCCCGAGGTCATGAGGTCGAAGAGCAGGCCGGCGCCAAAGGAGCAGAGCACGCCGTAGGTCCCGCCGAACGAGAGGGCCACGCAGCCGGCGAATATGAGCATGAAGTCGATGCGGCCGCCCGCGACGGCGATGTTGGGGCCGAGGGCCGCCTCGAGCGCGAAGCACACGCAGAACAGGACGAGCACCACGCGGCGGCGCTGGTTGGAGTCGTTGACGATCACGGCGCTCAGCCCTCCCCTTGTCCGTCGGCGGCGGGGGCGCCGGAGCCGTCCGAGGCCTGGCCGCCCTGGCCGTCCGCGCCCTGGCCGTCGCCGTCACCGTCCGACCCCGAGGCCGCCGTCTGGGTGCCGTCGCCCTGCTGGGGCTGCTGGGTCTGGTCCTGCTGGGCCGGGGCCTTCCCCTCCTCCTGGGCGTCGGCGGCGGCGGCCTCCTCGGCCGTGGCCGTCTGCTCCTGGGTGAGCGACGTGATGACGAGCACCTCCTCGAGGTTGGACGTGAGGGCGGCGGGCTGCACGAGGATCTCGTAGTAGAGCGCGCCGGAGGGACGCTCGGCGCTCGTGACGGTGCCGAGCAGCAGCCCCTTGGGGTAGACGCCGCCGAGGCCGCTCGTGACGACGAGGTCGCCCACCTCCACGGCCTGGTCCGTGCGCACGAGGGTGAGCCTGAGCATGTCGGTCCCCTGCCCCACGAGCTGGCCCTGGGCGCGGCTCGACTGCACCATGGCCGAGACGCCGGAGCGCTCGTCGGTGATGAGGCGCACCTGGGACGTGGTGGGCCCCACGGAGCTGATCTGGCCGATGACGCCATAGGAGTCGGTCACGGGCATGCCGACGGCGAGCCCCTGGGCCGAGCCCTTGTCGATGGTGATGGTGGACGTGAGGGAGTCCACGGCCCCCGACACCACGCGCGCGCCAGTGGACTCGAGGCGGTAGGTGTTCTGGAGCTCGAGGAGCCGCTCGAGGCGGTCGGCTGCGAGGCTCGACTCCTTGAGCTGGGCGTTCTCGGCCTTGAGGCGCTCGTTCTCCTCTTTGAGCTCGGAGAGGGAGCCCTGGTCGGCCGTGAGGTTGCTGGCGAGGTTGGAGAGCCCCGAGAACGGCGAGCTCACCACGGCGCCCACGTAGCGGAAGGGCAGGCACACGGTCTGAACGGCCCCCTTCACGACGGAGAGGGGGCCGGTGCCGGGGTCGTTGGCCGAGAACGTGAACATGACCGCCGAGACGGCGAGCAGCAGGACGAGCACCCGGACGCGGGACGAGGGGCCCCGCTTGAGCCCGGGGAGGCCCATGGAGGGAGAGGGCACGGCGACCGCCTACTGGCCCGAGGTCTGGACGAAGCCGCCGGACAGCGCGTTGGCCTCGAGGACCTTGGCGCAACCGTTGACGACGTTCTCGAGGGCCGTGGGGCTCACGTTCACGGGCACGCCGGTCTCCTCGCGCAGGCGCTGGTCGAGGCCGCGGAGCATGCCGCCGCCGCCCGTGAGCATGATGCCGTAGTACATGAGGTCGCTCGCCAGGTCGGGCGGGGTGACGTCGAGGGCGTCCTTGACCGCCTTCGTGACCTCGTCGAGGGGCCGGTTGAGCGCCCGCCGGATCTCCTCCGACTCGATGCGGACCGTCTTGGGCAGGCCGTTCATGACGTCGCGGCCGTTGACCTCGACGTCGAGCTCCTCCTTGAGCGGGGCGGCGGAGCCCACCTTGATCTTGATGTCCTCCGCCGTGCGCTCGCCGATGGACAGGTTGTAGGCGTTGCGCACGTGCTCGAGGATGGTCTGGTCGAACTCGTCGCCGGCGGTGCGGATGGACTGCGAGACGACGATGCCGCCCATGGCGATGACGGCCACCTCGGTGGTGCCGCCGCCGATGTCCACGACCATGGAGCCCGTGGGGTCCTCGATGGGGAGGTCGGCGCCGATGGCGGCGGCCATGGGCTCCTCGATGAGGTAGGCCTGGCGGGCGCCCGCCTGGATGGTGGCCTCGAAGACGGCGCGCTTCTCCACCGAGGTGACGCCCGAGGGCACGCACACGACCACGCGGGGGCGCGGCGACCAGGGGTAGCGGCGCTCGCGGGCCTTCTCGATGAAGTAGCGCAGCATGACCTCGGTGACGTCGAAGTCCGCGATGACGCCGTCCTTGAGGGGCCGGATGGCGGTGATGGAACCGGGGGTGCGGCCCACCATGCGCTTGGCGTCGACGCCCACGGCGAGGACGCGCTCCTCGTTGCGGTCGATGGCCACCACGGAAGGCTCGTTGAGGACGATGCCCTCGCCGCGGACGGCCACCAGGGTGTTGGCCGTTCCGAGGTCGATGGCGAGGTCGCCGCCGTATTCGCCGAATAGGTTGTCGAAGAGCGACATGGCACCATTCTTTCGGGAGGGCCCTTGCGGGCGCGGGTCAAAGACGGGTCGGCGGGGCGCGGCCCCGCGATTCACGGGCTTACTGGGCGGAGGAGGGGTCGGTGACGGGGGTGCCGTCGGTCGAGGTGGGATCGGGCGTGGCGGTGCCGGCGTCGGTGCCGCCGTCGGACGGCACGGTGCCCGAGGTGGACGACGTGCCGGTGCCGGCGTTGGAGGAGGAGTCGAAGGCCAGTTGGACGTCGGTCACCTTCCAGCCGATGCCCTCGCGGGCGAGCGTGACGGTGTAGGCCTGGCTGCCGCCCTCGGGGAGGGCCGCGGTGCAGCTCACCGTGGACGCGTCGGCCGAGCGGTCGACGCCGTCGACGGTCACCGTGGCGCCGGACGGAAGGATGGCCTCGATGGCCTTGCGCTGCTCCTCGGACACCGAGGGGGCGATGTAGGCCGAGGTGTCGGTGCCGTCGGTCTTGGCGTAGAAGAGGTCTGCCACGACGTCCTCCTGGGTGGGCCAGCCGTAGCCGCGCCAGTAGGCGAAGCCGAGGGCCGCGGCGGCCACCACGAGCACCACGACGACGCAGACGAGCACCTTCACACCGGTGCGCTTCTTCTTGCGGCGCACCTTGCTCTCCTTCTTCTCGGCCTCGACGATGTCCTGCTCGGAGATGGAGAAGAAGCCGGTGTCCTCGGGGGACGGGATGAACTCGCCGGACTTGCCGAGCGGGTCGAGCGGGTCGAAGGAGCCGGACCCGCCGTAGCCGGCGGCGGCGAGCATGGCGTCGGTCTCGCCGCCCTTCTGGCCGGTGAGGGCCGCGACGGCGTTCTGGGCGGCGGTGAAGGAGGCCTGCTGGGCCGGGTTGAGGCTGTAGGTGCCGTCCGCCGTGGCGTGGTTGAAGGCGTCGAGGGCCTCCTGCATGCGGCTGGCGGCCACGAAGGCCTCGCCCAGCTGGGCGTAGACCGCGGCCTGGGAGCCGGTGGACGACGAGAAGTCCAGGGCCGTGCGGTAGGCCTCCACGGCGTCGATGGGACGGCCGAGCTCCATGAAGCAGCGGCCGAGGGCCACGAGGGACACCGCGGGGTCGGGGTTGTTCTCGTCGATGGCGGCGGCGCGGTAGGCGGCGCCGGCCTCGCGCATCTGGCCCTCGTGCTCGTAGACCTTGGCGAGGGCCATCTGGGTCTTGTACCTGTTGGTGTAGGAGGGGTCGGCCAGGGCGGCGTTGAGGGCCTGCACGGCCCCCACGTCGTCGCCGGAGGCCGCGAGGGCGCGGCCGAGGTTGGTGTTGAGGGCGCCGACCTTGCCGTAGGAACGGTCGCGCAGGGCGAGGCGGTAGGCCTCGGCGGCCTCGCGGTAGCGGCCGAGCTTCATGAGGGCGTTGCCGCGCATGTGGTCCGCCGCGGCGTAGACCTCCCCCGGGTTGGTCGCCGCCCCGAGCAGGGTGGCCGCCGTCGAGTAGTCGCCGTTCATGTAGGCGGCGCGGCCGCTCTGGAATGCTTGTTGATCCACTGTGGATCCTCCCTGGTGTGGTGGTGCTGCGTGTGACGGAGGTTACGCGGCCGGGTTGCCGTGGCTGATGGTGACCGACTCGATGACGTCGCCGGCGCGGAGGCTGTGGGCGACGTCGAGCCCCTCCTCCGTGACGCCGAATACCGTGTACCCGGAATCGAGGAAATGCTGTGGCCCGAGGCAGAGGTAGAACTGCGACCCCGCGGAGTCGGGCATGGCGGAGCGGGCCATGGCGATGGCACCGTCGACGTGGCTGTTCCTCGGGTTGACGTCGTACTCGTGGCGGATGCACCAGCCGGGGCCGCCCGTGCCGGGGACGCCGGCGGGGCCGGGGATGCCGGCCGCGACGTCGGCGGGGTCCATGTCGCGGGTGATGGGGTCGCCGCCCTGGATGACGAAGCCCGGCTCGTAGCGGTGGAACTTGACGCCGTCGTAGAAGCCGGACTCGGCGAGCTCGCAGAAGTTGCCCACGGTGACGGGGGCGCCCAGGCCGTCGAGCTCGACGACGACGGTCCCCTTGTTGGTGACGATGGTGGCATACTCGTCCCCCACCGGGACGTACTCGGGCGTGTGCAGCGGGTCAATGGGCATGGGGGTCCTCCTCCGAGACCGAGGGTATCCGCAGAATTTTACCAACCGATCGCACCGTTCACAGGAACGGCATCGACGGGCGCGCTCAGGAGGAGGACCCGTCGGCGGGCGCCTGGATCGAGAAGGACGAGTAGGCCTGCTTGAACAGGGAGCCGAACGAGGACGCCTCGCCGCGCACGGACGAGAGGACCTCCTCGCGCACCGACGAGGGGTCGGGGGCGGAGGCCGCCTCGCTCCACGCCGACGAGACGATGTCGGAGCGGTTGCGGAGCCAGTTGCCCATCTTGAGCAGCTCCTCGCGCTCCTCCTCGTAGGTGCCGCTCGTGGTGTCGACGCCCTGGATGTCGGAGATGCAGTTGGAGATCTCCACGCCGAGCGTGGCCGCCTGCCTCTGGCCCTCCTGGCGCTCCTGGTCCGTGCCGGAGAATCCCTTCTCCTCGAGCTCCGACACCGAGTCGTCCAGGCGCCCGGAGAGGTCGCCCAAGGTGGTGTAGGCGTCCGAGAGCCCCTCGTAGGTGGTCTCGTCGCCGGACTTCACGGTGTCGGAGCCGGACCCCTTGGAGTCCTGGCCCTTGAGGGTGTCCACGGTGCCGGGGAAGCCCGCCTGGGAGGTGTCCGCCGGCGCGGTGGCGCGGATGCTGAAGGCGTCGGGGTCCCACGGGTGGGCGATGAGCAGCACGGCCCCGCCCACGATGGCCACGCAGGCCGCGGCGGCGACGAAGACCGCCCGGAGCCTCACGGGGTGCTCGCGCAGGTAGGGGTCGCGGAGGTCCTTCTCGGACGGCACGGCCGACTCGAACCTCGGGAGCTCGTTGGTGGCGTCGGGGGCGGCGGGGTCGTCGCCCACGGTGGCCTGCACCCGCCGGCCGCGCTTGGGGGCCGGCCGCGACTCGACCCACATGCCGCACTTGGGGCAGTTGGTCGACCCCTCGGGGACGAGGGCGCCGCAGCTGGGGCAGTAGGACCCGGTGAGCCTGGGAAGCGACGCCGTGAGGTCGAGCTCCGCATGGCAGGCCGGACAGACGACGGCGTCGTCGGCCACGATCGAGCCGCAGTGGGGGCATTTCTTCACGGGCGCACCTCCGTTGTGGACGTCAGAGCAGTGACTCGAGCACGTAGGGAAGGATACCGCCTGCGGCGAGGTACGCCCCCTCCGTGGGCGTGTCCACACGGACGCGGCATCGGAAATCGACCGTCTTGCCACCACGCTGAAGCCCGTGCACCCACACGACGGCGGGGTCGGGCAGGCCGCCGGAGAAGTCGACGGGGTCCACGGAGAGGACCTCCGTGCCGTCGAGGCCGAGCGACGCCGCGTCGCCGTCCACGAGCTCCAGGGGCACGATGCCCATGCCCACGAGGTTGGAGCGGTGGATGCGCTCGAAGCTGCCCGCCACCACGGCGCGGACGCCCTGGAGGAGGGGGCCCTTGGCGGCCCAGTCGCGGCTGGAGCCGCTGCCGTACATCCTGCCCGCGAGGACCACGAGGGGCACGCCGTGGGCGCGGTAGTCCTCGGCGGCGTCCCAGACGCTCGTCAGGTCGCCGGTGAGCAGGTCGCGGGTCACGCAGCCCCGCTCGCCGCCGGCGAGGCGGTTCTCGAGCTTGACGTTGGCGAACGTGCCGCGCTCCATGACCTCGTGGTTGCCGCGGCGCGCGCCGTAGGTGTTGAACCGCCCCGGGTCGACGCCCCGCTCCTCGAGGTAGGCGGCGGCCGGGGAGTCGGCGGCGATGGCGCCGGCCGGCGAGATGTGGTCGGTGGTCACGAAGTCGCCGAGGTCCACGAGGCACCGGGCGCCCTCGAGGGAGAAGGTGGCGCGGGCCTCCGCGATCTCGAAGTACGGCGGCCGGCGGATGTAGGTGGAGCCGGGGTCCCAGGGGAAGGTGGCCGACGGCGCCGCCTCGATGAGGCGCCATGCGGCGTCGCCCTCCATGAGGGAGGTCGTGCCCTCCTCGTAGAGGCTGGCGTCGAGCACCTCGGAGAGGACGGCCGCCACCTCGTCGTCCGTGGGCATGAGGTCGGCGAGCATCACCGGCGAGCCGCACGCCGCGGTGCCGAGGGGCTCCACGGAGAGGTCGACGTCGACGGTGCCCGCGATGGAGTAGGCGACCACGAGGGCCGGGCTCGCGAGGTAGTTCTGGGCGACGTCCGGAGAGATGCGGCCGTCGAAGTTGCGGTTGCCCGACAGCACGCTGGCAAGCTCCATGGAGCCGGCCCAGGGCTTGAGGCACCCGAGGATCTCACCGGAGTTGCCGATGCAGCTCATGCAGCCGTAGCCGCAGGTGTAGAAGCCCAGGCGCTCGAGGGGCCCCACGAGCCCCGCGCGCTCGAGCAGCAGGCCGGCGGCGCGGGAGCCGGGCGCGAGGATCTTCTTGACCCAGGGCTTGGGCGCGAGGCCGGCCTCCACGGCGCGCCTGGCGGCGAGGCCGGCCGCGACGACCATCGCGGCGTCCGTGGCCGTGGTGCAGCTCGTGATGGCGGCGATGGCGATCGCACCGTGGCCGAGCTCGAAGGCGCCCTCCCCCGTCTCGACGGTGAACCGCTCCGCCATGTCGCCATGGCCGTTCCGGGCCGCGGCCCCCTCGAAGCGCTCCCTGAGCCCCGCGGGCGTGGTGCGGTTGTGGGGGCGCGAGGGGCCGGCCAGCGAGGTCTCCACCGACGCGAGGTCGAGCTCCAGCGTCTTGCCGTAGACGCGGGGCACCTCGGGGTCGAGCAGGCCCTGGGCCCGCACGTAGGCCTCGGCGAAGGCGACCTCCGCCCCGTCGCGGCCCGTGAGGCGCAGGTAGTCGAAGAGCTTGCCGTCCATGGGGAACAGCACGGCCGTGGAGCCGTACTCGGGGCACATGTTGGAGACGCAGGCGCGCTGGGTGACCGAGAGCGACAGGGCGCCGGGCCCCGTGACCTCCACGACCTGGCCGACGACCCCCTCGGCGCGCAGGAGCTCGGCCACGGTGAGGGCGAGGTCCATGGCGCTCACGCCCGGGGCGAGCTCGCCGGTGAGGCGCAGCTCCACCACGCGGGGGACGAGCATGGGGATGGGCTGGCCGAGCGCGGCGGCCTCGGCCTCGATGCCGCCGACGCCCCAGCCCATGACCCCCAGGCCGTTGGCCGTGGTGGTGTGGGAGTCGGTGCCCACGAGGGTGTCGAAGCAGGCCATGGCCCCCTCGCCGCCCCAGAGGGCGTCCGTGCCCACGACCTCGCAGAAGCGCTCGACGTTGAGCTGGTGGCAGATGCCCTGGCCGGGCGGGACGATGGACACGTTGTCGAACGAGGCCCCGGCCCACTTGAGGAAGGCGAACCGCTCGGCGTTGCGGCGGGCCTCGATGGCAAGGTTGTCGGCCAGGGCGGACGGGCAGCCGGCCTCGTCGGCCGCCACGGAGTGGTCGACCACGAGCACGCAGGGAATCCTCGGGTTCACGCGGGCCGGGTCGCCGCCGCGGGCCGTCATGGCGTCGCGCATGGCGGCGAAGTCGCAGAACACGGGCACGCCGGTGAAGTCCTGGAACAGCACGCGGGCGGGCATGAAGTCGACCTCCTCGCCCGCCTCGCCGGAGAGGCCGGCCTCGACCACGCGGCGAGCGGCCTCGCAGGCGGCCTCGTCGGACGGGGCCCGGCGCACGACGTTCTCGAGCAGGCGCACGAGGGCCGAGGGCAGGCGCATGGCGCCGGGGATGCCGGAGACGTCCACCATGAGCCGCGAGACGCCGCCCACCTCGAGGGTGCGCGGGGTGCGGGCTGCTGCGACGGCGGCGGCGAAGGCCGCGGGGTCAGGAATGTGCATGCTCTCTCTCCTCAAGGTAGCTCGCGAAGCTCACGTAGGGGCCGCGGCCGTTGTCCGTGGCCTCCCCACCCTTTTTATAGAGCACCGCGAACAGGGCGCACCCTGCGGCCGCGGCGAGGACAAGGAACGGCAACATCGCCCCGGAGAACGGCGCCACCTCGAAGAAGGGGCCGAACGCCGTGATGCCGAGCACCGTGGCCGCGGCCATGGTCGCGAGCAGGATGCGGCGCAGGGCGTTGAGCGGGCGCGACACGGCGTAGATGAGCGCCACGCCGAGCACCGCCACGACGCACGTGGCCACGGTGGAGACCTGGGCGTCGTCGAACCCCAGGGCGCCGCGGGCCAGGACCAGGGCGCCGAGCCCGAGCACGATGCCGGCGCTGGCCGGCACCGACCGCGAGAGCACGTTGGCGAGGAAGCTCCCCCGCACCCGGTCGTGGTTGGGCTCGAGGGCGAGCACGAGGCTCGGGATGCCCGTGAGGGTGGCAGAGACGAGCGTGAGCTGGATCGGCAGCAGCGGGTAGGGCGGGAAGAAGACGCAGAGCAGGCCCACGGCCATGGAGAAGACCGTCTTCACGAGGAAGAGCGAGGCCGAGCGCTGGAGGTTGTTGATGGAGCGCCGGCCCTCGTCCACCACGTGGGGCATGGAGGCGAAGTCGTTGTCCACGAGGACGATCTCGGCCACGGCGCGGGCGGCGTCGGAGCCCGAGGCCATGGCCACGGAGCAGTCGGCCTCGCGGAGGGCCAGCACGTCGTTCACGCCGTCGCCGGTCATGGCCACGGTGCGCCCCTGCCGCTGGAGGGCGCGCACGAGGTCGCGCTTCTGCTGCGGCGTCACGCGGCCGAACACCCGGTACCGGGCGGCGGCGTCCTCGACCTCCTCGGGCGTGCGGAGCGTCGTGGCGTCCACCCACGAGCCGGCGTCGGGCACGCCGGCCTCCGCCGCGATGGCCGACACCGTGCGCGGGTCGTCGCCCGAGATGACGTTGAGGCGCACGCCCTGCTCCCGGAAGAACGCCAGGGTCTCGGGGGCGGAGGGGCGGACCTCGTCGGCCACGGCGGCGAGGGCCAGGAGGCGCGGCACGCCCTCGGGGCGGTCGTCGCCGTCGAAGCCGTCCACGGCGCACACGGCCAGCACGCGGGCCGTGGCCGGGAAGCCCGCGACCACCGGGGCGGCCCCGGCCGGCGCGCCGTCGGGGAACAGGAACTGGAGCGCGCCCACCGCGTAGGCGCCGCCCGCGGTGACGCAGCCGGAGTACTTGCGCTCGCTCGAGAAGGGCACGGCGCGCACGGCGGGCTCGGCGGCGACGCCCTCGCCCTCGAGGTACGAGAGGAAGGCGCGGGCCGTCTCGTTGGCGTCGCCGGCGTTGGCGCCCATGACGGCGGCGAGGGCCGAGAGGGCCTCCTCCCGGGTGCCCCCCACCGGCACGAGCTCGCGCACGGCCATGGCGCCGGAGGTGATGGTGCCGGTCTTGTCCAGGCAGAGGACGTCCACCCGCGCCAGGGTCTCGATGCAGTAGAGCTGCTGCACGAGCACGTTCCGCTCGGCGAGGCGCACCGTGGCCACGGCGAGCACCGTGGACGTGAGCAGGATGAGCCCCTGGGGGATCATGCCCACGACGGCGGCCACGGTGGTGAGCACGGAGGACGACCAGCCGCCCCCCGTGAGGTAGGAGCGCAGGAACAGCGCCAGGCCCACGGGGACGAGCACGCAGGTGCCCAGGCGCACAATGAAGCGCAGGGTGGTCATGATCTGGGAGTTCACCGGCTTGGCCGTCTTGGCCTCGGCGCCGATGCGGGCGGCGAAGGAGTCCGGGCCCACGGCCGTGGCCTGGGCGCAGACGGAGCCCGACACGACGAAGGAGCCCGAGAGCAGCGTGTCGCCGGGCGCCTTGGCCTGGGGCCTCGACTCGCCGGTGAGCAGCGACTCGTTGACGAGGCACGAGCCCTCTCGCACGAGGCAGTCGCAGGGCACCTGGGCCCCGTGGGCGAGGAGCACGAGGTCGCCCAGCACGACGTCGTCGGCCGGGACCTCGACCTCCCTGCCCTCCCGGCGCACCCGCACGGGCCGGGCGGCGAGGATGGTGAGGCGGTCGAGCGCCCGCTTGCTGCGGAGCTCCTGGAAGATGCCGATGGCGGCGTTCGCTGCCACCACGAGCAGGAAGAGCATGTTGCGGTAGGAGCCCGTTGTGAAGACGAGGGCCGCGAGCGCCACGTTGACGGCGTTGAAGAGCGTGCACAGGTTGGAGCGCACGATGTCGGCCGTGGAGCGCGTCCCGGCGGAGGTGTCGCGGTTGCCCCGCCCCTCCGCGAGCTCCCGGGCTGCCAGGGCGTCCGTGAGGCCGCCGGCCGGTGTGGGGTCGGCGGGGGGCGCGGCGCCCCCCGCGGGTCGTTCTTCTGTCACCTTGCGTCTCCTCTCGGCGCATCGGGCGATACGGAAAAGGCCGGGACCCGCTCGCGCGGACCCCGGCCCCAGATGCAGGTGGTGCCGACTGTGGGGCTCGAACCCACGACCTTTCGCTCCGGAGGCGAACGCTCTGATCCACTG
This sequence comes from Caniella muris, assembly GCF_943193035.1. Lineage (NCBI taxonomy): Bacteria > Bacillati > Actinomycetota > Coriobacteriia > Coriobacteriales > Atopobiaceae > Caniella > Caniella muris. The sequence goes on from NZ_CALPCK010000001.1 coordinate 515,867, forward strand.
AGCTAAGTCGGCGTGCGCCCATCACTATAACAGACATCGGCGCCCCCGGCGCGAGGGGCGGCCGGACCCGCCGTGGGCGTCCCCCGCGATGTAAACGCCCCGCTACACGCCGCGGTCCCGGCCGTGGCGGCCCGCCCGGTTGTGGTAGGTTTGCTCAGATTGACCAAAACTGAAAGTCATCGAGAAGGAGGCGCCTTGATGATTGCCGTAGTCAAGCAGAGCGCGACCCAGGACCAGCTCGACCACTTCGTCTCGTGGCTGGAGTCCAAGGGTTTCTCGACCAACGTGAGCCGGGGCAGCAACGAGACCGTGGTGGGCCTCATCGGCGACACCACCACCATCGACCCGTTCCTGCTCGAGTCCATGGACATCATCGAGCACGTGACCCGCGTCTCCGAGCCCTTCAAGCAGGCCAACCGCAAGTTCCACCCCGCCGACACCGTGGTGGACTGCGGCCACGGCGTCCTCATCGGCGGCGGCAACTTCCAGGTCATGGCCGGCCCCTGCTCCGTGGAGGGGGACAACCTGCTCGCCATCGCCCGCGAGGTCAAGGAGGCCGGCGCCACCATGCTCCGCGGCGGCGCCTTCAAGCCGCGCACCTCCCCCTACGCCAACCAGGGCATGGGGGCCGAGGGCCTGCGCCTGCTCCACGAGGCCGGCACCGAGCTCGGCATGCCCGTGGTGACCGAGATCATGGACGCCCGCGACGTCCAGCTCTTCGAGGACATGGAGGTCGACGTCCTCCAGGTGGGCGCCCGCAACATGCAGAACTTCACGCTCCTCAAGGAGCTCGGCAAGCTGCGCCGCCCCGTCCTGCTCAAGCGCGGCATGAGCGCCACCATCGACGAGTGGCTCATGAGCGCCGAGTACATCATGGCCGGCGGCAACGAGAACGTCGTCCTCTGCGAGCGCGGCGTGCGCACGTTCGAGACCCGCACGCGCAACACCTTCGACACCAACGCCATCGCCGTGGCCCACCACCTGTCGCACCTGCCCGTGGTGGGCGACCCCAGCCACGCCACCGGCTACACCCGCTACGTGGTGTCGGCCGCCCTCGCCGCCACGGCCGCGGGCGCCGACGGCCTCGAGATCGAGGTCCACGACCGCCCGGAGCGCGCCTGGTCCGACGGCGCCCAGGCCCTCACCCCCAAGCAGTTCAGGAACGCCATGCGCCGCATCGAGCTCGTGCGCCAGGCCGTGACCATGGAGGACGAGTGACGGCCACGGGGACCGTGGTGCCCGGCCGCGTGGGGGTCGTGGGCCTCGGGCTCATCGGGGGCTCCTTCGCCCGGGCCCTCCACCGCGGGGGCACCGAGGTCCTGGCCTGGAACCGCACCCGCTCCATCTACGAGCTCGCCCGCGTGGAGACCGTCGACGGCGAGCTCGAGGGCGACGCCGTGGGCACCTGCGAGCTCATCGTGCTCACCACCTACCCGGCCCACTCCGTCGCGTGGCTCGAGGAGCACGCCCACCTCGTCTCGCCCGACGCCGTGGTCATCGACGCCTGCGGCGTCAAGCGCGGCCTCTGCGGGCGCTGCCGGGCCGTCGCCGCGGAGCACGGCTTCGCCTTCGTGGGCGCGCACCCCATGGCCGGCACCCAGTACTCGGGCTTCGCCCACGCGCGCGCCGACCTCTTCGAGGGCGCCCCGCTCGTGCTCTGCCCGCCCCCGGGCGACCCGGTGGATAACCTCGCCCTCCTCGACCGCGTGGCTGGCCTGCTCGCCCCCTGCGGGTTCGGGTCGGTCACCGTGGCCACGCCCGAGGAGCACGACGAGGAGATCGCCCACACCTCGCAGCTCGCCCACGTGGTGAGCAGCGCCTACGTCAAGAGCCCCCGGGCCGCCCGCCGCAAGGGGTTCTCGGCGGGGTCGTGGCGCGACCTCACCCGTGTGGCCTCGCTGAACGCCCCCATGTGGTCCGAGCTGTTCCTCGCCAACGCCGACAACCTCGTGGACGAGATCGACCTGCTCGTGGCGCACCTGACCGAGTACCGCGACGCCGTCGCGGCGGGTGACCGCGAGGCCCTGGAGGCCCTGCTCGAGGAGGGCAACCGCGCCAAGGAGGAGGCGGACCGATGAGCGAGACCCGCACCGTCCACGTGAGCGCCCCGTCGCGCCCCTACGACGTCACCGTGGGCGTGGGGCTGCTGCCCCGCGTGGGGGCCGTGTGCCGCGACGTCTGCGGCGGCGACACGGCCTTCGTGGTGACCGACTCCAACGTGGGGCCGCTCTACGGCGACGCCGTGGAGCGGTCGCTCGCCGAGGCCGGCTACGGCACCGCCCGCTTCACCTTCCCCGCCGGCGAGGCCTCCAAGAGCCCTGCCACGCTCTTCTCCTGCCTCGGGGCCATGGCCGACGCCGGGTGCACCCGCGACACCGCGGTGGTGGCCCTCGGCGGCGGCGTCACCGGCGACCTCGCCGGCCTGGCCGCGGCCCTCTACATGCGGGGCTGCCCCGTGGTGCAGGTGCCGACGAGCCTGTTGGCCATGGTGGACTCCTCCGTCGGCGGCAAGACGGCCGTCGACCTCCCCCAGGGCAAGAACCTCGTGGGCGCCTTCTGGCAGCCCTGGGCCGTGGTGGCCGACGTCGCCTGCCTCGAGACCGTGCCCGGGGACCTGCTGCTCGACTCCGTGGGCGAGGTCGTGAAGCACGGCGTCCTGGCAGACCCGGCGCTGTTCGGGGAGGTCACCTCCTCCCCCCTCACCGCGCGCCCGCTCGACCTCGACCGCCTGGCCGCCGTGGTGGCCCGCAACGTGGAGATCAAGCGCGACGTCGTGGACGCCGACGAGCGCGAGCGCGGCCTGCGCCAGACGCTCAACCTGGGGCACACCGCCGGCCACGCCATCGAGGCCGCCAGCGGCTTCTCCCTGGGCCACGGCTCCTCCGTGGCCTGCGGGCTCGCCGTGGTGGCCCGGGGGTGCGCCGCCGAGGGGCTCACGGACCCGGCCGTGGCCGACGCCATCGTCGCCGGGATCGAGGCCTGCGGGCTGCCCGTGACCTGCGACGCGTCGGTGGACGAGGTCCTCGCCCTCTCCCGCTCCGACAAGAAACGCCACGGCGACACCGTGAACCTCGTGGTGCCCGTGGCCGTCGGCAGGGCCGAGGTCGTGCCCATGCCCTTCGAGCGCTACGCCGCCGTCGTGCGGCGGGGCATGGGGGGCTGAGCCGTGGACCTCGTCGTCGGACCGGGCCCGCTCCGGGGCGGCGTGCGCGCGCCCTCGAGCAAGTCCGTCGCCCACCGCGCCCTCGTCTGCGCGGCCGCGTCGTCCGCACCCACGTTCGTGGAGTGCACGGACACCTCCCAGGACATCGACGCCACGGCCCGGTGCCTCGCCGCCCTCGGGGCGTCCGTCGAGGCCGTGCCGGGCCGCGGGTTCTCCGTCTCCCCCGTCCCCGACGCCGTGGCGGGCCCCGTGACGCTCGACTGCGGCGAGTCGGGGTCCACCCTTCGCTTCATGGTCCCCTTCGCGGCGGCCCTCGGCGCCGACGCCACGTTCGTGGGGGCGCGCCGGCTCCTCGAGCGCCCCATGGCACCCCTCGAGGACGCCCTGGCCGCCCACGGCGTCTCCGTGTCCCGCGGCGACGGGCGCCTGCGCGCCGCCGGGCGCCTGACCCCCGGCACGTACGCCGTGCCGGGCGACGTCAGCTCGCAGTTCGTCTCGGGCATCCTCATGGCCTCCCCCCTCGTTGGGGGCCCCGTGTCCGTGGACGTCTCCGGCCCCGTGGCGTCCGCCCCCTACATCGCGCTCACCGCCTCGGTCATGGGGGGCTTCGGCCGCCCGGTCTCCGTGGAGACCCGCGACGGCGGCACCGTCTACGCCGCCGACGGCACCGGCAGGCTCGCGGCGCCGGGCGGCGCCGTGGAGGTGGAGGGCGACTGGTCCAACGCCGCGTTCTGGCTCGTGGCGGGGGCCCTGGGCTCCGAGGTCGCCGTCACCGGCGTCGACCGCGCGAGCGCCCAGGGGGACCGCGCCGTCACGGCGGCCCTGGCCCTCCTCGGCGCCTCGGTCTCCCAGGGCGCCCGGTGGGCCTCCGCCTCCGTGGGCGAGCCGCGCGCCGCCACCCTCGACGTCGAGCAGACCCCCGACCTCGTGCCGCCCCTGGCCGTGGCCGCCGCGCTCGCCCCGGGGACGTCCCGCATCACGGGCACGGCCCGGCTCCGCATCAAGGAGTCCGACCGGGTGGCCACCGTCGCCGCATGCCTCCGGGCCGTCGGCGCCGACGTCTCCGTGGAGGGCGACGACATCCTCGTCCGCGGCGGCAAGCCCCTCCCGGGCGGCACCGTGGACGCCGCCAACGACCACCGCATCGCCATGATGGCCGCCGTGGCGGCCACGCGCTGCGAGGGGCCCGTGACCATCAGGGGGGCCGAGTGCGTGGCCAAGAGCTACCCCCGGTTCTTCGACGACTACGCCGCCCTCGGCGGCACCGTGAGGGAGGTGCGCCCGTGAGCTCCACCATCGGCACCTCGGTGCGCTGCACCGTCTTCGGCCAGTCCCACTCCGAGGCCATCGGCTGCGTCGTCGAGGGCCTGCCGGCCGGCTTCCGGCCCGACATGGGGCGCCTCGCGCGCTTCATGGCCCGCAGGGCCCCCGGCCGCGACCCGTGGTCCACGCCGCGCAGGGAGGCCGACGCCCCGCGCATCGTCTCGGGCCTCAACCCCGACGGCGAGACCTGCGGAGCGCCCCTCTGCGCCATCGTCGCGAACACGAACACCCGCGGCTCCGACTACGAGGAGCTCCGGCGCGTGCCGCGCCCCGGCCATGCCGACTGGCCCGCCCAGGTGCGCTGGGAGGGGTTCCAGGACGTCGCCGGCGGCGGCCACTTCTCCGGCCGCCTCACAGCCCCCCTCTGCGTCGCCGGCGGCATCTGCCTCCAGATGCTCGAGGAGCGCGGCATCTCCGTGGCCGCCCACCTCGCCGAGGTCGCGGGCGTGGCCGACGAGCCCCTCGCCTACCGCCTCGACGCCCCGGGCGCGGAGGCCACCCTCCGGGCCCAGATGGCCGTCCTCGCCGACGCCGCCTTCCCCGTCCTCGACGCCGGGGCGGGCGAGGCCATGAGGGCGGCCGTCAAGGAGGCGCGGGCGGCCCTCGACTCCGTGGGCGGCGTCGTGGAGTGCGTGGCCACGGGCCTGCCCGCCGGCGTGGGCTCGCCCATGTTCGACGGCGTCGAGAACCTCCTCGCCCGGGCGCTCTTCGGCATCCCGGCCGTCAAGGGCGTGGAGTTCGGCAGCGGGTTCCGGGCCGCCTCCATGCGCGGCAGCGAGCACAACGACCCCTACGTCCCGGGCGCCCGCGGCCCCGAGCCCGCCAAGAACGACGCCGGCGGCATCCTCGGCGGCCTCACCACGGGCGCGCCGCTGCGCGTGGCCGTGGCCGTCAAGCCCACGTCCTCCATCGGGCGCCCCCAGCGCTCGGTCGACGTCGCGACGGGCGAGGCGGCCGAGCTCCGCGTCAGGGGGCGCCACGACCCCTGCATCGCCCCCCGGGCCGTCCCCGTGGTCGAGGCCGTCTGCGCCCTCGTCCTCATGGACGCCCTCGTCACGTTCTCCCCCCGCGACGCCGTCTGGCGCCCCGGCAACTGACCGTCACCCACCGGAAGGAGACCCCCATGGCAGACCTCTCCCAGATCCGCGAGCGCATCGACGCCGTCGACAGCCAGCTCCTCGACCTCTTCTCCCAGCGCATGGCGCTCACCGACGAGGTGGCCGCCTACAAGGCCGAGCGCGGGCTGCCCGTGCTCGACCGCGCCCGCGAGCGCGCGAAGATCGCCGAGGTCTGCGAGGCGGCCCCCGAGGGCGTCCGCGACTACGCCGTGGTGCTCTTCAACCTCCTGATGGAGGTGTCGCGGGCCAACCAGTCCGCCTACGTCTCGGGCAACGCCGACCTCGTCGAGGCCATCGAGCGGGCGCGCCGCGACACCCCCGACCTCTTCCCCCGCACGGCCTTCGTGGCCTGCCAGGGCGTGGAGGGGGCCTACTCCCAGCTGGCCGCCGACAAGCTCTTCAAGCACGCCGACCTCTCGTTCTTCTCGACGTTCGAGGGCGTCTTCAAGGCCGTCGACCAGGGTTTCTGCCAGTACGGCGTGCTGCCGTTCGAGAACTCCACGGCCGGCACCGTCAACCAGGTCTACGACCTCATGGGCGCCTACGACTTCCACATCGTGCGGACCGTGCGCCTCAAGGTGGACCACAACCTGCTCGCCAAGCCCGGGTGCACCCTCGAGGCCGTGACGGACATCTACTCCCACCAGCAGGCCATCGACCAGTGCGCCGACTTCCTGGCCTCCCTGGAGGGCGTGACCGTGCACATGGTCGAGAACACCGCCGTGGCCGCCAAGATGGTGGCCGACGGCGACAACCCCGGGGCCGCCGCCCTCGGCAGCCGGAGCGCCGCCGAGGTCTACGGCCTGGAGATCGTGCGCCGCGCCGTGCAGGACCTGGGCGGCAACTACACGCGCTTCGCCTGCATCTCCAAGAACCTCGAGATCTACCCCGGCGCCGACCGCACCTCGCTCTCGGCCGTGGTCGCCAACCGCCCCGGCTCCCTCTACAAGGTGCTGGCCCGCTTCTACTCGCTGGACATCAACCTCGTGAAGCTCGAGAGCCGCCCCCTCCCCGACCGCGACTTCGACTACCTGTTCTACTTCGACGTCGACTGCCCCGTGGCCGCGCCCGAGTTCATCCGCCTCGTCGGCTCCCTCGACGACGTCTGCGAGGAGTTCCGCTACCTGGGCTCCTACTCCGAGGAGGTCTAGGCCATGGCGGGTCGCGAGGTCATAGCGCCCGCCGCCGACGCGGTGGCGGAGGCGCTCGCCGCGGGGCGGGCCGCGCGCGACGCCGAGCAGGGACCCGCCCCCGAGGACGCCCCCTACGGGCTCCTCGGCGGCGCCCTCGGCCACTCGTGGTCGCCCCGGATCCACCGGGAGCTGGGAAGCTTCCCCTACGCCCTCCACGCGCTGCCGGACCCCGCGGACGCCGCGAGGCTCATCCGCGACGGCGACTGGCGCGGCCTCAACGTCACCATCCCCCACAAGCGCCTGGCCGCCGAGGCGGCCGACGTCCGCACGCCCTTCGTCGAGGCCCACGGCGCGGCCAACACGCTGGTGCGTCTCGACGACGGGCGCGTCCTCGCAGACAACACGGACCTGTGGGGCTTCGCCTTCCTCCTCGACGGCTTCCTGCGGCGCCACATGGGGGCCGACGCCTCGTGGCTCCGGGGGCGCAAGGCCGTGGTGCTCGGGACTGGCGGCGCCTCCGAGGCCGTGGGATCCGTGCTGTCCGAGGCCGGCGCCGAGGTGGCCCGCATCAGCCGCTCCGGGGGCCCGGGCCACGGCTACGGGACCCTCGTGGAGGACCACGGCGACGCGGCCCTGCTCGTGAACACGACGCCGGTGGGGATGTACCCCGCGTGCCCGGCGTCGCCCCTCCCCGCCGGCATCCTCGGGGCCATGGAGGGGCTCCGGGGGGTCCTCGACATCGTCTACAACCCGCTGCGCACCGGGCTCGTGCTCGACGCCCGCGACGCCGGCATCCCCGCCGAGGGCGGCCTCGTCATGCTCGTCGCCCAGGCCCTCCGCTCGAGCGAGCTCTGGCAGGGTGTGGGGCTCGACCGCGACCTCGTGGGCCGGATCGCGGGGGAGCTGGAGCGCGGGTCCATGAACGTGTTCTTCATCGGCATGCCGGGCTGCGGGAAGACCGGCGCCGCCCGCAGGCTCGCGCGCATGGTCCAGCGCCCCTTCGTCGACCTCGACGACGCCTTCGAGATGGAGTACGGCGAGACGCCGGCCGCGTGCATAGCCCGCGACGGCGAGGCGGCCTTCCGCGACCGGGAGACCGCGGTGCTCGCCGCCCATGGCGCCGACACCGGCCTCGTCGTGGCCTGCGGGGGCGGCGTGGTGTGCCGCCCGGAGAACCGCCGCCTCATGGAGCAGAACGGCACGGTCGTCATGCTCGACCGCCCGCTCGACCAGCTCTCCCGCAACGACCGGCCGCTCACCGCGGCCAGGGGCGTGGAGGCGCTGGCCGCCGAGCGCATGCCCCTCTACCGGGAGTGGGCCGACCTCGAGGTGCGCTGCACCGGCTCGGCCGAGGGCGACGCCGTGCTCGTGAGGTCCCTGCTCGGCCTCTGACCACCCGCCGGCGGCCGGGTTCATGCCCGGCCGCCGCTCGTCGGCCAGCCGTGCTCGTTCAAAGGAACATCGCCCCCAGCGGACCCGCGCTCCCCCATCATGGAAAAATGATTCCGGTAACGAAGGGTCGGCCATGGAGAGGGAGGTGTCCGCGTGGACTCTGGGAAGACCGCCCGGCAGGTGCTCGACGCCTGCGGGGGCAAGGGGAACGTGAGGGCCAACGCCATCTGCATGACCCGGCTGAGGCTCGAGCTCGAGGACACCGCGCAGGTGGACTCCGACCGGCTCGGCACGCTCCACGGCGTCCTCGGCGTCCGATCCCACGGCACCAACGGCGTGGAGGTCGTCTTCGGCCCCGCCGTCATCGACGCCATCGCCCTCGACTTCTGCGAGCTCACCGGGCTCCCGCTCGGCCGCAAGACCGCCAAGGCCATCTCGACCATGACGGTCGGGGCGCCGCGGCGCGAGGCCAGGCCCCGCCAGGAGGTGCCACGCGACACCAACCCCGGACGGCGGGCCAGCTACGCCGCCCAGCGCAAGGCCAACCGCGCCCTCAGGGGCGCCCCGGCCGCGCAGGACGCCGCAGCCGAGGCCCGGACGGACGACCTCGACCAGCTCCGCCGCATGCTCGAGGGCCCGGGCTCGCTCCTCGACGCCGCCGACGCCGCGGCATCGTCCACCGCGCGGGCCGAGGAGCCCGCGACGCCGCGCCTCCTCGTGCTCAACGGCCCCAACCTCAACATGCTGGGCGTGCGGGAGCCCTCCATCTACGGGAACGGCACCTACGCCGACCTCGTCTCCCTCTGCCGCCGCGAGGGCAGGCTCGCGGGCTTCTCCGAGGTGCGCTGCTTCCAGAGCAACCACGAGGGGGCCCTGGTGGACGAGATCCAGGCCGCGCTCGGCCGCTACGATGCCATCGTCCTCAACCCCGCCGCCTACACGCACACCTCGGTGGCCCTGCTCGACGCCCTCAAGGCCGTGGGCATCCCCTGCGTGGAGGTGCACATCTCCGACGTCTCGTCCCGCGAGGACTTCCGCCAGGTGAGCTACGTGCGCGCCGCCTGCGTGGCCACCGTGTCCGGCGAGGGGCTCGCGGGTTACGGGCATGCCATCCGTATCCTCGCGGACGCGCTCGACGGCTGAGGCCGCCGGCACGCCCCACAATATGGAGAAAGGCGCGGCCCCCGAGGGGGCCGCGCCTTCCCGTGCCGTCGTCCGGGGCCTCAGCTCGCCACGTCGTGGGGCTCGTCGAGGCCGAAGGCCGCGTAGCCGTTGCGACACTCCCCCGCCTCGATGGCGCTCTTGATGGCATAGATGCCGTCGGCGGTGGACAGGCCGCAGCCTGCGGGCATCCAGAAACTCTCGCCGAAGCGGCGCTCGAACTCGTCGCACAGGTCGTAGAATCGGTCGATGGCGGTTGTCGGGGCACTCATGGTCATCACTCCAACCCAGGGCGTTCGGCCGTCTGGCAACTGGGACAACTTTAACAGGTTAATAACAGGTTGTAAGTATGGCCATCGATACGAAGGGTGAACGGTCGAATCGGGCGCCCCATCGCGTTGTCGCGGCCGGCCCGGGACCCCTGCCGTCGACGGTCGCGCATCGCCCGGCCGCACGGCGTGGGCGATCCGTGGCGCGCCGGCGGCCCCACGGTCACGGGAGGGTTCCGTTGGGTATCGACCTCGGCATGCACCAGGAGAAGGGAGACCCCATGTCCCGCACCGTAGACCTCGAGGGCGACGTCCCCAGCGCGCCCTGCATCGTCGACCCCGCGCCGCTCTCGCACCTCGCCCCGGGCGAGGCGTTCTCCATGGAGGCGCGCCCGCTCACCGCCACGGAGCGCTCCGCGCTCGAGGGGGCCGGCGCGTTCACCGAGCGCCGGCCGGCCTACGCCCTCTGGTACGGCGGGTCCTTCGTGGGCGCCGCCACGGGCCTCGCCCACGCCGTGCGCGCCCTCCTGTCGCTCGGCGACTCCGTCACCGTGGCGGCCGTGCGCACCGAGGGCGGGCTGGGCGGCTACCGCGGCGTGGAGCTCGAGCTCCCGGAGGCCGACCCCTTCGAGCGCTGGTACCGCTTCGTGGAGTGCGGCGTCGACCTGCCCCTCGACACCCCCGTCTCGGTCGTCAACCTCGCCGTCGGGAAGGGCGCCCCCCAGGGCGGCCGCGCGACCGTGACCGTGGGCGAGCCCCGGGGGGAGGCGCTTCCCGTCACCCTCGCCGGGACCGACGCGCAAGGCTCCCCCACCTCGGCCACCTACTCCGTCGTGCCGCGCCAGCACCACTCCTACGGGGTGCTCGAGGGTCTCGCGGGGCGCACGTGCGAGGCCGTCGTGGAGCGGCGCGACAGCTTCACGCACCGCGGCACCCGGTACCTGAAGGTCTTCATCGACACCGCCCGCTGACCCGTGGCCCGCATCCGGAGGTTCTCCTGCGAGGTGGCCGGCGTGCCCGTGGACGTGGTGTTCCGGGCGCGTCGGCGCTTCGTGCTGCGGCCCGGCCCCGACGGACGGGTGACGGTCTCGGCGCCGAGGTCCATGGGGCGCGCGGCCGTGCTGGCATGGCTCGGGGGCGAGGGCGCCGACGTCCTCGCCTCCGTCGCCCGGCGCCTGCCTGCGGCCGACGAGCTCGAGCGCAGGCGCGCCTGGGGGCGGCTCCGGAAGGGCGACGTCGTCGCCGTCTGGGGACGCCCGGTCGCGGTGCGCCTCGAGGCGACGGAGGGGAGGCCGGCCGCCCGCGTCGAGGGCGGGTCGCTCGTGCTCGGGGTGCCCGACCCCGAGGACCCCTCGGAGGAGGCCCGGCAGCTCAGGAGGCGCCTCTTCGAGGGGCTGCTGAGAAGCGAGCTCGCCGCGGCGGTTCCCGGGGCCCGGGAGCGGGCCGAGAGGGCCGTCGGCACGGGGACCGGCCGATGGACCGTGCGGCGCATGGGAAGCCGCTGGGGCTCCTGCCGGCCGTCCACGGGCTCGGTATCGGTCGCGCTCGACCTCGCCTGCCACAACCCGGCCTTCCTCGACCTCGTGGCCGTGCACGAGGTCGCCCACATGGAGGCGCCCGACCACGGCCCCCGCTTCTCGGAGGTCATGGACCGGGCGCTGCCGGGGTGGCGCGGGCTCCAGGCGGACCTCGACCGCGAGGGCATGCGGCTGCCGGCCGACGCCCCGGCCAAGGCCCGGGTCAGGGGCTAGTAGGGCACGTAGTGCGTCACGAGGTAGCCGCCGTCGCAGCAGGTCTGGAACCCGATGCCGCCGTCGGCGTGGGTGAAGTCGTAGACGCCGCTCGCGTAGTAGTCGGAGCCCTCGGGCACCACCATGGATCCCGCGTAGGCGTAGCGCTGGCCGTCGACGACCACGGTGTCGGGCTTGGACGCGATCTGCCCTCCGGACTCGGACCAGTCGTGGGCCACGTAGTAGCCGTCGGCCCACTGGGTGCAGGCCCCGTCGGACGCGCCCTCGGCGGCCCCGTACTCGTCGCGGTAGGAGACGTTCCACGCGTTGTCGCCCCCGGCGGCCTCGCCGCCGCCGGCCGACACGGCCCCGTCGGCGTCCCCGGCGGCGACGGGGGCGGCGGCACCGGCCGAGGAGTCCTGGGCCCCGCGGCCCTCGGCGGCACGCAGCTCGGCGGCGCGGGCCTCGGCGGCGCGGGTCTCGGCCGCCTTCTCCTCCGCGGAGCGTGTGGCGGCGTCGGCGGCCGCATGGAGCCGGTCCCCGAGCGCCCGGGCGTCCATGGCCCCCGGCACGCCGCCGAAGACGCCGCCGCCGACGCTGCCCCGCCGCGCGATCGCCTGGATGTCGCGGTTGGCCTGGGCGATGAGGGCGTCGAGCTCGCAGTAGGTGGAGGGGTCCTTGACGGAACCGGCGTCGAGGGGCGCCGCGGCGGACGAGGCGTAGAGCGCCGCCTCGCTCAGGGTGGCGATGCCCCCGTCGGCCGGGGCGGCCCGCAGCACGGCAGCGTCGGCCGCGGTGGCGGGGCCCGCAAGGGCGACGGCGAGGGCGGCTGACGCCGCGAGGAGGGGCGCGTGGGCGATTCTGTCCATGGGGTTCTTTCCTTTGTGATGAGCCCTGAACCGGGCTTCGGTCACATCGGAATTACCCTCAAAAAAGGGACTCTCAACTCAGAGGGAATAACAGAGGGATAATCTCAGGAGTCGTCCCCATGGTTGAATCCAGCCTAATGATTGTTCGTACCGGTTGCATTCAGCCTGAAACACCGGGGCGACCCGGCGTCGGGGCCTCACGCGATGAGGTCGGCGACGGCCGCACGGAAGCGGTCCGGGTCGGCGCCGTAGAGCCGCACGAGGGCGAGCTTCTCGGCGCGGCCCAGGCGCTTAATGAGGGCCTCGGCCCGCATGGCCTCGTGGCGTGTGGGGAAGCCCGCCTCGGCGGCGAGGGAGACGGGCCGGCGCCCCCTCGTGTAGCGGGCGCCCGTGCCCGCGTTGTGGGACGCCACGCGGCGGGCCACGTCCACGGTGTAGCCTGTGTAGAGGGAGCCGTCGGAGCAGCGCACCATGTACACGCTGTACCCCTCCCCCATAGACCGCCCTTCGCCGTGTCGACGGCACGACCCCGAGGAGAGGCCATGCGCACCCTTGGCAACATTATATGGCTCGTCACCGGGGGCCTGGTGACCGCCGCAGGATGGCTGGTCGTGGGCCTCCTGTGGTGCGTCACCGTGGTGGGGATCCCCGTGGGGCGCCAGGCCTTCAAGATGGCCGCCCTCACCCTCACCCCCTTTGGAAAGACCATCGTCTACGGGGGCGGCCTCCCGTCCTGCCTGGCCAACGGGCTGTGGTTTGTCTTCGGCGGCGTGGAGATGGCCCTCGGCTACCTCGCCATCGGCTCGCTCCTCTGCCTCACCGTGGTGGGGGTGCCCTTCGGGCTGCAGCTCTTCAAGATGGCCAAGCTGTCGCTCCTGCCCTTCGGGGCGGAGGTGCGCTAGCGCCGGCGGGGCCGAGGCGCACGACCAGTCGGGCGAGAGGTGCCCCCACAAGCCCTTCTTCTTGGGCACGGGAACCCGCGAATGCGCGGTTCTCCCGACACGAAGGGCTCTCGAGACGGCTCCAAAGCGCGGTTTCGGGGCGAGACGGGGCCCGAATCGCGCATCGGGGGGCGTTCATGCCGCTGCCATCACGTACTCGCGGTCGTTCGCGCCGAACCGCGCACTGGAGGTCTCTCGTGCCCTTGCGATTCTTCCGACAGCTCGTCCTCCCGCTCCCGCACCTCCTCACCATTATGTCACCCGCCATACAAGCCTACTTTTGAATGGTCGACACAAAGAAATCAGCTCTCAGCCCGATGCTCTCAGGTCGCGAAGCCGTCGCAAAGCCGCTATCGCAACCGGAGACCGAATAATCAGCTGTTCTCGTCTTGATATAACAACTAGTGCTACGCTCCTCGCAGAAGCCACGCGCCCGCGCAACGGCGTCGAGATAGAAGGCACCGTGATTCATATACCGGCTTGTGAGCTTGTCGTAGTGAGTGCGCCCAAACACGATGCGGTCAACGAAAGAGTCTGCCTCAAGGATGGGCATCAGCTTCTGCTCGCATACATTCGGCGTAGGATACGGCTCCATGCTCACCCAGGTCTTGCAGCCAGCGTCATGCAGTGTTCTCAGCGCTCCAACCATTTTAAGCAGGTTAGCAGCACCTGGCTCCATCCTCTCGCGAAAGCTCTCGTCGAGCGACACGAGCGTGATACCGCAAGTGTTTGCATCAGATAGCTTCGCAAGAGAGTCGAGCAAAATGCCCTTCGCGAGCACGACACAAGGAAATCCAAAGCCGTTAATCAGCTTGATTAAAGTTGACAAGGGATTCCGCATGCGCAAAGTTCGGTGACCGACAGAGCAGGTCGAGCCGAAGGTCTTTAACGCCGTAGGGGTCAACATAGTAGAAAACGGTTGCGGGCTTTTTCGAGGGTCGTGGATTAGCGGTCTGGGCTGCCTCAATTGCCTCTTCAATACTATTGCGAAGGATGGGTGAACAAAGATAGTTTACGTTCCCGCAAGCCTTGTGGGCCGCGTCCTTGAGCTTTGTGAGAGCGCTAGCGCTCGTTTCACCGAATATAAACTGTGCGCAGCACTTACTGAATCGCTTACGTACAGTGGCCAGAAATTTCTTTATGGCGGTGATGGGTGAACCTTCCTCGCCATTGTCAAATTATCCCGTTCCAGCAAAAGCGTCAACATAGACGTAACCGTCCTGATAATAACCATAAGTCTTTTCGAAAAAAGTGTTAAGTAGGAGCAAAGAAGACCATCCTTGGTCTTCGACCAGGTCTGCTTTTCTCTGAAGCAGTCGCTTTGATTTTTTGCCACTATTCCGCATCCCAATATCGCTGCACGTTATTCCAACACATTGGGGCCACCAGTTATCACAAGCAATTCATCGTTATCCAATGACTCGCCTGCCAGATACGCCTCAAACACCCTCCTCGCCGGCAAACTATACAGCTCCACAACATTCGAAAAGGGCTCCTCCTCGGCCGCGATCACGCCTGGGAACCTCACGCGACCGACATGCTCGATAACATCTCCCGCCGAAGGTACGAGGAACGCATTAATCACTCGAGAGTACCCGTGAGCCAACACAAAGTCCCGATACGCCGCCTGATACAGAAACTGCTTGGTTACTGACTCGACGCCAGGCACGCCGCGAACGTTTGTACCGAGCTTGGGAGTGTAGTACTTGGCATCGAGGATGGCGAAAACGTTACCGCCATCCCCATTGTGGCGAAGTGACACGGCATCGGGGATAAGCGTGGCAACCTCACTGCACCCCTCCTCCCCGCCAACGGAGGGTATCGTCCACTGCGGCCTAGGAATGATGTCGATGAGCTTCGCCGTCCCCATCCGGTCGAATGGTGCGACAAGCTCCAGGTCGAAGTCGCAGAGCCGCTTGTCCAGTGCATCATCAAACGCGACCTTGCACGTCTCCTCCCACACATGGTAAAAGCTCGACGTCCCAAGGCAGAGCGGCGCGTCCTTCCGCACCGTCGAGTCATCCTCGCCGACGTATCGTAGGAGAAGGTCAATGATCTCCTGCTTCCACGTTACGAACTGCAGGCCACGCTCCCTTTCAAGGCGGTAGGAGACGAGGTCAGCATCGCCAAAGTCCTCGACCTTAGCGTCGCTCAACCAGACCTCGTCAAGCGTCAGAAGCGATGCGAGGCCACTCTCCTGCATAAATCGCGAGCACTCGGTAAGCACAGCTCGATGCAGACGCGTCACGAAGTCGGCAGCATCCCGATCGCTCTCCACGGTCTTGTAGTCCATGTAAACAGGCCTCTCCCTGCTCATGAACGGCAGGTTGGAGGCAATCGTACGCTCCCAGCTAATATCACCGGGCCCGTTGTCGGCAAGTGTTCTCACGTAGTTCGAATACACACCGTACTCGCCATAATGCTCTAGAAGCATGAGCATGAGAGCCAGACGGTCGTTGGCACGCATGCCCTCCTCACTCACAGCCGCGATACCCGAGTAGGAACCCTCGATTTTACGCAGCACACGGAACACCTGCCGCATCACCAGAAGAGTATCGGTACCGGGATTGCCGGGGCTCGCCCCTGGCAGATACTTCGGGTAAGCGACGATGCAGAGATCATCCACAAGCACGAGGCCGACGTAGACGAGCTGGTAGCTGCCGTGTACGTTCACATCATAGGACGCGTCGTATTCCTTCCCTTCGTTGCCGGTACGCAATTTGAGCACACCGTGGGCACAAAGGAGCTCGATGTAGCGCAATGCCTCGTCAGCATCTACGTGCAGCGCACGTCCGAAGCTTTCAGGCGTGTGAAAGGAAAGTTCGCGGAGGTATGCCGTTCGCATGCCTATTCTCCGCCGTCGGCACCGTCAGACTCCGGCTCTTCATCGAAGGCGGCTTCATCAAGACAAGCCAGCTCTTTCATCCCGATGAAGGCCAGTTCGCCTCTCTCCCTAAAGTCCGCGCAAACCTGGGAGTAGGTGACGTGGTGACCTACCTTCTCGACGAGACTGAAGACCTTCGACTTCTTGGTCTTGGCGGCGTCCTCGAACAGATAGAGAAGCACCTTGTCCTGAAAGGTCTGGATAAAACGATCGGCGTCCCGAAGACGCGAGGGCGAGATGAAGAACGGGCCAAGCAACTTGTCTTCGTTCACCCCAGCGTTCAGCAGCACCTTATTGATACCACGGCGTAGAGCGTCCCAGCCAACCATCCGACTCGGTGTGCCGACGGGGACAGCAATGTCCTCAATGACGTCACTTCCCTCGTCGATTCCCATGTAACGGAAGTCCCACCGACGCTTGAAAGCGGTATCCATCGGGAAGACGCCTTGGTCGGCGCTGTTCATCGTTGCCCAGATGAACATGTTGCCGGGCAACGAGATGGAGGAGGCCCATTCGTTCGCCTCAGGATCATCGAGCGAGTACAGAACGTTCTCTCTTTCCTCGGGCTTAATACCGTTCAGGTACGACTTCCACTGCTTGAATAGATACCAGCGCAGGTCCTCCGGAGTCGCGACGGAATACTCGCTTGTCCCGCTCTCTTTGCGATCAAGCAGCTGGAAGACATCGCCGAAAACCGAAGCGGGATTTGCTCGGTTAATCTCCTCGATTATTAGGAGGTAATTCTGGTCAGGATGCCTGATTGCATCAACATAGGTATTGATGAACGGTCCCGGAACGAACCTGTACTCGATTCCCCCGGGTACGTACCTGATAGACGAGGCCGGTGAGTCCTCGTCGACTTGAGGCTCAATAAAGGGCTTGTAGCAACCCACGAACTGAGCGTAGGTGTAGTCAGGGTGAAAAGTAACGCGGGTCACATTGGCTTTGTCGAAGCATCCTCGGTCGCCATCGGCACCTACTGCCAACCTATTGAGTCGAAATGACTTTCCCGTGCCGGGTGCACCAAAATAAATTAGATTATGAGGTTGATGGATATCCAGCGGCATCTCTAGAGAAGTCAAGGAGGTCGCACCGTCGTTACCTCCCTTGCCTCCTAGCTCCATGAGGAGGTCGAGGGGGTCATTGTAACCGGAATATACGTCCGGATACCGACGAGACAGTTCCCGCATAAGCTTTACGACCATCTTTTCAGCCTGCTCGTATTCAAATGTAGCCTGCCCCAGCAACACATCCCTGTAGAATCTCAACGAAGAAAGGGCAAAATCCGGGAGTACAGTATCATCGGCAAGCGAAATAATGTTCTCGACTCTTTTTGCATATTCAAGCTTGAAGAATTGCCTTTCACCTACAAGTTTGCTCTCCTCAGTGGCTACACCTTGTCGTTTGGACATACCTCCTTCAAACACAAAGTCTTTCGGAATGAACGTGGCGGAATTGGCGTCACTTCGGTCTACATCCAACCACATCGATCGAAGCCAGTAGTTATCTGTTGTCAAAGGAGAGACGCTGACCGAGACAGCCATGTTTCGACCGCACGTTCTGGGCAGCATCAAAGCAGCCGCCATGAGTCTGTTCGGGTTTACCTTTCCCTGAACGCCCAGCTTCATGCTCGAGTTCCCGGCGCCACGCGGTGAAATTGTGTAAACGGCTTTTCCGTTGTCTCCAAGGTCAACAAGGCGATCTCGAACGCGCAGGGCAAAACTGGCATTTCTACCTTCGAGCTCGCTCGGCGAGCCGGAGTTGCCCGCAGTATCGACAATCTTTCCACCGAGAAACGCTTGGCCCGCGCCGCTGTTGGCATTAAAGTCGTAATGAAATTCAGAGTCATGCCCGGAGTACGTCTGATAATTATCAATCTCTATGAAGTACGACAAGGCACACACTCCTTATTCGCCCAGACTGCTACCGTGATTGACCACGCGTTCCGCTACATACTTTGCAAGCGCCGGAGGAACTGCGTTTCCAATAGCAAGCTCTACACTCGTCTTAGCCCCCTCGAGTTTGAAGCTCTCAGGAAAGGACTGTAGGTAACTCCGCTCCTTCGTCGTGAGGGCCCGCACACCTTCCTCTATCGCGGCGGCATCCGCATGGTGACGCTTGTAGTTCTCTGGAATTGGACGATTGATGCCCCGGATTGTCGCAGACGGCTCATCGACGGAAAAGACGGCACGTCGGGCATAGCTCCTCGGATGCATGTAGTAGTACTGCGTGCCGAGCTTGTCACCGAGATAGTCACGCACCGTCATCTGTTTCTCTGAGAGCCCTGACTCCAGAGCATCGTCAAGGAACCCATCATCTGAGCCGAGGTGCCCCACGAGGAAGAACCTTCTTCTTGCTTGGGGCACGCCACATCTGCTCGCATCGAGGACACATGCTGTCAGGCCATAGCCCGCGTCTTTAAGCATTGTCTTCATAACAGGCAATGTACCGAAGCGCTCGATGTTGTAGACGTTCTCGAACACGACCCACTCGGGCCTCACACCACAGACAATCTCGGCAAATCTGATAGTGAGATTCGCACGATCACCAAGCTCGCGCTTCCCGGCTATCGAGTAATCCTGGCAGGGCGGGCCTCCCATGATGATGTCAGGCCTGAGCGCACTGATTACCTCAACAGTGTCATCGTCGCATAAGTCCTTCTCATACATGGGATGATTGAAGTTAGCTCGGTAGATCTCGACGGCAGGTTTCCAACTGTCGAAGCCTGCGACCACCTCCACACCGGCCTGCTCGAAACCCAACGACATGCCGCCGCACCCAGCGAAAACATCAACGGCCCTCATTACTGGACCTCACTTTCTGCATTGATGTAATCCGCCAATGCAGAAGCCACATAGTAGGCGAGATTCACCGGCACCGCATTACCAATCATTGTATTAATGTCGGACTTTCCGCCGAAGAACTCGAAGTCCCTCGGAAAGGTCTGGATGTAGCTGCGCTCCTTGGGCGTGAGAACCCGTGTCTCGCTGACAGGAGCCGAGTCCTTGGGATTGCCTTTGTATCCAGGTGGGACGGGTCGATCAATTGCTCGAATCGTCATCGAAGGCTCGTCGATGCTAAAGACACCCCTGCGGCTGTAGTTCGTCGGAACGCGAAAGTAGTTCTCAATTCCGAGGGAGTTCCCAAGATAGTCGCGTATCGTCATTGGCTTCTCTGCCAGACGGGCCTCAAGACGTGAATCAAGAAATCCTTCCGATTCACCAAGCCCACCAATGATGAACATGCGTTTCCTCGTCTGCGGGACGCCGCAATATGCAGCGTTGAGCACCCTACATGTCAAACCGTATCCGGCATCACGAAACAACTTACATACGGTCTTGAATGACTTTGTATTCTTTATGGTCGCAACATTTTCCATCACGAACCACTCCGACCTCACCGTAGTCACGATGCGTGCAAACGCGACAGAGAGGACTGCCCGACCACCATTCTCATCCTGATGTCCTGCCGTCGAGAAGTCCTGGCATGGTGGACCACCAAAAATAACGGTGGGGCAATAATCTTCGATAGCCTCCACCGCAGCATCGACATCCGATAGGTCTTGCTGATATATGGGGTGGTCGAAATTGGCCCGATACACCTCAATGGCAGGCTTCCAGTTGTCGAAAGCAGCCTCTACGTCATAGCCGGCATTCTGAAATCCCAGCGACATCCCTCCACATCCAGAGAAGAGGTCGACGGCGGACAGATTATCGTCAGCATCATGTTGAGCAGCCAAAGCTCCCCTCCCCTTCTTCTGTGTGGTATCGGGTTATCGCACGGTTATGCCAGCGTTACGCAATCTATTAATAATAGCACGCAACATGCACAACCACGATAAGACCGATGTAGAGCCCCCCATAAAACGCTCGAACACCCAGCCAGACTACCATTACAGCAGGAAGTGAATTCGGATACGAAACGCTCAAGCAAGGCTGCTGCGACGCATGCTCGCCAGTAATCCTTTAGACTTTATTTGGACTACTCCCTGCCGCTGGCCCCGCCGTACGTCGCCTGTCGTGATTCGCTCGCAGGTCGTTCTAGCATCCAGCACGAGCGGCAAAACCATGCCGCTACCGCACTCCGGCAGGTGCCCTAAACCACGTTATGTAGGCTATAAGAGGGGATAAAGGCAAGCTCGCCATGATGACATGGATGGTGTATGGGAGGCACAGCGCCACCCATACCAACCAGTGGCACGAAAGCAGCATGACCCTCTTCCGTCGAACTTCCGACGGCGTGGCTGTTTCCACCGTAAGCGAGGTGTAAACCATGAGTTGTAAGGGCAGCATCGTCATAAGGGATAATGGCGAAACCAGATATTTCAGCACGGGCGCCTATAATCCGTTATCTTACTTGTTTCTCTCTCAGGAAAAGTTGAAAGAAAAAGCCCAATATGGGCGCCTCGAGTTCCAAAAGCTCAATTCCGCTTGGGACGAGACCGGCGTGCTGATGGACGCTGACGAAAGACAGCTACTCTACTTCGGTGGGGAGTGCGCCTGGGAGATCGGGTTCAGGAAGGTGCTCAACGCCTTTCTCGAACATACCCTCTGGCCAGGATGGAAGGTCCGCTTCTGTCCTAAGGGCATCGTCGACTTCGCGCAAGCGCTGGACATGGGGCCGCTCGCCATGCCGTGGCTAGACGGCACGCCTCCCGATCTGTACGACCTGAGGTACTGGATTGCTGACGAATCCAGCATCGACAGCCCCGACATGGGAGAAATCGAAAGCCTGCTGATGATTAGAGTCGGCGGCGAGAGATGCCTGCATGGTATCCGTTCGATGTACGTATGCGACATCCTAGACCACGGCGAAGACCTGATAGCCCCACTGAGCAAGCGGGGATTTCGGCGTTACGTCTCCGGGATAGACGGAGATGGCTTGTGCTCCTCCGCCCTTATTGATTGCGACGAGAAGCGTCTGACGTACTGGTACGTGGACGAGGAGAGACCTCCCGAGTACTTCGCTCGCTTCTGGCCGGGTTGGGAAATCGTCGACCTGGCCGATGACTACCGGTCCTTCTCGCTCGCCTCTGGCGGGGCAGTGATGTTCGACGAAAGCCTCGACATGGACCGTGCTATCGCGGGCATCCGTGCATGTAATCACGATATCGACATAAGCGACAAGCCACTGATTCCCGAAGAGGAGCTCGAGGCGCTCCTGTCATCTTTCCTGGCCGAGTACCGCTAGCTCCGTTCCTCCGTTTGCGTCAAGCTTGGGCTCCCATACCAGTTCGCACGAAGGAGCACCGTTGCACGGCTTGGCACGAAAGACCCCCATTGCGCGGCCCTTCTGGCACGAAACGGCCCCGCATCGACGCCCCCTTCGGGGCGGAGGTGCGCTAGCGCCGGCGGGTCAGTCCAGGGACCCTCCGGGGGCGAAGGGCCCACAGCCGCCCACGACCCAGTCCAAGGCCCCCTCGAGGTGGTCCTGGACGAAGTTCCAGCTGTGGATCCCGGGGTAGGCGTCGAACTCCACCGGGGCGCCGAGGGCGGCGAGGGCCTCGGCGAAGGCCCCGTTGCAGCCGGCGAGCCAGTCGCCCTCGCCCACGAGCATCCTGACGGCGGGCCAGGAGGCCTCGCCAGCCCCCACCGCCCGGGCCAGCCCCTGGGCGAGCCAGCGCACGTCGAGGTCGGTGCCGCGGCCGCCGCGGAACAGGAGGCGTTCCCCGGCCACGTCGCCGTGAGCCGAGAGCTCCCCCTCTCCCGCCTCGAAGAAGTGGATGGCGGGAGAGAAGGCGAGGATGCGGGAGAAGGTCCCCGGATGGGAGAGGCCCGCCCGCAGCGCCCCGTAGCCGCCCATGGAGAAGCCGCCGACGAAGGTCCCCTCGCGCCCCTGGGCCACCGGGAACAGCGACCGCACGGTCTCCACGAGCTCCTCGGCCACGAAGGCGCCGTAGTCCCCCACGGGTCCCCCGGGGACGCCCGCCTCCACCCAGAAGCTGTTGTCCCCCTGGGGCATGACGACGCACAGGTTGCGGTCCTGGGCCCAGCGCTCCACGCGGGTGTTGTAGACCCAGGTGTTGACGTTTCCCTGCAGGCCGTGGAGCAGGACGAGGCAGGAGTACGGGGGCCTACCGCCCCTGTCGAAGGGCAGCACCACCCTCACCGGCACGTCCCGCTTGAGCCGGCGCGACTTGAACTCCAGAAGCATCATGGCCACGGTCGGCCACCTCCCTATGACCGACGGGGCGGCCCCGGAGGGCCGCCCCGATGGAAGCTCAGACGAGGGCGAGCTCGTCGGCGATGTCGTAGCACAGCTCCTCGGCCTGGGGCTCTCCCCCGAAGATGTCGAAGAAGCCGTGGTCGCACCCCTTGTAGAGCACGCAGCGCACGGGGCGTCCCAGGGCTGAGAGGCGCCGGGCGAAGTACTCGGCCCCCAGGCGCAGGTAGTCGTACTCGGACACGGCCACCGTGGTGGGCGGGAACCGCAGGAGCTGCTCGTCGGTGGCGTAGGCCACCGAGACCAGCGGGTCGCGGAGGCTCGTGCGCCCCTGGACGTAGAGGCTGTCCTCGGCGGTGCCGTGGCACGAGCGCTCGATGCGGCGGATGCGCCCATAGGCGAGCTCGCGGTCCTCCTCCACCACGGGGTAGGCGTCCCAGGACCACTCGTAGGCCTCGAGGTCCTCGAGGCTCCCCATGTCGCACCCCGGGAAGATCAGGTGCACCCGCTTGACGGTTCCCTCCCGGTCGGACAGGGCGCACGCCGCCGCCAGGGACCCTCCGGCGGAGTCGCCCACCACCATGACCCGGTCGGGGTCGCAGCCGAGCTCGGCCCCATGGGAGACGACCCAGGAGAGGGTGCCCATGGCGTCCTCGATGGCCGCCGGGAAGGGGGCCTCCGGGGCGAGGCGGTACTCGGGAAAGACCACGAGGGCGCCGGTGACCTCGGCGATGTAGCGCATGCGGTTGCGGTAGATCCGCTCGTCGCCCGCCGTGAAGCCCCCGCCGTGGAGGTAGACGACCACCTTGAGCGGCCCCGAGGCGTCCTCGCGGCGGTAGGTGTGGACGAGGATGCGGTGGGTCCCCGCGATGGGCACGACGGTCTCGCGCTGGTCGATGGGCACGGTGGTGAGGTCCGGCGTCTCCTTGTCGGGGCGCCAGCGCTCGTCCGACAGGGCCCCGTGGCCCCGCTTGGCGGCGCGCTCCTCGAACATGGCTGCCTTCCTGGCGGCAACGGCGCGCACCCGGGGGTCGAGCACGTGGTCGCGGTCGTCGTCGGGGATGGGCTTGACCTCAACGGGCAGGCCGTCCACCTCCACGGTGCGCACGTTGTCGCGGATGGCCGCCACGAGGCCCGGGTCGTAGGTTCGCCTCTGCTCCATGGCCCGTCCTAACCGAGGGCCGGGGTCATGGGGATCCCGGCGTCGGGCTCATCGTCGCCGGACCGCTGCTCGGCGGCCTCGGTGAGCACCACCACGACGGTGTCGTCGATGCCGGCCTTGGTGAAGGCGAGCTTGTCGAACTTGACCAGGGGGTCGCCGGCCTTGACGCGCTGGCCCTCGCTCACCAGGGCGTTGAGGCCCTTGCCGCCGAGGCTCACCGAGTCGATGCCCACGTGGACCATGACGCAGGAACCGGCGGAGGTGCGGATGGCCACCGCGTGGGCGGTGTCGGCCACGAAGGAGACCGTGCCGTCCACGGGGCACTTCACCGAGTCGGTGGCCGGTTTCATGGCGAAGCACGGGCCCACGAGCCCCTGGGAGAACGTGGGGTCGGGGATGTCGCCCTGGGCGAGGTAGGAGCCCTTCCCGGGCATGGACACGGCCACGCCGGCACCGGGCAGGAGGTCGGAATCGGGGGCCTGGGCGCCCTCGTCGGCCTCGTCGTCGTAGACCGAGTCGTCGAAGCCGAAGGCGAACACCGTGACGAAGGAGCACACGGCGATGAAGGCCACGATGGCGATGGCCTTGTAGAAGTTGGTCCAGTCCATCTCAGGGCCGAGGAACAGCAGGAGGCCGGGGATGGAATGGCAGCCGTAACCGTAGGAGCGCAGGCCGGTGATGCCGCAGAGCAGGGCGGCCAGGACGGCGGTGACGGTGAGGGCGTAGTAGGGCTTGACCATGCGGTAGCACAGGCCGTAGACGGTGGGCTCGGAGATGCCGCCGATCAGGCCGGAGAGGGCCGCGGGCACCGAGAGCTGGTGGCAGCGGTTGTTGCGCGACTTCAGGGTGATGGCCAGGGCCACGAAGCCCGACGCCACGGTGAACGAGAAGAACCACAGGGTGATGGACATGTCGTAGCCCACCGACTCGATGGAGGCCGTGGCGATGGGGACGAGGGCCAGATGGAAGCCGGCGCAGAGCTGGCCCACGGTGCAGGAGAACAGCACGAGGGCGGGGACCACGAGCCAGGGCACGTTGGCCGTGAGCCAGGCGATGGCCGCGGCGACGTAGTTGGTGGCGTAGCCGCCGATGGGGCCGGTCACGGTGAGGACCACCACCGACATGACCACGAGCAGGACCAGGGGCTTCGCGAAGTAGCGCACCTGCTCGGGGATGGCGCGGGACAGCCAGTGGTCGAGCTTGGCCATGACCCACACAGACAGCACGATCTGGATGACGCCGCCGTTGTAGGTCATGAGGTAGATGGGCAGGCCGAAATAGGAGCCGTAGGTGGAGCCGGCCGCGGTGAGCTCACCCACGTAGTTGACGAAGTCGGGGTAGAGCAGGCCGGCCGCCAGCATCATGGCCATGATGGGCTCGGTCTCGAACTTCTTGGCCGCGGTGTAGGCCACGTAGATGGGCAGGAAGTAGAAGGCCGACTGGGCGAAGCCGTTGAGGATGAGGTAGGTGGAGCTGTCGGGGGTCACCAGCCCGGCCATCTGAAGGACGGTGAGGATGACCATGATGAAGCCGGCCGTGGTGAGGGCGGGGATCACCGGCACCATGATGGAGGCCATCATGAGCAGGAAGTCGCCGGCCGCCCGGCCGAGGGAGCGCTTTCCGGCCGCGGCGGGGGCCACCGCCCCAGAACCCTTGCCGGCGACCTTCTCGAACTCCGGGTAGAGCTGCTCCACCGACTGGCCGACGATGACCTGGACCTGGCTGCCGTTGTCGTGGATGCCGAGGACGCCGGGGATGTGCTGGATGGCCTTGAGGTCGACCTTGCCCCTGTCCACCGGGTCGATGCGCAGGCGCGTGGCGCAATGGGTGTGGGAGGCGATGTTCTCCCTGCCTCCGGCCTTGTCGAGGATGGCCCGGGCCATCTCGGCGTAGTTGGTTGCCGCCATTTCCCCTCCTTTGTCGGAGCCTCTGGACCGCCCTTTCACGGGGGCCGTCCCGGACGCAGCGACTATAGGGAGAGGGCTTTCAGTTACATGTGAAGAATCCATGAACGGTCGGTTCTGAAAGCTGAATGGCATCCAATTTCTCTGTTTTTCATCGATGAACGTATCTTTCTTTCATCGGTGAAAACAGGGAGGGAGGTCAGGGCAGGTCCACCTTGGAGAAGATGTAGCGCCGGTGCTCGTTCTGGCAGGCCCGGGCATCGCCCTTGGCCGCCGCCACCAAGGCGAACAGGGCCTCCATGATGGCCACCTCGCCGATGCGGGTGTTGCCGGTGAAGTCGTTCTCGGCCACGTCCACGCTCGTGACGCAGAAGACGTGGTCGGACAGGCGGGCCAGGGGGTTGTCCCGGTTGCCGGTGACGGTGACGACGGAGGCGCCGCGGTCGTGGGCGGCCCCGGCCACCTGCTGGAGCGTCCCCGACCAGCCCGAGCGGGAGAAGACCACCAGGGCGTCGTCGGGACCGAGGGTGAGGGCGCAGGAGATGAGCTTCTCGTAATAGGGGCTCGTGGGGGCCGAGATGCCGATGCGCTCGAAGCGGTAGGCGGCGTCCTCGGCCGTGGGGATCGAGCGCCCCGCGGCGGCGAACTCCACGATGCGCGCCTTGGCGAGGGTGCGGGCGGCCGCCTCGAGCTCGCGCTCGTCGAGGCCCTCCAACGTGAGGGTGAGGGCGGCCACCCGGCGGTCGAGCAGGGAGGCGACGGTGGCGCCCACGTTGTCGATGGAGGCGTAGCCGTGCTGCTGCTCGTCGCGCAGGCCGTGGAGCGTCATCTGGATGCGCACGAAGCTCATCTGGAACGACCGGTAGTCGCTCTCCCCCATCTTGCGGCAGAACCGGGAGACCGTGGGGGCCGAGACCTGGCACTGGCGGGCGAGGTCGGCCTGAGAGATGGCCCCCACGCTCGCCTGGTGGGCGATGAGGTAGTCGGCGATGCGCCGCTCCCCCTCGCTCATGGTGTGGCGCGACGACAGGATCCGCGCGATGAGGTTCTCCCCCACATCGCAGGCCGCCTCTTCCACGATGGCCCGGTGCCGCATGGCATGCCCCCTCTCAAGGAGATTTCAGGTCCATGATATCCGAGGGGACGCCAACGCCCGAGGGGGCCGGCTGAGAAAAAAACAGGCCACCGGGTTGCCCCGATGGCCTGCGATTTTGTGGTGGGCGTTACAAGATTTGAACTTGTGACCTCTTCCGTGTCAGGCATTAATGTTTTATGTAAGTTAGCGTGACTTAGCGTAAGTTAGCGTTAGTTAGCGCAGGTAGTAGGTGCAATCCTCTGATAGGGTCTGAGAAAGCCGCTGCACGTTATTTTTCACGTGCCGGGTGTTTTCCGGCACATTCCGCGGCACACGTTCGGCACACGGGAACGTCAGGAGGAGCGCATGGAATACTACAACCCGACCGTCACCAAACAGGCCAAGCCCCGCAAGGGGTACCGGGGGCGCCTCACGTACATGGACGACGCCGGCAAGCGCCACGAGGTCTCGAAGTCGTTCAACTGCCGCACCCTCTCCGAGGCGAAGCGGCTCCTGGCGAGGTGGCACGCCGAGATGAACGAGGAGGCGGAGCGGGAGGCGGAGGCAGAGGCGACCGGCAGCACCAGGCCGCTGGTCGACCTCGTGCAGGAGCACATAGACCGGTCGGTGAACGTCGGCAACATCGAGAGGTCGACGCTCATCAGCTACAACTCTGCCCTCCGCAACATCCGCAAGGGGTTCGGCGACATGCCCGTGCGCGACCTGACCCGCGAGAAGGTCGAGGAGTGGGAGGAGGGCATGACCGCGAGCGGCCTGTCGAGCTCCTCGGTCGGCAAGGCCCACAGGCTCCTCAAGATGGTGCTCAACCGCGCCGTCGAGTCCGGGGTCATCGAGCGGAACCCCGTGGCCCTCGTGAAGCCACCGAAGCGCAAGGCCGTGAAGGAGGGCATCAACGCCCTGGCGAAGCCGGAGCGGGCCCGGCTCGTGGCCCTGCTGGGGTCCATGGACCCGTGCCCCATCTCCGTCGCAGCCATGATCGCACTCCATACGGGCATGAGGCGCGGTGAGATCTGCGCCCTGCGGTGGCAGGACGTCGACCTTGACTCGGGCGTCCTGTGGGTCAAACGCTCGGTGGGCGTCGCCAAGGGCGGCCCGTACATCAAGGAGTCCAAGACCGGCAGGTCGCGCGACGTCGCGCTTACCCCGACCCTCGTATCCAAGCTCAGGGAGTGGAGGGCGATACAGGCGCCGGGCTGCACCTACGTCACCGGGGACCCCATGGGTTTCGCCGACCCGCAACTGGTCACCAAGGAGTGGACGATGTTCGCCCGGCAGTTCAACGTCCGCGGCATCGAGGGACGCCACTGCACCTTCCACGACCTGCGCCACACCTGGGCCACCGCCGCCGTGGCGGCCGGCATCGACATCAAGACGGTGAGCTCCAACCTCGGCCACGCCAACGCGGCCATGACGCTCAACATCTACGCCAGCGCCGACCCTGAGGCCAAGAGGCGCGCGGCGGAGGTGATGGACGGGGTCATCTAGGGGTCCTGGGATACCTGGAAGGCCGACACAGGGCCTTAGAACGCAGTCTCACAAGCCGTTTACCTGCGGTGATGCAAAACGCCCCCGACCCGCTGTGTTGCGGGTCGGGGGCGCCGTCGTGCGGCCGTGCGATGGACCGGATCACCTCCAAGCTAGACCTTGACCAGGTAGTCGTCGGCCTCGGGCTTGCCGGTGGCCTTGCCCACGGCCACGTAGCGGAGCTTGCCGGAGCTGGCCCCGGTGTAGCGCCCCCAGATATAGCCGTCGGCGCTCTTGTACCAGTCGTCGAGGACGACGGTCTCTCCGCGCTTGTACTGGGTCACCTTCGCGTACTTGGTGCCGGGACCGCTGCGGACGTTGAGTACGTCGCAGTTGACGCGGTAGCGGCCGCCGAAGCCGGACGTGGACGCGGCCGGCTTGGCCGGGGCGGTCGCGGGCTTGGACGGGGCCGGGGCGGCAGGCGTCGCCGTGGCGGTCTTGCCGGCGATGCACTCGGCGATGCACCGGCCCACCGCGTCGGCGCCCACGCGCAGGTAGGCGTCTGAGTCGGCCTTGGAGTCCAGGAAGCACACCTCGACGAGGATGGCCGGCATGTCGGTCTTGCGCAGCACCGTGAGCTTCTTCACGGCGCTCTGGGTGTCGTCCTTGGCGCCGCGGTTCGGGATGCCGAGGAGCCCGGACACGGCGGCGCTGACCTTGGCCGCCATGTCCTTGGGCCACGGGCTCTTGGAGCCGGCGTAGTAGAAGACCTCGGTGCCGGTGCCGCCGCCACTGTTGAAGTGGAACGACACGAAGTAGTCGGCCTTGGAGCCGTTGGCCCGCGACACGATCGTGGACAGGTCCGCCTTGGAGCTGCGCTCCTCGGTGGACGAGTCGTGGGTGGACCAGCCCATCTGCTTGAGGTACCTGTCGCAGGCCGCGCGCACCCGGCGGTCCTCGGTGACCTCGTCGAAGTAACCGCTGGCGCCTGGCGCGTAGGGGCTGTGGCCCCCGTTGAGGCTCGCCTTAGGCATGGTGCTCCTCCCCCTTCCCGCCGAGGGCCGCCTGCACGGGCGAGAGCACCGCGACGATGACCGCCGTGCCGAAGCTCGCCCCCCACTCTCCGGTGGTCACGCCCACGGCCACGGCCGCGAGCACGCCCTGGACGACCGTGCGCTCGAAGCGCGCCGCCGCCGAGTCGTCGGCGCACCACGCCACGAACGCCTCTGTGATTCGTCTCATGCCTTGTCCTTCCTGCTCTGCCCGTAGAAGGTCTTCACGGGCACCTTGCAGATCTCCTCGTAGAGCCCCGTGCCGGTGCCGTTTCCCCCCAAGGCGTGGTAGGCCTGGTAGCAGCTGTCCAGCTCCTGCCTGCGCTCCACGCTCATGGGCTTGTCGCCGAGCACGTAGACGTCGTAGGCGTCCACGATGTGGCTCCGAAGCAGCGTCCGCACCGCGGCGTCCAGTGCGTCCTCGCGCCGGGACTGGGCCGCCGCCGCGTCCCTGCCCTCGTCGCCCATGCGGTTGATGCGGGCCACGCACCACGTGACCACGCCGCCCAGGGCCAGCGTCACCGCCGTCTCCACCAGCGAGAGCATGTCCACGGCCATCACTTCCAGTAGCCCTGGATGTAGGACATGACGTTGTAGTACGAGGTGCACTGGGCGGCGCTGTACAGGGAGTACTCCGGGGTGCGGTCGTAGTAGAAGTCGGCCATGCCGAGGAGCAGGCGCGAGTTGGTCGAGTGGATGCTGGAGGTCACGATGGTGCCGTTGCCGTCCGCGAAACGCGGGCAACCGACCGGGAAGGGCACCTTGCCCACGCGCCCCTTCTGGTACCAGAGGCTCCCCCACTTCTGGTTGCAGTTGGCGTTGCCGTTGGAACGGCACCACACCTCCAGCATCCCGCTCTCCCACTTGCGCCACCGGATGACGTTCACCTGGGACGTACCGGTCTTGACGTTGCCCTGGTCGATGACGCGGTCCTTGGGCACGAAGCCGTCGATGTAACCCTTGACCCCGGCGAAGAACGCCTTGTCGAGGTTGGTGCCCTCGGCACTCACGGTGCCGGGGACGGGCTGGAGGTCGTAGGTGTCGGAGGTCCCGGCGACCGGGACGAGCTTGACCCGCCCCGGGTACTGGACCACCCGGTCGTTCACTGTGGGGAAGGTTGCCATGGGACTCCCTAGGTCGTTTCCGTCCCCACGATGTTCGACCCGCTGTGCCCGTGTCAGTCCCCCACCTCGCGCCACGGGGCGCCGACGGTGTCCGGGGTCCAGACGTTTCCGTCGGCGGTGGACTCCCACACCTTCCCGTTGTGGGTCACGCGGTCGCCCTTGGAGTATCCGTTGGTCGA
The DNA here is from genome assembly GCF_943193035.1 of Caniella muris. Classification (NCBI taxonomy): domain Bacteria; kingdom Bacillati; phylum Actinomycetota; class Coriobacteriia; order Coriobacteriales; family Atopobiaceae; genus Caniella; species Caniella muris. The sequence continues at coordinate 545,993 of NZ_CALPCK010000001.1, forward strand.
GTCGGGCTGCACCCAGGCGCCGACGGAGCCGTCCTGGCCCGGGAGGAGCGGGGCGAAGAGCGACGGGGAGATATCCGGAGCCCAGTCCATCTGGCTCCTGTGGTCGAGGAGGACCTTGTAGAGGACCCCCTCGAAGACGACCCGGTCGCCCACGGAATATGCGACATCGTCGCCGGACCACGCCGGGAACAGCAGCGGGACCTCGGCCGCCTTGTCGTCGGGGAGGTTGGCGGCCTGCATACGGGCAAGGCGCTCGACCGCGTCCGTGACGGTCCCCGCGAGGGGCACCAGCGTCCATACCTGGGTGATGGCGCCGTCTCCCTCGATCCACGACGGCCGGGAAACATAACCGTCCATGGCGGCCGGGGGCTCGGTCTCGATCACGGGGAGACCGACGTTGTCGATGATGATCGTGCTTGCGTCGATGAGACGTCCTTTGAGCATAAGGCACTCCTGTCTCTGTCAGACGGCGGTCGCCGTCACGGCATCTGGATGGCGCAGAGGCTGAACCTGAAGGACCCCGCCGTCGGCGCCTTGCTGAACTGGACCCACACGTTCTTGAGGTCGTTCGCGGGCTGGGCCCTGATGACACCGGCGCTCTGGGCGGCAGTGTCTCCGCTCTGGGCGAAGAGGACGTCGCCCTTGGAGCGGTCCCAGGCCCTGGCGAGGTGGCCCGACGCCGTCGTCAACCCGAGATTGGCCGCCGTGATCCACTGGCCATCGGCGGCGGTGACCGTCGTCACGGCCGACCAGGTGCGTATGTGCGGCGTGGCGGGCGGGCCGCCGATGGCCCTCCACGCGGTCCACCCGCCGGTGTTGATGGACTGGCGGACCCAGACGGTGCCGGTGTCGGCCGTGGTCTTGGCGAACTGGTACGCCCAGTTGCTGGAGGAGTCGGCCTGCTGGTTCGATATGCAGATGCCCATGCCGTAGGTGTTCGTCTCGGGGATGCCGACCGTCGTCGGGCTCCAACAGAAGAGACCCGAGTTCCAGAGGGCGTTGAGGTTGGACGCGAACTTGGTCTGGTACCACTCGGTGTCGAAGCGGTTGAGAAGGTTGATGAGGTGGTAGGCGGGCTTTGAGAACTGGACGTCGTAGACCCCGCCCTGGGCCGCATGCGCGTCGAACAGCGACACGGTGTCGGCAGACAGGGCCAGGGAATACGACGGGCTCGCCGCTGTCCCTTTGTTGACCAACGTCACGTAGGGGTTCCTCTCGGTCGCCCCATTGATACGGAGGTCGATACCCGTGTCACCCTCGATGGTCAGTCCGGACCCGGTGTGGTACTCCATCCGCCCCTTGCCGCCTATGAACTCGACGCCCGCATTGGTCGAGTTCATGCCGAGGCCGATGCGCTCAGCCCCGAACGTCGCGAGGACGGTCGACCCGTTGCGGATGTCGACGCTGTCTTGGTCGATATGGACGTTCTTGCCTGTCGTCGACGCCCTGAGGTCCCCCACGGTGAGACCGCCGGAGTCCATCCTGAGGAAGTTCGTGGCGGTCTTGGCGGCGTCGTCGATACCCGCGTCGACATCCTCCGGGGCGGGGCTCCAGTCGGTGGCCATGTTGCCCTTCTCGAGCTTGACGTTGGTTATGACCACCTTGCGCTCCCCGGTGTTCACGCCCAGGGGTCTGAATGTGAGGGAGCCGGTCGACGCCGCCGTGAACGTCCTGGTGAACCTCGTCCACGTGGTGGGGACGGTGTGGTCCTCCGTATTGAAGCTGTCGGCGACCGCCGAGCGCAGGGTCATGGGACTGCCGGACTCGCTCTTGGCGAGGAAGCTCAGGGCATAGGTGTTGCCTTTGACGACGCCGGAGCCGACCCACTGGTAGATTCTGCCGGCCTTTCCGTTCGCCGCCGTCCCGAGCAGTCCCTTCTTCGGGGGCGAGGGGAGGTCGGGGACGTCCACATCGACGACGGACCACGTGACGTCGCCGTCCTTGTTCCAGTTTTTCATCCCGTTATCGAAGTTGCTGTTGAGGATGAGGTTCGCCCCACCCACCGTCAGGTTGTCGAACCGAATCTCGAACGAGTCGGACTTCTGCTCCACCGTGCTCACGCGCTTGGCCAGCCCCGCCTGCTCGCTGACCACGCCGGCGATGCGGTCGGACTCCACGGAGAGGGCCGCCTTGGTGGCGTAGGTGGCGTCGGCATCCTCTGGGGCCGGGGACCAGTCGGTGGGGAGGTTGCCCTGCTCGACCTTCACCCGGCAGATGTAGACCGGGCCGTCCCCGTGGCCGCTCGCCTTGTTGGCCAGCAGCCGACCGATGTAGACGGCCGGGGCTCTCTCAGCGTCGGCCTTGTACGTCACCGTGTACCAGTAGCGCTTGTAACTCGCGCTGTCGACGGTGATGGCGTTGGCCCCGTCGCTGGAGGACGTGGACACCCCGGAGCTGTTGACCGTGGCCTTGGCCGTGTTGGACCCGTCGTTCCTGTCGCTCCACATGTAGCACAGGAGGTCGACCGGCTTTCCGTCATGGGTGGCCGCGTCGAAGGACACGGTGAGGCTGTCGCCTGACCGCGGGGCCGGTTCCGTGCGGGGCAGCAGCATCTGTATGGGGTCGACCATGCCCGAAGAGGGCCGGGAGACCACGACCTTGTTGAAGCCGGGGTAGGCGTCCGTGCCCGCCGCCGTCGCGCCGTTCTTCGGGGCGCACATGTCGGTGCAGAGCTTGGAGCCCGTGGCGATGTTCGTCCCGCCCACCTCCAGCCCCTCCACCTTGCGCAGCGACTCCTCCGCCGTGAGCCGGATGGCGTCGGTGGTCTGCTTGACCTCGGTCTTGCCGGCGTAGAGGCTGGCGGCGTCGGCGGTCTTGAGGTAGGTCTGGGACACCGACTGGGTTATGGAGTCGGCCTTCTGGTCGACGTAGGACTTCTCGGCCAGCGTCGCCGTGGACGCCTTGGTGGCGTAGTCGCGGGACACCTCGGACCTGATGGCGTCGGCGGTGGTGGTGAGCGACGCCTTGGTGGCGTAGGTGGTGGCGGCGTCGGCCCTGAAGGCGTCGAGGTCGGACTTGATGCCGTCAACGGCGTTGTAGCGCTGGGGCGTGGTGTGGGTGGTGGTGCCGTCGGTCCACGTGAGCCTCTGGCGGTTCCACAGGTAGCACCCGGCGGCCAGCGCCGGCTGGGCGGAGGACCACGAGCCGCCCGCCTGCGAGGTGGCCGACGTGGACAGGTACCACTCCTCCACCACGGCGGTGACGCCCTTGCCCGTGGCGCCGTCCCCGCCCTGCCGGGCCACGGAGTAGGAGGTGGACGAGGTGCCGTCGGTCATGGTGGTGACGGTGCGGGTCCACAGGTACGACCCCGGCGCCACGGACGGGGGCTGGGCCGCCCACGCGCCCGTGGGGGCCGTGGTGCCGGACGTGGACGCCTGGTAGGACACGGCGGTGGTGCGGACCCCCACGCCCTGGGCGCCCTGCTGCCCCTGCTGGCCCTGAGCGCCCTGCGGGCCGGTGTTGCCGGTGACGCAGACGGCGGGCCCGGTGACGGTGGAGCCGTCGCCCTTGGTCTCGACGGAGCGCTGCCAGATGTAGCGGCCCTGCTGGGGGGCGGGGGCCGTGTCGGACCACGAGCCGCCCGTGAGCTGGGTCTGGCTGGTGGACAGGTAGAACTGGAGCTTGGTGGCCGTGACCGCGTCGGCCTTGGCGGTGTAGGTCTGGGAGACCTCGAGGCGGATGGACCCGGCGGTCTGGGTCAGCTCGCTCTTCGTCGCCAGCGTCTCCCCCGTCGCCTTGTCCACGTAGCCGCGGGCCACCTCGGCGCGGATGGAGGAGGCGGTCTGCTCCAGCTCAGACCTGCTGGCGAGGCCCTCCGTGGACTCCTTGGTGGCGTAGGCCTCGGCGACCTCGCTCCGGATGCCGGAGGCGGTTTGCTGGAGCTCGCTCTTGGTGGCCAAGGTGGCCCCTGTGGCCTTGTCCACGTAGGAGGCGGCCACCGACTGCATGACCTCGCCCTTGGCCTCGTCCACAGACCGCTCGACCTCTGCCTTGGTGGCGGCGGTCTTGCGCAGCTCGTCGGCGGCGGCCTGGGCGGCGTCGGCCCGCTTGGACGCGGCGTCGGCTGCCGCGGCGGCCTCGCCCATCTCCCCCTTGACGGCGTCGACGTCGGAGCGGACGGCGTCCATCTCGGCCTTCGCGGCGTCCAGGGCGGGCCCCACGGTGTCCACGATCTCGACCACGTTCTCCACGGCCGGGCCGAGCTCCCCCACCTCCTCCTCGATACCCTCGGTGCGCTCCTCCAGCAGGGAGAGCCGGTCCGTGGCGTCGGTCACGCGGAAGCTGTCGACGTAGGCCTCGCGCCCCTCGAGCTTCACATAGGCGCGGTCTCCCGGCTTGGCGCCGATGGCCCCGGACTCCATGGGCAGGAGCGTGGATACGTCGTCGCCGTCGATGACGACCTCCATCAGCCCCTCCTCGGCGTGGACCGCCTCCACCGTGGCCCGGATGCCGCGGTTCGCGTCGCGGCCGCTCGATGCGGTGAGGGCCTCGACGAGGGTGTCGGCGAGGTCCGAGAGCTCCGCGGAGGTGAGGTTATCGGTCATCGGTCGCCTCCTTGTTGAACGTCTTGGCGGACACCGTCATGAGACACCCGGCGGCCCCGAGGTCGTAGGAGACCTTGGTCACCTGGAACAGGTCCTCGACGCCGCCCGACGGGTAGGACAGGCGCACTATCTGGCCGGGCTCCATGGGCAGGAAGGTGTGCTGGAAGGTGACCTTGCGCCGCGCGTTGTCGCCGGTCTTGAGCAGGCGCGCCGCGTAGGCAGCCGCCTCCTGCTGGGTCATGTCCTCGGTCTTGCGGACGTTGCGCCATATCTCGCGCCCCACGGCGGCGGTCGACCACGGGCTCTTGGGGTCGTCGTTGCGGGCGGTGCCGATGACGCACTTGTCCGCGTTGGATACGACGACCTTCACGCAGTTGGGCATGCCGAACAGGTCCTGCTCGTCCTCCATGGACGCGAGGAACCGGCAGTCGGGGCCCTCCTCCAGCTCCCACGACACGGGCCTCACGGCCGGCACGTGGTAGGCCTTGAGGAAGACGCGGCCCATGGCGTCGGTGGTGGCCGACGCGAAGTTCGCGATGTCGCAGAGGTCGTTCACGCAGAACAGCTGCGAGTCCTCCGTGGTCATCTCCCCCTCCGAGTCGTCGGCCTCCTCCTCGGTGACCTGGGACTGCTCGGACGGGATGCCGTAGGTCCGGTCGCGGCTCGTGCGGTGGGTGGTGGCGTCGGCGGTGACGAGGAGGCCGGCGCCGCGGCACAGCTGCGCGGCGTGGCCGACGGCCGACGCCCCGGCCGGCACGACGTAGGTGCCCGGGAACTGCATGTCCATGAGGATCTGCAGGGGGCCGTACAGGTCCGCCTCCATGGTCGAGCCGTAGGACTCCACCTGGCGCTTGGGCTGGGACACGAGGTAGGTGCCGAGGCACACCGTCTCGGGGGCCCGGGCCCCGAGGAAGTCGGCGTCCATGTAGATGCGCAGGAGGTCGCTGCCGAGGGAGAGTTCGCGGTCGCAGGTGAGCGCCGCGCTCCACTTGATGGAGGTGGCGTAGGACCGCGTCACCTCGCCACCGGTGCGGACGCCCTCCACCGGCCCGACCTCGGACCAGTCGGAGCGGCGAACCCGGACGAACCTGTACGACGCCTCGAACGGCACGGTCCAGTCAGCCACGGGCCAGCTCCTCCACGTCCAGGGACACGTCCCACCGGCTGTAGCGCTCGGCGGAGCGGGACACGGAGCCCGTCACGTGTACGGGCACGCGCTCCCCGTCCTCGGTCCTCATGACCATCGGGGACCGGGCCCGGAGGCACTCGTGCCACACCCGGGCCTCGGCCTCGGTGAGCACGCACCCGCTCATGGACGAGGTGGCGGAGAGCTGGGGGCTGGGGTACCACACCGGCAGCTCGGAGCCCCCGCGGCCGGTGACGCCGGGGAAGGTGTAGGCCTCTCCGGCCGGCTCGTAGGACCACTCCTCCTCGAGGTCGAGCCGCAGGACGGCCCGCTCGGAGAACGAGGCGCCGTAGTTGAAGGCCACGGCCCCGCAGGCGCCCGGCACCGCGGCGGCCACGACGCACGCCGCCGAGCCGCCGTCGGCCGAGTAGGCGGTGACGAGGTAGCTGTAGGCGGCGTTGAGGGGCGGCGTGTGGTCGGTGACCGACTGGCCGCCCCGGAGGTCGGAGGCGAGCAGTATCTTCGCGCCTCCCGGCAGCACGGCCTCGACCTTGATGCGCTGGGTCGCAGCGGTGGCGGCGGGCTTGCGGCGCAGGGACCCCGCCCGGTTCAGGATGACGGCCGCGGCGGCGGCCACGGAGCCGGCCTTGAACGTCTCGGGGCCGGGCCCGTAGGGGGCGCCCGTCGGCCCCGCCTTGACCGTCACGGTGGCGGTGAGGGCGGACGGGTCCACGGACACAGTGGCCGTCGGCTTTCCAGGCGGAGTCGCCATGTCACCTCCCCATGTTGGTCCTGCGGGCAACCGCGTCGACGAGCCCCACGACCGCTGAGCGGAGGGCGGGGTCGGACCGCACCGACCGGCCGTCGATGGCGATGTTGTACACGTTGCCAGCCTGGACCCCCTGTGCCCGCGGGGCGGCAGCCACGGAGGATGAGGCGTCGGCCCCGGCCATGGTCCCGGCCACCCGCGACGCCGCCCGGGCGAGCGACGGGGTCGCCCGCTCCATGGACGCGGCGATGTTCTCGACCATCTCGCCGCCCCAGAGGTCGTCGTGGACCAGGGGTCCCCAGTCCGGCGTCGAGTGGTGGAGGGGGCCGGCCGCGGCCGCTGCGAGGCGCGCCGCCGCCGCGGCCACGGACGACGCCTTGGAGCGGATGCCGTTGGCGAAGTTTGCGCCGAGCTCGGCCCCCCACCCATGGGCGAACCCGTTCCTGTTGGCCACGGCCGCCGTCGCGTTGGCGAGGGAGGCGGAGGCGTTGCGCACCGAGGACGCCTGGGACCTGATGCCTGCGGCGAACTGGGAGCCGAGCTTGGAGCCGTTGGACCGGGCCGCGGACGCCCCGGCGTTCAGGGCGTTGGCCGAGGCGAGGGACAGGGACTTGCCGGAGGCCGTGGCCGCGGTGGCCTGGGACCTGATGCCTGCCGCGAACTGCGACCCGGTCTTTGTGCCGGCGGAGCGGGCCGCGCCGGCGCCGGAGCCGATGGCCGAGGACGCGGCCCGGGCGGCCGCCGACGCGTAGCCTGCGGCGGGGGCGGCCCCGGCCGAGACGCCCCGTGCGAACGAGGAGCCGAGGGCGAGGCCCGGGGCGTAGGCGGACGCGGCCGACGTCGCGAACCCGGCGACGGCCATGGAGCCGGCGACGACGCCCGGCGTGGTGAAGTCGGCGCTCATGACGCCGAGCTTCACGGAGGAGGCGAGGGCCATGCCGGCGGCCGTGGCGTCGAAGGCGGCGACGGCCGCGGAGAAGGCCTGGGAGAACGAGGCGCCGACCATCGCGCCGTGGAACGCCGAGGTGGCGACCGTGAGCAGCATGGACGCGGTGAGCCCGGCGTTGATCTTGCCCCCGGCCTCGGCGCCGAGGACGGTGAAGTCGTAGGCGTTGAAGCCGTTGACGAGGGTGTTCGCCACGGTCTGGCCCGCGGCCGTGAGGTCCGTGGAGGCCACGGCGTCGGTGATGCGCTGCCCCATGGCCTGGCCGGCGGCGGTCACGTCCACGGCGCCGAGGGACGCGGTGAGCGTCTCCCCCACCCTCTGGCCTGCCGAGGACACGTCGGCGTTGCCGATGCCCTCCACGATTCCCTCGCCGAGGGCGCGTCCGGTCTCCCGGGCCGCGTCGGTGTTGCCGGCGAGGGCGTCGGCAAGGGCGCTCCTCACGGCCTCGTTGACCGGGCCCGTGATGTCGGCCGACCGGTAGCCCTCGCCGGTGGCCTGCGCGTTCTCGGCGCCCGCCTGCCCGAAGGCCCCCGGGTCGCTGGCGTTCTCGGCCGCCTCCTGCGTCTTCTGCCCCACGATCTCGGGCGTGGAGTTGCCCTGGGCCGCCTGCTCCTGGGCCGCGTTGTTCTCCTGCTGTGCGGCGGCGTAGCCCTCGGGGTTCTTCGCCTCCTCGGCCGCGGTCTTGGACGCCTCCCCGGTGTAGCGGGCGAGGTCGAGCCGCCGCGCCGCGTCCTCGGCGGAGATGTTGCCCTCCATGACGGCGTTGCCGAAGAGCGGGGCGCTGGACGAGATGCGCGTGATCGCCGCGTCGACCTCCTCGGCGGTGAGGCCCTCGAGGTTCATGGAGCCCATGATCTGCTCGACCTTGGCCTTGACCTCCTCGGCGCTCATGCCCGCCGCGATGGTGCCGGAAGCGAGGCCCTCGGCGAAGGCGACCATGCCGCCGTTGCCCAGGGACTCCATCTCCTGGGTCATCTCGTTGAGCTCCTGGACGGTCATGCCCTTGGCGTTGGCGACGGCGGCCACGGCGCCGAGCGCGCCGTCGTCGATGGCCGTCTTCCAGCCGCTGGCGGCGAGCTGGCCGAGGAGCGGCATCTGCACGCCGAGGTCGCTCAGGTTGCCGATGAGCTGGGCGGTGTTGCCGTTCCAGCTGAGGGCTATCTTCTGCAGGTCGCTCTCGGTAAGGCTTGCGAGGTCTGAGGTGGAGTAGCCGCACTTGTCGAGGGCCGACGCGAGGGACGCGAGGGCGGCGTCCCCGCTCTCGAAGGCGCGGTTGAAGTTCTGGGAGAACGCGTTGGTGAAGGTCTCGGAGGACGCGGCGAACCCGGACGCGGTGACCCCGAACTCCTCGAGGTTGTAGCCCATGTCGATGAGCGCCCCGGCCATGGAGTCGAAGGAGCCGTCGTAGGCGGTGGCGAGGCGCCTGACGTCCTCGACGCCCATCTCGGCCACGGTGGAGGCCGTGACGCCCATGGCCTCGAAGGTGGCCATGAGGGCCCCCGCCTTGTCCCCGGCCGCGGAGAAAGCGTCGGCGTAGTTCTGGTTCGCCCCCACGTAGTCGCGCAGGGACTGGCCGGCCGCGTCCTGGGCCGCCTTGACCCCCTCGTAGGACGAGGTGACGCGCGCGAGCATGTTCTCGGAGTCCTGGGCCGCCTGCCGCGCCTCCTCGAGGCGGTCCTTGTTCGCCTTGCTGGAGTCCGCGGCGTAGGCCTCCTCGGCGTCGGCGAGCTCCATGACGGCCTTCTCGCGGTTCTTGTAGGCCTCCTTGTACATCTCCTCGTAGGCGAGGTACTTGAGCTCGTCCTTGCGCTTCTCCGTGGACTTGCCGATGGCGTCGGCGAGGTCGAGGATGATGCCGGCGTTCTCCTCGGTCACGGCGGAGTTGTCCCGGATGACGCCGTTGGTCCCCTCCACGACCTCCCACTGGGTGCCGGCCGCCGAGTTGTAGTTCTCCACGGCGGTCTTGAGCTGCTCCTGCTTGGCGGCGCTCCACTCGGAGCTGGACGCGAGCTCGAGGATGCGCTGCCCGGCGAGCTCGAGGTTCACGACGTCGACCTTGTAGTCGAGCTTCGTCTGGTCGATGGAGTCTGCCAGCGCGTTGTTGTTCTCGATGATCTTGTCGGTGGCGTCCTTGATGGTGTCGCCCGCGTGGGAGAACAGGGTCGACGCCGCCTTGGCCTTCTCGCCCGCGACGCGGTAGTTGTCGCCGAGGCCGCTGATGTGGGTCGACGTGCCCTCGAGGCGCTTCGAGCTGTCGGCGAGCCGCTTCGTGCGGTCCGACGCCTCGGTGAGGGCGCCGGCGATGGCGGTCACGCCGGCGACGATGGCGCCGATGGCGAGCATGGGCAGCATCGCCTTGAAGGCCGCGCCCATGGTGGCGACGGCGCCGCCGACCTTCTTGGCCATGGCGCCCACGGACCCGGCCACCGCTCCGCTCATCTTGGCCGCGCCGGTCTGGGTCGACCTGAAGGCGTCGCCCGTGGCGTCGCCCATCTCGAGGGCGGCTTCGCCGACGTCCTCGAGCGAGGTCCTGGCCATCTTGCCGGAGCCCACGAAGTCCTTGAGCTTGCTCTGGATCCCCTTGTTGGCCTCCTGCACCTTCTGGGAGACCCTGACGTCCTCCTCCTTGGTGAGCACGAGGTCGCCCACGGCCTCGACGCCCTTGGCCGCCGTCTCGTGGTAGCGCTCCGCCGCCTCGCAGAGCCTGCCCTCGGCGTCGGCCACCTGCTTGGCCGCGTCCCTGTTGCCCTTGTAGACGGACTGGAGGTTCTCGGCGGCGTCGCGCTTGGCCTTGGTCGCCTCCGTGGCCTCCTTGAGGGCCGAGTCGTAGTTCCTCTGGGCCTCCGCCTGGGCGCGTTCGGCCTCGCCGAGGGCCCTGGCCTCCTCGCCCGTGGAGCGCATGGCCTCGGCCACCTGGGCCTGCGCCTCCTTGACCCCGACGCCCGCGCTCTTGACCTCGTCCATGGAGGAGCGCACGTCGGACTGGGCCTTGCGGAGGTCCTTGAACGAGTCCGACACGTCCTGGTTGACGGTCTTCATGTTGCGGTTGGCCTCGGCCAGCCTGACCAGCGCCGCCTGCGCCTCGTCTGAGCCCTCGCCGCTCGCCTTGACCGCGTCGCGGTAGGCCCTCTCGGCCTCTCTCTGGCGGTCCTTGACGGCGATGGCGCTCTCGGAGGACACGACGAAGCGCTGCTGCGACTCCTTGACCCGCTCGATGGCCTCGCCCAGCTTCTGCTGCGCCTCGCGCGCCTTCATCATGGCCTCGGACTGCACGGCCACGGCGTCGCCCACGGCGCGGGCCCGGCGGTCCTCCGCGTTCATCTCGTCGTTGAGGGCGGAGATGCGGAGCTTCTGGGCCTCGGTGAGCCTGTCGTAGGCCTCCTGCAGGTTCTTGTTGGCCTCCTTGGACCGGAGCTTCGCCTCGTGGTCCCGTGCTACGGCCTCGGACTCGTCGCGCATGGACTCCGACGCCCTGGCCCTGGCCTCGGCGAGGGCGAGCGTGGCGTCCTCGACGGAGGTGCTCGCCTCGGCCATGGCCGCCATGTAGCGGTCCTGGGCCACCTCGGCGAGACCCGACTGCCGGGCCTGCTCGGAGAGGGCGTCGGTGAACGCCCGGGCCTTCTCCACGTAGGAGTCGATGCCCCCGGCGGCGCGCACGTAGGAGTTCTGGAGGAGCCCCATCTGGGCCGTGGCGTCCTTGTTCGCCGCGAGCTGCTGGAGCATGCCGTCGTCGGTCTCGTGCATGGCGGCCTTCAGGATGCCCTGGCTCTGGCGGACCCGCCCGCACCAGTCGACCACCTTGCCCATGCCCTGCACGAGGCGCCCGCCCACGGACAGCACGGGGCCGGCGGCGGCCGCGACGGCGGCGAGGCCGAGGACGGTCTGCTGCTGGGACCTGGGCATGTCGGCGAAGGCGCGGCCCACGTCCTCGACGGACTGGAGCAGCGGGGTCAGGTGCCGCTCGGCGAGCCCCAGCGCGGCGTCGGCCACGGGGCCGCCGAAGGCGTCGGCCGCGGCGACGGCCTGGTTCCTGAGGGTGCCGAAGCGCGACTCCAGGGAGTTGTTGCGCTCGTCCACCTCGCGGGCGAGGGCGGTGTTCTCCTTGTAGGCGGTGTTGGCGCGGGAGATTGCCGACTTCACGAGGTCGGAGTTGCCGGCGAGGCGGCGCATGGCGTCGGAGGTGCGGATCTCGGAGATGCCGAGCCTGTCGAGGATGACCTGCGTGGACCCGGACGCCTCGCCCGCCTCGCCGAGCTTGGCCACGAACTCGGCGAAGGTGCCGGCCGCGTCCTTCCGCCACTTCTCGGCGAACTCCTCGGCGCTCATGCCGGCCACCTCGGCGTAGTCCCGGAGCGACTCGGAGCCCGTGGCCACGGAGCTGTTGATGTCGTTGATGACGCGGCTCATGGCCGAGCCGCCGGCCTCGGCCCTCATGCCCATGGCCGACAGGGCCGTGGAGATGCCCATGATGTCGGCGTCGGTCATCCCCGCCTGGGTGCCGGCCGAGGCGAGGCGCGTGGACATGTTCATGATGTCGGACTCGGTGGTGGCGAAGTGGTTTCCGAGGTCGACGATGGTCGAGCCGAGGTTCCCGGACTCCTGCTGGGCGGCGCCCGTGATGTTCATGAACTGCGAGAGCTGCATGGCCGCGGTCTCGGCGTCGAGGTTCGTGGCGATGTCGAGGCCGGTCACCGTCTCGGCGAAGCTCTGCAGGTTCTCCTTGGCGATGCCGAGCTGCCCGCCCAGGCCCTCCACGTTCAGGATTGTCTCGGCCGACACCGGCGATGTCTTCGACATGTCCACGGCGCTCTGGCGCAGGCGCCGGTACTCGCCCTCGGTGGCGTCCACGGTCTTGCGGACGTTGTACCAGGCGGTGTCTATCTTCGCGGTCGCCGCCACGGAGGCGGTGGCGGCCGCGGCCATGGGGACGGTGACGCCCTTGGTGAGCGAGTCGCCGACGCGGCGCATGGACGCCCCGAGGTTGTCGAGCCGGCCGGCCGCCTCGGCGAGCTTCGAGCCGGCGACGACGTCGGCGGAGCCGATGCCGCCGCGCATCGCCACGAGGCTCGCGGTGAGCTTGCGCACCGACTCCTGGGCCTGCTTGACGCCCCTGCCGTTGTAGTTGGAGGTGATCGCGATGGAGATGGACGCCTTGCCCATGTTAGGCCCCCTTGACCTTCCTCAGGCCGCCCTCGACGGCCTCCTGCACGGCGCGGAGCACGGCCGTGTTGTTGCGCTCGGCGGCGGCCACGAGGGCGCGGGGAGGGCCGCCCCTCGGGACGCCGACGGGACGGCCGGCGAGGCGCCCCCTCTGGTAGACGGCGCCGCGGTTGGCGAACTCGATGGTGCCGGCGCCGGGGTCGCCGCTCAGGATGCGGACCCCGGCCCGGCTGTCCCGGAGCCGGAGCGACGCGGCGAAGGCCCCGGTGAGACGGATGCCGTTGGCCAGCGACCGGGCGTCTGAGAGCACCTTCTGGGACGCCGCGCGGATGCGGCGGCGGACGTCGCGCTCCACCGACGCGTCGAAGGAGGCCAGCTGCTCCATGAGCTCGCGGCCGCCCCGGATGTGGACGGTGACGCCGTCGGTCGCGGCGGAGCCCTGCCGCCAGTCGTGCATGCCGTCAGCCACGTCCGGCCCTCCTCGCCTCGCGCTCGGCCCTCACGCGGTCGGCTGCGGACCGGGCCGTCTCCCCCATGAGCCTGTCTGTGCGCTGCCCGCCGTAGAGCACGGCGTCGAACATGCGGGGCTCCTCAAGGCACAGGGCCAGCGACTCGCGCATGGACGAGCCGGTGGCCCTGCCGAATTCCATGAGGAGCGTCGCGACGCCGCGCTCTACTCCGTAGGGCCCGGCTCCTCGCCGCCGTCCCCGGACAGCGCGTCCTCGGTGGTCGTCGCGAAGCGGTCGAGGAAGTCGAGCACGTCTGCCTCGGTGTCGCCCGTCTCCGAGAACCCGACCTGCTCGAAGATCCCCTGGGAGCGTGCGGCGAAGTAGCTGATGGAGAAGTCTGCGAGGTCGCCGCGCATGCGGCTCGCGCGGATGACCGCGCTGGGGGTCACGAAGTAGCGCAGCGGCTCGTGGGCCTCTCCGTCGATGGGGACGAGCAGGATGGTGCCGAGGCCGAAGTCGGCGCAGGTCATCTTCTTGGGGGTCTTTGCCATGGTCTCTCCCGGTTAGGCGGTGGGCAGGGGGTAGGAGGCGACCTTGTTGACGATGGTCACCTTCACGGGGCTGGCGTCCTTGGACGCGACGTAGCTCGCGTCGGACTGGAACGTGAACTCGCCGGAGCGTCCGTCGGGGTCCACCTCGACGAAGTCGGCGGAGAAGGGCACGCGGTCGCCGTCGAACTGGAGGGTGCAGTTGGGGTCCTCGGAGTGGGAGAAGGCCAGGTGGTAGGAGCCGTAGACGATGCGGGCCACGGGGCGCAGGCCCGTCTCGGAGCCGGTGACCATCTTTCGGTAGGGCAGGATGTTGTCGGGCACCACCGTGAAGCTCGGCGAGACGGAGCACTTGCCCTCGCCCACCTCGGCCGCGAAGACCTTGCCGCAGGCGCGGGAGCCCTCGCAGTCGTTGCCGATGGTGACGCTGCCGCTCATGACCACGGCGTCCTCGGGGGTGCTGCCGGCGGTGTCGAGCTGGAACGTGCCGTCGGTGGGGACGAAGTAGCCGTTGAAGCAGGAGGGGTCCTTGCCGCTGAACGGGTCGGCGTCGAGGAACTCGGCGTCCTTGCCGATGGCCTCCACGGAGAAGGCCAGCGGCTCGTTGCCGGTGAACTCGCAGCCGAGGCTGTTGAGCTTGCAGCCTTCGGTGACGCCGTAGTTGTCGGAGCCCACCTGGCCCCAGACCGTGAGGTTGGGGAGCTCGCGGCCCATGGTGATGACGTGCTTGAAGTAGCCGTCGGGGCTGGCGCCGTCGGGCATGTCGCCGGCCGTGGCGGGACTGGAGACGATGTTGCCGAGGGCCGCGTAGTAGTACAGGGCGATGACGTCCGCGTAGCCGAGGGTGTTGAAGTTGGGGTTCGCCTCGATGGAGCTCACGTAGCCGTCGGTGTCGGCGCGGGTGCCGCAGGCGACGGAGGTCGAGGACGCCTCACGGGTGATGCCGAAGGGCGAGCCGCCGGTGAGGCCGTGGACGTACGCTGGGGCGGCGGCGCGGGTGTGGTCGTCCTTCTGAAGGGCGACGCCGGCCATGCCGATGTTGACGCGGATTGACATCTAGTCCTCCTTCTTGGCCGGTCGCTTGGGTGCGGCGGGCTCGATGAGGCCCTCGCGGGCCAGTTGCTGGCGGGCGGCCGGGTCCAGGTCGACGGTGTCGCCGGCCCTGAACTCCAGGCGCTGGCCGAACAGGTCTCCCCAGAAGTCGCGGGTGGCCTTCCAGATTCGCTCGCTCACGGGCGAACCTCCTTCCATGCCGGTTCGATACGGTGCAGCTCGCGCTGGCACCGGACGCCTATGACGCAGGCGGCCACGTAGCCCTTGCCGTCGGTGGCCGTGCCGTACTCCTCGCTCTGCAGATGGCACTCGTGGACGGTGCCGGACAGGGTCCGGTCGGCCATGAGCACCGTGGCGACGACCTGGCACCACGCCGAGAGCACGGCGCCGAGTCGGGAGAGGTCGCCGCCCGTGGCCGTCAGGGCCACCTCCTGGGTCCACCAGACGGTGGGGGCGGGGCAGGTGGACGCCTGCTCGAAGGTCACCTGGCTCGGGACCTCGGCCACGTCGCAGGCGAACGGCGGCCGCGACGGCGTTCCGCCGACGCTCACCTTGGGCGCCGGCACGACGCCCTCCCCGAACGCCTCGTCGAGCACCTCGCGGGTCATGGTCCGGCAGAGGTGCCCGTGGAGGACGGCCGCCGGGGCGGCGAGGTCCGGGAGCGCGGAGAAGGCGTCCTGCCCCTTGGTGCTCACAGGACCACCGCCCTCGAGCGCCGGTGGCGCTGGATGACGGCGTCGACCTCGGGGATGCCGGTCTCGCCGTCGACGCCGGCCAGGGTGAACCGCAGGAACCCGGCGTCGGTGGACTCGCCGACGGCCCGGTCGGGGATGGACGACGGGACGAGGTAGCTCGCCGCGAGCCTCGCACAGGCCGACGAGACGTCGGCGGGCACGGGGCCGCGGCCGTGGACGTAGGAGACGGACGTGTTGCCGGAGCGGCGCAGGCGCACGCCGGAGTCGGAGCGGGGGCACACGTCGCCGCGGATCTCGGTGACACCGGTCCACCGCAGGGGCACCCAGTCGCCCTCCTCGCCCCACAGCCCCTCGGAGGAGACCACCGGGACGAAGGACATGCTGCAGGCCCCCTCGATGACCGAGCAGGCCCGCTCGCGGGCCTCGAACGCGTCGGCCTCGGTGGCGCCGGAGGCGCGGGGGCCGTCCCCCCGCTCGGAGCCGCAGTCGAGCACGGCGTCGACCGTGCACATGTGGGCCTCCACCACCTCCAGCCAGCAGCGCATCCACCCGACGCGCACCTCGTAGGTCTCGGGGCAGTCGAGCCCCTCGGCCTCGAAGGTGCCGTCCTCGCCCACCTCGAACGAGAGCTCGGCCCCGTCCCACAGCCCCGACAGGGCCGCGGTGGCGCCGGCGAACCCCTCCCCCACCGAGATGATGGGGAGGTCGCCGGGGGCCACGCGGGTCCTGTGCGAGGGCGTGAGGCGGGCGTCCATCAGAGGGCGATGCCGGTCAGGCGGACGAAGGACTTGGGGCGGCGGACGCACATCAGGTGCGACTCCTCGGCCAGCACGGTCAGGGTGTTCTCGACCATCTGCTGGTTGATGGTGCCGACGGTGACGGTGGTCGGGTCGGTGGAGTACCAGGTGGCGCCGCTGGGGGCGTACACGAGCATGTCGTAGGTGGGGCTGGAGGCGCTGCCGCTCATGAGGTTCACGTCGTCCACGACGGTCAGGCCCCACTTGTCGAGGTTGAGGTAGGAGCCGTCGGTGGACTTCATGAGGTCGATCTTCTCGCGCACCAGCGGGTGCATGGCGACGTGGGTCGGGGCGACGCCGGTGTCGAGGATGGACTGGGTGATCATGCGGTGCATGGAGTCGATGAGGGTGTCGCCGCTCTTGGCGGTGTAGGCGGTGATGCCGGAGTTCAGCACGCCGACGATGCCGCCCTCGTCGTCGGAGTTGAGGGCGACGTCGTCGGCCGCGCGGTGGAGGCCGGCGATGAGCTCCTGGTTGATGATGCTCATGAGCTGGCCGTAGTCGTTGAGGGCGAGCTTGGAGACGGGGACCCAGTGGGCGATGGTGCCCTCGTTGGCCGTCTTGGGCACCCAGCTGAGGGTCTGCTCCTTCTTGACCTCGCCCGGCTTCCACTTGGCAGCCTTGAGGGCGTTGGCGTCGTTGGCCTGGAAGTAGTGGAGGGCGCCGTTGCAGGTGCCGGTGGGAAGGGTGCCCACGAAGCCCAGGGGCTCCATGAGGGAGGTGTCGAGGTTGTAGTCCCAGCTCTCGGGCACGGCCGGGAAGACCACGTTCGAGGGGGTGGGAAGGGCCGCGGGGGTCGCAGGCTCCTGGTCCCCGCCGGCGTTCAGCCACACCTGCTTGCGGATGGGCTTGTTGCCGGTGGCGTCGATGCCGCGGAACTCGTCGCGGAAGCCCAGGACGGCCTCGGCGAGGCTGCGCGGGCGGCGCTGGGGCGCGATGGGATGCGGGTCGACGGGGGCGGCGGCGGTCGGCTGCTCGGCGGAGGCGAGGCGCTCGGCCTCGCAGGCGGCCTCCCAGTCGGCCTCGCGCTGCTCGATCATGCCGGACAGCCTCAGGGCAGTCTCGGTGTCGCCGGAGGCCATGGCGTCCTTGGAGCGCCCGCGCAGGTCGCGGAGCTCGTTCATAAGCTTGAGGGAATCGTTCATGTTCACTGCTCCTTCTCGTGGAAGACGTGTCCGAGGACGCAGCGCAGGCCCTGGCCTCCCACCGGTCGGCCGTCCCCGGGGGCCTCCCCCGGCTCCGGCAGCGCGTCGTCGGCTTCGTTTTTAGGGGCGGTGTGCCCGCGGGCCCCGTCGCCGGCCCCGTCGAGCAGGAGGGTGTCGGGGCGGTTGCGGTAGCCGGCGAGGAGGCGCTCGTCGACGCAGGCGGCCACCGGCACGGCGCCGGCGTCCACGGAGTCGGCGATGCCCCACGCGACGGCCTCGTCGGCCGTGAACCACGTCTCCGCCCCCATGGCCTCGCGGACCTCGTCCGCGCCCTTCCCGGTCTTGAGCACGTACTGGGACGCGATGGAGGCCGCCAGGGCGTCGAGGGTGTCGGCCACCGAGCGCATGGACCCCGCGCCGCCCTCGCAGTAGGAGGAGGGGTCGTGGATCATCATCATGGAGCCCGGGGCCATGACCACCTCGTCGGCCGTGAGGACCATGTAGCTCGCCGCGCTCGCGGCCAGCCCCTCCACGCGGCAGGTGACGCGGCCGCCGGTGCGGCGCCGGTAGGCGTTGAGCAGCTGGGAGATGGCCACGCCCTCGAAGGCGTCGCCGCCGCCGGAGTTCACATGGACCGTCAGGTCCCCCTCCATGGCGTCTAGCTCGCCCTTGACGTCCGAGGCGGTGAAACAGTCGCCCCACCCGAGGCCGACGGTCCCGTAAAGATGCAGGTCACTCATGGGATAGCTCCTCAATCTCGCGGTCCATGTCGAAGTCGATTCCGGCGACGGTGCAGGCCCTGGCGTAGGGCTCGAAGACCCGGCGGGCGAAGTCGCGGGTCGACTCGCAGTCGCCCCGCTGCCCGAAGCGCTCGCGCACGCGGCGGCGCATGTCCTCGACGATCGGCGAGAACCCGTCGTCGGGGCGACCCCCTGCCGGGTCGGTGACCGCCGGCGCGTCGGGGCGGCCGTCGTCGTAGGAAACCACGTCGCCGTTCTCGTCGACCTCGTAGAAGTTCACCGGCACCAGCGGCCGCGACAGGCCCGGGAGCTCCGACAGCTCCTCCAGCGACCGGCACTCGTTTCGGGTGAGGATGCCGGCGGCCGTGCCGATGCGGTAGCCCTCCATGCGGGTCATGTACTCGCCGCGTAGCAGGCCGTTGAGCTCGAACTTCACGTGGCGGTCGTACTGGCCGCAGACGCGGAGCACCTCGTCGAAGCCGCACTCCAGCTCGCGGCACTCGGGCACGAGGGTCTTCTGGGAGAACTGGATGCTCGACTGCTCGGCGTTGGAGTAGGTGGACCGGGACAGGTCGTAGACCTCCTGGGGCGGCACGCCCGTGATGCGGCACATCTGCTGCAGGACCCACGTCTGCTGGGCCACGAGGTCGATGTCGCCCATGGTCATGGGGTTCTGCCTGTAGTGGAGCCCGTTGGCGAAGACCCTCACGGTGCCGGCCTGCAGCACCCCGGCCGTGCCGCGCAGGGAGTCCTTGAGCTCCGCGAGGTCGGCGTCGCTCAGCCGGTTGTCCGTCTCGATGTAGCCGGGGAAGTGGCTGCCGTTGGTGAGCAGGCGCTTGTAGAAGGTCTCGAGGTCGATGGACAGGCCGATGTTCGCGAAGGCCGCCTCGGCCAGGGACCGCCCGCCGACGCTCGTCGCCGTGCTCGGGAGCTGGGAGTCGAAGCGCACCACGTCGTCGGCGGTGTAGGTGCCCGGAGGCGTGAAGTCGTCGCCGGCCGTGCGGTACCACGCCGTGCCGGTGCCCCCGTCCCATAGCGGCTCCACCGCCGCGGTCACGGGCCAGAGGGCCTTGGGGATGCGGACCCCGCTCTCCGAGACCCCCCACTGCACGCGCACGTAGGCGCTGCCCAGGGTGTCCTTGGCGAGGATGAGCCAGCGCAGGCACGCCCCGGAGCGCATGAGCGGGTTCCACCGGGTCTTGAGCAGGTGGGCGAGGTGCCAGCTCGCGTCGTCCTTGGCCTCGACGCGGCCGGCGCCGCGGCTCTCGTACACGTCCACCGGCAGGCTCGCCACGGGACGGGCCTTGGCGAGCTCGCAGGCGAGGTAGGCAAGGGACGCCTCGGCGCCGATGCCCGTCTCGTCCTCGGTCACGGAGGACGCATACTCGGTGCCGATGGAGCGGTCCAGGCGACCGCGCGGCGCACGTCCCAGCATGGCTATGACGTTCCTGATTCCCATGGGGCCTCCGGGTCCGGTAGGTTACCCGGCCCATGGTCGGCCCGGTGTGCCCGCGGCCTATCCCGTCAGGGAGATCGACGGCACCGCCCATGAGCCGACGTGCTCCTGCAGGTGGGAGTCGTAGGCGCTCATGGCCATGGCCGCCGCCACCGCGGCGTCGATGCGCTCGGAGCCCCTGCCGTGGGAGGTGGACGCCAGCCGGCGCCCGTAGGCCTTGGACTCGGCGCACACGGCGTTGACGCAGTGCTCGGCCAGCACCGGCGTCTCCGCGAAGGCGCAGGTGCGGCGACGCACGGCGCTCGCCAGAAGCTCCGAGGCCGGGCACATGACGGCGCCGGTCTGGGGCATCTTGAACAGCTCTATGCCGCGGTTGTTGTTGAGCCAGTTGACGGTGAACTGCAGGCGGGCGGGGTCGCACACGACGAGGGGCCGGCCCCGGGTGCGGGCGAGCGCCTCCAGCACGTCGGCCACGTCGGTGAGGTCGTAGACGCCCATCTGCCCCGTCACGTCCCACACCCACTCCTCGAAGGCCCACACGCCGTCGTCTCCCTGCTGGGCGGCCACCACGGCCAGGGTGTCTCCCGAGACGGCGCCATCCAGGCCGACGGCGAACCACCGGTCGCGGTCCACGGCCCTCGACTCCTTGGAGCAGGCCGCCACGTCGCGCCGGCGCATGAACGGCTCCTCCTCCTTCTCCATGGGGAAGCGGTTGAGCTGGTAGCGCTCGAAGCTCTTGGCTGTCATGGCGGCGCGCTGGGCCTCCAGCTGCTCCATGTTGATGCGGGGCGTGACCATGAGCTTGCGCCACGCCCGGCGGTCGTCGGCCCTGTCGGAGTCGTCGAGCCCCACCCAGTAGCAGTAGCAGCCATCCTCGCCCTCGGAGCGGATGCGGCTGTACCAGTCCCAGAGGAAGCCGGTGCGCCCGCCGCTCGCCGTGGTGATGGCCAGGGCGAGGGCGTTGGGGATGCGGCCCTGGCCGGACACCACGGCCTCCCACACCGACTCGTCCTTGTACACGTGCACCTCGTCGCAGATCGCCATGTTGAAGTGCCAGCCCTGCAGGGCCGACACCTTGTTCGGGAAGGTGCGTATCCATGCGCCGGTCTCGGTGTTCCTGATCTCCTTCTTCCATACCTCCCACGTCTCGGAGAGCTGGGGCGACAGCCGCACCATCGTGGCGAGGATGTCGAAGGCGTTGCGGGCGTTGTCCTCGGAGTCGGCCACGAGGCCGTACTGGCCGTTGTGGACCGGGTTCATGTTGGCCTCGGCGAGCAGCATGGCGCAGGCGGTGACGGTCTTGCCGACGCCGCGGGGCACGCCGATGAGTGCGCGCTTGTAGGTGCGGACGAAGGTCCCTCCCACCATGCGGCCCGTGCCGAAGATGGGGTTCCAGATGTTCTCCTTGACCCAAGGCTCAAGCTCGAAGGGCTTGCCGTAGCTCTCGGCGTCGTTGCCCACGAACCGTAGGAACGACCGCACGAAGACCTCGCGCACGAGGGCCTCGTTCCTCCCGGCCTTGGTGAGCCTCACCTTGCGGGTCCTATACATCGCCCACCGACTTGGCCACGGCCGCCCTGATGGCGGTGTCGATGGCGACGCTCTTCGACGTTGTCTCGGTGAGGTTGAGGCGGGCCCGGGCCATGGGCGTCACGCCCATCTGGTCGGCGAGGCGCATGTAGTTCTTCGTGGCGGTGTCCATGAGCTTCATGTACTTGGAGTCGACGAGGTCGCCGCACCCGTTCTCGTCCATGAGCATGAGGGCGCCGCCGTCGCCGGGGTCGACGCAGGCGTAGCACTCACGGGCGATGCGGAGCCAGTAGGTCATGAGCTCCAGGCCCAGCCCCTCCTCGGGGCGGAACGTCGAGCCGTCGCCGGCCAGAGACTCCCAGATCTCGGCGAGGGCGCCGTCGGCGGCAACCGCGTCCGGCATCGGCGCCCCGGTCGCTGCGGTGACCACGGGCACCTCCGCCTCCTCGCGGGCGAGCTCGGAGCCGGGGGTGACGGTGCGCCGGGTCCTCTGGGAATCCCTCTTCCTGGCCGGTCCCCTTTTGCTCATGCCAGCCCCTCCCTCTCGAGCAGTTCCATAATCCCTTCTGCTAACCTATAGCAAATATTCGAACGACCAGAATCGTTTTTGTGCGCCGCGAGGACGCTGAGCTCGTGGGAGCAGCCCCGGAGCCTCACCACGGCGCCGGCCACCTGGGACTCGTAGCGGGCCTGCTCCCGCTCCTCGGACAACTTGGCCCTCTCCCTCGGGTTTCTCGGTGCGACAGGTCTCCCGGCCGTGACCCGGTCCCTACGGGCCGCCGCACGGCACCGGTCGGAGCAGTAACGGCTCCTGACGTTCTTCGGTATATACTTGCGGCCGCACCGGTCGCAGCGCCTGGGGTCGTGTTCCATCGGGCACCTCCACGCCGACATGGTCGCCCCGACGTGCCCTTTTGCGGTCGCACCGTTCGGAAAACCCCGTTTGCGGTTTGCGAATCCGCAGGTAGAAACCTGTACGCGCGAAAAAAGGAGCGGGGAGGCTGCGGGGTGCCATAGGGGCGCGCGTGATGCGGAACCCCTCCCCCTCCTATAACGCGCGGGCGCGCATGGGCGTGCGGGCGCGCGTGCGCGGGCGGGTGCGAGCGCGTGCGCGCGAATATAGAACGCGCGGGCGCGCGATGGCACGACCGAACGCGGCCGAACGCGACGAATCGGGCGAACGGTAGCCGGACACGCCCGAACGTACATCAACGACTTTTTCTAGATTTCTGCTTGCATGCAACCTGTGTACCTGATAGCGTGTGAGTCGTCCAAGGGGGCGCGGCCTACCGGCGGACGAGTCCCACCCATCCCATAGAGAACGGAGTGCCCATGACGCGAGCGCCGCCCACGTCTCCTGTCCCTCTCGCCTATGGCAGACGCGAAAGGGGGTGATGAACCTTGTGCGACTGTCCGCACTGTCCCTGTACCTACGATTGGGGAAGCGTCGCCGAATGGGCGGCATTGCTAGCGCCCTATGCCGGCATGCTTTTGCGGAGGCTTCACGTCAGGCTGAAGCAAAAGAAAAGCCCCCACGACTACGCCCCTAAGCATCGTCGTGAGGACTAAACGCAAACCCACTAAGCGGGGTACCCGGTTCCCCAACCGGGTACCCCCATGGTAGCCGAAAGGAACGACCATGGGAACCATACTCGCGCAAGTCGCGATTATCGCCGCGCTGTTCGCCTTTGGCTGGTACATCGGGGGAAAGCTGTAGCGCACCCCCCGACCCCCGACCCCCACCCCACAACCAGAGTCCACGCCACCAGACGCCGGGCGACCCCGGCGCCCAGGGGAACCCGTGCCCGACCACCTGAGAGAGGAACCCCCATGATCCACGCCCTCGCCGCCATCGCCCTCGCCTCCGCCCTTGGCCACGGCCCCGCCGCCTGGGCCGTCACGACCACCTACCAGGCCCCGGACACTCCCTACGCCGTCTACCTCTACGAGCGCGATCACGACCTCCTCGAGGAGCCTGGGGTCTGGGAGCTCCGCGAGACCCTCCGCGAGTCCGGAGACTGGGACTCCTACCGCTAGGCCATAACGCCGTCAACGCCGCGGCGGCCGTCTCCCTCACGGCCATGGGGTGGGGCGTGGAGTGGGGTTACCCGGGGGCACGGCGGCCCTAACCTCGTGGGCAACCGACCCTAGGGGGAACGATGCCCAACACCGTCACCGCCCTCGTGCGCGACGTCGCCACGGGGAACACCGAGCAGATGAACATGCCCATGACCGACGGGGAGCTCGCCGACGCGCTCTCCGGGCTCGTCACCGACGAGGCCCGCGGGGCGCGGCTCGCGCGCATGTGGGGGCTGTGGGACGCCGAGGGCGGCCCCGACACCCTCAACTCCGTCGCGGCCCAGACCGACGAGCCCGCCTGGGCGAACGAGGTGGCGTCCCTGCTCGTGGGCAAGGACGCCGGCACCGTGGCGGCCGTGGTGAGCTCCGGGCTCGTCTCCGACCTCCTCCAGCTCGCCAACGTGCTCGTCCAGTGGGACTCGGTGACGGTCGTGCGGGGGACCCCGGCCGAGGTCGTGGCCGCCTACCTCTCCGACCACGCGGACCCCGAGGCCCAGACGATCCTGCCCTCCTACCTCGACGTGCCCGGGCTCGCGACGGCCGTCGCGGACGTGGGCGCCGCCTCCGAGGGCTACGAGTTCGACATGGACACGTTCCCGGACCCCTACCGGTGGGGCTGGGACGAGCTCACGGACCCGGGCTTCGACCCGGACGCGCCCGAGGGCGGCGACCAGGGGGCCTGAGGGCCCCCCTTCCTGTGGGCCGCCCCGTGGCACCGGGCGCAGAGGACCACGAGGTTCGACTGGTCGTCGGTGCCGCCGGCAGACAGGGGGCGGACGTGGTGGACGGCCCCGAAGTCCCGGCGCCGCTTGCGCCACCCGCCCTGCAGGTCCCTCACGTAGACGGCCGTGCCGCACACGGCGCACGCGCCCCCGCACCGCTCGATGCAGCGGCGCCGGGCCTCGGCCCAGCCGCGCCGGTAGCCCTCGCGGTAGGGCTCCCGCCGGTCGCGCCCCCGCTCCTCCTCCCGGGTCCTGGCGTGGGCGCCGGGGGCCTTCCTGCGGGCCAGGGGGCACACGTGGCGCTCCCCATCGCGCACGAGGGCGCCGCACCGGGCGCAGACCCTACCCACGGCGCTGCCTCCCGACCCGGGCGCGGTCGTACTCGCGCCGCGCGCGCCTCTCGGACTCGGCGTCCCGGAGGGCCGAGGCCTTGTACTCCAGCCAGCACGTCTCGCAGACCCCGGCGCGGAGGTATCCGGCCGACGAGCGCGCCATGCGCCGGCCGCACCACGGGCAGACCTCCCCCCTCTCGGGCCACGCGGGAAGGTACAGGCCCATGCGCTCGGCCTCGCAGGCCACGTCCCGGGCGGTGCGGTTGAGGCAGAGGGCCACCACGGCGATGCCGTCGGAGAGGTGGCGGCGGAGCCACGAGCGCTCGGAGTAGGTCCAGTCGGACTCCTCGGTCCTGGCCATGGCGGCGTCGAATCCGCCGAGCTGGGGCTGGTCACACACCGGCGCCCACCCCCCACGCCCCCGCGAGGGCCGGGTAGGCGTACTCGGGCGGCCCCACGACGGTCCACGGCTCGACGCGCCCGCACTGCGGGCACCTCACCTCGGCCTCGTGGTAGTCGCAGCCCTCGTGGCGCCAGGACACCGACGGCTCCATGCACCCGCACGACGGGCACGCGCGCCGCCCCGTGGTGACCGGGTCGCGGCCCACGACCAGCATGCGCGCGGCCATCAGCGGCCCCCGAACGGCTCGCGGGCGTAGCTCTCCGCCACCCGAACCCGGGCCTCGGCGTCCCGGAGGCGCACGGAGACCCCCTCCAGATCCCTCTTTATCCCCTCCCTGTCCCGGGCCGCGGAGGCCAGCGACCCCCGGACGCCCTCCGAGAGGGCCGCGAGGGACGCGGTGAGCGAGCGGACCCTGAGCGCGAGGAGCGTGCAGGAGACCGTGAGGAGGACGATGCAAACGGTCGTTGTCACAGGTATCAAGGGGTAGCCTCCGCCTCAGACGCGCCTACGGTGTGCCTGAGGCGGAGGCTACCCCTTGATACTGATGAAATCAACCCGTTGCTTTCGTTATCTCACGTCAACTGACGCCAACTCACGCCAGGTCACGCCGCTGCACCGAGAACCCACGGTCCCCACGGGGCGTCACCGGGGCCGCGGGGCCTCGCGACCGGGCGGTGGGAGGGATAAAAAAGGGTTTGGGAGGGGGTGTCGTGCCGTCCCCCGGGGAGCCGCGGCCGGGGGCGCGGCGGAGGGGGACGCCCGTCGCCGGTTGCAGGGGGCGGCACGGCCGTGCGGCATGGGGAGGGGCCCGCGACGGGGCCCCTCGGTACCGGCTATCTATCGATTCTCGAGACAGCCTCGACGGACTTGCCGACGAGCTTCTCCGTGGAATGGCCGCCGGGGCTGCGGCCGACGCGCCTCTCCGCGACGAGCCTGACGCGCTCGCCGGGATGGAGCGTGACCGTCGACTCGGGCGGGATGTCGCCCATGGACACGACCGCCTCGCTCCCGTCGTCCCTGACCACGCGCAGCCTGTCCTTGGGTGACCGGGTCACCGTCACGAGGGTCCCCTCGAAGACGGCCTCCTCGTTGTCGATCTTCGCCTCAGAGATCACCCTCGCCGCACGGGCGGCTCTGTCGTGCGAGATCGCCGCGCTCTCCGTGGCGCCGTTCGGCTCGGACCAATCGAGGTCCAGGTCGACGGCCCCCTTGCCGACGACCTCGCAGAACCCCTTCAAGGCCGAGGCCACGCGGGGCCCGAGGTCCGTCAGGTGGTCGATGAAGCGGGCCTCGTAAGGATCCTCGTCGCGCAGGTCGCCGACAAGGCGCGAGAACTCGGTGAACGCCTGGTCCGCCAGCGGCCTCACGCCGCACCCCTCCACGTCGAAGAGGCCGTCGCCGTCGGGCCGCAGGTCGTCCGCGCGCGGGAGGGACGGGGACACCTCGATGACGACGGACCCCCGTGCTGGGCTCGCGACGACGGACATCCCCGTCCTGCCGGAGATGGAGGACGGGATGGCCCCGCGCGCCGAGCGGAACCCGGACAGCGCCGCGCCGATCGCGTCGATGGCCCCCTGGAAGGACACGAGAAGGTCGCCGACGGTCCTCATGGGGGCGGAGTGCCCGGAGACGGACGGGCCTGCGATGTGGATCGTGCCTATGGACTCCGGCGCGCCCCCTCCCCCGTGCTCCCGGACGAAAGCCTCCACCCCGGCCAGCGCAGCGTCGGCAGGGTCCTCCGGCACGTCGTACTCCGCGTCCGGGTCGAAACCGAGAGAGGCCAGGTACTCGTCAAGGTTTGGCGTCGTAGCCATCGATGATCACCTCCAGGTACCCGGCTGCCGGGTAGAGCCAGCGATCGTCCCCGTCCTCGAAACGGGCCTTCGACCAGAACTGGTCCCAGTAGCCACGCGACTCCGAGTAGCCCTTGACCCTCTCGCACTCGGTCGGCGGGACGGGCAACAGGTAGGCGTCGACCAGGTCGCTGAGCGCCGGAAAGCCTGGGGCCCCGAGAAGCATCCCCGTCACGAACCTTCCCCGCTGGTCCGACACGGCGGACCTATAGTTCTCATCCCTGACAAGGAGGACCACGTCGATGTCGTGCGGCGAGGGTTCGGACGTGACGAAGCTGCCGCCTATCCACACGGCCACGAGCCTGCCATACACCTGCCTCGCGACCGACACGACCTCGAGGAAGGCATCCCAGATCTTCCGGCGGTTCTCGTCCCCCTCCGGGACGTACTCCCCCTCTACCTCCTCCAAGGTGGCGAGGTACCTGCCGTAGGGAAGGACCTCGCGCGTGGCCCCGACGTCCCGCAGTCCCGGAATCACTCGCCCCCCTCTCCCCTTGCCCTGCCGACGGTGCCAACACTCTACCTCGGTGGGCGCCGGCCGGAAGCCTCCCGGCACCCAGGTCGGGGACCGGCATATCATTTCGGCCGCCGGCGCGCCGGGGACGTGCGGGTTCGGTTGTCGTGCGGCGCGGCTAACCTACGGCCGCCTAGGATGGCGCCGACTGCTGGATCCAACGGCCCCCGGAGCTCGACCAGACGACCTTCGTGATCGGATTCTGCTGGAACGCCAGCATGAATGTGTGGTGCAGGGAGAGCACCGCGTCCTGCAGCTGCTGGTCGTCCTCCAGCATCGACACCCTCATGCCATGCCCCGCAACGTCTTCCGCAGAGAAATGGCGGTTGTGCATGGCGGAGTCGTTGTGGCTGCACAGGAACCCACCGAGCTCGTTCGCCTTATCGTCCCCATCGGGGTCACCCGCGAACATGCCCTCGCTGAGCCACCTCACGACTATGTTCTTGGAGGCGTCGAGGACCTTCTGGCAGTCACCCAGGTAGGTCGGGGGGTACTTCCCGATGATCTGTGCCCAGAGCACGCCACTGGCAGGGTTTTCGGAAACCGCCTTGACGGCGCCCTCGAACTCCTCGATGACGCCCGCTGCCGCAACGCCGTTCAACTGGGGGTCGGTCGGGCCCAGGGACGACTGGGCGCCCATTATCACCTCGCGGCACCCGCAGCACACCATGGTTCCGGCCGACATGGCCAGCTGGGGGACGATCGCGACGATGTCGCCTTCGAACCTTTTCCTCAGATAGCCGACCATCGCCTCCGTCGCGGCCACATCGCCGCCCGGGGTGTGGAGAATCAGGTCGAGACCCTTCGAGGTGTCCAACCCGTAGTTGGCGTTCATGAGGCCGTTCATGTCGTCGTCGACGACGGAGACCGACAGGTCCCCTCCCCTCTGGAGCCACCCGGAGTAATAGCAGATGACACCCCTGTCCCTTATCCGGGCGACGTCTTCGATGTACTTGACGATCAGGTTGTCCAAGGCGTCCGGGTCGGAGGCAGCGGCTTGCGAGAGCTGCAAGGACACGTCGTTCCAAGACCCCATTAGCGGCTCACGCTCGACAGATAGACACGCTCGCCAGAGGTGTATGCGGAGACCTGCTTGAAGTTCCCATACGGCCTCACAGTCCTGTCCTCCTGGATGAGGAAGGGAAACGTCGAAACGTAGAGGCGCTCGAGGCGCTCGGCTTCCTTCATCGTCTGTTCCTCGGTTCGTTCTGCCATTGCTCGACCCCCTCCCGAATCAGTACGCAAGGTACCAATACCATACACTCCCCTGCCGCCCCGGCCCCCGTCCGCCCACCGGCACGCCGGCGCCCGCCACAGGCCCCACACCCGAGGCCCCCATGTCTTGGCGGGCGGGGCCGCGCCTTCTATGCTCCTGACTTTTTCGACCTACTTTGGCTCCTCAGCCGACTCGGCCGTGAACGTCTCAGACAGGTCCTCAATGCCGTCGGTGTTCACGACGAGTTCGTCCCGGATGTGGTGGCCCATGGGGTCGAGTATGAAGTCGACGCCGGCGCGTCTGGCGACCTTGGCGACGGGCTCGAAGTCCATGTCGCCCGCCACGAGGACGATCTGGTTGACGATGCGGTCCTGGGACAGGGATGCCACGTCGAGGCCGATTCTCATGTCCACGCCGGCCTGTTTGATGCCCATCAGGACGAAGTCGCCTTCTCCGAGGTCGGCCACCGCCCTCTCTCCTCGAAGGACGGCCTTGACCGCCTCGCTTTTAAGAGAGTAGTAGGGGCTGCCGGCCATGATGGTGCCCATCCTCATGGCCACCTTCCGCTTCCTGGCGAGCTCCCCGTGGAACTCCTTCGACCATCTGAACGAGCCGTTGCTTGGCCCGAAAGCCGTGGTCTTCCCGTCCCATGGGCGGTAGACGCTCCCTTGGGAGAGCGGTGGGCAGTCGTAGTAGAAGAGGCGGTAAAGGGTCCTCGCTCCGCCCTCGACGGGGGATGTCGGGGACCTGCGGCCGAGATGGCCGACCACGTAGCGGTACAGCTCGTCCGCGCGCTCCGCCGGGGCCTTTTTGCCCCAGAGGGCCCTGGCCCTGTGGAGGTAGAAGTTTCCGTCTACGAGAACCGCCGTGAGCATCTATGCCTCCTGACATGCGTCGGCCCCCGATCGGACCGCACCCGGCAAAAGGTTGGGGCGTCCCATCGGGGGCCATCAAAAATGAGGAGGGAGGAGGACCGAGGGGGCTTCCTATTTCCTCTACGCCATGAATCCTACCCGATGTGGGGCGGCGCCACAATTTCCCCCGATGGCCGTCGCCGACCTTGCTTCCCTCACGCCCTCCAGCCGGGCTGGGTGCAGAGGGGCGACCCTCACAGCTCCTGACGGTCCGCCCAGTCGGCAGGGGCCTGGAAGTGGAAGACCGTGCCGAGCACCTTGATGGGGCCGTCCTCCCACCGGAGCACGATGTCCTCGATCTCGGGGTCGGTCGAGTCCGGGGAGAGCACCAGCGTGCGTCCCGTGGAGTACCACCGGCGCATGAGGGCGCTGTAGTCCTCGGTCTCCACGACGACGATGGAGCCGTTCGCGGGCTCGGTGGCGTCCGGGTCGTAGACGGCGCAGGCCCCCTCCGGTATGACGCGGTCCATGCAGTGGCCGTCCACGATGAGGGCGCGGGCGTTGGGGTGGCCCGCGACGACCTGCTCCGTGACGTGGACGACGCGCTCCGCGACCTCCTCGGGCTCGAAGGTCCCGGCGTGGACCCGGCCGACCACGGGGACGGCCACGCCCTTCTCCACGACCATGCGGACGGGGTGGCAGTCCGCCTTGCGGGGGTCGTAGTAGCCGTGCTCCTTGGCCGCGAGGCCGTGGGCGTCGGAGAGGAGGTCGTCCTCGGTGAGGTGGAAGAAGGCGCATATCTTGCTCAGCGGCGCCTTGCGTATCGACCCCCCGTGCCGCCAGCGGGTCACGGAGGATGGGGACACATCGGCGATGCTGGCAAGAGACTCCTGGGTGATGTCGTACTTCACCAGCAGCGTGTCGATGTTCTCGGCGAGGCCCATGACGTTCTCCTTTCGTTGGGTTCGATTTTACGGCACCGCAAAGTCAGATTAACGGAAATTCTTCTTGCGTTTAACGGAATCGTGTGCAACACTGGGCTTGTCGAAAGGAGGACAGATGGAAGAGCTCAGCGAGGACTTCCAGGCGGTACGGCGAGCGGCCGGCCTCTCGTTGGATGATGCCGCATCTATCTGCGGAATCTCTCGTCCGACATATACGGTGCGCGAGAACAACCCCGGAGAGTTCAAGCTCAACGACCTTCTCAGGCTCTATGCGAGCATGAACCAGCCGGGCAGGCAGCTGCTCGGCACCACACTCGGATCTCTTTTTTTGCCGAAGTGATTCCGTTTTACGGAATACCGACACCCACTGAGAGGAGGAATCAATGACCGAGTCCATCCAGACCTACTCCAACGACGCCCTCGGCGTCACCGTCCGCACCGTGGACGATGCGGGCCAGGTCATGTTCTGCGCCAAGGACGTCGCCGCCGCGCTCGGCTACTCGAACCACAACGACGCCGTCAAGCGCCACTGCAAGGGGGTCGTGAAACGCTACCCCCTTCAGACCTCCGGAGGTGTGCAGGAGGTGGGCTTCATCGCCGAGCCCGACCTCTACCGCCTCATCACCGGGTCCAAGCTCCCGAGCGCCCAGCGATTCGAGGCGTGGGTGTTCGAGGAGGTACTCCCCGCCATCCGCCGCAACGGCGGCTACATGGCGGCGGCCCCCGACGAGGACCCCGAGGCCATCATGGCCCGCGCCCTGCTCGTGGCCCGGGACACCATGGAGCGCCAGCGCGCCCGCATCGACCGGCTCTCAGCCGCCAACGACGAGATGGCGCCCAAGGCCGGCTTCTTCGACGCCTGCATGGACGACGGCGTCTGGATGACGTTCACCGAGGCGTCGCGGCTGCTGCACCAGTACGACCCGTCGATGACCCGCACGAGGCTCTTCGACCTCGCGACGCGCGACGGCATTATCACCGTCGGCCACCAGGCGAGCCGCTACGGCATCGACCGCGGCTACGTGCGCAACTACCAGCCCCCGGCCCGCTACAACCAGCGCACCGGCGAGCTGTACCCGCCCAAGCCCTACGCCAAGATCACCGGCAAGGGGCTCAGGTGGATGCTCAAGCGCTACTGCTCCCACGTGGGCGGTGCCCTGTGAGCGCCGTCGAGGGCGCCCTGACGCTCGTCGTGATCGTCCTCGTGTGGGCATCGGGCATCATCTCCGGCATCGACTACGAGAGGCGGCACGCGTTCATCTGGGGCTTCCCGGTCGGGGGCCGAGGTAGTCCTCCGCCCCACCATGCAGGAACCCCGCGACCTCAAGCGGCACCGAGAGGTCGGCGCGCCCGGTAACAACGCTGTATCCGCACTCAGGCGGGGCGAGCAGACCTGCCTTGACCAGTTCCCCCACCTCGGTATCCCCGAGACCAGCGCCGACCTTCCCGTTATCGAGCGCCTCCCACATGACGGCCCTCTGCCTGTCACTCATCCCGGCACAGGACCGGCGTAGGGATGCCTCGGCGCCCCTGTCCTCACGTCTCTGCCTGATGGCATCCCGCACCTGCGGGATTTGCCACGCGGCCAAGGCGCCGACGGCAATCCCGCAGACGACGGTGAGTCCCATGGCGACAGGCCTCTCGGCCCACGCTGAGGAGGCATCGGCAACGGCGAACGACAGCGCGCCCGGTGCCAGTGCGGCCAGCAGCGACACGAGCTCAACCCAGTGCTCCTTGAGCGACGAACCCATGACAGACACCCTTCGACAGGAGGACCCATGGCATACATCCTAACCGCCGTATCTGCCTTCGCCGTCGGCGCCGCGGCCGTCCTGCTCGCGGCAAGGCGCACCCGCTAGCCATACAACCACCGGCGCCCCTCCCGCGGGGCCCTCCGGACGGCAGCCGCCGCTCCGGTCAAAAGCGCGGCCAGCCCCCGCCGGGAGGCGGGGCAGGACCATGCCTTCTTCGGGGTCGAGACCCTCTCTCCTCTTCTCTCAGGTGGACGCCCGCGTCTGTCCACGAGCAAGGAAATCGGAGGGTCCCGCGGGGAGGGCGCCGGGAGACAGAGAGGAGACACCCGATGGACGAGAGGAAAGCCCGGCGCCGCACGGCGCCCTCCCCCGTCCCGCCCGAGCTCAAGATGGTCGTCTGGGTCTGCGCCCTGTTCGGCTCCTGGCTCCTGTTCGTGTTCGCCATGCAGGCCGCCAACGCCGCCCCGGCCCGCGCCAACGCCGCCATCACGGCCGAGGTCTGCGCCGCCCACGCCCGCGCCGACGGGTGGGACCTGTGATGGGCGCCGAGTTCATGGCCGCCCCGGAGGTGGCCGCCGCCCTCGGCATCTCCCTGCGCTCCGCCCAGTCGCTGTTCGCGTCGGGCCGCATCGACGGCGCCGTCAAGGTGAGGCGCCGCTGGATGGTCCCCACCCACCGGTTCCGCGCCCAGTTCGGTCTGGAGGTGGGCCATGGCGACGTGCACGCGCCTGACCTTCTCGGTTGACGGGAGGCTCTGCGGTCTCAACGAGTACACCGGCACGTGCCGCTCCAACCCCCGGGCCGGCGGCTCCGTCAAGCGGCGCGAGACCAACCGCGTCGCCCGGGCCGCCAAGGGCCTTCCCGCCATGCGGTGGCCGGTGCGGGTGTCGGTCAAGTGGTACGAGCGGGACCGCCGCCGCGACGTGGACAACGTGGAGTTCGGCGTCAAGTTCGTCCTGGACGGCCTCGTGAAGGCCGGCGTCATACCCGACGACTCCCGGCGCTACGTGGACCAGGTGTCCCACTGGGTCGGCGTCGACAGGGAGAACCCCCGCGTGGTCGTGACCGTGGAGACCGTGAAGGGGGGCCGCGATGTACCCGAACGAGGGTAGCCGCTTCGAGTTCGTGCCCTGCGCCGACCGGTCCCCCGAGTGGCTGGAGGTCCGGCGCTCCGGCGTCGGCGGCTCCGACGTGGCCGCCGTGATGGGCCTCTCCCCGTGGTGCGGGCCCTACGAGGTCTGGTGCCGCAAGACCGGCCTCGTGGAGGTTCCCGACATCGGGGGCTCCCCGGCCGTCCGGTGGGGCCACCTGCTCGAGGGGGTCGTGGCCGACGAGTACGCCAGGGCCCACCCGGACCGGCGGGTGGTGAACCCCCGCGGGGTCATGAGGTCCGTGGAGAGGCCGTGGGCCCAGGCGAGCCTCGACCGCATCGCGAGGGACCCCGTGCGCGGGTGGGGGGTGCTGGAGGTCAAGACCGCCGGCATGCACTCGGCCCGCATGTGGGACGGCGGCGTGCCGCTCCACTACCTCACCCAGGTCCAGCACTACCTCGACGTGACCGGCTACGGGTGGGCGGTCGTGGCCGTCCTCATAGGCGGCCAGGACTACCGCGAGTACGAGGTGGCCCCGGATGCCCGGGACATGCGCGCCATCCGCTCCGACGTGGACCTGTTCTGGCACTGCAACGTCGAGGCCGGCGTGGAGCCGCCCACGGGCGTGCAGTCCTGCGAGGCCCGGCTGCTCGCCGCCCGGCACCC
Organism: Caniella muris; assembly: GCF_943193035.1. NCBI lineage: Bacteria > Bacillati > Actinomycetota > Coriobacteriia > Coriobacteriales > Atopobiaceae > Caniella > Caniella muris. The sequence goes on from NZ_CALPCK010000001.1 coordinate 579,379, forward strand.
GGCGGGCGACGGCACCTACACCGAGGCCGCCGACCTCGTTGCGTCGTTCGTGGAGGCCCGGGAGCGGGTGAGGGAGGCCCGGGCCCGGGAGGCCGAGGTGGCCGCCCGGGTGCGCGACCTCGTGGCGGCCGAGGGCTCCGAGGGCGTCGAGGGCGCCGGCCACCGGGTCACATGGAGCCGCACCGAGAAGAGACAGCAACTGCGAGTGAAGGAGATCTAGGAATGGGAGAGATCGCGAAGGCGAGGGCCGAGATGGCCGAGCGCCCCCAGCGCATGACGTTCAACGACCTCATCGAGAGCAAGAAGGCCGCCTTCCAGGCGGTCATGCCCAGGGGCTTCACCGCCGACAGGCTCGTGCAGATGGCCATCAGCGCCCGGAACACCACACCGCACCTCTCCGAGTGCGACGCGTCGAGCATCCTCAGCTGCTGCCTCAGGGCGGCGTCGCTGGGCATGGAGCCCTCGGCCGTCGACGGCCTCGGCCGCGCCTACATCCTGCCCTACCGCAACGGCAGGACGGGCACCTACGAGGCCCAGTTCGTCCTCGGAAAGAACGGCATGCTGGAGCTCGTGCAGCGCTCCGGCCTCGTGGCCTCCATCCGCACCCAGTGCGTCTACGAGGGCGACGACTTCGACTGGTACGAGGACGAGGACGGCCTGCACTTCCACTACCGCCCGGCCCTCGACGCCCCCCACGGCAAGGAGCACATGCGCCTGGTCTACCTCAGCGCCCGCCTGAAGGACGGCGGCTCGGTCTTCTGCGCCATGAGCCGCCGCGAGGTGGAGGAGGTGGAGGGCCGGTCCAAGGCCAAGTCCGGCCCGTGGAAGACAGACTGGGAGGCCATGGCAGAGAAGTCCGTCATCCGCCGCGCGTTCAACCGCGGCATGCTGCCGCGCTCCGTGGAGACCCGAGAGGCCGCCCGGGCCATCGCCGAGGACGGCGCCACGCCGGTGATCGTGGACGGCGAGGGCTTCCGGGTCTTCGACGACGCCGGCGATGAGGCCGTGGAGGTCGACGCCGAGACCGGGGAGGTGGCCGAGTGAGCGTGAACCGCGTCTGCATCACGGGAAACCTGACCCGCGACCCGGAGCTGCAGGCCACCCAGTCCAGCACCGACGTCCTGCGCATCGGCGTGGCCGTCAACGACCGGTGGCGCAACCCCCAGACCGACCAGTGGGAGGACCGACCGAACTTCGTCGACTGCGTGCTGTTCGGCAACCGCGCCAGGGCCCTGGCCCCCATCCTGGCCAAGGGCATGAAGGTGGCCGTCGAGGGGCGCCTGCGCTGGAGCCAGTGGCAGGACAGGGAGACCGGCAAGAACCGCTCCAAGCTGGAGGTGGTTGTCGACGAGGTCGACCTCATGCAGCGCCGCGACGACGGCGCCGGCCCCGCCTCGGCCCCGGCAGCCGCCTACGCCGACAACCCGTCCCAACCCCAGGCCGTGTTCGCGCCGGCCGAGCCGCCGGCGGCGCCGGCATTCGCGGAAGACATCCCCTTCTGATGGGCGGGCCCACGGGGAGGATGTGGAGCCTGCGCGAGCTGGAGGCCCTGCGGGAGCACTACCCGGGCCACGGCCCCAAGTGGGCGGGTTGGGCCGAGGTGCTCCCGGGGCGCACGGAGGGAGCCATCGGCCTGAAGGCCTCCAGGCTCGGCATCGACTGCCGGCGTGGCGTGTGGCTGGAGAACATGTCGCGCGGCATCGGGGAGGCGGGCGAGATGCGGGAGCGCTGGTCCGTGGCCGAGGACCTCGCCGTGATGAGGGCCGTGCGGCAGGCACAGATCGACACGGGGAGGAGCGGACGGGCCATCGTGGCCCGGGCAAGGCTCCTCATGGAGAGACATGAGAAGGGTGACATATGAGCGGTATGCAGGCGGCCGGGATGTGGCCGAGGTTCGAGGACGGCGCGCCGGTGGACATCGGGTCCGAGGCGCTGCTGCCGGGCGGCACCGGCGGGTGCAAGGTGTTCCGCGTGACGGTGGACGAGTTCGGATGGTCCGCGTACGGGTTCGGCGGCCGAACCGCCGTTGGTGGGCCGGAGACCCGCGTCAGGCGCCCGCCGGTCCTGGGACGCGACGGCAAGGCCATCGAGCCCGGGGACGTGGTCTATGGCGAGGACGGCCTGAACTGGCTGGTCACCGGCATCCGGTGGGACAAGGGCGACCACGTCGTGGAGGCCGCGGCGAGGGGCGAGACCAAGCAGCTCAAGCCGGTGTGGCTCACCCACCAGCGCCCCGACAGCTGGTTGCTGCTGGAGGCTGACGCGGCCAAGGGGGCCTGCGCCTACTTCGGCTCAGAAAGCTGCGAGTGCGGCGGCTGTCCGCACGACATGGACCCGGGCTGCAATGTGGTCATGGCCATGGACATCGTCCGCCGAGCCAAGGCCCTCGCGTGGGTGGGCACCGATGAGTGAGCTGAAACCGTGCCCGTTCTGCGGGAACGTTACGCCCGCCTTCATGCGCCAACAGGGGCGCTATCCGGCCAAGGGCCAGATGGTCTGCCACGGCTGCGGCGCGCGCGGCCCCCTTGCCTGGACGCTGGAGAAGGCTATCGGGACATGGAACGCCATGCCGAGAGAGGACGATAGAGGAGCGTGACGATGGACGAGAGGATCTACGACGACGTGACGCGCCCTGGCCACTACTGCCACGGGGGCTACGAGTGCGCAGACGTGGTGGAGGCCGTGCTGGCGGACGCCGGGGACCGCGTCGGAGGGGCCGCCGCCTGGTGGACCGGCAACGCCCTCAAGTACCTCTTCCGCTGGGCCTTCAAGGGGTCCACGCCGGCCGAGCGCGTGCGCGACCTGAGCAAGGCGGAGGAGTGCTGCCGCCGGGCCGCCGGGTGCTACGAGCACCACGTGGCCGCGCGCCGCAGGCTGGCGGACGAGACGCTGGCCAGGGCCGAGTGATGGGCGGGCGCACCTGCCCCCACTGCGGGAGGGCGCTCGGCACCGTCACCCGCTCCATCGGCGGGAGGCCCTACGAGGTCGAGGAGTCCTGCACCTGCGATGGCGCCCTGGCCGACGTCGAGCGGCGCCGCGCGGCGGAGGCCGACGCCGCCAGGGTCAGGGCCGCGTCGGGGGCGGTGCGCCGCTCCGGCATGCCCGAGAGGTTCTGGTCGGTCCCCCGGGACGGTGACGGCCTGGCCGCCCTGGCCGCCCGGGGGTTCGGCCTCTACCTCTACGGGCCCGTGGGCACCGGCAAGACGTACACGGCCTGCGGCGTGGCCAAGGCGTGGGTATGGGACCACACGACCACCTACGACGGCCGCGAGTACGTGGCGCCCCCCTTCCGGTACCGGTCCGTGCCGCGCCTCCTGCAGGAGATGCGGGAGTGCTACGACGGCCACGGGGACCAGGCCGAGCTTGCCGGCGCCCTCATGCGGTGCCGGCTGCTGGTGCTCGACGACATGGGCCAGGAGTCGCCGACGGAGTGGGCGCTGGAGCGCCTGTGGGAGATCGTGGACCAGCGGTGGTCCAACCGCCGCCCCACGGTCGTGACCTCCCAGTGCTCCCCCGCCCAGCTCGTCCAGAGGCTCGCGAGCCGCGGGAGCCTGAGGACCGCGGAGAGCATCGTGAGCCGCCTGTGCGGCGCCGAGTCCGAGGTGCGGCGCATCGACGGCCCGGACCGGAGGGCACAGTCCGACGTTTGATGTGCGTGCGGATTGTGTGGAGCGGCGCGACGGGCCATCCGCACGATATTGTTCGGCACAAGTTCGGCACACGTCCGGCACATAACAAAACAGGTAGGAGCCGCACTGGCTCCTACCTGCGATTTTGTGGTGGGCGTTACAAGATTTGAACTTGTGACCTCTTCCGTGTCAGGGAAGCGCTCTCCCCCTGAGCTAAACGCCCGTTGGTTGCCGCGCCATGTGCCCGCGCAACAGAAATGAGTATAGGGGCCCCGTCTACGCCACGCAAGACCCATTTTTACATTTTTCCGGTCGCTCGCTGGCCGGCCGGGTCGACCAGGTAGAGCTCTCGGAGCCGGGCCACACGGCCGGCGTCCATGCCCAGGGCCTCGTCGAGGTAGGCGTCCACGGAGCCCCAGCGGCCCCGCACGGCGTCGAAGGCGCGGCGCAGGCTCTCCTCCTCCACGGTGTAGAGGACATGGGCCATGGCGGCCAGCTTGGCCGGGAAGAGGCGGCGGTCGGCCAGGGCGAGCACGGCGCGGGCCCAGCCCGGCTGGGTGAAGCGGTTGGAGGCGAGGTAGTCCTCCACCACGAGCTCCTCGGGAACGCCGAGCGCGTGCTCGAGGAGCGCCGCGGCGATGCCGGTGCGGTCCTTGCCGGCGCTGCAGTGCCAGAGCACGGCGGACGGTGCCGGCCGCTCCCCCACGGCCATGACCACGTCGAAGAACCGGCGGTAGCCCGCGATACCCTCGCCGCCCGTGACGATCTGGGCGTACATCTCGCTCATGCGGCCCTCGGTGCCCATCTCGTACTCACGGAAGAGCGCGAGGAGCTCGCGCGGGCCCATGGAACGCGTGATCCCAGCGGCCGACGCCGCGATGACCGGCACGAACTCGAAGCTCGCCGCGGGGAAGAGCGAGGTGGGGTCGGGCTTGGCGGAGCGCTCCCGCTCCGTGCGGAGGTCCACCACGGCCGCGAGCCCGAGGTCGGCCAGGAGGCGCGCGTCCGCCACGCTGGCCCCGGCGAGCTCGCCCGAGCGCAGCAGGCGCCCCGGGGCCACCACGCGGCCGTCGGCCGTGGCGAGGCCGCCGAGGTCGCGGGCGTTGCGCACGCCGGTGAGCCCCATGTGGCCCCAGTCCGAGGCCGCGAAGCGCCGCTCGAGCGCCACCTCCGCAAGGTCGTCGGGTGCCGCCGTCTGCCTCCCGTGGCCCATGGGCCCTCCTCCCCTCGCGCCTCAGCCGTTGGGGGCGAGCTGCTTGCCCACCACGAGGTTCTGGAAGCGCCCCTCTATGAACTCGTCGTTGAAGTGGCCGTCCACGTAGACGTCGACGGCGTTCTGGGGTGGTATGCCCAAACTCCGCTGGCCCATGCGGTAGAAGCAGTAGGCCGTGGCGAGCAGGTCGACCGAGATCGCCACCACGAGGACGGCCACCACCACCCCCTGGAGCCGGTGCGACGGCTCGCCGACCACCCACACGATCTCGGGCAGGACGAGGCGGGCGTACACCACGCCGAGGACGCCCCACACGAGGATGGACGACCAGCAGATCCACTGGGTGATGGCGTCGGGGAGGCCGAGGTAGGTCCAGCTCTGAGCGTGCCAGAAGTACTCCATGGCCATGCCGGTGCTCTGCTCGATGGCCGCGCCGGCCCCCATGGAGACGAGGAAGACCTCGGCGAGGGAGGCCTTGCGGAAGTTCCAAAGCACGATGGTGAACACCAGGCCGCCGAACCCGTAGAGGGGCGAGAAGGGCCCCCACACCACGCCGGCGCGGTTCTCCATGCGGCCCTGGGAGTGCCACATCCACACCTCCTCGGCGAAGAGGCCGAGCATGCTCGCCACGACGAAGACGACGATGTAGACCGTGATGCCCAGGGTGGCGCGGTCGAGGTACTGGTCGCGGGCGAGGCGCTCGGCCCGACGCACGGCGCGACGCTGCTCGGAGGAGACGGCCGGGGCCGGCCGGGTGGCCATGGAGCCGTAGGCGGGGTCCGCGGGCGGTGTGCGGCGCCAGAGGGGCCGCGGCGGGCGCCGGCGGCCGCCGAGGGTGCCGGCGTCCACGGCGGAGTCGGCCTCGAAGCGCTCCTCGCCGAGCGACCGGGCCCTGCCCCGGGAGCGGAGCTGGGCGTCCATCACCGAGCGCGAGCACCAGGCGGCGAGCATGCAGACGAAGATGACGAGCAGTATGACGAGAAGGGTGTTGATCACAGGGCGATTCCGCTCTCAAGCCGGGCGAACGTACTCCCGCAATGGTACCCGCAAAGGGAATGGGCTTTTCCCCTTGCATCGCCGTCCGGGGTTGGTCTATAGTAGCCCCTGCAAGCGGACATGGCTCAGTTGGTAGAGCATCACCTTGCCAAGGTGAGGGTCGCGGGTTCGAATCCCGTTGTCCGCTCCAGTGATTATCAGGGCCGGTTTCGATCGGCCTTTTTATTCCCTGGCGACGTGGCCAAGTGGTAAGGCAGAGGCCTGCAAAGCCTTTACCCCCAGTTCGAATCTGGGCGTCGCCTCCAGACAGACCGGCCGGCCCCACGGGGCCGGCCTTTTTCTTGTCGCACGGCCCCACGACTGATGTGACAGATATGCCCGGCGCCCGATTTGCCGACTTTCTCCCTTGCGCCGCCCGCTGAGGCTGCTATAGTAGTCGAGTCTTCACGCGGACATGGCTCAGTTGGTAGAGCATCACCTTGCCAAGGTGAGGGTCGCGGGTTCGAATCCCGTTGTCCGCTCCAGAATCTCCAAGCCGCCTCCAGGCGGCTTTTTCTTTGTCGCCGCCTTCTTTGCTGCCTCTCCCCCGCCCGCGGCGCCGCGCCATGGAAAAGGGCCCCGCAGGGCCCTTCAGGCGCTCATGATCATGCGCAGCCCCTCCTCCAGGGGGTTGAGCGGGCGGCCGAAGAGCTTCACCAGCCGCACCACGGTCCCGTGCCCGAAGGGCTTGGCGTGGATCTCCACGCTGTCGCAGAGCAGGCGCATGATCTTGATGCCGCGACCGTGCTCGAGGGTCACGACCGGCTCCTCGTCCTCTCCCATCTCGAAACCCGGGCCGTTGTCCACGGCCTCCATGACGAGACGGTCGGAGTAGATGGCCACCGTAAGGAAGCCTGTGCCCTGCGGGGTGTGCAGCACGCAGTTGCCCATGGCCTCGCCGGCGGCCAGCGTCATGTCGAAGACCTCCGACTCGTCGAGGGGCAGGCCCTCGAGGAGCTCCCGTAGGCAGTCGCGGGCCATCTCGAGGTTCTCGGGCATGATGCGGAGCGTGAGCCTCCGGAGCGGCGAGGCCCCCGGCGAGAGGGGCGGCACGGGCCCCGGCGGGCGGCGCCTGGCGGAACAGGGCACGAAGGGGAGCAGGCACCCCACGCTGAGGGCGTGCATGACGCGCTCGGAGACGTTCACGAGCGTGAGCGACCCCCCGTGGGAGCGGGCGGCGCGGACGACCGTGAGGATGGACGCCATGCCGGTGGAGTCGACGTAGTCGGCCTTCTCCATGTCGAGGATGATGCGCTTGCAGCCGCCGTCCACGAGCTCGAGCAAGTGGCCCTTGAGGGCGGGGGCGGTGACGATGTCGAGGTCGCCCTGGACGGGGACGAGCATGCAGTCGGAGATGATGAGCACTGTGACCTCCTGTCTGGGCTCTGTCCCCTGGCGCTTTGTCGCCCAAGACTATTCCCCGTTGGGGAGGCGGCGTGCACTGTCAACCCGTCTCCCTTATTCATGTTTCCTCACGGTATCTGATACCCACCTGTGAGCGACCTCAACGGGTCGACTCCGCTAAACAATCCACGCGAGGGACAGGATAAGGAAGTACGGGAAGCGCACCCTGAGTCGCAATAACGCGTTGATTGGCGGTTTCTCCGCCGTGCGCCCGCAGGCCTACCGCCTGGAGAGCTCAGCGGAAGCGTCGGGACGCCGGCCGCCCGGCGCCGTCGGCCGACGGCGTATCCCCAGCGCCGGCAGCCTGCCCGCCCGCCGCGGCGGCGCCGAGGGCGGCGTCGTCGGCCTCGCCGAGGCGCCGCTCCAGCGCGGTGTCGGGCTCGATGTGAACGATTACTTCACTGACCTCACCGAAGTGGTCGCGGAGCCGCGCCTCCACGGCCTCCCCCACCCCGTGGCCTTCCTGCACCGACATAAGGGGGTCAACCAGAACATGGAGGTCGACGAAGACCTCCCCCTCGGTTCCCCGTGTGCGGATGTTGTGAACCGAGCGTACGCCGGGCACCTCGGAGATGCACGAGCGCACCTCCCCCTCGTCGAGGCGGGCGGCGTCGGAGAGGGTCGTGCTCGCCGAACGGAAGACCTCCACGGCCGAGACGGCGATGGCGGCACCCACGAGGAGCGACACGACCGCGTCGGCCATGGGGAAGCCCATCTGGACCACGACGAGGCCCACGATGACCGAGACCGAGACGAGGGCGTCGGAGCGGGTGTGCAGCGCGTCGGCCACGAGCACCTCGCTCTTGAGGCGTCGGCCGCTCAGTCGCTCGCCGCGGCTCACGGCGAGGTTCACGACGAGGGTGCCCACCATGACGACGTAGCTGCCCACGTTCACCGTGACCGCGTCCCGGCGCCCCATGAGGGCGTCGACGCCGTCGGCGCAGAGGTTGAAGGCCGCCACGACGAGCATGACCCCGATGGCGACGGAGGCGTAGGTCTCGAACTTCGCGTGGCCGTAGGGGTGCCCGCGGTCGGGCGGCTGCGCGGCCAGCGAGGCACCCACGATGCCCACCACATTGGAGAGGGCGTCGAAGGCGCTCGCGATGCCGTCGTTGCGCATGGAGAGCGAGCCGGTGGCCTGGCCGTAGAGGAACTTCGCGGCGGCCACGACGAGGTTGAGGGCCATGACCACCCAGAGCACCCTCACTATGTCGCGGAGGCGGTCGCCGCGGGTGTCGGCGGCGGTCACGAGGAGGCCCCGGCGGTGCCGTCGGCGTCCAACCCGTCGAAGCGCACGGCCATCATGGCGACGTCGTCGTCGAGGCGGTTGTCGGTGAACTCGTAGAGGGTCGCCATGATCTTGTCAGGGATGTCGTGGACGTCGAGGTCGATGTTGCGCACCACGGCGTCGCGGAGGCCCATCTCGCCGAAGAACGTGCCGTCGGCGCCCCGCGCCTCGGTGGCGCCGTCGGTGTAGAGCAGGAGCTCGTCGCCGGGCCGCAGGCGCACGTGGCCGTCGCGGTAGACCATCTCGCGGAAGGCCCCCACGACCCCCGACTGCACGTTGAGGAGCTCCGTCTGCTGCTCCGCGGGGTGCAGCAGCAACGCGGGCGGGTGGCCGGCGCAGCAGTAGGTGAGCGTGCCCTCCGCGACGTCGACGACGCCCACGAACACGGTGGCGAACGTCTCGAGCCGGGAGAAGCCCAGGAAGAAGTCGTTGAGCGAGCGCACCATGTGCGAGGGCGACAGACCCTCCCAGGAGTAGGCGCCGAGGGCCGTGCGAACGGCCGCCGACACCGACGCCGACTGCACGCCCTTGCCCGCCACGTCGCCCAGGATGATGCAGGCGCGGTTGCCGGGCAGGCGGATGAGGTCGTAGAAGTCGCCGCCCACATCGGCCGTCTCGGTGGCCGAGTTGTAGATGGCCTGCGCCGTGAGCCCCTCCACGTGCTGGAGGTGGTTGCCCAGGCCCGACTGCAGCGTGTGGCTGATGAGGGCGTCCTGGGCCCGCTGGGTCTGGCGGCGCTCGAGGCGGCGGACGTCCTGCACGAAGCGCTTGAAGTAGGTGTACGAGAGCGACGGGAGGGCCGTGCCGCCGTCCTTGGTCACGAGGAAGCCCCGGGGCTCGCCCACGAGACGGTCCATGATGACGAGGATGCCGTCGTTGGCGATGCCCTTCTCGGACACCCAGCCCCGGAGCGCGACGAGCTTGGAGAGCGGCCAGATGTGGACGTCCTCGTAGCGCCACTCGTCGTCCCGGAGCATGTCCACGTCGAAGGGGAAGTCGACGAGCTCGCCGGCGGGCGTCTTGATGAACAGGGTGTCCTGGTGGAGGTTCTTGAAGATGGGCATGAACGAGCAGCCCACGGCGGCCGCCATGGCCTCGAAGGCGTCGTAGTAGTCGAGGAGCGTGGCCTTCTCCCCCAGCCCCTCCAGGTGCAGGAGCCGCTCGCTGGCGGCGTTGGACACGCGCTCGTTGGAGTGCGCCCGCGCCGAGAGCGTGGCCGTCATGAGCTCGTTGGCATGGTGCAGCGCGAGGATGTCGAGGACCTTGGCGTCGTGGCCGTGGAGGGCGTGCGGGGCGGTCCATCCCACGAGGGCCACGGCGACGACCGTGGCGTCGTAGACGATGGGCACCGAGAAGAACGAGACGAGGGGCAGGGATTCGAGCTCCGGGGTGTCGTGCACCTCCTTGGTGGCCTTCTCGGAGAGGACGATCTCGCCGTCGAGGCCGCGGTGGCGGTCGAAGGCCAGGGTGCGCCGGCCCTCCCCCACGAGCGACGCGAGGCGGTCCTGGGACGTGATGTAGGAGGGCATCTCCCGGCCGTCCACGTCGCCCGAGAAGCTCTTGAGGATGTAGCCGCCCGAGCCGGCGATGTAGAGCGCGCCGGCATCCGCATCGACGGCGTCGCGGAGCTCGGACACCAACATGTCCTGGACACCGCTGGCGTCGCCCGAGACCACGGCGCCGCCGAGCTCGCTCATCAAGGCCACCACGTCGGCGGGCCCCTCCCGGCCGATGGAGGCCACGCGCACGTCGGCGTCGGCCACGGCGGCGACCTCGTCGGAGGAGAGCGCCGTGCCGTCCACCGAGACGTCGGACGTGGGCCGCGGGCCATCGGGGGCCGGGTCGCTGGCCACCGACGTGGGTCGGGCCACGAGGAGGAACGACCCGTCGTCCCCCATCGGGCGGGCCCGCACCACCACGCGCACCTTGGTGCCCTCCGTGGGGCGTCGGCAGAGGAGCGTCGCCTTGGAGCCGTCCAGGGGGAACGGGAGGCGGCCGTGGGGGTTGGGGATACCCGACAGCGGCAGGAACAGGGCACTGACGTCGATGCCGATGAGCTGCTGGCGCGTGAGCCCCGAGAGCGACGCGAGGTTCTCGTTGGCGATGATGACGCGCCCGGAGGCGTCGTAACCCGCCACGGCGTCGTCGACCATGGCGAGGATGTCGAAGACGGCGTTGAGCCCGCAGAAGGCCTTGATGCGGCCCCCCGTGTCGGTGGCCGTGATGTTGCTGCCCAAGATCATGGCTCTCCCGCCCTTCCGACGAGCCCGGGTGCCCCCGGGCGCCTCCCTGCCGACCCGGCGGGAAGGCGCGGTCCTCCAACCAACGCGGTCGGTATCGAGGATACTCGCACCGCCGCACGGTCGTACCCAATTCCTGAAAAAGTTTGGCGAGACAAGAAAAAAGCCCGTGTCCCAAGGGACACGGGCCTCAATCTCGATGGTGTCGGAGGCGGGACTTGAACCCGCACGACCTTTTAGTCAGTCACTAGCACCTCAAGCTAGCGCGTCTGCCAATTCCGCCACTCCGACATCGGTGGTGCGAAGAAGATACTAGCACAGGCCTCCGGCGGCGCAACCGAGAATCTCGACCAATCTCGGAAGGCCGTCCCGGGGAGACACCCCTCCCCTACGTGAGGTCGTAGGGGACGCCCTTGGGCCTGCAGACGACGTCGGCCGGGTCGCCGTCGCGGCCCCCCTTCATCGCCACGCGGCCGAAGTGGATGGCGTGCACCGGGCACACGAGGCGGCAGAGGTGGCAGCCCACGCACCTCTCCTCGTCCACGGAGACGCGGCGGTCGGCCTCGTCCCACACGATGGCCTGGTGGGCGCCGTCGTAGCAGGAGATGTAGCAGCGGCCGCACCCCACGCAGGCGTCCTGGTCCACCTCGGGGTACACGCGGTAGTCGCGGTCGAGGTCCTCGGCGGGGAGGATGTTCGCCGTGGCGAGGCCCACGAGGTCGGCGAGGGAGTCGACGCCCTGGGACCCCATGTAGCGGACGAGGCCGTCCTTCATGTCCTCCACCACGCGGTAGCCGTACTGCATGACGGACGTGGTCACCTGCAGCGTGGTGGCGCCCATGAGGATGAACTCGCAGGCGTCGCGCCAGGTCTCGATGCCGCCGATCCCGGAGACGGGGAGGTCGGCGAGCTCGGGGTCGGACCGCATCTGCTGGAGGAACCGCAGGGCGATGGGCTTCACGGCCTTGCCGGAGAAGCCGGAGATGGCGCTCTTGCCGTTGATGACGGGCAGCCCCACGTGGAGGTCGAGGTCCACGTTGGCCACGGACTTCACGGTGTTGATGGCCGCGATGCCGTCCGCGCCGCCCTCGAGGGAGGCCTTGGCCACCACGCACATGTCGGTGATGTTGGGCGTCATCTTGGCGAGCACCGGCAGCGACGTCCCGCGCTTGACGGCGGCGGCGTAGCGGCGGCAGAGGTCCGGGTTCACCCCCACGTCGGACCCCATGGCGTGGCTCGTCATCTGGGGGCAGGAGAGGTTCATCTCCACCATGTCGGCGCCGGCGGCCTCCACGGTGCGGGCGAGCTCCTCCCACTCGCCCTCGTCCTGCCCCATGATCGAGGCGATGAGGACGCCGTCGGGATACTCGGCCTTGAGGCGCCGGATGGCCGCGAGGTCGCTCTCGAGCGGGTGCTCGGCGATCTGCTCCATGTTCTTGAAGCCCACGAACGGCGTGCATTCCTTGGTGAGCTCGTCGAAGCGCGGGGACACCTCGTCGACCTTGAAGTCGTCGGTATGCAGGGTCTTGTAGACCACGCCGCCCCAGCCGGTCTCGTAGGCCTTGGCGCACATCTCGTAGCAGTTGCCGACGGGGGACGAGGAGAGGCAGAACGGGTTCTGGAAGTGGACGCCGAGGAAGTCGACGGAGAGGTCGCGACTCGCCATGGTCACTCGCCCCCTTTCTCGAGCATGCCGTCGATGGCGGCGGCCGCTATCTTTCCCTTGCGCACGGCCCACACCACGGTCTTGTCGCCGGCCATGAGGTCGCCGGTCACGAAGACGCGCGGCACCGACGTCGCGGGGCCTCCCCCGACCACCTCGTTGCCGTCGAGCTCGAGCTCGAGGTCGAGACCGAGGACGTCGGCGCGCTGGCCCACGGCGAGGATCACGAGGTCGGCCCTGACGGTGAGCCCGGCGTCGATGATGCGGTGCCTGAACGTCACGGCGCCGCCGTCGGCGGCCACGGGGGCGTAGCCGTCCACGATGGTCACGCCGGCCCCGCGGGCGCCGGCGAGCTCCTCCTCGGAGGCGAGGAACGCGTCGGACTCCTCCCAGGCGACGTCGGTGACGGTGTGGACGCCCAGGCGCCTGAGCGTCGTGGAGACGTCCATGGCGACGTCGCCGCCGCCGATGACGAGCACGTTGTCGGGCAGCGTCACCTCGCCCCCGGCCGCCCTCACACGGGCGAGGAAGTCCACGGCGAGCTCCACGGCGGGGTCGCCCTCGAAGATGGGGAGCATCTTGCCGGCCGAGAGGCCCACGTCCACGAGCAGGGCGTCGTGGTCCTCCAGGAGCCCCTGGCAGGTGACGGCGCAGCCGGCGCCCACCCGCACGCCCGTGTGGACCCTGGCGCCGAGGCGCTCGACGCGGGAGACGGCGGCGGCCACGACGTCGTCGGGCAGGCGGTAGGCCGGGATGCCGTGGGCGAGCATGCCGCCCGCCACGGCGTCGCGCTCGTAGATGTCCACGGCGTGGCCCATCCCGCGGAGCGTCGCGGCGGCCTGCAGGGCGCCGGGGCCGGAGCCCACGACGGCCACGGAGCGGCCCGTGTCGGGGCCGGCCTCGAGGACCTCCATGGAGAGGGCCGCGGCGAAGTCGGTGGCGTAGCGCTGGAGCCCCTTGATGTCGATGGGGCGGTCCACCTCGGCGCGGGTGCACCGGCGCTCGCAGTAGCGCTCGGTGGGGCACACCCGCGCGCAGATGTCGCCCAGGGCGTTGTTGACGAGGATGGTCGCGGCGGCGCCCTCGTCGTTGAGGAGGCGGATGCTGCGGATGAAGCGGCCTGGGTCGGTGCCCGCCGGGCAGTCGGCGCTGCACGGCGCGTCCTCGCACAGCAGGCACCGGCTCGCCTCCTCCATGGCGGTCGAGGGAGTGTAGGCGCGGCGCCACTCCGTCTCGTAGGGACAGTCCATGGGTCTCCTTCCGATGGGTCGACACGGCAAAGCGGCCTTGCGGCCTTGCAGGTCGATGCCCAGAAAGGCAACCCGGCACCGCACGGCCCCCGCGAGAGGGGCCGCCCAATCGGTAAATGGTTTTGCAATGTATTTAAGGGAGTTTCCCGCCCCTAGAGGTGCAGCTCCTGGCGGCCCATGGAGTGCTGGGCGAACACCGGGTCGTCCTCCCAGAGCACCGTGCGGCCGGCCTCGAGGCTCCGGGGCACGTCGATGATGCGCTGGTTCTGCGAGCCGCGGAACCTCAGGGTGATGTCCTTGAGCTCCTGGACGAACGGCCCGTCCACGAGCACGTCCACGGACCGCAGGAGCCGCTCGGTGACCTCGGTGTGCCGGGGCGAGGCGGGGTCGAGGAGCTCGTCGAGGACGTCGCCCGTGTAGACCCACACGTCCTTGCCCGGGCACTCGGCGCGGACCCGCTCGAGGAAGGGCGCGAGCGCCCGCTGGTTGGACGGCTCCATGGGCTCCCCCCCGAGCACGGACAGACCCGCAATATAAGAGGGGGCGAGGGAGTCGATGACCTCCCGCTGCAGCGCCTCGTCGAAGGCGTCGCCGTAGGAGAAGTCCCAGGCCACCTCGTTGAAGCAGCCGGGGCAGCGGTGGGTGCAGCCGGAGACGAACAGGCTCGTCCGCACACCGGTGCCGTTGGCGATGTCGCAGTACTTGACGTTGGCGCAGTTCATGGGACCTCGATGGAAGGGCGGGCCGCCCCGTGGGGCGGCCCGGTCGGCGGTGACGGGTATGGGGCCGGCCTAGAGGTGCAGGACGCGGTCGCGGATCTCCTCGGTGCGGCCCTGGTTCCAGAACTGCGTGCCGATGTAGCCGCAGGTGCGCCGGGCGACGTTGAGGGTGGTCTGGTCGCGGTTGCCGCAATGCGGGCACTCCCACACGAGCTTGCCGTCGTCCTCCACGATCCTGACCTCCCCGTCGAACCCGCAGACCTGGCAGTAGTCGCTCTTGGTGTTGAGCTCGGCGTACATGATGTTGTCGTAGATGAAGCGCAGCACGCTCATGACCGCCTCGAGGTTGTCCTGCATGTCGGGGACCTCGACGTAGGAGATGGCGCCGCCCGGGGAGAGGCGCTGGAACTCGCTCTCGAAGCGCAGCTTGGTGAAGGCGTCGATCTGCTCGGTCACGTGCACGTGGTAGCTGTTGGTGATGTAGCCGTGGTCGGTGACGCCGGGGACGACGCCGAAGCGGCGCTGGAGGCACTTGGCGAACTTGTAGGTGGTGGACTCCAGGGGCGTGCCGTAGAGGGAGAAGTCGATGTCCGTGGCGGCCTTCCACTCGGCGCACTTGTCGTTCATGTGCTGCATGACGGCCAGGGCGAACGGCGTGGCCTCGGCGTCGGTGTGGCTGTGGCCGGTCATGTAGCGCACGCACTCGTAGAGGCCGGCGTAGCCGAGGCTGATGGTGGAGTAGCCGCCGAAGAGCAGCGGGTCGATGACCTCGCCCTTGGGCAGGCGGGCCAGGGCGCCGTACTGCCAGAGGATGGGCGCCGCGTCCGAGAGCGTGCCCTTGAGGCGGTTATGGCGGCACATGAGGGCGCGGTAGCAGAGCTCCAGGCGCTCGTCGAAGATGCGCCAGAACTCCTCCATGTCGCCGCCGCTGGAAAGGGCGACGTCCGGGAGGTTGATGGTGACCACGCCCTGGTTGAAGCGGCCGTAGTACTTGGGCCTGCCCGGCTCGTAGTTGCCGGCGTTGGCCACGTTGCCGTAGCCGTTGCCGGAGCGGTCGGGCGTGAGGAAGGAGCGGCAGCCCATGCAGGTGTAGACGTCGCCCTCGCCCTCGACCTCGCCGGCGGAGAGCTTGAGCTTGCGCATCATCTTCTCGGAGATGTAGTCGGGCACCATGCGCTTGGCGGTGCACTTGGCCGCGAGCTGGGTGAGGTAGTAGTACTTCTGGCCGGGCTCGAGGTTGTCCTCCTCCAGCACGTAGATGAGCTTGGGGAAGGCGGGGGTGACCCAGACGCCGGCCTCGTTCTTGACGCCCTCGTAGCGCTGGCGGAGGGTCTCCTCGATGATGAGGGCGAGGTCGTGCTTCTCCTGGGCGTCGCGGGCCTCGTTGAGGTACATGAAGACCGTGACGAAGGGCGCCTGGCCGTTGGTGGTCATGAGGGTGACCACCTGGTACTGGATGGTCTGGACGCCGCGGCGGATCTCGTCGAGGAGGCGCTCCTCGACGATGCGGCCCACCTGCTCCTCCTCGGGCTCGATGCCGAGCTCCTCGAGCTCGCGCACGAAGTCGCGGCGGATGCGCCGGCGCGAGACGTCCACGAAGGGCGCGAGGTGCGTGAGGGAGATGGACTGGCCGCCGTACTGGCTGGAGGCCACCTGGGCGATGATCTGGGTGGCGATGTTGCAGGCCGTGGAGAAGGAGTGCGGCTTCTCGATGAGGGTGCCGCTGATCACGGTGCCGTTCTGCAGCATGTCCTCGAGGTTGACGAGGTCGCAGTTGTGCATGTGCTGCGCGTAGTAGTCGGCGTCGTGGAAGTGGATGATGCCCTCGTCGTGGGCCTCCACCACCTCGCGCGGCAGCAGGATGCGGTTGGCGAGGTCCTTGGACACCTCGCCGGCCATGTAGTCGCGCTGCACGGAGTTGACCGTGGGGTTCTTGTTGGAGTTCTCCTGCTTGACGTCCTCGTTGTTGCACTCGATGAGCGAGAGGATGCGCTCGTCGGTGGTGTTGGAGGTGCGCTTGAGGCTCTGGACGTAGCGGTAGGTGATGTAGTTGCGGGCCACCGAGAAGGCGCCCTTGGCCATGATCTGGTCCTCCACCATGTCCTGGACCTCTTCCACCGTCACGGTGTGGCCACAGGCCTCGCACTCGGCCTCGACGGCGGTGGCGGCGTCGTCGATCTGGGCCTCGGTGAGCCGCACGGGCTCCGGGACGGTCACGTTGGCCCCCCGGATGGCGTTGACGATCTTTGCGACGTCGAAGGTCGCCTCGGACCCGTTGCGCTTGATGATCTTCATTGGGACTCTCCTTGGGCCGTGCGGGTTGACGGTGGACCACATCATCTTGTGGTTGAATTCGAGGTGTCGCCGCGGTCCCACGACCGCGGCGACACCTATGATACGGAGGCCCCGGCACGAGGAACAGACTTGACATCGGTCGTGTGTAGTGGTGTGCAAAAGTCCCCTGAACAACAATCCCTAGAAGTGTAGATACCAAAAACCACAATATGTGGTGTATGACAACCATAGGCCCATTGGAGGGACAATCAGGGGGTTCACGGGGCGCGCGTTTGGCCGAGAGCGAAACGCCCAGCTCCAGGGCCCTCCCCACGCCCCGTGGGGCAAAGCCGGGAACCCCGAGTAAGACACAAGATGTTGTGTCCCGTGGTGGGCGGCGGTCCCGCCGTGGCCGGACGGGCGCCCCCGCCGGGTCCGGCACCGGGTAGTATAAGGAGGTTGCAGACGCGCCCCGCCGCCGGGGCACAACCAAAGGAGGAACCATGGCAAACGAGGAGAGCTTCGCCGAGGCGCAGAGGCGGTCCGACGCCATGTGGAAATCCCTTGGAGAGGACGGTGGCGCCCACACCCTCCTCTCGGGCGACCGCCCCACGGGCCGCCTGCACCTGGGCCACTACTTCGGCACCGTGCGCGAGCGCGTTCGGCTCCAGGAGATGGGCGTCAACACCAACATCCTCATCGCCGACTACCAGGTGATCACGGACCGCGACACCACGGCCCACATCACCGAGTACGCCTACGACATGGTCCTCGACTACCTCGCCGTGGGGATCGACCCCGAGCGGGCCACGATCTTCTGCCACTCGGCCGTGCCGGCGCTCAACCAGCTCATGCTGCCGTTCCTCTCCCTCGTGAGCGAGAGCGAGCTCCTGCGCAACCCCACGGTCAAGGCCGAGCAGGAGGCCTCGGGCCACGCCCTCACCGGCCTGCTCCTCACCTACCCCGTGCACCAGGCCTGCGACATCCTGTTCTGCAAGGCCGACTGCGTCCCCGTGGGAAAGGACCAGCTCCCCCACATCGAGCTCACCCGCAACATCGCCCGGCGCTTCAACGAGCGCTACGGCAAGGTGTTCCCCATGCCCGTGGGCCTGCTGTCCGACACCCCGCTCCTCCCGGGCCTCGACGGCCGCAAGATGTCCAAGAGCTACGGCAACTCCATCGCCATCTCCATGACCGCCGAGGAGACCGCCAAGCTCATCCGCAAGTCCAAGACCGACTCGGAGCGCACCATCACCTTCGACCCGGAGAACCGCCCCGGCGTCTCGGCCCTCATCACCACGGCCTCCGTCATGACCGGCCGCGACCCGGAGGAGATCGCCGACTCCATCGGCGACGCCGGCGCCGGCGCCCTCAAGCGCTACGTCACCGAGGTCGTGGACGACTACATGGCCCCCATCCGCGAGCGCCGCGCCGCCTTCGCCGCCCAGCCCGGCCTCGTGCGCGAGATCCTCCACGAGGGCAACCGCCGCGCCAACGAGGTCGCCGACGAGACCCTCGCCCAGGTGCGCGAGGCCATGGGCATGGTCTACTAGGGACACCCCCGCCCCCTGCGGCCGCCGCCCTGCAGCTGCCGTCCCCGGTCGACCCCGTCGACACCCCGCGCCCCACGGAAAGGGCCCCGCCGCACACTCGGTGCGGCGGGGCCCTTCTTCGGACCTTCCGTGGTTGCGGGTCCCGATGGCGCCTTGCGCTAGGCGGGCACCACCATGCAGGCCACCGTCACGATGACGACGAGGACCACGAAGAGGATCACGAGCAGCTTGGTGGCGAACTTCAGCCAGGTGGAGTACTCCACGCGGGCCAGGGCCAGGCCGCCCATGATGGCGCCGCAGGTGGGCGTGAACAGGTTCACGAAGCCGTTGGCGCTGGAGTAGATCTGCACCATGACCTCGGGCGAGAAGCCCAGCTCCACAGCCAGCGGGCCCATGATGGGCATGGACACGGTGGCCATGCCGGAGCTCGACGGGATGAGGAAGGACAGGAGCACGTAGAGGATGAAGGACAGGGGCGCGAAGACGATGGCGCTCATGCCCTTGAGGCCGGCGGCGGCGGAGGCCAGGATCCAGTTGGAGAGGCCGGTGACGTCCATGAGGACGGAGACGCCGCGGGCGAGGGCGATGACGAGCACGACGCCCATCATGTCGCCGGCGCCGGCGATGAAGGTGTCCACGAGCTCGCGCTCGGAGAGACCGGCCACGATGCCGATGACGATGGCCATGATCAGGAACCAGGCCGTGGCCTCGGCGAAGTACCACTGGCCGAGGGGGGTGCCGGTGAGGAAGGCGGACCAGCCGAGGGAGGTGGTGGTCTCGGTGGTCACCGTGGCGTCGGGCTCGGTGTTGAACACGAGGTCGCCGTCGATGCCGCCGTCGCCCCAGGCGGCCACGATCTCCTCGCCGGTGATGGGGGCGGTGACCTCCTCGGAGGCGTAGCCGGCGTTGAAGGCGTCGACGTTGAGGTCCTCCCAGGGGATGAAGCCGATGATCATGACGACGAAGGTGACGGCGAAGAGCACCAGGACGGCCTTCTGGCGGCCGGTGATGGCCTTGGCCTCGGCCACGGCCTTGGCGGCGCTGCCGTACTCCTTCTCGGCGGCCTCGATCTCGTGGCCGGTGAGGATGGAGCGGCCGGTGTCGGCCTTGACCTTCTTGGCGTAGTTGTACACGAACACGATCGAGATGACGTCGGCCACGACCATGAGGATGAGGCCGAGGACGATGATGATCGTCTGGTCGACCGGGATGCCGATGGAGGTCAGGGTGGCGGAGGCGACGCCCGTGGCGAACGGGTTCACCGTGGAGCCGAGGACGCCGCAGCCGGCGCCGAGCAGCACCATGGCCGCGCCCACGAGCACGTCGGTGCCGGCGGCCATCATGGTGGCGGCCAGCAGGGCGTAGAAGCCCACGGACTCCTCGCAGAAGCCGTAGGTGGTGCCCATGATCGAGAAGATGACCATGAGGATGGGGATGAGCTTGAGCTCGTTGCCGCCCATGGCACGCACCAGGGTGGAGATGCCGGCGTTAAGGGCGCCGGAGCGCTCGACGATGGCGAGGAAGCCGCCGAGCACCATGACGAACAGGCAGACGTCGACGGCGTCGACGAAGCCCTCGGCCGGGGCCATCAGCACGTCGCCTAGGGTGGCGCCGGTGATGTCCGGAATCGCCATGGACATGGCGATGGAGATGAGGGCCACCACGATCAGGATGATGAAGAGGATCGTGTAAGAAGAGAGCATCTCCCGCTTCTTCTTAGGCTTTGTCATATCTGACATGCCTTGGGTCTCCTTTCCTCGTTGGAGGCGGACCCTCGTGGGACGCGCCCCGTCCGGGGCTCCCGAGAAGCCCCACTCCTAACGATTCGGGACCCATTTTATACATATGAATATTCCCTTAAGACCAAGAACAGAGAATCCGTGGCGCAGATGCCGTTTACTGGTACTTTAGTGCCGTTCGCGGAAACCAAGCTGTAATGCGCGGAGCTCCCCCCGTTATTGCAGTTAAACGGACCTCTAACATATATTTATGCGTATGGTTTATTGATTTCTCTATCTCCCGCCCCGGGACGCCGACCGCCCGGAATCACCGGCGGCCCCGTGCCGCCTTGTCATAAATTAATTATCCTATGCAGCATCCGCTAAATCTTATACGCCGCAATCGATGAATCGCACCTTCTGTGCAATATGCTGAAAAGAAGCTGGTGCCATATGCAGCCACACCGCCCCGGCCCCGGTGGCGGGGCGCACCGTGACGCGGGGCGCCGGGTCAGTCGAGCCCCTCGAGGGCCCGGCCGAGGAGGTCCAGGCCGCGCCCGAGCTCCCCCTCGGGGCAGCAGTAGCCGAGCCGCACCCCGCCCGGCATGTCGAAGCAGCCGCCGGGGACGAGCAGGAGGCCGTGACGGTCGAGGAGGTCCAGGCAGAACGTCTCGTCGTCGAGGCCGTCGGGGAGGTCGAGCGACAGGTAGGCCACGGGCACGCCGTCGGGGGCGCACCACGAGGCCCGGGGCGTGCGCCCCAGCCACTCCCCCACCGCCCGCGCCCGGGCCCGCACGATGGCGCGGTTGCGGGCCAGCACCTCGTCGGCGTGCTCGAGCACCAGGGTGGCCAGGAGGTCGTTGCCCACGCCCGCGCAGATGAGGGAGTAGTCGCGCAGGGCCCGGATGCGCGCGGCCACCTCCGGCGGCGCCACGACCCACCCTGCGCGGAGCCCCGGCGCCGAGAACGACTTCGAGAGCGAGTTGGTGACCACGGCCCGCTCGTAGACGTCCAGCATGGAGACGTAGCCACGGTCCTGGGCCACCGGCAGGTAGACCTCGTCGGAGAGCACGTAGGCGCCCACGGTGCGGGCGATGTCGGCCACGGCCTCGAGCTCCTCCCTGCCGAGGAGCGCGCCCGTGGGGTTGGCCGCGTTGTTGATGCAGATGAGCCTGGTCCCCGGCCTCACGAGGCGCTCGAGGGCCTCGACGGGCGCCGTCCAACGGGTGCCGTCGCACTCCAGGCGCCAGAGGTCCACCGTGGCGCCGAGGGCGCGGGGGATGTCCCGGAGCGGCTGGTAGGTGGGCCACTCGCACACCACGTGGTCGCCGGGCCCCACGAGGGAGACGACGGCGTCGCGGTTGGCGCCCGTGGCACCGTTCTCCTGGAGGACGAGGGAGGGGTCCATCTCGCGGCCGTAGAGCCGCGAGACGGCGGCCTTGAACGCCGGGGAGCCCTCGATCCAGCCGTAGTCCAGGCGGGCGTCCGCGAGGGCGGCGCCTATGCGCGCCCCTCCCTCGCCGTCGAGGGCGGCGAGCTCCCGGTAGCCCATGGCGGTGACGGACGACTGGGCGATGTCCACCGAGGCCCGCCGCTCATGGCGGTTGAGCCAGACCTCGTTGGCGATGGGCGTGACCTCCATGACGCACCCCCTCGGAACGCGTTTCGGGCCGACCGGCCGTGGGGCCAGTATACGGTGCCACGCCAAAGAGAGGGCGCCGGGCCCTGCGAGGGGGACCCGGCGCCCGGTCAGACGGCCTTGGGGGCCGTGGGGCCTAGAAGGCGATGAGGCCCATGGCCACGAGCACGACGGCCACGATGCCGGCGGCCACCACGAGGGCCATGACGCACTTCTCGGCCGGCGTGAACGCCTGCTCGCCGTGCTCCTTGCGACCGGCGATGTAGACGAAGATGCCGGGGATGTAGCCCACGCAGGTGAGCAGCAGGAACGTCCAGCCGTTGAGCAGCGTGCCCACCACGAGGAAGACCGTGGCGACAAGGCCGCAGACGGCCTGGCCGGTCTGCTTGGCGGCGAAGGAGACCTTCATGTTGAAGGCGGACGCCAGCGCCCACGTGACGACGATGGCCACGGTGCAGAGGGAGAACGCGAAGTTGTAGGCGTCCTCGGTGAAGATCAGTGTGACGAGGAACAGCTGGGTGCAGACGCCCACGACGACGAGCGAGAACTGCGGGGCACCCTTGGAGTTGAGCTCGCCCCACTTGGCCGGCAGGAGCCTGTGGCTGGCCATGAGCTGGGTGGTCTCGGCGGGCAGGATGGTGAACGACAGCCAGGAGCCGGCCACCGACACGATCATGGCGACGGTGATGAAGGCGCCGCCCCAACCGGGGGCCATGGAGTCGAACACGTAGATCATGGCCGGCTTGGGCAGGGCCGCGATCTCGTTGTAGGGCATGTAGCCGAACGGCAGCACCGAGACGCCGATGTAGATGACGAGCAGCGCGACGAGACCGATGACCGTGGCCCTGCCGGCGTCGGCCTTGGACTTGGCGCGGCTGGAGATGACCGAGGCGCCCTCGATGCCGATGAAGCACCAGAACATGATCATCATGCAGTTGACGATCTGGTCGGGGATCGTGCCAAGGTCGGTGGCGCCGGCCGCGCCCATGGCCGCCAGGTTGTCCTGGACGGTGCCCCAGAAGTCGGCGGTGAACACGCCGGCGTTGAACATGACGAGCGCGAACACGATGAACAGGCCGAGGGCCGCCACCTTGGCCACCATGACGATGGCGTTGATGAACGAGGCGCTCTCGACGCCGCGCATGACGAGGAACGTGATGCCCCAGAGGATGACGGAGGCGATCACGATGCAGGGCACGGTGTTGCCCGCCTCGAAGGGGGGATAGAAGTAGCCGACGGCGCTCATCATGATGGTGGCGAAGGCCACGTTGCCCAGCCACGCGGAGAGCCAGTAGCCCCAGCCCGACAGGAAGCCGGCGAACGGGCCGAAGCCCTCGGTGGCGTAGTCGAAGATGGAGTCGAGGTCGGGCCGGCGGTCGGCCAGGTTCTTGAGTGAGAGGGCCAGGCAGAGGAAGCCCACGCCCACGATCAGCCAGGCGACGAGCGCGGCGCCCGGCGAGGCCACCTGGGCGATCTGGCCGGTGAGCGCGAAGGCGCCCGACCCGATACAGGAGCTCACGACGATGCCGATGAGCCCGAACAGACCGATCTTACCCGGGCCCGACTGGGTGGCCGCGGGCGCTTGTCCTTCTGACAAGGGATCCCCCCTTCTCCGTGGGGTGCCGCCCCCGTTTCACATGGCTTTGGGGTATATGCCCGGACCTCGGTCCTTTGATTTCAAGTATATATACAGAGCAAGAATTAATGGTTGTTTCTTACGTACGAGAAAAGGGCCCCGGCGTCCGCCGGGGCCCTTCTGGCCGCTCGCTGGGAGGGGTCGTTACTTCAGGGTCGCGTACATGACGGCCTTGATGGTGTGCATGCGGTTCTCGGCCTCGTCGAAGACCTTGGACTGACGGGACTCGAAGACCTCGTCGGTGACCTCCATCTCCTTGATGCCGAACTTCTCGGCGACGTCCTCGCCGATGGTGGTCTTGGTGTCGTGGAAGGACGGCAGGCAGTGCATGAAGATGGCGTCCTTGTGGGCGAGGCCCATGAGCTCGCTGTTGACCTGGAAGGGCTTGAGCTCCTTGATGCGCTCGGCCCAGAGCTCGGCCGGCTCGCCCATGGACACCCAGATGTCGGTGTAGAGGACGTCGGCGTCGGTGGCGGCGGCCTTCGGGTCGTCGGTGAAGGTGATGGTGGCGCCGGTCTCGGTGGCGATCTTCTCGCAGGTGGCGATCAGCTCGTCGGTGGGACGCAGCTCCTTGGGGCCGCAGCCCACGAAATGCATGCCCATTTTGGCGCAGAGCACCATGAGGGAGTTGCCCATGTTGTTGCGGGTGTCGCCGAAGAAGACGAACTTCAGGCCCTTGACGCCCATGGGGAAGTTCTCCTCGATGGTGAGGAGGTCGGCGATCATCTGCGTGGGGTGGAACTCGTCGGTGAGGCCGTTCCACACCGGGACGCCGGCCTTCTCGGCCAGCTCCTCCACGAGCTCCTGGGAGAAGCCGCGGTACTCGATGCCGTCGTACATGCGGCCGAGGACGCGGGCGGTGTCCTCGATGGACTCCTTCTTGCCCATCTGGGAGCTGCCGGGATCGAGGTAGGTGACGCCCATGCCGAGGTCGTTGCCGGCCACCTCGAAGGAACAGCGGGTACGGGTGGAGGTCTTCTCGAAGAGCAGGACGATGTTCTTGCCGGCGAGGTACTTGTGGGGCACGCCGTTGCGCTTCATGTCCTTGAAGGTCTTGGACACGTCGACGAGGTACTGGATCTCCTCAGGGGTGTAGTCGAGGATCTTGGTAAAGCTGCGGCCGGCGATGTTGACACCCATCGTTACGGCTCCTTTCTGTCGTGCGCCCCCGATGGGGCGCGGCGTTTGACGCATCGGGATGACGCGGGCCCCAGGGCCCGCGTCGACCGGGGGCCGGACGCGCCGGCCCCCGGAGGAGGCTGAGGTTTAGAGGTCCTCGCGCCAGAACGGCATGCTCATGCAGCGGGGGCCGCCACGGCCGCGGGAGAGCTCGGCGCTCGGGATGACGAGCAGCTCCATGCCGGCCTTGTAGAGGATGTCGTTGGTGACGTTGTTGCGCTGGTAGACGCAGATGGTGCCGGGGCGCACGCAGAGCGTGTTGGAGCCGTCGTTCCACTGCTCGCGGGCGGCCGCGATGGGGTCGCCGCCACCGCAGGGGATCAGGGTGACCTGGTCGAGGCCCAGGATCTTGGCGAGGGTGTGCTCGAGGGTGTCGTTCATCTCCTCGATCTTGACCTCGTTCTCCTCCTTGCCCGGGGTGAGCTTGAACACCTGCAGGGTGCCCATGATGGCGGGGTGGATGGTGAACTTGTCGACGTCGATCTGCGTGAACACCGTGTCCAGGTGCATGAAGGCACGGGAGCTCGGGATGTTGAAGGCGTAGATCTCGTCGATCGGGCAGTCCTCGTGGCCCCAGAACATGTGGTTGGCCATGACGTCGATGGCAGCGGCCTCGGTGCGCTGGGAGATGCCCACGGCGATGGCGTGGTTGTTGAGGTTCAGCACGTCGCCGCCCTCGGTGTGGTACGCGGAGTTGCGGCGGTACCACAGCGGGGAGTCCTTGTAGTCGGGGTGGTACTTGAAGATGTACTTGCCGTAGAGGGTCTCGCGGTTGCGGGTGACCGAGTACATGCGGTTGAGGTTGACGCCGTTGCCCACCACCGCGAACGGGTCGCGGGTGAAGTAGAGGTTGGGCATCGGGTCGACCAGGAGGTCGCTCTCGGTGTCGCCGTCGGTACCCACGATGGAGCGCAGGGTCTCGCTGGCCTTGACGGGCAGCTGCACCTCCTGCTTGGTCACACCGGCCATGGTGTGGAGAACCATCTCGTAGTTGTCCTTGAACGAGTCGATGTACTCGCGGATGATGGCCGGGGCATGCTTGCCGGTGATGCCGGCCTCGGAGATCCACTGGTCGAGGAACTCGTCACGGGCGCCGGGAGCGGCGTCGAGGGCCTCGGCCACGAGCTTCTCGAGGTAGAGCACCTCCACACCCTGGTCACGCAGGGTCTGGGCGAAGGTGTCGTGCTCCTCCTGGGCGACGGGCAGGAAGGGAACGTCGTCGAACAGCAGACGCTCCAGCTCGTCGGGGGGCAGGTTGAGCAGCTCGTCGCCGGGGCGATGCAGCATGACCTTCTTCAGGTTGCCGATCTCGCTCGGGACATGTAGCCCTTTGGACATTGTGCCTCCTTCTGTCGACGGCGCCTCGCTGTCCTGCAAGGCGCCTGCCATTACACGAACCTGACCACTCGGAACGCGAGGCTGGCGGGGTTCTCGGGCACCCGTCGCACCCCTGTTTCGCTAGGGCCATTATGGTTCGCTGACGCTGAATATTGTTTCCGCCTCACGGCCAACGGTTACATTTCAGCTGTAGGCGGCACTATGCTCTTAATTTGTCTCCGTTGGTGAATTTGTTGTGTGCAAACCATGATTTACCTGTGGTTATGCAAATAAGCTAAAAATGAGTACAATCCCTTGATTCAAAGAATCCCTTCATTGATACAACATACGATAATACTGTTATATCTGTCATATATCGACCTACCCTAATTTTTGCATATAGTCCTCTATATTCCGAATATTATTGCAGGACAATGCAAGAGGGGCGCCGCCCGATGCACCGCCCTTCGCCGGCCCGAGGGGACCGTCGGGTTTCGCCTGGCCGACAAAGCCCCCTCCCGCCGGGTCTCCCGCGCATAATGGGGTGGAGAAAAAACGAGCCCGAGGAGCCCAAGCCCATGGCCAAGACCCCCAAAGACAAGAAGCTGAAAAAACAGGGCCACAAGCACCCCAAGAAAAAGGCCAAGAAGGACATGAGGGACAGGAAGGCCGCCGGCGGCCCCAAGGGAGGGGGCGACGCCGCGGCCCTCCGGGCCTACGCCAAGAACGCGAGCCACAAGAGCCACGAGAAGAGCCGCAAGGCCAGGGCCGGCGACGCCCCCCGCCAGGTGCGGGACTACTCCTACACCCAGAACCGCGAGGTGAGCTGGCTCAGGTTCGACGACCGCGTGCTCACCGAGGCCCTCACCCCCGAGGTCCCCCTCTTCGAGAGGCTCAAGTTCTGCGCCATCTTCCAGTCCAACCTCGACGAGTGGTTCATGATCCGGGTGGGGGGCCTGTCCACCATGGAGGGGCTCAAGAACCCTCCCCGGGACAACAAGAGCGACCTCACCCCGGCCCAGCAGCTCGACGCCCTCTTCTCCCTCCTGCCCGACCTGCTCGGGCGCCAGGAGGAGGCGTTCCACGCCATCGAGCGCCAGCTGGAGCGCTTCGGCCTCGAGCGGGTGTCCGTGGGCGACTTCGACGACAGGGACAACGTCTGCGTGGGACGCCACTTCGAACGGGTGCTCATGCCGGTGCTCTCGCCCCTCGTCGTCGACCCCCGCCACCCCTTCCCCAACCTCAGGAACGGCCAGCTCTACGTCATGTGCGCCCTCGACGCCGGCGAGGAGGGCGAGCTCCTCGGCATGGTGGAGGTGCCCCCCAACGCCGGACGGGTGGTGGCCCTGCCGTCGGCCGCCGACCGCTACCGCTACGCCCTGGTGGAGGACGTCATCGTCCAAGGCCTCGCCCACTCCGACGTCTTCGGCGACATGGTGCCCACCAAGTGCGCCGTGGTGCGCGTCACCCGCAACGCCGACATCGACCCCGACGGCGAGGGGGTCGAGGAGGAGGAGGACTACCGCCAGCACATGAAGAAGATCCTGCGCAGGCGCCTGCGCCTCGACCCGGTGCGCGTGGAGTTCCAGGGGCACCTGGGCGAGGGGCTCGAGGAGCTCGTGCGGGAGGAGCTCGGCCTCTCCCGGGAGCGCGTGAGCTTCCTGGACATGCCCCTGGACCTCTCCTACGTGTACGGCCTCGAGTCGAGGCTCCCGGCGCGCCACCGCGCGGCGCTCCTGTTCGACCCGTTCGAGCCCCAGCCCTCGCCGATGGTGGACGGCGGACGGCCCGTGCGCGACCAGGTCATGGACCACGACGTGCTGCTCTACTTCCCCTACGAGTCCATGAACCCGTTCCTCAACCTCGTGCGTCAGGCGGCCGAGGACGACGAGTGCATCGCCATCCGCATCACCCTCTACCGCGTGGCCACCCGCTCGCGGCTGTGCGAGAGCCTCATCGCCGCCGCCGAGAACGGCAAGGACGTCACCGTCCTCATGGAGCTGCGCGCGCGGTTCGACGAGAAGAACAACATCGAGTGGGCCGAGCGCCTCTCCCAGGCCGGCTGCACCGTGATCTACGGGTCGGAGGGGTACAAGTGCCACTCCAAGATCTGCCAGATCACCTACCACGGCGCCGACGGCATCCGGCGCATCACCTGCCTCGGCACCGGCAACTTCAACGAGAAGACCGCCCGGCTCTACTCCGACTTCATGCTGCTCACGGCCGACAAGGCCATCGGCGAGGACGGCAACGCGTTCTTCCGCAACCTCACCCTGGGCAACCTCCACGGCTCCTACCGCCACCTGGGCGTGGCCCCCTCCGGCCTCAAGCCCCTCATCATGCGGGGCCTCGACCGTGAGATCGGGAGGGCCCGCTCCGGCCGGCGCGGCCGGGTGTTCATGAAGATGAACTCCTTCACCGACCGCGACGTCATCGACAAGGTGGCCGAGGCCGTGCAGGCCGGCGTGTCGGTGACCCTCGTGGTCCGGGGCATCTGCTGCATCCTGCCGGGCATCCACGACAGGACCGAGGGGCTCGAGATCCGCCAGGTCGTGGGCCGGCTCCTCGAGCACTCCCGCGTCTACGCCTTCGGCGAGCACGCCGACACCCTCTACCTGTCGAGCGCCGACATGATGACCAGGAACACCGAGCGCCGGGTGGAGATCGCCTTCCCCGTGCTCGACCCGGTCTGCCGCGAGCTGGTGGTGGAGTACATGGACCTGCAGCTGTCGGACAACGTCAAGGCGAGGCGCCTGACCGCCGGGGGCACCTGGGACCCCATCGAGGTGGAGGCCGACGAGCCCCTGGTCAACAGCCAGGAGGTGCTCATGGCCCTCGCCTGCCACCACGCCATGGCCAAGATGGGGACCGACGGGAGGGGCGCGCCCCTCTCGCCCGAGCTCGCCTCCCTGCCCCCCGACGTCATCCGGCGCCTGATCTCCCTCTACGCCGGCTACGGCGCCCGCCGGGTGCCCGACGTCGCGTCGTCCGTCGAGGCGGAGCCGCCCACGGCGGACCCCGTGGTGGAGGACGAGGTCCTGGCCCGCGCCGTGACCGACGGCGCGGTGGCGCTCGCCGACGCCGTCGCCGCCGTGGAGCCGGGCGGCGCGCCGCCCGGCAACCCGGACTCCTCCGCCCCCGACGGGACCGCCGGCGCCGAGGCGCCGGCCGCGCCGGACGAGGTACCGGCGGAGGCCACCGTGGAGGGGGCCGACGGCGGGGACGCCCCCACCACCATCGTGCGCAGGCCGCCGGGACGCGTGGCCACGGCCCTCTCCCTCATCGGGCTGGGCCTTCGCACGCTGGTGATGGGCCCGGAGGCCGCCCAGGCCGCCCAGGCCAAGGCCGACCGGAAGAACGAGCGGGAGCAGAGGCGGCGCGAGCGGCGCCGCAGGGAGGGGCGGTAGATGCGCCTCGAGATAGAGTCCATGGCCTACGGGCCCGACGCCGTCGCCCACGCCGAGGACGGGCGGGCGGTGTTCGTATCGGGTGCGGTGCCCGGCGACGTCGTGGAGGCCGAGGTCCTCCGCGAGGAGAAGAGCTTCCTCAGGGCCCGGGTGACGGAGGTCCTCGAGCCGTCGCCCGACCGCGTGGAGCCGCGCTGCCCCTGGGCGTCGGTCTGCGGCGGGTGCCCCTGGGCCGCCATGGACCGCACGGCCCAGCTCGGGGCCAAGCGCGACAACGTCGTGCAGTCCCTCGCCCGCATCGGGCGCCTGGGGACGGAGCGCGCCGAGGCCCTCGTGACCCCGGTCGAGGCGCCCGGGGCGCCGTGGGGCTACCGCAACAAGGTGGAGCTCGCCGTGGAGCGCCGTCGCGGCCGCTGCGTCGTGGGCATGCACACGGCCGGCGGCCCCGGCGTGGTCAAGGTCGACCGCTGCCTGCTGCTGGACGCGGACCACGAGAGGCTCGTGAAGGCGGTGTCGGGCTCGCTCTCCTACCTCGCCAACTCCCACGCCCTGGACGTCGAGCGCGTGGGCATCCGCGCGTCGCGGCGCACCGGCGACGTGGAGGTGGCCCTCTGGACCGAGCCGAGCCCCTTCCCCCGCGCCCAGGCGGCCAAGGTGATCGGCGACGCCACCGCCGCGAGCTCCATCGTGCGCGTCATGACCAAGGGCCCGCTCAAGGCCCGCAGGCTCGCGGGCACCGAGCGCCTGGCCGGCAACGGCTGGTGGTCGGAGCGAGTCCTCGACGAGTCCATGCGCGTGAGCGCCCCGTCGTTCTTCCAGGTGAACACGCTCGGGGCCGAGCGGCTCGTACAGATCGTCATGGAGGGGCTCGCACCCACCCGGGACGATTCCGCCATGGACCTCTACTCCGGCGGCGGCACGTTCACGCTGCCCCTGGCGAGGCGCGCCGGCTGGGTGGACGCCGTGGAGTCCTACGGGCCCGCCGTGGGCGACCTGCGACGCAACCTGGGGCGGGCCGGCATCGACAACGCCGACCCCGTGGGCGGCGACGCGGGCCGGGAGTTCCCCGACGAGGGCGCCGACATCGTGGTGGTGGACCCGCCCCGGGCGGGACTCGCCGCCGACGTCGTGGAGAAGATCTCGGCCCTGGACGCCCGGGCCGTCGCCTATGTGTCGTGCGACCCGGCGACCCTGGCCCGGGACCTCGCCCGGTTCGAGGAGGCAGGGCGCCTCGAGCCCGTCTCGGTGCGGCCGGTGGACCTCTTCCCCCAGACCTTCCACGTGGAGACGGTCACGATGCTGAGGCCGCGCGGCTAGGGCCGCCGCACGGTTGGCGGAGGGACCGCGGGTATCCGGGAGGGGCCGGACGGGTGCGCCACCCGTCCGGCCCCTCCCCCATGGGGACGCGTCGATTCGATGGGCCCGGGGCGCCCCGCGGCCGGGCCCGGCCTCAGCCGGCGGCGCCGGGGAACCCGTAGGCCGTGCGGGCGTGGCGGCAGCCGTTGGCCACGGCCTCGGCGAGCACCCGCTGGCCGAGGACGCCCACGAGGTCGACGGGGACCTCCACGTCGCCCGCCGCGAGCACGAACACGGCGTCGCCGTCGTTGGTGGTGTGGGAGGGCACGATGGCGCGGGCGTAGCCGTCGGAGCACATCTGGGCCACCTTGGTGGCCTGGGCCTTGGTGAGGCGGGCGTTGGCCACCACGCACGAGATCGTGGTATTGGTGCGCCCGAGGACGGAGAGGGGCATCCGGGCGCCGGCGCAGAGGGCGGCCAGCGGGTCGGCCACCTGCACCGCGGAGTCGGACGCCACCCGGGCGCC
This sequence comes from Caniella muris, assembly GCF_943193035.1. Taxonomy (NCBI): domain Bacteria; kingdom Bacillati; phylum Actinomycetota; class Coriobacteriia; order Coriobacteriales; family Atopobiaceae; genus Caniella; species Caniella muris. The sequence continues at coordinate 610,365 of NZ_CALPCK010000001.1, forward strand.
CGCCACGGGCGCGCCGGTGGCGGGGTCGACCACGGACCCGACGGCGTTCACGGCGGTGACGGCCGTGACGGTGAGGGGGCCGGTCGAGGCACTCGCCCAGCCGAAGCCGCCCTTCATGGCGAGGTCGGGCCCCAGGAACTTGCCGACGGTGCAGCCGGTGCCGGCGCCCACGTTGCCCTGGGCCAGGCCGGCGGCGCCCGCGCCGTCGAGGGCCTCCGCGCAGGCGGCAGCCCCCATGGCGGCGTCGGGGCGCACGGCGGGGTCGCCCACGGCGAGGTCGAACAGGCAGGCCCCGCAGACGATGGGCACACGGCAGACCCCGAGGTCGAGGCCCAGGCCGCGCCGCTCGAGCTCCCCCATGACGCCGGTGGAGGCGGCGAGCCCGTAGGCCGACCCGCCGGAGAGCACCACGGCGTGGACGCGGTCCACGGTCTCCTCCGGGCGGAGCAGGTCCGTCTCGCGCGTGGCCGGGGCGCCCCCCGCCACGTCCACGGCGCCCACGGCGCCCTCGGGCACCACCACCACGGTCACGCCGGTGCCCGCCGCGGGGTCCGTCCCGTGCCCCACGTACACGTCCTCGAATCCCGGGAGCCTCATGGCGCCCCTCCCCTCTCCCTGCGGTCTCAGGCGGTCGCGCCCCGCTGGCCCGCGCGACGGAGGAAGGAGCGCATCCTCCGGGCGAGCTCGGCCACGGGGAGCCCCACCACGTTGTCGTAGTTCCCTGCGATGTCGCGCACGAGCTGGCCGCCGAGGCCCTGGATGGCGTAGGCGCCGGCCTTGTCGGCGGGCTCGCCGCTCGCCACGTAGGACGCGATCTCGGCCGGGTCCAGGTCGAAGAAGCGGACGTCGGTGGTGCAGGCGAACGTCTCGTCCGCCACGGTGCCGTCCGCCCGGCGAAGGGCCATGGCGCAGCCCGTCGAGACGTGGTGCGTGCGGCCGGAGAGCTCGGCGAGCATGGCCTCGGCCTCCTCGGGGGACGAGGGCTTGCCGAGGGCCTCGTCGCCCATCCACACGATGGTGTCGGCGCCGATGACGAGCTCGTTCACCTCGGCCTCGCCCACGAGGGCGAGGGCCTTGGAGCGGGCGAGGCGGGTGACGAGCTCGAGCGGCGACTCGCCGGCCAGGCGGGTCTCGTCGATGTCGGCCGGCATGACCCGGGGGCAGAAGCCGGCGCGGTGCATGAGCTCGATGCGTCGCGGCGACGCCGATGCGAGGATCACGGCGCTAACCCAGCAGCATGGCGGAGGCCACGGAGTCGCGGGCGTCGTCGCCCGCGAGCGCCGCCACGAGGGCGAGCCCGAAGGGCAGCGCGAAGCCGGGGCCGCTGGCCGTCACGAGGTCGCCGTCACGGTAGACGCCGTTCGCGGCAGGGCGCACGCCGTCCGGGAAATCGGTCTCGCAGCCGGGGTAGCAGGTGGCCGTGCGGCCGTCGAGCAGGCCGTTCTCGGCGAGGAGCATGGGGGCGGCGCAGATGCAGCCGAGGAGGCCGCCCTCCCCCATGCGGCGGCGGAGCTCCGCGGAGACGGCGTCGAGGGCGCGAAGGTTGTCCACGCCCACGGAGCCGCCGGGCACGACCACGAGGTCGAAGGCGGAGAGGTCGGTCTCGGCCAGGGTGGCGTCGCAGGTCACCGGCACGCCGTTGGACGAGGTGGCGACGGCGCCGGGGCAGCCGACGCGGGTCACCCTCACGCCGCTGCGGTCGAGGCAGTCGAGCGGCCCCAGGGCCTCGACGGTCTCGAAGCCGTCGGCCAGGAGCACGGCACAGGTCTTCTCCATGGGAGTCCCCCCTTTGGTTGAAAGCGTTCTGTGACCAGTCTAGCGCTGCGGGGCGGGCGGGGCCCGCGGGCTTAGAATGGGTGCGGAATCGGTCAAAAACGAAAGGACCTTATGTACCGCATCGTCGCGAGCGACATGGACGAGACCTTCCTCGGCCACGACAAGAGACCCACCCGCTCGAACCTCGACGCCGTGGCCGCCATGGGCGACCTCGGCGTGAGCTTCGTGGTGGCCACCGGCCGCCCCTACTTCAGCGTGCAGGGCACCCTCGAGGAGGTGGGCACCAAGGGCGACCCGGACGCCTACACCATCTCCCTCAACGGCGGCTACGTCTGCGCCAACGACGGCACCGTCGTGGCGGCCCACCCGCTCGACGCCGAGGTCGTGGACCGGCTCCGCGCCTTCGGCCTCGAGAACGGCCTCTGTGGCCACATGTACCTGGCCGACCGCACCCTGGCCATGAACCTCAACGACGGCGAGCGCGAGTTCCTCGACGGCCGCATGGAGGTCGTGCCCGCCACGTGGGAGGAGGCCGAGGGGCTCGACGAGCCGGTCTACAAGATCCTGTTCGAGGACACCGACCTCGACGAGCTGCACCGCATGCTGGACACGGCCAAAGAGGCGCTCGGCGGCCTCGCCGACAAGGTGGAGCCGGTGTTCTCGAGCGACCGCTACGTGGAGTTCAACCCCGCGGGCGTGGGCAAGGGCTCCGGCCTCGCCGAGATCGCCCGCACCCTGGGCGTCCCCATGGAGGAGACCGTGGCCGTGGGCGACTCGGTGAACGACCTCTCCATGCTCGAGGTCGCCGGGCTGCCCCTCGTGGTGTCCAACGTGAGCGAGCTGGCGCGCCCGCTGCTGCCCGAGGGCTGCGTCGTCTTGGGGTCCAGCTGCGACGAGGGCTGCATGCCCGAGGTGCTCGAGCGCTTCGTGCGCCCCTCCCTCGAGGGCTGACGGTTGCCGCCGGCGGGGCCGCACCGCCGGAAGGCGCCCAAGGGCGCCAAAAAGGCGCCAAAAAGGAAGGCCGCCCCCGCATCGAGCGGGGGCGGCCTTCCTGTCTCACGGGTCCTTGGGGGGCCTAGTTGAACTTGACCACCTTCTGGATGATGCGGTACAGGCCGATGGAGGTCTTCTCCCCCATCTTGGTGGGGAGGTTGGCGCCGATGCCGATGAGGCCCTTGCGGCAGTAGTTGTACATGCGCTTGTCGTACTGCTTGAAGTACTCCCAGAGGGCGTCGCAGTTGAGGCGCGCATTGGGGACGTCGGACAGGCGCGCGAAGATGGAGCACACGGCCATCATGAGGTTCATGTAGTCGAGCATGTACGTGCGGAGCTTGGTGCTCTCGACGTCGTCGTAGAGGTGGTAGGCGTCCATCATGATGCGGGTGACCCGCAGCTGCTGGTCGATGCGGCCCGCCATGACCTTCTCGTTGACCGACTGGTCCTCGCGGCCAATGAAGTAGCGGTAGAGGTCGACGTCCAGGTAGTAGAGCGTCTTGCAGCGGGGCAGCGGCACGTAGGCGTAGATGTTGTCCACGTAGAACGTGTGCGCCGGCATGGGGATGCCGCCGTCGCGCAGGATGTCGGTGCGGTAGCACAGGGCGTGCATGAGCAGGTTCTGGTCGTAGCCGAAGTGCCCGATCTTCTCCCAGGTGAGGACCTTGTTGCGGCGCAGGGCGAACCGATAGTCGATGACGTTCTGCTTGCCGTCCTCCACGTGCTCGTAGACGTAGTTGGTGACGACGAGGTCCACGCGCACGTCGTAGTCGATGAAGCTGCGGAGGGTCTTCATCAGGGAGTCGAGGGCGTCGCCGTCGTACCAGTCGTCCGAGTCGCACACCTTGAAGTAGACGCCGTCGGCCGCCTCGAGCGCGGAGAGGACGGCCATACCGTGGCCGCCGTTCTCCTGGTGGATGGCCTTCACGAGGTCGGGGTAGCGGGCCTCCCATGCCTTGGCCTTGGCGAAGGTGTCGTCCTTGGTGGAGCCGTCGTCGACGATGATGACCTGGATGTCGTCGGAGAAGTGGGCCCCCTCGAGGATCGAGGAGATCGCGTGGTCCATGTACTCGGCCGAGTTGTAGCAGGGAATGCCTACGGAAAGCGTCTTGGTGCTCATCGGTGGGTGCGTCCTCATCTGTCGGGTTTCCTGACGGGTCGTGGTGCCCCCGTCAGGCGTGGGCGGCCATGAGTTCGTCGGAGAGTGCCAGGGCCGACGCGGTGACGCCGTCCATGTCGTAGTAGCGGTACTCGGCGAGGCGGCCGACCGGGTGGAAGTTGGTGAGGTGGTCCACACGGTCGCGGTAGCGGCGGTACAGCTCCTCGTTCTGGGGCTCGATGATGGCGTAGTAGGGCGTCATGCCGCGGCCGCGCTCGTAGGGCTGCGGGTACTCGCGCATGATGGTGGTGACGCCCTCCTTGACCTGGCCGGTCATGATCTTGAACTCGGTGATGCGAGTGAAGTCCTCGCTCGTGGTGTAGTTGACGGTGCCCACGGGCTGGAACCGGTCCATGTCCAGGGTCTCGAAGCGCATGTCGAGGCTGCGGTAGGGCAGGTCGCCGAGGTCGCAGCCGAACAGCTCGTCGAGGGGGCCGGTGTAGACGACCTCGCCGCCGTAGGGCCTGCCCTGGACGGTGACGTGCTCGTCGTCCACGGCCAGGATGTCGCGGGCGTCGACCTCGAGGAAGACGTCGATGAGGTCGTGGTCGAGCATGCGCTCGAACATGCGGGTGTAGCCCTGCTCGGGCATGCCCTGGTAGGGGGCCGCCGGGAAGTAGCGGTCGTCGTCGCCGATGAACACCGGGACGCGGCCGGTGATGGACGGGTCGATCTCGTCGGGGGTCTTGCCCCACTGCTTCATCGTGTAGTAGAGGAAGACGTTCTCGTAGACGTAGTCCGCAACCTCCTGCAGGTCGGGGTCGTTCTTCTCCCGGAGCTGCATGATGGGCACCTTCTTGTTCTCGCCGAAGGCGGCCACGAGCTTGCGGTAGAGCTCCTCGCCGCGCTCCTCGCCGAAGGCGAGCTTGAGGCTGGCGTGGTTGAACGGGACTGGCATGAGGGTGCCGTGGATGTCGGCCAGCACGCGGTGCTGGTAGTCCGTCCAGCCGGTGAAGCGGGAGAGGAACTGGTCCACGCGCTCGGAGAAGGTGTGGTAGATGTGCGGGCCGTACACGTGCACGAGGATCCCCGCGTCGTCGTAGGCGTCGTAGGCGTTGCCGGCGATGTGGTCGCGGCGCTCGAGGACGCACACCTTGAAGCCGCAGCCCTCGGCGAGCCGGCGGGCGCAGACCGCCCCGGCATAGCCGGCGCCGACGACCACCATGTCGTAGTCCTCGGCGCGGAAACCCTCCGGCAGCCCGGTACGTATGCTCATGGATCGAACCCTTCTGTCACGGCACGGAGGCGCCCCCGGACCGTCGGGCAGCCAGGAGACGCCAAGCCACGTATTCCGCAAGAAATGTTAGCACGCGTACCTATAATGGTCGCGAGCGGCACGGGCCGCCACGATATGCCCGCATGGAAGGCCGGCGCTCGGCCGCGGGGCCCACCCAGAGAGAGGAAGCGTTTCCATGAGCGACTTTTTGGCACGTATGAAGGCACAGGCGGCAGGCGACCGCAAGACCATCGTGCTCCCCGAGGGCGAGGACCCCAGAACCATCGAGGCCGCCCGCCGGATCGTGGAAGAGGGCCTCGCGGACCTCGTCATCCTCCACAACGGCGAGGAGCCCGAGCCCGTGGAGGGCGCCCGCATGGTCGACCCCCGCACCTCGCCCAAGCACGAGGCCTACGCCCAGGAGCTCCGCCGCCTCCGCGCCAAGAAGGGCATGACCATCGAGCAGGCCCGCGAGCTCGTGGACGACGCCACGTACTTCGGCACCATGATGGTCAAGATGGGCGACGCCGACGGCCTCGTCTCGGGCGCCTGCCACTCCACCGCCAACACGCTGCGGCCCGCGCTCCAGATCCTCAAGACCGCCCCGGGCACCAAGCTCGTCTCCGGCTTCATGGTCGTGTGCGTGCCCGACTGCGAGTACGGCGACCACGGCACCTTCGTCTTCTCCGACATCGGACTCAACGAGTACCCCGACGCCGAGGCCCTCTCCGAGATAGCCATCGCGAGCGCCGCCTCCTGGAAGCAGCTCATGGGCACCGAGCCCCACGTGGCCATGCTCTCCTACTCCAGCCACGGCTCCGCCAACTCCGAGTACGTGGACAAGGTGGCCGAGGCCACGGCCCTCGTGCACGCCAAGGCCCCCGGCCTCCTCTGCGACGGCGAGCTCCAGACCGACGCCGCCCTCGACGAGACCGTGGGCGCGCTGAAGGCCCCCACCTCCGAGGTGGCCGGCAACGCCGACGTCCTCGTCTTCCCCAACCTCGACGCCGGCAACATCGGCTACAAGCTCGTGCAGCGCCTGGCCAAGGCCGAGGCCTACGGCCCGCTGCTCCAGGGCATCGCCAAGCCGGTCAACGACCTCTCCCGCGGCTGCTCCGCCACCGACATCGTGGCCGTGGTGGCCATCACCGCCGTCCAGGCCCAGCTCGCCTCCGCCGAGTAGGCCGCAGCCCGACAACCGCACTCGCACGCAGAGGGCCGGGCGCCGCTCCCCCGACGGGGACGGCGCCCGGCCCTCCCCCATGGCGCGGCGCGGTGCCCGAAGGCCCCGTCAGACCAGCTCGAAGGCCAGGCGCTCCGTGCCGTCGTGGACGGTGACCGTGCCGCGGGGCGAGAAACCCCGGGCGGCGACGGCACGGAGCATGGGGGCGTTGTCCCGGTGGGTGTCGACGCGCACGTGGGGGTTCTCGGAGCGGGCCTGCTCCACGGCGGCGGCGAGGACCCCGTGGGCCGAGCCGTCGGACGCCACGCGGTGCAGCGTGACGTAGGGAGAGGCGTCGAGCCACCCGCCGTCGATGGAGGCGTAGGAGGGCTCGTCGCCCGGGCAGACGGCGAAGCACCCGCAGACGCGGCCGTCCACCTCCGTCACCCAGAGGCGCCCCGCGGAGACGTCCTCCGCCACGAGCGCGGCCGGGGGCCACGACGAGCCCCACTGCACGGGGTTCCCCGAGGCCGCCATGAACCGCCGCGCGGCGGCGTAGACGGCCAGGCAGGCCGGGATGTCGGCCTCGGTGGCCGGGCGGCGGGCAAGGGCCACCTAGAGCTCCGAGTAGAGCTCGTCCACGGGCTTGCGGCGCCCGTGCTGCTCGGCCGGGGCCGCGTCGGGGGCCGGGTAGCCGATGGGGAACAGGGCCACGAGGTCGTAGCCGGCCGTCTCGGGCAGCGCCGCCTGGAGCGCCGGGGCGTCGAAGCAGGCCACCCACGTGCTGCCGAGGCCGAGGTCGGAGGCGGCGAGCATCATCTGGGTCGCGGCGATGGAGGCGTCCACGCAGGCGAAGTTTGCCGAGTCGTACCTGCGGGTCCACGCCTCGTCGGCCTTGGCGCCCACGAGCAGGAACTCGGGCGCGCCGAAGGTGAACCGGCAGTTCCCCTCGACGGCGGCGCGGGCCTCCTCGGAGGCGATCCGCCACACGTGGAACGGCTGGCGGTTCACGGCCGTGGGGGCCACGCGGGCCGCCTCCACGACGGCGGCGAGCTTCTCGGGCTCGACGGCCCGCGAGCCGTCGAAGGCACGGCACGAGTACCGGGCGCGGACGAGGTCGGTGTACTCCATGGCGAAGCCTTTCTCGCAGGGCCCCGGCCGGGCGGCCGTCAGGCCTCGGGGATGTGGGGGCCGCCGGCCTCGGCGATGTCGGCCATGTCGGGGAACCGGCGGTCGAAGTTCTCCTTGAACATGATAGCCAGCTCGAGGGCGCAGCGGTCGTAGGCGCAGCCGTCCACCCAGGTGCTCCGGGGGTCGAGGATGCGCGGCTCCACGCCGGGGCAGGACAGCGGGACGTCGAGGTTGAAGAGGTCGTTGTGCACGAACGTCGCCTCCTCGATGGAGCCGTCGAGCACGGCGTCGACGATGGCGCGGGTGGCACCGAGGTCGATGCGGTGGCCCGTGCCGTAGGGGCCGCCGGTCCAGCCGGTGTTCACGAGGTAGCAGCGCACCTGGTGTCGACCGATCTTCTCGCCGAGCTTGCGGGCGTAGACCTCGGGGGCCAGCGGCATGAACGGCTCGCCGAACATGGAGGAGAACGTGGGCTGGGGCTCCTCGACGCCCTCCTCGGTACCGGCCACCTTGGAGGTGAAGCCGGTGAGGAAGTGGTACTTGGCGCCCTCGGGGGTGAGGCGCGAGACCGGGGGCAACACCCCGAAGGCGTCGGCCGTGAGGAAGATGACGACGTCGGGGATGCCGTCCACGCCGGTGAGCAGGGCGTTCTTGACGTACTCCACGGGGTAGGACACGCGGGTGTTCTCGGTGACCGAGTCGTCCATGTAGTCGGGCTTGCGCGTGAGCGGGTTCAGCACCACGTTCTCGCAGAGGGTGCCGAACCGGATGGCGTCCCAGATCTCGGGCTCTCGGTTGCGGGTGAGGCCGATGGTCTTGGCGTAGCAGCCGCCCTCGATGTTGAAGACGCCCTCGCGGCACCACGCGTGCTCGTCGTCGCCGATGAGCTGACGGCGCGGGTCGGCCGAGAGGGTGGTCTTGCCGGTGCCCGAGAGGCCGAAGAACACGGCGCTGGAGTTGGTGGCGGGGTCGACGTTGGCCGAGCAGTGCATGGTGAGGACGTCGTCCTCCACCGGCAGCAGGTAGTTCATGACCGAGAAGACGGCCTTCTTGATCTCGCCCGAGTAACCGGTGCCGGCCACGAGCACCACGCGCTCCTCGAAGTTGATGACGACGGCCACCTCGGAGTTGGTGCCGTGGACCTTGGGGTCGCACTTGAAGCTGGGGCACGCCAGGACCACGAAGTCCGGGTCGCCGTATCGCCAGAGCTCGAAGCGGTTGGGGCGCACGAGCATCTGCTTGACGAAGAGCGCCTGGTGGGCCTCCTCGGCCACCACCATGAACTTGCGGCTGTGGGGGCGCCGGGCGCCGGCGAGGCCGCGGATGACGAACGGGTCGCGCTCGCTCAGGCGCTCGCAGATGCCGCGTTTGATGCGGCGGTAGTGCTCCTCGGAGATGGGGCGGTTGACGTCGCCCCAGCAGATGACGGAGCGCTGGGCCTCGGTGTCCACGATGAAGCGGTCCTTGGGCGAGCGGCCGCAGCGGTCGCCCGTGCGCACGACGAGGGAGCCCGTGGACGCGAGCTCGCCCTCCTTGCGGACGAGCGCCTCCTCCACCAGCTGGGTCACGGAGAGGTCCCAGTGGACGTCCTCCTCCTGGACGCGGATGCCGTAGGCGGAAAGTCGCTCGTCGAACATGGGACCTCCTCGGGTACGCGGCGGCCCGGCCGCGGCACAGGGCCGGGACCGGGTCTCGACGACGGGGATTGGAAAACAACGCGAACGAAACGGCGCGCTGTCGGCGTGTTTCACGGGCTATCGAGCCACCGCAACACAGTCTGAACGAATCTATCTTGCCCCATGGGACCGAGGGGCGCCATAGTTGGGATGTTAAATCTTGGGACGGGGCGCGGCCCCGGGAGGGAGGCGCCGTGGAGCCGTCGTCAGCGACCGTCGCGGCCTACAGCCCGTGCGGGTCCACCGCCGCGGTGTGCCGGGCCGTCGCCGAGGGCACGGGGCTCGCCTGGGACGAGCGCGACCTCGCGCGGGGCACGCGGCCCGAGCCCGTGGACCCTGGCACCCTCGTGGTGCTCGGGGCGCCGGTGGCCGGCGGCGCCGTGCCGGCCCTGGGGCGGGAGCGCCTCGGGCGCGTTCACACGGCGTTCTCCCCCTGCGTCCTCGTGTGCGCCTACGGGGACCGCGACCCGGGCCACGGGCTCCACGACCTCGAGGGCCTCGCGCCGGGCCTCGGGCTCGTCCCCGTGGCGGCCGTGCTCGCGCCGGTGCGCCACGTCATGGTCCCCGCCCTCGGCGCCGGCCGGCCCACGGGGGACGACCTCGCCGTCTACCGCTCGTTCGGCGCCGCCGTCGCCGCCGCGCTCCGGGACGCCGGCGGGCTCTTCGACCTCGCTCCCCCGCCGCTCCCGCCCGCCTCCTGCCCCCGCGAGCGCCTCGAGCTCGGGTTCACGGCCGAGTGCGACCCGGCCGCCTGCGTAGGGTGCGGGGCCTGCGCGGGAGAGTGCCCCGCCGGCTGCATCCCCGCCGACGAGCCCTACCTCACCGACACCGCCCGCTGCGACGGCTGCATGGCCTGCATCGGGGTGTGCCCCGTGCGGGCGCGGTCCCTCTCGGACCCGGCCCGGCTCGCCGCCGTGCGGGAGCACTGCGTCGCGGGGTGGGAGGGGCCGCACCGCCCGCGGCTCGTCATGGGGGCCTAGGCGCCGCCCGCCGGCGAGAGCGGGACGACCCGGGCCCCGAGCCAGGCCGCCTCCTCGGGCCCGTGCACGAGGCAGACGACGGCGCGCGTGCGGGCGGCCCCGCGCACCGCGGCGGCGACGGAGTCCCGGGCGCCTGCGTCCAGTCCCGCGAAGGGCTCGTCGAGGACGAGGGGGCCCGCGGGGGCGGCGAGGGCCCGGGCCAGGGCCACGCGGCGGCGCTGGCCGCCGGAGAGCCCACCTACCGGGCGACCGAGGCAGCCCTCGGGCAGGAGCCGCCCCAGCGCGGAGCGGGCCGCCGCCGCGTCGCCGCAGACAAGCGCCACGTTCTCCTCGGCCGTGAGGCCGTCCACGAGGTCGGTGCCCTGCGTGAGCAGGCCGAGGGGGGCACCGGGCCCGCACTCCCCCGCCGACGGCCCGAGCCACCCGCACCAGGCGGCGGCGAGGCTGGACTTGCCCGCCCCGGACGGCCCCACCACGGCCACGGGGTCGCCCGGCGCCGCCTCGAGGGTGACCGGCGCCGCGACGGGCCCCCCGCCGCGAGAGACCTCGAGCCCGCGGGCCCACAGCGCGGTGCCGCGCCCCCGGGCGGCCGGGCCCCGGCGCACGGCCAGGGACACGGCGAGGCGCCGGGACCAGGGCACCGACGCGGCCACGAGGGCCGTGACGAGGCGCTCGGACACCGCCGCGCAGGCCACGACCGTGACGGTCCACGCCATGAGGGCCGGGGTGTCGAGCAGGAACTTGGCCTGGTAGACCTGGGCGCCCAGGGTGGTGCCGGACAGAGCGATGAGCTCGGCGGCGACGCCGGCCTTCCACGCCATGCCCACCGCCACGCGGGAGGTCGCCGCGAGGTAGGGCTGGAGGCCGGGCCAGACGCAGGCCAGGAGCCTCGGCCAGCGGCCCACGCCCATGGCGGCGAGGGCGTCCTCGACGGCGCGGTCGCGGGCGCCGAGCCCCTCGAGGGCCGAGAAGTAGTAGGCCGGGAGCACGACCATGGCCACGCACGCCATGCCGACGCCGGCGGAGCCCACCCAGAGCAGCAGGATCACCACGAGGCACGCCACGGGGACGGCCTTGAGGGCCAGCATGGGCGGCTCCAGGGCCACGCGCACCCCGGGGCGCCGCGAGGCGAGGGCCCCCAGGAGGCAGCCGAGGGCGGCGGAGCCGAGAAAGCCCAGGGCCACGTGGAGCGCCGAGAGCCCCACGGAGCCCCAGTAGGCCCCGGTGGACGCGAGCGCCGCGAGGGAGGCGGCGGCATCGACGGGGCCGCTGAGCAGGAGCGGCCGGCCCACGGCCCACGCCGCGAGCTGCCACAGGGCGAGCCAGCCGAGGACGGCGGCCGCCCGGGCCCGGCGCGCGGCGGCGGGGCCGTGCGCGGGCGCCGGGCGGCCGCCGTTCGGGGACGTGCGGGCCATCTAGTCGAGCCAGTAGAAGTCGTCCTCGGGCATGCCGCCGCCCACCGACGCGGGGTCGGCGTCGAAGAGCACCGAGAGGTAGCCGGACAGGGCGTCCCTCATCTCCTGGCCGGTGACGCAGGCGAGCCCGCAGTGCGGGATGGCCTTCTCGGCGAGGGCCTCGTTGTCCACGACGCCCTTCTCGACGGCCACCTTGGCGGCCGCCGCCGGGTCGGCGAGCACGGCCTCGACGGACGCCTTCTGGGCGTCGACGAAGGAGCGGACCTCGTCGGGGTGCTCGGCGAGGAACTCCGCGCGCACCACGGTGACGCCGGTCACGAGCTCGGAGCCCTCGGGCGCCACGGCCTTCCAGGCGTCGCCGAGGCCGAAGGCGGTGCGGGCGCCGGACACCTTGGAGAGGGCCGCGGTGGCGTAGGGCTGGGGCAGCACGGCGACGGCGGAGGGGTCGGCCGCCAGCGCGGCGACGACCTCGGTGGCCTCGCTCTTGTACTCGAGGGTCACCTGGTCGGCCACGCCGGCCTTGGAGAGCAGGTACTCCATCACGTACTGGGGCGTGGCACCCTTGCCGGTGAGGTAGACCGTGCGCCCGGCGAGGGACGCGACGTCGGTGACGCCGGCGTCGGCCGTGACGCACTCGAGCACCGAGAGGGTGTTGATGTCGACGGCCTGCACCTCGCCGTCGGTCTTCTGGTAGAGCACGGCGGCCACGTTGGCGGGCACGAGGGCGACGTCCACGTCGCCGGCCACGACCTTCTTGACCACCTCGTCGGCGGTGCCCACGACCTCGAAGGAGCAGGGCACGGGGGCGTCGCCGGCGTCGGTCTCGGCCATGAGGTCGAGGAGGCCTATGGAGGTGGGGCCCTTCATGGACGCCACGCGGACGGTGACGGGCGCCTTCCCCGCGTCATCGGCGGGGGCGGCGGTGTCGGCGGGGCCGCAGGCGGCGAGGCCGCAGACGGCGAACAGGGCGAGGGCGGCGGCGATGGCGGCCGCCCGGAAGCGCTTCTTGACCATGGGGTTCCTTGTCTCTCGGGTGGATGTCAGCTCTCGTCGTGCGGGAAGACGATGCCCTCGCGCAGGCGGACGGTGTCCATGATGCCGATCACGGCCAGGGTGTTCTCGTTGAGGCGCTCCAGGGAGAGCTCGCCGCGGCAGGCGGCCAGGAAGTCGGCGACCTCGAACTCCATGTTGCCCACCTCGTGGTCGGTGCCGTTCTTCCGCCCGGGGACCGGGAGCACCTCGCTCGAGCCGTCGCCGTAGAAGACCTCGATGCGTCTGGGCTGGGGCACGCTGTCGACGATCATGGTGCCCTTCTCCCCCTCGATCTGGGCCGGGAGGCGGTCGTCGGTGACCTTGGAGTACGACACCGTGGCCACGGCGCCGGGGTAGTCGAAGAGCACGGTGCCGCAGAGGTCGATGGTGCCGCCCTCGCCCGTGACGTCGACGGTGTCGGCGAAGCACATGAGGTCGTCCGGCTCGCCGAGCATGAGCACGAGGGCGTTCAGCGGGTAGATGCCGATGTCCATGAGGGCGCCCGTGGCGAAGGCGGGGTCGAAGATGTTGGTCTGCTCCCCGGCGAGCACCTTGTCGTAGCGGCTGGAGTACTTGCCGTAGGGGAAGCTCGCCCTGCGGAGGGTGCCGAGGAGGTGGAGGTTCTCGGCCACGACGCGCCAGGCGGGGTCGTGCACGAGGCGCATGGCCTCCATGGCCACGACGCCCTTCTCCCTGGCGGCCTCGAACACGCGCCTCGCCTCGGCCCGGGTGGTGCCGAGGGGCTTCTCCACGAGGACGTGCTTGCCGCCACCGATCATCTTGAGGGCCTGCTCGGCGTGGAGCAGGTTGGGGCTCGCGATGTAGACGGCGTCCACGGAGTCGTCGGCCGCGAGGGCGTCGAGGCTGTCCCAGGCCCTGTCCGCGCCGTGGGCGCGCGACCACTCCTCCGCCTTCTCGAGGGAGCGGGAGTAGGCGCCTGCGAAGGTGATACCGTCGACGAGCCCCACGGCCTCCAGGAACTGGCCGGTGATCATGGACGTGCCGACGGTCGCGATCCTGAGGTCTTCCATCGCCTTCCTTTCTTGGTAAATGACTGAAAGCCATTGTCTCACGACCGGCGCCCGTGGTAGGACGGGAACGGGGCGCCCAGCGGGGGCGCCGTTTCCGAGAGGAGCGTGCCGTGGGCGCAACCACCGTCATCGCAAGCGACAACCTCAGGGCGGCCGTCGACTCCGAGGGGGCGCAGCTCCTGTCGCTCACCCTCGACGGCCGCGAGTACCTCTGGCAGGGCGACGGGCGGTGGTGGCCCCGCCGCGCCCCGGTGCTCTTCCCCATCGTAGGCGCGCTCCGCGGCGACCGCTGCACCACCCAGCAGGGGCCCGCGACCATGGCGCAGCACGGCATCGCCCGCACCCGAGAGCACGAGGTCGTGGACGTCCGGCCCGCCTCCGTCACGTTCCGCCTCACCGACGACGAGGGCACGCGGGAGCAGTGGCCCTACGCCTTCTCCCTCTCCATGACCTACGCCGTCGGGGACGGGGCGCTGGCCCAGACCTTCACGGTGGAGAACACCGGCGACGTGCCCATGCCCTTCCAGCTGGGCGGCCACCCCGCCTTCAACGTGCCGCTGGACCCGGGCTCCGGCGAGGCGTTCGAGGACTGGGTGCTCAGGTTCGCCGAGCCCTGGACCTACGATACGCCGGTCATCCACGACCGCCTCATCGACTGGTCCGACCGCGTGGCGGTCGTCGACGGCGAGGCCGTGCTGCCCCTCTCCCACCGGCTGTTCGACCGCGACGCCATCGTGCTCCAGGACGTGCCCGGCCGCACCGTGCGCCTGGAGGGCACCCGGTCGGGCCACGGCGTCGAGGTGGACTTCCCCGGCTTCGAGTACTGCGGCATCTGGTCGGCCGCCGGCGACGCCCCCTTCGTGGCCGTGGAGCCCTGGACGGGCACGGCCACGGGCACCGACGAGGGCGACGCCATGGAGGAGAAGCGCGGCGTGACCCTGCTCGCACCCGGCGGGACCTTCGAGCGCACCTTCACCGTGCGCCCGTTCTAGGCGCCCCGGGAAGGCGCGGCACGTAGAAGGGCGCGGCACGCAGAGGGCGCCCGCGGCCGGTGGCGGCTGCGGGCGCCCTCGTCACAGGCGTCTTCGTGGGTATATCGGGGACGCCGCGGGCCGACCGGCCCTTACGGGCGGCTCACCACGAGGCGCATGGAGCCCTCGAGGGAGAGCGTGGGCACCGTGGAGGGGACGATGAAGTTGGAGCCCGCCTTGACGGCGTGGCCGTTGGCCGTGCCCTCGCCGGCGATGACCGACACGCACAGGAACGGGGCGCCCTCGGCGAGCTCGAGGGAGCCGTCCACGTCCACGGTCTCCACGGTGTAGTCCTCGTTGCTCTCGAGCACGGCCACGCCGCGGTCGTCCGCCACGACGTCCACCTCGCCGGAGGCGGGGGCCACGACGCCGTAGTCCACGACGTCGCAGGACTTGTCGATGTGGAGCTCGCGCTTGGTGCCGTCCTCGGTGACGCGGTCGTAGTCGTAGAGGCGGTAGGTGACGTCGCTCGACTGCTGGGTCTCGAGGATCATCGTGCCGTGCTTGATGGCGTGCACCGTGCCCGGGTCGATCTGGAAGAAGTCGCCCTTGTGGATGGGCAGCTCGTTGAGGAGCTCGTCCCAGCGGCCGGCGTCCACCATGGCGCGGAACTCCTCGGGGTCCTTGGCGTTCTGGCCCACGATGATGGTGGCGTCGGGCTCGCAGTCGAGGACGTACCAGCACTCGCGCTTGCCGAGGCTGCCGTTCTCGTGCTCGGCGGCGTAGGCGTCGTCGGGGTGGATCTGCACGGAGAGGTCGCCCTCGGCGTCGAGGATCTTGATGAGGAGCGGGAAGCGGTCGCCCTCCATGGAGCCGAAGGCCTCGCGGTGCCCGTCCCAGACCTCGGAGAGGTGCATGCCGTCGTACTCCCCGCCCACCACGACGCAGTCGCCGTGGGGGTGCGCGCTGATGGCCCAGCACTCGCCGATGGGGCCGTCGGGGATGTCGTAGCCGAGCTCGGTGGCGAGGCGCCGGCCGCCCCAGATTTTCTCGTGGAAGACGGGCTCGAGGAAGATGAGGTCGGCCATGGTGCGCTCCTTCGGGTGAGGCTCTGCGGGCACCCCCACTTTAACCCCCGCCGCGGCCGCGGGCGCGCCCCGGCGGGAAAGGCCACGGTCCGCACGCAATGAGGGCTATCATTGAGGGGCTTTGATATGTCGACCGTCGAGGAGGGACATGCCGCTCAAATACCTGTTTGTGGCCGACGACATAGAGTCCAAGATCCGGAGCGGCGAGTTCAAGCCCCAGCGGCGCCTCCCCTCGTGCGACGAGCTGTGCGAGACCTACGACGTGAGCCGCATCACCGTGCGCAAGGCCATGGACGTGCTCTACGACCGCGGCCTCGTGATCAAGCGCAGGGGGTCGGGCACCTACGTCAAGGACGTGGACCCCGAGGACTCCGCGCCCCTCGACCAGCTCGTGCAGGGCTACTCCGAGAGCGCGCGGGAGCTCGGAGCCTCCGTGGACACCCAGATCCTCACCTTCGAGGTGTGCGGGGCCGAGGGGGTCGTCGCCGAGCGGCTCCGCGTGCCCGAGGGGACGCCGGTCTACCACATCGAGCGCGTCCGCTCCATCGACGGCGGCCGCGGTGCGGTGGCCTACACCTGGATCCCCGTCAAGACGGTCCCCAACCTCACCAAGCAGCAGGCCGCACAGTCCATCTACCGCCACGTGGAGGTGGGGCTCGGCCTCACGGTCTCCTCCACGCACCGCTCCATCCGCGCGGTGATGCCGAACCTCAACGAGCGCATCTGGCTCTCCCTGCCCTCCGAGGTGCCCGTCCTCGAGATCGACCAGGTGAGCTTCCTGTCAGACGGCAGGCTGTTCGAGTACACGGTCCTCCACCACGACACCCGCGACTGGAGCTTCCGCTGCGTCGACACCAAGTAGGCGGGAAGGCCCCGGGCGAAAGACCCCGGGCGAAGGACGGCTGCGAAGACGGAAAGGGGGCGCCCGCGACCGGTCGGGTCGCGGGCGCCCCCTGTTCACACAGCCGGGACGATGCGGGGCGGCCGCCCTAGGCCAGCTTCTCCTGGACGTCGAGGGCGATCATGAGCTCCTCGTTGGTGGGCACCACGAGGACGCGGATGGCGGAGTCGGCCGCGGAGATCTCGCGGACCTCGTCGCTGCGCACGGCGTTCTTGGCGTCGTCGATCCTGACGCCCATCCACCCGAGCTTGGCGCAGATGCGGGCACGCGCGTCGTCGGAGTTCTCGCCGATGCCGGCGGAGAAGGCGATGGTGTCGAAGCCCTCCATGGCCTCGGCCATCTCGAGGATGAGCTGGGCGGAGCGGTAGGCGAACATGTCGAGCGCGACCTCGGCCTTCTCGTCACCCTTGGCGGCGGCCTCCTCGATGTCGCGGGAGTCGCTGGAGATGCCGGAGAGGGCGAGCAGGCCCGACTGCTTGTTCATCATGGTGTCGACCTCGTCGACGGTGTAGCCGCCCTCGCGCTGCAGGTAGAAGACCGTGGCGGGGTCGAGGGTGCCGCAGCGGGTGCCCATGATGAGGCCGTCGAGGGGCGTGAGGCCCATGGTGGTCTCGACGGAGCGGCCGTCCTCGACGGCACAGAGGGAGGCGCCGGAGCCGAGGTGGCACGACACGAGCTTGTGGCAGGCGCCGTCCGTGAACTCCTGCACGGCGCGCCAGATGAAGCGGTGGGAGGTGCCGTGGGCGCCGTACTTGCGGATGTGCAGGCTGTCCACCACGTCGCGCGGCAGGGCGTAGCGCCAGGCGCGCTCGGGCATGTTGTAGTGGAAGGCGGTGTCGGGCACGATCACGTTGCCGAGGGAGGGGTACAGCTCGCGGCAGATCTCCACGACGTCGGCCTCGGCGTAGTTGTGGAGGGGGGCCAGCGGGGCGACCTCGCGGACCTTGGCGAGCACCTCGTCGTCCACCACGGCGGACTCGGGGAAGTACCAGCCGCCCTGGACCACGCGGTGGCCGACGCCGTCCACCGGCAGGCCGAGGCCGTCGATGATCTCGAAGACGTGCTTGACCGCGGTCTTGTGGTCGGGGAGGTCGACGACGAGCCGCTCCTTCTCACCGCCGCGCTCCTGGTGGCCGATGAACGACCCGTCGATGCCGATGCGCTCGCAGTTTCCCTTGGCGAAGACCTCGCCGGTGTCTACGTCGAGCAGCTGGTACTTGAGGGAAGAGCTGCCGGCATTGATGACCAGTACGTTCATGGACGTCCTCCTCTGGGGGCCCGGGGCCCGCTCTCGTGGAAACGCCGGCCCTTGTGGGCCGGCGTCAGACAAGTGTACACGCTTGACCGCGAATGGGAGACAGGTTCAGTCCTCGCCCACCAGCACGTCGTAGGCCACACCGGCGCCCGTGCCCACGCAGTCGTGGCACCCGAGCAGCACGGGGCCGCCGGTGCGCCCCTTGATCCGGGCGCAGGTGACGGAGCCCACGGCGTCCCGGTAGCGGCCGAGGAGCTCCCTGCCCACGGCGTAGGTGGCCGCCTTGGAGTCGGGGGCGTCGAGGCGGCGCGTGGAGCCGACGAGGCCGGAGACCACGCAGGCGCCGGATATGGCCCCGCACGTGCCGCCCATGTCGCCCATGCCGAGCCCGAGGCCCTCGCAGGCGGCGAACAGCTGGGCCTCGTCGAGGTCGACGGCGCCGCCGAGGGCCTCGGCCAGGGCGCAGGCCACGGCCTGGGCGCAGTTGTAGCCCCCCGTGTGGAGCTCGAGGGCGCGCGCCACCGTCTCCTCGCGGGTCATCGGCCGCCCTCGCAGACGACGAGGGACTCCCCCAGCGGGGCGCCGCCCAGGACGTGGATGTGGGCGTGGGGCACCGTCTGGCCGGCGTCGGCGCCGGTGTTGGCGATGCAGCGGAAGCCGGTGGCGTCGACGCCGGTGGTGCGGGCCACCTCGGCCACGGCGTCGAACATGGCCTTGAGGGTCTCCGCAGGCACGCCGTCGGTCACGGACCCGTAGTGGGCCTTGGGGATCACGAGCACGTGCACCGGCGCCTGGGGCGAGAGGTCCTTGAAGGCGCACACGAGGTCGTCCTCGTACACCTTCTCGGCCGGGATCTCCCCCGCGGCGATCTTGCAGAAGACGCAGTCCTCCATGGGTTCCTCCTCTGGATGGGATCCGGGCTAGAAGAGCGGGCCGTCGGCGCCGTAGGGGGGCTGGGCCGCCGGCTGCGGGGCCGCGGCGCCCTGGGCGCCCGCGGGGGCCTGCTGGGGCTGGGTGGCGTCGAAGAGCACGGAGACCTGCTGCTGGGCGCTCGCGAGGCGCCCGCGGAGGCTCGTGAGGAGCTCGACGCCGCGCGCGTAGGCGCCGAGGGCTTCCTCGAGCTCGAGGTCGCCGCGCTCGAGCGACGAGACGATCTGCTCGAGCTCGACGGACGCCTGCTTGAACGTGAGCTGGTCCACCGGGGTGGGTTCTGCCATGGGTGGCTCCTTCCGCTGTGGGTTACCGGGTGGTGGGTGCGGGGGTGGTGGGTGCGGGGGTACAGGCCGCGACCGTGGCCGTGAACGAGCCGTCCGACACAGAGACGTCGACGCTGTCGCCGGGCGAGAGCGAGGCGACCGAGCTCGCCACCGTGCCGTCCGGGCCGCGCACGATGGCATAGCCGCGGGCGATGACCTTGAGGGGCGAGAGGGCCTCGAGGGAGGCCGCCATGCGCCTCACGGCCTCCTCGCCGCGACGGGTCACGGACGGGGCCGCGCGACCGAGCCGCCCGGAGAGCGACTCGAGCGCGGACAGGGAGGGCGCGGTGACCGCGGAGGCGGCCCGGCCGAGGCGCGAGCCCTGGACGTCGAGGGACGTCCCATGGGTCCTGAGCAGGCCCTCCATGGCCCCAGCGAGGTCGTCGGCCATGAGCTCCACCGTGGCCCGCCGGGCGTCCACCACGGCCTCGGGGCCCGAGAGCACCGGCCGGGCCGCGAGGGCCTCCACCCGCGCGGCCTCGAGGGAGAGGCGCGCGCCCAGGGCCTGGCCCATGCGGCCTGCCAGGGCGTCGAGGGCGCGGGACTCCCCCTCCACGCGGTGGGAGAAGGAGGAGGCGAGGCGCTGGCCCCAGCGGTCCAGGGCGGCCGTGAGCGACACGGTGTCGGGCGCCACGGACTCGGCAGCGGCGGTGGGGGTGGAGCAGCTGCGGTCCGCCACGTCGTCCGCGATGGAGTGGTCGGGCTCGTGGCCGATGCCCGTGACCACCGGGACGGGGCACGCGGCCACGGCGCGGGCCACCGACTCGTCGTTGAAGGCCATGAGGTCCTCGAAGGAGCCGCCCCCGCGCACGAGCAGCACGGCGTCGGGCGCGGAGGCCGCGGCCACCCGCAGGCCCTCGACGATGGTGGCCGGGGCGTCGGGGCCCTGCACGGAGCAGCCCACGACGTCGATGCGCACGAGGGGGTTGCGGCGGGCCAGCGTGCGCTTGACGTCGTCGATGACGGCGCCGGAGAGCGAGGTCACCACGCACACGCGCTCGCAGAAGGACGGCACGGGGCGCTTGCGCGCGGGGTCCATGAGGCCCTCGGCCTCGAGGCGCCGGGCGAGCTCGGCCACCCGCTGGCGGAGGAGCCCCTCCCCCGCCAGGGAGAGGCGCCGGGCCACGAAGCTCAGGCGCCCCGAGCGCTCGTACACCTGGAACGAGCCGCTCATGGTCACCTCGAGGCCGTCGCGCAGCTGCACGCCGGAGCCCTGGTAGACGCCGCGCCACACGATGACGTCCATGGCGGCCGACTCGTCCTTGACCGAGAAGTAGCAGTGGCCGCTGCGGGCGTTGGGGCCGCGGAAGCCGCTGACCTCGCCGATGACCTGGATCTGGGGGATGTCCTCGACGGTGCGCTTGGCGAGCCCGACGGCCGCCGACACCGAGAGGGGGCGGACCGCCACCTCAGTCCCTCCTGTTGCTGACGCCGAGCAGGTAGAGCAGCTGCAGGCACGACACGAGGGCCGCGGCCACGTAGGTGAGGGCGGCGGCGGTGAGCACCTTGCGGGCGCCCGCGACGACCTCGCCGTCGAACCCGGCCGTCCGCAGGTACGCGAGGGCGCGCCGGGAGGCGTCGAACTCCACCGGGAGCGTGACGAGCTGGAAGAGCACGGAGGCCGCGAACAGGATGATGGCGAGGTCGACGAGGCCGGCGAACGACATGGAGATGCCGACGATGAGCACGATCATCCAGACGTTGCTCGCGAGGTTGACGACGGGGACCAGGGCCGTGCGGATGCGGCCGGGCACATAGCCCTTGTCGTACTGCACGGCATGGCCGGCCTCGTGGCAGGCCACCGCGGCGGAGGCCACCGAGGCGCCGGAGAGGTTTGCCTGCGACAGGTGCAGGGAGTTGTCGCGGGGGTCGAAGTGGTCCGTGAGCTCGCCGGGGACGACCTCGATGCCGACGCCGCCGACGCCGTCCGCCTCGAGCATGGAGCGGGCGATGGAGGCGCCGGTGCGGCCGCCGGGCACGGGGACCCTGCTCCAGCGCTTGTAGGTGCTGTCGATGTAGTGCTGGGTGGCGAAGCCCAGGACGAGGGAGACGACCACCAGGAGCAGGTAGCCGGAGTCGAACCCCATGGGATAGTACAGGGGCATGCTTGATCACTCCTCGGGTACGAGGGCCGGACCTCCCGACCCTGACGGTTTCCCAAGTATAGCCCAGCGGGCGTTACAGAACACCTGTTCTATACAACCTGCAAAGGGTCAGAGGAGCTCCACGCGGCCGTCCTTCACGGTGAGGCCGGCGCGGCCCGCGAGGAGGTCGGACAGGAGGCCGCCCATGAGGTCGCGGCGCCACCCCTCCCCCAGCCTCGAGGACGCCGGGTCGTCGAGGAACGCCATCAGGTCGTCTCGCCCGGAGAGGAGCTGCGGCGCGATGGACTCCCGCTCTGCCACGAGGCGGACCAGGGCGTTCATGAGGTCGACCACGCTCTCGGACTCCTGGGTGGGCCGGGCGCGGTGCACGACGCGGGGGCACCGGTCCTGCGGGCACGCCAGGCCGCGGCGCACGGCCAGGACGATGGCGTCGCCGTCCTTCTCCTTGAGCTGGGCCGTGCCCCTCACGCGGCGCAGGCGCTCCTGGGTGCGGGGCATGCGCTTGGACACCTCGATGACGACCTCGTCGGAGAGCAGCCACTTGCGCGGCACGTCGCGCTGGGCCGCCTTGCGCTCGCGCCAGGCGGCCACCTCCCGGCAGACGGCCAGCTGGCGGCCGTTCAGGGTGCCCACGCGCTTCACGTGGCGGAAGGCGTCCTCGGGGTCGGTGGCGCAGCGCGCCTTGGCGACGAGGGCCTCCATCTCGGGGAGAACCCAGGTGAGGCGGTCGAGGCGCACGAGCTCGGCCACGAGGCCGTCGTAGACGGCGGGCAGGTAGCGCACGTCGTCCTCGGCGTAGGAAACCTGCTCCGGGTCCAGGGGGCGCCGGGTCCAGTCGGTCAGGCTCTCGGTCTTGGGCAGGTGCACGCCGCACACGGCCTCCACGAGGGCGCCGTAGCCCATCTGCAGGCGGTGCCCCACGAACGCGGCCGCCACCTGGGTGTCGAAGACCGGCTCGGGGATGTCGCCGAACAGGATCTGGAAGATCTCGAGGTCTTGGCCGCAGGCGTGCAGCACCTTGACCCGGGCGCGGTCGAACAGGAGGTCGCGTAGGGGCGCGAGCGCCTCGCCCGTGAGCGCGATGACGTCCACGGCCGCCTGCTCGTCGTGGGTGCCCACCTGGAGGACGCAGGGCTGCGGGCGGAAGGTGCGCTCCCGCAGGAACTCGGTGTCGAGGGCGAGCATGGGCGAGGATGCGGCTCTCCCGCAGAACGCGGCGAGCTCGGCGGCGCTGTCTATGAACAATGGGGTTCCTTCTGACCGGTCCCGCACAGGGACCGGCGGGGCGTGGGCTGGCTGCACGGCCCCGGGCCGGGGCCGACCCCTATACTAGACCGACAGGCGAGGCCGCGGCGAGTGCGGCCCCACGGCGGGAGGGGGACCCATGAGGACCCTGATAGTGCACAACGGGGCGTCGGGGTTCGGGTCGGACGCCGTGTACCTGTTCGAGCGGAACCTCCTCCACGCGGGCGACCGCTGCGAGTTCCGCTCGCTCGCGGCCGACTGGGACGCCGACGAGGCCGTGGCGGACGCCGACGACTTCGATCTCGTGGTGGTGTCGGGCGGCGACGGCACCGTGGCGTCGCTCCTCTACGCCCTGCGCCGCCACCGGGCGAGCGTCTGCGTCTTCCCCTCGGGGACGGCCAACCTGTTCTTCGCCAGCCTCGGCAACTCCCCGGAGCCGGCCGCCCTCGCCCGCGCATGCCGCATCGGCCGGACCATGGAGTGCGACCTCGGCGAGGTGGGCTGGAGGGACCCCGAGGGGCGCGAGCGCCGCGCGGGCTTCACCCTCATGAGCGGCACCGGGTTCGACGCCGAGCTCATGCGCGCCGCCGTCCCCAACAAGAAGGCCATGGGCCAGGCTGCCTACCTCATGGCCGCCGTGGGCAACCCCAACCCGCCGCTGGTCACCTTCACCGTGGAGGCCGACGGCGAGACCTTCGTGCGCGAGGGCATCGCCTGCATCGCCGCCAACAGCGCCATGCTCCAGGGAGACCTCGAGATCGTGCCCGACTCCCGCCTCGACGACGGCCTCCTCGACATCATCGTCCTGGAGTCCCCCGACGCCGTGGGGCTCCTGAAGCCGCTGTTCCTGGGCCTCATCGACCGCCACGGCACCAACCTGGGGCGCCCGTCCATCGAGCGGTTCAGGGCCAGGGAGGCCACCATATCGTCGAGCCGGCCCATCCCCATGCAGATAGACGGCGACCCCCTCGACCACGAGGTCTCGTCGTTCACGGCCCGCATCCTGCCGGAGCGCTGCCGCCTCGTCGTCGACGCCCTCTCCCCCTATGCGGTGGAGAGCGGGGAGGCGCCGCTCTTCCCCGGCACCGAGGTCAAGGCCTTCCCCACCGACTGACACCGCCCGGCACGGCGCCCGAGGACAGGACGCCCTGGCAAGGGAACGGGCCCGCTCCCCAGGGGGTGCGGGCCCGTCCTTTGCCACGGTCCTCCCGTACGGCCTAGCGGCGCGTGGAGAGGGCGATCTTCTCGAGGTAGTGGCCGTACTCGGTCTTCTTGAGGCCGTCGGCGAGCTTGAGGAGCTGGGCGCGACGGATCCAGCCGGCGTCGTAGGCGATCTCCTCGAGGGCGGCCACCTTGACGCCCGTGGCCTCCTGGACGGAGCGGATGTACTCGCCCACGGAGAAGAGGCGGTCGATGGTGCCGGTGTCGAACCAGGCGAAGCCGCGGCCGAGCTGCTGCACCTTGAGGCGCTTGTCGTCGAGGTACATGCGGTTGAGGTCCGTGATCTCGAGCTCGCCGCGGGTGGAGGGTTGGAGGCGGGACGCGTAGTCGCAGACGTCGGAGGGATAGAAGTAGAGGCCGGTCACGACGTAGTTGGAGCGGGGCTCGAGGGGCTTCTCCTCGAGGGAGACCGCGTTGCCGTCGTCGTCGAACTCCACGACGCCGAAGTGCTGCGGGTCGTCGACGCGGTAGCCGAAGATCGTGGCCTGGCCGTCGGCGGCGTTCTTCTGGGCCGTCTTGAGCTTGTCGCCGAAGCCGGAGCCGTGGAACACGTTGTCGCCGAGCACGAGGGCCACGTCGTCGTCGCCGATGAAGTCGCGGCCGATGACGAAGGCCTCGGCGATGCCGCCGCGGGTGGGCTGGGGGCGGTAGACGATGTTGATGCCGAGCTGGGAGCCGTCGCCCAGGAGCTCCTGGAAGGAGCCGAGGTGCTCGGGCTTGGAGATGACCAGGATGTCGCGGATGCCGGCCTCGAGGAGCACGGACAGCGAGTAGTAGATCAGCGGCTTGTCGTAGACCGGAAGGAGCTGCTTGGACGTGGCGCGGGTGATGGGATACATGCGCTTCCCATGGCCGCCTGCGAGGACGATTCCCTTCATGGGGTGTGTACCTCCCTCTCCTGGGATGGTTTGTACCGGGGCCTGCACCCCCGGGGACGTGCACAGTCCTTTGGAAGTATAGACGCTCCAAGGTGCCCCGGGACCGGGTTCCGAGCCGTATGTCAGACGGACGCCTCGCCCGTGCGGTCGAACCCGTCGAGGTAGGCCGCCACGCTCCGGGTCATCTCGCGGGAGAAGGCCGAGTCGTGCTTGCGGGCGCAGAAGGCGCGGACCCACTCGTCGAACCCCTTGGCGCCCACGCGGTCCGCCACGAGGGAGCGGAGCCTGTCGCCCTCGAGCGTGCGGTAGCGGTCCTCCATGACCTTGGCCGCGAGCGGGGCCCTCCCCGGCTTGGGGCGTGCGGCCTGCTGGGCCGTCGGGAAGCCGAGCACGAGCATGGCCGCCGGGAAGACGTGGGGCGGCAGGCCCAGGAGCTCGGAGACCTCCTCCTTTCGCTCCATGACGTCGCCGATGTAGCAGGAGCCGAGCCCCAGGGCGTGCGCCGCCACGACGGCGTTCTGGGCGCAGATGACGGCGTCCGAGACGGCGAGCATGAGGTCGCCCACCCCGGGCGCCCGGAACCCCTCGACGCCGGCCTCGGCGTAGAGGGCGGGCCAGATGCGGCAGTCGGCCAGGAACACGAGCACCCAGGGGGCCCGGGCGATGAACGGCTGGTCGTCGCAGAGCACGGCGAGGCGCGCCCTCGCCTCCAGGTCGTCCACCTGGACGATGGAGTAGAGCTGCTGGTTCCCCGCCGTGGGCGCCTGGCAGGCGGCCTCGAGCACGGCCTCGCGGAGCTCGGGGCCCACCGGGTCGTCGGTGAAGGCGCGCACCGACCTGCGGTCGAAGAGCTGCGAGACCACCGGGTCGTCGCGGTACGGGGAGGCGGAGCGGCCCCGCGCGGCGGCGCGCTCGGCGGCCGTCACCGTGTGCTCGGCCAGCACGGCCGTGGTGACCGACCCCACGCCGCCCGGCACCGGGGTGGCGGCGTCGGCCTTGGCCGAGACGGGCCCCCAGTCGACGTCGCCCGCCATGGAGCCGTCCTCGTCCTCGCTCGTGCCCACGTCCACGACCCAGGCCCCGCGGGCCACCATGTCCGCCGTGACGGAGCGGGGGCGCCCCTGGCAGGTGACCACGAGGTCGGCGGTGCGGCAGGCGGCAGCGAGGTCGGCGGTGCGCGAGTGGCACACGGTCACCGTGGCGTCGCGGGCCAGCAGCAGCTGGGACACGGGGCGGCCCACCGTGGACGAGCGCCCCACCACCGTGGCCGCGGCGCCGCGGCACTCGAAGCCGTAGTGGTCGAGGAGGCGCATCACCGCAGCCGCCGTGCAGGGGGCGAAGGCCGCCGGGTCGCCCGCGGCGAGGCCGGCGACGCTCGCCGGGGCCATGCCGTCGACGTCCTTGGCGGGCGCCACGAGCGCGGCGACGGCCGCCTCGTCGATGTGGGCGGGCAGCGGCCGCAGCACGAGGATGCCGTGGACGGCGGGGTCGGCCGAGAGGTCCGCCACGAGGCGCTCGAGCGCCCCCTGGGTCACGTCGGCGTCCAACGCCACGACGTCGGCCTCGCACCCGCAGCCCTCGAGGCGCCGGGCCGCGGCGGCGCGGTACCAGCGGCTGCCGGGGTCGTCGCCCACGGAGACGATGGCCAGCCGCGGGGTGACGCCGCGGTCGGCGAGGGCCGCGACCCTCGCGAGGCAGGCGTCGCGGATGGAGGCGGCCACGGGCGCGCCCCTGAGCTCTCGGTTCATCGGAGGTCCTCCTCGGCTCGGCGGATGGCGGAGGCGGCGAGGCGCTCGCCCTCGCCGCGGCTGGCGTCGGCCCGGGCCACGAGCCCGTCCGCGAGGGCGCGGTCGGCCATCCAGCGGGTGTTGGCGAGCACGGTGGCCACCGAGCCGTCCACGGCCGCGCGCAGGAGGGCGGCGGCCACGGTGACGTCGGAGGCGGCCATGGACGTGCCGGTGCGGGCCACCTCGTCGCAGAGGGAGAGGCACGCGATGGCGAGGTCCATGATGGCGAAAGGGGCGCCCGTGGCGCCGAGGAGGGCCGCGGCGAGCTCCTCGGAGCGGGCCGTGCGCTCGGCGTCCGTGGCGCGGGGCAGCTTGAGGGCCCGGGCCACGCGCCCGTAGGCCTCGGCGTCCTCGTCGGCGAGGGCGAGGAACCGCCCGCGGTCGGCCTCGAGAGCGGCCTCCAGCTCGGCCATGCGCCCCGCCACCCCGGCGTAGCGCGGGTTGGCGCGGGTGAGGGCGACGACCATCTGGAGCTGGGCGGCCCCCACGGCGCCGGCCAGGGCGCTCGAGGCACCGCCGCCGGGGGCCGGCGTGGGCGCCCCGAGGTCCTCCAGATAGGTCTCTACGGGCTGGCTCCAGCTCATGGGCCCCACTCCTCTCCGCAGACGGTCGGCAGCCCAAGACGATACCCGTTCCGTGGCCTCAGGGCCACGGGGCGCCATGGGAGGGCGGCCCGCGACGGGGTGGGCGTCGCGGGCCGCGCGGAGGGAAGGACCGTCGGTCTGGGGCGTCAGCGGATGCGGCCGTACACGCGGATGGTGTCCACCACGTCCTCGTAGCTCATGCCCATGGGGAACGAGACCCTGCGCACACCGCCGCGCTCCCCCGCCGCGACGCGGTCGTCGAAGGTCGCATAGCTCACGCCGCGGTTGGTGGCGCGGGTCAGCGGGTCGTCGCACACGTGGTAGCTGTCGTCGGAGAAGCCCGTGGTGCGCATGGCGCGGCATATGACGGTAGCGGTCTCGTCGTTGACGGCGTAGTCGTCGTTGATGGGTGTCCATGCCATGGCGGCCTCCCTGGGATCGTGGGCTGCCGGATCTGCGTCCGGTGGTGCCCCCATTCTTCAGGAGAAGACCTTCCGGTTTATGGACGTAATCTGAATTGTCTGCGAACGGACGGAAGGGGCCCGCGAATGAGGGGACGGCCGGTCCCCGCACGGGGGGCCGGCCGTCCACGGAACCGTCGTGTCGCGACGGGGCTAGTCGAGGTCGTCGAGCGCGCCGTCGGAGGCGGGGACGTAGACCGTGGCGCTGGCGTCGACGGTCTCGGTCACCTTGGGCATGTCGTAGCGGGGCGCGGAGCCCGAGGTGGAGGACAGGATCTGGTCGGGGAAGACCGACTCTGCGTCGTCCATGAAGTGCTGGAGGAGCTGCTTGTACTGGGTGCGGAAGTCCTCGCGGGACGCCTTGAGGCGGTCGATCTCGTCGAGCTCGTTCTGCTTCTCGGCGAGGGCCTGGCGGATGACCTCGCGGGCCTTCTGGTCGGCGTCGTTCTTGATCTTGTCGGCGCTGTCGCGGGCGTCGGCCACCATGCGGTCGGCCGTCTGCTGGGCGGCGATGAGGGCCTGGGAGATCTGGCGCTCGGAGGCGATGGTGGCGTTGGAGGCCTGCACCGACACGATCTCCGAGGAGGAGCCCTGCGCCTCGAGCTGGGCGACCTGGGCGCGCGCTGCGTCGAGGGCCTGCTCGGAAGCCGTGAGGCGGCTCTTGAGGTCCATGATCTTCTGGAGCATGGCGTCGACCTCGCCGGCGAGCTCCTCGAGGAAGGCGTCGACCTCCTCGGTGTCGTAACCCTGCTTGGACGCGCTGAACGTGAGCTGCTCGATGTCCGCTGGTGTGATCGCCATTCTCGGTCCCTTCACTAAAGGATGGCCTGGTGCAATTGCACGAACAGGGAAAAGTTTAGCGCACGGAGGCGCCGCGCCGCGCCCACCACGAGAAATGCAGGCGGGTGGCCGCGGCGCTACAGCATGAGGATGAGCCTCACGACGAGGGGCTGCAGGATGGAGAGGGCCAGGATGGCCACCACCGGCGAGAAGTCGATGCCCCCGAACGAGGGGATGATGCGTCGGAAGACGCCGAGATAGGGCATGACGAGGCGGGAGAGCACCTGGGAGAGGTCGTCCACGAAGCCGCCAGGGGTGCGGGGGATCCAGCTGAGGATGCACCAGGCGAGGATGATGAACTCGTAGATCTCGAACAGGGTGCTCACCGCGCGGGCGAGTGGGAGCATGGGTTCAGCCTTTCCGGGAGAGGGCACGGGTGCGCTCGAGGGCCGCGTCCACGGCGCCGTAGCAGCCCTCCACGAGGGCCGGCTCGAGCACGCGGAGGGCCGCCGCGGTGGTGCCTCCGGGGGAGGTCACCTTCTCCATGTAGGCGCGGGGGTGCTCGCCGGAGTCCGAGAGCATCTCGCTCACGCCCCCCATGGTGGTGCAGGCGAGGTCGCGGGCGGCCGCGGCGGGGAGGCCGGCGTCCACGCCGGCGCGGGTGAGGGCGTCGACCATGAGGGCGAAGTACGCCGGCGCGCAGCCGATGACGGCACCCTCGGCGTCGAGCTGGTCCTCGCGCATGACGGCGACGGAGCCAAGGGCGCCGAAGAGCTCGCACACGAGCGCGACGTCGTCGTCGGTGGCCCAGAGGCCCCGGGCCACGGCGGAGGCGCCGCGACGGACGGCCACGGGGAGGTTGGGCATGACGCGGACGATGCGGGCCCCCTCCCCCAGCTGCTCCTCGATGGAGCCCAGGGGCGTGCCGGCGGCGATGGAGACGGCGAGGGAGTCCGCCACGGCGGGCCCCACCTCCTCGAGGAGCGAGGAGAGGACCTGCGGCTTCACGGCCACGACCACCACGTCGGGCGACGCGGCGAGGGCGCGGGCCGCATCCCTGGCGGTGGACACGCCGCAGTCGGAGGCGAGGGCCTCGAGCTTGGGTTGGTTGTGGTCGCACACCGTCACGTGGGAGGCCGGGCAGGTGCCCGACGCCACGAGCCCGCGGGCGATGGCGCCGCCCATGGCCCCGCCGCCGACGATGCAGACCGAGGCCTCCGAGGCGCGCACGCTACCTACCGCCGATCACGCGGTCGGCGGCGAGCTTCTCCAGGTCGGCCGTGGAGAGCTCGATGCCGTTGGGCAGGACGACGAACACGCGGTCGTCGATCTCCTCCACGGCGCCGTCGACGCCGCAGGAGAGGCCGAAGCAGAAGTCGAGGATGCGCTTGGCGATCTCGATCTGGGTGTTCCTGAACGAGATGACCACGGGCTGGTTGGTGCGCACGCGGCGGATGACGAGCTGGACGTCGTCGTAGCTCGTGGGCTTGAGCACGTAGGGCGGGAGCTTGCCGGAGCTCACGCGGGGGACGGGCGTGAGGCCCACGTCACCCGGCGTGGGGGTGTGGGAGTTGCCGAGCACGCTCGTGGCCGAGGGCGCGTAGTCGCCCGCGGTGCGGTGGGTGCTGCCGGCGCCCCAGCGCTCGTCGCCCATGCGCTGCGAGGTGCTGAACCCGCCGGCGGACGGCGAGGAGACGCCCTCCTCCACGGGGCGCCCGCTCCTCGTGTAGACCGAGACCGACTCGGCCTCGGGCCGGGACGTGTTGCCGAGGACGCCGCTGGTCTGGTGCTCGTCGCCCCACTGGTCGTCGTAGTCGTCGTAGCCGCGGTCGTAGTCGTCGTAGCCCTGGCCCGACTCGCCCATGAGGCGGTCGCGGATGTTGTCGAGGAAGCTCACGGCAGACCCTCCTTGGTCTCGTTTCAGTCGCGTTTGGCCGCCGGGTCGCCGGCGGCGGGGGTGTAGTCGGGGTCGAAGACGATGCGGCCGAGGCGCACGAGGGTCGAGCCCTCCTCCACCGCGATCTCGAAGTCGTCGCTCATGCCGCAGGAGAGCACCGGCAGCACGAGGCCCGTCTCGGTCTCCAGACTATCACGAAGCTCCCGGAGTCCCCTGAATGTCTCGCGGTCCTCGACCGGCTCGTGGGCGGGCGCCATGGTCATGAGGCCCTCGGGCTGGATGCCGGGGAGGTCGGCGATGTGCTCGGCCCATTGGGCCAGCTCGGCGGGGGCGAAGCCGCCCTTGGTCTCCTCGCCGGACACGTTGACCTCGAGAAGGACCCGGGCCACGATGCCGCGCTCGGCGGCGCGGCGGCTCACGGCCTCGGCCAGGTGCGCCGAGGAGACCGACTGGATGACCGTGGCGCGGCCGAGCACCGCGTTGACCTTGTTCTTCTGGAGGTTGCCGATCATGTCGAAGCGGGGCACGTCGACGCCCGCGGCCTCGAGGGCAGCGAGCTTGCGCACGAGCTCCTGGGGACGGTTCTCGGCGAAGCAGGTGTAGCCGGCGGCCATGGCCGAGACGACCTCCTCCGGCCCCACCGTCTTGGAGACGGCGAAGACCCGGACATCTGAGGCGTCGCGCCCCACGCGCTCGCAGGCGGCGGCGATGCGCGCCTCGATCTCGGCGCGGCGCCGGGCGAGGAACGCGCGGTAGGCCCCCTGGTCCTCCACCGGGCTCATCGGGGATCGCCCCCCTTCTGGGCACCCTTCGCACCGTCCTTGGGCGCCTCCTTCTGCGCGCCGGCCTTCTGGGCCTTCTTGGCGGCCTTCTCGGCCTTGGCCTGAGCGGCGGCGCGGGCGGCCATCTCGAGGGCCTGGCTCATGTTCCCGGCGATGGTCTCGTCGTCCACGATGGGGTCGGAGTCGGCGCCCACCTCGATCTCGGGGATCTGGTTGGCCAGGCGCTCGATCTTCTCGGCGCCGAGGGAGAAGGACGCGTTCTGGCCCACGTAGAGGTCCTCGATCTCCTCCTCGTCCATGTCGGCGAGGGTGGTGAGGGCCTCGTGGTTGCCCGTGAGCAGGAACACCAGGCGCTCCCCCACCTCGACGGAGTTGTCGGAGATGCGCTCGAGCATGCGGGCGGCCATGATCACGCGGCTGGCGGCGTCGATGTCGTCGTCGGGCCCGAGGCGCGAGAACGAGCTGTAGAAGCTCTTGTAGAGGTCGTCCACGGGGCGGTCGAGCTCGGGGAGCTCGGCGGCCTCGGCGATGTCGTTGTCGACGATGGCCTGGACCGTGGCGCCGAGCACGCGGTAGACGAGGTGCGCCTCGCTGGCGAGGAGGTCGAGGAGCTGGCCGGGCACGTCGTGGCCGGCGCAGCGCTTGGTGGTCTTGGCGATGTTGCGCACGTGGTTGCTCATGCGCGCGAGGTTGAAGTTGCAGTAGATGACGAACTGCAGGAGGCGCAGGTCGCTGGCCACGGGGTTCTGCAGGACGATCAGGTTGTAGGCGCGGTCCTCGAGCTCGTTGCAGCGCAGGTCGATGGCGCGCGTGGCCTTCTTGACGGCCCGGGCCTTGGCCTTGTCGCCCTGGACCAGGGAGTCCACGGCGTCGTGGAGCTGGAGGTCGGTCTCCGCGTAGATGGACACGAGCTCCTGGCGCAGGCGCGCCAGCTGGCGGTCGAATTGCTCCCTCATGGGGCTCCTTTCTCTCAGGGCGTGCGGGGCTGGCCGATCAGCCGAACCGGCCGGTGATGTAGTCCTCTGTGCGCTGGTCCTTGGGCGAGGAGAAGATCTCGCTCGTGACGCCGTACTCGATGAGCGTGGCGGGCTCGCCGGCGTGCTCCTGGAGGAAGAACGCCATGTAGTCGGAGATGCGCGCGGCCTGCTGCATGTTGTGGGTGACGATGATGATGGTCATCTCGGGCGCCAGCTCGTACATGAGGTCCTCGACCTTCTGCACGGAGGTGGGGTCGATGGCGCTGCAGGGCTCGTCCATGAGCAGGACGTCCGGCTGCACGGCGAGCACGCGGGCGATGCAGAGGCGCTGCTGCTGGCCGCCGGAGAGGGCCAGACCGTTCTTGTCGAGCTGGTTGGACACCTCTTTCCAGAGGTTGGCGCGCTTGAGGGACTCCTCCACGATGCCGTCGAGGTCGTCCTTGGAGGTGACGCCCTGGAGGCGCGGCCCGAAGGCCACGTTCTCGTAGATGGACTTGGGGAACGGGTTGGGCTGCTGGAAGATCATGCCCACGCGGCGCCTGAGGTCCACGGGGTCCACCCCGGCGGCGTAGATGTCGCTGCCGTCGAGCTCCATGGTGCCGGCCGTGCGCGTGCCCTCGATGAGGTCGTTCATGCGGTTGATGCAGCGCAGGAACGTGGACTTGCCGCAGCCCGACGGGCCGATGAAGCTCGTGATCTTGTTCTGGGCGATGTCCATGGTGACGCCGGTGAGGGCGTGGAAGTCCCCGTACCAGAAGTCGAAGTCGGCCACATGGATGCCGGTCTTGTCGTTGCGGGGAGCGTTGCGGTACTCGGTCATGGGATCACTTGCCTCCGGCTTTCTTGGCGCTCTTGCGGGAGAGGTGGCGGGCGAAGAGGTTGAACGCGAGGATGAGCAGCATGAGCAGCAGGGCCGTGCCGTACGCGGCCTGCATGTTGATGCCGTCGTTGGCGAGCAGGTACAGGTGGATGGTCATGGGGCGGCCGGAGTCGAGCGGCGTCACGGGCAGGTTGATGGCCTGGCCCATGGTGTACATGACCACGGCGGTCTCGCCCACGGCTCGGCCGATGGCGAGCACGATGCCGGTGGCGATGCGTGGGAAGGCGCTCGGGAGCACGACGCGGCTCACGACCTGCCACTTGGTGGCGCCCAGGCCGTAGGCGCCCCAGCGGATGTAGCGGGGCACCGCGCGGATGGCCTCCTCGGTGGTGCGCATGACGATGGGCAGCATCATCAGGGCCAGGGCCAGGGCGGCCGAGAGCATGGACAGGCCGAACCCGAAGGCCTCCACGAACAGCGCGAAGCCGAACAGGCCCATGACGATGGAGGGCACCGACGACAGGGTGTCGCTCGCGTAGCGGATGAAGTTCACGAGGCGGCCCTGCTTGGCGTACTCGGCCAGGTAGACGGCTGCGAGCACGGCGATGGGCGTGCAGACGAGCATGGCCAGGGCCGTCACGTAGAGCGACGACACGATCGTGGGGAAGATGCCGCCCTCGGCGTTGACGCCCTCGGGCCAGCCGAACACGAAGTCGAGGCTCATCGCCGGCAGGCCGTTGACCGCCACGAACAGGATGATGAGCACGAGCACCGCCGTGGTGACGGCGCCGGCGGCGCGGAAGACGCCGAGCATGGCGCTGTTGGTGGCCGACTTGGACACCTTGGGCGACGCACCGGACGACAGGAGCCGCTTGATGCGGGCGCGGGAGCCCTCCTGGACCTCCACGTCGGCGGCGAGGCCGGCGGGAGGGGCGGCGACGTCCTCGGCGAGCTCCCACTGGGTGGCGCGGGTCTCGTCCTCCCTCTCGCGGCGCTCCTCGGCGAGCTTCTCGGTGTCCACCTTGGCCTCGCGGGGACGGCTCACCAGGCGCACGAGGCCCACGAGCCCCGCGGAGATGACGAAGAGCACCACGCCCATGCCGAACAGCGCGGAGCGGTGCAGGCCGCTGGAGTAGCCCATATCGAGGGCGATCTGGCTCGTGAGGGTGGAGATGGGGCTCGAGACGCTCTCGGGCACCACGGGGGCGTTGCCCACGACCATGAGGACGGCCATGGTCTCGCCGATGGCGCGGCCCATGCCGAGCACCACGGCGTTGACGATGCCGAGCTTGGCCGCGGGGAGGACCACCTTGTAGATGGTCTGCCACTTGGTGGCGCCCATGGAGTAGCTGGCCTCGCGCACGCCCATGGGGATGGAGCGCAGGGCGTCCATGGTGAGCGTCGTGATGGTGGGCACGATCATGATGGCGAGCACGAGCCACGCCGTGAGGGCCCCGAAGCCCAGGCCGCCCGTGGCGTCGGCGACGAGGGGCCGCAGGATGACGAGGCCGAAGAAGCCGTAGATGACCGAGGGGACGCCGGCCAGGAGGTCGACGGCCGTCGACACGATGCCCGAGAGACGCTTGTTGGCGATCTCGGTGAGGTAGACGGCGCAGCCGATGGCGAGGGGCACGCCGATGACCAGGGCGCCGGCCGTCACGATGACGGAGCCGGCGAGCAGGGCCATGATGCCGTACTCCCCCTCCGAGGGCGCCCAGGTGAGCCCGAAGAAGCTCAGGATGCCGATGTCGGAGAGGACGGGCATCGCCTTCCACAGCGTGAAGACGAAGATGAGCAGCACGGCCAGGACGGCCACGCAGGCGCACACGAGGAAGAGGCCCTCGAGGGCGCGCTCCTTGATCATGGTGGAGCGGCTCACGAGCTTGAGGTTGGAGCTGTGCGCCGGCGCCGTGTTGGGGTCGATGTCATCCAGGTGCGGGGGCTTGAGCAGGGGCTCTTCCTTCTTGCTCACGAGGCGTCGCCTCCCTCCGACTCGGATGCCGGGATGTAGCCGGCGTCTCGGATGGTCTGGGCCATGTCGGGCGACAGGACCTCGTCGATGTAGGCCTTCGCCTCGCCGGAGGGCTCACCCTTGGTGAAGAGGTAGAGGCTGCGCGAGACGGGGTACACGCCGCTGGCGACGTTGGCCTCGGTGGGCTCGACGCCGTCGATGGAGAGCGCCTTGACCTTGGAGGCGGTGAAGGCGGAGTCCACGAAGCCGATGGAGATGTAGCCGATGGCGCCCGGGGTGCGGCTCACGACGTCGCGGACCTGGCCCGTGCCGGGGAGCACAGCCGCCGCGGGGTCGAAGCGCGTGCCGTCCATGACGATGGACTTGAAGGCCTCGCGGGTGCCGGAGGCCTCGTCGCGGTTGACCACGAGGATGGGGAGGTCGGGGCCGCCGAGCTCGGACCAGTTGGTGACGTCGCCGGCGTACACGGCGCGGAGCTGGTCGAGGGTCAGGTTGCCCACCGGGTTGCCGGCGTTGACGATGACGGCGATGCCGTCGCGGGCGATGACGGTGGTGACGAGCTCGCCGGTGGCCTCCTCGGCGGCCGTGAGGCCGCGGCTCGAGGTGGCGATGTCGGCCGTGCCGTTCATGACGGCCTCGATGCCCGCGGAGGACCCCAGCCCGCTCACGAGGACGCGGTCGCCCGTGAGCTCCTGGAAGCGCTCCGCCGCCATCTCGGCGATGGGCATGACCGTGGTGGAGCCGGCGACGGTCACGGTGCCGCCGGCCTCCCCGGACGAGGGGCCGCAGCCGGCGAGGGCGAGGACGCAGGCCGCGAGGCACGCCAGGGCGCCGAGGCGCCTCACGGGGCGAGCCAGGCCACCGCGCCGTGCCGCCCGCACACGCCCCCCTCGGCGCGGTACGAGAAGAAACGGTCCGTGGAGGCGGGCGTCGATATCTCTGGGTTCACGATGTTGCACGGGTCCATCCCTGCACTCACGAGCGTGTTCACGATGGCCGCGGCCAGCGAGAGGTGGCTGGCGTCGACCCCGACAATGCTACCAAACTCGGTTTCGAACCGATTAAGCAGCTCGGTCGACACCTCATAGTCACATCCCGCGATATGCGGGCCGAGGTAGGCCCGCACCGAGGACGGGGACGTCGAGGTGCCCTCGCACAGCACCCCGAGCGCCTTGGCGGCTATGCGTGCGTATGTACCCTTCCAGCCCGAGTGGACGACGGCAAACCCGTCGGGGGCCGCGAGCACCACGGGGACGCAGTCGGCGTAGCACAGGAGCACCGGCACCCCGGGGGCGAGGCACACCACGGCGTCGGCGCCCTCGGCGGCCTCGGAGCGGGCAGCGGCCACGGCCGCGGGGTCGGCGGAGCGCACGGTCACCACGCGGTCGCCGTGCACCTGGTTGGGGACCACGAGGGACCCGGCGATGTCGCCGGCCCCCAGGGCCGCCAGGGCACGGGCGCGGTTCTCGGCCACGGCGGCGGGGTCGTCGCCCACGTGGTCGCCGAGGTTGAGGGACTCGTAGGGGGGCAGGGAGACGCCGCCGGTGCGCTCCGTGAACGCGAACGTGACCCTGCCCGGGCGACCGAAGTCGCCGAGCAGGGTCACGCCGTCGACGGTCCTCTCCACCAGGGAGGGGGCGCCCATCAGCCGCGGGCGCGCTTGAGGAAGTCGGGGATGTCGAACTCGCGGTCCCCGAAGTTGTTGGAGGCGGGCTTGGGGGCCGGGGCCGCGGCGCGCTTGGGCGCGGAGGCGCCGAAGCCGCCCATGTTGAGCTGGGGCTGCACGTTGCCGTCGTTGAAGCCGGTGGCGATGACGGTCACGCGCACCTGGTCGCCGAGGCTCTCGTCGACCACGGTGCCGAAGATGATGTTTGCGTCGGCGTCCACGTTCTGGGCGATGACCTCGGCGGCGTCGTTGATCTCCTGGATGCCGAGGTCCTTGTTGCCGGAGATGGAGAGCAGGACGCGGGTGGCGCCGTCCACGGAGCTCTCGAGCAGGCGGCTGGAGATGGCCTCCTGGGCGGCGTCGGCGGCGCGGGAGTCGCCGGAGGCGAGGCCGATGCCCATCATGGCCGTGCCGGCGCCGCGCATGATGGTGCAGA
Source organism: Caniella muris (assembly GCF_943193035.1). Lineage (NCBI taxonomy): Bacteria > Bacillati > Actinomycetota > Coriobacteriia > Coriobacteriales > Atopobiaceae > Caniella > Caniella muris. The sequence continues at coordinate 647,018 of NZ_CALPCK010000001.1, forward strand.
CGTCGGCGAAGTCGAGGTTGATGAGGCCGGGGACCGTGATGAGGTCCGTGATGCCCTGGGTGCCCTGGCACAGCACGTCGTCGGCCATGCGGAAGGCCTCGAGCATGGTGGTCTTCTTCTCGGCGAGGTCGAGCAGGCGGTCGTTGGGGATCACGATGAGGGTGTCGACGTTCTCGGCGAGGGCGTCCACGCCGTCCACGGCCTGCTGGCCGCGCTTGCGGCCCTCGAAGGTGAAGGGGCGGGTGACGACGGCCACGGTGAGGGCCTTGATGTCGTTCTTGGCGATGTCGGCCACGACGGGGGCGGCGCCGGTGCCGGTGCCGCCGCCCTCGCCCGCGGTGATGAAGACCATGTCCGCGCCGGCGAGGGCGGCCTTGATCTCGTCGCGGGAGTCCTCGGCGGCCTGCATACCCACCTCGGGGTTGGCGCCGGCGCCGAGGCCCTTGGTGAGGTCGGTGCCGATGTGCACCTTGATGTCGGCGTCGGAGAGGGCGAGGGCCTGGGCGTCGGTGTTCACGGCGACGAACTCGACGCCGCGGATGCCCTCCTCGATCATGCGGTTGACGGCGTTGGTGCCGCCGCCGCCCACGCCCACGACCTTGATGACGGCGAGGTAGTTGTTGGGGGTCTCGGTGTCCTTCATGGTTCCTCCTCGGGATGCTCCCGGCCTTCCTGTGTGGTGCGCAGGTCATTCTTCTTCGAGGCGGACGCCTGCTCGCCCTCCCCCGCCTGAACCCTAAGGCTCAAGTTAAGCTCTACGAATCAACTAAAGCGGCTTATATTGCCACAAATTCGAGCGACCCGTCAACCGGTCTGTCAGTTCTATGAACGTACCAGCTAGGGCCTTTGCCGACGGCCTCCTCAAGCATAACCCTCGACCTCACCTTCAACCGTTCTGCGTGGACGGTGAGCCGTCGGGGGCCTGGTCACCATCCCCCGTTCCGGCGTCGTCGGAGGGTGTCTGGGACCCGTCCCCCTGGGTCTGCGAGCCATCCCCTCCCCCGTCCGCCGCCGGCGCCTGCACGCCACTGCCCTGGGCCACGGAGTCGCTCGAGACCTTGCGGAAGCTCGGCTTGGCGGGGTTTCGCACGTTGATGTAGGTGAGCTGGTTGGGGTGCTGGGCCATGAGCTCGTTGACGACGGCCTCCTTGGACGAGATCTGGGAGGGGTCGCCGAGGCTCACCTCGATGCCGCTCTCGAGCACGCACGAGATGGCCTCCTCGCTCGAGGCCGAGTAGGACACCACCTGGTCGGCGAGGCCCTTGGTGAAGCCCTTCTGGTAGTCGATGACGCCGAGGATGGGGGCGTCCGTGGTCTTGGCGCCGGCCTTGGGCGACACGGTGCCCGGCACGTCGCGGATGAGCAGGCAGCCCTCCTGGCGCGCGAGGGCGAGGGCCTGGTCGGCCAGGCTGCCGGAGCCGCCGGCGAGCTTGGCGGGCTCCACCCAGGTGCCGTCGGACGACAGGTACCACGCGACGTTGCCGGAGCTCACGGTAACGATGGCGAGGATGTCCCGCTCCGTCACCGTGATGCGGAGGCGGTCGGGGTACTCCCGCTGGACGCTCACGTCGGCGACCCACGGGTTCTTGGCCAGGCGCTCGGCGATGGCCCCGGTGTCGACGTTGAGGAGCGTGGCGCCGTCGGGCACGGCGGCCAGCTTGGTGATGTTCTCGGCCGTGAGGTGATCGGACGGCTCGGCCTCGACGGAGGTGACCGTGAGGACGGGGGTCAGGCTCGCCACGAAGAGCGCGCCCACCACGAGGCCGACGGCGACGAGGGCCACGACGGCCCACTTGAGCGCGGGCGGCCACTGGCGGCGCCTGTGGTCGGTGAGGCCGAGGCCCGCGACCGAGAGGCGGCCGACGGACTTGGTCTCGCGCGAGCTGCCCGCCGCCGCGAGGCGCCGGGTGGGACGGGGCGCGGGCGCCTGGCGCCGCCCCCTCGCGGGCCGGTCCGTGCGCCTACGACTGGAAGCCGAGGAACTTGACCTGCGGTTTGAGCCTGACACCTTTCGCCTCCTCCACGGTCTCCTGCATGTGGTGCATGAGCGCGAGCACGTCCACGGCGCGCGCCTGACGGTCGTTGACGATGTAGCCGGGGTCGAGCCGGCTCACCAGCGCGCCCCCCGACCGCGCCCCCCGGAGCCCGGCGTCGGCGAGGAGCCGGGAGGCCGAGAGGTCCGGCGGGTCCATGAAGACCTCGCCGGTGGAGGGGACGCCCATGGGGACCTTCCCCTTGCGGACGGCCAGCCGGCGGTCCATGGCGCGGGCCACCTGGGCCTTGGTGGACGGGGCGAGGGAGAGCTCCACCTCGAGGACGGTCTCGTCGGCGGGGATGGAGGTCCGACGGTAACCCCAGTCGATGTCGGGGCCCTCGTGGCGGACGAGCCCCTCCCCCGGCTTGGCGCAGACGACGGCCCTCACGGCGGCGCCGATCCAGTGGTGGCGGCTGCCGGCGTCCATGACGACGGCGCCCCCCACGGTGCCCGGTATGCCCGCGAGGTCCTCGAGGCCCGAGAGGCCGCTCTGGTAGGCGGCGTTGACCACCTTGGCGAGCTGCACGCCGGCGCCCGCCGAGACCGTCCCCCGCTCGACGTCCACCACGATGCGGGAGAACTCGCGGCCCAGGCTCACGATGCAGCCCTCGTAGCCGTCGTCGGAGACGAGCACGTTGGACCCCTTGCCGAGGACGGCCGTGGGCACGCCCTCCCGCCGGAGGGTGTCGAGGACCCGCGCCAGCGCCGGGTAGCTGTGGGCGCAGCACGAGAGGGCGGCCGGCCCGCCCACGCGCAGCGACGTGCGCCGGGAGAGCGGCTCGTCGCGGCGGACGTCGGCGTCGTAGGCGCCGGACAGCGCCATGAATGCGTTGAAAAGGCTCATTGGTCTCCCGGGGGTGCGGTGGCGGTGCGTTTGAGGGGGAGGGACGCCCTTAGGACTCGCGCTCCTTCATGAGCTCGATGAACTCACGGCCCACCATGGTCACGTCGCCGGCGCCCATGGTGATGAGGAGGTCGCCGGGGCGGACCTCCTCGGCGATGGCGGCGGCGATGGCGGCGCGGCCGGGGACGTAGCGGACGTCGCCCACCGAGCCGGCGGCCTCCACGGCCGACGCCACGGTCTTGCCGGAGACGCCGGGCACCGGCATCTCGCCGGCCGGGAAGACGTCCATGACGAGCAGGGCGTCGGCGTCGTCGAAGGCGTGGGCGAACTGCGGGGCGAGGGCCTGGGTGCGGCTGTAGCGGTGGGGCTGGAAGGCCACCACCACGCGGTCGAAGTCGAGCCCGGAGGCCGCGGCGAGGGTGGCGGCCACCTCGGTGGGGTGGTGGCCGTAGTCGTCCACCACGGTGACGCCGGCGACGTCGCCCACGTGGGTGAAGCGGCGCCGCACGCCGCCGAACTCGGAGAGGGCCCGGGCGGCCTCGGCGACGTCGAGGCCCAGCACCCAGGCGACGGTGAGGGCCGCCGTGGCGTTGAGCTGGTTGTGGGAGCCGGGGTTGCCCTTGATGGTCACGTGGGCGAGCTGACCGTCGGGGAAGCCCACCTCCATGGAGCTGGAGATGGAGCGGGTGGCGGCGTCCGGGGTGCAGACGACGTCGTTCTGGCCGCCGAAGCCGTAGGAGACCACGCGGGGGCCGGCGGCGCGGGCGAGCTCCACCACGTGGGGGTTCTCGCCGCAGCAGATGACGGTGCCGTCCTCGCCGGCCGAGGCCATGAACTGGGAGAAGGCCTCCTCGATGGCCTCGAGGCTGCCGTAGTGGTCCAGGTGGTCGGCCTCGATGTTGGTGACCACCACGATGTCGGGGTCGAGCAGCAGGAACGAGGCGTCCGACTCGTCGGCCTCGGCCACGTAGAGGTCGCCGGAGCCGTTGCGGCCGTTGGTGTCGAAGTCCTCCACGATGCCGCCGATGAGGAACGACGGGTCGAGGCCCATGTTGGCCAGCATCGTGGCCGTCATGGACGACGTCGTGGTCTTGCCGTGGGTGCCGGCGACGGCCACGGTGCGGCGGCCGCGGGACAGCGCCGAGAGCATCTTGGCGCGGGGCCACACGGGGATGCCGAGCTCCTTGGCGCGCACCACCTCGGGGTTGGTCTCGGGCACGGCCGTGGAGGTCACCACGACGTCGGGGCGGTGCTCGTCGATCGTCTCGGCCCGGTGGCCGATGGCGACCTCGATGCCGGCGTCGCGCAGGTCGCGCACGTAGCGGGACTCCTTGAGGTCGGAGCCGGTGACCGCGCAGCCGCGCTCGTGGAGGACGAGGGCGATGCCGCTCATGCCCGCGCCGCCGATGCCGATGAAGTGGGCGCGCTCGAAGCCAAGCCCGTTGTCTGCCATGGATGCCCCTCTCGAGCGCCCCGGGAGGGGCGCGACAGCTGTGTCCGTATCGGTAAAGACTGTAGCCCCTGAGCCGGCTAGCGGCCCTGTTTCCCCAGTTTCTCCGTTTGGTCCGCCAGGCGCGCGGCGGCCTGGTCCTGGGCGAGGCCGCGGGCGGCCGCCCGCATGGCGTCCAGGCGCGCGCGGTCGTCGAGGAGGCCTGTGAGCAGCCCCCGGAAGGAGGGGTCGGAGAGCTCGTCGTCGCGGACGAGGACCGCCGCCTTGGCCCCCACGAGGAACTGCGCGTTGGTGGTCTGGTGGTCTGCCGTGGCGTGCGGGTAGGGCACGAGCACCGAGGGCACCGCGAGGGCCGCGATCTCGGCTATGGAGCTGGCGCCGGCGCGCGAGACCACGAGGTCGGCGGCGGCGAGCATGTCGCCCATGTCCGCGATGTAGGGCACCACGTGCCAGCGGGCCGCCTCCCCGTCGGTGAGGGCGAGCCTCTCGGCCGTGGCCTCGTAGCCGTCGCGGCCGCAGGAGTGGACCACGTGGAGGTCGGGGCGCGACAGGAGCTCGTCCTTGAGGGCCACCATGGCGTCGTTGACGGAGGCGGCGCCGAGGGAGCCGCCGAAGACGAGGAGCACCCGGGCGTCGTCGGGGATGCCGAGGGAGGCGCGGCCGCGGGCGCCGTCGCCCTCGATGACGGAGCGGCGCACGGGGTTGCCCACCACCACGACGTTGGTGCCGGCCCCGGCGTGGCCGGATAGCGCCCTCACGGCCTGGGGCAGCGCCACGGCCACCGTGGCCGCCTTGGGGGCGAGCATCTTGTTGGCGAGGCCCGGCACCGAGTTCTGCTCGTGGAGGATGACCGGCACCCCGTGCGCGGCGCACCAGGACAGCAGGGGGACCTCCACGTAGGCGCCGAAGCCCACGGCGACGTCGGGGGCGCCGGTGCGGGCGAAGTGGGACGCGACGTCGTGCTCCGCCATCTTGGTGCGCACGAGGGCCGAGACGGCCGTCCAGGGCCGCGAGCGGTCGAAGCCCCGCACCTCGATGGGCACGAAGTCGAAGCCCGCCTCGGGCACGAGGGTCCCCTCGAGCTTGGCCGTCTGGCCGAAGAACGTGACGCGGTGGCCCCGGTCGCGGAGCTCCTCGGCCAGGGCGAGGGCCGGGTTGATGTGGCCGGCGGTGCCGCCGGCGGCGATGACCACGTTCAGCGAATCACCCACGGGTTATCTCCTTCCGGTGTTCCTTGACGAGGGGCCCCGGCGCTCGCGCACCTCCGGCCCCCGCTCGGGCCTGAGGCGCTCGGTGGCGCTCCGCCCCAGCTCGATCCGCTCGCGCCCGCTGGAGTCGCGGGTGCGGCGGGCCTCCGGGTGGGACCCGTCCCCGCCGGAGGCCTCGCGGCCGCCGCGGTCGCCCGAACGCCCCCCGGTCCCCGGGCCGCCCCCGGCCCCCGAGCCGCCCCGCGGGGCGTCGCCGCGGGGGCCGGAGTCGTGCACGAGGCGCAGGGACCGCGCCGTGGGGGCGCCCGCCGTGGAGCCCTCGACCGTCGGCGCGGGCGCCGCAGCACCGTCGCGCACGACGCCGAAGCTCCGGCGCCGCCGGTCGTGGACCGTCTCGGGCAGGCGGCTGTGCACCGACACCGAGAGGATCGTCCCCACGACGATCAGCGACGCCATCATCGACGTGCCGCCGTAGGACAGGAACGGCACGGCCTTGCCCGAGAGCGGGAAGGCGCCGATGACGCCGGAGAGGTTGAGCAGGAACGTGAAGACGATGAGCATGCTCGACCCCGCCGCCAGGAGGCTGCCGAAGAAGTCGGGGGCGTTCCGCGCGATGCGGAAGCCCGACCACAGGATCAGGGCGAAGAGCGCGACGACCAGGACCATGCCCACGAGGCCGCACTCCTCGCCGATGACGGCGAGGATGAAGTCGTTGTGGGCCTCGGGCAGGTAGGAGTACTTCATGGCGCCTATGCCGATGCCCGTCCCGAAGAGGCCCCCCGATCCGAAGGCGCGGAAGCTCTGGATCACCTGGTAGCCGGCCCCGGTAGGGTCGGAGTCGGGGTTGAGGAAGATGAGGAAGCGGCTGCGCGAGTAGTCGTCCTTGAGGGACAGGACGAGGTAGGCGGCCACGGCGGCGGCCGCGAAGACGAGAAGCGGCCTCCTCGGCAGCCCCGCCATGAGGCAGAGGCAGAAGATGACGGCCCCGAGCACGAGCGTCGTGCCCTTGTCGGGCTGGAACAGGACGAGCCCCACGGGCAGGCCGACCTTCCAGGCGGCCTCCCCGAGGAAGGCCATGGGCGTGGCGGGGCGGCGCCCAACCACGTAGTCGGCGACGACCGCGGCCGCCGTCACCACCACCACGATCTTGGCGAACTCCGACGGCTGGAAGGAGAGCGGGCCCAGGTAGATCCAGCGCGTGGCACCGTGGGAGTCGGTGCCGTGCAGGTGCACGACCACCATGAGGAGCACGGCGAGGGCCCAGAGGTACGGCAGCCACCGGCGCCCCCACGTGTGGTAGTCGACCTTGGCGCACACGACGCAGGCCACGAGGCCGAGGACGGTGCCGAAGAGCTGCTTCACGAGGTACGACGAGGGGCTCTCGCCGTTGATGATGCCCTTGACGGACGAGGCGGAGTACACCATGACGAGGCCGAACACCACCAGGGCCGTCGTGGCGAGGATGAGCGTGAGGCGCGGCTCCATGATGCGCGCGGGGACCTTGGCGACCACCGACGAGAGCCAGTCGGACGCGCCGCGGGCGCGGCCGGCGGCCTTGGCGGAAGCGGCCTTTGCGGGGGCAGCCTTGGCGGGCGCGGCCTTGGCGGTGCCCCTGTCGCCGCGGGCCCGGCTCACCGGCGGCCCCCCTCCGGCACGAGGGCGCGGACGAGGTCCTTGAAGGCGCGGCCGCGCTCCTCGTAGCCGGAGAACTCGTCGAAGGAGGAGCACGCCGGCGACAGCAGCACCACGTCGCCGGGCCGGGCGAGGGCGCGGGCGGCCTCGAGGGCCTCGGCCATGTGGGGCGCGTAGGTCACGGGGACGCCGGCCTCCTCGAGGGCGCCGCCCATGCGGTCCCGGGCCTCGCCGTAGGCGACGACGGCACGGCAGGCGCCGGCCATGGCGCGGCAGAAGTCGGCGAGGTCGCCGCCCTTGTCGTGGCCGCCCACGAGGCACACCACGGTGCCGGGGGCGAAGGCGCCCACGGCCGTGACGGCGGCGTCGGTGTTGGTGGCCTTGGAGTCGTTGACGTAGCGCACTCCGTCCACGGTGCGGACGGGCTCGATGCGGTGCTCCAAGGGGGCGAAGGCGAGGAGCCCGGCGGTCACGGCGTCGTCGGGCGCCCCGGCGAACAGCGCGCAGGCGCTCGCCACGAGGGCGTTGGCGGCGTTGTGGGGCCCCTCGAGCGCCATGGCGGAGAAGTCCGCGAGGCGGTGGGCGCCGTCGGGCAGGTCCACGGCGAGGGTGTCCCCGTCGAGGTAGGCGCGGCACGGGGAGTCGGGCACGCCCTCCACGGAGACGCGGCAGACCGTGAGGCCGCGGGCCTCGAGGCCGTCGGCCACCCGCGCGCACACCGGGTCGTCCACGACGAGCACGGCGAGGTCGGAGGGGTCGAGGTTGGCGAAGACGCGCTCCTTGGCCGCGACGTAGTTGTCGAAGGTGCGGTGCCACTCCAGGTGGTCGGGCGTCACGTTGAGCAGGCAGGCGACCCGCGGGTGGAGGCGCTCGGTGGTGGCCAGCTGGAAGCTCGAGAGCTCGGCCACGTACCACCGGCCCTCCGGGCGGCCCGCGTCGAGGGCGTCGGCGAGGTTGGTGCCGATGTTGCCCACGGACACGGCGTCGATGCCGGCGCCCGTCAGGAGCGCGGTCGCGAGCGACGTCGTGGTGGTCTTGCCGTTGGTGCCGGTGATGGCGATCCAGCGCTCGGGGCTCTCGCGCCACACGAGCTCGGGCTCGCCGACGACGGCGCCCGAGGCGGCGCGGCCCGCGGCGAACAGCCCGGAGAACTCGGAGATGCCGGGGCTGGCGACGCAGAGGTCGTAGGAGCCCTCCACGGAGTCCTCCCCCACGGTCACGGCGGCGCCGGCGGCGCGGAGCGCCCGGGCGGCGGGGCCGTCGGAGCTCTTGGCGCCGCCGACCACGGTCACCGAGCCCACGCGGGCCGCGGTCGCAGGGTCGTCGGCCAGGTGCAGGAGGTAGCGGGCCACGGCCTGGCCGGTGTGGCCCAGGCCCAGGACCAGCACGTCCCCCAGCGCGTCGGGACGGACGTTGTCCATGGGAGGTGCCTCCTTATCCGAGTTGGAAGTAGAGTGCGAATCCGAGGGCGGCGAAGGCGGCCGAGACGATCCAGAAGCGGATGACCACCTTGGTCTCGCTCCAGCCCTTCTTCTCGAAGTGGTGGTGCAGGGGCGCCATGAGGAAGACGCGCTTGCCGGTCTTCTTGAAGCTGACCACCTGGATCATGACCGAGAGGGCCTCGACGATGAAGAGGCCGCCCATGATGAGCGAGGTGACCTCGGTCTTGGTGAGAACCGCCAGGGCCGCGAAGGCGGCGCCGAGGGCGAGCGACCCGGTGTCCCCCATGAAGACCTGGGCCGGGTGGCAGTTGTACCAGAGGAAGCCCACGCAGGCGCCGGCCACGCAGGCGGCGAAGACGGCAAGGGAGAGCTCGTTGTAGCGGAAGCACACCATGGCCATGAAGACCATGACCACGAGCACCGTGCCCGCGGCGAGGCCGTCGAGGCCGTCGGTGAGGTTGACGGCGTTGGAGAGCCCCGCGAAGAGCAGGAACACGAAGACCATGTAGACCCAGGGGACGGACACGCCGCCGACGGAGAAGGCCAGCACGCCGAGGTCGACGGAGAAGCCGCCCGGGAAGGTGACCGTGGGGGTGATGCCGGCCCAGTTGACGGCCAGGAGGCAGAAGGCCACGGAGACCAGGGTGAGGCCCACCATCTTCTGGGCCGGGGTGAGGCCGAGGGAGCGGCCGTGGGAGACCGACTCGATGTCGTCGGCCAGACCGAGCAGGGCCGTGGCGTAGGTGGCGCCGACGGCGAGGATGAGGTCGGGGCTCCACAGGCCGAAGAACACGAGCGTGACGAGGATGGCGACCAGGATCACGACGCCGCCCATGGTGGGCGTGCCCTGCTTGACGAGGTGGGTCTGGGGGCCGTCGGCACGCACCTGCTGGCCGATGCCGTCGCGCTTCATGAAGCGGATGAAGGGCGGCATGAGCAGGATGGCGACGACGACGGCCATGCCGAAGGCGAGGAAGATCGTGTAGGTGGGGTAGGCGGGGACGGCGAGCATCAGGCACGCACCTCTTCCACGAACGCGTCGAGCCCCACGGAGCGGGACGCCTTGGCCAGGACGAGGTCGCCCTCGCCGAGGACGGGGCCGAGCACGCGCGCGGCGTCGGCCGCGGTGGGCACGCGGACGAGGCGGTCGTCCGACAGCCCCATGACGAGGGCGGCGTCGGCCATGGCGTCGGCCATCTCCCCGCCCACGACGCACACGATGTCGAGGGGCTTGGCGGCCAGGTAGGCGCCCATGAGCCCGTGGAGGCGGGGCGCCTCGTCGCCGAGCTCGCCCACCTCCCCCACCACGGCCACGCGGCGGCCGTCGCAGTCCATCTCGCAGAGCAGGTCGAGGGCGGCGGCCATGGAGGACGGGCTCGCGTTGTAGGAGTCGTCGATGACGCGGAAGCCGCGGGCGGCGGCCACGACCTCGGTGCGCATGTGCGTGGGCTCCATGGCCTCGAGGGCCGCCACCACGTCGCCGAGCCCCATGCCCAGGCGCAGGCAGAGGTCCACGGCCAGGAGGAAGTCGGGCACGGTCTGGCGGCCGCTGAGGCACAGGTGCACCTCGGAGGACCCCTGGGGCGTCACCACGGTGAAGCGGGGGCAGCCGTCGCCGTCGAGCTCCACGCCCTCGGCGCGCACGGCGGAGTCCCGGCCGCCCACGACGTCGGTGGCCACACCCTCCTCCTCGCAGATGCCGCCGATGAGGGCGGTGAAGTCGTCGGAGGCCGTGAGGGCCATGGCGGGGGCGGCCGCGGGGGACGAGGCCAGGGCGCGGTCTGCCGCCAGCCAGGGCACCATCTCGGCCTTGGCGCGGGCGATGTTCTCCCGGCTGCCGAGGATGCCGATGTGGCTCGTGCCGATGTTGGTCACGCAGCCCACGTGGGGGCGGGCGCAGCGGGCGATGGCGTCGATCTCGCCCACGTGGTTCATGCCCATCTCGCACACGAAGACCTCGGTGTCGTCCGGGGCGGAGAGCACGGTGAGGGGCACGCCGATGACGCTGTTGAGGTTGCCCCTGTTGGAGTGGACGCGCCATGCGGCGGCGAGGGCGCAGGCGAGCATGTCCTTGGTGGTGGTCTTGCCCACGGAGCCCGTGACGCCCACGACGCACCAGTCCTGCTCGAGGCGCCAGGACTCGGCGAGGCGGAGCAGGAAGCCCTCGGCGTCGTCGCCGTCGGCCCTGAGGAGGCAGGCGCCGCGCCCCTCGGCGAGGGAGGCCTCCGCGGCCGTGGCCTCGCGGGTCATGACCACGCAGGCCGCGCCGGCCTCGAGGGCCGAGGCGGCGTAGGCGTTGCCGTCGCGGGACTCGCCGTGGAAGCAGACGAAGCAGCCGCCCTCCCCCACCGACCGCGAGTCGACCGTGAAGTCCCTGACCTCGACGGACGCGTCGCCCGCCACCACGGTGGCGCCGCCGCGTCGGGCGGTCTCTGATGCCGATGCTATGTACATGTCACTCCCCTAGAGGCGCGGTGCGCCCGATCGTGAAAGCCAAGAGCGCTCGTCAGGCGGTGGGGTCCACACCCATGTCCAAGAGCGACTCACCCATGATAGCCGAGAAGACCGGGGCCGCAGAATCCGAGGCCAGCTGCGACACACCGTTGAACGCAACGTACACGAGCACGTCGGCGTCGGACGCGGGGGCGAACCCCACCAGGGAGGCGAGGTAGCTGTCCTTCTTGTACCCGCCCTCCTCGGAGGCCTGCTCGCCTGTGCCGGTCTTGGCCGCGATGTCGTAGCCCTCGACGGCGGCCTTGGTGGCGGTGCCCTCCTGGACCACCGTGCGCATGACGTCGATCACCTGGTCGGCGGTCTCCTCGGAGCAGGCCCGCTCCCCCTCCGGCCACTGCACCTCCTCGGTGCCCTTGTAGATGAGGAAGTGGGGCGTCGTGAGGACGCCCTTGTTGGCCACGGCCGACACGGCCCGCACCATCTGGAGGCCCGGGATGGCCACGCCCTGGCCGAAGGACATGGCGCCGAGCGACGCCGAGGTGTAGGAGTCGAGGGGCGTCACGAGGCCTGCCACCTCGCCGGGGTAGTCGATGCCCGTGGTCTGGCCGATACCGAATTTGGCGATGCCCTCCGAGAAGGCCTGGGCCCCCTCGGCGGTGCCCATGAGGACGGCGCCGACGTTGGAGGAGCGCCGCATGATCTCGCGCGGCGTCATGGCCATGGTCTCCTTGCGGTCGTCGTCATCACCGACGTAGTCGTCGCCCACCTGCACCTTCCCGGGAACCGTGAAGCTCGTGTCGAGGTTGAAGGAGTGGTTCTCCAGGCCCACGGCCAACGTCAGCACCTTCATGACGGAGCCGGGCTCGTAGGAGTCGGTCACGCTCCTGACGGTGAGCTGCTCGGGCGTCACCTCGGCGGTGTCCTCGGGGTCGAGGAAGGGCGTGGAGCACATGGCGAGGATCTGGCCGTTCTTGGGGTCCACCACCGTGGCGAAGCCGGTCTCGGCGGAGTAGGTGTCCACGCCCTCCTTGACCTTCTTCTCGGCGATCTCCTGGATGTCGATGTCGAGGGAGATGACGATGTCGGTGCCGTCCTGGGCGGGCTCCTCCATGTAGGCGCCACCGGCGATGGGGGTGCCGCCGACACCGGTCTCTAGGACGCGCTCACCGTTCTTGCCCGAGAGGATGTCGTTGTACTGGAGCTCGAGGCCCGTGAGGCCCTCGCCGTCGGTGCCCACGAGGCCCAGCACCTGGCCGGCCACGGCGCCGTAGGGGTACACGCGCTTCATGTCGGGCAGCTGGTAGAGGCCGGTGAGCTCGGCCTTGGCCAGGGCGGTGCGGATCTTGTCGGCCACCGAGGTGTCCACCTTGCGCCTGACGTAGACGAACGTGGTGTCCTGGGTGAGGTACGAGAGGTAGTCCTGGGCCGTGCCGCCGAGGTTGTCGGCGAGCACCTTGGCCACGGCCTGGGGGTCGGTGACCTCCTTGGGGTTGGCGTAGAGGGTGCGGCACTCCACGGAGGTGGCCAGCACGTTGCCGTTGCGGTCGTAGATGGTGCCGCGCTTGGCCTGGAGGGTTATGACGTTGGTGCGCTGGGTGCGGGCGTCCTCCGCGATGCGGGGGCCGTCGACCACCTGGAGCCACACGAGGCGGGCGACGAGCGCGACGCCCACGACCCCCATGGCCATGAGCAGGTAGCCCATGGACGAGAAGAGGCCCTTCTGGGCCTGGCTCTGCTCGCCGTCGTAGGAAGAGCCCCCGCGGTTGCGGGGGCTCCTGGGGCGCTTGGGTTGTTGGTTCCGTGACACGGGCCCTCCTCGGGGCGGCCCCGGCAGGTCGCTGGCGTGCCTTAGGAGACGCTCACGGTGAGCGACTCGCCGGCACCCGCGTAGACCATGCCGAGGTTCTCGGTGGCGATGGTGGTGATTCGCGAGTTGTTGGAGAGCACCGCGGCCTCGATGCGGAGCTCCTTGGCGGTGTCCTCGGCGGCGCTGACCTGGCCGGTGAGCCCGGAGTTGGCCTCGAGGGTCTGGACGGTGGCCGCCGTGACGGCGACGCGGGCGACGCCCAGGACGAGGAAGACCGCCACGCACGCGAGCGCGAGCCTGAAGGCCGCCAGGCGCTCCGGGGCCACGCCGCGTCGGGCGGCGGAGTCGAGCCCCGCGCCCTCGACGACGTCGAAGGAGCGGCGCGCGCCCTGCTGCGCGAACTCGCGACTGTCGAGGCGCTCGGCCTCAGATCCCCGGTAGCTCATGGTGCCCCCAATGAAAGTGTGGTGCGGTGGAGTGTGGTGTGGTGCGTTGGTGGTGTGTTTGAGGTGCGTTGTGGTGTGGTGGTGGTGCGTCGGTGGTGCCCGCGTCTTTATCCGAGGGCCTTGCGGCCCAGATAAAGCTGATTGGGGTGGGCCCGGTGCCGCGTGGGCGTCACAGCTTGACCGCGACGCGCATCTTGGCGCTCCGTGCCCGGGGGTTCGCCTGTACCTCCCCGTCGGTGGCCGTTATGGGCCGACGGGTCTCGACTCGGAGTACCGGCACGTTCCCGCACACGCAGACCGGGAGGTCCGGTGGGCAGGTGCAGCCCTGCGAGGCCTCGGCGAACACGTGCTTCACCAGCCGGTCCTCCAGGGAGTGGTAGCTGATGACGCAGATGCGCCCGCCGGGGTTGGCCCAGCGGACGGCCGCCTCGAGGCCGCTCTGCAGCACCTCGAGCTCGCGGTTCACCTCGATGCGCAGGGCCTGGAAGGTCTTGCGCGCCGGGTGCTTGCCACGGCGGTCCCGGGCCGGGTAGGCCGAGGACACGGCGTCGGCGAGCTCCAAGGTCGTCTCGATGGGCGCCTTGGCCCGCCGGCGGGCCACCTCCTTGGCGATGGCGGCCGCGTGGCGCTCGTCTCCGTAGACGCGCAGGATCCGGGCGAGGTCGGCTTCGGAGTAGGTGTTGATGACCTCTGCTGCGGTTGTGGGGTTGTTCCCCGGGTCCATGCGCATGTCGAGCGGGGCGTCCTCGTGGAACGAGAAGCCGCGTTCGGCGCGGTCGAGCTGCGGGCTCGAGACCCCGATGTCGAACAGGAAGCAGTCCACCCCGGGGACCTCGGCCTCGAGCAGGAGCTCGTCGAGCTGGCCGAAGTTGCCCTTGAGGAACAGGTGGTCCGCCCCGGGCGCCTCACGCCCGATGCGCCCGGAGGCCGCGGCGAGGGCCGCGTCGTCCTGGTCGATCCCCAGGGAGAGGCCGTCGGGGGCGACCTTGGCGGCGAGGGCCACGGTGTGGCCTGCCCCGCCGAGGGTGCAGTCGCAGACGGTCTCGCCCGGTTTGGGGTCGAGGTGCTCGACGACCTCGTCGAGCAGTACGGGTACGTGCCGGTATTCTTCTGTCAATGGTCCACCTACATCCCGCCGAACATGAGCGCCTCGAGGTCGTCGTCGAAGGCCTCCTGGGCCCTCTCCCACTCCTCGACGTTCCAGAGCTCGAAGTGGTCGTCGTTGCCCACGACCATGACCTCGCCAGCGAGACCGAGCTTGGCCCGCACGTCCTCCGGCACCTTGCCGAGCGCGATGCGCCCCGCGGAGTCGATGTCCACCGTCACCGTCCTGGAGTTCAGGAGCTGGCGGAGACGGACGTCGTCCCTGGACCGTTGGTTGAAGCCGTCGGGGAAGAACCCGTCGACCCACGCCCGGTGCCCGTCGGGGGTGAACCCGTACAGTGCGTCGTTGAGGGGGACGAGGCAGACCTTCTCGGCGAACTCCCGACGCATGTCGGCGGGAAGCGTGAGGCGCACCTTGGAGTCAAGGCTATGCTTCCTGCTGCCCGTCAGATACATCTGGAGTCCCCCGCGAAACCGAGTCTGCCCCGGCTCCCTCGCCGTTGCATGGCACTGATTCTAGGGTGGCGCCCACCTTTTAGCAACACTTCGCCCCACTTTGTCCCCCCAGAACCCACCCACAACATCTGGTCCCGAACCTTGACTTTGATATACCTCATGTTGATTCAGAACGGCTGTTCGGGCAGGTCAGGCCCCTTGGTGCCCATCAGTCGAAAACCTGTTCGATAGGGCGCAAAAACCTAGCTAAAAAATACGGGGACAGTCGTATTTCATTGCGAGTATGAATAGTTATCATAGATAGGTTTATGGGTTGCAATTCTCATAGTATCCCTGCGGAAGTTTTTTGTTTCCTTTTCGTTACATGAGCTGAATGGTCGCTGACAGGCCCGGAACGGCGGTTCTCCCACTCCCGGAGTTTGCGGGAGGGCGCCCCCTACTTGCTGGTGTTATCAGAATCGGTATCTATGCGATTGCGAACCGGGTCGCGGGGAGCGGTCTTCGGACGAGGTGGGGCGGCCCCTGAAAAGACGTTGCCTCTTTGTGACGTGCCTCCACATTTGGCCCCGGGGGCGTCCGGTGGGAGCCGGTGTGGCCCCGTGGTGGGGCGAGGTGGGACGGGCGGTGGGAGAAGGTGGGGCGGCTGCGGGGCCTTCGCCACACAGGTCCGGGGTCTTGCATCACGGGGGCTCCGGCCCGGCTCCGCCGCGCGCATCTGACGATGCACGCCGCGGGCCGGGAGGTCGCCCCCTTTGATGCAAGACCCCGGACGGCTGGGCCCCCGACAACCGGGAATGGCTTAGGGGCGCATGTCGGGGGCTGGGGTTTCGCGAGTACCGCCCGGCTGCCCCGCCCATGCCAAAGGCCCCTGCGGCATTGGGCTTCTCCGCCCAAAAGGCGCCGAGACCCATGCCGGAGGCCGCTGTGGCATGGGTCTCTCGACGTCGGGAGGCCGAAATCCATGCCAGAGCCCACTTCGGCATGGGCGAGCATCATAAAGTGAGAAACAGGCGAAGTGACAGATGGGCCGGGCACCGCCGTCACGCCTGGCACGCGGCCGACCGGGGCGGCGCCGGCGTCAGCGCTCGTGGGCCCGGGGGTGCGCCCCCAGATAGACGCCGCGCAGGTGGGTCTGGTCCAGGTGGGTGTAGAGCTGGGTGGTGGCCACGTCGGCGTGGCCCAGGATCTCCTGCACTGCCCGGAGGTCGGCGCCCCCCTGGAGCATGTGGGTGGCGAAGCTGTGGCGCAGGGTGTGGGGGTGCAGCCCCTCGATGCCCGCGTAGCGCCCCCAGCGCTCGCAGAGCCCGTGGACGGCCTGGCGCGTGAGGCGGCCTCCCCGCCGGTTGAGGAAGACCGCCCCCTGGGAGGCGGCCTTGCGCCCGGCGGCGGACGCCGTGGAGGCCAGCAGGGGCCGCGCGTGGTCGAGGTAGGCCGCGAGGGTGTCGGCGGCGGTGCCAACCAGCGGGACGAGGCGCTCCTTCGACCCCTTGCCCACGACGCGCACGAGCCCGTCGGCGAGGGAGACACGCAGGAGGTCGAGGCCGCAGAGCTCGGAGACGCGCAGGCCGCAGCCGTAGAGCACCTCGAGGATGGCATGGTCGCGCAGGCCGGCGGCGTCGTCGGGGAACGGCTGGTCCAGGAGGGCGAAGACCTGCTCCACCGAGAGCACGTCGGGCAGGTGCTCCCCCTGCTTGGGGGCACGGACCTCGGCCGCCGGGTAGGCCTCCTCCACGCGGTCGGTCACGAGGAAGCGGTGGAACGACCTCACGGCCGAGGTGGCGCGCTTGACCGACGACTCGGCCCTCCCCTCCTCGAAGAGCTGCGAGACGTGCCCCTCCACGTCGGCGCGGGTGACATCGGAGGTGTCGGTCACGCCGTGCTCGGCGAGGTCGTCGGCGTAGCGCCGGAGGTCGCGCCCGTAGGCGGCCACCGTGTTGGACGAGGCGCCCCTCTCGGCCACGAGGTAGTCGAGAAAGGCGCCCACGGCGACGTCCATGTCCACAGGTCAGTACCCGAGGTCCGCCGGGGGCTCCACCCCGTGGCGGTCGCAGCCGTCGTGGTAGGCCACCGCGGCGCGCACGAACTCGCGGAACAGCGGCTGCGGGTGCGTGGGGCGGCTCTTGAACTCGGGGTGGAACTGCGCGGCCACGAACCACGGGTGCACATCCTCGGGGAGCTCCACCATCTCGACGAGGCGCTCGTCGGGCGAGACGCCGGAGATGGTGAGGCCGGCCTGGCGCAGCTCGTCGCGGTAGGCGTTGTTCACCTCGTAGCGGTGGCGGTGGCGCTCGTAGACGAGGTCCTCGCCGTAGGCCTCGTGGGCCAGGGTGCCGGGGGCCACCTTGCAGGGGTAGGCGCCCAGGCGCATGGTGCCGCCCATGTCGGTGACGTCCTCCTGGTCGGGCATGAGGTCGATGACCGGGTACTCGCAGTCGGGCACGAACTCGGTGGAGCTGGCGTCGGGCATGCCGGCGACGTGGCGGGCGAACTCGCAGACGGCCACCTGCATGCCGAGGCAGATGCCGAGGAAGGGCACCTTGCGGGTTCGGGCGCGCTCGGCGGCCAGGATCTTGCCCTCGAGGCCGCGCACGCCGAAGCCGCCGGGCACGAGGATGCCGTCGGCGGAGCCCAGGACCTCCTCGACGTCGTCGGCCGTGAGGTTCTCGCCGTCCACCAGCTGGACCTCCACGTGGCGGCCGAAGTAGACGCCGGAGTGGTGCAGGGCCTCGATGATGGAGAGGTAGGCGTCGGGCAGCTGGGTGTACTTGCCCACGACGGCGACGCGCACGGTGTCGGACTGGGCGTCGGCCGCGTGCATGGCGCGGGTGAAGGCCGTCCAGTCCCCGATCTTGAGCTCGCGGGGCTCGAGGCCCAGGCGCTCGCAGACCTCCACGTCGAAGCCCTGCTCGGCGAGGTGCATGGGGACGTCGTAGATGGACGGGCAGTCGGAGTTCTCGAAGACGTGGTCGGCCGGAACGTCGCAGAAGTTGGCGATCTTGGCGCGGATGGCCTCGTCGACCTCGTGGTCGCTGCGGCAGACGATGAAGTCGGGCTGGATGCCCAGGGAGCGGAGCTCCTTGACCGAGTGCTGGGTGGGCTTGGTCTTCACCTCGTGGGCGGCGCTGATGTAGGGCACGAGGCTCACGTGGATGAAGCAGACGTCGGCCGGGCCCTTCTCGTTGCGGAACTGGCGCATGGCCTCCACGAAGGGCTGGCCCTCGATGTCGCCGATGGTGCCCCCGAGCTCGGTGATAACGACGTCGGCGTCGGTGTGCTCCTCGATCATGCGGAACTTGTCGCGGATGGCGTTGGTGACGTGGGGCACCACCTGCACCGTGCCGCCGAGGAAGTCGCCCGCGCGCTCGCGGGCGATGAGCGACTGGTAGATGAGGCCGGTGGTGAAGTTGGAGGTGCGTGTGAGGTTCTCGTCGATGAAGCGCTCGTAGTGGCCGAGGTCGAGGTCGGTCTCCTTGCCGTCCTGGGTGACGAAGACCTCGCCGTGCTGGAACGGGCTCATGGTGCCGGGGTCGACGTTCAGGTACGGGTCGGCCTTCTGCATCATGACCTTGTAGCCGCGGGACTTCAGCAGTCGTCCGAGGGAGGCGGCGGTGATGCCCTTGCCCAGTGAGGAGACGACGCCGCCGGTGACGAAGACGTGCTTGGTCATATGGTTCTACCTGCACTTTCACTGAAAATAAACGGGTCCCTACGGGACCTCATTCTAATACGGGCACCCCGCTCCCCCAAAGGGCGTCCCCGAGTTCATGGGATGGTAATGAGCCCAGCGCACAAGCCGGTCCTGGCCCATAATCGCACCTGTGCAAACACGAGAGAAAGGGGCCCCATGGAGACGGGCTTTGACAACGACGCCTACGTGAGGCTCCAGGCGGAGCGCATCCGCGAGCGCATCGGGCAGTTCGGCGGCAGGCTGTACCTGGAGTTCGGCGGCAAGCTCATCGACGACTACCACGCCTCGCGCGTGCTGCCCGGCTTCGAGCCCGACGCCAAGCTCCAGATGCTCACGACGCTCCGCGACCAGCTCGAGGTGGTCATCGCCATCAACGCCCAGGACATCGAGAAGTCCAAGGTGCGCGGCGACCTCGGCATCACCTACGACGAGGACGCCCTGCGCCTGGCCGACTTCTTCCGCTCCCAGCAGGTCCCCGTGGCCGGCGTCGTCCTCACGCGCTACGCCGGGCAGCCCGCCGCCGACGCCTTCCGCCGGCGCCTGGCCACCCTCGGCATCCCCTGCGCCCTGCACCTCACCATCGACGGCTACCCCCACGACATCGACCGCATCGTCTCCGACGAGGGCTTCGGCAAGAACGAGTACCTGCCGTGCTCCAAGCCCCTCGTGGTGGTCACGGCCCCGGGCCCCGGCTCCGGCAAGCTCGCCACGTGCCTCTCCCAGCTCTACCACGAGCACCGCCGGGGCGTCTCGGCCGGCTACGCCAAGTACGAGACGTTCCCCGTGTGGGACCTGCCCCTCACCCACCCGGTGAACGTGGCCTACGAGGCGGCCACGGCCGACCTCGGCGACTCCAACATCATCGACCCGTTCCACCTGGAGGCCTACGGGAAGACCTGCACCAACTACAACCGCGACGTCGAGGTGTTCCCCGTGGTCCGCGCCCTCATGGAGCGCATCGCCGGCGAGAGCCCCTACATGAGCCCCACCGACATGGGCGTCAACATGGTGGGCTCGGCCATCACGGACGACGGGGCGTGCCGCGAGGCCTCGCGCCGCGAGATCGTGCGCCGCTACTTCCAGGCCGCCTGCCACGTCAAACGCACCGGCGACGGCCAGGACGCCCAGGCCCGCCTGGAGCTCCTCATGAAGCAGGCCGGCGTGGACGCCGACCTGCTGCCGGCGAGGAGCGCCGCCCTCCTCAAGGCCGAGACCACCGGGGCGCCCGCGGGGGCCCTCGAGCTACCGGACGGCACCGTGGTCACGGGCCGCACCTCCGACCTCCTCGGCGCCGCGAGCTCCACGCTCCTCAACGCCTGCAAGGCCGTGACCGGGGTGGACCCGGACACCCCGGTGATCGCCGAGGACGCCCTCGAGCCCATCTGCCACCTCAAGACCCGCTTCCTCCACGGGCACAACCCGCGCCTGCACTCCGACGAGACGCTCATCGCCCTCTCGCAGTCGTCGGCCACCGACGAGGTGGCGGCCGCCGTGCTCGAGGGCCTCGCCGGCCTCAAGGGCTGCGACGCGTTCTTCTCGGTCATCCTCTCGGAGGCCGACGAGAGCGTCTACCGGAAGCTCGGCATCAACGTGTGCTGCGAGCCCCGTTACGAGGGGCTGGGCTACTACCACCGCTGAGGGGTGCCGCACGGCCCCTCGAAAGAGCGGCGCGCCACCCGGGGCCCCGGGCGGCGCGCCGCTCTTTCCGTCCCGGCCGGTTGCCCCGGCCGCGGGCCCGGACACCGGGAGCCTTCCCTACCCCCGGGCCGCCAGGAGCTCCCGGGCGTGGGCGAGGCTCGCCTCCGACTCGTCGCCGGCCAGCATGCGGGCGATCTCGGCGACGCGCTCCTCGCCCTCCACCTCGTCGATGCGGGTCTCGGGCACGCCGTCGGGACCCTCGACCTTGCGCACCACGAAGTGCGCGTCGCCGGCCACGGCCACCTGGGGAAGGTGCGTCACGCAGACCACCTGGTGGCTCCCCGCGAGGTCCGAGAGCACCTGGGCCAGGGCCACGGCCGTGGTGCCGCCCACGCCGGCGTCCACCTCGTCGAACACGAGGGTCTCCACCTCGTCGGCGTCGCCGAGCACCACCTTGCAGGCCAGCGTCACGCGGCTCACCTCGCCGCCCGACGCCACCTTGCGCAGCGGCCGGGGCGCCATGGCCTCGCCGGGCCGGTACATGAGCTCCACGGAGCTGGGGCCGGCGGCGGTCCACTCGGCGCGGTCCAGCGGGGTCACGGCCACCTCGAGCGAGGCGCCGCCCATCATGAGGCGCCCCATCTGGGCCGTCACGGCCTCGGACAGCCCCGCGGCGGCCTCGGCCCGCAGGCGGTCCACCTCAGCAGCCCGCTCGGCGAGCTCCCGCTCGGCGGCGTCCACGGCCGCCCGGGCCGCGGCCTCGGCCTCGCCGGTACCCTCGGCGGCCTCCACGACCTCGGCCGCGGCGGCGCGGCGGGCGAAGACGTCGGCCATGGTGGGGCCGAAGGTGCGCATGAGGCCCTGGAGCTCGGCCTGGCGCGACTGCATGGACGCCAGCTCGGCCGGGTCGAGGTCCTGGGCGTCGCGGTAGGCACGCAGCGACGCGGCCACGTCCTCGGCCTCGATGAGGGCCGACTCCAGCGAGGCGGCGAACCCCTCGAGGGCCGGGTCAGCCGAGGAGGCCTGGCGCAGGTCCCGCACGGCCTCTGACAGGCGGTCGGCCACGCCGTCGTCGGCGGTCACGGCCCGGTAGGCGTCGTTCGCGGCGCGCATGAGCATCTCGGCGTTCTCGGCCTTGGGCAGGCGCTCGGCCAGCTCCTCGAGCTCGCGCTCGCCCGGCCCCACGGCGTCGATGCGGTCGAGCTCGTAGCGGGCCTGGTCCAGGCGGCCGGCGGCCGTGCGCCCGAGCTCGAGCACGCGGTCGAGCTCCCGGGCGCCGGCGCGGGCCGCGGCCAGGGCCTCCCGGTAGGACCCCTTCGCGGCGTCCATGGGCGCGCCCACCCAGGCGTCGAGGAGCTCGGCGTGGTGGGCGGCCGAGAGGAGCCGCTGGTGCTCGTGCTGGCCGCAGAGGTCCACGGTGGCGCCCAGGGTCTCCGCCAGCTCCCTCACCGAGGAGATGGAGCCGTCGACGGTCACCCGGCTGCGTCCGCGGCCGTCCACCCGGCGCTTCACCACGTGGCCGTCCTCGTCGTCGCCCGCGAAGTAGCGGCCCTCCACCGTGAGGCCCTTGGCGCCCTCGCGCACCATGTCGGCGTTGGACCGCTCGCCCACGAGGAGCTTCACGGCCGAGAGCAGGGCGGTCTTTCCCGAGCCGCTCTCGCCGGTGATGACGGTGAGGCCGTCGGAGAAGGTGATGGACGCGTCGCGGATGAGCGCGACGTCGGTGGCGTGTATGGCGTCGATCATGATCTGGTGCCTCCGTAGAAGACGCGGGAGACGCTCCGGTAGAAGCCGTGGGTGTCGTCGTCGAGCAGGACGATGTCGCCGGGGCCGCGGCTCACGCGCACGACCATGGGCACGAGGCCCTCGGGGCCCTCCATGAGGCGCCCGTCGCAGAAGACGCAGCGCTCCACGGGGCGCTCCGGCGTCATGGACAGCTCCACGACGTCCGACGGCGAGGTGAGGAACGCGCGCGCCAGGATGGTGTGCGGCGCCACGGGCACGTTGACCATGCCGTTGAACTCGGGCGTCACGATGGGGCCGCCCGCGGAGAGCGCGTAGCCGGTGGAACCGGTGGCCGTGGCCACCACGAAGCCGTCGGCCCTGAGGCGGTCGATGGGGCTGCCCGACACCGAGACGTCGAACTCCACGAGGTTGCCCATGGCGCCCCGCGAGAGGGCCATCTCGTTGAGGCAGAAGACCCCCCGGCGCCACTCCTCCACCGGCGCGCGCCCCTCGGCGTCGCCGAAGCCGACGTCCACCGAGAGCGTGGCGCGCCTCGACACATGGAGCTCGCCGGCGAGGGCCGCCGCCACCGACGCGACGACGTGGTCGGAGCCGGCGCCGGTGAGGAACCCGAGGTGGCCGTAGGACAGGCCCAGGATGGGGACGCCGGAGTACATGACGATCCCGGCGGCGCGGAGCAGCGTGCCGTCGCCGCCCAGGGACACCACGAGGTCGGCGCCCTCGGCCGTGACCGCCCCGAGGGGGGCGCGCTCGCCGTCGCGCACCCAGCGGACGCCCACGCCCTGCCCCTCGAGATAGAAGGCGAGCATCCGGGCGCCCTCGACGGCCTGGGCGCGCGAGTAGTTGGGGACGAGCAGGACCTCCATGGCGCCTCCTGTCAGACGTCTCTAAGGGTGCAGGAAAGCGGGCGGGGCGTGGCGCCCTCGCGGGCGACGAGCAGGTGCTCCTGGTTGCCCTTGGCCCCCTTAATGGGGCTCGGGACCCAGCCTTGGACGGCGAGGCCGCACCGGTCCAGGGCGTCGGCCACGCGCCTGACGGCGGCGAGGCGGACGGCAGGGTCGCGGACGACGCCCCCCTCCCCCACGTCCGCGGGGTCGGCCTCGAACTGCGGCTTCACGAGGACGATGAAGGTGCCCCCGTCCTTGAGGAGGGCGCGCACGGCGCCCACGACCGAGGTCGCCGAGGTGAACGACACGTCGCACACGGCCAGGTCCACGGGGTCCGGGGCGTCGTCGCGGCCGGGGAGGTCGCAGATGTTCGTGCGCTCGTGGAGCCTCACCCGGGGGTCGCCCCGGAGGCTCCAGGCGAACTGCGCGTAGCCCACGTCCACGGCGTCCACCGATGCGGCGCCGCGCTCCAGGAGGAGGTCGGTGAAGCCACCCGTGGAGCAGCCCACGTCGAGGCAGGAGAGCCCCGCGGGGTCCACCGAGAAGGCGTCGAGGGCCGCGGCGAGCTTCTCGGCGCCGCGGCTCACGTGGGGGCGCTGCGCGCGCACGTGGAGCTCGCACCCCGGCACCACCTGGTCGCCGGGGGCGGAGTAGCGGAACCCGGCGCCGGACACGTCCCCGGCGAGGACCGCCCGCATGGCCTCGTCGCGGGAGGCGAAGAGGCCCTGAGCCACCAGCTCGTCGTCGAGCCGACGCCGCCTGGGCACGCCTAGCCCTCCTTCGGCCCGTCGGCCCAGGCCCCGTCGTCGGCGTCGTCCACGGCGCGCGCCACGGCCGCCTGGGCCTCGTTCTCGCCCCCGGGGTGCCCCGGCACGGCCATGGCGGGTCCCTCGGAGGCGCGCCCGTCGAGGAGTTCTGCGGCGACCTGGCCGCCGGCCCCCTCCTGCGCCCTCACGAGGTCCTCGGCGGCGAGGCCGGCCATCCGCTCCTTCTCGGCTGGCGAGAAGTCCGTGCGGTCCACGAGCTCCACGGCCTTGGAGCCGAGGGCGATGGCCTCGTCGAAGAGGTCGAGGGAGCGCTCGAGGGAGGTGTCCTTGGCGCGCACGTCGCTCACGATCTGGTCGAGGCGGTCGGTGACCTCCTCGAAGCCGCGGTGGGCGCGCTCCGAGCGGGCGCCCACGTCAGGCCCCCGCCACATCGGCGTCCACGGCCTCCGCCGCGGCGTCGTCGGCGGCCGCGGCGTCGTCGGCCTCGGCCTCGAGCTCCGGGTCGGCCGCAGCAGCGGCCTCGGCCTCCTGGGCCGCGAGGGCCTCGGCCTCCCGGGCGGCACGCTGCTCGCGGGCGCGGGCCACGAGGTCCACGCCGGAGCCCATGTCGCGCTGGAGGCGCCCGAGGACGCCGTTCACGAACGAGAAGGAGTCGTCGCCGCCGAAGACCTTGGAGAGGCGCACGGCCTCGTCGATGGCCACGGCGTCGCCCACAGCGTCCTCGTAGAGGAGCTCGTAGAGGGCGATGCGGAGGATGTTGCGGTCCACCGAGGCCATGCGCCCGACGGACCAGTTGCGGGCCACGGTGCCGAGGACGAGGTCGAGGTCGTCGCGGCGGTCATACACGGCCAGGGCGAGGTCGCGGCCGTAGTCGTCGATGGGGCCGTCGGTGACCACGTACTCGTCGGCGAGGATGCGGTCGACGGGGCGGCCGGTGGCCTCCGCCTGGAAGAGGACCTGGAGGGCCTGGGCGCGGGCGAGGAGACGGCCGGAGAGATGGGACTTGGACAACGCTTACTCCTTGGGGAAGACGAGCTCGTCGATGCGGATGTTCACGGCGCCCACGGGCACGCCGATCTGGGTGGTGACGGCGTTGGCGACGGCCTCGCGCACGCCCTGGGCCACCTCGGGGAAGGTGTAGCCGAAGAAGACGGCGATGGGCAGGGTCACGTCGAGCTTGCCGTCGGTGACCTCGCACTCCACCGTGTCCTCGGCCACGGTGGGCTTGGAGGTGAACATGGTGATGAGGCTCGTGGCGACGTTGTGCCCGTTGACGTAGGCCACGCCGTCGACCTTCTCGGCGGCGATGGTGACGATGGTTGCGATGACGTTGGTGGAGATGGCGAAGCCATCGATGGAGAGCTCGTTGGCCATGTTCCTGGTCCTTTCCTGCGCTCGTGCGCCCGTAAACTGGGGTCTGCCGCGTCAAGTATAGACGCAGGGCGCCTGATTCCCGATAAATGCCCAATCCGCGGCCCCTGAGCCGCCGGACGGGCCCCGGCCACAAAGAAGGCGCGGCCCCGGCTTGTGCCGCGGGCCGCGCCTGGCGGGACCTCGGGTGCTAGACGCGGGAGACGAACTTGCCGTCGCGGGTGTCGACCTTGATCTTCTCGCCCACGTTGAGGTACATGGGCACCTGGATCTGGGCGCCGGTCTCGATGACGGCGGGCTTGGTGCCGCCCTGGACGGTGTCGCCCTTGAAGCCGGGGTCGGTCTCGGTGATCTCGCACTCGATGAACATGGGCGGGGTCACGCCGAGGAGCTCGTCGTCGGCGTAGAGGAGCTGGCAGACGTCGTTCTCGAGGAGCCACTTGGCGTTGTCGCCGATGTAGTCGGCGGAGAGGGGCAGCTGCTCGTAGGTCTCGTTGTCCATGAAGTAGTAGTCCTGGCCGTCGTTGTAGAGGTACTGGTACTCCTTGGTGACGAGCTGGACGTTCTCGAACTTGGAGCCGGCGTTGCAGGTCTGGTCGATCACGCGGCCGCTCTTGAGGTCGCGGATCTTGTAGCGGACGAAGGCGCCGCCCTTGCCGGGCTTGACGTGCTGGAACTCGACGATGGTGTAGATCTTGTCCTTGATCCGGAGGCCCATGCCGTTCTTGAAATCTGCGGTGCTGATGGTTGCCACTGGTGACTCGCTTTCTAACACAAAGCTCTCGGCGGTTCTCGCCACGTACGGGGGTCAAGTATAGGCCCTGGCTGTGTCGCGGCGGTGCAGAAGGAGGGGCGAACCTCCCTATTCCTCCCCCTTACCGCGGGAGAAGAGCCTGCCTACGCGGCGCTTGACGGCGTCGCCCACCTCCTCGGTGGCGTGGGGGGCCTGCACGAGCCGCTCGCGGCCCACGTGCCCGGCCAGGCAGCGGACGAGGTTCCTGCCGTCCGACACCACGAACTCCAGCGGCGAGCAGTCGGGGGTGGAGACGGTGATGGCCCGGACGTAGTTGTTGGCCACGATGTCCACCTTGACCTCCTCGACGCTCGCCCAGGGAATCTGGATGAAGCCCACGCCGGAGTCGGCCCTGAACTCGAGGCCCACGTCGCCCAGGATGAGCTTGCCGGTCTTGGGGAACACGGCCGAGGCGAAGCTGTTGGCGTTCACGACGAGGTCCACCCGGCGGTTGAGCTCGCCGGGGTCCTCCTTGGTCTGGACGCCGTCCTCCTCGATGGCCGAGATGTCGTCCTTCTTGCCGAACACGGTCCCACCTCCCTGGATGTCTGGAACGAATGCAATCCTAACCCATGGCCCCGGGCCCGGCCCGGCGCGCCACAGGAAAGGGCGGGGTCCCGGAAGACCCCGCCCTCGCTGCGAGCGGTCTCTGTGAGGGCTCTTAGAAGATGCCCACGAGGGCGCCGAGGATGCCCACGGCGAAGAGGCCGAAGATGATCGCGATGGGGTTGACCTTCTTCTTGAGGAGCCACATGCAGAGGAAGGTCAGGCAGAGCGGCAGGAGACCGGGCAGGAGCTGGTCGAGGACGCTCTGGAGGGTGGTGGTGCTCATGAGGCGCCACACGCCGGGGTCGGACTGGGAGGCGGCGGCGGCGTTCTCAACGATGCTGTAGCCCTGGGAGGCGATGCCCTGGAAGCTGTTGAGGCCGTTGGCCATGACGTCCGGGGTGACGGTGCCGCCGTTGGCAACGCCGTTGAGGGCGGCCACGAGCTCGTCGACCGCGGGGAAGGCGTTGGTGGTGGAGCCCATGTCGGCGGTGGAGAAGACCACGGAGGACATGTCGATGGAGGTCCAGCGCGGAATCAGCACGCCCATGATGAACATGCCGAGCACGGAGGCGCCGGTGGTGACGCGCTGCAGCAGGCCGCCGGAGAGGTCCTTGGTGATGGAGGCACCGGCCTTGTAGCCGAACTCCTGGGTGTACCAGAGGAAGGCCATGCGGATGACGTTCCACAGCACGAAGAACAGGATGGGGCCGAGGATGTTGCCGGTGAGGGCCAGCGACGCGGCGAAGGCGCCGATGACCGGGCGCAGGGTGCCCCAGAAGATAGGGTCGCCGACGCCGGCGAGCGGGCCCATCATGCCGATCTTGACGCCCTGGATGGCGGCGTCGTCGACGGGGGCGCCGTTGGCGCGGTTCTCCTCGAGGGAGAGCTCCACGCCCCAGACGGGGGCGGCCACGTAGGGGTGGGTGTTGAAGAACTCGAGGTGGCGCTTCAGGAACGCCTTCTGCTCCTCGGGGTCCTTGTAGAGCTTCTTCATGGCCGGAATCATCGCGTAGCACCAGCCGACGTTCTGCATGCGCTCGTAGTTCCAGTTGGCCTGAAGCAGCCAGGTCCTCATCCAGACCGCGCGGCGGTCCTTGAGGTCAAGGGTAATCTCGTTCTTGGTCTCAGCCATTGGTTTCAATCCTCCCTCGTCTTACTCGTAGTCGTTCAGGATGTCGTCGAGCGGGTCGGAGCCGCCGCCGGCGGTGGCCGCAGCCGCGCCACCGTTGCCGCCGCCGTTGAACTCAGGCGAGAGGTCGAGGTAGACGAAGGCGAGGGCCACGCCGATGATGCCCATGGCGATCAGGCCGAGCTCTGACACGGAGGCGAGGGCGAAGCCGAGGAAGAAGAACGGCCAGACCTTGGCGGTGGCCATCATGTTCATGACCATGGCGTAACCGACGACGACGATGAAGCCGCCGGCGGTGGACAGGCCGGTGGTGATCCACTCGGGGATCGCGGCCAGGGCGGCCTGAACGGCCTCGGCGGGGATGGCCATGATGATCATGGCCGGGATGGCGATGCGGAGGCCCTGGCAGGCCACGGAGAGCCAGAGGTAGGCCTCGACGCCCGTGACGTTGCCGCGGGCGGCGGCGGCGTCGGCGCCGTGGGCGAAGCCCACGGTGATGGTGCGGACGAAGATGGTGAGCACGGTGCCGGCCACGGCCATGGGGATGGCGACGGCGACGGCCTCCTGCACGCCCATGCCCTTGAGGCACACGAAGATGCCCGAGGAGACGCCGGCGAGGGCCGCGTCGGGGGCGACGGCGGCGCCGATGTTCATCCAGCCGAGGGCGATGAGCTGGAGGGTGCCGGCGAGCATGATGCCCTCGACGGGGTGGCCGGTGACCAGGCCGATCAGAGTGCAGGAAATGATGGGCTGGTGCAGCTCGAACTGGTCGAGCACCGACTCCATGCCCGCCAGGAAGGCGATCACGAAGATGAGTACGGCGGAAAGGATGTCCATGAATCCTCCTTTTGCATCCTTCTAGAGAGCCGAGTGGCTACGGCATCATGTTGTTCTTCTGGATGAGGGCGAAGAGGTCCTCGCCGCCGTCAGAAGGAACCTTCTTGGTGTCGAACGTGGTGCCGTTGTCGCGGAGCGCGATGAAGGCCTGGACGTCCTGCTCGCTGACCGCGATGGCCTGCGAGATCATGGTCTTGCCGGCGGAGTGCGCCAGGGAGCCGACGTTGATGTGCTTGATGGGCACGCCGGCCTCCTCGACCGCGAGGGCGTCCTCGGGGTTCTCGAAGAGGACCAGGGCCTTGACGTCGCCGAAGCGCGGGTCGTTGTAGCACTTGACGAACTGCGCGATGGTGGTGACGTTGGCCTTGACTCCCGGAGGGGCGGCCTCGACGATGAGCGACTTGCGCAGGTCGTCGTGGGCCACGGCGTCGGAGACGACGATGATGCGGTTGCACCCCACCGAGCGGGCCCAGTTGGTGGCCACCTGGCCGTGGAGCAGGCGCGAGTCGATGCGGGTGTGCACGAGCTTCATCTGGCCGTCGCCCACCACGGTGCCCTCGGGCAGCGCGGAGGAGCCGACGGAGGAAGCGGCCGCGGCAGCGCCCCCCTTGGGCTTGGGCTGCAGCGACTCCGGCTTCACGCGGACGCCGCGGCGGCCCTCGACGAACACCTTGGTCGCGATCTCGTGGGCGGTGCCCAGGGAGAAGCGGCCGGTGTAGGCCTCGATGAGCATGGGCAGGTTGAGCCCGGTGACGATGGCCCACCGGTCGTGGCCGTCGGCGAACGCGCTGCACTGGTTGAAGGGGGTGCCGCCCCACAGGTCGACCAGGAAGAGGACCTCCTCCTGGGCGTCCTTGTCGAAGCCGCTGACAGCCTCCTCCAGCTTCTTCCTGAAGTCGTCGGGGCCTTCGCTGGGCATCAGGGTGACCGCGGCCACGTTCTCCTGGTCGCCGAAGACCATGGAGCCGGACTGCTGGATGCCGGTGGCGAATTTGCCGTGGCTTGCCAGGACAATACCTACCATCACATAACCTCCTAAAATTATCCTTGTCGTTTACATGTACAAAAACCTTCATGAACTATAGCCCAGGTACCCCGACGGGCAGGCGAGGAGACGGATTTTTTCCGCGATAGGTTTTTGCGGCGTATTTTCGTTGCTATAACGCACAAATGCAGATATAATAACCTATTTTTCCATATTAAGCTACTACTCAAATAGCCGAAAGTTGACCATAAGTCCGTATTCATCTGCACCGACGTGGCGCCAGACCGTCGGATATGCTTTCGATATATTATCCGGTCCGTTGGTATTTCAGTGTACCCAACTTTCCGTTTGCGTTGACCTTTTTCCTTTCTCCATGGGCCCCGCGGTAGTGCCGGGCGGCCCTCCCCGGCACCGGCAGAAGGGGACGCCCCACGGGCGCCGACGGGCAGCCCATGGGGCGTTTAACCAAATCCATAGAATGTGGAACCGACGGGCCGATCCTAGCCCCTGGCGGACTCCAGATCGTGGCCGAGGCGGGTGAAGGGCTCGTAGCCGTCGGCGGTCACCACGCCGGTGTCCTCGATGCGCACGCCGAACTCGCCCGGGATGTAGATACCCGGCTCGATGGTCACGACGGACCCCTCGGGGACGGGCTCCTCCCACCGGAGGCTGAAGTTGGGGTCCTCGTGGATCTCGACCCCCACCCCGTGGCCCAAGCCGTGGCCGAAGTACTCGCCGTAGCCGGCCTCCTCGATGACGCGCTGGGCGATGCGGTGGATGTCGGCGCCGACGACGCCGGCCCTGACGGCCGCGGCGGCCTCCTCGTGGGCCCGGCGCACGACGTCGTAGACCTCGCGCTGTTTCTCGGAGGGCTCCCCCACCACGAGGGTGCGGGTCATGTCGGCGTGGTAGTCGTGGTAGAGGGCACCGAAGTCCATGGTGACGAAGTCCCCCTCCTGCACGCGGTAGTCGCCGGGCTGGGCGTGGGGGTTGGCCCCCTGGGGGCCGGCGGCGATGATGGAGTCGAACGAGACGGCCTCGGCGCCGTGCTCGAACATGGAGCGCTCGAGCTCCGCGCGGATCTCGAGCTCGCTCATGCCGGGTCGCACGTAGGAGCGGATGTGCTCCCAGGCCGCGTCGGTGATCTCCTGGGCGCGGCGGAGCAGGGCGAGCTCCTCGTCGTCCTTGACCATGCGCAGGCGCGAGATGGCCCCGTGGAGCCGGGGCATGAGGCAGGCCCACGACTCGGCGTCGAGGCCGCGGGCGAGGTCGTCCACGAACCCCACGGCGACGGTGTCCTCCACCGCGGCCACGCGGGCCCGGGCGGAGGCGAGGGCGCGGGCGGCCCAGGCGGCATGGGGTGTCCTCCCCATGTCGACCTCCCAGGGGCCGTCGGGCCCGAGGCGCTCCATGAAGGTGTTGTAGTAGCGCGAGTCGGTGTGGAGCAGCAGCGTGTCGGCCGTCACCACCGCGGTGTGGGCCACCTCGTCGTCGAAGGTGCGCTCGGCCCCGGTGAGCCACCGGAGGTCGGCGTTGTTGCGCAGGACCACGGCGTCGTAGCCCCGCTCCCCCATGAGGGCGCGCAGGCGCGCGACCCTTCCTTGCTGTGCCTCGGACATGCGGCACTCCCCTTTCTCTCCTGCCCGTCCCCGGGCGCGGTTCACAGGATCGACCTCGCCGCGCACCACGCACCGAGGTGCTCCTCGAGCACGGCGTCGTCCACGGCGGCCATGCGCACGCGCCCCACGGCGTGGGGCAGCGCCACCATGGCGCGGTTGGTTCGGGCGAGCTCCTCCTCGCGGAAGGCGCGGCCGAGCGCCGCCGGGTCGAGGGCGCAGGGCACCTCGGGCACCGACAGGCGGTCGAGCAGGGCATCCTGAGCGAAGACGAGGTCGACGTCGCCCTCCACGGCGCCCACGGCGAGCCGCGCCGCGAAGCGCAGGCCCTCGCCGAGCCGGAGGCCCCAGCCCACCCCGGGCAGGAAGCGCCCGAGGGCCCGGGCGAAGGTCTCGCCGTAGGAGAGCGACCGGCGCACGGCCACGGACGTGGACGCGTTGACGCGGCCCACGCCGCGGGCGGCCTCGAGGGCCTGCCGGGCCGTCTCGGCCGCGTCGCCGGCGGCCATGGCCTCCGAGCGCATCACGAGGGTGTTGAAGGCGTCGCGGGACTCGCACACGGCGGCCGCCACCATGGCGGCGCGGCCGGCAACGTTGCCCGGCGTGAGGGCGGCGATGTCCAGGGTCCCGGGCTCGGCGTAGCACATGGCCATGCGGCAGCGCGCCGAGACCATGGCCCCCTCGCCGCCCGAGGAGAGCGGCAGCGGCAGGGCAGGGCAGAGCACGAGGGCGTCGAGGGACAGGGGCACGCAGGCCAGCGGGGTCCCGCCGCACCAGGTGCTCGCGGCGAACGACGCCAGGGACAGCGTGGCCCTGCCCCCGACGGCCACGAGGGCGTCGGAGGAGGTGACGCCGGACGAGCCGAGCGCCTCCCAGAGGCCGGGCAGGCGCGACGCCTCCGCAGCGTCGGCGGCCGGCACGTCCGCCAGACGCCGCACGAGGAACCCGGCGTCGGTCACGAGGCGGCGGAGCGACTCCACGAGAGCAGGATCCGCCCCCTCCTCCACGAGGAGGGCGGCGGTGCCGGTGCGGCCGCAGCAGACCCGCAGGTCGCGGCCGAACCTGTCGAGCACGCCGTCGCCCACCCGCACGTCGCACGAGGCGCCGTTGGCGGACACCGTCTGGCGCAGCGGGGCCACGGCCCCCGCACCGGCGTCCGGGGAGGCCGGCGAGACTCCCTCGACGGCCCCGGCCGTGTCGTTCACGGTCTCCTCGCTCACAGCAGCCCCTCCTCCCAGAGCAGGGCGCCGCACTCGCAGGCGACCTCCTCGAACGTCTTGCCGGTAATGATCACGCGGTAGTCGCACACGCTCTCGTAGAGCGGGCGCCTGAGCTCATACACGTTGGCGGCGTGGGCGAGGTCGACGAGGTCGGGCCTGCGCCGCATGGACCGCATCTGGGCGAGGGAGTCCTCGAACGTGCCGTCGAGGAAGACCACGTGGCCGAGCTCCCCCATGAGCCTCCGGTTGCGCCCGCTTTCCACGGTGCCGCCCCCGCAGGAGACAAGGAGCGACTTCTCGGCCTTGAGCGACTCGAGCACCCCGGCCTCCGCGTCGCGGAACGCCGCCTCGCCTCTCGAGTGCCAGAGCACGGGCAGCGAGGCATGGAGCCGGCGCTCGACGAGGCGGTCGGTGTCCACGTAGCGCCGGTGGAACATGTGGCCGAGGTTGCGGGCCACCGTGGACTTGCCGGCGCCGGAGAAGCCCACGAAGAGCACGTGGTCGCAGTCGTCATGCACGACCATGCCGTCATGTTCCATGGGTGGCTCCCCCTCCCCCGTCTCGCCGGTTTCACCTGAACGATAGTATCACCGGTCCGAAGGCGCAGAGGAATGCGGCGACGGCGCCCGCGAGGCACGCCCACGGGCCCACGGCGAACGTGGCCCGCCCGCGCAGGGCGGCGACGGCGGCGCCGAGGCAGAGCCCGGCGGCCATGGCGGCCACGGCCGGCCCCCAGCCGAGGAGCGCGGCCCAGCAGCCGAGGAGCTTGACGTCGCCCATGCCGACCGCACCCCGGCCGAGGCGCCGGGCGCAGAGCTCGGCCGCAGCGGCGGCGACCGTCACGGCGACGGCACCCGCGAGCAGGGGCCCGGGGGCGGGAAGGCAGCCGGCGAGGGCGGCGAGCCACGGGAGCCCCGGGGAGAGCGGCAGGGAGAGGGCCCGGGCCATCTGGAAGGCCAGGGCGACGGCCGCCATGGCGGCCAGGAGGGCGTTGGGCAGCCTGCGCTCGCGGGCGTCGGCGACGGAGGCCCAGGCGGCGAGGGCGAGGAAGGCTGCCACGGCCGCGTCAGGGGCGGTCGGCGGTGTAGGCGGGGTCGCCCGAGGCGGCCCGCTCGAACAGGCGGAAGACGCGGGTGTACCAGAGCTCCTCGGTGGACTGCGGGTCAACGAGGATGGGGCGCACGCCGGCCAGGTTGGCGGCCATGACGTCGGTGAACACCTGGTCGCCCACGAGCACCGTCTGCTCCACGGGCACGCCCATGGCCCCGCACGCGGCCCAGAGGGCGAAGGGCGCCGGCTTCATGGCATGGTCCACCTTGGGCACGCCCAGCTCGGCGGCGCTCGCGGCCACCCGGGTGCCGTGGAAGTTGTTGGAGACGAGGCAGAGGGCGAGGCCGGCCGCGCGGGCCCGGTCGAACCACGCCGCCACCTCGGCCGGCGCGTGCTCGGCGTCCCCGGGAACGCAGGTGTTGTCGCGGTCGAGCAGCACGAGCCGCACACCCTCGTCCACGAGGCGCCCCACGGGGATGTCGGGGACCGCGTGGTAGCGGGCCCACGGGCGGGTCAGGGGCGTGCCCCCGCGCTCGGCGCTCATGACGCCTGGTCCCGCTTGGCCTGCTCGATGGCGGCCATGTGCTCGTCGTAGGTGCGCGAGAACGTGTGGTTGGAGTAGGTGCCGTTCTCGATGATGAGGAAGTACAGGTAGTCGGTGGACTGCGGGTTCAGCGCCGCCTGGATGCACTCGATGGAGGGCGTGCAGATGGGCGTGGGGGGCAGACCCTTGTTGAGGTAGGAGTTGTACGGAGACTCCGTCTTGAGGTCGTCGGCCGTCACCTCGCCGCCGGTCACGTAGCCCATGGTGGCGTCGGACTGCAGAGGCATGCCGTCGCGCATGCGGTTGTAGAAGACGGACGAGACGAGCGGGCGGTCCTGCTCGGTCACGGCCTCGCGCTCGATGACCGAGGCGAGGGTGAGCACGTCGTAGTCGTCGAAGTCCACGCCGTACGTGCTCTTGAGGGCGGCCTCCCCGGACTGCCAGTCCAGCGACGCGGTGGCTGTGGCGTAACGGTCGAGCATGGCGCGGATCACGGCGTCGGCCGAGACCTCCTTGCCGGAGAAGTCGTAGGTGGAGGCCCAGAGGAAGCCCTCGAGGGAGTCGTCGGCGGCCTCGGAGAGGAACGGGTAGTCGGCGGAGTAGTTGGAGGCCTTCGCTTGGGCCACGAAGTCGTCAGCCGGGATGCCGAGGGCGTCCTGCACGCAGGCGGCCGTCTTGGCAACGGTGAGGCCCTCCGGCACGGTGACGCGGTTGGACGTGGTGTTGGGGCCCTCCACGAGCTGCTCCACGATCTGGGTGACCGGGGTGCCCGCGGCGAAGCGGTAGGTGCCGGGCTTGAGCGACTGGCCCGCCCCCTGGGCCATGACGGCCTTGGTGAACGTGGCGGAGTCCTTGACGAGGCCGGCGTCCACGAGCGACTGTGCGATGGCGTCGGTGCCGGCGCCCTCGGCCACCTGGATCTCGACCTCGCCGGACGCGGGCTCCTGGGAGGGGGCGTCGGGCGCGGGGGCGGCGCAGCGCGAGAGCACGAGGCAGGCGACCACGACGGCGGCGACCGCCGCGACGGCGGCCACGACCAGGGGGAGGCGCGAGGGGGCGGCGGGGCCGCCGGACCTGGGGTGGCGCACGGCGCCGCGGCTGCGGGTCTGGGCCTGGGTGCGCTCGGAGACCCGGCGCGTGGTGGCGCCGGAGGCGACGCGCGGGGAGGTGGCGCGGGAGGCCTCGCGGCGTGGGGAGGTGGCGCGGTCCGCGGCCTGGGGGCGCGGGGAGGCGGCATGGCGGGCCCGCGGGGCGCCGGCGCGGGAGGTCTCCGCGGCACGACGGCCCTGCTGGCGGCTGTGACGGGGCGCGCGGTCGGGACGTCCCGGCCCCGTTCCGGCACCGCCGCGGGGGTTCCTGGGGTCTGCCATGGGTTCCTAACTCTCGTGGGGTCGGGCGTCGAGGAACGCCTGGAGGAAGAGCGACGCCGCGACCATGTCTACCTTGCCCCGCATGGAGCGCTCGTCCATGCCCTGGGCCCTCAAGATACGCTTCGCCTCGGCGCTGGAGAGACGCTCGTCCGCGAATTCCAGAGGAAGACCGCAGGCACGGGCGATGTCGCGCGCCTGGGCCATGACCCGCTCGGCCTGGGGGCCGTCGTCGCCGGCCATGGTCCTGGGCCTGCCGCACACCAGGGCGTCGGGCTCGTGGTCCTCCAGGACGCGCCGGAACGTCCGGGCGCCCGAGAGCACCTCGTTGGCGGGGAGCACGCACACCGGGAAGGCGACGGCGCCCGAGGCGTCGGACGCCGCCACGCCGATGCGCCGCTCCCCGATGTCAAGGGCGAGGTACCGCACCGGCTACTTCCCCTGGCCCAGACGCTCGCGCACGGCGTCGAGGGCGTCGGCGACGACCGCAGGGCCGGGCAGCCCGCCCTGGGCCATGGCGGGCTTGCCGCCGCCGCGGCCGCCGAAGGCGCCGGTGACCGCCTTCACGACGGCGCCGCCGTCGAAGCCGGCCTCGACGGCCTCCTTGGTGCCGGCGGCCAGAAGCGACACCTTGCCCTCGTCGGACTGGGAGACGAGGAAGCACGCCACGGGGCCCTTGGCCTGCTCGCGTAGGGTGTCCCAGACGCCACGGAGGTCGCGCGCGTCGCGGCCGTCCAGGCGCGTCACCACGGCCCTGTAGCCGTCGCACTGGATGGCGTCGGCCAGGGCGTCCGCGGCGGCGTTGGCGCCGGCGCCGGAGAGCGCGCGCTTGAGCTTGGCCTTGAGGTCGCGCTCGCGGGCGAGCATGTCGTCCACGGCGCCGGCCACGGAGGCGGGGCGGCTCTTGAGGGAGGCGGCCGCGGCGTCGAGGGCGTCGAGGCGGCCGTTGACGAAGTCCAGGGCGCCGAGCGAGGTCACGGCCTCGATGCGCCGGGCGGCGCTGCCCACGGAGCCCTCGGAGACGATCTTGAAGATGCCGAGCTCGGCGGTGTTGGAGGCGTGGAGGCCGCCGCAGAGCTCCGCCGAGAAGGGCTCGGGGCCCTCGCCGGCGCGCACCACGCGCACCTCGTCGCCGTACTTCTCGCCGAAGAGCGCCACGGCGCCGGAGGCCTTGGCGTCCTCGATGGACATGAGCTCGGTGGTCACCGGCAGGGCGAGGAAGATCTGCTCGTTGACGAGCCCCTCGATCTCCTGGACCTGCGCCTGGGTCAGGGCCTCGAAGTGGGTGAAGTCGAACCGCAGGCGGTCGGGGGCCACGAGGGAGCCGGCCTGGTGCACGTGGTCGCCCAGGACACGCTTGAGGGCGGCATCCAGCAGGTGGGTGGCCGTGTGGTTGCGGCGGATGAGCTCGCGGCGGCGCTCGTCGACCTCGGCGGTCACGATGTCGCCCACACGCACGAAGCCGCCCTTGACGCGACCCACGTGGGCCGTGAGGCCGTCGTGGGAGACGGTGTCGTCCACGTCCATGCGGAACTCGATGCCGGAGAGCTCGCCGGTGTCGCCCACCTCGCCCCCCATCTCGGCGTAGAACGGGGTGCGGTCGAGCACGACCTCCACGTCGTCGCCGGTCTCGGCGCGCATGACGCTCTCGCCGTCGCGCACGATGGACAGCACGGTGCAGCCGCGGAGCTCGCCCTCCTCGTAGCCGTGGAACTCCGTGGCGTCCACGGAGTCGGACAGGGCCGTCCAGACGTCCACCTGGCTCCAGGCGTCGGAGTCGGTGGCGCCGGCGGCGCGGGCGCGGGAGCGCTGGGCCTCCATGTCGGCGTCGAAGGCCTCCTGGTCGATGTCGTGGCCGGCGCCGAGGGCGATCTCGCGGGTGAGGTCCACGGGGAAGCCGTAGGTGTCGTGCAGGGTGAAGGCCACGTGGCCGGAGAGGGTCTCCCCCTCCGCGAGCCTCTCGAGCTCCCCCTCCAGGTAGAGGCGGCCGGTCTCGATGACGGAGGAGAAGCGGGCCTCCTCGGCGCGCACGGTGCCCTCGATGAGGGCGGCGTTCTCCACGAGCTCGGGGTAGGTGTCGCCCATGAGGCGCGTCACCTCGGCCACGTAGTCGCAGAGGAAGGCGTCCTCGATGCCCAGCAGGCGGCCGTGGAAGACGGCGCGGCGGAGCAGGCGGCGCAGCACGTAGCCGCGGCCCTCGTTGGAGGGCAGGATGCCGTCGCCGATCATGAACGTGACGGCGCGGGAGTGGTCGGCGATGATGCGCAGCGAGACGTCCTTGGAAAACTCCTCGCCGTAGGTGGCGCCGGAGAGGCGCTCGCCGAGCTCGATGAGGCTCCAGAGGATGTCGCCGTCGTAGTTGGACGACTTGTGCTGCATGATGGCGGCCATGCGCTCGAGGCCCATGCCGGTGTCGACGTTCTGGTGCGGGAGGTCCACCAGCGTGCCGTCCTCCTGGCGGTCGTACTGGGTGAACACGAGGTTCCAGAACTCGAGGAAGCGGTCGCAGTCGCAGCCCGGGGCGCAGTCGGGGCTGCCGCAGCCGTGCTCCTCGCCCTGGTCGAAGTAGATCTCGGAGCAGGGGCCGCAGGGGCCGGTGGGGCCGGCGGCCCAGAAGTTGTCATCCTCGCCCAGACGCGAGATGTGGCCCGGGTCCACGCCCAGGGACTCCCAGATGGCCGCGCAGTCGTCGTCGTCGGTGAAGACGGTGAAGTAGAGGCGGTCGAGCGGGAGGTGCAGGTGGTTGACGATGAAGTCGAACGCCCACTCGCAGGCCTGGCGCTTGGAGTAGCCGCCGAAGGCGAAGTTGCCGAGCATCTCGAAGAACGAGAGGTGGCGCCCGTCGAGACCGATGGCGTCGATGTCGTTGGTGCGCAGGCACTTCTGGCACGAGGTGGCGCCGATGGCGTCCTTGAGGGTCTTGGTGCCCAGGTAGTACTGCTTGAACTGGTTCATGCCGGCGTTGGCGAGGAGCAGCGACGGGTCGTCGGGGACCAGCGAGGAGGACGGGAACCGCTTGCAGCCGTGGGCCTCGAAGAAGTCGAGGAACGAGGAGCGGATCTCTGCGGTGGTCATGGTCGGGTAGTCAAGTTCAGCCACGGGGCTTCTCCTTTGCAGGCTGGTCGCATACAGGGGGCATTCTACCGCTTGTCCCGGTCCCGGCCGTCGTCGGGGGCGTCGCCGCGCTGCCCCGACGCGCGGTCGTGGCCGCGCTCGAGGATGGAGGCGGCCTCCGCGGCGTGGCGTCGGATGACCTCGGTGACGTCGGGCCTGGGCGCCGGGTCGGCCTCGGCCGTGACGTCGGTCTCGGGCGGCTCGGACACGAGGCGGCTCGTGGCGAAGAAGTGGTCGTCGTCGAGGGCGTCGCAGGAGGGCGCCGGGCTGCCGTCGGCATGGCGGTAGGGCGTGCCCTGGAAGAGCGCGCCGTCCCGGGACACGAGCTGGCGGCCCGTGCGGGTCTCGAAGTAGTAGATGAACACGCCCTTGATGGCGGCGCTCACCGGGATGGAGATGGCCATGCCCACGGCGCCACCGAGGCTCGAGCCCACCACGATGGCGAGGAGCGACAGGGCGGGGTGCACCTGGACGGCGGAGCGCATGACGACGGGGCTCACGACGTTGTCGGTGACGTTCTCGGCCACCATGGCCGCCACGAGGGTCCAGAAGGCGCACACCGGGCTCACGAACAGGGCCGTCACCGTGGCGATGGCCGCGCTGATCCAGGGGCCCACGACGGGCACGAAGTGGAGCAGGCCCGTGAGGATGCCCATGAGCGGGGCGTAGGGCTGGCCAACGACCGTGAAGCCGAGGAACGCCAGGGAGCCGCCCACGATGGACGTGATGACGATGCCGCGCATGTAGCCGCCCATGGAGCGGCTGGCGACGGCCAGGAGCAGCGTGAGGTCGTCGCGGTGGGCGGGGCCGGCGATGACGGCGAACTCCCGCACGATCCTGGGGTAGTCGCGCGCGAGCCAGTAGGCCATGACGAGGCCCAGGAAGAACATGAAGAACACGTTGACGATGTTCATGAGGTTGGGCAGCAGGCCGCTGGAGAGCTGGCTCGCGAGGTCGGTGGCGAACCTCGACCCCATGGTGGACAGGGCGTCCACCACGCCGGTCATGTTCTGCTGGAGGTCCGCGGTGTCCGCGTTGCCGTAGCGCTCGAAGAGCGAGCGCAGCCAGTCCTGGGTCTCGCGGAGGTAGCCGGGGATGCGCTCGAGGAGCGACGTGAGCTGCTCGGTGAACGCGGGGCCCAGCACCGCCACCACGGCGGCGGCCACGCCGAGCACGCACACGAGGGCCATGATGGCGCCGAGGGCGCGCCCCACGCCGTGGTTCTCGAGCCAGTTGACGAGCGGGCTGCAGATGAAGCCCACGATGATGCCCACGGCGAGGAACTCGATGGCCGGGGCCAGGAAGCCCAGGGCCCAGACCACGAAGATGAAGACGAGGACGAACCCCACGACCGTCCACACGCGCACCATGCGCAGGCGGTCGGACGCGGGGACCCCCGTCGGCTGCTGTCCTGACGGTTGGCCGGCCATGCTACCCCATCAACCCCTCGGGGTCGATGCGGTCCTGGACCTTCTTGAGGGTGCGGCGCAGGAAGCGCGAGACCTGCACCTGGCTCACGCCGAGGCGCTTGGCGATCTCCACCTGGGTGAGGCCGTCCTGAAAGCGCATCTTGAGGACCTCCTGCTCGCGCGGCGAGAAGGAGCCGATGGTGTCCTCGATGACCATGCGGTCGTCGGAGGCGAGGAGGTCCTGGTCCTCGGTGGCGTAGTGGTCGATGACCGAGGGGGCGTCCTGGTCGCCGGACCCGCCGCCCTCGAGGGGCACGGAGCTGTAGGCGCTCGAGGACTCCATGGCCTCGAGGACCTCGTCGACGGTGACGCCGAGGGAGGCCGCGATCTCGTCCACGGAGGGCGAGCGCTGGAGGTCCTTGGTGAGCTCGTCGGTGGCCTGGTTGACCTTGGCCGAGAGCTCCTGCAGGCGTCTGGGCACGCGCACGGACCAGCCCTTGTCGCGGAAGTGGCGCTTGATCTCGCCCATGATGGTGGGCGTGGCGTAGGTAGTGAACTCCAGGCCGCGCTCCGGCTCGAAGCGGTCGATGGCCTTGATGAGGCCGATCGTGCCCACCTGGATGAGGTCGTCGAGCGACTCGCCGCGGTTCTTGAACTTGGAGGCGAGGAAGCGCACGAGGTTGAGGTGGCTCACGATGAGCTGCTCGCGGGCGTCCTCGTCGCCCTCGTCCTTGTACAGGGCGAAGAGCTCCCGCGTGCGTTCCTTGTCCCACGCCAGCTTGCCTCTGCCGGCACCGGCGGACATGCGGCGGGCGTGAATGCCGGAGGTCCGGGAGACCTGGGGCCTGGACTCGCTCACTCGGCCCCTCCCATCTTCTTGAGGACCGTGAGGCGCGTGTGGCCGTCGTCGATGGAGTACTCGTCGGTGACCGAGCCGAGGATGAGCTGGGCGTAGTCGAACGAGCCCTCCTCGTAGGCGTCCTCCACGTCGCGGCAGGGGCCCAGGGAGAAGCTCATCTGGATCTGGGCCTCGTCGATGGCGAAGAGGATGTCGCAGAAGTCCTGCTCGGTGGCGCAGGCGTAGACGAAGCCCTCCTCGGCGGCCATGCGGACGTCCTCGACGTCGTCGATGGACAGGCCGCAGACCACGGCCAGGTTGGCTGCCAGCATGCGCACCGAGCGGGCGAACTCCGCCGCTGCGGGGGTCTTGAGCTCGACGATCTTGCTTTCCATGGGACCTCTCCTACTCGTTGTCGCTGTCGGTGGGGGCGCTGGCGGGATAGGTGAAGTACCCGCTGTCGTCGGAGACGGTCTCGACCTCGGGGGCCGCGGCGTCGATGGCCGCGGCCTCGGCCTCGGGCAGCGGCTGGGCCTCCTGCTCGCCGCCCTTGCCGGTGATCTTGCTGACGGCGCGGCCCGCGACGGCGGCGGCCTTGTCGACGACGCCGCTCACGGCGGTGGTGGCGTCGGAGGCGGCCCCGGTGACGGTCCCCACGTCGGACAGGATGGTGTTCACCTGCAGGAGGTCGAGGGAGAGGGCGTCCACCGTGGTCTCCACCTTGCCGAGGAGGGGCTTGACCTCCTGGATGGCGGGGTTGAGGTCGGCGACGGCCTTGTCGACGTTCTTGATGGTGCCCTGGAGCCCGTCGACCGTGCCGTCGACCTTGTCCACGAGGCCGTCGACCTTGCCGCGGACCTTGCGCAGGGTGAGGGCGATCTCGACGCCCACCCACACGAAGGCGGCGATGAGCACGACGAGCGCGACGATAATCCAGATGTTCATGGCGTTCCCTTTCTCAGGGCGCCGGCCTCGGCCGGGGCCCGTTCGCTCCGATGGTTTGCATTCTACCCATCTGAGGGCGCGGGCCCACCGCCGCGGTCGCGGGCCACGGCCTCACGGCGCCAGGCCTCCCACCCCCGCTCCGACGGGTGCCAGAACGCGCCCGCGGAGAGGCCCTCGGGCAGGTAGCGCTGGGGGACCCAGCCGGCCGGGAAGGCATGGGGGTAGAGGTAGGGCCCGTAGGAGTCGGACCCGGGGCGGTGGCGGTCGCGCAGGTGGTTGGGCACCTCGCGGCGCGGGCCGCGGCGCACCTCGGAGAGGGCGGCGTCTATGCCGGCCTCGCAGGCGTTGGACTTGGGCGCGAGGGCGAGGTACGTGGCCGCCTGGGCCAGGTTGATGCGGCACTCCGGGTAGCCGATGACCTCCGCGGCCTTGAAGGCGGCCTCGGCCACGAGGATGGCCTGGGGGTCGGCGTTGCCCACGTCCTCGGACGCGCAGATGAGGATGCGGCGGGCGATGAAGCGCGGGTCCTCTCCCCCGTCGATCATGCGGGCGAGCCAGTAGAGGGCGGCGTCGGGGTCGGAGCCGCGCATGGACTTGATGAAGGCCGAGACGACGTCGTAGTGCATGTCGCCGCCCTTGTCGTAGGGCAGGCCGCGGCGGGGGTTGGCCTCCTCGACCTCGGCGACCGTGATGGCGTAGGGGCCCTCCTCCGGGACGGACGCCGGCACCGTGCCGTCGGGGCTCGCGAGCTGGGCCGCCAGCTCCAGCGTGGTGAGTGCGGCCCGGCCGTCGCCGCCGGCGAGCGACACCACGGCGGCGCGGGCCTCGTCGTCCAGGGCGAAGCAGCCGCGGAGGCCCCGGTCGCTGGCCAGGGCGCGGTCCACGAGCTCCCCCACGGCGCCGTCGTCCAGGGCCGTGAGCTCCACCACGCGGCTGCGGGACAGCAGGGCCGAGTTGACCTCGAAGTAGGGGTTCTCGGTGGTCGCGCCCACGAGCACCACCACGCGGTCCTCCACGGCGTGGAGCAGGGCGTCCTGCTGGCTGCGGTTGAAGCGGTGGATCTCGTCCACGAACAGGATCGTGCGCCGGCCGTCGGAGAGCAGGCGGTGCTCGGCGGCGTCCACCTCGCGGCGGAGGTCCTTGACGGTGCCGGTGATGGCCGACACCTCCACGAACTCCGCCCGGGTGACGTTGGCCACGATGCGGGCCAGGGTGGTCTTGCCCGTGCCGGCGGGGCCGTAGAGGATCACGGAGGAGAGCGCGTCGTGCTCGATGGCGCGGCGCAGCCACGAGCCGGGGCCCACCGCCTGGGTCTGGCCGACGAACTCCTCGAGGGTGTGGGGGCGCATACGGGCGGCGAGGGGTGCGAACCGCGCCTTGGCCTCGCGCTCCCGCTGGGAGAATAGAGTGTCCATGGCAGGTATTGTAAGGTCTTGGAAACTAATGTTCGCCATACTGGCCCAAACCCACGAACTCGACGGAGGGACCATGGACTACACGGCGGGGACCTGCCGCCGCCCCCTCATCGGCATCTGCGGCAGGCCCGACGAGACGGGCGAGTACCTCATCATCTTCAAGGACTACGCGGACCGCGTCTACGAGGCCGGCGGACTCCCCGTTGGCCTGCCCGCCCACGAGGGCGCCGACGCCTGCGCCGACGAGGTGGCCGAGCGCTTCGACGGCATCGTGTTCACCGGCGGCTGCGACATCGACGGCGCAAGCTTCGGCGGCCGCGCCTACGACGACTCCACCCACCACCCCCTCGGCGAGACCATGCCCGTGCGCGACGCCTTCGAGGGCGCCCTCGTGCACGCCTGCTGGGACCGGGACGTGCCGTGCCTGGGCGTCTGCCGCGGCCTCCAGGTCATGAACGTGGCCATGGGCGGGAGGCTCGTGCGCGACGTGAGCGAGCAGGCCTGGTCCATGGCCGCGCACATCGGCAGCCACCTGCAGCCCGAGCCCTTCGACACGCCGAGCCACGACGTGCTGGTGGAGCCCAACAGCGAGCTCGCCCGCATCCTCGGCTGCCTGGAGACCCGGGTGAACTCCATCCACCACCTGGCCATCTCCGAGGTGCCCCAGGGCGGCCACGTGGTGGCGCGCGCCCTCGACGGCACGCCCGAGGCCATCGACTTCACGGACCGCACGTTCTTCATGGGCGTGCAGTGGCACCCGGAGATCATGGGCACGCAGCCCGAGCTCTTCTCGGCCTTCGTGGCCGCGGCCGACGCCCGGCGGAGGGCCCTGGGCCGCTGAGGGTCCGGCCCGGGTACAGCATGCGGGCGCAGACGGACAGGGCGCCCGGGACCGCCGTCTGAGACGGGTCCCGGGCGCCCTCCGCGTCCCGGCCGTGCGCGTCCCGGCCGGCCGTCAGCCTGCGAGCATGAGGGCCACGGCCACGAAGGCCGTCACCACGCCCACGAGCGACTCGCCGCCGAGAAGGCCCGACGCCGCCGCCTGCCAGCGCGCCTCCCGGGCCGCCTTGGCCTCGGGGTCGTCATCCCTGTGGCGGTGCTCCACGACGATGCGCACGAGGGCGCCGAGGCCCGCCGACGCGCTCATGTGGAACGGCAGGTACACGCCCAGGCCGAGCGTCATGACCGGCAGCTTGAGCAGGGCCATGACGAAGCCGGCCGCCAGGGCGCCGAAGAACACGCCCACGTGGGGGATACCGCCCGCCATGGTCGCCACGACGGAGGCCTGGGCGGCCACGAAGGTGTCGGCGCCGGTGGCCTCGGGGCCGAAGGCCTCGGGCCCGTAGGCGCCGGCCAGGGCCATGAGCATGAGCGAGGCGACCACGGCGCCCACGAGGCCGCCCACCGCCATGCCGGCGAACTGGTCGCGCGGGTCGGTGTCCAGGGCGTCGCCGGCCTTGAGGTCGTTCATGACGTCGCCCACGATGCCGCAGGCCACGGCCACCACGGCCGCACCGAGGAACAGCGTCTCCATGGAGAGGCCCGCGAAGGCGATGCGCACGAGCAGCAGCACGAGCACGCCGAAGATCTCCATGGGGTTGATGCCCATGGTGCCCGTGAGCCACGCGGAGAGGTACACCGAGAACCACGCGCCGAGGATGACGACGACCGACGGCAGCGGCCCGAGGCCGAGGCCCACGCAGGCGACGACGGCCACCACGGCCATGGCGAGCGCCACGGCGGAGCGGGGCACGGAGAGGCGGCGGCGCTCCTCGGCGGCGTCGGGGCGCGGCGCGGCGCCGGCGCCGCCCGCGAGGCGCGCCTTGACGACGGGGGCGAGCCCCGAGACCACGGCCCCGCCGCCCACGCCGAGCATGAGGCCGAGGCCGAGGCTCGTCTGGATGGACGGCGCGTCCGCGGCGGCGATGACGCCGAGGGCGGGGAGCGCCCAGGCCACCACGACGGTGCCCAGGACGGCGCCGGCGAACCACACGAGGGCGGGCACGACGCCCACCACGAAGCCCATGGCCGCCATCATCGGCGAGTTGTACACGCCTAGGGTGACGCCGGGGATGACGCCGCCGAAGCCCAGGACCGAGGGCAGTACCCCCAGGTTGTCGCGGACGAAGGCGTAGAGGGCGGCGAGGCCCATGGACCCGAAGAGCACCGGGGCGTCCTT
The DNA here is from genome assembly GCF_943193035.1 of Caniella muris. Lineage (NCBI taxonomy): Bacteria > Bacillati > Actinomycetota > Coriobacteriia > Coriobacteriales > Atopobiaceae > Caniella > Caniella muris. The sequence goes on from NZ_CALPCK010000001.1 coordinate 691,983, forward strand.
GCCCTGGGAGCCGTCGCAGGCCCTGAGGGTGTCCGCCGCCGAGAGGCCCACGGGGTAGGCCAGGCGCCGCTCCCGGATGAAGTAGGGCTGGAGCACCGCCGAGGCCACGAGGCCGAGGGCCGTGCCCGACAGGGCGCAGAGCAGCACCTGGGGGAACGTCACCTGGTACTGGGGGCCCAGCATCCAGAGCCCGGGCAGCGTGAAGGCGAGGCCGCCGGCCACCATGGCGCCGGCGCTCATGGCCGCGTGGCACACGTTGGCCTCGTGGAGGTCCCGGCCGCCGAGGGCCCTCAGGGTCACCACCGAGGCCAGGGCCGCGAAGACGATGGGCCAGGGCAGGGCCCCCATCTTGAGGGCGATGAACATGGAGCTCGCCGTGAGCACGGCGCTGCCCACCGACCCGATGACGAGGGCGCGCGGCGTGAGGGCGCGGCCGGCCCGCGGGGACTGGCTGGTCTCAGGGTGCATTGGTCTCCCCTAACGTGAGGATGCTCGCGGTTGTCCGGGCAATGGTAGCTGAAAATCAGGCACAGGCGCGGGACACGGACTGATGTGCACCGGGGAGGGCGCGGGCGCCGGGAGCCTCAGGTCTCGGGCCTCAGCCCAGGGCGTCGAAGTAGTTGTGCTGGGGGAACACCTTGGCGGCGTCGGGGTCCAGGCGCTCGGCGAGGGCCATGAAGTAGTCGTCGGTCATCGAGGCGATGTAGTCGGCCGCCGTCTGCACCGGGTCGGCCTCCCAGTCGTAGGTGCGGCCGTAGTGGGCGAGGTCTGCCTCCAGGGGCGCCACGTGGTGGGCGAAGACCGGCGCGTCGGCCCGGCCGGCCCGGAGGTCGTCGAGGGCGGCGTCGAACACGAGCTCGAACAGCCCCTCCACGGCGTGGCTCGTGGCCCCGTTTATCTCGGTGGAGTGGTAGATGCGCTCGAAGTTCTCCCGCTTGGCGCGCTTGAGCTCGGCGAACCCCTCGTCGCTCATCACTATGGCGTCCTGGCCCAGGCTCGACTCCACGATGTCCGAGATGAAGGCGTCGAGGGCCCAGCTGTTGTAGGCGCCGCCGAGGCCGTCGGCGAAGGAGCCCTCCCCCACGTGCCCGGCGCGGATGGCGTCCTGGCGGTCCTTGCCCACGTAGGCCACGATGTCGGCCACGCGCACGACGCAGCCCTCGAGCGTCATGGGCCTGAGGTGTCCCACGGCCCCATCGCCCTCCGTGGCGCAGGCGGCCACGGCGGCGTCGAACCCCTCGAACGAGGAGAGGCCCGAGACGGTGAAGCGCTGGAGCTCGCACTCGCCGTTGTGGCAGAGGATGCCGTCCAGGGTCTGGAGGCAGAGGTTGCGCCCGTAGAGGGTGTCGAGCACGCGCACGGAGTGCACGTTGTGGAAGAATCGCCGCCCGTCGCGACGGCGCAGGATGGCGTCCAGGAAGCGCTCGCCGGCGTGGCCGAACGGCGTGTGGCCGATGTCGTGGCCGAGGGCCACGGCCTCGATGAGGTCGCAGTTGAGGCCGAGTGCCCGGCCGATGTCGCGGGCCACGCGGCTCACGAGCTGCACGTGGAGGCCGCGGCGCGAGAGGTCCTCGTCGGCGAGGAAGCTGAACACCTGGGTCTTGCCGGCGAGGCGGTTGTAGGCCGGCAGGTGCATGACCTTCTCGACGTCGCGCATGAAGGCGGGGCGGAGGGCCGTGGCCACGTCCCGGGGCTCGTCCGCACGGCGGAGCGCCGCGGAGTCGGGCGTGGCCCAGGGGCTGCAGGCGCCCCGGGCGGCGTTCTCGGCCACCTGGGCCCGCGCCTCGGGGGAGAGCCCCCGGGCGAGGCCGGGCGCCAGGGGGTTGAGGGCGCCCTGCCGGCTGCCGGGCCTCACGGCCGGCCCCCGCGGTCCACGAAGCAGCCCATGTTGAGGCGGCTCGTCCACTCGCCGATGGTGGCGCCCACGCCGCAGCGGGTGAAGACGCCCGAGAAGCGCCCGCCGAAGAGGTAGAGGCCCTCCATGCAGGAGGCGTCCACGACGCCCGAGAGCTGGGTGACGTCCTCCGGCGCGCAGCCGCCCACGACCACGGGGCACACGTACTGCGGCGCGTAGGCCTGCACGACGGCGCCGGTCTCGCGGGCCCGCCCGAGGACCTCGAGCCAGCGCCCGTCGCCCACGTCCCGGCCGGCCACGACGGAGTCGGCGTTGTAGCCGTCGGCGGGCTTGACGATCCAGGCCTCCCGGTCGAGGTAGGGGGAGAGGTCGTCCCCCGGGGCGAGCACCTTGGTGAACGGCACGTGGGCCCGAACGAACTCGAGCTCCCCGGCGTCCAGCACCGAGGCCGCCTCCGGCCCGTGGAAGAAGGCGAACACGTTCTTGGTGGCGCAGGGCCAGGTGGAGAAGCCGCCCACCACGCAGGCCAGGTTCTCCTCGGCGGCGAGGACCAGGGCGTCTGCGCCGTCACAGGGCTTCCCCATCATCTCCGAGACCACCACGCGGCGCCACACGCAGTCTATGGGGCCGCGGCCGTCCACGAGGCGCCACCGGCCGCCCACCTCGTCGACGGAGAGGTCGCGGATGTCCGTGATGCGGGCGTCCACGCCCATGGCGGCGAAGCGGGCCACGAAGTCCTCGGCCTCGTCGCGGGAGAGCGACTCCAGGTAGTCGACGACGGCGAGGCTGGGCCGCCCCGCCGGGAAGGGCCCGGTCCCGGCCCGGTCCCAGGCACCGTAGCAGTCCAGGACCTCGCGGGCGCAGGCGTCCACCACCGAGTAGGGCTCGAGGCCGGGGCGCTCCCCCTCGAGCGCGGCGAACGTGGGGCTCAGGGCCACGGCGCGGGAGACCTCGTCGGTGGCCGTCATGCCCGCCGATCCGTCGCAGTTGAGCTCGCAGAACCAGTACTCCCCGGTGTCCTCGTTCAGGAACACGTCCACGCGGGCCACAGGGACCGGGCAGGGGAAGTGGTCCTCGATGAGGCAGAGGCGCTCGACGTCGGCGGGCAGCCCGAAGGCGGCGCGCACCGACGGGTCGGAGCGGTAGGCCCGGAGCGTCTTGACCATGATGCGGTACATGGTCTCGGCGGCGTCGGCGAGCAGGCGCTCGCCCTCGACGGTGAACAGCTTGGGCGTGAAGGCCCAGCTGAGCGGTGCCCCGTGGTAGAGGGCGTGCGTCCCGGCGAGGTAGGCCTGCCCCGCGGCGCGGCCCTCGGCGTCGAGGCCGGGCAGCGACCCGCAGAGGGCGTTGAAGCGACCCTCCAGGGCGCGCCCGAGGGCGGGCTCGGCGGCGTCGGGCGCCGGTGCGGGTGCGGCGGCGCCGGCCCTCTCCCCCGCCTCCGCGGCCCCCGGTGCGGGCGCGGCGTCGGCGCAGGCAGGGGCGCCCTCCCCCACCGACGCCGGGGCCAGCGGCTCCAGGTGGCAGGGCACGGCCGGCGCCAGCGCGGCGAGGTCGAAGGGCTCGGTGTCCTCCGGCGGCAGCTCGCAGGGCTCGGCGCCCTCCCGGGCGGCGAGGGCCTCCCGGGCGGCGCGGCGGGCCTTCTTGGCCGCCATGGTGTCGATGGGCGGCTCGCCGGCCATGACGCGGCCGATGCGCAGGGCCATGAGCCGGGCGCCGCGGGCCGAGGGGTGGTCGGCGTCAGCGAAGTAGCGGGCGCGGTCCTCGAGGAGCTCGAGGCCGTCCACGAGGGTCACCTCCGGGTGGCGGGCGCAGGCGTCGGCGATGAGGCCCGGGACCGTGCCGTAGGCGGCGCCGCGGGCCGTGGGGTAGGCGTCCTCGTCGTGGGGCGTCGGCGTGGCGCAGAAGAGGCGGGCCTCCGGCCAGAGGGCGCACACGGTGTCGATGTAGGCGGCGACCTCGCGGGCCACGACGGTGCCGGACCACCCCTCGAAGCGGTAGTTGGGGCCGAGGGCCACCCACACCGTGTCCGGGGCCTCGAGGGCCCCGAGGCCCATGAGGGCCGTGGGCTGGAACACGAGGCCGCCCACGCCCTGGTTCACGAGGTCGAGGCCCTTGTCGGCCGCCACGAGCGCGGGCCAGGTGCCGGCCGGGTCGCCGGCGAGGAACCCCTGGGAGATGGAGTCGCCCAGCACGAGGAGGGTGGGCCGGGGCGGCACCGGGTCCACGTACGTGCCGTCGCAGAGCACCCTGCCCACGGTGCAGCCCCTCAGGGCCGGCAGGTAGATGCGCACGTGGCGGCGCGGGTCGAACCCCGGCAGCGTGGGGTCGCCCTCCTCGCCGGCGAGGTCCACCACGAGCTCCACAGGGCCCTCCGGGGGCATGCACGGCGCCACGGGCCGGCCGTCGACCGTGGCCGAGACGCCGTCGAACGGGTCGTCCGTGGGGCCGCCGGCGGCGAGCTCCACCTGGGCCGTGGTGGTGCGGGGCTCGGGGTCCACGTCTATCTGGAGGGCGCACTCGGAGGCATCGGTCTCGAACTCGACCACGATCCCCGAGGTGGTGCGCGCCTGGGCCCGGTATAGCGACGGGTGCCACGCGGCGCAGCTCCCCAGGGCCCTGAGCTGGGAGGGGAAGAACCGCAGCGGGCGCACCCACCCGGACGCGCCGCGCTCGACCGACACCGCCCCGTGGAGCAGCCCCTCGGCGGGGACCTCAACGGGCCAGCTCCTCCCCAGCCTGTGCCAGCGGCATCTGCCCATTCGGGTCCCCCTCTCGCGGTCGGCGCTCATCGGACACCGGCCATTGTCTCACAAGGCACCCGGGGCCTCTCACCCTCGCCCGATGGGTACGAGCACCCCGGGGCGCCGTGCCCCGGACAGGATGCGTGGGAAGGGAGCCCCGTGACCGTCATCGCGCGCGCACTCATCGTGCTTGTGACCCTCTACGCCTGCGGGCGCATCATGTACCAGGGCGACGACCCCAAGGTGCGCTGGCGCATCTTCCACGTGGTGCTGGAGTTCTGCGCCGTCATGGTGGGCAACGCCCTGGTGATGGCCGCGCTCCTGGTGGGGGCCGCCGCGCTGCTCCGGGCCCCCGGGCCTACCGCCGCGCTCATGGGCCTCCTGGTGACCGACGACGGCCGGTTCTCGGCGGGGACGCTCATGACCGCCATCTTCCTCCTGGTGTTTGCCACCGCCATCGTGCAGTACGAGGTGCGACGCCTCCTGCGCGGCCGCTTCGGCTGGGTGTCCATGGGCGGCGACGAGTACCAGATCTTCGAGTACATCATCCAGTGGCTGACCATCTTCTGCGTGGTCTACCAGTGCTTCTTCGAGGGGTTTGCCAGCGTGGCGCGCCTCGGGCACCCGGAGGGCCTCGGCCAGTTCTTCTCCATCGCCCTCACGCCGGCCAACATCAACCTCGTGCTGCAGCCGTTGCTCATCTCCAGCTGGGTGACCGTGGTGCTGGAGCGGTTCGCCCGCCGGAACGCCCCCAAACGCGGCTCCGCCCGCATCAAGGGCCCCTCCCCACAAAAAACGGCGCCCCGGGCCGCATCGCGACAGGGGGCGCCGGGGCAGGGCGGATCGGGGCGCGGCTAGGCGTCGAGGCCGTCGTTGATGATGGCGGCGATCTTCTCGGCGTCGTCGGTGGCGCGCATGGCGTCGCGGAACTCCTCGCGCATGAGCATCACGGCGACGTTGGAGAGGAGCTTGATGTGGGTGGTGCCGGCCTCCCCGTCGGGGACGAGCAGGGAGATGACCACGTCGACGGGCTTGTCGTCGAAGGACGGCCACTCGACGGGCTCCTGGAGCTTCACGACGATGACGCCGGCCTCCTTGATGGCGTCGGCCTTGGCGTGGGGGATGGCGAAGCCGTCCTGCATGCCGGTGGCACCCATGTCCTCGCGAGCGTCGTAGGCGGCGCGCACGGCGGAGGCGTCCTCGGCCATGCCCAGGGCCACGGCCTGGTCGGACAGGAGCTGGAGGACCTCCTCGCGGCTCTTGGAGGGGTTGTCCACGAAGACCTGGCTTGGCTTAACGAAATCGCTCATGTTGCCTCCTTGGGGCATCTTGGCCACTCATCACGGTTTGACGGGCACGGCACCGTGCCCGCCTGTCATTATAGGCAGCATGGCACAGCCAAAAACCAATGCCGGGTTTCTCCTCTTTCTTTAACAGAAAGACATCAGGAAACCACCGCCGCGCGGCGCCAGCGCGCCCGCCGTCCTGGAGGTCCCATGACCGCTCGCACCGAAGGTCCCCAGCCGTTCCGCATCGCCGCCGACACCACCCGCCAGCGCATCTTCATCGCCATCGGCGCCGTGGTGGCCGTGGCGTCGCTGTTCATCCTGTTGACGTCGGTGGGCTCCTACGGGGAGGCGCCGTGGCGCGTGTGGGCCTCCGCCACGGGCGTGGTCGTGGGCTCCGCCTGCGCCATCATCTTCATGCGCATGCTCCCCGAGCACCGCTGGGCCCTCGAGGTGGACGAGCGCGGCATCACCGACAACTCCTCCTCCGCGGCCCCCGGCCTCATACCCTGGGACGACATCGCCGCCGTCTACGACTGGCAGGTGCGCCAGGGCCACACGCTGGCCATCGACCTCAAGGACCCGGAGGACCTCCAGGGGCGCATGGCGCCCCACCCCGCCGCCAACGTCCGCGCGCGCCTCGCCCAGGGCATCCCGGCGGTCGAGATCCGCGTGGCGGCGTTTCCCGGCTCCTACACCGTGGACGAGGTGCTCGACGCCGCCCGGGCGTACCGCCCCAAGGCCGTGAAGCAGCCCCGCCGCTGGAAGGCGCCCAAGAAGCGCTAGGCCCCGAGCGCCAGGCCCCGGGCCCTCCCCTACTCGCCCTCCCGCACCGGCTCGTAGAACGTGGCCCCGTCGTCCAGGCGCACGATCCCCACCTGGCCCTCCGGATGGCCCCCCGCCGCCGCGCAGTCGACATCGAGCTTGTCGCCGCCCACCCAGACCATGACGCCGCGGCCGTCGTCGTCGGCCACGGGGCCGTCCATGGCGTCGGTCACGTAGGGCAGGTAGGTGGAGGGCGTGTGGCCGGCCACCACCACGGGGGACGGGCCCTCCTCCGACACGAGCCCCGTGGGGCGGTCCCAGAACCCCGAGCGCACCCAGAGCAGGTCGTCGGGACGCTGGTCCAGGAGCATGGAGAAGAGCGAGCGCTCGTCCCACACGCCGCCCTCGGGGGGCGCGGGGTCCACGATGCCGGCGTGCACGAGAACCCACGGTCGGCCGCCCGCCGTCACGACGTCGAAGAGCGGGAGGCGCCGCACCCACGAGACCGTGTGCTCGTAGGCCTCGGGCACGAGGCCCATGAGGCCCTGGGCCGTGGTGGTGCCGCCGTTGCGCATCCAGAGGTCCCAGGCGGCGCGGTCGTCGGGGTTTCCCACGCAGGAGAGCATGAGCTGCTCGTGGTTGCCGGCGAGCACGGTGGCGTTGGGCAGCCCGCGGAGCAGGCGGATGACACCCATGGGGTCCGGCCCCCGGTCGACCATGTCGCCGAGCACGTAGACGCGGTCGTCGTCGGCGGGCGACGCCTGGGCGAGGGCGCCGTCGAGCGCCCGCAGGTGCCCATGGACGTCGGAGAGCACGTAGACGGCCATGACCCTCCCCTTCCATCACGAATCTGAAAGCAACCGGTAATCGAGCCATCATTTTGACAGGGGTAAATGGGTAGCGCAAACCCGCCGCCCCCCTGTCCCACCACCCGGACACTTTTGTCCCAATGGTCGGGCACTTTTGTCCCAGCACCCGGGCACTTCTGTCCCAGCGGGGCCCGCGCCGCCATGCCGCCGGCCGCGACCAACCGCGCCCGGCGGCGGGCAAGGTGCCACAATGGGGCGGCGCGACCACCCGCAGGCACCCGGACGAGGAGGCATCCATGAGGCAGGTAACCGTGGCGGCGGCGTTCATCGTCGACGGCAGCGACCGAATGCTCGCCTGTCGCCGCAGCGACGGCGGCCAGGCGGGGTTCTGGGAGCTGCCCGGCGGCAAGGTGGAGCCCGGCGAGACGCCCGAGCAGGCCTGCGTGCGCGAGGTGCGCGAGGAGCTCTCCTGCGACCTGGAGTCCCTGTGGGCGCTCGAGCACGTGGAGCACGACTACCCGGACTTCCACCTCTCCATGGACGTCTTCTGCGCACGCATCGCCGCGGGCCAGGAGCCCGTCGCCTCCGTGCACGAGGAGCTCCGCTGGCTCTCCCGCGACGAGCTGATGGACGTCGCCTGGCTCCCCGCCGACGTGGGGCTCATGAAGAACCTCCAGACCTGGTGGGTCGCCATCTTCGAGGAGCACTAGGGCACGGGCCCCGACCGTACGGCCGCCGTGCCGCACGGGGTCCCGCCTTTGCCTGTTAGAATCAGGCCACCTGCACCCGACCGCCCGCGAGAGGATCCCATGGAGGAGAAGCACGTCGCCAACGTCCCGGACGGCGACCCCGTCGTCGAGTCGGCCTCTGCGACCACTGACCACGAGCACAACCATGCCGGCGTCGGCCCCGTCGTGGGGGTGGTGTGCGCCCTGGCGGTCCTCTGCCTCCTCGCCCTCGGCGTGGGCGGCTGCACGTCCTCGCTCATCATGGCGGGCGTGCCCTATTACTGGGACCTGGACGACGGCTACGGTTACGACGACGGGTACGACGGCTGGGACGGCTACGGTTGGGACGACGACTACGGCTGGGACGGCACGAACCCCTACGACGGCTGGGACGGCGGCCTCAGCTGGGACGACCGCGCCTCCGTCGACAAGCTCACGCTGGAGAGCGGGCTCGAGGCCTATGTGAGCTCCTACGACGTGACCATCGACGACTACGTGGCCGCCTCGGACTACTCCGGCGTCCCCCAGGGCGTGCGCGACTGGGTCAAGGGGCTCTGCACCCTCGACGCCACCGCCAACGGCACCGTGGTCTCCAAGCTGCGCCCCGCCCTCGCCTCCGCCGAGAACGGCGACGACGAGGCCGCCGCCAAGGCCGTCGAGGAGGCCCGCCGGACGGCTGCCGACGCCGCCACCCAGGCGGCAGGGCTCGCAGACGCGCTCCCCGAGGGCGTAGAGGGCCGCGAGGCGAGGCTCCTCGCCAAGGCGGCCCGCGCCGTGGCCGAGCGCTGGGACGACACGGCCGACGCCCTCGCCGCGCTCGGCGAGGCGGCCGCGGGCAACGGCAGCGCCACGCTGGACGACTTCGAGAACACTTGCCGCGAGGGCCTCGACACCGTGGCCGACGACGGCTACGAGAGCCTCATGGAGGCGCTGAGCCTCTCGGCGTCCTGACCCCCGACCCACCGGGCCCCTCGCGGGGCCCTTTTCCCATGCAACGACACCCCTAGGGAGGCACCATGAGCCACGCCGACGAGCTGTTCTGCTCCATGTGTCGCGACATCATAGACAACGGGACGACCACGGAGGGCGAGCTCGTGCGCCCGCACTGGGAGGACGGCAGCCCGGCCTACACGGTCAAGCGCTTCGGCGTGGTCAACCGCTACGACCTGCGCCGCGAGTTCCCCGCCATCACCCTGCGCCGCACCGCCCTCAAGAGCGCCATGGACGAGGTGCTCTGGATCTACCAGCGGAAGTCCAACAACGTAGGCGACCTCTCGAGCCACATCTGGGACTCCTGGGCCGACGAGAACGGGTCCATCGGAAAGGCCTACGGCTACCAGATCGGCCAGGTGACCCACTACCCCGAGGGCGACTTCGACCAGATGGACAAGGTGCTCTACGACCTCGAGCACACCCCGTTCTCCCGGCGCATCATCACGAGCACCTACACCGTCGGCGACCTGCCGGAGATGGGCCTCTACCCCTGCGCCTGGAGCGTCACCTACAACGTGACCCAGGAGCCGGGAAACCCCCGCCCCACCCTCAACATGGTGCTCAACCAGCGCAGCCAGGACGTGCTGGCCGCCAACAACTGGAACGTGTGCCAGTACGCCATCCTGCTCATGATGGTGGCGCAGGTGTCGGGCATGGAGGCCGGCGAGCTGCTCCACGTCATCGCCGACGCCCACATCTACGACCGCCACGTGCCGCTGATCGAGGAGCTCATCGAGCGCCCGCAGTACCCGGCGCCCAGGGTCTCGCTCAACCCGGCGGTCACGGACTTCTACGACTTCACCGTGGACGACCTCGTCGTGGAGGGCTACGAGCACGGCCCGCAGATCAAGAACATCCCCATCGCCGTCTAGGGAAGGCGCTCCCATGAAGCCAGAGTTCCGCACCATCGTCTCGGTCACCGACGACTGGGCCATCGGCTGCAAGGGCCGCCTCTCGGTCTCCAACCGCGCCGACATGCGCCTGTTCAAGGAGAAGACCTGGGGCCACACCGTGGTCATGGGTCGCAAGACCCTGGAGACCCTGCCCGGCGGCAGGCCGCTCCCGGGGCGCCGGAACATCGTGCTCACCCGCGACGAGTCCTTTGCCCGCGAGGGCGTGGAGGTGGCCCACCGCGTGAGCCAGATCCTGTCCATGGTGGCCGACGACGACCTGGTGTGGGTCATCGGCGGCGAGTCGGTCTACCGTACCTTCCTGCCCCTGTGCAGCGCCTGCGACGTGACGGTCAACCACACCCTCTGCCCCAAGGCCGACGCGTGGTTCCCCAACCTCGACACGCACCCCGGCTGGTGCCTGTCCAAGCGCTGCCCGGGCGGCGAGACCGACGAGGGTGTGGCCTACGAGTACCGCGTGTACCGCCAGCGCTGAGCCCTCCCCCACCCGCACGGCCGAGGGGGCCGGCACCCGTCGCACCGGGTGCCGGCCCCCTCTCGTCAGCCGGTCCTTGGAACCCCTGCGGGGATCAGGAGAACTGGCTCATGGCGCCCTGGAGGTCCTGGCCGCCAAAGAGCACCTGCAGGACCTCGCCCTCGTTGACGTAGGTCCAGGAGTTGTCCGCGCGCTCCATGGCCAGATCGGTCTGACCCGTGGCGATGGGCACGTCCTCGGCCTCGAAGGCGGCCATGAGCAGCTCCACGACCTTGTCCTGCACGGCCTGCTGGCCGCCCTCGGTCACGAGCTTCTGGGCCTCGTCGCTCGTGGCGAACTCGGTAAGGCTGTCCATGTAGCTCTCGACGACCTTCTGCAGGTCGACGTTGGAGCTCGTGATCTTGACGGTGGCGGTGTCGCCGTCCACCTCGACGGAGTCGACGGTGTAGTCGAAGTGCCCGTAGAACGCCTTGATGAGCCGCTCGGACGAGATACCGTAGGTGGTCTCGAGCTCCTTGAGCTCGTCCATGCTGCCGAGCTCGTCGATGGCCTCCGCGTCGAGGCTCTTGATCTGGTCGAAGTTGGAGGTCACCACCGACTTGACCTGGTCGGCCGGGTTGCCGCCGCAGGCGGTGAGGCCGACGACGGGGACCACCGCGAGCACGGCGCCCAGCACCACCGTGCACGCCTTGCGCCAGAAGCTTTCTACCATGGGATCCGCCTTTCTCCTGTAAGCAGGCTTAAAGTGTCCCCTTATTCTTGCACAAAAGAAACCCCGACGGCCTGGAAAGGCCGCCGGGGCGGTGAGCGCGGGGCCGCGGGGGCCTACTGGTAGTCGACCACGTCGATCCAGCGGAGCAGGAAGTCCTTGGCGGACTCCTCACGGCGGCGCGAGAGCTCGGCGGCGGCCACGATGGACATCCAGTTGCGGATGACCTGCTTGGGCGTGTCGCTCTTCTTGCAGTAGAGGTCGAGGTAGCGCTTGGCCATCTCGTGGTCGTCGATCTCGAACAGAAGGTAGGAGATCGCGGCACCGGCGGCGCCGGAGCCCTGGGTGGCGTGGGCCCAGTCGCAGGCGTAGAGCTTGCCGTCGTCGCCCACGATGACGTTGGTGGGGTTGAAGTCGCCGTGGCAGACGGAGACCTCGTTGGGCATGCCGTCGAGACGCATCTCGAGCTCGTATCGCGTGGTGGCGTCGAGGACGTCGGTGAGCGACGCGATCATGCGCGCGTACTTGTCCTTCTGGTGCTGGAGGAGGGGCGCGCGATGGCTGTGGATGTCGATCTGGAAGTCGACGAACATCGCGAGGTAGCGGTCGAGCTGGTCGGGGTCCTCGGCCATAAGCTCGGCCAGGGTGCGGCCGGGCACGTAGGTGGTGGTGAGGGCCCAGGAGCCGTCGACCTTGGTCACCGAGACGGGCTCGGGCGTCGAGATGCCGGCCTCGTTGACGCGGGCGAGGTTGAGCGCCTCGTTGAAGACGTCGGAGACGGGCTTGGTGTCGTTGAAGACCTTGACGATGTTCTCGCCGTCCACGAAGACGGCCTTGTTGCCGCGCTGGACTATCTGCTCCACTCTCGTTCCTCTCTCTCAGGTGTACGGAACAAACAACGGGCATGCCGGGCGCCCCTCCCCCAAGGGGCGCCCGGCGGCCCGGTCAAGCCGTGTTAGTCCTCGTAGCTCTGGGGCTCGCGGCCGTAGTAGGCGTCGAGGTAGAGCTCCTTGATCTCGCTCATGAGCGGGTAGCGCGGGTTGGCGCCGGTGCACTGGTCGTTGAAGGCCTGCTCCACCATCTCGTCGAGCGTGTCGAGGAAGCCGGTGCCCTCGTCGTTGTGCTCGGGGATGCCGTAGTCGGCGATGGTCTTCTTGATGCCCACGTGCTCGTTGAGCTCGTCGATGGCGGCGAGGAACTTCTCGAAGACCTCGTCGTCGTTCTTGCCGGTGATGCCCACGTAGCGGGCGGCCTCGCAGTAGCGCTCCTTGGCCTCGGGGTAGGCGTACTGCGGGAAGGTGCCCATCTTCACCGGGCGGTCGACGGCGTTGTAGCGCATGACGCGGGTGAGGATGACGGCGTTGGCCACACCGTGGGGCAGGTGGTGGAAGGCGCCGAGCTTGTGGGCCATGGAGTGGTTGACACCCAGGAAGGCGTTGGCGAAGGCGATGCCGGCCATGCAGGAGGCGTTGGCCATGTGCTCGCGGGCCACCGGGTCGGCGGCACCCTTGTCATAGGCCGCGGGCAGGTAGTCGAAGACCAGCTTGATGGCCTGGAGCGACGCGGGCTTGGTGTAGTCGCTGGCCATGATGGACACGAGGGACTCCAGGGCGTGGGTGAGCACGTCGATGCCGGAGGCGGAGGTGAGGCCCTTGGGCTGGCTCATCATGTTGTCGACGTCCACGATGGCCATGTTGGGCAGCAGCTGGTAGTCGGCGAGCGGCCACTTGATGCCGGTCTCGGCGTCCGTGATGATCGCGAACGGGGTGACCTCGGAGCCGGTGCCGGAGGAGGTGGGGATGGCCACGAAGTAGGCCTTGGAGCCCATCTCGGGGAAGGTGAAGATGCGCTTGCGGATGTCCATGAAGTCCATGGCCATGTCCTCGAAGCGGGCCTCGGGGTGCTCATACATGAGCCACATGATCTTGGCCGCGTCCATGGCGGAGCCGCCGCCCAGGGCGATGATGCAGTCGGGCTCGAAGGAGCGGATCTGCTTCACGCCCTCCTCGGCGCACTGGAGGGTGGGGTCGGGGGCCACGTCCCAGAAGCAGGAGTGGACGATGCCCATCTCGTCGAGCTTGTCCTCGATGGCCTTGGAGTAGCCGTTCTTGTAGAGGAACTGGTCGGTGACGATGAAGGCGCGCTTCTTGCCCATGGTGCCGAGCTCGGCGAGGGCCACCGGCATGCAGCCGCGCTTGAAGTAGATCTTGTCGGGGGTGCGGTACCACAGCATGTTGGTCTGCCTCTCTGCCACGACCTTGGTGTTGATGAGGTGCTTCACACCCACGTTCTCGGAGATGGAGTTGCCGCCCCAGGAGCCGCAGCCCAGGGTCATGGAGGGCTTGAGGCGGAAGTTGTAGAGGTCGCCGATACCGCCCTGGGAGCTGGGGGTGTTGATGACGATGCGGCAGGTCTTCATGGCCTCGGCGTGCTTGGCCATCTTCTCCTTCTCGTTCATCGTGTCGATGTAGAGGGAGCTGGTGTGGCCGTAGCCGCCGTCGGCGATGAGCTGCTCGGCCTTGGCGATGGCGTCGTCGAAGTCCTTGGCGTGGTACATGGCCAGCACCGGGGAGAGCTTCTCGTGGGCGAACTCCTCGGAGAGCTCCACGGAGTCGACCTCGCCGATGAGGACCTTGGTGTTCTTGGGCACGTCGACGCCGGCCATCTCGGCGATGGTGTGGGCGGACTGGCCCACGATCTTGGCGTTGAGGGCGCCGTTGATGATGATGGTCTTGCGGACCTTGTCGATCTCGTCGCCCTTGAGGAAGTAGGCCCCGCGACGCTTGAACTCGTCCTTCACGGCCTTGTAGATGTCGTCGAGGACGATGACAGACTGCTCGGAGGCGCAGATCATGCCGTTGTCGAAGGTCTTGGAGTGCAGGATCGACATGACGGCGAGCTTGATGTCGGCCGAGGAGTCGATGATGGCCGGGGTGTTGCCGGCGCCCACGCCCAGGGCGGGCTTGCCGGAGCTGTAGGCGGCCTTGACCATGCCCGGGCCGCCGGTGGCCAGGATGATGTCGGCGTCGCGCATGAGCTCGTTGGTGAGCTCGAGGCTGGGCTGCTCGATCCAGCGGATGAGGCCCTTGGGCGCGCCCGCGGCCTCGGCGGCATCGCGCACGACCTTGGCGGCGGCGATGGTGGACTCCTTGGCGCGGGGGTGCGGGGAGATGATGATGGCGTTGCGGGTCTTGAGGGCCAGCAGGCACTTGAAGATGGCGGTGGAGGTGGGGTTGGTGGTGGGGATCACCGCGGCCACCACGCCGATGGGCTCGGCGACGACCTTGTAGCCGCCGGCGGCATCCTCCTCGATGACGCCGCAGGTCTTGGTGTCCTTGTAGGCGTTGTAGATGTACTCGGAGGCGTAGTGGTTCTTGATGACCTTGTCCTCCACGACGCCCATGCCGGTCTCCTCGACCGCCTGCTTGGCCAGCGGGATGCGGGCCTTGTTCGCGGCCATGGCGGCCTCGAAGAAGATCTTGTCGACCTGCTCCTGGTTGAAGGTGGCGTACTCTGCCTCGGCGACGCGCATCTCGTCGAGGGCCGCCTTCAGGGCGTCGACGCTGTCGATGGTCTCGACGGTGTCGAGGACCTGGTCGGGATTTGCCATGGATGACCTCCATCTGACCTTGGATGTTCCTTGCGGGTCGGCGCACCCGGGACCGGGTGCAGACCGAATGCTCCCTGACAATGAGATAGTAGCGTTCGGAGAGGGGTTTCGCTACGTGAACCACTTACCGAATTGCACTTGACAGGTATTTCTAGCTGGTTGAGTTTAAACTCTTATCATATATATAGTTTCTTATATTGTCAATAAGGACCACTTGGGAATGGTCATTTGAGTTTTCCCACAGCAACCGGCGGGAGGCCGCGGCGCCCTAAGCGGGGACGTTGCGGAAAATGAGGGACCATCCCCTTGGAAACCGATGTTACCTTTTGTTTTGACAAAGGGTTGTTGTTGCCGCAAAAGAATCTGAAAACAAAGGGACAGTCTCGGGGCGGGGCGGCCCCTGCACAATTACTTCAAAACTCGCCGAAGGGGTCGAGGAGGCGCTCCAGCCACATGACGAGGGCGAGCGGGTCGGCATCCCCCACCGTGAGGAGGAGCGCCTGGAGGGCGCCGGGGCCGGACGGGAGCGGTGCGAGGGTCGTGGGCGAGGGCAGCGGGGCATCGGGGGCCGCGGGGGCGTCCCGCCGGGCCCGGGCGGCGGGCTCCAGGGCGCCGGACCCGGCGAGGACGGCCGCGGGCGACGGGGCGGGGGCGAACGCCACGGAGAAGCCGAAGCCGTTCTCCAGGACGCGCTCGGCCGTGCCGTGGGTGGGGTCGCCCTTGAGACCGGGGTAGGCCGTTGCGGCGACGTCGGGGTGACAGGCGAGGTAGGAGGCCATGGCGGAGGCGGCGTCGGCCCGGCGGCGGCAGCGCTTCGGGAAGCCCTGCAGCGCGGCGGAGAGGGCCCGGACGGCCGCGGGCGCCATGGGGCGGGAGGCCGCGAGGCGCTCGGCCGCGGAGACGGCGGCGGCGTCGCGGAGGGCGTCGCGGGAGAGGGAGAGCGCGCAGACGGGCGCGGCGGCGGGGCCGAGGCCGAGGGACGAGAGGTCGTCCACGACCACGTCCGCGCCGCGCATGGCCGCCGGGCACAGGTAGGGGCCGGTGGCCGACACGTCGCAGCCGAGGAGGGCGCCCCGGGGCCGTGCGGCCTTCTCGGCACGGAGGTCGCGCACGGAGAAGGCCGGCAGGCCCGGGGCGCCGAGGGCGCACGAGACCACGGGGGCGCACGGCACGCCGAGGGCTGCGGCCGCCTCGGACGGCGTCGCGGCCACGAGCCAGGTGCGGGCGCAACGGGCGCCCAGCATCCCGGTCAGGGCCGCGGCGGGGTCGCCGGGGGCGGCGGGCTTGTCGGCGGGGGCGGTCACTCGGGGTCGGGCGTGGTGTCGTCGGCGGGGTCGTCCACGTCGCGGGTCTCCTCGAGGGCGCGCTTCTCGTTCTCGGCCACGAGGAGCTCGAGGCGGCCGTGCTGCGAGGGCATCCAGGCCTTGTAGACGTGGCCCACGATGTTGCGGCCAAAGTCGTGGGAGGTGGCGGTGTAGCGCTTGGAGTCGCGGCCGCCCACGAGGTTGGCCTTGAGCAGCGGGCCGGGGATGCCGAAGTACGACATGCCGGACGCCGGGTCGAAGAGCGCCAGGACGTTGTCGTCGGGCGTGGCGTCGACCACGGCGGTCACGAGGGCCATGGTGTCGTCGTTGAAGGTGAAGTTGCTCTTGGGTCCAGACGTCCGCTTGGCCTTCTTGGTCATGGGACCTCCTCGCATGTCTTGTGGGCCGGGTGCTTGTTGTGGGCCTGGCCGGGACGTGTTGCCTGCCCGGCCGGACCGTTCCGTCGGAGGGGCACGCCGGAACGTGCCCCAAGCGATTCTAGGGTTTCTCCCCCATCGACGGGGCCGACAGCACGCCGGGCGGGGGCCGGGTCGAGACCTGCACCAACTAGCTAGTTGGTGCAGGTCTGGGGGCGCCCGTCTGGTTGAGAGGTGCGCCAAGTAGCTAGTTGGTGCAGGTCGGGGGCGACTTCCGGGTCGAAAGGTGCACCAAGTAGCTACCTGGTGCACCCCAAACCTCCCCGCAGGCAGAAAAGGTGCACCAAGTAGCCAGTTGGTGCAGGTGGGGGCGTCCGCCTGGTCGGCAGGTGCACCAAGTAGCTAGTTGGTGCAGGTCGGGAGCACCTCTCCACCACCCCCCCCTCCCGGCCGGCGCCCTCACCAGACCAGATGAGGCCCCAGCAGCAGGGACCGGAGCGCCCGGCGCTCGGCCAGGCGGCTGCACGACGGCCCCGTGCGCACCTTCGCCCCCAGCTTGCGGGCGAGGTCGCGGACGAGCAGGTCGCACGAGACCTCGTCGCGCACCATGGGCCAGGTCCACCGGACGACGTCCAGGCCCATCTCCCGCATCACGGCGTCGCGGGCGCGGTCGCGCTCCTGGGCCTCGCGGGTCGAGAAATGCTCGCCGCCGTCGTACTCCACCCCCACTCCGAGGTCGGGCCACAGCAGGTCGACCTCGCACCGGCGCTGGCCCCTCAGGGCGTAGGACTGGTTGCGGTCGAGGAAAACGGCATGGTTGAGCTCGGGTTTTGGCAGGCCGTAGCCGCCCTTTGACTCCGGGAGGCACAGCAGCGCGTTCAGGGCCGTCTCCATCGGGGATCGGGAGCCGTCGCCCACGGCATCCAGCACGCACGCGACGTCCGCCCGCGGGAACCACAGCCCCTCGCACCGGTCCGCGAAGGAGCGGGCGGCGGCGCACGAGCTTCTCGGCTCGCACCGCACCGCTCCCCCGTCGACGTCGTCGAGGCGCGGGCTGTACCGGCCCCACAGCACGGAGGCCACCACGGCGAGCCAGGCGACGGGGAGCTCGCGGGCCCGCAGCATCAGGTAGAGCTCGGGCGACACGGAGAAGACCCTGCCGGGGCCGCCACCAGCGACCCCTCGGGAAGGCCGGCAGGGGTGCGGTGTGAGACGAGCCCCCGCACCCTATGCCGACGGGAGCCGGGCGCCGAGAGCAGGTGAACCGGCAGGTCGTCGTCGGGCGCGGCACCCGCGAGGGTGCGCAGGTGCCCCTCGAGCTCATGGCGCCACGGCAACGAGCGCACGGCCTCGGCGGCCGCCGCGTCACAGACGGCGGTCCCGAGGATGCGGTTCGCCTCCACCTTGGGGACGGGGTCGAGGGATGCCCGGGAGGCGAAGAGTGTCCAGGCATCCAGGTCGCACAGCACGATGTCCATGGCCGCAACGGTAGACGACGCGTCTGACGACGCGTCTGACCGACCCCCGACCGCCTCCCGACCGGAGTCCGACGGGCCGCGTCAGAACGCGAGGTGGGAGGCCGCACACCGGCGATGGAGAAACGATGGCGGCAGCCGTGCGCCCCCGAGACGGCCCCCTGCGGCCGGGCCCGCGCGACCGCCGTCGGGGCGCCTAGTTGCCGGAGACCATCTCGGCCAGGACCTCGGCGTGGCTGCGGCGCTTCTTGGTGGCCGTGCCGAGGATGGCGATGGAGGCGTGGGGGCCGGCGTCCCTGTCGAAGATGGCGATGCCGCCGCGACCCTCGATGAGGGCGCGGTAACCGCTGGCGTACTCGTCGAAGTCGATGTCGTGGTGCAGGTAGGGCTGGAGCAGCTCCTGACTGGGAGCGAGCTCGACGTCGTGCAGGTAGTCGCAGTGGGCGATGACCTTGGCGAAGTACGCGAGGTCGCGTTGCTTGGTGAAGCCGCAGAGCTGGCTGGTGTTGTGCAGGCGCACGTCGAGGAGCAGGTCGACCTTGTGGTCGACGAGCGTGGTGAAGAACTGCTCGGCGGTGGTCTGGTAAGCGGAAAGGGTGATGACCGATCGGGACATGGCGCCTCCTTGGCGTTGGGGCTCGCGAGGGGGTTCATACCCCGAGGGGGTCACCGGCCCCGATCCCGCGGCGCCCCTCTCGGCAGTGCCCCCGGCACCCCCTCTCGGCACCCCTCCTCGGCACCTGAATGCGGTTGAGGGCGACTCTCGGCGGCTGACCGCGTCGGAATCCGCCCTCAACCGCGTTCAGGGACAGGAAATCCGCCCTCATTCGCATTCAGGTGGAGAAGAGGGTGTCCTCAATCGCGTTCAGGTGCCGAAGGGGAGGTGCCGGGGGGGAGGCGCCAAGAGGGTGGAGGGGCGCTCCCCGGCGCTCCCCGGCGCTCCCCGGCGCCCCTAGTGCTCCGCGATGGCCGCCGCGCCAAAGGAGCCCGGACCGCTGTGGGAGGCGATGACGCAGCCGGTCTCCACCCACTCGACCTCCCGGAAGCCCGCCTCGCGCACCCGGGCCTCGGCGTCGGCACGAATCCCGTCGGACAGCCCGTGGGAGTAGACGAAGGCCAGGCGCGAGCGGTCGAGGTCCTCCTTGGAGAGGAAGTCGTCGAGGAAGGCGCGGCACGCGCGGGCCATGGAGCCGCGGTGCTTCTTGGTGGCCACGAGCCGGCCGTCGATCATCTCGATGGTGGGCTTGATGCGCAGCAGGTGAGCCCCCACGTAGGCGGCGTTGCTCAGACGGCCGCCGGCGCGGAGGAAGGCGAGGTCGCCGGGGATGAACCCCAGGCGGATGCGCCCGGAGAGGTCCCGAGCGAGGTCCGCGGCCTCCCCCACCGTGGCGCCGGGGTTGGCGGCCAGGAACCGGGCCACCTCGGAGACCAGGAGGTACTGGGCGCAGGTGACGCTCTTGACGTCCACCGAGGTCACGTAGTCGCGGCCCTCGGCGGCGGTGAGGGCCGACTCGTAGGAGCAGGTGGTGGCTGCCGAGTAGGCCAGGTGCAGGATCTGGGCGTCGGGGCGCTCGGCGTGGATGCGGTCGAAGGCCACGGTGAAGTCGTGGGGCGTGCAGCCGCTCGTGGTGGGGACGGCGCCGGTCTCGGCGCAGGTGGCGAGCATCCGGGCGCAGGGAACAGAGCCGTCGTCGAAGGTCTCCCCCGCCAGCGTCACGTGCATGGGCACCACCTCGATGCCCAGGTCCTGACGGACGGCGGCGGGGACGTCGGCACCGGACTCCACAAGGAGCACGATGGGGGCGGCGGGGCTGGTCTGGTCAGTGGTGGCCATGGGGCTCCTCTCGTTTTCAGGCGCCGTTCATGATAAGGGACCAAAGGACAGTGGCACAAGGCACCTGTTACCTTTATGCAGAACCCCGCGGAGAGGAGCCCCATGACCGTCAGGATCCCGTTGCGAGCAGCCGTCGTGGCCCTTGGGCTGTGCCTTTGCCTGGGACTCGGGGCCTGCTCCGCCCCGTCGGAGCCGCCTGTCAGCCAGGACCCCGCCGAGGAGGCACCCGCCGAGGATGCCGCCGCGCCCGCGGAAGACGAGGGCGCCCACGCGCGGGGAGACCGGGAGACCCAGGACGCGGCACCCTCCCTCACCGGGGAGCTCCGCGTGGAGGGGAGCCGCCTTGTGGGCGAGGACGGCCGGCCGGTGCAGCTGCGGGGCGTGAGCACCCACGGCCTGGCCTGGTACCCCGACTATGTGAACGAGACCCTTTTCAAGGAGCTCCGCAGCGACTGGGGCGCCAGCGTGGTGCGTCTGGCGATGTACACCGAGGAGAGCGGCGGCTACTGCACCGACGGCGACCGGGGGCGGCTGGAGGACCTCGTGGCGGCGGGCGTGGAGGCGGCCGCCGAGGCGGACCTCTACGCCATCGTGGACTGGCACGTGCTCGCCGAGGGCGACCCCAACGCCCACCTAAACGAGGCCAAGGACTTCTTTGGGAGGATGGCCGAGCGGCTGGGGGACCGCCCCAACGTGATCTACGAGATCTGCAACGAACCCAACGGCGACACCTCGTGGGACGACGTGAGACGCTACGCCAACGAGGTGATCCCGGTCATACGCGAGCACGCGCCCGGCGCGGTGGTGATCGTGGGCACGCCCACGTGGTCCCAGGAGGTGGACAAGGCCGCCGCCGAGCCCCTGACCTTTGACAACGTGATGTACGCGCTGCACTTCTACGCCGCCACCCACCAGCAGGACCTGCGCGACCGGCTGCAGACGGCCGTGGAGGCGGGGCTGCCGGTGTTTGTGAGCGAGTTCGGCGTGTGCGACGCCAGCGGGTCGGGGGCGGTGGACCTGGCGTCGGCCGACGCGTGGGTGGACCTCATGGACTCCCTCGACGTGAGCTTCGTGTGCTGGAACCTGTCGAACAAGGACGAGTCGTCGGCGCTGTTCAAGGCGGGATGTGCCAAGACCAGCGGCTTTGAGAGGGAGGACCTCTCCGCGGAGGGCCAGTGGCTCTGGGAGGTGCTCCACGGGGAGCGGGAGTGAGGGATGGCCAAAATCATCGAGCCGGGCGCAGAGACCGCCCAGGCAATCCGCGAGCTGTACGCCGTAACCAACCGGCTGGGCGCGCTCTACCCGGGGCGCCACTTCACGCCCGACGGGCACATGGTGGGAAGCCTGGGCGAGGTCGTGGCGGCGGAGCACTACGGACTTAAGCTCTTTACGGCCTCGGAGGCATGGGAGGCTGCCGGCAAGCCGCAGAAGACCAGCCAGAGGTCCATCTCCCTCGTCAAGCTGCGTGAGCTGAATGCAGGTGTGGCAGAAGAAGACAGAATCGGAACGAGGGGGATGGCGGGAGACTGCACCCCCACCATCCCCATGTAACTAGAACCGAATAACGCGCCCCGCAACGAACTTGGCGCCCTTGGCGATTGCCGGGCCATAGTGGCCAACGACGAATCTGGCGCCAGCTGCAACCCCTGCCGCACCACCGGCGACAGCCGCGGCCGTATTTCTGGCCCTCTGCAACCGATCGTCACGTTTTGCCTGGCAGTGGGCGCACAAGGTCGCAGAAGGGTCATCGCCGACAAGAGGGCGGAAACAATCGCGACCGCGGCACACATACACAAGCTTGCTGCCACATTCCACGCAGTAGTGCTCATCCGCCTTATACAGATGTTTCTTGGCATTTCGCGCGCAGCCCTCGTTGGGGCACCCCCTTCGACCTCTTATCATTATGCATCAAAGCCATCCTCAGATCCCTCCTCGAGCAGACCCATAACGGAGTCGGCGGAAAGTCGGATTCGCCCTCCGAAGGCGCCGTCGGTCAGCGCTTTGGCGCGAGACTCCCAGACACCCCCCACCAGCTTGGTGTCGCCCTTGTCGTAGCTCACGAGAAGCGCCTGGTTGGGAACAACGACGCGCTCGATGAAGCGGCCGTAGGAACGCACAGCCTCCAGCATCGCGCCGGTTTCGCCAACCTGGAAATACGCGGCCGCCATGAGGGATGCCGCCTGGTGGATTCCAGCGAAATCCCGATGGAGCGTTTCGATGCACTCGTCGATCTTCTGGACCCGCGTCTTTTTGCCCTTACCGTCAAAACCGGCCTCGAGGGCGCGAACGTGCGTCTCGAAATCTCGCTCTATCTGCGTCTTACCATCGCTCAAGGATTTGACCGCTTGGGCGACCAGGAGACGTTTGAACTCGGGACTTGTCGTTTGGGCGGCCTGGAGCATCATGGCCTCGCCCGACGCGCAGAGTGCCTCGCGGTCGGTACGCTGGCCCTCGGAGATAAGCGAGACCTCCTCGCCGATGTCGCTCAGCGTGCAGGATATGTCCTCGAGCTGCGCCTTCACAACTGCCATCTGAGCCGCTGCATTCACCTGCGCGGGGTCGATCCCCCCGACAACCTCCTCCTTGATGGGGAACTTCTTGCTGTACTTGCCGTTCTCGCGCAACTGCGCGTACAGTCGTCCCTCTTTGTCGTGGTCAAGCTTGAGCCTGCCGTCCTTCAAGGCCTCCTTGACTTTGTCGGGCAAATCCACGACAAACCGGACGTCCTCATCACCAGAGGACGCAAGGACCGGCTGAACGATATCCACGACATGCGATAGGATCCGATTGGCCTGCTCGCCGGCACGATCGAGCAGCGTCGTGATGTCAAGCGCCCCTCTGGGCCCCTGCAGGCTCCCCTCGCCCCCTAGCGGGCAGACCTCTTCATTCATATGACTCCCGTTCTCGTCGGCTTCGTTCCATCTTTACAGTTCCTGTTCAAGTTGAGAACAGCAACTTGTTCCACAGCAGCTCCAGAACATGGAGTATTAACAAACAGTTGAATGATATCGAGGGACTGTCCTGCCCGAGCCACCCGGCCAGCACCCCGGCGGCTAGGCGCCCAACGTCGCCACCGGGACCACGTACACGCCGTCGTCGCGGCGGTACGCCACGGAGCCCCGGCCCACCACCACCGCCATGAACGCCGGCTCCAGGTTCCGGGCCGCGCCGTTGGCCAGCACCTTCTTGCGCAGGCGGAGGAGGTTGTGGGCACCGTCGTCGGCCTTGAGGTCGCTCAGCTTCACCTCGACGGCACCCCAGGCGCCGGCGCCCTCCACGATGAAGTCGACCTCCAGGCCCTTCTCGTCCCGATAGTAGGAGAGCCGGTTCCCCAGCCCGCGATAGGTGGACAGGAAGACCAGGAGGTCTCGCGCCACCAGGTTCTCAAAGAGCAGGCCGAGTGTCTGCATGTCCCTGAGGAGCGCCTGGGGCGTGGCCCCGAGCAGCGCCGCCGGCAGGGACGGGTCCGCGAAGTAGCGTTTGGGCTTGACCCTCACGCGCGTCTTCGCACGCAGCGGCGGCTCCCAGCCCGCGACGTCGTCGAGCAGGTACAGGCGCTTGAACAGGGACACGTAGTGCTCCACCGCCGTGCGTGCGAGCCCGTCGGACCCCAGCCCGGAATCCTTGACGAGCGTGTTGACTGTCGCAGCCTGGGAGACGTTGAGGGAGAGCGCACGCAGGAGCGACTCCGCCTGCTCGACGGAATGCCCCTCTGAGAACACCCGCTCGTCCAGCACGGCCCTCAGGTACTGGGGCGCGGTCTCGAGGGCGACGTCCTCGGACAGCCCGAGGTTGGAGGGCCATCCCCCACGGCAGCACCACCGGGCGACGTCCTCGACCGAGGTGTCGCGCCTGCAGGGGTCGAGCCCCTCCCCACCGAGGAGCCTCGCAAGGCTCACCTGACCGGTGGAGTCCCCCGTCTCCACAAGGGTCATCGGCCTCATGGCGAGCCTTGCGATGCGACCGGCGCCGCTGTGGCTGATGAGCCCGCGCTGTTGAGGAGAAAGGCCGCACGAGCCCGTGAGCATGAACAGGCCGCGCTCCCCAGCCTCGTCGTCCACGGCCCGCCGGGCAGCGTCCCAGACCTGGGGCACCTCCTGCCACTCGTCCACCAGGTGGGGCCGTTCCCCCAAGAGGGCTAGTCGGGGGTCCGTCTGCGCGGCCGCGCGCTCCCCCGGCGCGTCGAGACGAGAAACGCTCCGGGAGCGGGTCAACGCCGTCCACGTCTTGCCGCACCATTTGGGCCCGGTGATCTCGACACATCCAAAGGACCCCAACAGGGTGTCCAGCCGCACCTCCACGAGCCTGGGGCGATAGCCCTGCGGGACGAGGAAACCGCTTGCCGCCCGGTCGTTGTCTGCCATGGTGGTCACCCCTTGTCCCGCACGTCTTTATCGACAAAAACGCTGGTCAGAAATGCAAGTTGCAAAATACGCCCTTCTCTGACTACATTTTACGCCACTTTGTGACAGCAAAATACGCCCTTCTCGCACAGCAAAATACGCCGTTTTGAGACTGCAAATTACGCCGTTTGCGGCTGGGGCGGCAAGCACGGGCAGCAAGAGAGCGGGCCCCGTTCCCGTAGACCATGTGACAGCCAAAACACCCGGCCAAACTGGCCGGCCGCTACTCCTCAAACTGCCCCGAGTATCCCAACGTGTTGCAGTTCTCCCGCACCGTCCGCTGGGTGTCTCCGTCAAAGCCGGCGCCGTTCTCGGCAGAGAGGGACAGGTGCAGGCGCACCCTGGTGCCATCGGCAAGCCTCAGCGGGTCCACAATCTCTGCGAGCACGGTGTCCAGCTCCATCACACCGTTGACGGGGTCCAGCTCCATATCCAGATAGAACCCGCGGGGAAGCGCCTCCGTGGGCCCGTCCCCCTGGGAGGGCGCGTCTCTGCCCTCACCGCCGTGGGGGCCGACGGTCCCCGGCTCCACCGGCATGTCACCGGGGCCGTCATCCCCCTTCTCGGCCTCGCGCTCGGCGATGACCCGACTCGCCACGTCAGGCCTCACCAGCACATCCGTCGTGTAGACGCTCCGGCGCTCCCCCAGGGTGAGATTGACGTACTCGCCGTCCTCCACGCCGCTGGCAACGCCCCAGAAGGAGTCCGCGGCGCTCCCCTCCTCTATGCAGCGCAGCAGCACGTCGCGGTCGGCCAGGCACGACAGGTACGTGTAGCGGCAGAACATGTTCCACAGCTCGCTCACACCCACCTCGTCCCTGTCGTCCCACAGGAGTCGGCCGAGCTCCATGGACAGCAGCATGGGGGCCCAACGCTCCACGAGGGACTCGTCGCTCCTCAGCCGCGCCAGACAACCTGGCACCACGCCGTCCACGGCATTGATGCGCACATCGTCAAACTCGAGGTCGGAGCCCCCGCCCTCCACGGTGGACGAGGGGACCAGCAGGTGGCACCACGCCTCGCGGATGGCCGACTGAAGGTCTGCCTGCGACCCCTTGATGCCCTCGGCCACCTCCCGCTGCTGGCTGCGGTCAAGGTTGAGGAGCTCGGAGTCGGCCTCGATGCCCCTCCATGCGATCAGACGCTTGGCGCGCTCCCGCAGGTCGGTCCTACGGCGCGACTCGCAGGCGCAGAACACCAGCATGTTGCGGTTGGTGCGCGGCGCCTCCCCGCGGTTGTACAGGTAGTCCCGCGCGCAGGACGCCGCGTCACCGTCGAACCCGGTGGCCCCCACGCCGTGGTCCACGCCGAGCACCACCAGGCGCACCTGCTCCTCGTCGGGCACGTCCGCCGAGCGCAGCGGCCACACCTGCACGCATCCCAGGGGGTCCACGCCCTTCATCTGCCGCTGCATCTGGGCCCGCAGGGCGTCGTCCGCCTCCGGGTCACCGACCTGACCCATGCGATCGGCCACGGTCTTGAGCAGGGAGGGCCGGGTGTCAAACCAATAGCGGACGCCCTGGGTGTCCTCGTACAGGTACTGGGAACTCCCCTTGAGCCGCACCAGGGCGTCCACGAACACAGGGACGTTGTCGCCGGGCTGGATGCAGCCCAGAAGGATCTGCTTGCGGTCGAGGCCGCGCACGTTCTGGGCCGCCACATCCGGCGCACTGCCGAGGAACACCGTACGGGCCACGCGGCGGCCCGCCTGGAACTGACCGTAACGGGTCTCGCGCTGGTCGAGCAGCAGGGGCTCGGAGCCCTCGCCGTCTACCTCTGCGTCGACCACGGCGTTCCAGCTGTCCGGGAGATACCGTGTGATCTCGTCGCGGGTCACGGCGTCGTAGAGGGGCAGGGAGCCCGGCAGGATCATGGGGGACCTGTCGCCCACCAGCCACAGCTGATGGATGACGCTGGCCATGAAGCGCAGGACGCCGCGGGTGCGCTGGAAGCCCGGGAGGGTGGTCCAGTCCTCGTAGAGACGGTCGTAGACCTCCGGGTGCACCGGGTAGCAGGCCGCAAGGCGCCGCTCGTAGTCGGCCTCCTTCGCCTCCACCGGAAACTCCCCGGCGTTGTCGCGGTAGAGGGCGCCAAAGGCCTCGCACACGCGGTCCCGGGCCTCGGCGTCTTCCACCGGCAGGAAGAGCCTCCGCGACACGATCTCAAAGCCCTCGTCCTTGGTCACGGGCTTCCAGATGCTCTCCATGCGCCCAAAGGTGTGCTCGATGGCCTCGAGGGCCAGCTGGCCGGCCTCGCCACCGATCTCGCGCTCGGACTCCGGGATGGAGGCCACCACGAGGGAGGAGCGGCTGGCACGGGCCGCCTCGGTGAGCTCCTGCACGAAGGTGATGAAGTTGTCGAAGGACCCCGCCTTGAGGCCGTCCACGCCGTAGAGCTTCTTGGCATAGGCCACGAGCTCGTCGAGGAGCACGAGGCAGGAGCCGCAGTCGTCCATCACCTGACGGAGCGCCTCGCTGCCCGGCGAGACGTGCTTCTTGTCGGCCTCCCTCACCAGGTCGTAGAGCTCGGGCTTTCCGGCAGATGAGGCCAGCTGGCAGACGATCTCGCCCCAGAGGGTGTTGACCGTGACGCCGGGCATGGTCTGCGGACGGGAGGATTTGGCCGGGTTCAGCGCCGTGCCCACCACGCAGGCCACATGGACCTTGGGCACGCGGAAGACCCCGGCCGCCTCAAAGACCGGCTCGAGCTGCTCCCTGGTGCGCGGCGTGTCCCCGAGCACCGTGCCGCTCTTCATGAGGTGGTAGAGGGCCAGCATGGAGTGGGTCTTGCCGCCGCCGAAGGCGGTCTTGAGCTGGATCACGGGCTCGCCGCTGCCGCCGGCCACCCTGGAGAGGGCCTGGGAGAGCAGCCCCTGCATGCCGGCGGTCACGTAGGTGCGGCCGAAGAACTCCACGGGGTCCTGGTACTCGCTCTGGGCCGTACCGGCCGCCACCTGGGCGAGGTCTGCGGCAAACTCCGCCTTGCGGTAGACGCCGCGGGTGACGTCGGCCTGGGGGCTCACCACATCGCGCCACGAGGGAAGAGCCTCGGCCGGGAGGGTCTCGGCCAAGGCCCGCTGCTTCTTGGTGAGATGAACGTCCGCCGCCTCGACCGACTGGGCGGCCACGGACCCGTCCTCGGAGCCGTAGCGAACCACCCGCATGAGCTTGCGGATCTTCTCGGCCTCCTCGCGGTCGTCGAAGGACTCCAGCAGCAGGGCCATGGTCTCGAGGCCGCGGGCGGCCTGGTCGTTCGTCATGTCCTGGCGGCCGCGGTGCGCCACGGCGTTGCGCAGCTCGATGAGCTCGTTCACCCACGTACGCGCACTTTTGACCAGCTGGGCCTTGAAGGCCTCCCTCCAGTTGACGTCGATGAGCCTGAGGGAGGCGGTGACGTCCAGAGAGTTCACGAGGTCCATGAACGTGCCCTCCCGAGGCAGGTTCATGCGCTGGTTCTCAAAGAGCCGGTCGTACACGCCGGTGCGCCACCAGTCCGAGACGCCGTAGACGTCCTTGAGGCGGATGCACACGTAGTCGGCCAGGGGGTCGAGCAGGAGGTCGAAGCCCTTGTTGAGATAGTCATGGTTGCTCATGGAATCCGGCATGACGTCCTCCTTAGAAACCCAGGGTTGTCTGGTCGGTCTTCTCGTCGTAGCGGCGGCGGGCCTCGGCCTGCCCCGCGATCTGGGGCCACGCGGTGACGAGGTTGTTGTAGAGCAGGGCCTCCGACGCCCAGCCCTTGCGGTCCGCCAGGTTGTACAGGCGGTAGGCCAGGGCGCGGGCGTCCTCGGCCTCGGCGGGCGTGCGCTGGGCAGCCAGCGCCGAGCACCCTTCGATGCCGCCCTGCTCGAGGTCGCGCACCAGGGCCTGGCAGAGGAGCCAGTCGTTGGAGAGGTCGACGCCCCGCTCGGGCAGCTCGTTGCGTCCCAGGAGGCGCACCTTGCCCCGGGCCGCCGCCACCATACGGGCGTCCACGAGCTTTTGGAGCTCCACGTTCTTGGCCCGGGCCAGCACGTCCACCTCGCCGTAGGGGGCCGCGTCAAAGCCGTGGGAGCCGTAGAGCTCCACGCAGAAGCGGGACGGGGCATCCGTGGTGTCGCCGGCGTCGTTGAGCACGGCGTCGAGCTCCTGGTTGATGAGGGCCAGGGCCGAGCGCACACCCATCTTGGAGCCGTCGCTCTCGAGCACGGCACCGGCGGCGGAGAAGACCGCCATGCCGGGGCCGATGGCGCACTGGGCCATATCCACGGGGGCGAGGTTGGAAGCCTGGAGGTCGCGCACGGCCGGGGCCAGGTTGGCCCGGAGCCTGCGCACGAAGTCGCGCCGGGAGAGGGGCGCGGCGTTCTCGGGGCGCTTGCGGCATACGAGGACGATGGAGGAGGCGAGGGCGTTGGTGCCGTTGGATATGGTTCTCCCTGGTTTTTCCGACTTCATAGGCCACGTTCCCGTGATTGTGAAGCCAGCCTCGATGATGGCCGAGAGCATGGTCTCCCACCCGGTGGAGGCGGTGGTGTCCTTGGCGTCCCCTGCTTGGGAGTCGCTCTGCTTGAAGGCGTAATAGATGGTCACCGGTACGTCGTCGCGGGCGTATCCATGGATGCGGCGACAGACATCGAGCATGCCGTCCTCAAAGAACTCCTTGGCCGCCTGTTTGGACCCATCGTGACGGTAGGGTGTTGCTATGAGCTCCTCCGCCTTGGGCACGAGCATGGTGGAAAAGAGCTTGGGATAGGTATTCTTAAGGCCCTGACGAAGCCACACGTAGAAGTAGTCCGAAAGGTCTGCGTAGCCGATGTTGTCGTAATAGGGCGGATCGGTTGAAACCACCATGTCTGAAAGGCCCGCATCGGTCGCCGCGTTGTGTTGGGAAGCTTCGCCGGCTAAACCGGACTGGGGCAGCGTTACAACTGCCTTTACGACCCACTCCAGCATGTTGCTAAACGAGCCAGAAGAATCAGAGAATGGATTGTTCTCAGCGTAGTCCCAAGACATTGGGATAGCCTGGCGTCCAAATGTATTGCGGGTGTTATCTCTGCTGATATTCCATGAGCAAATTGACGAATGATAGTCCGTCATCTTGTCGACCACAAAGGCCAAATACACGCCCACTGCCTCGCCGTAGGCGGTGGCGCCGGTGCCGCCGTCGGCGAGACCCACGCCGTCATCTGCCATGCCGGACGCCACGGCATCCAGACGGGCCTGCTCCTGGGCGTCCTTGACCAAGCCGCTGAAGGTGGTGAGGGCTGTCAGCTGACGCGGAGTGAAGAGCTTCCAATGCTCATCCATACCATATACCTGCACTCGAAAAGACAGCGCCTTTTCGGGCAGCTTGGTTCTCGGGGCATCAAGTGGTACGGGAACATCCGCCGCCTCTGTTTGAACCGCGCTTGGAGCTACGTAGGCGCGACCATGTTCGCCTTCAGCCACAACCGCCATGAGGGACGAGCCCATATGCCCTTCCTGAGCCTCTTGTCTGATGTAGTCGAACTTGATCGGCTCCCCACAGTGGACGCACACGGCGCCCTTGCGGTCCACCGTCCCCTTCTCGGTGGCCTTCCCAGGCTTCATCACAAAGTCCAGCTCGCCCTCCTCGTTGTAGAAGGGCTCGGCGTGCCACTCCTTCCCTTTCTTCTTGGAGAGGTCCCAGCTGCGCACCAGCGGCGTGGTGTGGCGGCACGCCGGGTTGGGGCACGTGACGGTGCGGGCCCACAGCCACGCGATCACCGTGGCCATGCCTCCGCCCTGCTCCGCCGGAAGCTCCACCTTGGGATACAGATGGCCGATCTTTTCCCACGCGCGCTCGCGCATCCACCGGCCGTAGTAGTCCACGTCTGCGGCAAGGCCGGTATGGCCCTCCCAGACATCCACCATGCGGTCCTTGCGGTCCCGCGGGTTCACGACAGGCAACCCCTCAAAGCGCGGGGGGATCTCGATCTGGGCTTTGTTGATGGTGACGGCCACGGGGTTGAGGTCCTGGGCATGGGCCTTGAGGCCAAGGCGCTGGGCCTCAAGGGGGATGGCGCCGCCGCCGGCAAAGGGGTCGAGCAGGGCCGGCACGTCATCCCCCATGGAGCGCCATATCTCGGCCTTGGCGTCCTCGAGGGTCTTGGGGTCGTTGGAGTTCTCCCACACCACCAGGCGCCTGAGGATGTCAAAGAGACGCTCACGCTCGGTGTCCTGGGCCTCGGGGGTGGGAAACTCCTCCGGGTGAGACGACGGGTCGTCCACCAGGGAGCTCCAGATGACGGCCCTGGCGCAGGCTAAGGGGCGCCGGGCCCACCACAAGTGCAATGTGGAGGGGTGGCCGTGGCGGATGGACTTCTCGCGGGCCGCCGCCGCGTTGATCTCGTCCAGGGGCAGGGCCACCTCGATGAGCTTCTTCTTGGGCGTGGACTCAGCCATAAAGGTCCTCCTCATGGAGGACCACCGTTCCGTCTTCCATGAGTTTGCTGACGTCGTAGTTGACCGAGACGACGGAACGGCCCACCTCCTCGTTGAACGGGTTTTTGATGTAGACGAGCCTCCCGGCCCCGACCGTGCCGCCCTCCCGGGGCACCACCTCGCAAACGGCCAGGATGAAGTTGTCGGGCGCGTTCAAGGCCTTGAGCACCTCGTTGCGGGAGAGGGTCACGGTCGTAGACCCCTGGATGCGGCCCTTCACCTCGATGAACCGTTGGACGGGCTGCCCCGGCGCGGAAACCAGGCCCTCCGGGGGCCGGGACAGCACGTCAAAGCCGCAATGGTCTGCAGAGACGTCCACAGGCTCAAAGCCGAGGGCCCGCTCGGTGGCCATGACGGCCTCCATGGCGCAAAGCTCCACGGCGAGGCGCGCTTGGGCGTCGGCCGCGAGGCTGGCGGCCATGGCGGGCACCTTGAGCGTCTCCACGAGGGCGCGGGGCACCACGAGGGCGCACCCCACCACCTGCGGCGACACGGGGAAGATCCGCAGCTCCTCGTCAATCTCGGCAAGACGGGTCGTGCGGCGCCGCTCGAGGTCCTTGGCGCGGTCGCGCCAGAACGTGCCGTCCGCGCCACGGGAGCGCATCTCGGCGCTCTTGACGCCGCAGTAGCGGATCTCCTGCGTGAGACGGTGGTCTACGGCCGCCCGCATCTTCTCGAGGCGGGGCACGCGCAGCGCCTTGACCGCGTCCATATGGCGGGGGACCACGTCGCCCATGGCACGGGCACGGACGGCCTGCTCGCTCACCGTGGCAAAGGGGCGGCGCTCCCTCAGCCACGCCTCCAGGAGCTCGAGCTCGTCCTCGGTGGGCGCGCTGCAGTCCAGGTACGGGGCATCGCCGCTGTCAAAGGTGCGGCCGTCCTCCGCCATGCCCACAAAGCAGAGGTTGCGGGCCACCGCATGCTGCTCGCCCGAAGCCGTGCGCCGGCCGTCGCAGATGCGGTCCTCCACATAGAAGAGGGCGTGCGGCTCGGTCTCGCAGGACCCCTCGTCGATGAGCACGGCCCCCTTGTGAAGCAGGTTCCCATGCAGCGCGAGCACGGTGTCTATGACGGCGTCCATGAGGGGGTGGCCCGGGTAGACGAACTCGGCATCCGGAGCACCGGGGGCCTCGGCGAGCCCGCCGTCAAAACACACCCGCGTATAACGGGGCAGCAGGGACCGGGCACCCCTGCTGCGACGGTCGCGCTCGAGCATCACGTCAGGCGTACGGGTGACCTCAAAGCGGCCGGGCTCCCGCTCCACGACGCGTCCCCCGAGGCGCTCGACGGCATCGCAGAAGAAGCAGGCGACGTAGTGAGGCTGCAGCCGGCGGGCCTCGGCGAGCTCCATCTCCTCGCGCACGCGGGCCACCGCGGCCTGGTTCATCACGTCGTCGGTGAGGGCGTTCTCGGCAAGGAGCTCCTTGAGCCTCTCCTGGTCGAGCGCCCCCTCCACGATGCGGTTGAGCTCCTCCGCCCGGGCAGGGTCCGAGCCGTAGCGCACGGCGTCCTTGAGGAGGTCGGCCAGGCTCCTGTCGCCAAAGGAGACCTCGCCCAGCACGTCGAAGACGCGACCGCCCAAGACGCCGCGCTCTACCTCGAGCTTGTTGAGCAGGCGCTCGTAGACCTGGCCCTCCCGGGTGCCCCCGGCCACGAGGTTCCACAGGTGGCAAACCTCGGTCTGGCCGATGCGGTGGATGCGGCCAAAGCGCTGCTCCAGCTTGTTGGGGTTCCAGGGCAGGTCGTAGGAGATCTCCAGGTGGGCCTGCTGGAGGTTGATGCCCTCCCCCGCCGCGTCGGTGGCGAGGAGCACCTGGACGTCCTTGTCGTTCTTGAAGCGGTTCTCCGCCTGGCGTCGGGCGTCGCGGCCCATGCCGCCGCAGATGACCTCCACTGCGTCGCGACGGCCCAGGAGCTGGCGGATGTTGGAGGCCAGATAGTCCAGCGTGTCCTTGTGCTCGGTGAAGATGACGAGCTTCTCGCGCGAGCCGTCCGTGGCGTACATGGCCGGCGCGTCCTGCAGCAGCCGGGAGAGCTCCTGCCATTTGCGGTCGTCCTTGCTGCGGTACACGCGGCCCGCAAGGTCCACCAGGCGGTCAAGCTCTGCGATCTCGGCCACGAGCTCGGCCTCGGTCTCGGCTGCAGTGACGCCGGAGGTGGAGTCCTCCAGGGTGTCGAGCTCCTCCTGGGAGAGGTCCTCGTCGTAGGCCGGACTGTCCCAGATATCCGCCGAGACGCCCGGGGCTTCCTTGCGGGGCCTCCCAGCCTTCATGTTGGCCAGCTCCTCCTTGAGGCGGTCGCGGCGACGGCGCAGCGAGCTGAGGATGGCAGCCGGGGACGAGGCGAGCCGGCGCTGCAGCACGGTGAGGGCAAAGCCCACGGAGTTGCGCTTGGCACCGTCGCCGATGGAGTCAGCGCGGTTGAAGCCCGTGCGCACGTATTCCGTGACCTCCTGGTAGAGCTCGTCCTCCAGGGGCGTGAGCTCGTAGCTCACCGTGTGGGCGATGCGCTCGGGAAAGAGCGGCCGGCCCTCGAAGGTGAGGAGCTCCTCCTTCACCAGGCGCCGCATGACGTCGGAGACGTCGGCGATGTCGGGCTCGCCGTGGGCGGCCCCCTCAAAACGGTCCGCGTCCACGAGGGCCATGAACTGCTGGAAATCCTTCGGCTTGCCGTTGTGGGGCGTCGCCGTCATGAGGAGGAGGTTCTCCGTATGGCCAGAAAGGAGCTGGGCCAGCCTGTAGCGCGCCGTGTACTTGACCTCCCTGCCGTACACATGGGCGGCCAGCTTGTGGGCCTCGTCGAATATCACGAGGTCCCACTGGCAATCCTCCACGAGGGACCCGATCTCCTTGTCCCGGGCCAGGCGGTCGAGGGGGGCGATGACGAGGTCGTGGTCCAGGAATGCGTTGCGCCGGCCCGAGGCCTCGAAGGCGTCCCGGGTGAGGATGGCAAAGTCGAGGCCGAACTTGTCGAGGAGCTCGTCCTGCCACTGGACGCAGAGACTGCCGGGGCACACGACGAGGCACCGCTTGAGGTCGCCGCGCGCCATCATCTCCTTGACGAGGAGGCCGGCCATGACGGTCTTTCCGGCCCCCGGATCATCGGCGAGAACGTACCGCAGCGGCAGGCGGGGCAGCATCTTCTCGTAGACGGCGCTGATCTGATGGGGCAGCGGCCGGATGCGGGAGGTGCGCACGGCCAGGAAGGGGTCCTGGGTGGAGGCGAGCGAGATGCGCAGGGCCTCGGACGCGAGTTTGAAGTCATCACCGTTGGCCGTGAAGCCCCAGGAGCTCTCCTCGACGGAGAGCCCCTCGACGTCCTCGGCAAAGAAGACCCGCCCCTCGATGGCGCCAGACGACAGCCTATAGGTGATATTTGCCGATATGTCGCTGTAGGGTTCAACCGAGACGACGCTGACGGCCTGACCGGGGATGAGGCCGATAAGCCGGCAACCAGGGGTGATGTCGGCTAGGCGCACCATTGGTACGCCCCCACGGGAACAATCAGAGGCGCGCTAAGACTGCGACGCCCCCCCCCGTATTACATACGATCATTGAAGCCATGGCGTGTCCCCGTCTTTATTCAGGTTCGTACAATCAGCCATAATACATCGCCAAAAGCTTAATCCAGACGGCGATGCGGCATAGCACCGCCGACCGGTCACGCGTGACAATGGTGCCTGGTTCATCTGTCACTTCTCATATTGCGTTGTTGATGGCTTTCTACCTGAGCGTAAACCTTTGGCAAAAGAAAAGCCCGACGCATCAGGCTTTTCCAGGTGTCAGCCGAAGCCTTCCACCGCGATTAGTGACAATTTACCACGAATAGCGGTCGGCGAGCCCCAACTTACCTCCCGCTCACAAACTGCCGCAGGGCACGCAATTTACCTCGCGTGTTCGTCTTGATGATTTTCGAATATACGTTAAATGGCAACTCGGCACGATACTTCTCAATTGCCGCCTCATACCCCGCAATGAACTGCTTGCACTCCGTTTTGGTGAAGCGCATGCACCGCATGAGATAAACCAGCAGGACGACATAGTCGGTCACATCGGTAAAGTCGACCTTGCTTACGCCTGTCTCTTGTTTGAGAAACTGAGATAGCTTCAAGCTGATAGATCCGGACTGGAAACGCACGTCAAGAACCACCCCGTTGTGGGCAATTGCGTTTCGAAAATCCTTAAGTACATAAATCATCTCTTTAAGGCGCAGCTCCGAATCGAGGTTCGTCGGCATGCTGAGGTCTTTGGCTATCTCTGCCTTTACCCGAGCATCGAGGCACTCATAGAAGGCACCGAAGTTTCCCAACGTCATAACCTCAAAAATCGCCCAGATAGGAGTGTCTTTATCGGAGTCGCGAAAATGACCTATGACATCTCGCGTCCTATACCGGTATATAATTCCATCAATCTCTTGGCGGAGACGCTGGCGCTTTTCCCATGCCTTTCGGTAGTCCCGACCTGAATAGGTCCGATAGTCGGTAAGACTCTTTCCCCAGATATCTTCAAAAAAGGCGGAATCCGAGTCCTTGAGCACAGCCTCCAACGTGTAGTTTTTAAGCCCAGTTTCGATAGACATCACACGGGGATAGGAAAGCGCTTTTAGATGAGTATCGAAATCGTATAGGGCCGCCACTTGGGAAAATTCGGTTATTGGCAACCGATTCGACGCCTTGTGGGCAAAACGATACCCCTTGTATCCGTGGTAGTATCCGATGTTCTTCAGCTTGCGCTTCTGCGAGGAGCCCCCGATGGAGATGCCGCTGTCGCGGAGATGTTTCATGAGCGAGTTGAGTGTCTTAGGCAAGCTGGCTCTCGATTCGATGGAATTCAAACTACTCTCCTAATCCACCACGTCCATGTAGCGGGACAGGTACTTCCTCAGCGCCGCGTCGTATACGTACACGTGGGTACCTTCGATGCCGCGGGTGAGCAGGACGTAGTAGATGTTGCGGATAAAGGCGTCGACGTCTTCAGGGGTCGAGCCCCTCTTGCCGTTTTTGTCGAAGTACCGCACCTGATCAATGACGATGGCTTGACGTTGCTTGTCGTAGCAAATCTCAGGTCCAAAAATCACGTAGGCATAGGAAAGGTCATAGCCTTGAACCGAATGGATGCAGCCGACCTCGTTGGCATAGAACTCATCTTCCTGGCCTTCTCCAACCCAGTTCTCGGTCATCGAATTCCATCGCTTATCAATCCCGTCGATATGAATGTCCGTCTTAGCGCGACTGTCATCGTCTCTGGAGTTCCATTTCCATCCGTAGCCTGCCACCATGCGGGTCAGCTCGGCGTACTCCAGGTGCTCGACGAAGCTCTCGTTGAACGAGGCAAACGATTTGTGCAAACAAAGCTCGTACTCCGGGAACTCCTGGATTATGGGATCTTTCTCCTTAAGGATGTCCTCGATGTAATCGAGGTAACGGTTGCCACCTTTGACCCTCATCTGCTTATCAAGCATGATGGGATGCTCAAATGAATCGCCCAGGCGGTCGCTAAACGTGTGATGCTCGACATCGGAAGGTAGAACCGATTGCCGGCTGTCATAGAGGAAAATAGGCAGCTTGCACGTCTTGAGAACCCAGTCGACTTGTGTCGTAGTTGCGGCCTCCATACCGAGAAGGGCGCATTTCTGCATGTAGTTACTGTTCTGTTGGCCGAGGTTCTTGAATCGCTTAAGACGATGGGACTCGTCAACGATACAAATGTCTATGCCGGGATGGCCATCGGTAGTAAGGCCGTATTCCAACTTCACAAGGTCGTAAGGACCAATGATGTCCTTCTTCCTGATTCCTGGGATAACCCCAACAGCCTCTTTGACCGTCTTGCGAATGGAGGAAATGGGCTCGACCAGAAAGATCCGTTTTCCGAACAGCTCATCATCTTTATCTGCTGCTCGGTCTTTGAGCATCTTGAGTAGGAACAGCGCAAGGATGGTTTTGCCTGTACCAGGCTTGCCATCAACCACGATGGGCTCGCAAAGTGCCCGGTTGGTCTTCTGCGCATCGAGAACGGCCGAGAGAATCTTTTCCAAGGCCACCTTCTGGTCGAGATTCAGCTCCTTATAGGGACTGTACTTGAAGACCTCGGAGTTTTCGATCTCAGCAATCGTTTTATCGACAAGCTTGATTCCCCTGAGCTCCTCCCAAAGGTCCTCGAACATCTCGTCGTAGATGCTCCGTGAGAAGAAGTCGCATTCATCCCAACCGTTGTTCTTGTTGGTGAGCTCGTACTTACCATCCGCGGCCATGAGGCTGATCAATTTATGCTCGTAGTCGATAATGACGGATTGATTGAACTCGGGATGCGTGATGAGGTTGGCTCGAGTGAAGCCACGCTTCTCGTCATTACGTCCGTGGTCACCCATACGACGTGTGAAATTGGTCGTCTGGCCAACGTAGGCCTTTTTACCGTTATCAAGGACATAAACGGCAGGCCAGTCGTACAGGACCTGCTCATCGCCCAAGATGTCCTTGTCAACGATTACCTTGCCGTCAACGATCGCGGCATCGACGATGTTCTCGGCCTTCGAGAACGGCATTTCCAAGATTCGAAAGGGCTCCCCACGCTTGGGCACGCAGGCGTTCTCATGGGCCTCTACAGTGTGCGCCATGGCTAGAGCTCCGTGTACTTGGCCGCGCTGCCGCGGGACTTGTCTGCAGGATAGCGGCCCTCGTTGAGGGCGAGCTTGTCGGCGATGAGGGCGGCGGGGTCCTCGCCGATGGCGTCTGCCAGGTAGAGGCAGTAGATCATGACGTCAGCGAACTCCTCGCGCACCTTGTCCTCCCGGCCGGCAACGCCGGTGTCCGGGCCGCTCCAGCGGAAGGCATCGAGCAGCTCGGCCGCCTCCACTGAGATGGCGCAAGCCAGGTCCTTGGGCGTGTGAAAGCGGGACCAGTCGCGCTCGTCGCGGAAGGCGCGGAGCGCGGCGACCTGGTCGTCCAGGGTGGTTCTGGCCTCTGGCGACATGCCGGCTCCTTCCGTGCGGTGGGGGTGCTTTCGTTTGTTGGCTACAGGGCATTTTAGCTGTTTGAAGAGAAACCAGAGGGTCCGGCAGCCCCTCCCCGCCTGTGACCTCCCGAGAGCAAGGTCCACAAGATGCCGGCGCCCCCTCACTCCCCCACCGCGAACCGCGCCAGGTCCACGCCCAGGCGCTCCGCGATGGAGACGAGCTCCTCGGGGCTCGCGCCGTCCACATCGGCCACGTCCAGGAGCGCCGCGGGAAAGCCGGAGAACATGGCCGTGCCGCAGTAGTCGAGCAGGTACGCGCGCAGGGCGTCTACGTCTACGAGAACATGGTCCGGCTCCATGGCGACTCCCGTCCGTCGGGGTTTGGGGGGGGGATTGTAGCCGTCATGGGAACATGGCGCTGGTGGGTGCCGTCCCCTACGCGCTGCGCGAGGAGTGGCACGACCGGGACGGCAGCGCCCGCCCATGGTGGCTCCCAGCCCGCACAGTGGCAGCCCGCTTGACGAATAGGAAAAAAAGGAAAGAATAGGAAAAAAAGGAAAACTGCAGGTGAGGAGGATGAATGACCATAGACACGATTTTCGCCCCCTCGTTTGGCAACCGCCCGTCCCAACTGGTGGGTCGGGAACCCCAGATCGGGACGATGCTCGCCGGTCTCGACTCCGCCCCCGGCAGCAGGGAGCGTTCCATCGTCATGCTCGGCCAGCGTGGCAGCGGCAAGACCGTCCTCCTCTGGGAGCTCGCCGAGCGGGCCCGTGCCCGCGGTTGGACCGTCGCCAGCCCCACGATCCCCTCCGAGGGGATGCTCGACAGGATCGTCGAGAAACTGCAGGCAGATGCCGGCACGTACGTCGAGGGTGACGACCACGCCCGCATCTCGGGCGGGAGCATCGGGGCGCTCGGCTTCTCCGTCGGGGTCCAGTTTTCCAAGGATGCTCCGACCGTGGCCAGCCCAGAGCACCGTCTCACCCAGACCGTGCAGAGGCTGAGCGAACTCGGCAGGGGCTCCCTCATCCTCATCGACGAGCTTCAGGCCAACTCCCCGGAGGTCCGTCAGCTGGTCTCCGTGTACCAGGAACTGGTCGGCCAGGGCCTCAACGTCGCCATCGTGATGGCGGGGCTTCCCGGCGCCGTCTCCGCGACCCTCAACGACCGCGTCCTCACCTTCCTCAACCGCGCCCGGAAGCTCCCCCTCCCCGCCATTCCCGTCGGCGACGTGGAGGCGTTCTACGAGGATGCGTTCCGCGAGCTGGGAATCGCGAGCGCCGGCCCCATGACGCGCCAGGCGGCAGAGGCGTCACAGGGGTCCGCGTACCTCATGCAGCTCCTGGGGCACAACATAGCCATCCGCCTGCAGCCCGGCGGCGAGCTCACACCGGATGTCCTCGAGAGCGCGGTCGCCTCCTCGCAGGCGGACTTTGAGAACGACGTCTGCGAGACGACGCTGCGCGCCCTCTCCGACCGCGACGTCGACTTCCTCATGGCCATGGCACCGGACGAGGGGTCGAGCCGCATCGGCGACGTCGCCGAGCGCCTCGGGGTCACCCCCGACTACGCCCAGAAGTACCGCAGGAGGCTCCTCGATGCCGGCGTGGTGGAGCAGGCCGGACGCGGCAGGCTCACCTTCGCGGTCCCCTATCTGCGCGACCACCTTCTTTCAAACGGGCTGTAAGGAGCGCGAGAGCCTGTCAAAACCCGGCCGCCGCCACCCACTCGCCGTCACGCGAGGTCGATGGCCAGGAGCGAGAAGAGGCGGTCCGCCGCGGCGGCGAAGTTCTCCTCGGCATGGGCGAGCACCTGCTCCAGGGGCTCCAGCCTCGTGACGCAGGACACCGCGGCGGCGAGACCGGGGATGTCGCCCGGACGGTAGCCCTCGTCCACCGACCCCGCCACGGCCACGCAGGGCACGCCCGCCCGCCGGGACGCCGCCGCCACACCCGAGACCACCTTGCCGTGGGCGGTCTGGGCGTCGAGCCGTCCCTCGCCGGTGACCACAAGGTCGGTGCCACGGAGGAGCCCCTCAAAGCCCACGAGGTCGAGCACCGTGTCGATGCCCGGCCTGAGGGCGGCCCCCACCGCCAGGCACGCGGCACCCAGGCCGCCGGCCGCCCCCGCCCCCGGGACGGACGCGACGTCGCGACCGCAGGCCTTTGAGAGCGCCCGGGCGTAGGCAGCCATGCCCTCCTCCACACGCTCGACGACCTCGGGGCTGGCGCCCTTCTGCGGCCCGAAGACCCGGGTGGCACCCTGCTCGCCCAGAAGCGGGTTGCCCACGTCGCACATCACGGTGAGCCCCGCGGAGGCCAGGCGCCGGTCCAGCCCCGAGAGGTCCACCGCCGCCACGCGCCCGAGGTCGGCGGCGCAGGGGGCGACCTCCTCGCCCCGGGCGTCCAGCAGGCGGGCACCCAGCGCCACGAGGAAGCCACTGCCGCCGTCGTTGGTGGCCGACCCGCCGATGGCCAGCGCCACGCCGCGCGCCCCGCGGTCGAGCGCGTGGGCCACGAGCTGGCCGGTCCCCAGCGTGGACGCGGCGAGGACGTCCTCCCGGCCCGCCACGAGGGGCAGCCCCGACGCGGCGGCCATCTCTATGACGGCGCCGCCGTCCGGCAGCATGCCGTAGGCGGCCTGGACAGGGTCGCCCAAGGGGCCGTCAACCTGGGCCGTCACCTTCTCGCCACCCGTGGCCGCCACGACGGCGTCGACGGTCCCCTCCCCGCCGTCGGCCATGGGAACGGCGGCCCACCCGCAGCCGGGGAA
This sequence comes from Caniella muris, assembly GCF_943193035.1. NCBI lineage: Bacteria > Bacillati > Actinomycetota > Coriobacteriia > Coriobacteriales > Atopobiaceae > Caniella > Caniella muris. Next base: position 732,423 of record NZ_CALPCK010000001.1, read on the forward strand.
GTGCCGCTCGGCGGCCTCGGCGAGCAGCTCCGCGGTGCGGACCGAGGAGAGCGTGCCCTTGAAGGAGTCGCAGGCAAACAGGAAGCGGGGCATGGGTCCTCCTCGGTACGGGGGCTGGCGGGATATCAAGCGTAGCGGCTGCAAGGCCGGGCCGGACCGGCGGTTATCGGCGGTTGCCGGCGGTTGTCGGCGGTTTCATCAAACACGCAATAGGGAAAGTAACAGATGAGCCAGGCACCTCTGTCACGTGGCACCTCTGTCACATGGCACCTGAACGCGACTGGGGGCGGCCTCCTCGGCACCTGAACGCGATTGGGAGCGGATTTCGCCCTCCTGAACGCGGTTGAGGGCGACTTCGGCGGCTGGATCGCGCCGCGAGTCGCCCTCAACCGCGTTCAGGTACCGAAGACCCGGGTGCCGAGAGGACCCCGGGTGCCGAGAGGTGCGGCGCACCCCGGTGGCCGGCGCCCCCTACCGGGCCGCCTCCAGGATAGCCACCACGTCGCTGGCCTCCAGGTGGCAGAAGCCGCCCAGGTTGCCGCCGCGGGCCTCCACGGCGCCCTCGGCCATCTCGCGCATCTGCTCGGGGGTGGGGTCGATGCCCAGCTCGGTGAGGGTCGTGGGCAGGCCGATCTTGTGGCACCAGTCGTCCCAGGCCTCGATGCCGCGGAGACCCGTGGCCACCGGGTCGTCGAAGTCGTTCTCCACGCCAAAGACGTTCACGCCAAACTGGGCGAAGCGCTCGGGCTTGGTGTGCAGCACGTACTTGGCCCAGGCGGACCAGATGGCCGTGAGGCCGGCCCCGTGGGCCACGTCGAACATGGCGCCGATCTCGTGCTCGATGGCATGGCAGGCAAAGTCGCCCACGTTGCCGGTGCCGGTGAGGCCGTTGTGGGAGAGCGAGCCGGCCCACAGCAGGTTGGAGCGGGCGGCGTAGTCGCCGGGGTTGGCCAGGGCCTCGGGCACCGCGGTCCTCACGGTGCGCATGAGCCCCTCGGCCATGGCGTCGATGAGCTCGGTGTGCTCCACGGTGGTGAAGTAGCGCTCCATGGTGTGCATCATGATGTCGGCGCCGGGGGCCGCGGTCTGGAAGGCCGGCAGCGAGTAGGTGAGCTCGGGGTTCATGATGGCAAAGAGCGGGCGGGCGCACTCGTGGTTGTAGGAGCGCTTGAGCATGGGGCCGTCGAGGGTGTCGATGTTGATCACCGTGGAGTTGGAGGTCTCCGAGCCGGTGCCGGCCAGGGTGGAGATGGCGGCCAGGGGGGCGATCCTGTCGGTGGCCACCTTGCCGAGGAAGAGGTCCTCCAGCTCGAAGTCGTTGGCCAGGCCGTAGGCGATGGCCTTGGAGGAGTCGATGGCGCTGCCGCCGCCGATGGCGAGCACGAAGTCAACGCCCTCCTTGCGGGCGAGCTCCACGCCCTCCTTCACGAGGGAGAGGCGCGGGTTGGGCACCACGCCGTCCAGCTCCACGTACTCGACGCCGGCCTCGGCGAGGCCCTTCTCCACGCGGTCGAGCAGGCCCGTGGCGCGCACGTAGTCGCCGCCCCAGTGGATGAGGGCCTTGGTGCCGCCGTACTCCTTGACGAGGCGGCCGGCCTCGCTCTCGGTGTCCTTGCCGAACACGACCTTGGTGGGAACGAGGAACTCGAAATTGACCATGACGCGCAACTCCAATCCATAGGGATCTTTGAACGGTGGGAAAACCCGGTGAGAGAGCCGGCCCGGCAGCGGGCCGGCGGGATCAGCCGGCGGTGAAGTACATGGAAATGCCCTGACCGCCGCCGATGCACATGGACACCATGGCGTCGCCCTTCTCCGGGTGGCGGCGCCCGAGCTCATAGGCGCACTTGAGGGCGAGCACGGCGCCGGTGGCCCCGATGGGGTGGCCGAGGGAGATGCCGCCGCCGTAGACGTTCACGCGCTCCGGGTCGAGGCCGAGGTCGCGGCTCACGGCCACGGCCTGGCTGGCGAAGGCCTCGTTGAGCTCGAAGAACCCCACCTCCGCCGGGTCGATGTCCAGCTGCTCGGAGAGCTTCTTGGTGGAGAGGAAGGGCGAGTAGCCCATGAGGGCGGCGTCGTAGCCGGCCACGGCCCAGCCGCGGATGGTGGCCATGGGCTCGCAGCCCAGCTCGGCGGCCTTGGCGCGGGTCATGACCACCACGGCCGCGGCGGCATCGTTCAGGGAGCTGGAGTTGGCCGCGGTCACGGTGCCGGTGCCGTCGAAGACGAAGCACGGCTTGAGCCGGGCCAGGCCCTCGGCGGTGACGCCGTCGCGGGGGTTCTCGTCGGTGTCCACCACGGTGACGGCGCCCTTGCGGCCCGGCACGTTGACGGCCACGATCTCGTCGGCGAAGACGCCGTCGGCCACGGCCCTCACGGCGCGCTGCTGGCTGCGGGCGGCGAACTCGTCCTGCTCCTCGCGGGTGACGTTGAACTCCCGGGCCACGTTCTCGGCGGTCACGCCGTTGTGGGACTCGTCTAGGGGCCAGGTGAGGATGTCGATGACGCCGTCCTCGAAGCGCTTGTGGCCCATGCGGGCGCCCCAGCGGGCGTCGGTGACGTAGTAGGGCAGCTGCGACAGGTTCTCGGTGCCGCCGGCCACCACGACCTCGCTGGCGCCGCACCGGATCTCCATCACGGCCTCCACGATGGCCTGGAGGCCGCTTCCGCACTGGCGGTTGACCGAGTAGGCGCAGGTCTCGTCGGGCAGGCCCGCCTTGAGGCCCACGGCGCGGGCCACGAAGCCGTTGGGGCCCCAACCGCCCACCTGGCCCACCACGAGCTCGTCCACCTCGGCCGGGTCGATGCCGGCGCGCTCCACGGCCTCGGCCACCACGGTGGCGCCGAGGTCGATGGCCGAGACGTCCTTGAGGCTGCCGCCAAAGCGGCCGATGGCGGTGCGGGCGCCGGCCACGATGACGATGTCGTCGTCGTTCTTCTCGAAGGTCCTGTTCAAAGCTCTTCCCTCTCTCTTCTCTCTCGGGCTACGGTCACTTGGTGTAGTCGTAGAAGCCACGGCCGGTCTTGCGGCCCAGGCGGCCGGCGTCGACCATGGTCTGCAGGATGGGCGCGGGGCGGTACTTGGAGTCGCCGAACTGCTCGTAGAGGCCGCGCATGGTGGCGAGCACCACGTCGATGCCGGTGAAGTCCATGAGCTCGCAGGGGCCCATGGGGTGGTTGCAGCCGAGCTTCATGCCGCGGTCCACGTCCTCGGGGGCCACGCCCTCCATGACGAGGAAGGCGCCCTCGTTCTGGTAGGGCACGATGAGGCGGTTCACCACGAAGCCCGGCAGCTCCGGGACGTCGATGGCCTCCTTGCCGATGGCCTCGGCGAAGGCGGCGGCACGGTCGTAGGTGTCGTCGGTGGTGGCGAGACCGCGGATGAGCTCCACGAGCCTCATGACCGGCGCCGGATAGAAGAAGTGCATGCCCATGACCGAGCCGGGCCGTGCCGTGGCGGCGGCGATGGCCGACACCGAGAGGCCCGAGGTGTTGGTGAGCAGGACGGCCTCGGGGTCGGCGTGCTCGTCGATGGAGGCGAAGGTGGCCTTCTTGACGTCCATGCGCTCGGGCACGGCCTCCACCACCACGGCGGCGTCGACGATGTCGGCGAAGTCGCAGCTGTAGGTGAGGCGCCCCATGACGGCGTCCTTCTCGGCCTGGTCCATCTTGCCCTTGGCCACCTTGCCGGAGAGCAGCTTCTCGACGAGGGCCTGGGCGCGCTCCAGGGGCTCCGGGGCGATGTCCACGTTGACCGTCTCGAAGCCTGACTGGGCGCAGAGCTGGGCGATGCCGCCGCCCATGAGACCGGAGCCGATGACCGCGACCTTCTTCTCGTTCATGGGGTGTGCTTCCTTTCCTAAATTAATGTATCCGCTATGGTTAATCCGATGGTTCAATCCAGCTGGGAGGGCCGTCTCTCAGCGCCCCTCCGGGCGCGGGCCCAAGGCGATGCCGGCGGGGCCGTCCACGGTGAAGAGCGCCGGGTCCATGACCTTGAGGTCCGGGCTCACGATGGGCGTGAAGCCCATGAGGTCGAGCACCTGGGTCTGAAGGTCGATGCCCGGGGCGATCTCTATGAGCTCCACACCCTCCGGCACCAGACGGAACACGGCGCGCTCGGTGACCACGAGCACCTCCTGGCCGGCGCGGCGGGCGGCGGGCCCGTTGAAGGAGAGCTGGCCCACCTGGGGGACCATCTTGCGCACCTCCCCCTCCCGCTCTATCACCAGGCGGCCGTCCTCGAAGCGGTACCGGCCGCCCTTGGCGGTGAAGGTGCCGAGGAACACCACCTTCTTGGCGTTCTGGGTGATGTCGATGAACCCGCCGGCGCCGGCGCAGCGGTCCCCCATCTTGGTGGAGTTGACGTTGCCCTGGCCGTCGAGCTCGCCGAGGCCCATGAACGTGACGTCCACGCCGGCGCCGTCGTAGTAGTCGAACTGCTCGTGGTGGGCCACCATGGCCGTGAGGTTCTGGCCGATGCCAAAGTCCACGCCCCCCAGCTGCACGCCGCCGTAGATGCCGCTCTCGACGGTGATCATGACGTCGTCGGACAGTCCCTCCTCGGCGGCCACGCGGCCCACCATGTCGTTGGGGATGCCCGTGCCCAGGTTCACCACGGCCCCGGGGTAGAGCTCGCAGACGCCGCGGCGCGCGATGAGCTTGCGCTCGTTCATGGGGGCAGGCTCGATGGCCTCCTCGGGCACCCGGGCCTGGCCGCAGAACGACGGGTCGAAGTAGAACGACGAGGTCATGCGGTGGTCGGTCTCCGGGTCGGGGCAGACCACCACGGAGTCGATGAAGACGCCGGGGACGGTGACGTCCTTGGGGTCCAGGGTGCCGGTCTCCACGCGCTCGCGCACCTGGGCCACCACCTTGCCGCCCCATCGCTTGCAGGCGAGCACCGCCGGCAGCACCTCGAGTTTCATGGCCTCGTCGGTGGTGGTGAGGTTGCCCTGGCCGTCGGCGGCGGTGCCGCGGATGAGGAGCCAGTCGATGGGGAGCGCCCGGTAGAACAGGAACTCCCGGCCGTCGAGCTCCACCACCTCCACGAGGTCCTCGCAGGCCCGGGTGCGCTCGTTCATCTTGCCGCCCTCCACGCGCGGGTCGATGAAGGTGTCCAGGCCCACCTGGCTCACCTTGCCGGGAAGCCCCGAGGCGGCCTCGCGGTAGAGCTGGGCCATCTGGCCCTGGGGCAGGCAGTAGGCCTCCACCTTGTTTGAGGCGATGAGCTCCATCCACCTGGGCTGCAGCCCCCAGTGGGCGCCGACGATGCGGCGCACCATGCCCTCGTGGGCCAGGTGCTGGATGCCGCGCTCGCGGTCCGACTGGCCGCAGGAGTGGATGAGGGTGAGGTCCCGGGGGTGCCCGGTCTCGAGGAACCGGCGCTCCAGGGCCTTGAGGTTTGACTCCGAGGCCGACACCAGGGTCATGGCCACGGTGGCCACGGTCTGGCCGTCCCGGATCTGTGCCATGGCCTCGTCGGGGGTGCAGAAGTGGGCGTCGAGGGCGCTAGCCATGGACGGCCGTCCTTTCTTGGGCGATGTGGTCGAGGACGATGGAGGCCACGCGGGCGCGGTCGGGCTTGGAGGCGGGGGTGAGGGGCAGCTCGTCGGCGAAGGCCACGTGCTCGGGCACCTCGAAGCGGGCGACGCGCCCCGAGAGCCAGGAGCGCACCTCCTGCTCGCTGACGCGGGAGCCAGCCTCGCGCACGCAGACCGCCACGGGTACCTCGCCGTAGGCGGCGGAGGGGATGCCGGCCACGAGGGCGGCCGCCACGCCGGGCACGGCGGCCAGGTGCTCCTCCAGGGAGGAGCACCACACCTTCTCCCCGCCCCGGTTGATCATGTCCTTGATGCGGTCCACCACCCAGACGAGGCCGTGGTCGAGACGGGCCACGTCGCCGGTGGCGAACCAGCCGTCGCCCTTGTGGGCGCCGCTTTGGCGCCTCCAGTAGCCCTCGCAGACGTTGGTGCCGCGGAGCCACAGCTCCCCGGCCGCCCCGTCGGCCACCTCGTTGCCGGCGCCGTCCACGATCTTGGCGTCCATGCCGGGCACGGGGAGCCCGGTGGCCATGGGGCAAGGGGAGCTGGGGGTGTCGCCTGGGAAGAGCAGGGCGGGGCTGGCGGTCTCGGTGAGGCCGTAGACCACCCGGAACTGCGCCTGGGGCATCCACCGTCGGAAGGCGTCCATGGTGGCCGCGGTCTCCCGGGCAGACCCCGACAGCACCATGCGCACCGAGGGGAGCTCGGGGAAGGCCCCGCGCTCGTCGAGCATGCGCGAGAAGGCCGCGGGGGCCGCGTGGAGGTAGGTGACGCCCTCCGCGGCCACGCGCCCCAGGGCCCGCTGGGCGTCGAAGCGCCGCTGGAGGCACACCGTGGCCCCCACCGCGACGAAGTGGGCCACCAGGCCCACGAGGCCCGTGACGTAGTAGATGGGCAGGCACACCAGGCAGCGGTCCTCGATGGTGGTGCCGCAGAGCCGGCCGTAGGTGAGGGCCGCGTGGACCACGTTCTCATTTGACAGCATCACGGCCTTGGCCCGGCTCGTGGTGCCGCTGGTGAACATCATGAGGGCGCAGGAGGCGGCGTCCCCGTGGGGGGCCGAGGCCGGGGCCGGAACGTCGCCGCCGGCCACCTGGGACGCCCAGAGCACGCGGTCGGGCTCCACCGGCAGGGACGGCGCCCAGGCCTCGTACTCGGGCCCCACCACCGCATGGGTGACGTCGGCGGCATAGAGCAGGGTCACGGCCTCGTCGCGGCGGCACTTGGTGGGCACGGCCACGGCGGCCGCCCCCAGGCGGTTCACGGCGTAGAGGGAGGCCACGTAGGGAAGGCCCGCCTCCATTAGCAGGGCCACCCGGTCGCCGGGGCGCACCGAGAGGCGGCGCTCCAGGCGCCCGGCGAGGCGGTCTACCAGGTCGAGGAGGGCCGCGTAGGTGGTGCGGGTGCCGTCGTCGTCCACCACGGCGTCGTGGTGGGGGTAGCGCCGGGCGCTCTGCTCCAAGGTCGCGTAGAGCGTGCGGGGCGCACCGGCCCAGCGACGCTTGCCGTCACAGCCTATGATGAGGTCGTCCGCGAGGGAGCCCCAGCAGAGGTCGCCCGAGATCATGCCCATCACTCCCCTCTCTTCCCGCCGCCTTCGCCGCCTTCGATGCCGTCTGCCGGCCGCACGCCCCCGGGAGCTCCCGGGCCGCCGCGGGGCCGTCTAGTCCAGCTCCTCCCCGGAGCCGTCGAAGGTGTAGGTGCCGGAGCAGCCGATCATGCGCATGTAGTCGCGGATGAAGCCGATGGCGGCCTCCTCGCCCACCATCTGGATGTCCATGTAGTCGATGCCGGGCTCGGCGTTGAGGCGCTCGTGCATGGCGCCGCGCTGGAACTTGAAGAGGTCGGTGCAGACGTTGATCTTGTTGATGCCCAACTCCACGCAGCGGCGGATGTTCTCCTCGCCGGCGCCGGAGCCGCCGTGGAGGACGAGGGGCATCTTGAGGGCGGCCTTGAGCTCGGCCAGGCGGTCGAAGTCGAGGCTGGGCACGAAGTCGTCGGGGTAGGAGCCGTGGGCGGTGCCGATGGCCACGGCCAGGCAGTCGCAGTGGGTGCGCTCCACGAACTCCACCGCCTGCTCCACGTTGGTGTACATGTCGGCCGAGCGTCCGTCGCCGGCGGCCGCGACGCCCACGTGGCCGAGCTCGGCCTCGCAGGAGACGCCGTGGGCGTGGGCGACGGAGGCCACGAGCTGGGCGCGGCGCACGTTCTCCTCGAAGGGGAAGCTCGAGGAGTCGATCATGACGCTGGAGAAGCCCGCCTGGATGCAGCGGACGATGTCGGCGTACTCGCCGCCGTGGTCGAGGTTGAGGGCCACGGGCACCGCCAGGGGCTCGGCGATGGCGCGGATCATGGGCACCATGACCTCGGGGGTGGCGTGGGCCTTCATCTGGCGCGGGGAGATGTCGATGATCACCGGGGCGTGCTCGGCGGCCGCGGCGTGGCAGATGGCCCGGGCCTGCTCCATGTCGGTGCAGTTGATGGCCATGACGGCGTAGGAGTTCTCGCTGGCGTGCCAGAGCATTTCCTTCATGGAGGTGTACATGGTGGGGCTTCTCCCTTTGCTCACGGTGGGGCGCTGATACGGAAAAGGGCCGGGGATGCTTCTCGCACCCCCGGCCCTGCGGGGGACCGTTCCTAGACGAGGTTGTCGAGGATGGGGTTGCCCGTGTCGGTCTCGGTGGCACTGATGGGGGCCTTGACCAGGGCGTAGGAGACGCCGGTGACCAGGGCGCCGGCGAGCCAGCAGAGCAGGAACATGACCGGGCCGGCGAAGGGGGCGTCGGCGGAGGCGGTCATCAGGGGCACGACGAAGATGCCGCCGTGGGTGGCCATGGACTCCAGGCCGAAGGTCATGGCGAGGCCGCCGGAGACGGCGCCGCCGCACATGCAGCAGACGAGGACGCGGATGGGGTCCTTGACCAGGAAGGGGATCACGTACTCCTGGATGTAGCAGCAGCCGAGGATGAGGCCGGAGACGATGGTCTGACGCTCGTTCTCGGCGAACTTCTTCTTGCCGCCGAGGAGCATGGCGATGCAGATGCCGATGGGGTTCTGCATGCCGCCGCACATCTTGGAGGCGGTGGGGCCGAAGACGCCGTCGGCGTTGAGGCCGTTGGTGAAGAGCGCGGTGGCCTTGCCGATGGGGCCACCCTGGTCGATGGACATCATGGCGCCGATGGCGGCACCGAAGATGAAGCGGCTGCCGCCCTCGAGGCCGGTGAGGAACGTGGTGAGGGCACCCATGAACCAGGCGATGGGCACACCGATGACGTACCACATGGCCAGGCAGACGATGAGGGTGGCGCACACGGGGATGAGCAGGATCGGGAAGACCGACTGCAGGTCCTTGGGCGCCTTCTTCATCAGGTCCTTCATCCAGTTGACGAGGTAGCCTGCGAGGATGCCGCCCACGAGGGCGCCCAGGAAGCCCGTCTGGGTGGTGACGGAGATGAAGCCGACGGCGAAGCCGGGGGCGAGGCCGGGCTTCTCGGCGATGGCGTAGGCCGAGTAGGCGCCGATGATGGGCACCGAGAGGTTCATGATGGCGGCGCCGATGGCGTTGAGCACCATGGCGAAGGTGAACTGCGTGTAGGCGAGCTCGGCGGCCTGCTGGGCGATGTCGTAGCCGCCCATGGCCTTGGCGATGCCCTGGAGCACGCCGCCGCCCACGATGACGGGGATCATGTACGAGACGCCGGTGAAGATGGCTTCCTTGATGACGGCGCCCTGGGACTTCTTGGCGCTCTTGGCGCCCTTGCGTGCGAGCTCGGCCATTTATCCGATCGCCTCCAAAAGCTCGGCCACCACGGAGGGGGCGTCCTTGATGACTTCTTCGGTGGGGCAGGAGATGTAGGGAACCGGCTCGAAGCGCTCGAGACCCTTGATCTTGAGGTCGGCGGCGATGATGGCCGCGTCGGCGCGGGCGAGGTCCTCCTCGGTGATGGCGTTCTCGGATCCGTCGGCACCCTGGGTCTCCACCTTGGCCTCGCAGCCCGCGGCCTCGATGGCCCGCTTGAGGGCGTCGGCGGCCATGTAGGTGTGGGCGATGCCCACGATGCACGACGTGACGCCCACGATGTACTTCTTGGCCATGTCCTTCCTCTCTCTGTCGAAGGTCGTGAGGGGTCGGACTGTCCCCTCTTTCCACGGCCCCATCGTATGTCTCCATTTTTCTGAGTGGTTCCCAAATGGTGTATTTGTCGTCTCTCCACTTTTCCTTCACAAATGTACGGGGCGTATAGCTGGTATTTCTTGGTCCCATCGCTTCATATGGATTCAGATAGGGTTAAGACTCTATCTACTACACATTTCCTACACATATTCTGGCTCTGCATCCGTGGAGAAGGTGTCCCTCCATATACTGGAGTCAACGCAGGCGGCGACCCCTGGGGGCAGACCATGCCATCTTCTAAGAAACGCAACTGTGGACCCACCGAGCTCGTGATCATGCGCGACCGCGTCAAGTGCGCCCTCACCGCGTTCATGGGCGCATGCGTGGCCGTGGCCGGCGCCCTGGCCCTGTTCGCCCCCCTGGCCCCGGGCCAGGACGAGCTGTCCATCCGCCTGTGGATGGGGGCGGCGGGCCTTCCTCTGGGCCTGGGCGTCTTGGCGTGGAGCGTCGACCGCCTGGTGCGCCGCCCGGAGCTGCTGGCCATCGACGAACGCGGCATCCGCGACCGCTCCAACTGGATGAGCCCGGGCGAGGTCGCCTGGGACGAGGTCTCGGCCGCCTACATCCTGGAGATGGGCGCCAACAGCTACCTGTGCCTGGAGCTCGCCGACGTCGAGGGCTTCTCGGCGCGCCTCAACGGGCGCCAGCGCAAGCTGCTGGAGGCCAACCTGACCACGGGCTTCGCCCCCGTGCGCATCCAGCTGGCGAGCGTGCCGGGCGGCTACACCTGCGAGGACGCCCTCGCCGTGGTGCGCCGGCTGCACCCCGGGCTCGTGCGCGGCAAGAAGAAGGTCAAGACCCGCGCCCAGGGCCGCGGCGTGGCCGCCGCCTAGGGCCTCCGGGCAGGCGGTCCCCGGCCGCCCCCCCTCCCCCACATCAGGACGTCGTACAAGAAAGAAAGGCCCCTCCCCCATGGCTTCCCTCCGCGGAAGGCGCGGCATCCTCGCCGCGTCCACCCTCCTGCTGCTCTTCCTCGGTCTCATCTACGCCTACTCGGTGGTCCTCGCGCCCATGAAGGAGCTCTGGGGGTGGTCCGTCTCGCAGATGACCCTCGTGTTCGCGCTCTCCATCGGGATGTTCACCCTCGGCGGCGTGGCCGGGGCCAGGATGGGCGGGCGCTGGGGCACCCGGGCCACGTTCATGGCGGCGGGCGTGCTGCTCGCCGCGGGGTTCGTGGGCTGCTCCGTCGCCGACGGGCCGCTGGCGTTCCCGGTCACCTGCCTCTGCTACTGCGTGCTCTGCGCCCTGGGGATCGGCCTGGCCTACGACGTGCTCATCGCCGCCGTGACCGAGTGGTTCCCCGACCGCTGCGGGCTCGCCCAGGGCATCTGCCTCATGGGCTTTGGGATCGGCGGCTTCCTGCTGGGGCCGGCCGTGAGCTGGGTCTACGGCATCGTGGAGTGGCGCGTGGTGCTGAGGGTGCTCGGCGCGGCGTTCCTCTGCATGCTCTGGGCCGCCTCCGCCGTGGTGGTGGAGCCGGCGGGCGCGGGGGCCGGCGCGGCCGATGAGGGCGGCGCAGACGGCGGGCCCCTCGTGGCCGACCGCCGGTTCAGGCTTCTCTACCTGTGGCTCTTCCTGGTGTGCGGCGCCGGCATGGCCGTGACGGGCCTCGGGCGCGAGCTGCCGGCGAGCCTGGGGGCGGACGCCGTGACGGCGGCCTTCGTCATCGGGTTCGTGAACGTGGGGTCGGGCCTCGGGCGCCTTGTGGGCGGCGGGCTGGCGGACCGCTTCGGCGCGCCGGCGACCATCCGCGCCACGTCGGCCGCCATGGTGGCCTCGATCCTGGCGCTGCTCGGGTCCCTTGGCGCCGGGAGCCTTCCGATGCAGGCCGTGGCCCTTCTGGCCTGCGGGTTCTCCTGGGGCGTGGCCGTCATCATGATGACGTACGTGTGCGCCAAGGTGTGGGGGGCCGCCGCCATGGCAAAGAACCTGGCCGCCGTGAACACCTACAGCATCTTCGCCTCGCTGGCGGGCAGCTTTGGCGCCGGGCTCCTCGCCCAGGCGACGTCGTTCTCCGTGGCGCTGGGCACCGTGTGTGCACTGTGCGTGGCGGGCGTGGCCGTGGGCCGGCCCCTGGGTGCGGCCGTGGAGGGGCGCGACGGCTCGCGAGAGGCCGGGGCCGTGGGCGCCGGCGACCTTGCCGGGCGGCTCGACGGGTAGGCGGGCGGTCCGACCTGCAGCGGGTGGCCGGTTGGCGCGGGTCTCGGCCCGAAGAGCGCCTCAGACCTGCACCAGGTAGTCAGTTGGCGCATCTCCCAGCCGGCAGGAGCCTTCACGACCTGCACCAGGTAGCCAGTTGGCGCACCCATCGGCCGGCAGATCCCTGCCGACCTGCACCAGGTAACTACTTGGTGCACTTCCCTACCGACGGAAGCCCCCCGACCTGCTCCAGATAGCTAGTTGGTGCACCTCCCCACCGGCGGAACCAGCCGCAACCTGCGCCAAGTAGCCAGTTGGTGCACCTATCGGCCCGAAAAGCGCCTCCAACATGCACCAGGTAGCTAGTTGGTGCACATCCCGACCGGCAGAAGCCTCCGCGACCTGCACCAGGTGGCTACTTGGTGCACCTCTCAACCGGCGGCCGCTAGCGGATGATGGAGCCGCGGGCGTCGCCGGTGACGATCCGCTCGATGGTGGCCTCGTCGGCCCAGGAGAGCTCGCCCTCCACGGTGGCCTTGTAGGCGGCGTGCGCCACGGCGTAGTCCAGCGTGTGTTGGGCGTCCCAGCGGTTGAGCAGCCCGTGGACGATGGAGGCCGAGAAGGCGTCTCCGCAACCGGACTGCTCCATGGGCGCCACGTCGCGGGAGCGCGAGCGGAACAGGCCCTTCTCGGAGAGCAGCATGCCCCGCACCGAGAGGAGCCCCCCGGCGTCCACGTCGCGGCGGTTCATGGCCAGCGACTGGATGCCGTTGGCCGTCATGAGCCGGTCGGCGGCCGCGGCGCACTGGTCGCCGTCGCCCTCAAAGCCCTCGCGCTCCCAGATGCCCACGTAGTCCTCGTCGGAGCCGCACACCACGTCCACATAGGGCAGCAGCCGCCCCCAGAGCTCGCGGGCGGCGGCAGGCGTGATCATGCCGCGGCGGAAGTTGAGGTCGCAGAAGGTGCGGATGCCCCTGCCCTTGGAGGCCACGAGGGCGTCTTCGACCACGTCGCCGAGGGTGGGCGTGATGGAGGCCACGACCCCGGAGAAGTAGAACGACCCTACGCCGTTGAGCAGGCCATCCCAGTCAAAGTCGTCCCGCCCCACGTCGCGCATGGCGGTGCCGTCGCGGTCGTAGAGGACGCGGTCGGGGCGCACGGTGCCGCCGCGCTCCACGTAGTAGACGCCCAGGCGGCAGTCGGCCCGCTGCACGCGGCTGACGTCCACGCCAAACCGGCGGAGCTCCATGAGGGAGCGCTCCCCCAGCGTGTTGGACGACACCACCGAGGCCAGGGCCACGTCGTCGCCCTGGAGGGCCAGGGACTTGGCCACGGTGACCTCGGAGCCGGCAAAGGCCATGGAGAGCTGGTCGGTCTGATGGAGCATGAGGGGCGGACGCGGGGAGAGGCGCAGGACCGGCTCGCCCAGGCACAGGACCTTCAACGTTTTCCTTCTTCCGACGGGATCGCCGAAAATGGTATCAGGTTCCTTGCAGTGGCCCTGGCTCCATGGGCATCAAGCACAAAAGCGGTAAAGCGGCGGCCCCGGCCGGCCCGGGGTCGCCCACCGCGATGAGAACACCGAGAAAGGGCCGACCGTATCGCCAGATACGGTCGGCCCTTTCGAACTGCCTCCGATGATGCAAAAGCCCGGGCCCCTGAGGGGAAGGCCCCGCGGCGGCTACACCTGGGCGTCGGCGATGACCTTCACGAACTCGTCCACGGCCATGGAGCCCTGGTCGCCCTCGGAGCGCTCGCGCACGGAGACGGTGCCCTCCTCGGCCTCCTTGTCGCCCACCACGAGCATGTAGGGGATCTTCTGCTCCTGGGCGCGGGCGATCTTGGCGCGCATGGGCTCGGAGTGGGTGTCCACCTCCACACGGCCGCCCACGGCGCGCAGGCGCTTGGCCACGTCCTCGGCGTAGTCGAGGTGACGGTCGGCGATGGGCACGATCTCGGCCTGGACCGGGGCCAGCCACAGGGGCAGGGCGCCTGCGTAGTTCTCGATGAGGATGCCCAGGAAGCGCTCGATGGAGCCGAAGATGGCACGATGCAGCATCCAGGGGCGCTCCTGGGTGTTGTCGGCCGTTCGGTAGGTGATGTCGAAGCGCTCGGGCAGGTTGAAGTCCACCTGGATGGTGGAGCACTGCCACGTACGGCCGATGGAGTCCTTCACCTTGACGTCGATCTTGGGGCCGTAGAAGGCGCCGTCGCCCTCGTTGATGTCGTAGGGCACGCCGCGCTTCTCGAGGGCCTCCTTGAGGAAGCTCTCGGCCTTCTCCCACATCTCGTCGGTGCCGATGGAGTGGGCCGGGCGCGTGGAGATCTCGCACTCGTAGGTGAGGTCGAAGGTGCCCATGATCTGGTCGACGAGGTCCATGATGCTCTCGACCTCGTCCACCACCTGGTCCTCGCGGCAGAACACGTGGGCGTCGTCCTGGGTGAAGCCGCGGGCGCGGAACAGGCCGTTGACGGCGCCGGAGAGCTCGTGGCGGTACACCGTGCCGAACTCGAAGTAGCGCAGCGGGAGGTCGCGGTAGCTGTGGAGGTTGCTCTTGTAGAGCAGCACGTGGCCCGGGCAGTTCATGGGCTTCACGCCGAACTCCGAGAGGCGCGGCTCCTCGTCGGTGCCCTCGTTGATGTTGAAGAAGTACATGTTCTCTTTATAGAAGTCGTAATGACCGGAGGTCTTCCAGACATCGGACTTGTAGACGTGCGGGGTGATGACCTCCTCGTAGCCGCGACGGTACAGCTCCTTGCGCAGCCACTCCTGCATCGTGCGCACGATGCGCGCGCCCTTGGGGAAGAACAGCGGCAGGCCGGGTCCCACCTCGTCGAGCGTCTCGAAGATGCCGAGCTTGGGGCCGAGGACGCGGTGGTCGCGCTTGCGGGCCTCCTCCATCATGTGGTTGTAGGCCTTGAGCTCCTTCTTGGTGGCGAACTCGACGCCGTAGACGCGCTGCAGCATCTCGTTCTCGGCGTTGCCGCGCCAGTAGGCGCCGGCCACCTTCTGCAGCTCGAAGGAGTCGGCCGGGATCTTGCCGGCGCTCGCCACGTGCGGGCCGCGGCAGAGCTCGAGGTGGTCGCCGTGACGGTAGACCGTGACGTCCTCGGAGGCGTCGATGTCGTCGAGGAGCTCGAGCTTGAGGGGCTGGTCGGCGAACATCTCCTGGGCCTGCTCGCGGCTGACGACCTCCCGCACGAAGGGCTCGTCCTCGCGGATGATGGCGCGCATGCGCTCCTCGATGCGCTCGAAGTCGTTGGACGAGATCTGGTCCGGCGTCTGGAAGTCGTAGTAGAAGCCGTTCTCGACGTCGGGGCCGATGCCCAGGGCCACGTTGGAGAAGAGCTCGCTCACGGCCTCGGCCATGACGTGGGCGCAGGAGTGGCGCACGATGGGCAGGGCGTCGGGGCTCTTGATGGTGAGAATCTCGACGGTGTCGCCGTCGCGCAGGGGCGCGGCGAGGTCCTGGGGCACGCCGTTGACCTTGGCGGCGAGGGCGGCCTTGGCCAGGCCGGCGCCGATGGAGGCGGCGAGGTCGGCCGCGGTGGCGCCGGCCTCGAGCTCGCGGGCGGAGCCGTCGGGCAGGTTGACGGAGATGGGGTTGGACATGGTGCTGACTCCTTCTTGTTTTCTCGGCCTCACGATGGCCGTTTGACGACAACGGGCAGGGGCCGGCCCGCCGTGCGGCAGGGACGTCCCCGTACAGGAGGCGGCGCTCACCGGGCGGCCGGGGCCGCTCGCCAAGCGCCTAGATAGTCTGGGTGAGGGTGAGGGTGCCGCACGCAGCGATGACGCCCTGGACGGGCCGCGTGGCTGCGGGCTGTGGGACGCGCTGGTTCATGGGGTGCACCCTCCGGATACGAGCCGGCCCGATGCCGGCGCACGGGGTCAAGGATACCCCTCTTGGCGCGGGCGTGTCGCGAGGGTCGGGGGCGGGGCGGGCACGGGCGTGTCGCGAGGGCGGGTGCGCGAGTGCGGGGCGCACGCGGGCGCGGGGCGCTCCTCGGCGCCTGCTCCCTTTCCGCACCCTGACGGCCGCCGTCGGAAAGGCGTCAGGCGGGAGGCGTCTTCACAGGGCGACACCCGTTAGGTATGCTCGGAGAACATCCATCATCATCGCAACGTGGACACCCTTGTCGTATGGGTCGGCCGACCCATGGAGACGACCAAGGGAGGTCCCATGGCATTCATCGTCCACGACTGGTGCGCCCGCGCGGCGTACCTCTCGGGAATCACCCTCGCCCCCGTCCCGGACGAGGAGGCGGCCGTCGCCCTGGCGTCCGCGACGGCCAACATACGCGACATGGACGGGGCGCCGGCCCTGGACGCCCTCTCCCGCTGGGAGCCGTCGTTCAGGCCGGTGGTGAACGGGGCCCGCAGGCGTCCCGAGGACGAGCCCCTCCCCATACCGTGTCTCGTGGGCACCGACGCCGCCCGTCGGCACGGCGGCAATATCGGCTGCAGGCGCTGGGGCGTGGGGCTGCCCCACGGGGCGCTCGTGCGCCTCGACGACCCGTCCGACCCGCCCGACCTGGGCGTCTTCGCCCCCTCCCCCGCATTTCACTGGCTGCTCCGCACGCGCGGCCTCGGCTTCGGGCAGGCCCTCCTCCTGGGATGCGAGCTGTGCGGCACCTACTCCATGGCGCCCCAGGGCATGAGGAGGCGGCCGGGCCCGCTGACGACGCCCGGCGAGGTGGCGGACCTCATCGCCTCCGTGCCGGATGGCGCGAGGCACGTCTCCACGGCCCGCTCGGCCGCCCCGCACCTGCTCGACGGATGCGCCTCCCCGCGTGAGGCAGCGACCGTCCTCTACGCCTCGCTCCCCGCGCGCCGCGGCGGTTACGGGCTCCCCGAGCCGCAGCGCAACCACCCGGTGGCCCTCAACGCTCGGGCGCGGGCCCTGCTCCCCGCAAAGCGGGCGATCTACCTCGACCTCGCATGGCCCGAGAGCCACCTGGCCGTCGAGTACGACTCCCACGGCCACGAGGAGGGCATGCGCCCCCTCGAGGACAAGGACCGCCTGGTGGCCGCCGCCCACATGGGCTTTGAGATCCTGCCCCTGACGCCCAACATGGCAGACCGCCGGGAGCGCCTGGACGCCTTCATGGGGGAGGTGGCGGACAGGCTCGGCGTGAGGCAGAGGCCGCTCTGCCGCTCGACCCTCGAGAGGCGCGCCCGCCTGCACCGGGAGCTCTTCACCCCGTGGGACCTCTGGTAAGGCGGGGCGTGGGCGGCCGGCGCGCGCGGGCGGCTGGCGGGGCGTGGGCGGCCGGCGCGCGGGAAGCCGCAAGACCCCCCTCTAGTGGCACCCTGCGGAGGGTGCTTGCGGCAAAGGCCCCTTGGAGGGTGACGGGCCGCCCTCCAAGGGCGTTCAGTGCACGAAAAGCCCCCCTCCAAAGTCCTTTTGGAGCGAGACGAGCCTAGCGTGCGCCCTGCATCCCGCCCTTGGGACAAGCCACCGGCACAGGGGGCCGTTGAAGGGGGTTTTCCTGCTCCGGCCACCTACGGAAGGCAGTTGCGACCACCTGCCGGGCGCATCATCCCCCTCTAGGGCGCGCAAGGGACAGCGGGGCCCTGTAGGGCGCGGAGATGCACCGCCAAAAGACAGAAGGCCCCCTGCAGGGCGCCTTGGGGACAAGGTCGCCCTGCAGGGGGCCGCACTGAAGAATCGGGAGCGCTTGTCAGAGGGGCCACTCGCCGGGAGGCGCATCTGTGAACCAGGGGCCGCTGCTTGCCAGGGGGCGCGCCGGGGAGAGGCCGCGCCATGTTGGCCCCACCACAGGGCCCCACCTACCGTGCGGCCCCGCAGCGCGACCGGTCGCCTTGGGATGGGTTGCGGGCCGCGCCCCAGAGCTCCTCCCCTACGCCGCGGCCCCCTCGCCCTCCTCGCGGCGCCTCACGCCAAAGGCGAAGTACAGCATGTGGCCCAGCCACACGGCGAACAGGACGGTGCACGGCACCACGAGGCCCTTCAGCGCCATGAGGGTGAAGCCCACGGCCATGACCAGCGTGACGGCGCCCATGACGCGGCGGCGCGCCGCGCGGGCCATGCCTCGGCCGCCCACGAGGTCCTCCAGGTTGTCGCGGTAGAGGCGCGTGCCGCGGAACCAGCGGTCAAGACGCTCGGAGCAACGGGCGAACGAGTACGCCGCCAGCATGAGGAACGGGAACGCGGGGATGAGCGGCAGCACCGCCCCCACGAACCCCAGGCCGAGCCCGACGAACCCGAGCACGAGGAACGGCAGTTTCTTAACGGTCATCTCTCATCTCCCTCTCGATTGCCTTCTTCTCCCTGCGGGACTCGACCACGTGGCGGCAGGCCATGACCGGCCTGTGCAGGAGCATGCGGGGTCCCGAGAACCGCATGACCTCCCGGATGCGCTCGCGCATCTCCGCCCGGTAGCAGTGGACGCTGCAGTTGGAGCAGAACGTCTTGGTCTCCATGAAGGGGCACCGCTCGCTCCGGGCGCGGGCGTAGGCCTCCAGCTCGGCGCACTCGTCGCAGAGCTCGCCGCGGGCGGTGCCGTGCCTGGCGTGGCACCAGATGCCGATCATCTGCGAGACGACCTCCTGCTCCCGGGCGCGCCTGGCCTCCACGGCGGCCGCAGGCCGGCGGGCGTCACCGGCGGCGGCCATCAGCTCAACCTCCCGTCCTCGACGGAGAAGACCCGGTCGGCCACGCGCATGGTGGACTCGCGGTGGCTCACGAGCAGCACCGTGCGGCCGTCGCGCCCCTCGGCGAGCGACTTCAGCACCTGGGCCTCGTTGAGGCTGTCGAGGTTGCTCGTGGGCTCGTCCAGCAGCAGGAACGGCGCGTCGTGGAGGAACGCGCGGGCCAGGCCCAGGCGCTGGCGCTCCCCGCCCGAGAGCGTGTCGCCGAGCTCGCCCACCGGCGTGCCGTAGCCCTGGGGCAGGCCGGCGATGAAGTCGTGGACCGACGCGGCGCGGCAGGCGGCCTCGATCTCGTCGTCGGTGGCATCCAGCCTGGCGATGCGCAGGTTGTTGCGGATGCTGTCGTGGAACAGGTGCGTGTCCTGGGTCATGTAGCCCTCGAGGTCGCGCAGGTTGTCGGTGTCGACGTCGGACACCTCGGTGCCCGAGACCGCCACGGAGCCGCCCTGCACGTCCCAGAACCTCATGAACAGCTTGAGCAGCGTGGACTTGCCGGAGCCGGAGCGCCCCACGAGGCCCACGACGGAGCCCTCGGGCACGTCCACGGAGACGTCGGCGAGCACCGGGCCCTCGTCGCCGTAGGAGAAGTCCACATGGGACGCCGCGGCGCCGGAGAACCCCACCTCGGGGCGCCCGGTGACGTCGGCCACCTGGGGCTCCTCGTCGAGGATGTTGAGCACGCGGTTGCCCGAGGCGATGGTCTGCTGCAGCGTGGCGCCCAGGTTGGCGAGGGCCACCACGGGGCCGAACGACCCCATGAGAGCGAGGGTGGGCACGAGCACGCCCGCGAAGCCCACGGCGCCCTGGCCGTGGA
The DNA here is from genome assembly GCF_943193035.1 of Caniella muris. Taxonomy (NCBI): domain Bacteria; kingdom Bacillati; phylum Actinomycetota; class Coriobacteriia; order Coriobacteriales; family Atopobiaceae; genus Caniella; species Caniella muris. Next base: position 751,769 of record NZ_CALPCK010000001.1, read on the forward strand.
GCGCGGCCGCCGAGACGAGCATGGCCAGGTCGAACGCCGTGATGACGGCGCCGGTGGCGGCGGTGTCCAGGCCGGTGACGCGCTTGAGGCGCGCCTCGTCGGCGAGCAGGCCCCGGGTGCGGGCGGCCATGCCGGCCAGACGCTCCTCCCCGCGGCCGTACTGCACGACCTCGGCGATGCCGCGCAGGCCGTCGAGCACGTAGGACGCCAGGGCCCCGGCCTTGCCGCGCACCTCGGCACCGGCGTCGCCGGCGGCCCGGGAGGCCGCGACGGGCACCACGGCGCCCACGGCCACGTAGGCGAGCAGGGCGACGAGGCCCAGCCACGGGCTGAACGAGCCGATGAACGCCACCATCACGGCCGAGAACAGCACGGCGATGAGCACGGGCGAGACGGTGTGGGCGAAGAACACCTCGAGGAGCTCGATGTCGGATGTGACGAGCGCCACGAGGTCGCCCTTGTCACGGCCCTCGAGCTTGGCCGGGGCCAGGCGGCGGAGCGCCGTGAAGACGCGGTCGCGCACGAGGGCCAGCAGCTTGAAGGCGATGTAGTGGTTGCAGGCCTGCTCGCCGTAGCGGAGCGGGCCGCGCACGAGGGCACAGGCCGCCATGGCCCAGAGGGCGGCGGCGGTGCCCATCCCCACGGGCTCGCCCAGGGCGCCGAGGACGGCGACGCCGCCGAGGACGGTCACGAAGGTGGCGGCGAGGTGCCCCGCCAGGCCGAGGGCCACGGCGAGGGCCATGAAGCCGGCGAGGGGCCGCACGAGGCCGACGAGCCGGCCCATGACGGCAAGGGGGCTGCGGCGGGTCACGCGGCCTCACCTCCGAAGGTCTCGAGGGAGCGCTGGGCGTCCCACAGGCGGGCGTAGGGTCCGGAGGCCGCCACGAGCTCGTCGTGGGTGCCGTCCTCAACGAGGCGCCCGTCTTCCATGACCCAGATGCGGTCGGCCTGGGCGGCGGTGGCCAGGCGGTGCGACACGAGGACGACGGTCTTGGTGGCGGCCAGGCGGCGCACCTCGGCCATGATGGCGTCCTCGCTCTCCATGTCCACGTTGGACGTGGCCTCGTCGAACAGGTAGACGTCGGCGTCGGCGAGGAGCGCGCGGGCCAGGGCGAGGCGCTGCCGCTGGCCGCCGGACAGGTTCGAGCCGCCCTCGGCCACCGGGGTGTCGAGGCCCTGCTCGGCCGCGAGGAAGCCGTCGATGCCGGCACGGGCAGCGGCGGCCAGGAGCTCCCCGTCGGTGGCGTCCGGCGCGGCCATGGCGAGGTTGTCGCGCACGGTGCCCGAGAAGAGGTGGCTCTGGTGGCCCAGGTAGGCGACGGAGCCCATGAGGGAAGCCTCGGCGACGTCCGCGAGCTCCACGCCCCCGATGGAGAGCGACCCGTCGTAGTCGCGCAGGCGGCCGGCCACGAGGGAGGCGAGCGTCGACTTGCCCGAGCCCGACTCCCCCACCACGGCCGTGAACGAACCGCGGGGCACCTCGATGTCCAGGTCGCGGAGGGTGGGTCCCTCGGCGCCGGGATAGGTGAACGAGAGGCCCCGGGCGACGATGGGGCCCTCGTCCGGCACGGGGAGGGAGCCGTCGGCCGGGACGTCGGCGTCGAGCAGGCGGAAGATCTTCTCGGACGCCGCCATGCCGTTCATGGCGATGTGGAAGAAGCTGCCCAGCTGGCGCATGGGGATGAAGAAGTCGGCGGCCACGAGGACGGTGAAGAGCACGCCGGCGAGGCCCACGGCACCGGCCTGGAACTGCGTCACGGCGACCCAGGTGCCGGCGGCCGCGCCGCAGAACGCCACGAGGTCCATGATGGTGATGGAGTTGAGCTGCATGGTGAGCACGCGCATGGTGACGCAGCGGAAGCGCTCGGCCTCCTCGTTCATCTCCCGCTGCTTGAAGGCGTCGGCGCGGTAGACCTTGAGCGTGGTGAGGCCCTGGAGGTTCTCGAGGAACGTGTCGCCGAGGGAGGTGTACCGGCCCCAGTAGGTGCCGAGGAGCCTCTTGGCCCACGTCTGCACCGCGGCGATGGCGGCCGGGATGAGCGGCACACACACGAGCAGCACGGCGGCGGCCGGCACGTTCACAAAGCACAGCACCGCGAAGAGCGTGACGGGGGCGAGCATGGCGTAGAAGAACTGCGGCAGGTAGGCGCCGAAGTACGTCTCCAGCTGGTCCACGCCCTCCACGGCCACCTGCACGACCTCGGAGGTGGGCGCCACCGAGCGGTAGCGGGGGCCCAGGGCGAGGAGCTTGCGGTAGATGAGGTCGCGCAGGCGCAGCTTGACCTCGGCCGAGGACAGGTGGCTCTGGCGCGACGACGCGGCGGTGCAGAGGAGGCGCACCACGGCCGCGGCCGCAACGGCGGCGACGGTGCCCCAGAGCGAGGCGGCGGTGGCCGTGCGCTCGTAGAGCCCCTGGAGGAGGAGCGCCACGGCGCCCATGGCGGCGATGTTCGCCACCAGCGCCACCCATTGGAAGGCGACGTTGGCCGCCACGTGGCGCCTGGCGTCGCCGGCCACGGCGATGAGGCGCTTGTCGATCATCATCTGCGGGCGGTTCCTTTCGGTCCGGTTTCTGGCGCGACAAGTTAACCAGAGCGAACCGGTAGAAGGTAACCGGGGCTAACAAGGTTCAGAAGGTGTCCACAAGGCTGGGCGGCGCGCGGGGGAGCGGCGCAGCGCGGGGGCGGCGCAGCGCGGGGGGGGCGTCGCGTGGGAAGGGGCGTCGCGCGGCACGGGAAAGGCGGCGGGGCGGCCGGTCGCCGTCCCGCCGCCCCGGGCGGTCGTCCCTGTGCGGGTGGGGTCGAGGCCCCGTCCGGGCGCCTACGCCACGTGCACGAACATGATGACGCAGAGGAACAGGAGCGCCACCACGAAGAAGCCCACGGCCACGAGCATGAGGATGCGCGCGGCGGTGAGGGCGCCGGACACGCGGTCGTGGCTGCGGCTGGCCTCCTCGTAGCGCTCCTGCTCGGCCGCACAGATGCGCCTGGCGAGCTCCATCTTGGTCTTGACGGGGGCCGAGACGGCCGTGGAGAAGAGGTCGGCCGGCACGCCCTTGACCATGCGTGCGGAGCCGGCGCCCGCGGTCACGGCCAGCAGGAACGCCACGAGCAGCGGCACGAGCACGCCGGTGAAGAGGGCCGTCATGAGCACGGCCTCCCAGCCCGGGGCGAGGATGAGGATGGTGGGCACGGCCACGGCCAGGGCCACGACGGCCAGCACGGCGATGCCGATGAGCAGGCGGCTGGAGTAGGAGCCGATGGAGCGGCCGCGCTGGTTCTCGGTGTCCACGGAGCGCACGGCGGTGTCGATGAGGTAGGCGGCCAGCTCGTTCTCGAGCTCCACCGGGGTGGTCTGGGCCGGCGCCATGACCTCCTCCACGGTGGCCATCTCCACGTCGTCGCCCTCGGCGAGGTCCGCGTCGTCGGACCGCACCGGCACGGCGCCGATCCGCTCGAGCTCCTCCTTGACGCGACGCTCGACCTCGTCGGGGTCGAGGCGGTCGTTCTTCCTGTCCTTCTTGGCCATGGGGCCTCCTTCGAATCGTCGTTCGACGGGGGTTCATACCCCGCGGGCCGGAGGGCGCCATGGGCGGCCGTGTCACATATCAATCAAGCCCGGTGTGACAGCGGTGCCTGGCCCATCTGTCACTTCGCTTGTTTCGCAACTGATGATGCGGCAGCGGTGCCCGACGGTGGGACAGAAGTACCCGACCAATGGGACAAAAGTGTCCGGGTGTTGGGACAACGGGGCGGGTCAGCACTTGCCGGCGCTCGGGCAGATGTCCGCCACAAAGCACTCGGAGCACCGCGGGTTGCGCGCGCGGCAATATTCGCGGCCAAAGTGCACCCACTGGTGGTTGATGTAGAGCCACTGCTCGCGGGGGTAGACCTTGAGCAGCGCCGCCTCCACCTTGTCGGGTGTGTTGGCCGAGGGGCCGCAGAACTTGAGCCGGTGGGCGATGCGGTACACGTGGGTGTCGACGGCGATGCCCTGGGGGTCCCTGAACGCCTGGCACATGACGCAGTTGGCGGTCTTGCGGCCGACGCCGGGGAGGCGCTGGAGCTCGTCGATGTCCTGGGGCACGGTCCCGCCGAACTCAGAGACGCTCATCTGCGCGAGACCCTTGAGCTTGGCGGCCTTGGCGCGGTAGAAGCCCAGGGGCCGGATGATCTCCTCGATCTGGTCGGTGTCCGCGGCGGCGAGGTCGGCGGGCTCGGGGAACCGCTCCCACAGCAGCGGCGTCACCTTGTTGACGGCGGCGTCGGTGCACTGGGCCGAGAGGACCACGGCGACGGTGAGGCGGAACGGGTCGGTGTAGTCCAGGGAGCAGGCCCCCTCGCCGTACACCTCGAACATGCGGCGCTCCACCTCGGCGGCGCGCTCGCGCTTCTGAGCCATGGTCTCGCGGGGCATGGGGCTCCCTCCTTAGCAAAAGGCCCGCCGGAGCGGGCCTGGACGATACGTTGTGGGCGTGCCTACTGGATGCGGGTGCGGCAGTAGGGGCACACCTTCCAGTCGGCGTTGAGCGGCCGGTGGCACGTGGGGCAGACGTTGCGCACCTGCGTGTTGCAGATGGGGCAGACGATGAAGTCGCGGTCGATGGGCGTGCCGCACTTGGGGCAGATGCCGTAGTGGGACAGCTGGTGCTCGCGCAGGGCGATGTCGAGGTCCTGCTCCTCGCGGTCCACCAGGTAGCTGCTGGGGCGCAGGATGACGTAGGCGAGCAGGCCCACGATGGGAACCACCGAGATGATGGCCCACAGCCACCAGGGCTCGGCGCCGCGGCGCTGGGCGTCGCGGATGACGTAGACGATGGAGAGCAGGTAGAGCATGACCACGCAGGCGAGCATGAGGTAGAGGACCATACGGACCTCGGGCGTGATTATCTGATCGAGCAGATCCTGCATCGGGTGGCTCCTTCGGGGCTATCTGCACCGGCGGTGCGTTCGAGCTGCGTGCTTGGTGCATTGTACCGTACCGGCACGACACTCCCCTCTCCATCACAGCCCCGCCACACAGCCTTACGGCCCGCGTCGGCGGCGGTCGGGGCCCCGCGCCAGCCCATACATCGTCGTCTGACGGCCCCATGGGCAACCGGTTGCCCATGGGCGGGAGCCCCCGGCCCCGCAGGCACCGCGACCCCGCTCCGCAAAGGCAACCGGTTGCCGTTACTCCCCCGTACCGGCCCTCAGCACGCGGCACACCTCGCCCGTCAGCGTGATGGATCCCACGGCCACGGCGGGGGCGTCCCCCACCGCGGCAAGGGCGCCCGCCACCGTGGGCGAGACGGACGCCACCGTGGCGCCGGCCTCCCGGAAGAGCCCCGCGAGCTCCTCGGGCGGCAGCGCGCGGGGGCTCGGCGTCCGGCACACGTGCACCACGGGGAAGGCCCCGGCGAGCAGCCCCACGATGCCGGCGACGTCCTTGTCGGCGAGGACCGCGCACACGAGCTCCGGCGCCCGTCCCGCGCCGTCCAGGGCCCCCAGGCTGTCGAGGAACACGGCCACCGACTGCGGGTTGTGGGCGGCGTCCACGAGCAGGGGCGGCTCGGCGCGCACGAGGTCGAAGCGCCCCGGCGTGGGGCACGCGGCCACGGAGGCGGCGAGGGCCGCAGGATCGAGCGGGCGGCCGAGGAACCCCTCGGCCAGGGCGACGGCGCAGGCGATGTTGGCGGCCTGGTAGCGGGGCTTGACAGCCGAGAGCCCGCGGTAGGCGGCGAGCGGCGCCTCGACGTCGAGGACGAGGGGGTCGCCCAGGGCCGTGGGCTCCGACACGACCGCGTAGCGGCACACCGGCAGCCCGGCCGGCGCCGGCTCGCCCGCGGCGCGCACCACCGCGGGCGTCACGCCCTGGGCGGCGCACCGCCCCAGCAGGACGTCCTGCACCGAGGGCGGCTCGGCCGTGCCGCGCCCCAGGACGCAGGCCTGGCCGGCCTTGATGACGGCGGCCTTCTCGCCGGCTATCTCCTCCAGGGTGTCGCCGAGGATGCGCGTGTGGTCGAGGCCGATGCCCGTGACGCAGGTGGCCGCCGGGTGCGTGGCCGTGGTGGCGTCCCACCGGCCGCCCATGCCCACCTCGAGCACGGCCACGTCGACCCCGCGCTCGGCAAAGAGCACGCAGGCGGCCACGGTGAGGGTGTCGAACTCCGTGACGTCGTAGGGCCGCTTTCCCGCGGCCTCCCGGGCGGCGTTCACGCGGCGCCCGGCCTCGGCGGCGGCGGCCACGGCCCGGGCGAACCCCTCGCGGGAGACGGGGCGGCCGGCCACCTCCATGCGCTCGGTGTAGTCCACGAGCTCCGGCGACGTGTAGAGGGCGGTGGAGAGCCCCTCCCCCGCCAGGATCGCCGCCGTGTAGCGCGACGTGGACGTCTTGCCGTTGGTGCCGGCCACCTGCACCACGGAGAAGCGCGCGTCGGGGCGGCCGAGCTCGGCGAGCATGTCGACCACGGTCTCGAGCATGGGGCAGATCCCCAGCCTCAGGATGCCGTGGAGGTGGGCCAGCGCCCCCTCGTAGTCCATGGGCCGCACAGGGAACGGCACCTCGTAGGGCCGCTGGTTCTCGGGCTCGGTCACAGGCGCTCCTCGGTAGAAGGTGTGTGTGCGCACCGCATGATAGACCCGTCGAGGGCCAGGGCGTCCACAGGCTCGTCCCAGGGGCCCTCCACGGACGCGAGCACGGCGGCGTCGAGCACCTGGCATCCGTGGGCCAGGCCGACGGCCGCGAACGTGCCGGGGCCGCCGCAGGCGCGGGCGGCGGAGAGGAACCGGTCGTAGTAGCCGCCGCCGTAGCCGAGGCGGCGCCCCTCGCCGTCGAAGGCGAGGCCGGGGCAGAGCGCGAGCACCGCGGCGCCGCCGGCCAGGGCCGCCGGCACGTCGAGCAACCCCCAGCGCCCCGGGTCGGGCTCGGCCATGCCAAAGGGATGGCGCACGAGGCCGTCCCGCCAGCCCGGCCCCACGGCGCGCCACTCCAGCCTGCGGCCGGCCACACAGCGCGGCAGGGCCGCCGCCTTGCCCCCGGCGAGGGCGGCGTCCACCAGGGCGGCAGGGCTCGCCTCGGACCCCATGGGCACGTAGGCGAGGACGACGTCGGCGGCCGCCCAGAGCCCGGACGCCCCCACGGCCGCCGCGCGCAGCCCGTCCGCGGCCGCGCGCCCGGCCTCCCCGAGCGCGTCGCGGGCCTCCCGGGCGCGCCGCCTCAACGTCCCCTTGTCCACTGCCCCTCCCCGTCCGAGCCCGCCGCGCCAATGATAGACGGCCGGTCCCGCGAGGGGGCCGACCGTCCAGGGGAGGTGCGTGCGGAGCCGTCGAGACCCTAGGCCTCCACGCCGTCCAGGCGCTTGTAGAGGGCGATGAACTCGAGGGCCATGATCTTCACGGTCTCGGTGCTCGCCATCTGGTCCTCGGCGTGGAGGAGAATGAGGGGCGCCTCGGCGTCGCGCTCGCCCGCGGCGTCGGCCTGGAGGAGCTTGAGGTGCACGTCGTGGCCGCCGGCGTAGGCGGTGTCGCCCTCGGCGATGAGGGCCTGGGCGCCCTCGAAGTCCCCCTCGCGGGCCTTGGAGATGGCGTTCACGTAGCACGACTTGGCCGTGCCCACGTAGCTGATGATCTCGAAGCAGGTGAGCTGGAGCTCGTTCATCTCGTCCATGGGTCTCTCTCCCTCCCGCCCGGCCGTGCCGGGCGTCTCTCGTCTAGAAAAAGGGGCGCACCGCTGACGTGGCGCGCCCCCTCAGGTGCGGTCCGGTGCGCCCTTAGAGCTTGGCGAGGGCGTCGTCCAGGATCTTGGGGGCGTTCATGCGGCCGTAGTCGACCATGGCGATGACGTCCACGGGCTTGTCGGTGGCCTTCTCGAAGTCACCCCTGGCGTAGCCGATCTGGGGGCCGAGGAGCAGGACGTCGGCGGTGTCGAGGGCCTCCATGGCCTCGGCCATGGGACGGGCCTCGATCTCGACGTCGAGGCCGCGGGTCTTGGCCTCGTTCTGCATCTTCTGGACCAGGAGAGAGGTGGACATACCGGCGTTGCACACGAGCATAATCTTCTGCATGGTTCCTCCTTAGCGGTTTCCGGGCCAGCGGCCCATGGGCTCAGTGTAGGTGCGGTGCATGGCGCGGGGATGGGGCCGTCGGGGAGCGCGGGGAGGCATGCCCCCGACGGCCGGGGATGGTGACGGTGGTGCGGGGTCCTAGGTCACAGGGTCCTAGGCGGCGTTCTGCATCTCCTCGAGCTGCTTGGCCTGGGCGCGCTCGGAGACCTTCATGAAGGGCAGGTACACGGCCATGCCGATGGCGATCTCGATGACCTGCCAGACCGCGGCGCGCCAGTCCATGCCGGTGGAGAAGAGGGCGGAGAGGACGGGCGGGGTGGTCCAGGGGGCCTGGACGACGCAGGGGGAGATCCAGCCGATGCAGGTGAGGCCGTAGGTGGCGGCGATGAAGATGTCGGGCAGGATCACGAAGGGGATCATGAGGGCGATGTTGTAGACGATGGGGTAGCCGTAGATGACGGGCTCGTTGATGTTGAAGATGCCGGGCAGGATGGAGAGCTTGGCGATGTCGCGGGACGCCTTGTTCTTGGAGAAGAGGAAGGTGTCGAGCAGGAGCATGAGCGTACAGCCCGAGCCGCCGATGAGGGCGAAGGAGTTCACGATCTGCATGTTCATGTAGTGGTCGGCGGGGATGGCCTCGCCGGCGGCGTAGAAGGCCATGTTCTCGACGATGAGGACGGTGAGGATGGGCTCGGCCAGGACGCCGGAGATGGTGGACTGGTGGATGCCCAGGCAGAAGAGCAGGTTGGCCACGGTGTAGATGACGATGACCGCGAGCGGGCCGGCGTTCATGACGTCCTTGAGGGGCGCGGAGACGCAGGTGGCGATGATGTCCATGAGGTTGGTGCCCCAGATGCCGTGGAGCAGGGCGGCCACCAGGGCGAAGATGGACAGGGTGAACAGCAGCGGGATCATGACGTTGAACGACTTGCCCACCGCCGGGGGCACGCCCTCGCCGAGGTTGATCTTGAGCTTCTCGATAGAGGAGATCTTGATGAAGATGGTCGTGGCGACGAGGCCCACGATGATGCCGGCGAACAGGCCGTTGGCACCGGTGTTGGTGGTGGAGATGACGCCGGTGGCGGCGGTGGTCACCGAGGCGTCCTCGGCGATGCCGAGGGTGTTGGCGATGTCCACGGCCTCGAGGGTCTGGGTGGCGGCCCCGGTCTCACCGGCGCTCACGGCGTAGGTGAGGTTGGAGACGGCGGTGTTGACGGCCTGCGGGAACATGATGACGAGGCAGCAGATGCTCACCACGAGGCAGGCGATGGCGTTGCCGAAGCGCTTGTTCTGGGCGAAGCAGTAGCCGATGACGCCGCAGAGGAGGATGGCCGCGAAGGACAGGGTGCCCTGGGTGATGGCGTTTCCCCAGTACTGGGCGGCAGCGAGGCCGTCGCCGGTCAGGAACAGCGGGAACACGACGTTGTTGATGAGGACTGCGATGCCGGCCAGGATGTAGATCGGCATGATGGTGGCGAAGCCGTCGCGCAGCGACCGCAGGTGCACCTGGTTGCCGATCTTCGCCGAGACCTCGGCGAACTTGTCGAGGAAGGATTGGCCCTTGCCTGATGCCATGGTGTCTCCTTAACTCTTTCTCTTCTTCACTTGACTCTCTTGCTCTCTCAGAACGGGGCGGGCACCCGCCCCTCTCGCGCCCCGGCCGGGGCTCCCCTCCCCGGCCGGAAGGCCGTTACGAGACGATGTGGGAGGTGGCCACCTGGCGCATCCAGGCGGCGGAAAGCTTGGGGACGCGGCGGTAGTTCTCCATGAGGTCGACCTCGATGAAGCCGTAGCGGTTCTTGAAGGCGTTGTTCCACGACCAGTTGTCGATGGCGCCCCAGTAGTGGTAGCCCACGCAGTTGGCGCCGTCCTCGATGGCCTTGGCGATCCAGGTGAGGTGCTGGCGCACGAAGTCGATGCGGTAGTCGTCCTGCACCTTGCCGGAGGCGTCGCGGTTCTTGTACTCGCCCTCGATGCCCATGCCGTTCTCGGAGACGAACCACTCGAGGTCGGGGTAGTCGCGGGCTGCGGTCATGCCGAAGTCGTAGATGCCCTTGGGGTAGACCTCCCAGCCGCGGCTCTCGTTCATGACGGCGTCGGGCCACACGTACTTGTCGGCGAAGACGGGGCAGCCGGTGTCGTCGACGTCGCGCGAGGGGGCCTGGACACGGGTGGGCTGGTAGTAGTTGCAGCCCAGCCAGTCCACGGTGCCGCGGGCGAGGATGGCGTCGTCGCCGGGGCGCACCGGGAGCACGCAGCCGCGCTCGGCCAGGGTCTCCACGACGTCCGCGGGAAGCTCGCCCTTGGTGACGAGGTCGAGCCACCAGCGGTTGTTGATGCCGTCCACCATGCGCACGGCCTCGAGGTCGGCGTCGGAGGGGTCGTCCTTGGTGTAGGGCGGCATGAAGGCGTTGATGAGGCCGATGCGGGCGTCGTCGCGCACGAGGCCGGCGGACTTGGCCTCGCGGAAGGCCTGCACGCCCTTGGCGTGGGCGATGGAGATGTTGTACTGCACCGTGCGGGCGCGGTTGAAGTTCTTGATGAAGGGCCACCACACGCCCTCCTGGTAGCGCTGCTCGGGCTCGACGGTGGGCTCGTTGAAGGTGAACCAGTAGCGCACCTCCTGGCCGAACTCCGCGAACGCCTTGCGGGCGTAGTTCTCGTAGGCGTCCACGACCTCGCGGTTCTCCCAGCCGCCGCGGCGGAAGAGGTAGGTGGGCATGTCGAAGTGGTAGAGGTTCACGAAGATCTCGAGGCCGGCCTCCCCGGCGGCCGCGAAGAGGCGGTGGTACCACTCGACGCCGGCGGGGTTGAGCTCGCCGTCGCGGTCGAGCAGGCGGCTCCACTGGATGGAGGTGCGGAAGGTGGTGAAGCCGAGCTCCTCCTTGAGGAGGCGGAGGTCCTCCTCGTACATGGTCATGAAGTCGTTGCCCACGTAGGAGCCCACCTTGTTGTAGAAGTCGTCGATGTTCTCGATCGACCAGGTGTCCCAGAGGTTCTCGAGCTTGCCCCCCTCGGCCCAGCGGCCCTCGGTCTGGGGACCCGACATGGCCGCGCCGAAGAAGAAGTTCTCGGGCAGGGTGATGGGTTCCATGGTCCTCCTTGCACGTGTGGTTTGGTCCGGCCCGCGGGGTGCCCCCTTTTGGGTCGCGCTTCTTGGTGAGAATTGTAGCGATATAATTCTTCTTCCGCAGCGATTTTTTGAGAAATTTGGTTCTATTTGAGCGCGAGTGGTAGCTATCCCACCGCAAGCGGTATTCTTCTTTTTGCACACAACTTGGGGACTCCCCACACCGGCCTCGAGGGAGGCAGCCATGTCCAAGTACGCAGAGATCGCCCACGACATCCGCGCATCCATCGAGGACGGGGCCATCGCCCCGGGCGAACGGCTGCCCACGGTGGTCGAGCTCTGCGAGCTCTACGGGGTGAGCAAGGTCACCGTGCGCAAGGCGGTGGAGCTTCTGGCCGAGCAAGGCCTGGTCTCGAGCCGCCGGGGGTCGGGCACCTTCGTCAAGGCGACGCCGGAGTCCAAGGGGGTTGACGGGCGCCATGCCGGCGACACCCTCTACATAGGCCGCACCGACCGCTCCATCGGCTTCACCAACGAGCACGCCCACCAGGGCGAGGTCTCCTCGGTGGTCTACCTGTTCGCCATCGAGGTGCCCCCCGCCGAGGTGGCGGCCCGCCTCGACCTTGACGAGGAGGACTTCTGCTACCACGACGTGCGCGCACGCCTCCTCGACGGCGTGCCCCTGGTCATCGAGGACACCTACATGCCCCTGGAGCTCGTCCCCGGCCTCAAGCGGCACCACGTGGAGGGCTCCATCTACAACTACCTGCGACAGGACCTCGGGCTGCACCTGGCGAGCTTCCACCGCATCGTGCGGGCCGTGGCGGCCACGGCCGAGGAGGCCGAGCGCCTGGACATCGCCGAGGGGGACCCCCTGCTCGAGCTGGAGCAGATCGGTTTCCTGGACTCGGGCGTGCCCTTCGAGTACTCGGTCTCGCGGAACGTGGGCAGCCGCTCCGCCCTGCACACCATCAACATCACCTAGGCCGCCGGCCGCGGGGGCGCACGGCGCCCACGGCAGGAGGCCCGGGCCCCCGACGCTGGGGACCCGGGCCTCCGTCATGCAGGACCTTGTCCGGGGCCGCTACTCCCCCGCTGCCTCCAGGGCCTCCACGCCCAGGGCCGTGCAGCCGAGGATGCCCTGGTCGCCGCCGCAGCCGGCGGGCACGATGTAGCTGTCCACGGCCTTGACCTGCTCGGTCTGGATGTAGCCGCCCAGGAGCTCGGTGAACTTGTTGCGCACGAGCGGGAAGAGCTGCTCCTGCTTCATGACGCCGCCGCCCAGCACGATCTTCTCGGGCGAGTAGACCATGACGTAGTCGACGAGGGCCTCGGCGATGTACTCGCTCTCGAGCTCCCAGACCTCGGCCTTGTCGGCGAGGTCGACCCCCTTGGCGCCCCAGCGGGCCTCGATGGAGGGGCCGGAGGCCAGGCCCTCGAAGCAGGAGTCGTGGAAGCCGCAGACGCTGGCGCCGGTGTCGTAGGGGCGCTTGCGCAGGGAGATGTGGCCGGCCTCCGGGTGCAGCATGCCGTGGAGGAGCTTCCCGCCCACCATGACGCCGGCGCCGATGCCCGTGCCGATGGTGATGTAGACCACGGTGCCCAGGCCCTGGGCGCACCCGAAGGTGGCCTCGCCGAGGCAGGCGGCGTTGACGTCGGTGTCGTAGCCGCAGGGTACGTCGAGGCCCCTCCTGAGGGTGCCGAGGAAGTCGAAGTGGCGCCAGGCCGTCTTGGGGGTCTCGAGGATCCATCCGTAGGTGCCAGACTCCGGGTCCACGCCGGTGGGGCCGAAGGCGCCCACGCCGAGGGCGTCGATGTCCCTCTCGGCGAACCACGCCACGATGGCCTCGCAGGTGGGGCCGGGCTCCCCGGTGGGGATCTCCTCGCGCTCGAGGACCTCGCCCTCGGGGGTGGCCACGGCCATCACCATCTTGGTGCCGCCGGCCTCGAGGGCTCCGATGCGCAGGGACTTCTTCTCGGACATGGGTCTCCTCCCTGGATAGGTGAACGAGAGCGATACGCCTTACTGACTGTAACGATACGGTTTTGGCCCCGGTCCACCGGTGACGACGGGAACCTGAACAGTTTCTACAAGGTGAGCGGTACCTCCAGGGGCCACAGGCGGGCACAGGCGCCCGGCGCCTCCACGGCAACGGAGTAGGACGACGGGTAGTAGCGGGTGGAGAGCACCTGCTCCCCACCGTTGCAGAAGACCTCCACCGAGGAGGCGTCGCCCACGACGCGGAGCGACCGGAGGGCCGGCACCGCCGCGCGCCGCTCGCCGCGGCCGCCGCCCATGGAGCCGCGGGACCGGTCGCGGAACGCCATGGCCACCTCGCCGGCCGCAGCGTCGTAGGAGACGTCCAGGCCGCCGGCGAGCGTCACGGCGCACCGGGGGCCCCGAATGCCCGACACCTCGAGGTCGAAGGCCGCAAGACCCTCCGCGCGGAGCGACCCCTCCCCCTCCAGCACCGGCCCGCGGAACCCGGCGAGCTCGGCCACGGGGCGCTGGAGGACGGTGCGGCCGTCGGTGACCACCTCGCGGGGCAGCGTGAAGCAGTGCTGCCAGCCGTGGTCCACGGTGGGGTTGGCGTGGTCGGGGCAGTCCGCCATGCCCATCCACCCTATGAGGATGCGCCGGCCGTCCTCGGCCTCGAAGGTCTGGGGTGCGTAGAAGTCGAACCCGGCGTCCCACAGCGTGAACTCCCCCAGCGAGCAGGGGCCGAGGAGCGACCCCGAGAAGGGCAAGTGGCCGCTCGGGTACACGTTGGCGCCGGCGGCGGGCCCCTCCATGCCCTGGGGGCTCACCGAGAGCACCGTCAGCGGCGCGGCGGCTGGGTCGAAGCCCGGCGCACGCGTGGCCTCCGTGGCCCCCAGCACGAGGAGGTCGGGGCACTCCCACATGTAGCCCAGGGGCCGCTCGGAGGCCACCGTGTTGGCGTAGGCCCAGTGCACGAGGTCGTCGGAGCCGTAGACGAGCACCTCGCCGCGGTCGCGGTCGCGGTCCGCCCCCTTGGCCCGGGCGCCCAGGAGCATGAGGAAGGCGGGGCCGCCCTCCCCCGGGTTGGCCAGGACGCGGGGGTCGCGCACGTGGCGGGTGACGGAGGCGGGGTAGTCGTCCACCGTCATGACTAGGCGCTTGGGGCCAAAGGCGCCGCCGTCGTCGCTCTCCACGAGCACGGTGTTGGACTCCCGTCCGTCGAGCACGTAGTCGAACTCGCGCCCGGGCCCCTCGCGCTTGACGTTGCCGGTGTAAAAGGCGTGGATGCGGCCCCCGTGCACGACGGCGGACCCCGAGTAGACCCCGTGGCAGTCGAAGGGCGTGTCGGGCACCAGCACCACGCCGCCCGGCTCCCAGGTCACGAGGTCGCGACTCGTGGCGTGGGCCCAGCACTTGAGGCCGCCGTCCACGTCGAAGGGCGAGTTCTGGTAGTACGCGTGGAACACGCCGTCCTTCTGGCAGAGGCCGTTGGGGTCGTTGAGCCAGCCGGCCTCGGGCATGAGGTGGAACCGCTGGGACCAGGGCCCGTGGCCGCGGCGGGCGGCCTCCTCGGTGCGGGCGCGGCAGAGTCGTGCGAGGTCTCGGGTGAGGGAGTTCACCGGTTGATCTCCAATGGTCGGGTGTCGGGTACGGGCCGGGCCCGGGCGCCGGCCGCAGCCGGGGCGCCCGGGCCCTCGGAGACGGGCGTCTCAGCCCTTGCGGGCGAGGCCCATGACGTCGCTCTTGCCCGGCTCCACGGGGGCGGCGAGCTCGGGGCGCTCCACGTCGAAGTCGTAGGCGTTGGAGACGATCATCATCGTGGTGGCGGGGTAGCCGGCACGGCGCACGGCGGAGAAGTCCACGTCGAGGAGCGGATCGCCCGCGACCACGCGCTGGCCCTCGGAGACGAGCTTGGAGAAGCCCTCCCCCTCCATCTTCACGGTGTCCACGCCCACGTGGATGAGGATCTCGGCGCCGGAGTCGCTGGTGATGCCCACGGCGTGGCCGGTGTCGAAGACCGTGCTCACGGTGCCGCCGCACGGGGCCACCACGGGGAGCCTGTCGGCCTCACCGGGGTCGATGGCCACGGTGGGCCCCAGGATCTCGGCGGCGAAGGTGGGGTCGGCGATGTCGGCGGCGGCCACGGGGGACCCGGCGAGCGGGGCCACGAGGGTCTCGGCGGCCAGGAGCGCCGGGGCGGCCTCGGGCTCGGCGGCGGGGGCCTTGTCGGCCTTGGCTGCGGCGGGCTCGTCGGAGTAGAGGACGAACGACAGGCCGAAGGCCACGGCGGCGGTGGCGGCGAACATCAGCGCGTACTGGAGGGGCATGTTGAGGCAGAGGAGGATGCCGAAGATGCCGGTGACGCCGGTGCCGGCGGCGGCGAGGCCGGTGAGCGAGCACAGGAGCGCGCCCACGGCGCCGCCGATGCAGCCGGCGACGAAGACCTTGAAGAAGCGCAGGTTGACGCCGAAGATCGCGGGCTCGGTGATACCCATGAAGCCGGAGAGGGCGGCCGGGAAGGCGAGGCCGCGGACCTTGGGGCTCTTGGTCTTGACGGAGACGGCGAGGCAAGCGGCCGCCTGGCCGATGTTGGCGGCGCTGGCGATGGGCAGCCAGTAGGTGACGCCGTAGGAGGCGAGCTGGCCGAGATCGATGGCGGTGTACATCTGGTGCAGGCCGGTGACCACCGTGGGGGCGTAGAAGCCGCCCACCACGAGGGCGCCGAGACCGAAGGGCAGCGTGATGAGCCACTGCACCGCGCCGAGGACGGCGTTCTCGAGCACCACGAAGACGGGGCCCACGAAGCCGAGCACGAGGTAGGCGCTGACGAAGACCGAGACGAGCGGCGTCACGAAGAGGTCCACGGCCTCGGGCACCACCTTGTGGAGGCGCTTCTCGAGGAAGGCCAGGATGGCGCAGGCGATGACGATGGGGACCACGTGGCCCTGGTATCCCATCCAGTCGACCGAGATCAGGCCGAAGAGCATGGACTGCTGGGGCACCTCGCCGGCGGCGGAGAGGGCGGCCAGGTTGTAGGCGCTCTCGAGGCTGGGGTGGATCATGATGGCGCCCATGACGGCACCGAGGAAGGGGTTGGCGCCGAAGGCCTTGGCGGCCGAGAAGCCGATGAGTACCTGGAGGAAGGTGAAGGCCGTGGACGACACGAGGTCGGCCACCACGTAGAACTCGTTAGAGGTATCCAGCTGGATGAACCCGTTGGAGGCCATGAAGCCCACGGTGCTCATAATGCCCAGAAGCAGGCCCGAGGCCACGATGGCCGGGATGATGGGCACGAAGACGTCGCCCAGGAGCTTGATGCCGCGCATGACGGGGTTCTGTTTGGCGGCCGCCGCCTGCTTGGCCTCGTCCTTGGAGGCGCCGGTGATGCCGCCGGCCTTGACGAACTCCTCGTAGACCTTGTTGACCGTGCCCGTGCCGAAGATGATCTGGAGCTGGCCTTGGGCCTCGAAGACGCCCTTGACGCCGTCGACGTCCTCGATGGCGTCGCGGTCGACCTTGGCGTTGTCCACGATGACGAGGCGCAGGCGCGTGGCGCAGTGCGCCGCCGACGCCACGTTGGACGCCCCGCCCACGAGCCCGAGCACGTCTTTAGCCGACTTGGCGTAATCCATGGCATGCCCTTTCTCTTGTCCTAGGGGCCCCGCTGGCCCCATCCCCTGGTTCTTACTGTAAACGTTTGCATACAGGGAAGGCACAGAAAGAAGGGGCGGACGGTCCATGGACCGCAAGCGGTCGATATCGGGGGGTGAGCGGTACCCGCGGGCCAGAAAAACGGTCGAAGGTGCCGCTCCACGACCATGAGAAAGTGAGAAACGGTTCTCAGATGCCTTCGACCCGGTAGCCCATGATGGTGCTCGACGCCACGGAACCCGGGTTCTCCACGAGGTCAATCAACATCTCGGCGCTTTTCACACCGCTCGTGCGGTAGGCGAAGTGCACGGTGGGAATGCCGCCCGTGAGCATGGAGACGATGCGGTTGTCGCCAAAACCGGTAACCGTCGGCCGCGCCATCCCGTCTTTCCCCCCATGCTCGGCCACGGCCCTGAGGGCCCCTGCGGCGATGAGGTCGGTGGAGCAGCAGATGAAATCGATTTTAGCTCCGAGCCTGTCCCGGTCGTCCAAGAGGCGCCGGGTCACCGCGAGGCCGGACTCCGCCGAGAAGTCGCAGCGTCTCACGAGCGCCGGGTCCAGGGCCGTACCGTGCTCGGCGAGGCCGGCCTCGAACCCCTCCCGGCGGCGCACGCCCACGGCCACGTCGGCCGGGTCGACCGACAGGTAGGCGAAGGTGGCGTCGGGGGCGGACGCCGCAAGGCGCGAGGCCAGGTCGCGGGCGGCGCCATAGTCGTCGTGGAGCACGCAGCTCACCCCGGCGAACCGCTGGCCCACCACCACCACGGGCACCGGGCAGGAGGCGAGGAACGCGGCGTGGGCGTCGCTCACCACGGAGCCCACGAGGATGAGGCCGTCCACGGGGTACCCCGCGAACAGGTCGAGGTAGGCGAGCTCCTGCTCGGGCTGGTTGTCGGTGTTGGCCAGCAGCATCTGGTAGCCGCGGCCCGAGAGGCCCTGCTCGATGCCGGCGGTGATACGGGCCACGCTCTCGGAGTTGATGCGGGGCACCACGACGCCCACGAGCCGGGAGCGCCCGCGCCGCAGGCTCCGGGCCTGCTGAGAGGGACGGTAGCCGCACTCCTCGATGGCGGCGGCTATGATGGGGCGCTTCTCGGCGGAGACGTAACCGTCGTTGAGGTAGCGCGAGACCATGGCGCTGCTCACCCCGGCGATGCGGGCGACATCCTTGATGGTGGCCACGGTCCCTGCCCCTCTCCCTGTTCATCGATCCCACGGTCGACGTCATAGTAGCTGAAAAAGCGGGCCCCGCAGCCATGGGCCGGGGCCGGCCCGCGGCCCGGACCCATGCCGGAGCGGCCTCTGGCATGGGTCGCCCCCGCAAAAAGGCACCCCGCGGGGCCTGCCCGCGGGGTGCCTGAAACCCGAACGTCCTCCCTAAGGGGAGGGAGCCGCCCGCCCCTACTCCGAGAGGTCCTCCAGCTGGGCGCTCAGACGGGAGAGCGTGGCCTCGAGCTCCTCCTTGCGGGCGCGCTTGGCCTCCACGACCTCCGGGGCCGCCTTGGCGAGGAACCCGGGGTTGCCGAGCGTTCGCTCGATGCCGGCGAGCTCGCCGGTCACCTTCTTGACCTCCTTCTCCAGGCGCTTGGCCTCCTCGCCGAGGTCCACGAGCCCCTCGAGCACCACGTAGGCCTCGAAGCCCGGGGCCACGAACGAGACAGAGTTGGCGGGCTTCTCGGCGTGCTCGCCCACGAGCAGCGACGAGAGGCGGCCCACCTCCACGAGGAAGTCGCGCTGGGCCTCGAGGCGGGCGGCGTCGGCCGGGGCGGCCTTGACCACCACGTCCACCTCGGCGCGGGGGCTCAGGCGGTAGCGGGCGCGCAGCGAGCGCACGCCGGAGACGAGGGCGCGGGCGATCTCGAAGTCGGCCTCGGCCTCGTCGTTGACGTAGGCCCCGTAGGCCGCAGGCTCGGGCCAGGCCGAGAGCATGAGGAAGCGGCCGTCGTGGGAGGGATCGCAGCCGGTCTTGGCCGCCTCGGCGAGGTCGAGGGCGGAGGCCGGCATGGACTCCCAGACCTTTTCGGTCACGAAGGGCATGACCGGGTGCAGCAGGCGCAGCGAGGTGTCGAGCACGAAGACGAGGTTGCGCTGGGCGCAGGCGCGGACCTCGGGGTCCTCGGACTGCAGGCGGCCCTTGCAGAGCTCGATGTACCAGTCGCACACCTCGTTCCAGAAGAAGCCCTGCAGGCCGCGGGCGTAGTCGCCGAAGCGGTACTCCTCGAGGCACGCCGTGGTCTCCGCCACCTGCTTGGCCAGGCGCGAGAGCATCCAGGCATCCTCGGGCGTGGCGGCAACGGGGGCGCCGGGCTCGAAGCCCTCCATGTTCATGAGGGCGAAGCGGCAGGCGTTCCAGATCTTGGTGACGAAGGCGCGGGCCTGCTCGGTGCGGGGGCTCGCCTCGAAGGCGCCGGTGTCCTTGTCGAACACGGCGTCGAACCGCACGTCCTGGTTGTTGGTGACCAGGGTGAGCAGGTTGTGGCGCATGGCGTCGGCGCCGTACTTGTCCATGAGGTCCATGGGGTCGACGCCGTTGCCCTTGGACTTGGACATGCGGCTGCCGTCCTTGGCGAGGATGGTGGCGTAGATGACCACGTCCTCGAAGGGGATCCGGTCGCAGAAGTACAGCGAGCTCATGATCATGCGGGCCACCCAGAGCGCGATGATGTCGCGGGCGGTGACGAGGGCCTTGGTGGGATAGTGGCCGGCCATCTCCTCGGGGTGCTCGGGCCAGCCCTGCGTGGCGAACGGGAAGAGCTGCGAGGAGAACCAGGTGTCGAGGACGTCGGGGTCCTGGTGCACGTGGCGGCCGCCGCACTCGGGGCACACCTCCACGTCGTCCATGGAGGCGTCCTCCCAGCCGCAGTCCTCGCAGGTGAAGACGGGGATGCGGTGGCCCCACCAGAGCTGGCGCGAGATGCACCAGTCCTTGAGGTTCTCCATCCAGGTGAGGTAGGTCTGCTCCCAGCGCTTGGGGTGGAAGGTGACGTCGCCCGAGGTGACGGCCTCGGTGGCCGGGCCCTTGAGCTTGTCCACAGCCACGAACCACTGCTCGGAGAGCCAAGGCTCGAGCGCGGTGTCGCAGCGGTAGCAGTGCATGACGGAGTGGTCGTGGTCCTCGACGTGGTCGAGCAGGCCGTTCTCCTCGAACCAGGCCACCACGGCGGCGCGGGCCTCGTCGCGGTCCATGCCGGAGAACTCGCCGTAGCCGTCCACCACGTGGGCGTGCTCGTCGAAGACGTTGATCTTCTCGAGGTCGTGGGCCTCGCCCATGGCGAAGTCGTTGGGGTCGTGGGCCGGGGTCACCTTGACGAAGCCGGTGCCGAAGCCCGCGTCCACGTGCCAGTCGGCGAAGATGGGGATCTCGCGGCCCACGATGGGCAGGACCACCGTGGCGCCCACGAACCTGGAGGCCTCGGGGTCGTCCTGGGAGACGGCCACGCCGGTGTCGCCGAGCATGGTCTCGGGGCGCGTGGTGGCGACGACGATGTAGTCCTTGCCGTCCACGGGCTCCTTGAGCGGGTAGCGCAGGTACCAGAGGTGGCCGTGCTCGTCCTTGTACTCGGCCTCGTCGTCGGAGATGGCGGTGCAGCAGTTGGGGCACCAGTTGACGATGCGCTCGCCGCGGTAGATGAGGCCGGCGTGGTACCAGTCGCAGAAGACCTTGCGCACGGCGTGGGAGAACTGCGGGCTCATGGTGAACTGCTCGTCGGCGAAGTCCGCGGAGCAGCCCATGCGCTTGATCTGCTTGACGATGGTGCCGCCGTACTCGCGGGTCCAGTCCCAGCAGGCGTCCACGAACTTCTCCCGCCCCAGCTCCAGGCGGGAGACGCCCTGCTCCTTCAGGCGCTTGTCCACCTTGGTCTGGGTGGAGATGCCGGCGTGGTCGAGGCCCACGATCCAGCGGGTGGAGCGGCCGGCCATGCGGTTGTAGCGGATGAAGGCGTCCTGGATGGTGTCGTCGAGGGCGTGGCCCATGTGGAGCACGCCGGTGACGTTGGGGGGCGGGATGACGACGGTGCAGTCGCCCGTGCCCTTGGAGCGCTGGTAGCAGCCGGCGTCGATCCAGCGCTCGACGAGCTGCGGCTCGGTCGTCTGGGGATCGTAGGTCTTGGGCATGTCGGTCACGGATGGCCACCTTCCGGTTCGCAGGGCAGGGCAACGCGTGTCATTGTACCCGCAGCGACGCGGCGCCGGGCCGCTCCGTCGCCTCGGACGGGCCGGCCCGGCGCCGCGTTCCCGCGCGTCTGGGGGACGATCGGCTACTCGATGTCGTCCTCGTCGGCGTAGGAGGCCTCGAGCATCTGGGCGAAGGCCACCGGGTCGGCGGTCTCCTCGGCGGTGAAGACGCCGTCGTGGCGGGCGTCCTCGCGCAGGTCCTCGATGGCGTCCACGAGGTCGTCTGCCTCGGGGCCGTCGGGGATCTCGGCGGCCACCATGACGGCGAGCTCCTCGTCGTCGAGCTCGGACTCCTCGGCAAAGCCCATGTCGATAAGCTTGCGCGAGGTCACGGGCACGTCGTCGTAGGAGGTGTCGGAGAGGCGGGCCCGGCCGCCCTCGACGGTGACGGTGACCTTCTCGCGGGTGAGGGAGTCGGCGTCGACGTCGTACTCGTCGATGTCGAAGGCGATGGCGGCGGAGGCGTCCTCGAGGGCCTTCAGCAGGCGACCGGCGTCCTCCACGGAAAGCGAGCCGCAGAGGCAGGCGGCGGCGTCCTCGTCGAATCCGTCGTCGGTCTTGCCGCTCACCTGGTAGACGGTGCGGCCGCCCTCCTCGTCGGAGCCGTAGACCGACGTGATGCCGTAGGTGAGCCTCGCCTCGTCGTAGCCGTCGAGGGTGGCGTCCCAGAGCGGCTTGAAGGCGGGGTCGCCTATGACGGACGTGGCGATGGACATGGTGCCGTAGAACGCAGTGGCCATGGGTGTTCCTTCCTGTGGGCGTGTGCTGGGCCCTACGTACCCGTTTGCCGCGCCGCACGACGGGGGCCGCGCGGTCGGCACACAAAGGCTTCCGCGCACGGGGCGCGGGCGGTGTAGGTGCGCGGGACGGCGATGAGTCCCGAGAGACCTCCCCTACCCCCGATGTGCCGCCGGGGCGTCGCCGCGCTCCGTGCCGGGGTCGTCGCCGATGGTGCGCAGGCCGTCGTCGGGAGCGGGGACGTCGTCGAACCAGTATTTCCACGCCCGGAAGGGCGTGGCGCCGGTGGCCCCGGTCACCGCCTCGAAGGCGTCCTTGGGCACGAAGGTGCGCAGGCCCGCGCCGGAGACCGTGGTGAGGCGCACGCCGCCGGCGGCCAAGGCCTCCTCCACGAAGGCGAGGCAGTTGTGGGTCACGAGGTCGTAGGTGCCGGGCGCGGCCTTGACCCCCTCGGCGTAGTCGGCCACGGCACGACCGGCCTCGGAGGGGGCCGCGAGGGCGACGGCGCAGTCCACGTGCTCGTTCCACCAGTTGCCGGGGTTGCCGTGGACGATCCAGCCGGAGGCCCGGCGGAGGGCGGAGAAGGTCTCGGGCTCCCGCAGGCAAGCCATGAGCGCCGGGGCCTTGAGGGCGTTGCCCCGGCGGTAGTAGGAGTAGGTCATGAGGTCGCCCCCGGACGGCCCCACGGCGAGGATGGCATGGCCCTCGTCGAAGGCCGCCATGAGGTTGAAGAGCACGAGGAGCGTGTAGGAGCCCACGGGCACCGGGGCCCAGTCGCGCTCGGGCACGGCCTGCTCGCGCTGCACCCGACGGCCGTGGCGGCGGGTGAGGTACGTGTCGACGGCTCCGAGGCTCATGAGGCCTCCCCCTTCTCGGTGCCGGCCTCGCCGGCGACGTGGTCCATGAAGACGCGGTAGTCGCACTCGTTCTGCTCGGCATAGGCCTCGGCGAAGGCGCAGAGCGCGCGGTCGGCCGCGTCCGAGGTGCCGAGGTACCCGGCGATGGCCCCGCGGTCGCCGGAGCGCGCGTGGGCGCGGGCGATGGTCCAGGCGCAGAGCTCGCCGTAGAGCGCGAGGGTGTCGGCGTCTATGGCGTCCAGGTCCACCGTGGCCTTCCAGTCCCAGAGCTGGCGCACGTAGAAGGAGCGGCCCGGGGCGCCGGGGACGGGGACGTCGGCCCAGCCGAGGAGCACGTCGCCGGTGGCCTGCATGAGGCGCTGGCCGCGCACCACGCGCTCGCCGCCCCGGTAGCGCGGCGCGAGGCCCGTGTAGCGCGAGAGGCACGACTCCCCGGTCTCCTTGAACTGCAGCACGAGCGGGTCGTCCACCTGGCGGCCGGAGAGGGCCACCACCCAGTTGCGCATGCCCACGCTGCCCACGCCCACGACCTTGAGGGCGGCGCCAACGTAGGCGTAGCGGTCGATGAGCCCGCGGTTCTCCGGGGCGAGGGAGGAGCGGTAGGCGCCGAGGAGCTCGGCGACGGAACGCGGGAACCGCTCTACGTCGCCCGCGGGGAGGAACCGGTCCAGCGGCACGATGGCGGGCGGGTCGAACACGATGCGCCGGCCGGCCCCCTCCCCTTCCACGAGCTTTCTGAAGGCACGGGAGTTGTCCTTGGCAAAGGCCGCCGCGAGGCCCTTGGCCACCTGGCGGCGCTCCTTCTTGGAGGCGTCGGCGGAGAGGGTGTCGAGAAGCCCTTGGACGTCCACGTGGGTGTGCCAGATGGAGAGCGCGCCCTGGTGGGCGAAGTACGCCATGGCCTCGCGGTAGGCCGCGGCGCAGGCGAGCGCGGCGTCGTGGGCGGTGGCCGCCCCGAACCCGCGGCTGCGGGCGCAGACGGCCACGCTCGCGACCATGCGCTTGACGTCCCACTCCCAGGGGCCGCGGGCCACCTCGTCGAAGTCGTTGAGGTCGAAGACCAGTGCGGACTCCGGCGAGCGGTAGCCGCCGAAGTTGCCGACGTGGGCGTCGCCGCAGGCCTCGACGATGAGGCCCGTGGACGGCGTCGTGGCGAGGTCCGCGGCCATGGGCAGCGCCGTGGCGCGGAAGTAGGCGAAGGGCGAGGCGGCCATGCGGCGGTGGCGCTCGGGGATGAGGGCCTGCAGGCGGCCACGCTCCTGGGAGAGGATGAGGTCCAGGGCCGACGTGCGGCCGGGCACGACCTCCCATCGGGCGAGGGAGCTCCTCGGGCAGCGTTTGCGCAGCGAGCGGCCGGTGTCGCGGGCCTCGACGAACCCGGGGAAGCGCCGGAGGGTGGCGTCGGGGATGGGCGGCTCCGAGGAGCCGGCGAAAGGCGACGGCCGGTCGGGCCGCGTGCTGCGGGACTGTGCCATGGGGGCTCCTGGCTGCGAGGTGCGGGTGCGGGTGCGGGTGCGGGTGCGGGTGCGGGTGCGCAGGGAGGGTACCCGGTTTGGCGGCGGCCGTGCGCCGGGGCCACCGGCCAGGCGTGACAGCGGTGCCTGGACCATCTGTCACTTAGTATATTACTTGTTTGATGTATTGGGCGTCGACTCGCCCCTGCGGGCGGAGCCTGGCACGGGCTCTCGGGGCTGCTCCCCGGGGCCGCTCCGGCAGTTTGGTACTTTTCGGTACAGAACCTGATCTAAACCACCAAACGACACACCATTTGGTGGTTTTCAGGGCCCCGCGGAGAGAAAAACCACCAAACGGCTGCGGGGCCGAGTTCGCAGGGCCGGCCTCGACATGGCTGCGGATCATGCCGAGCAGTGCGCCCAACCACTCTGCAGGGATTCCGCAATCGTTTCGGACCACGCGCCCAATCACGGGGCGCGACCGCTGCACGAGGCGCAGGGGTCGGCATCCGGGATGAAAAGCCCGGCGTTCGCTGAGAGCCAGCGGCCGGTGTCTCCTCCGTACGCTCCCGTGCGGCTGTCCTCTGCACGTGCGTGCTCATCAGCCCCCGTGTCGCGCGGCGCCCCGCCGCGGGCTCGAACCGCGGTTTCCGGAGCCAGAATCCGGCGTCCTGCCCTTGGACGAGGGGGAAGTGTGTGCAGGTGGTCGGCCCGGCGGGAATCGAACCCACACGGAGTTGCCTCCACACGCTCCCGGGGCGTGCGCACCCGCCTGTTCCGCCACGGGCCGGTGTGGTATAAATGAGCTGCGGCCATCACTTTGACGCGATCTATGCGACAGACTGAATGGCCGCTACTTTTTTACCTTTATCGAGTGTGTGCCGTCCGGGTAGATGACGACGACGTGACGGAGTCGCTTCGCCGTCATGGCTTTCTCCACGTACTCGTCGATTTTCGATGCCGTGAGCGACTCGTTCCCGTAGAAGCTCATCATCGTCGACATGGCGCCCTTGGACTTCGAGCTCGATGCGTGCCTGGCCACGGTGTTGTAGCTCGAGGCGTTTCGGAGGGTCTTGACCTCCATCCCCGAGCTGAGGTCCGGGAGGCCGATGCGCGGTCGCCTCTTCGCGTCCTCGGGGTCCGGGTTCGGGATCTCGTCCTTCTGGAACTCGGAGGCGTAGCCCATGGCGGCGGAGAGCCCCACCGTCTCGCGCTCCACCTCGTGCTCCTTCGTGAAGAGCTTCGGGTTGCCCTTGCGGCGCTTGCTCTCCTCGGCCCCCGGGGCGTAGGTGATGCCCGGTGTGGGCCCCCCGGCGAGCCACCTCTCGTCCCTGAGCGACAGGTCGAGCTCTATGGCCCAGCGGTTCTCGTCGTTGTCGTCGAGGCCGAGCTGCCTGGCCACCTCGGCCCTCCTCTCCGGGTCCACCGCCGGCTTCCTCGGCCTGCCGCCGACGCCGGAGTTGGGCGGCCCGAGCTCGTCCACGGGGATACCGGACATGGCATCCCGTATCTGCCGGTGGGAGTAGCCGCGGCGTCCGGGTCGAGCCCCAGGGCGTAGGTCTGCGGGGCGGCGGCGAACTGCACGGCGAGCTTCATGAGGCTCATCACCTCGGACGCCTCGCCGATGATGGGGCGCAGGTCGGGGCCTATTTTGGAGCGCCCGAACGGGTGGCGCAGGCTCGGCCTGTTGCAGACGGCCACCATGGGACAGCGCCCGAGGGCGTGGCGGGCCACCTCCGCCGACCACCCGGCCGCCGTGCGCGCACCATAGCTATACCGCGCGCCGGCCTGCCGAGAGGTGCCGGGAGTCGCCGGAGAGTGCCGACGGCGGTGCCGAGGCATGGAAAAAAGCCGCCCCCGTCACCGGGGAGCGGCGTCACGCCGTCAGTCTCACGCGTCCTCGTCCGTGCCGGCGCCGCCCGCGCGGCGTTCCATGTCCTCGCGCACGAGGTCCTTGAGGTAGCCGGCCATGTTGCCCCGGGACTTGAGCCACGCGAGCATGGCGTCGTCCTCCGGGTTGCCCGCGTAGAAGGACAGGCGGACGGACTTGACGTTGTTGCGCTGGCACTTCGCCTTGGCCCGGCGCTGGGCGTCCGTGGATGCCACGTCAGTGCCCCGTACCCTCGAGGCGGGAACGGACGACGGCGACGAAGAACCTGTGTCCGGCGAGCATGCCGAGGACGGCGCAGGCGGCGAACAGCGCGATGGTTGCGATGGTTCCCATAGTGACCTCCCTGTTACGGTGTCCGATGATCTAGGATGGGGGCAGGGCCCCGGCTGTACCCGGGGCCCCACGGTGTCATCGGCGGCTCTCCCAGAGCCACTTGATGACGTCCCACGCTACTTGCAGCCCGAAGCCCCCGACAACGGCGAGAGCTGCAAGTAGCATCTCGAACTCTCTGTCTGTCATGGCGTATCGCCCCCTCCCGTTGCTTGTGACTCGGGTCGGCTGCGCCGTCGGCGGGCCGTTCGCCTCCACCCTCGCCTCGGCCGTCGCGGCCACGACTGCCCGGGCCACCGGCCTTTAGCCACCCCCACCCACAACCGAGCGAAGACGAGGCCCCCGCGAGAGGCCTTTTTCTTTGCCGCGACACCCCGTGGACACTCGGGCCACGCCCGGCCAGCGCAGTTTCAATCCACGCGCCCCGTGCGGGGCGCGACTGGCGCGGTTTTCCGCCCGCGCGGGCGTCATGAAGAAGGCGCCCTCGGGCGCCGGGTTCAACGGTGTGGTCGGGGCGGAGGGGGTCGAACCCTCACGGGCGCAAGCCCACGTTCTCCTGGGGCACGCGTGTCTGCCTGTTCCGCCACGCCCCGATGCGCGCTGTCCTCCCGGTCGAGCGGCTCGACCCTTGGGACAGGATCCGATGTGGTTGGTGCCGCCTTTTCCGTCGTGCGATAGACTTGCTTCGTCGGACGGTGCCTCCGCCTGGGTTAAGAACCGAGGTTGGTTGTACCGTCCTTTTTTATCGCCCAGCCCTCGGGCCGGGACGGAAAGGCAATCGCCCCTGGGACAGGCTCCGAGGCAGGCGGTTGCCTTCTTTTGTTCGGGCTCTGGGATTGAGCCGTCGCTGCCCGAGCGCGTCCAGACGACCAGGACCTCGTCCGGGACAGCCGCACTTGCTGCTTCTGCTTCGTCAAGGTAAAGTGAGCGAAAAGGCAACCACCCTTGGGACAGTCTCCGAGGTGGTGGTTGCTTTTTTATTTGGCTCTTGCCTCTAGGAGCAAACGCTCGCTCCCGCAGCGGTTCCAGACGACCAAAACGTCGTCGAAGGTGCCGTCGTCCAGGTTTCAATCCACGCGCCCCCGGCCGTGTCGCTCATCCATGCGTTGTTTCAATCCACGCGCCCCATGCAGGGCGCGACACGTCGAGGAGATGGGCGCCGCCGTCGACATGGTGTTTCAATCCACGCGCCCCATGCGGGGCGCGACACGGCCAACGGCACCTAGGCAGTCACCCCGGAGGGTTTCAATCCACGCGCCCCATGCGGGGCGCGACTGGGCCGAGGTGGGCGACATCGTCGGCTTCGGCAAGTTTCAATCCACGCGCCCCATGCGGGGCGCGACGGCTGGGCGATCACCTCTCGCCACGCCCCGCTGCGGTGTTTCAATCCACGCGCCCCATGCGGGGCGCGACGCGGGAGGTGCCGCAGGGTGCCCGGGCCGTCCGTGGTTTCAATCCACGCGCCCCGTGCGGGGCGCGACTGTGCCGCGGTACCAACATAGCGGCTTTTCGCCGGTTTCAATCCACGCGCCCCGTGCGGGGCGCGACCTCGCCGTCGCAGCCGCAGGGCGCGTAGCAGCCGTTTCAATCCACGCGCCCCGTGCGGGGCGCGACGCCATCTTCTGGATGGCCCCCATTCGAGGCTCAGAGTTTCAATCCACGCGCCCCGTGCGGGGCGCGACGGGCCCGCCGGGTCGCGCTCCACGGCCACCGAGTCGAGGTTTCAATCCACGCGCCCCGTGCGGGGCGCGACGCTGGCGACGAACAGGATGTCTCCCGTGCAGTTGTCGTTTCAATCCACGCGCCCCGTGCGGGGCGCGACGGGATTATCTGCGGTATCGCCTGCACGAGTCCCGTGTTTCAATCCACGCGCCCCGTGCGGGGCGCGACCCGTGGGACGGGCGGGCCCCGTAGTGGGCGCTCGTGTTTCAATCCACGCGCCCCGTGCGGGGCGCGACGCGCCGGACACCAGGCGGTCGGCCACGTACTCGAAGTTTCAATCCACGCGCCCCGTGCGGGGCGCGACTGCGGGAAACGGCTCAATGTTCATCACCTCTCTAATGTTTCAATCCACGCGCCCCGTGCGGGGCGCGACTCTATGGCGAGGTAGTTGTAGCGGCACATCTCGTCGTTTCAATCCACGCGCCCCGTGCGGGGCGCGACTCTTCTTTGCAATCAACCCATCATCTGCGACTGAGTTTCAATCCACGCGCCCCGTGCGGGGCGCGACGCGTTGTTCGCGTCGGTAAGCTGCGTCGATACCGTTTCAATCCACGCGCCCCGTGCGGGGCGCGACGTGAGCTTGCCGCCCATGGCGCGGGCCTGAGCGAGTTTCAATCCACGCGCCCCGTGCGGGGCGCGACTAGTCCCTGCGGATCCCCAGCGCCATGCCGAGGAGTTTCAATCCACGCGCCCCGTGCGGGGCGCGACCGGGCCACCTGGTCCGGGCTGCGCCACGGCTCGTTGTTTCAATCCACGCGCCCCGTGCGGGGCGCGACTGCGGGACCACCCGGAGCTCGCCCTGCTGCCGGAGTTTCAATCCACGCGCCCCGTGCGGGGCGCGACCGTCCCCATCCGCCATCACGACGGACCCCGACATGTTTCAATCCACGCGCCCCGTGCGGGGCGCGACTTTTCCTTGCTCATCCATACATCACCGCGATTTGCTTGATGTTTCAATCCACGCGCCCCGTGCGGGGCGCGACCCATCGGCATGGACCCCTCTGGCACCCGCGACGAGTTTCAATCCACGCGCCCCGTGCGGGGCGCGACCCCATGGCGTCGGCCGCCGACTCGCAGAGGCCCTTGTTTCAATCCACGCGCCCCGTGCGGGGCGCGACCGCCGCCCACGAGCTCCTCCGCGGCGGCGTCGCCGTTTCAATCCACGCGCCCCGTGCGGGGCGCGACGGCGGGATCGTGACGTTCGTGACTCAGCTGCCCATGTTTCAATCCACGCGCCCCGTGCGGGGCGCGACGTGAGGACGGGTCCCGCATAGAGTTCAATGTGGAGTTTCAATCCACGCGCCCCGTGCGGGGCGCGACGCTCGGGTCGGATACGAGGGCGGTGCAGACTGGGGGTTTCAATCCACGCGCCCCGTGCGGGGCGCGACGCCTTCGCCCGGGCGGCCCCCGCCTACGGCGTCGGTTTCAATCCACGCGCCCCGTGCGGGGCGCGACCGACTGTGGGGAGGGTGGTCGCGGAGTTGGTGGTGTTTCAATCCACGCGCCCCGTGCGGGGCGCGACCCTGGGACACGGTGGACGCCTCCTGGGCGGTCTTGTTTCAATCCACGCGCCCCGTGCGGGGCGCGACTCCACTTTTATACGTTACAGCACACCCTCCGCCCCGTTGCATACAAAACCCGGGGCGGAGCGGCATACACATTCACTCTAAATAACTATAACAAGGGACACCCGTGCGCGAACCCGCCTGCGATTCCTCGAGAGCTAGAGGTTCGCGCTAGACGATGAGGGCGTCATCCAAACGCACCTCCCCGCGCCTTCCCACGATCTCAACGGCCTGGCTGCGGCGCTTTCCCAGATTGTACAGACGCACGGTATCCTCCGTGTCGTCCACCAGCGCCTTGAGCCTCTCCAGGAACTCGTGATAATCGGCCGGCTCCACGATGCACTCGAACACCGAGTTCTGAACCCTCTGCCCATACCGCTCGCAAGTACGGGCGACCTTCCGCAGCCTGCCCTCACCTCCGGGGCTTTTCGTCGAGACGTCATAGGTCACCAGGACATACACGGCTACCTCCATAAGAAGGCGGGGTAATCGTCAAGATCGCCTCGCACGTACCGGGCAAAGAGCAGCGGCTGCACATACGGCAGCAAACCGACCGGCATCCGCTCCCCCAAAAACGGGTGCACCACCTCGTCCTGTTTGCGTTTCTGCCAGAGGGAGATCACCCGTTTCCTCGCCTCATCCTTGAGGCTGACAGACCCATCCACCTCAAAAACGAAATCCTTAGACCCCACCTGCCCCCGATTGACCAGGCTGAGAACGAACCTATCCGTCAGGTACGGCCTGAGCTCCTCCATCAGGTCCAGCGAGAGACTCTCCCTCCCCGCTCGGTCCGCATGGAGAAAGCCCACGTAGGGGTCAAGCCCCACCGCAGCGCACCCTGCCGCCACATCGCGGGAGAGCAGCGTGTAGAAAAAGGAGAGCAGCGCGTTTACGGGGTCCTTGGGAGGACGCCTCGACCTGCCGGCAAACCGAAGCTCGGGCGCCTCGGGAAGCACCATGGAATCGAAAACCGAGAAGTACCACTGGGCGCATTTGCCCTCGATGCCGCGGAGCTCGTCCATCGTCTCCGCCGCCTCGACGTCGCACAGGAGGTCCTCCACGGAGGCCATCGCCCCCTTGAAGGAATCGTCTACCCGCTCGGCCCTCTCCCTCGCGAAGCGCTTGAGAACCACCAACTGGTTACGCGTCTTCGCGGCGACGCACCTCTTGGCGACATGGAGTGACCGACGGTCGCTCTCGGCCCATCGGAACTGCTCCCTGCGAAGCAGGACGTTGCCGGCAGGCTCCCCGTCGACCTTTGCCAGGAACCTCCCGTTCATATCCAGGAAGGAGAGGAGAATTCCCCTGTCGACACAGGCCCCCATAAGCTGGGGAGAACAGCCGAGCGACCCGAAGGCAACGATCTGCTCGAGAACGCGGAGGGGGACCTTGCGAGACTGCTCGCCCTTCTTGTCGATTCGAACATTCTCATTGTCAAGGTGCAGGTAGCTCTGGGGCGTGGTCACGTAGAGCGTGTTGAGCAGATGTCTCACGGAAACACACCCCTTCTCTCACTCGGCCCAGTAGCCGGCAGCCGACCGGTCCGCCAACGCCGGCACGCACGCATCGTTCAACGAGCAGCGCCGACATGCGCCCCGGCGCACCGGAAGCGGCGTCTCTTCTCGCCCCCATAGGTCGCGCATCTCGGAGACGACGTCCTCCAACCGCGTCCTCAGCCCCTCGTCTATGGACACCGCCTCTCGCCGACGCGTCTGGCCGTAGAAGAGGCAGCCCTCGGAAACGGGAATGCCGAGCATCTCCTCGAGACAGAGGGCCTGGGCGCAAAGCTGCAGGCGGTCGCAATCGGACGCCTTGGACCGACCTTTCTTATACTCGACGGGGACGACCCTTTTGGGGATGCCGTCGCAGCCCCCGTCTTTCCCATAGTCGAACTCCACGACGTCGGCGATGCCCTTGAGGCCGAGGGTCCGGCTGACAAGGGCCATCGACCGCACGGTCCGGACACCCTGGACCGTGCCGCCCTCTCCCCCATGGGCGCGCCCATGGAACGTAGTGCCCACCGCCGTGTCGAGATTCTCCGCCCACTGGCCCTCGAGGTGGATGAGGGCCCACTGGCGCCTGCAGAACGAGAAGTGCTGGATGCCGGATATGGGGAGGAGGTCCTCCTCCCCATATCCGGCAGGTGCGTCCGTCAAGAAAGGACCTCGACGGAGACGCCCTCGGGAAGCGCGCCCTCATCGAAGACGATCTCGTAATCCGAGAAGGACCGCGGCGCGCCTTCGCACCGCTTCCGCGCGGCCACGAGGTCGAACAGCCGCTCGCTCCTGCAGTTGCCGAGACGGCTGTCGTGCTTGAAGAGGAACAGCATCCTCGACGTCATGAGTCCGTGCGACGCCGAGCGGTCCACCTCGAACATGTTCATGAGGCTCGTCACGAGCACCTGGAGGTCCTCGTCGCCGAAGCCGCTCTTCTCGGCGAGGGGGGCCGAGATGAAGCCGTTCATGCGGTAGAGGCCGTAGGGAACGAACTGCTTCCGACCCATGGTGCGCCCGCTTTCGGCCGCCTTGTCCTTCTCGTTGGTGACCGCCATGCGAGTGATGGACATCTCGCTGGGGACGATGGGGTCGATGGAGTCGGAGAAGCAGAACTGCACGGGGCCTCGCACCTGCCCGCAGTTGACCTCGGTGGTCATGACGGCGCCGAAGGTGCGGATGTCGAAGAAGTTGTCGCACATGAACCGGGTGACGGCGCGCCCCTCCTCGTCCTTGGGCAGCTTCTTCTTGTTGAGCTTGATGCCGGTGGCCACGTAGGCCTCGCGGTTGCGGTCGTTGAGGATCACGCCGTCCTGCACGTAGATCCGGTAGCCGGCGGAATCGCCCATGGAAAGCTCGACGTAGTTGCGCACCTTGCGCTTGAGGCACACGTCGGAGACGATACCGAGGCCCGTCTCGGGGTCGATGCGCGGCATGTTGCCGGCATCGGGGTCGCCGTTGGGGTTGCCGTTGCGCACGTCGAAGAAGAACGAAATGTCGTACCGGTTCTGGATGGGGTCGCTCATGGTGCCTCCTACTTTCCTTCTGCCGCCTCGTCGCGGTTGTCGTCGTTGCTCTTCTTGCTCCTGTAGAGGTCCTGCCGCTGCTGGTAGTAGCCGATATAGAAGACGCCCTGCTCCTCGAGGTCGAGCGTCGCCGGGAAGCCCCCGTCCAGCTCGTCCACGACCTCCCCCACCGTCCGGTCGATGTAAGAGCCGCTGGACGCCTTCGACTGGTGGTGGCCGTAGAGGTGGATCAGTTGCGGGTACACGCGGGCCGGGGTCGTGGCCGCGGCGCCCATGTAGCGGTCGCGGATGGAGGCGTTCGGCTTGTTGCCGCCGTTCGCATCGAGCTGCGCCTTCTCGAAGAGGGCGAAAAGCCGCCCCAGCAGATAGGCGGGGTCGTGGTTCTCGGGGTTCAGTGCCACGGTGAGCTCCTTTCCTTTTTCACTTGGGTCCGGGGCGCCTCCCATCGCGCGTGCGAGGCAGAGCTTGAGGACAGACACCCGGTAATCGATGACGTCGACCTTGCCCGTCCTGGCGGGAACGAAACCGCCGTCGGCCCTCATGCGGGAGAGCACCTGGACGTAGAGCGCCGGGGGAAACGCCGTCCCGCTGAGGAAGGCGTCGAAGACGGAGGTGACCAGGGGCCGCGGAAGGTTGTCGAGATTGCCCTGGAGCGCGCACTGGCGGAGGCATTGAGCCACCGTGAGCGGTCTCGCGCCCTGGAGCTCGCCTTCCACGAGAAAGCGCTCGACGTGGTCCATGAGGCCGCCCATGGACCCGGTCTCGTAGAAGCGGACGGAGAGACGGGCCTGGTACGGCGACAGCCCCAGGATGTGGAACCCCGCATCCTGGGGGACGCGGCCGGGACGCCGGCCCGACCTCAGGTCGAGGAGAAACTGCGCCACGGCATCCGCAAGCGCCTGGTCCTCGCCGACGCGCACCACGGAGTTGCCCGTCTCGTCCAAGCTGGAGCCAAGGGCGGCCTGCATGAAGTCGTTGGGCTCCGGCTCCGGAGAGTCGGTCCAGAACACGACGACCTCTTTGCCGAGCTTGACGCTGTGGCCCCTGTCCTTGATCAGGTACGACAACGCCTCGGAAGCCTTGTGCGCGGCCTCGGCCGAGATGCCCGCGACGTCGTTCTTCTCCTGCCCGTAGGAGAGGAACGAGTCGGCGTTCGCACCCACCAGGGAGGCCCCGGCGCTCTGGGCGCCCGGCACGCCGGTGATCTTGGGGAACAGCCTCGCCCGCCTCACCGCGGCCTTCCCCGTCACCATGCAGTCGGCAAGGCCGTTCTCCCTCTCGTCCCTCTCCTGCCGGTAGCGGGTCCAGGCCTCCGCGACGGAGGCGTCCTCGTGGGCGTATTCCCGCTCCCCCTCGACCATGAAGACAAGGGTCTTCTTGGTGCGATCGGGGTCGGCCATGAAGGCGGGGGCGACGGCCTCAAGCTCCCCCACCGTGGCGTGGCCGTCAAAGAAGCCGAGCACGGCCCGGGCGACGGTGCCGCAGACGCCGTCGAGCACCTCGTGGTGGAGCTCCTTGGACCTCTCCCTCTTCTCCCCAGCCTTCTTGGCTCCGTCCCCGACGAGGTATTCAAGGTTGTCGCAGAGGAAGTACGGCGATATGCCGCTCGAGCGTTGGCCGGCGGGGACGACCATGCGAACCCCCACCTTGGCACCCTGCGGCACGAGGGAGCGGATCTCCCGCGGCGTGCCGTCGGGGGCGATCACGAGCGCCGCGTCGGGCCTTTTCGCCGAGAAGCAGAGGGGCGGCAGGGCGTCGTCGGTTCCCTCCAAGCTGTCGTAGAGCGTGCACAGGTCGGCAAGGATCATGAGAGCAACCCCCTTCGCGCGGCGGCGGTGTCGACGACGCCGTCCCTCATGACGGCCCGGAAAAACCGGGGCTGCGGCGCCTTGCCCGCCTCGAAGTCGAGGTCGTAGAGCATGAACCCCAGGTCGCGCTCTCCTGCGCCCTCGTAGCAGGACGCCGGGTGCGCCTCCCCTTCCTCGACCAAGGTCACCTCGGCCGGGAACTCCCTGCACCCGAGGTATGGATGGTTGAAGAACTGCCCCTTCCTCAGGCGACGGAGCGCGATGCTGTAGTGCTTCTCCACCGTGTCCTCGTCCCCGGCCCGGGAGGTGAGCTCGAAGTGGTAGTCGACGAGGTAGTCAACGTCGACGAGGTAGAGCGTGTTTCGCTGCGCCCGGTCCTCGGCGGCGTTGACGGAGATCTCGCCCTCGCCCGTTCGCCAGAGCCTCCTCGCCCCCTCCGCACCGTCGTACGAGAGCTTGGAATTGAGCTCGTTGCGGCGTATCGAGGCGAACTCGATGGGATTCAGGACGGCAATCCTGTCCACCCGCCACACGATGGCGGGCTTCCAGTAGACGGCCTCCATGACCCCCCGAGCCGCCGACGGCGTCATGACGTCGTAGCTCACCCGCTCGACGTGCATCTCGGGTCGCGTGAAACACGCGCGGGCCCCTCTGATCCTAACGGTGAACCCGTAACCCATGGGAACCTCCTTTCTCAATCAATGAAAACCGGCATCTCGACGTCTTCGGGACCCAGCAGCCCCACCTGCGCGTCATACAGCCCGGGCACGCCCGCGCCGTTGTCGAGCACGAGCCACGGCCCCACGGCGCGCACGTACGGCTCGTACTCCTCTTTCTTGAACCTGCTGATGGACACGCTCTCCCGTTGCACCCGCTGGAACAGCCCGGGGGCGAAAGGGTCCGACTCGACCTCTGCCAGAAGGGACTCCCCCTCCGGTCCCCGGGGGACGAACACGACCTCCTCGTCGCGGTCGTCGATCATCCGATAGCCTCGGGCGATGGTGGAATGGTCGGCGGCGTAGGGAAGGCCGGGTATCCTGTGCTGCCAGGCCTTCCCGGAGGTTATCTCCCTGAAGACCTCGACGCCCTCGTGACCGTGATCCAGAAGTTCGGGGTTGTGGTGCCTCTTTTGGAAGTACTCCTGGACCCCGGCGTCATCCATCGCCGAGGGGCCGCGATCCTCGATGATGGAGCGGCCGTACCCCTTGAGGGTGCGCATCCAGGGGGACTGCGGGAAGGAGCCGTGCGCTCCCCCAGTGCCCTCGGCGAACTCCTCACACTCGAAGACGACGACCCTCCCGCCTTGGGCCCCGAGCCGTCCCTCGCGGTTGCAGCGCCCGGCCGCCTGGACGATGGAGTCGATGCCCGTGAGCTCGCGGAACACCACGGGGAAGTCGACGTCAACGCCCGCCTCGACGAGCTGCGTGGACACCACGCGACACGGCTCCCCCCGGCTCAGCCGACCGCGTACCTCGCCCAGGACCTCTGCACGATGATCAGGGGTCATGGCGGTGCTGAGGTGGTAGACCCCGCCCGACCGGGCAGCCAGCGACCTGAAGAGGACCCTGGCGGCCTTCTTCGTGTTCACGACACAGAGCACCTGGTCATATCCGGCAAGCTCCTCGACCAGTTCCTCGAGGGGAAGGGCGTCTGCGCCGATGCGGTCGGTCTCGTACCTCACGCGGCAGTCGAGCACCTCCCTCAGCGGATCGGGGTCGGTGATCTGGACCGGCCGGGACCCGAAGGGCCACAGTGTGGAGAGCCCCGGCTGCGTCGCAGAGGCCAGGACCGTCGAGGTGTGACCGAGGGCCCTGAGGCATTCGAGCATGCCGAGGGTTGCCGTGAGGAGGCCGTCGGGCAGGGTCTGGACCTCGTCGAGGACAATGACCGCGTTTGCCATGCTGTGGACCTTGCGGCTCCGCGCCGGCCTGTTTGAGAAAAGCGACTCGAAGAGCTGGACGTTCGTTGTGACCACGATGGGAGCGTCCCAGTTCTGGACCAGCAGCCGCCTGCGGGAGTCGTCCTCGGGGTCCACATCCACGGCCGAATGATGCTCCAGCACCGCCTCGTCTCCGAATATCGCGCGCATCTCCCGTGCGGTCTGCTCGACGATCGATGTGAAGGGAATGGCGTAGACGAT
The DNA here is from genome assembly GCF_943193035.1 of Caniella muris. Lineage (NCBI taxonomy): Bacteria > Bacillati > Actinomycetota > Coriobacteriia > Coriobacteriales > Atopobiaceae > Caniella > Caniella muris. The sequence goes on from NZ_CALPCK010000001.1 coordinate 788,215, forward strand.
CCTCTCCAACCCGTTGCGCAAGGCATGGTCGAGGGCGAACGCCATGGACGAGAGGGTCTTTCCTCCCCCAGTGGGGACCTCCAACGAGAAGAGGCCGACAGGCGCGTCTGCGCCAGCGCGGCAATCAGAAAGGACGCGTGCGCGGGCGCGGCTGACGGAGGAGTCGTCCACCCCTGAAAGCTTTCGCTCCATGTACATATCGAACCGCCGCTTCAGCTCATCCATTGCAGGACGCTCGAAGTCGCGCACGGCAGCGACCTCCAGCCGGACGAAGCGCTCGGTATCGAGCCAGTCCGCATCAACCAATGCACTATATGTGAACCTCGTGGCCAGGTAGAGGAGGTAGGATAGCGGGTTCCTCCGCTCGTTGGAAGCCATCTTGGACGCCAGGGAGGCGTGGGCCTCCAGCACGGCGGAATCAAGGCATTCCGCACCGGGGGCCGCCGGCAGGGACCCAGCAAAACCAGGGTCCACCGGGCCTCCGGACTTGGCGAGCTGCACGGCAAGGGGAGCCAGACGGTCGTTCTCGCCCTGGCGCCCCGCATCGCCCATGCCCCGATGATGACCGCAGATGGCCGGTACGACACACATTGCCAAGGCTGTACCCGGCAGCTTCTCCAGTACAAGCTGGGCACCGGCCGGAGAATGGTCGAATGGCTGCCGGGAACCGTGCAGTCTGGCCTGGAACGGCTGGGTAGCCTTGCCGAGGTCATGGAGGAGCCCGGCGTATCTCCCGTACTCCTCCAGCCCGATAGGCAAGAGGAAGCAGGCAGCCATAGCCGCGACGTTCAGCAAATGGTCCTCGAGCGACTGCCACGTGGACTCATCGTCCGTATCGGAGGTGTGGGCGTAGTAGCCATATGCCATATCGACCCCCTTTGTTTCAGTAAGTGTTAAGGGAACTATAGCACATCTGGTTTTATATAATGTAAATTTCCTTCTGTAATTTGATCCAGTAACTGGATGTGCCATGTGGGAGACTAGCCTCGTCAGAAGGATTACCTTGTTCACAATACTTCTGTGGGTTGAAAGTATGTTAAGTGTTGAGAGGCACGGGACAGTGCCCGGGCGCCGGCGGGACGCGACCGCCGGCGCCCTTTTCTCGGGCCCACGACAGCTGAGGCGGATCTCGGACGGCTCGTACGTGGGACAAAAGTGTCCGGGTGTTGGGACAGGGCAGACGGGCGCCCTCTAGGGTCCCCCTGCTACGCGGGTGTGGCGCATGGTCTCGATGAAGGGGGGCGGACTCACCCTGCAAAGGGGGTTTGCGGCCTAAAAGCCCCCTTTAAGGGGCCCATGGACCAACGGGGGCTTGGCGCTCCCCCTCTAACAGGGGGATGGGACAAGGGCCTCCAACAGGGACGCCCTAGAGGGCGTGCCTGTGCCACGCCCACCCTACAGGGCGCTGGACCTGCCGGAGCAGACCGCACGCCCCCCGCCATGACAAAAGCCCCCACGGCCGGCTTGCGGCCACGGGGGCTCTCCTCAAGGTCATGGTGCGCCCAGGCGGATTCGAACCGTCGACCATCGGTTTAGAAGACCGGTGCTCTATCCACTGAGCTATGGGCGCGTTATCTGGACCTTGCAGCTCCAAACAGCGCCCATTCTACCCCTAGAGCAGCAATTCTGCTATCTGCACAGCGTTGGTGGCGGCGCCTTTCCGGATCTGGTCGCCGCAGCACCAGAACGTGAGCGAGTTCACGCCCTCCGGCGCCGAGACGTCCTCGCGGATGCGGCCCACGTACACCAGGTCCTGGTCGCTCGTGTCGAGCGGCATGGGGTAGAGCTGCCCTGCCGGGTCGTCCACCACGCGCACGCCTGGGGCCTGGCGCAGCACATCTCGGGCCTCGTCGGGCGTGATGGGGCGCTCGAACTCCACGGTGATGGACTCGCTGTGGCTGCGGGCGATGGGCACGCGCACGCAGGTGCAGTTCACGCGCAGGTCGGGGTCGTGCATGATCTTGCGGCCCTCGTTCTGCATCTTCATCTCCTCGGAGGTGTAGCCGAGGCCGTCGAAGCCGCCGATCTGCGGGATGAGGTTGTAGGCCAGCTGGTAGGCGAAGGCGCGGGGTTCCGGCATGGGGGTGCCCTCCACGATGGCTTGGTTCTCGGCCTCCAGCTCCTCGATGCCGGGGAGGCCGGCGCCGCTGGCGGCCTGGTAGGTGCTGCAGACGATGCGCCTGGCGCCCGCCACGCGCGACAGCGGCGCCACGCACACGAGGCCGATGATGGTGGCGCAGTTGGGGTTGGCCACGATGCCGTGGTTCCACGCCACGTCCTCGGGGTTGATCTCGGGCACCACGAGGGGCACCTCGGGGTCGAGCCGGAACGCGCTGGAGTTGTCCACGCACACGGCGCCGGCGGCGACCGCGTGGGGCAGCAGGGCCTCCGCCACGGGGTTGGTGGCGGCGCCCAGCACGATGTCGATGCCCTCGAAGCTCTCGGGGGTGGCCTCGGTCACGCGCAGGAGGCGGCCGTTCCAGCACATGTCCGCGCCGGCGGAGCGCTTGCTGGCCAGGAGTCTCAGCTCGCCCACGGGGAAGTCCCGCTCCTCGAGGCACTGCAGCATCTGGGCCCCAACGGCGCCGGTGGCGCCGAGGATGGCGACGTTCTTGGGTTCGGGCACCGCCCTCACTTCCCTTCGTTCACCACGAACGCCTCGTACACCACGGCCACGGTGCGCTCGAAGTCCTCGTTGTTCACTCCGATGATGATGTTGATCTCCTGGGAGCTCTGGGTGATCATGCGCACGTTGATGCCGGCGTTGCCGAGCACCCCGAGCAGCCTGCCCGACGAGCCGGGGCGGGAGCTCATGTTGCGGCCCACGACGGAGACCAGGGCCAGCTTGTCGACCACCTTCACTTGGTCGGGCTGGAGCTCCTTCTGGAGGTCCGCCACGATGGAGTAGATGGAGTCCTTGACGTCGGCGCCGTTCACCACCACCGAGAACGAGTCGATGCCCGTGGGGATGTGCTCCACGCTCACCCCGTAGCGCTCGAACACCGAGAGGGCCCGGCGCATGAAGCCCACGGCGTCGCTCATGTGCGTCTTGGCGATGTAGACCGTGATGAAATCGCGCTTGCCGGCGATGCCCGTGATCACCGGGTCGTCGGGGCTCGTCTCCACACGCTCGCGGATGGTGGTGCCCTGGGCGTCGGGGTCGTTGGTGTTGAGGATGGCGATGGGGATGTTGGCCTCGCGCACCGGGAAGATGGCCTCCTCGTGGAGCACGTTGGCGCCCATGTAGGAGAGCTCGCGCATCTCGTCGAAGGTGATGCGCTCGATGGTGCGGGGGCGGTCCACCACGCGCGGGTCGGCCGTGAGGAAGCCCGAGACGTCGGTCCAGTTCTCGTAGAGGTCGGCCGAGAGGGCGTTGGCCAGGATTGAGCCCGTGATGTCGCCGCCGCCGCGGTCCAGCAGCTTGATCTCGCCGTCGCAGGTGGCGCCGTAGAAGCCGGGCATGACGAAGCTCCCGCGGCGCACCACGAGCTCGCGCACGCGGTCGGCCGTGCGCTCGAGGTCGAGGGTGCCGTCGTGGTGGAAGACGATGGCGTCGGCGGCGTCCACGAAGGGCAGGCCCAGGTACTCGGCCATGAGGTGCGCGGTGAACCACTCGCCGCGGCTCACCACGTACTCCGGGGAGTCCTCCGACAGGCCCTCGCGGAAGTCGCGGAACTTCTCGGCCACGGGCCAGGTGAGGCCCAGCCCCTCTTTGATGGCGAGGAAGCGGCCCTCGATGTCGTCGAGGAGGTCCGAGCAGTCCACGTGGTAGTCGCGGTGGGCGTTCACGAGGTAGAGGAGGTCGGTGACCTTGTTGTCGCCGGCGAAGCGCTTGCCGGCCGCGCTCACCACGACGAAGCGGCGGGCCGGGTCGGCGTCGATGATGCGCTTGACCTTGGCGAACTGCTCGGGGCTGGCGACCGACGAGCCGCCGAACTTGGTGATCTTGATCATCGGGCGATGGTCCTTAGCTCTCGGGGGCTCCGGGCCCTAGTCGACGTCGGCCACGGCGGCCATGAGGGTGGCGGGGTCCTCGGCGAGGAGGGCGTCGGCCAGGGCCGCGGCCTCGGTGGCAGAGAGGCCGCCCACGGAGACGTAGCCGGGCGCGACCTCCACGGCGGTGCCGGGGGTGTCGGCGGGGAGCGCCGCCGCGGTGCGGAAGACGTAGTCGGCGCGGAGCAGGCCGGGCTTCCAGGACAGGGTCTCCCCCGTGGGGTAGACGGGCCGCTCGCCGCCGGCGCAGTCGAGGAGGTCCTGCACCATGGCGTTGCCCGTGGGCAGCGCGCCGGCGCCCTGGCCGTAGAACTTGAGCGGGCCCACGGTGGTGCCCACGAGCGTTGCGATGTTGAAGTTGTCGGGCACGTTGCCCTCCACCGACGCCAGGGGCAGGAGCACCGGCTCCACGCAGGCGGCGTAGCCGTCGTCGTCGCGGGACGCGCGGGCCATGAGGCGCACGGCGTAGCCCAGGCCGGCGAAGGTGTCGAGGTCGGCCTTGGTGAGGTTCCGGATGCCGTGGACCGGGATGTCGCGGCGGCAGAGCGTGCCGAACGCCACGGTGGAGCTGATGATGCACTTGTTGGCGACGTCGATGCCGTCGATGTCCGCCGACGGGTCGGCCTCGGCGTAGCCGAGGGCCTGGGCCTGGGCGAGCACGTCGGCGAACTCGGCCCCGTCCTTGGCCATGCGGTCGACGATGTAGTTGGACGTGCCGTTGAGGATGCCCGAGATGCGCTCGATGCGGTCGATGCGGCGCGCCTTCTCGATGGAGGCGATCCAGGGGATGCCGCCGCCCGAGGTGGCCTCGATGAAGAAGCCCACGCCGGACTCCTCGGCCTGGGCGCAGAACTCCGGCAGGAACGCGGCCACCACGGCCTTGTTTGCCGTGACCACGTGCTTGCCGGCGGCGAGGCTCTCCATGATGAAGGTGTGGGCCGGCTCGAGGCCGCCCATGGCCTCCACCACGCACTCGATGGAGTCGTCGGAGACGATGTCGGCGAAGTCGTAGGTGACGCGGGGGTCGTCGTAGGTGCCCGGGAGGGTGAGGATGCGGGCCACCTCGAGGGAGGGGACGCGCGAGTCGACGATCTCGATGACGCCGCCTCCCACGGTACCGGCGCCGAGAAGGGCGATTCTCATCTCTGTTAATCCAATCTTTCGCGGCCATCGCCCCTCGGCGACCCGCGGGGCGGCTCCGCTACCATGGGCAGAACCCTGCACCGCTCGACCGAGGGGGAGTCTCGATGGATTCGTTCTACCACAGCACCCGTTCTCTGCTCGAACCCGTAACAAGCAAGCAAGCAATACTGGCGGGCATCGCACCGGACGGCGGGCTCTACGTGAGCGACGGGGTGCTCGCCTCCCCCCTCGACCTCGAGCCGCTCTGGGCCGGCGACTACCTCTCCCGCGCCCGGCGCGTCCTCGGCCACCTGCTGCCCGACTTCACCGAGCAGGAGGTGGCGGGCTGCGTGCGCCGCGCCTACGGCGGCACCTTCGACGACCCGGCCGTGACGCCCGTGACCCCGGTGGGCGACGACTGGCTGCTGGAGCTCTTCCACGGCCCCACGAGCGCCTTCAAGGACGTGGCGCTGCAGATGCTGCCCCAGCTCATGGGCCAGGCCCGCGCCGGCGACGGCCGTGACGTCATGATCGTGTGCGCCACCTCCGGCGACACCGGCAAGGCGGCGCTGGCGGGCTTCGCCGACGTGGAGGGCTGCGGCGTCTGCGTGTTCTACCCCGACGGCAAGGTGAGCGACGTCCAGCACCTGCAGATGGCCACCCAGGCCGGCGCCAACGTGGCCGTGTACGCCGTGCGCGGCAACTTCGACGACGCCCAGGGCGAGGTCAAGCGCATCTTCGCGGACCGCGACCTGGCGGTGCGCCTGGCCGGGGAGGGTGTGTTCCTCTCCAGCGCCAACTCCATCAACGTGGGGCGCCTCGTGCCGCAGGTGGTCTACTACCTGGACGCCTACGCCCAGCTGCTGGGGCGCGGCGCCGTGGCCATGGGCGACGAGGTGGACTTCTACGTGCCCACCGGAAACTTCGGCGACGTCCTCGCCGGCTACTACGCCAAACGCCTGGGCCTGCCCGTGGGCCGCCTCCACGTGTGCTCCAACGCCAACGACGTGCTCTGCGACTTCCTGGCCACCGGCACCTACGACCGCCGGCGCCCGTTCCACAAGACCATCTCGCCGTCCATGGACATCCTCGTGTCGTCCAACCTGGAGCGGCTGCTCTACTTCGCCTCCGACGGCGACTGCGAGCTCGTGGCCTCCCTCATGGCCGACCTCGCCGAGAAGGGCGCCTACACCGTGCCCGCCCCCGTCATGGACGCCATCCGCTCCACCTTCTCGGGCGGCCGCGCCGACGACGCCATGTGCCGCGAGACCATCCGCCGCACCTGGGAGGGGGACGGCGTGCTGCTGGACCCGCACACCGCCGTGGCCAAGAGCGTCCTCGACGCCGGGGAGCCCCAGGGCCGCCAGCGCGTGGTGCTCGCCACGGCCAGCCCCTACAAGTTCCCGGCCGAGGTGCTCGCCGCCCTGGGCGAGGACGTGGCGGGGCTCGACGGCTTCGCCGCCATGGACCGCCTGGCCGCGCTCACCGGCACCGAGCCGCCGGCGCCCCTCTCGGCCCTCCGGGACCGCGCCGTGCGCTTCACCGAGGTCGTGGACCGCGACGCCATGGGCGCCGCCGTGGAGCGCGCCGCCGGGGCCGTCTTCCGCGCGGGGGCGTGACGGTGCCGCGCGACCGGGTCTCCGTCTGGGTTCCGGCCACGTCGGCCAACCTGGGCGTGGGCTTCGACTGCCTGGGGCTGGCCCTCACGCTGGGCAACCGCTTCACGTTCGAGCGGGCGGAGGAGAGCTCCTTCTCCGGCTGCGAGCCGCGGTTCGCCAACCCGGGCAACCTGGCCTACACCACCTACCTCGAGGCCTCGCGGGCCCTCGGCGTGGAGCCGTCGCCCGTGGCCCTCTCCTGCGAGACGGGCATCCCTCTCTCCGGCGGCCTGGGCTCCAGCTCCACGTGCATCGTGGCCGGCATCGCCGCGGCCCACGCCCTCGCCGGCGTGGAGGTGGACCGCCGGCGCCTCGTGGGACTGGCGAGCGAGCGGGAGGGCCACCCCGACAACGTGGCCCCCGCCGTGCTCGGCGGCCTCACGAGCTCCTTCATGACGGAGGAAGGCGAGGTCGTGTGCATGGAGGCCCCCGTGAGCGACGCCTGGCGGTTCGTGGCCGTGTGCCCTCCCTACGAGGTGCGCACCGAGGACGCCCGTCGCGTCATGCCCCCCTCCGTCCCGCTCGCCACGGCCGTGTGGCAGATGGGCCGCGTGGCCGCCACGTGCCACGCCCTCGAGACCGGCGACGGCGGGCTCCTCGCCAAGGCATGCGACGACCGGCTCCACGAGCCCTACCGCCGCCCCCTCATCGCCCACTACGACCGCTGCCGCACCGCCTGCCTGGGGGCCGGCGCCTCGGCGTTCTGGATCAGCGGCTCGGGCTCCACCATGATGGCCGCGTGCCTGGGCGACGCCTGCGCCGCCGCCGTGGAGGCCGCGGCCCGGGGGGTCGACCCCGGGCTCAGGACCTTCGCGCTCTCCTGCTGCGCAGGCGGGACGTCCATCCGCTGAGGACGAGGCCGCAGGCGGCCCCCGCCATGTCGATGAGGACGTCGCGCACCATGCCGGAGCGCCCGGGGACGAAGAGCTGAATGCACTCGTCGGCGCTCGGCACGAGCACCACCGTGAGGGCCCGGGCCGCGTAGGCCGCCCTGCGGCCGCGGCGCCCCGGGCCCGCAGGGAACGCCTGGCGGCAGACGAGGCCCATGACGAGGTACTCGGTGAAGTGCGCGAGCTTGCGCACGACGAACTGCATGAGGTCGGCGTCGGTGACGCCCACGGCCTCGAAGAGCGGGCGCACGAGGCCCACCACGAAGGCGCTGTCGCCGAGCGACGCGTCGCCCGCCTTGAGCGAGCGGCTCCACATGAAGAGGCACCAGCACACGAGGACGGCGCGCCAGACCCAGGTCCGGCGCGCCGTCCTTCCGCCCTTGGGGGAGGCCGTCACCTACACCACCTTGAGGTCGGCCGACGTGCCCCCGGGGATGACCTTGAGGGCGTGCTTGACGGCACGGCGAGCGGTGCGGGAGCGGTTCTCGCCCATCTCGTGGGCCACGAGGTAGTTCACGTAGCTCGCAGTGTCGGTGACCTCGGGGTGGCCGGCCGGCGCGCGGAACGTGAGGAACTGCGTGTCGGGCTCCAGGCCGTCGGGCTCGTCGAGGGTGTCGTCGCCGCCCACGAAGTCCTGGAAGCGCGAGAACTCGGCCACGGGCTCCACCTCGCAGCGGACACCGGCCGGGGTGGGCTCGGCCTTGCCGGAGACGAGGTTGTCGTCGAAGCGCTGGTCGAGGGCGTCGAGGGCCTGCTCCCAGCCGTCGGATCGGCCCTGGAGGTCCATGCAGTCGGTGGAGTCGGCCTCGAGGGCCGCGGCGGCCGGCGCGGGAGCATCCGGCGTCGTCGCGGGCGTCGCGGCCGCGGACCCCTCGGCGGTCGCGGGGGCGGCGGGGTCCTCCCGGTCCAGGGTCTGGGCGGGGCGGCCGGGGACGTCGGAGGCCGAGAAGGGCACCTCGAAGGAGATGGAGGCGTCCACGGCGGCGGCCACATCGTCCACGGTCTCCTGGATGGAGGCGAGCTCGTTGGAGAGGTCACGGGAGATCTCGAGGTCGTTCATGGCGGCGGCGGCCTCCCACCAGGAGGTGCCCACGTCGGCCACGGTGCCGTCGGCGCGCTGGATCATGGGCAGGTCGTCCATGATGTCGCCGCCGAGGCGCTCGGCGAGGACCCGGCCCACGCCCTTGGAGAGGGCCATCATGCGGTTCTTGAACGACTTCCGCTGGGCGTACTGGGCGGCCACGCTCTCGTAGTCCTCCACCGGCGCGGCGGTGTGGAGCCCGGCGTCGCCCAGGGTGGGCGCGGAGAACAGGCGCTCCTCGTCGGGGACGCCGAAGCCCGGCAGGCGGTCGGCGAGCGGGGCGGCAGGCTTCGCGGCGGCAGGGCTCGGGGCGGCAGGCTTTGCTGCGGCAGGTTTCGCGGCGGGCGCGGCCTGCACCGGCTCGGGGGCGGGGGTGGGTGCCGCCTGCACCGGCTCGGGTGCGGGGGCGGCGGCGCGGGCCGCGGCGACGTTCTCCTTGAAGTGGCGGCCCTTGGGGCGCGGCGCGGCGGCGGGCTCCCCCTCGGGCGCCTCCACAGGCGCGGGGGCCTCGGCGGCAGGGGCCTGCGAGACGGGCTCGGCGGCCGGTGCGGGAGCGGGCACCTGCGCGACGGGTGCGTCGGCGGCGGGGGCCTCGACGGCCGTCACGGCGTCGGTGCGGCGCAGCCGGTAGCGGGGCTCGCCCGTGGCCACATGGCGGCCGGTGACGGTGCCGGTGAGGCGCGTCTCCTGGACGGCCTCCTCGAGGGCCGAGATGCGGGCGAGGAGCTCGGAGCGCTCCCCCGCCACGGCCCGGCGGGCCAGGACGGCCGCGACCGCGGCACCGGCGGCGAAGCCGAGGACGGCCGCGCCGGTGCAGGCGAGCACAGGGGACGCCCCGTCGAGGGGCGACGCTTGGGCGATGGAAGGGACCGACCAGAGGGTCGTGGAAGTTGCCAAGCCTGCGAAAACCGCCCGGCTCCCGTGATCTTTGACCATCGATGCATCCCTTCGCCGCGAGGACGCCTACGGCGGCGGTATGAGCAGATGGGGAGCGGTGTCCCCGGGATGCGCTGGGCGTACGAGACGCTTGCAGTGCAACGGCTTGGTGGGTTTCTGCTGCGTTTACCGTCGCGAAGTGCGTCGAACCAACTCCGACTATAGTCCATTTTCCCCTCTGTACCCTGTGCCAAATCCATGATTCTTCCCGCAACGGAACCACTCGCCGGTCCGCCGAGGGGTAACCACCCACCTGTACGCCGCACCGTGCAAAACTGTCGAAAGCACTTGGGAGACCCCGTCGAAAGGACCCACCGTGCGAAACATCGCCATCGTCACCGGCGCCTCTTCCGGCCTCGGCCTGCGCTTTGCCAAGCTCCTCGACCAGGGGGCCGGCGGGCCGCTCGACGAGATCTGGCTCATCGCCCGCAGCGCGGAAAAGCTGGACGAGGTAGCCTCCGGCCTCGCCACCCCCACCAAGGTCCTCGCCCTCGACCTCTGCGACCCCGCGAGCTTCAAGGCCGTGGACGACGCCCTGGCCGCCGAGCACGACCTCAACGTCCAGTGGCTCCTCAACTGCGCCGGGTTCGGAAAGTTCGGCCCCTTCACCTCCATCGGGGCCACCGCCAACGGCAACATGGTGCGGCTCAACTGCCTCGCCGTGGTGGAGCTCTGCTACAGCTGCCTGCTCTACATGCACGCGGGCTCCCGCATCGTCAACATCGCGAGCGCGGCCGCCCTCGTCCCCCAGCCCGGCCTCTCGGTCTACGGGGCCACCAAGCGGTTCGTGCTCGACTTCTCCCGCGCCCTCGACCGCGAGCTGGGCGGCGCCGGCATCCACGTGAGCGCCGTCTGCCCCAAGTTCATGGACACCGCGTTCCTCGACCGCCCGGGCAGCGAGAAGGCCCTCGCCACCATGGAGTGGATTGGCTTCGAGGACCCGGACGCCGTGTGCGCCAAGGCCCTCAGGGAGTCGCTGAAGGGCAAGGCCTGCATCATCACCGCCCCGGACATGCGCGTGGCCAACGGCCTCTGCAAGGCGCTGCCCACGGGCCTGGTCATGGCGCTGCAGGGCGCCGTGGGGAGGACCTATGCCAGGCACCGGGAGAAGAACGGCCGATAACCACCCCCCATGACGAGAGAGGGCGGCGCGCCGCGGGATGCCCCGGCGCGCCGCCCTTGTCTTGTCGGGGGACGGGTCCCCGATGCCTGTGGGATGCCCCTGTGAGGGATGCCCTCGGAGATGCCCCTGGGCGCTAGTCGGAGTACTCCAGCTGCGCGGCCTTCTTGGCCGAGCGGATGAGGAACTCCTGGTTGGTCTCGGTCTGCTTGAGGCCCTTCACGAGGGAGGCCTCGGCGCGCTCCACGTTGTTCATGTTGGCGAGCACGCGGCGCAGGCCCCAGACGAACGGCTGCATCTGCTTGGCGATGAGCAGCTCCTCGTTGCGGGTGCCCGACTGCACGGGGTCGATGGCCGGGAAGATGCGCTTGTCGGCCAGCTCGCGGTCGAGCTTGAGCTCCATGTTGCCGGTGCCCTTGAACTCCTCGAAGATCACCTCGTCCATCTTGGAGCCGGTGTCCACCAGGGCCGAGGCCAGGATGGTGAGCGAGCCGCCGTTCTCGATGTTGCGGGCGGCGCCGAGGAAGCGCTTGGGCGGGTAGAGGGCCGCGGAGTCCACGCCGCCCGAGAGGATGCGCCCGCTTGCGGGGGCCGCGAGGTTGTAGGCGCGGGCCAGGCGCGTGATGGAGTCGAGCACCACCACGACGTCCTCCCCCTCCTCCACGAGGCGCTTGGCGCGCTCGATGACGAGCTCGGCCACGTGGGTGTGGTTGTCGGCGGGCATGTCGAACGTGGAGGCCACCACGTCGCCGCGGATGGAGCGCTCCATGTCGGTGACCTCCTCGGGGCGCTCGTCCACGAGCAGGCAGATGAGGTGCACCTCGGGGTTGTTCTTGGCGATGGACTGGCAGATGTGCTTGAGCACCGTGGTCTTGCCGGCCTTGGGCGGGCTCACGATGAGGCCGCGCTGGCCCTTGCCCACGGGCGCCACGAGGTCGATGGCGCGGCCGGTGATGGACTCGCGGCCGGTCTCCATGTACAGGCGCTCGTTGGGGTAGACGGGCGTGAGGTCGCGGAAGCGCGGGCGCCGGCGGGCGAGCTCGGGGTCCTTCCCGTTGACGGCGGTGACGCGCGCCACGGGCGGGAACTTGTTGCCGGGGCCGGCGGGACGCACGGTGCCCTCGATGAGGTCGCCGCGGCGCAGCCCCAGGTTGCGGATCATGGCCTGCTGCACGAAGGCGTCGTCCTCGCCCTGCATGTAGTGGTCCGTGCGCACGAAGCCGTAGTTCTCGTTGGTGATCTCGAGGATGCCCGTGACGGTGCGGAAGCCCTCGGCGCGGGCGGCGGCGTCGTAGATGGCGTCCACGAGCTCGGCCTTGCGGAGGCCCTTGGGGTCCACGTCGTACTCGGCCGCCTTGGTGCGGAGCTCGGCCACCTTGAGGGCCTCGAGCTCCTCGCGGGTGAGGCTGGGTGCCGTCTGCACCTGCTTCTTGTGGCGGTTGTTGCGGTTGTTGCGGCCGTTCTGCTGGTGGCCGTTGTTGCGGCCGTTGCCGTTGTAGCCCTTGCCGTTCTGCTGGTGGCCGTTGTTGCCGCGGTTCTGGCCGCGGTCGCGGTCGTTCCTCTCGGGACGGTCGCCGCGGTCGCGCTCTCCCCTGTCGCGGTCGTCGCGGGGCGCCTTCTCGGCCTTCTCGGCCTTCTCCTGACCGCGGTCGTCGTCGGCCCCCTTGCCGGCCTTGGCGTCGCCCTGGCGGTCCTGGGCGCCGTCGTCCGCTGCCTCAGCGGCCTTCTTGCGGGGCCTGCCGGGACGGCGCTTGGGCTTGGCCTCGCCCTCGGGGCCGGCGGCCTCCTCCTTGGCCGGAGCGGCCGGGGCGGCCTCAGAAGCCTCGGCGGGAGCGGCGTCCTTGGCGGGCGCGGCCTCGGCCTCGGCGGGCTTCTTGCGGGGACGGCCAGGCCTGCGCTTGGGCCTCTCCTCAGCGGGGGTGTCCGCCGCGGCGTCCTGGGGCTCGGGCGGCTTCACACGGCGGCGGCGCTTTGGCTTGGCCGGTTCCTCCGAGGGGGACGGGTCCGCGGGTGCGACGGCGGGGTTCTCGTCTTGGGCCATGGGGAGCCTTTCTTCTTGCACACAAGGTTGGGGGGCATCGCGGCGTCCGGCGCACGACGGGATGCGGGACGGGACGCGGGGATGCTCTGGAAGGTGGCGGGACAGGCGCCCGCGGGGAGCCGCAGCTCAAGGGCCACGGCATCGCAGGCACTATACCACAGCGGGGACCCGCGGTTCACCACCCTCCCCCACCGGCAAGAAAAAACGCCCGCCGGGAGGGCGGGCGCCTGCATGCGGGGAACCGGTCTGCGCCGTCGGGCTACTCGGCCTCGGCGGTGCCGTGGGAGCGGCGGTTGCGGCGCACCACGATCTGGTTCACGCGGTCGGCCAGCTCCAGGGCACGGGCCTTGCCCTCGGGGAGGAGGCTCACCTGGAGCGTGCGGGTGGCGTCGGGCGTGGCGCGGTTGCGCTCCACCATGCCGCGGTCCACCAGGCTGGAGACCGACATGGACACGGTGGGCTGCAGCAGGCCGAGGGTGCGCACGATCTGGGAGACGGAGAGGGAATCGTCGCCGCTCATCTGGAGGGCGAGGAGCACGAGGTCGCCGGACATGCAGAACACGGTGCCCATGGCGTCGATGAACTTGCAGATGCGCTCGGGGCTGGAGCGGTGCAGCGGGGCGCCGTTCTGGATGTGGCTACAGACCTCGCGGCAGAGGCGGTCCTTGACCTCGATGCCCTTGTCGGAGATGGCGCAGCAGACGTTGCGGCGGTCGTGGATGCCCTCGTGGCGGGTGATGAGGCCGAGGCGGGCCAGGTGGTTGGTGCGGTGCGTCATGGTGGGCCGCAGCACGCCCTGGTAGTCCGCGATCTCGGAGGTCTTAAGCTCGTCGCCGTTCTCGAAGAGGTGGCAGAGGATGGCGAGCTCCTCGAAGGTGAGGCGCTCGGGCGCCGGCGTCTCCTGGCGGACGATGTTGCACGCGCATCTGACGGACATGAATTCCTTGAGCTCCATGACGCTGCCTCCCCGATTGGTCTGTGGGCCGTTGCGACGGAAACGGGGTCCCCTGTGGCTCCCGTCATCCCCAGAATATCAATTCCGGGCGCGGGCGTACTCAAAAAAGGACTCTTTTTCTATCGCATTCACGTGTATACCAAATTCGTATCCTTTTCTACTCCAACTCCCGCCGATTTTCAACTTCCAGATTAGCACGGAGCTGAAGTTCATACTAAAAGTAGGGGACACTCACTTCTGCTACAGCCTAAATGCACCGGGTGCTGGGGAAATGCGGCGAATGTGCGAGCCTACGCCGAACGTCCCGTTTTTACCTTCGCTTTAGGTTCGCTTTAGGAGCAGGCCGGGACAAAAAAAGCGGCGCAGGCTATAGCCTGCGCCGCTTCAACAAATCAAAGATACCTATGCGTTATCGTTCGCCGCGTCTCGATACATCCTGTCGGGGGCGGAGACGCCGATGAGGCGCAGCGCCACCTCGAGGTTGATGCGCACGGCGTCGCACACGGCCAGACGGGCATGGGACAGCGCGGGGTCGATGGGGCGCGTGTCGGACGGCAGGATCTGGCACTCGTTGTAGAAGCGGTGGAACTCGCTCGCCAGCTCCTGGACGTAGTGGGTGATGCGGAACGGGGCACGGTCGCGGGCGCAGCCGGCGACGAGCTCGGCGAACTTGGACATCGTGCGGGCGAGCTCGGCCTCGGTGGGGTCGGTGAGCAGCGCGAGGTCGGGGTCGGGGCCCACGGCCTTGGCGGCCACGGCCTCCATGCCCATCCTCTCGGCCTCGGCGTAGTCGACGCCGGCGGCGCGGCGCAGGATGGAGCAGATGCGCGCGTGGGCGTACTGCACGTAGTACACCGGGTTGGAGCTGTCCTGCTTGCGGACGTTCTCGATGTCGAAGTCGATGGTCTGGTTGGACGAGCGGCTGATGAGGGTGTAGCGGGTGGCGTCCACACCGGCCTCGTCGATGAGCTCGTCGAAGGAGACCATGGTGCCGCGGCGCTTGGACATGCGGACGGGCTCGCCGTTGCGGAGCAGGTTCACGAACTGGCCGAGCAGCACCTCGTACTTGCCCGGGAAGCCCATGGCCGCGCCCACGGCCTGCACGCGGCGGATGTAGCCGTGGTGGTCGGCGCCGAGGATGTTGATCTCGTAGTCGTAGTTGGTGAGCTTCTCCCAGGTGTAGGCCACGTCGGAGGCGAAGTAGGTGTACTCGCCGTTGGACTTCACGACCACGCGGTCCTTGTCGTCGCCGAAGTCCGTGGTCTTGACCCAGAGGGCGCCGTCGTCGGTACGGTAGAGCAGGCCCTGCTCCTCGAGCATGGCGAAGGTGGCGTCGATGGGGCTCACGCCGGTCTCGGGGTCCTTGACGTAGAAGGAGCGCTCGCTCTTCCAGTTGTCGAACTCGCAGCGCACGCTCGAGCAGGTGTCCTTGATGCGGCCGAGCTGGAGCTTGTAGCCGCGCTCGCGGAACTCGGGGGCGCGCTCCTCCTCGGTGGCGGTCATCCACCTGTCGCCGTCGGCGTCCCAGAACTCGCGGGCGAGGGTGATGATGTAGTCGCCGCCGTAGGAGTTGCCGCCGAGCTTCTCGTTGAAGGAGTCCATGTAGGGGTGCGTCTCGGGGGCGGAGTCGTCCTCGTCGGCGATGTAGGCCTCGCGGTCGTCGATGAGGAACTGCACGGCGCCGTCGAGGTCGAGGCCCTCCTTCTCCATGACCTCGCCGATCTGGAGGTAGCGCTCGGAGATGGAGTTGCCGAAGACGTCCATCTGGGAGCCGTGGTCGTTGATGTAGTACTCGCGCTGGACGTCGTAGCCGGCGAAGTCGAGGACGTTGCAGAGGGAGTCGCCGATGGCGGCCCAGCGGCCATGGCCCACGTGCAGGGGGCCGGTGGGGTTGGCGGAGATGAACTCCACCTGGACCTTCTCGCCGTGACCGGCGTCGGAGCGGCCGAAGTTCGCACCCTCGGCGCGGGCCTCGGCGAAGATCTCGTTGTGCGCGGCCGTGGCCAGGTAGAAGTTGATGAAGCCGGGGCCGGCCACCTCTACCTTCTCGATCTCGGGCGAGGCGGGCATGTGAGAGGCCACGGCCTCGGCGATCTTGGCGGGGGCCATGCGGGCGAGCCGCGCCGATCGCAGGGCCACCGTGGAGGTCCACTCGCCGTGGGAGGTGTCCGCCGGTCGCTCGACGCCGGCATCGGTCACCTCGAAGGCGGGAAGGTCGCCGGCGGCCTGGGCGGCTGCCACGGCCTGGCGCACAAGCTCCTCGATGGTCTCAGGCATGGGAGAGGTCCTTTCTCACAGCGGGATGAAACGCCCCGGGAGGGGCCCGGGGCAAGAATGCAAGTAGTGTATCACGGAGCAGCACCCATGCAGCGGGCGCAAAACCTCAGGCCACGGGGTTGCCCGCGAGCTCGCGCTCCTCCCGGGCGAGGCGGCTCCTCAGGGCCGAGAGGCCCGGCTCCAGCGCCACGGGGTAGATCTGCGGGTTGAGGAAGCGTCGCGTGGCCGGGTCCAGGTAGCGCAGGGACGCGCGGCAGCGCTCGCGGGCCTCGTCTATGGTGCCGCCCTCCCCGGTGTCGACACCGTCGCGCACGAGGCAGACGAGCACCTCCTCGGCCTCGTAGGGGCCGAAGTCGTAGAGGGTGTCGACGTCGAGCACGTCCACGGCGCGGCCGGCGCGGGTCTCGTCCACCCAGTCGTCGTCCACGATGACGTCCCCCACGGGCACGCCCGACGCGTCGCGGTAGCGCAGGATGTGCTGGACGCCCGGCACGGTGCGCTTGTAGGCCATCTCGGAGAGCTTCATGGTGGGGCGCCAGGGGCCCTCGTCGCCCTTGCGGTAGGCCGAGAGCTTGTAGACGCCGCCGAGGGACGGCTGGGGGTCGGCCGTGGCGAGCTTGGTGCCCACGCCGAAGGAGTCGATGGGGGCCCCTTGGGCGAAGAGCGACTGGATGGTGTACTCGTCGAGGTCGTTGGAGGCGCTGATGCGCACGTAGCCGAGGCCCTCCTCGTCGAAGCGCGCCCGGGCGAGCTTGGAGAGCTTGGCGAGGTCGCCGGAGTCTATGCGCACGGCCGCCAGGCGCTCACCGCGCCCCTCCATCTCGTGGGCCACCGTGATGGCGTTCTCGACGCCCTGGGCCACGTCGTAGGTGTCGACGAGGAGCACGCAGTTGTTGGGCGCCGAGCGGGCGAAGGCGCGGAAGGCCTCGAGCTCGCTCGGAAACGCCATGACCCAGCTGTGGGCATGGGTGCCGAACACCGGGATGCCGTAGATCTTGCCGGCGAGCACGTTGGAGGTGGAGCTCGCGCCGCCGATGTAGCTCGCGCGGGCCACGGCCAGGCCGCCGTCGGGCCCCTGGGCGCGGCGCAGGCCGAAGTCGCTCACGGTGTGCCCCTCGGCCGCCTGGACCACGCGGGCCGCCTTGGTGGCCACGAGGGTCTGGAAGTTCACGAGGTTGAGCAGGGCCGTCTCCACGAGCTGGCAGGCGATGATGGGCCCCTCCACCCGCAGCAGCGGCTCGCGGGGGAAGACGAGGTCGCCCTCGCGCACGCCGTAGATGTCGAGGTCGCACCTGAAGTCCGCCAGGTAGTCGAGGAAGCCGTCCTTGAACATGGGGCCGCCGCTCGGGGCCTCGAGGCCCCGCAGGTACTCGACGGTGTCGGGCTCGAAGCGGAAGTTCTCCACGAGGTCGGCCACCTGGCCCGTGCCGCAGGCCACGGCGTAGCCGCCGCCGAAGGGGTTCTCGCGGAAGAACATCGAGAAGACCGCGCGGGTGTCGGCCAGCCCGGACTCCCAGAACCCCTGGGCCATGGTGAGCTCGTAGAGGTCGGTGTTGAGTGCGACGTCGGTGGGGACGGTGCGGTCGGTGAGCGACATGGGAGGTCTCCCTTTGCTGTACGCGGGCTGTGGCGCGGTTCGGGGCAATGGTAGCGCGCCCTCCCCCGTTTTGCGGGGAAGGGCGCGCACAGGTCCGGAAAGACCGGCTCTTATCTAGGCGCGAAGGCGATGTAGAGCACGCCGCAGACCATGAGCACCACGCAGATGGCGAAGACGACCTTCTGGGCGGTGGGCATGGCGAGGTCGTCGCCGGGCTCCATGCGCCGGCGGGCCTGCTCCTCGCGCTCGTGCGCCGCCGCGTCTCGGGCCTCGGCGTCGCGCTCCGCCCGGAGCCGCTCGAGCTCGGCGCGCTCCCGTGCGGCTGCGGCGTCGGCCTCGCGGCGCCGTTTCTCGGCGCGGAGCTGCTCGAGCTCCGCGCGCTCCTGGTCGCTCAGGGCGTTGGGCGTGTCTGACATGGGGCCTCCCGACGGAGAAGGGACAGGACGGGCCTAGCGCTGCTCGGCCTCGGCCTCCATCTTCTCAGCGATGGCTCGCTTTGTCTCGCGGGCCTCGGCCTCGTCGGCCAGACGCTCGGCCTCGGCCTTCCCGGCGACCTCGGGGCGGCCCTCCTCGAGCTGCTCGTCCATCTCGCCCACGGCGTGCTCGCGCTCCATCTTCTCCTTGCCGCCGATGCCGCTGCGGTCGTTGAGCGGCTCGTCATAGATGTATGCCATGGTCTCTCCTCACGAAAACGGGCGCCGGTCCTCCCGGCGCCCTCCCTGTGTGCCGAAGGTCCTACCGGCCGATCTCCTCGTCACGGGTGGTCTCGTAGACCGAGTCGTAGACGGTTTGACGGAGGTAGCCCTCCTCCTCGTTGTCGATCATGTCGCGACGGGCCTGGTCGAGGACTTCCTTCTCCTCCTTCTCGGCCTTCGCCCGGTCGTCGAGCGAAGCCTGCTCGGCCTCGGTCATCTCCTGCGGGCGGTCGAGGTCCTTGGACTCGCGGGTCTCGTGGTCGCGATTGAAGAAATCGAACATGCTTGCCTCCTTCTCGGGCGCGTCGGTCACAACCTTTCGCGCCGGTCTATACCCCGCTTGCAGACTCACAACCGCGGTGTACCCGGTGGAGGGACGCGCCTTCACGGAAACAGGGGCCACGGGGCGCGGGGGCCGGGAGACGGCAGGTTGGCATGCCAGGTGGCGCTCAGAGCTCGGAGCCGGCCACCCCGGTGTCGTCGAACTCGGGCACGAAGCTCTCGGAGACCGTGCCGCCCTGCTGCCACCACATGCGATCGAAGCCGAGCGCGTCCGCGTGGTCGAGCACGCGCTCGTACTCGGCGTCCGTCACGGTGCGGGAGAGCTCGTCCCCGCGGGCGCGGCACTCGGCGTTGGGCGTGTACTGGTTCATGACCGAGAGGTCCACACGGTTGCCGCCGATCTCCCACACGCGGTCGAGGACGGCCATGGAGTCGTCCGAGGCGCCGGGCATCACGAGGTGCCGGACGACGACGCCCTGCAGCATGGTGCCGTCGGGCGCGAGCCTGCGGCCGCCCCGGGCCTCCACCTGCGCCACCATCTGAGTAAGCGCGGCGGCCGCCACCCGAGGGTAGTCCCGGGCGCGGGAGTAGCGCGCCGCGAGGTCCGGCGAGGCGTACTTGAAGTCGGCGAGCCACACGTCCACGACGCCGTCGAGGGCCTCCACGAGCTCGGGCCGCTCGTAGCCCGAGGTGTTGCAGAGCACGGGGATGACGAGCCCGGCGTCGCGGGCCAGCGCCACGGCCCGGGCCACCTGCGGGGCGAAGTGCAGCGCCGTGACGAGGTTGACGTTGAGGGCGCCCTGGCCCTGCAGCTCCAGCATCATCATGGCCAGGCGGCGCACCGAGACGGCGCGGCCGAAGCCCTCCGAGCTGATCCGGTGGTTCTGGCAGAAGACGCACCCGAGGGGGCAGCCCGAGAAGAAGATGGCGCCCGAGCCCGCCTCCCCCGAGATGGGCGGCTCCTCCCAGTAATGGAGGGCGGCCCGGGCCACGCGGACCCCGTCGCCCTGGCCGCACACGCCGCGGGGGCCGGGCGCCGTGCGGTCGACGGCGCACCCCCGGGGGCAGAGGCGGCACTCGGTGTAGGCGGACTCGTCGAGCAGGCCCACGGCACGCTCCCCTCGGACGTTTACGAGAAGAGGGGCACCCCTGCGGGGCACCCCTCTTGGATTCATCTGGTGGAGACGAAGGGAATCGAACCCTCGGCCTCTGCCATGCGACGGCAGCGCTCTCCCAGCTGAGCTACGTCCCCAGGCGCATTTGCGCAGAAGCGATTGTCGCACCCGCGGCCGCGCGCGTCAAGCGGCGCCCGGCACGGGAAAGGGCGGGACCCCGATGGGCCCCGCCCCGAATCTGCGAGTCGACCCCGCGGGACGATAATGAACCCACCTCTCACAGGTGGGTGTCCTCGTCGCCGGTTCCAGCTTCCTCAACAACGGAGGATACCTGTACTGAGGACGAGATGCGGACTCCCTGAAACAAACGCGTCGGTTCACCCAGTTTGTACCGCGAAAGTCGACGACCTCATAATACCCCGGCCCCCGCCGCTCCCCCGCCGGAGGGCGCGAAAGTGCACAAAACGTCGGGAAGCGGCCGGGACCGCCGGCCGACGGCTCATCCCCGCCGTGCAGAGGCCGTGGCCTTTTTGGCCGGGGCGGGCCATGAAGTAGACTGGTAGACCTCACGGCCGCGACGGGCGGCCCGGGCGGACACCGGAGGGAGGGCCCGTGAACTGGATACCGTTCGCCAGCGTGTTCCTCGCGGCGCTGGCGGGTACGCTCGCCACCGAGCCGGTCGCCCGGAGGATCGCCGTGTCGCTCGGCGCCGTGGACATGCCCTCCAAGCGCCGCGTGAACGTGAGGCCCGTCCCCCGCATGGGCGGCATCGCCATCCTCTGCGGGCTCGTCCTCGCCTGCGTCGTGCAGTACCTGGGCACCACCCGGCTCCAGTGGCCCGTGGTCCTCGTCCCCAGCCCCAAGCTCACGGTGACCTACCAGGGCATCGCGGCGTCGGTCCTCGCCATCTTCGTCGTGGGCGCCGTGGACGACGTGCGGCAGCTGAAGCCCCTGCCCAAGCTCCTGGGCCAGGTGGCGGCCGCCTCCATCGCCGCCGCGAGCGGCCTGGTCATCGGCGACATCGTGAACCCCTTCGCCGGCGGCGAGATCGCCCTCGGCTGGCTGGCCTACCCCATCACCGTGATCTACCTCGTGGCCTTCGCCAACATCATCAACCTCATCGACGGCCTCGACGGCCTCGCCGCCGGCATCACGTGCATCTCCAGCTTCACGATGTTCGTGCTGGCCGTCCTCGCCCACCGCATGGACGCCGCCGCCCTCTCCATCGCGCTCTGCGGCGCCACGCTCGGGTTCCTCCGGTACAACTTCAACCCGGCCTCCATCTTCATGGGGGACTCCGGGTCGCTGCTGCTCGGGTTCCTCCTGGGTGCCATCTCGCTGCTCTCCGTGGCGCGCGTCGCCGGCCTCACCACGCTGCTGCTCCCCCTCGTGCTCGCCGGCATCCCCATCATCGACACCTTCTCCGCCATCGTGCGCCGGCGCCGCGCCCACGTCTCGGTGGGCCACGCCGACAAGGGCCACATCCACCACCGCCTCATCGAGGAGGGCTTCGACCAGCGCCAGGCCGTGGTGCTCATCTACCTGTGGACGGCCGCCCTCTGCCTGGGGGCCGTCGTCATGACGCAGGTGGAGCTCCTCCCCCGCATCCTCGTCCTCGCGTTCCTCGTGGCGATGTCGGTGCTCTTTGCCATGAGGCTCAAGCTCTTCACGCCCGTCCTGCTCCACCACTACGACACCCAGGGGCGCGACGAGCTCATCGGCCCGGACGACCCGGAGTTCGAGGAGGAGGCCCACCGCCAGCACATGGAGTGAGGCCCGGGGCCGTCGCCACTGGGACAGGGGTGCCCGGGTGATGGGACAGAAGTGCCCGACCATTGGGACAAAAGTGTCCGGGTGGTGGGACATGGGACGAACGGCGGAGGGGCGCCGCCCGTATCCGACGATACGGGCGGCGCCCCTCATGTCATCCGTTGGTGCAGGTCCCGGCGCGCCCTACTCGGCGAGGGCCTTCTTGGCGACCTCGGCCAGCTCGGCGAAGGTGGCCTCGTCCTCGTAGGCGATCTGGGAGAGGACCTTGCGGTCGAGCTCCACGCCGGCGAGCTTCAGGCCGTGCATGAAGTTGGAGTAGTTGAGGCCGTTCATGCGGGCGGCGGCGTTGATGCGCTGGATCCAGAGCTTGCGGATGTCGCGCTTCTTGTTGCGACGGTCGCGGTACTGGTACTGCATGGAGTGGCGGCTCTGCTCCTTCATGCCGCGCAGGGTGCGCGAGGAGGTGCCGTAATAACCCTTGGTGCGCTCCTGGAGGGTGCGACGACGCTTCTTGGCGTTCACAGCGCGCTTGACTCGTGCCATGTAAATCAACTCCTAAATGGGGCCCGGGGGCCCGGTGATAACGAAGGGAACGGAAGGGCGCGAGCTACTTGCCCATGCGCTGGGAGACGACCTTGGCGTCGCCGGCGGCCAGCGGGGCCTCCTTGCGGAAGCGGCGGATGCGCTTGGGCGACTTCTTGGTCAGGATGTGGCTCTTGAAGGCGTGGGCGTGCATGATCTTGCCGGTGCCGGTGCGGCGGAAACGCTTGGCAGAACCCTTGTGGGTCTTCATCTTGGGCATGCTAGTTCTCCTTCTTCTCTGCAGTGTCCTCGGGCTTCTCGTCGAAGGCGCCCTTGATGGGGGCGACGAGCATATGCATGTTGCGGCCCTCCATCTTGGGCTGGGACTCCACCGTGGCGTAGGGCTTGAGGTCGTCGGCGAGGCGCTCGAGGACGTTCAGGCCCTGCTCCGGGTGGGCCATCTCGCGGCCGCGGAACATGATGGTGATCTTGACGCGCGCGCCCTTCTTGAGGAAGCGCATGACGTGGCCCTTTTTGGTCTCGTAGTCACCGGTGTCGATCTTGGGACGGAATTTCATCTCCTTGATCTCGACACGCTGCTGGTTCTTACGGGCCGCCTTCTGCTTGATGGCCTGCTCGTACTTGTACTTGCCGTAGTCCATGACCTTGCAGACGGGCGGGTCGGCGTTGGGGGCGATCTCCACCAGGTCGAGGTTCTGCTCGTCGGCGATGCGCTGGGCGTCACGGACGCCGAAGAGCCCCAGCTGGGAGCCGTCGACGCCGATCAGGCGGCAGGTACGGGCGTTGATCTGGCCGTTGATGCGGGGTCCATCGTTCTTGGCTATGTCGGTGCACCTTCCTCTCTGCGCGGCCGGGGCCGCATAGAAAAACCGGTGGCATCCCAAGGAGGCCACCGGCACGCAACACCTGTGAAGACGCGGCGCCGAGCGCCGCGAGATCCGTTTTGCTGGTACCAGTCAGCGACCCGCGGGTGCCGATCAGGTGGGGACGCGAGGTCCCGCTTGGGCATGGGCAGACCCATGTGAGAAACCATGATACCGCAGGCCCACCCGGATGCAAGCCGTGCGGGGCGGTCCAGAGAACCGCCACATTCCCCTACCGCTCCAGGAGGCGCACCACGGCCATGTGGGCCTTGGTGTAGGGCTGGTAGCGGAACGGCATGTCCAGGCGCGTGGACACGGTGAGCACGCCCTTGACGTCGGTGAACGTGTCGAACGAGAAGCGCCCGTGGTAGCGGCCCATGCCCGAGGCGCCGTCGCCGCCGAAGCCCAGGTTGGAGGTGGTGAGCTGCATGACGGTGTCGTTGACGCAGCCGGAGCCGAACCGCAGGCGTCGCTTGAAGTAGTCGACGGTCGCGGGGTCGTGGGTGAAGATGTAAGCCGCCAGCGGCGTGGGGCGTGCCGCGACCTCGTGCCACACGTCGCTGACGTCCGTGTAGGTGAGGACGGGCAGCACCGGGCCGAAGATCTCGTCGGCCATGACGGCGTCGTCCAGGGCCACGCGGTCCATGACCGTGGGCTCGATGCGCAGGGTGGCGGGGTCCGTGCGCCCGCCGAGGACCACCTTGGCCGGGTCGATGAGGCCCACGATGCGGTCGAAGTGGCGGCGCTTGCAGATGTGCCCCCAGGCGGGGTTCTCCAGGGGGTGCGCGCCGTACTGGCGGCGCACCTCACGCTTGAGGGCCGCCACCAGCCCGTCGTGCACGGACTCGTGGACGAACACGTGGTTGGGGCAGACGCAGGTCTGGCCGCAGTTGAGGAACTTGCCGAAGACGATGCGGCGGGCGGCGAGGTCGATGTCGGCGTCCGGCGCCACGATGCAGGGGCTCTGGCCGCCGAGCTCGAGGGTGACCGGGCAGCAGATCCTGGCGCAGGCGCCCATGACGTAGGCACCCACGGCCTTGGAGCCGGTGAAGAACACATGGTCCAGGGGCTGCTCGAGGATGGCGTCCGCCACGTCGTGGTGCCCGAGCACGCAGGCGACGTGCTCGGGCGGGAAGACCCCGGCGAGGATGTCGGCGATGACGCGGCTCACGTTGGGCGAGTAGTCGCTCGGCTTGACGACGACGCAGTTGCCGGCGGCGACGGCGCCCACGAGTGGGTCGAGGGCCAGCATGAACGGGTAGTTCCACGGGCTCATGACGAACACGACGCCCTTGGGGCACGGGTAGTCCACGGAGGACGACGGGAAGCTCAGCAGGCTCGGCATGCGCCGCCTGGGGCGCGACCACCGGCGCACGTGGGCTATCTGGTAGGAGATCTCGGACAGGACGAGGCCCACCTCGGAGAGGTACGTCTCGTCGGGCGACTTGCCGAGGTCTGTGTGCATGGCCTCTGCGATGCGACCCTCGTTGGCCTTGATGGCGTCGTAGAGCCGGCGCAGGGCGATGATGCGCAGGTTCACGTCCTGGGTACGGCCGGCCTCGAAGTAGGCGTGCTGGCGCGCCACGAGGCCGGCCGCGTCGAACGCGGGGGCGGCGGGGCCGGGGCTGTCGGCGGGTTTGGGGCTGCCTGCGGTGCTGGGGTTGTCGGGGTTGTCTGCGGTGTCTGTGGCCATCGGGTCCTCCTCGGGTCTGGGTGGTTGATGCCCGGTCGGAGCGCCCGGAAGCGGCTCGCCGGGCCTCTCCACATCCATTTTTAAGGTGCGTTTGAAGGGGAGGCGCGACGATGCTAGGCTGGGACGAGGTCGAGACGCCGGCACCGGGACCCGGGGGCTGCAGCCGGCCGAGCGAGATTGCATCCGCCATCGAACTCGGCCCCATGCGGCCGGGAAGGGAGCCCGTCATGCAAAGGTTCGTCGTGGAGGACTCGTTCTGGGACCTCTTTCCCGATGCGTCCGTCGCCTGCCTGGTGGTGCGCGGCATGAGGACCGCCGACGAGGTGGGGGCCGAGGACCGCACTGCCATCGCGGGCCTGCTCGAGCAGGCCAACCGCGACGCCGCCAGGCACCTGGACTCCCCCACCCTGGCCGAGAACGCGCCCGTCAAGGTGTGGCGCGAGGCCTACCGCAGCTTCAAGACCAAGCGCGGCGCGCGCTGCTCCATCGAGAACCTCCTCAAGCGCGTCCTCAAGGACAACCCCGTGGGCCCCATCACGCCGTCCGTGGACCTCTACAACATCGTGAGCCTGCGCCACGCCTTCCCCGTGGGCGGCGAGGACGTGAACGCCTTCGTGGGCGACCTGCGCCTGGGCGTCACCGAGGGCGGCGACGCGTTCCGGGGCCTCGGCGAGGAGAAGGACGGCCCGACGCTCCCCGGCGAGGTCTGCTACCGCGACGACGAGGGCGCCGTCTGCCGCTGCCTCAACTGGCGCGACGGGCAGCGCACCGCGCTCTCCGACGACTCCCGCGACGCGTTCCTCGTCATAGAGTCCGTGGACCCGGGGCGCTCCGACGACCTCGCGGCCGCCATCGACGAGCTCGGGGAGCTCGTGGGGCGGTTCCTCGGCGGCACCGTCACGGCCCGTGGCACGCTCACCCGTGAGAGCCCCGAGCTCGTCATCGTGGAGGACTAGGGGACGGCGGCAGCGCGGCCGACAGGGGCGCCCCGCCACCGGCACGAGGGTCGGTGGCGGGGCGCCCGTCTTTGCGCGACCGGTGCGGGAGGCTCACTCGTCGGCCATGAAGGCCGAGGTCAGGCAGCTCACCACGCCGCAGGTGATGCCGCCGATGGGCCACGCCAGCCAGAAGAGCGGCGTCTGGTAGCCCGGCACGAACAGCATGACGAGGCCGACGAGGGTGGCCACGAGCATGACCGCGCCGCAAAGGCCGCCCGTGACGCGGTCGCGGCGGCTGCGGGGGCCGAGGGCGCCCTCCGCCTCGGCGCCGGCGTTGGCGCTGTTGTAGGTCTCCACGTCCATGCCGCCCCAGAGCATCCCGCCCAGGACGATGGAGCGGACGCCCACGGCCACGAGGCAGAGCATGAGGCCGCCGGCGAGGTCCTCGAGGCAGAGGTACTGGTCCACGACGACGCACACCGCCACGCCCAGCAGGATGAGGGCGATGCCGGCCACGAGGCGGCGGGTGAGGAGGGTGCGGCAGGCGGTGCGGTCCTCCTCGGTGTAGAAGTCCTCCACGAAGGGGTGGCTGCGCACGAAGGCCGAATGCCGGATGCCCGCCGGCACCACGAGGGCGATACCCGCGGCCACGAGGCCGAGCACCGGCAGGACGCCGAGGACGTCGACGAGACGGTGGTCGATGTCGGCGAGGCGGCCGAGGGCCTCGAGGAGCGCCGAGCAGGCCGGTCCGAGGATGAAGCAGGCCACGGCCGCGGAGACGGACCGGGCAAAGGAGCGGCGCTCCTCGTCGTAGCCGCAGACGTCGGCGGGGGCGGCGTCGGGCATGGCAACCGTGGGCTCCGCGGGGCGGGAGGTGAGGTCGCCGCAGACGAGGTCGTCCAGCGTGCAGCCGAAGATCTCGCAGATCTTGAGGAGCTTGTCCATCTCGGGGTTGGACTTGCCCGACTCCCACTTGGTGACCGACTGGCGGGAGACGCCGAGGAGCATGGCGAGCTGCTCCTGGGTCATGCGGTGCGCGGCGCGGAGGTGCTGGACGTTCTCTCGGAAGCTCATGGGTGTCCTTTCGGGCGGCGGGAAACGCGACGGCACCCACGATGGGGTTGCGGGACCCACGATTCTACCAACCGCTGGATGCTTTCTTAAGCGACCGGGAGGCGCCCGGGGGTAGCGAACCGCAGGTAGCGGGGTTGCAAGGTGGAAGGCGCAGGGTCTGGGGGGCGGGAGGCCGGGCCCCGGGCCGGGATGCGAGGGTGCTGGGCCCCGGGGCGAGATGTCGCCGACCCATGGCCCCGCACGGCATCGGGCGCCGCCCCTTATCTCGGCCGTGCGCGACAGGGCCGCCCTCTAGGGGCCCCCTGTAAGGACCCTTTGGCGCAAGCCCGCGTTGCCGTGCGCCCTTTAAGAGGATTCTGCCGCAAAGTGGTCTTGGAGGGTGGATTTTGGCGCCCGAGGCAGCCTCGATGCGCGACCTGCCGCCCCGTACGGGGCACTTGCCGCAAGACCCCGTTACAGGGCGCCCCTACAGGGTGGCCATGGCGCGCACGGCCCCGCCTGGACGGCGGGGGGGGAACCAACCGTCGGAAAAATGGGACAAAAGTGTCCGGGTGGTGGGACAAAAGTGTCCGACCATTGGGACAGCCGCCGATGTCGAAAACCCGGCCGTTCCACTGCATTCCCTTGAGCGCCCGGAAATGCATACAAGAAAAGAAAGCTCCCGGCGCCAAAACAGGTGCCGGGAGCTGCGTGTTCTCATGGTGCCCGAGGTGAGACTCGAACTCACACGGGGTTGCCCCCAGGGGTTTTTGAGACCCCCGTGTCTGCCATTCCACCACTCGGGCGGGCCCAGCCATTCTAGCAGAGGCGCCGCAGGCCCACGGCCTCGCCCATCTCGCCCCTACCGGCTGGCCCGGCCGTTGAGGTAGGGGTTGTCCCGGAGCTCGTCGGCCATGGTCGTGGCCTCGCCGTGGCCGGGGAGCAGCACGGTCTCGGGCGGGATGAGGCCCTTGAGGCGCTCCAGGGTCTCCCCCATCACCTCGGGGTCGCCGCCCACGAGGTCGGTGCGGCCCACGGTGCCCTTGAAGACGGTGTCGCCGGTGAACGCGATGCCGTCGCCCAGGAGGATGACACCGCCCTCGGTGTGGCCCGGGGTCTCGATGACGGCCATGGTCACGCTGCCCACGGTCACGGTGTCGCCCTCGCGGAGCAGGCGGGAGGGCTCGGGGGCATCGTCATCGTAGGCGATACCCAGGCTCCCCACGCCGCCGGCGTGCATGGCGCGCTCGGCGTCGCCCGCGCCGATGGCAAAGGGCACGTCGCCGCCCAAGGCCTCGAGGAGCGCGGCCACGCCGCCCACATGGTCGCCGTGGCCGTGGGTGGCCACCACGAGGTCCACGGTGACGTCGGACAGCTGCCCGGCGATCCCGGCGCCGCAGAAGCCCGGGTCCACCACCATGGCGTGGCCGTCGCTCACCAGCGCGTAGCAGTTGGTCTCTATGGGACCCACGGTGAAGGCGCGGATCTCCACATGGGAGTCCTCGGGGTCCTCGATCTCTCGCTCGTCCATGGGTTCGGCCATGTCAGGCCCTCCTCTTCATCTGGTTGGCACCCTCGCCGGGCATGATGCGCCGCGCGTCGTAGACGCTGGGCACCCGGCTGACGGCGGCCAGGAGGGGGTCGAGCAGGCTCGCGTCGGAGATGAGCACGAGGAAGCGCAGGCGCGCGAGGCCCGACGAGGTCACCTGGGTGGCCGCCGAGAGGATGTTTCCCCCGGCGTCGGCCAGGGCAATCGTCACGTCCTTGAGAAGGCCGATCCTGTCCGTGGCCTCCACGACGATCTCGACCTGGAACTGCGTGGCCCCGCTGGTGTCCCAGGCGACGTCGATCATGCGCTCGGGGTGCGCCATGAGGCCCTTGACGTTGGGGCAGCTCGTGCGGTGCACGGAGACGCCGCGGCCGCGGGTGATGAAGCCCACGATGTCGTCGCCGGCCACGGGGTTGCAGCAGTGGGCCAGGTGCACGAGGAGGTCGGGGTCGTTCTTCACCACGACGCCGCAGTTGGAACGCTTGCGCTCCTGCTGGCGGCGCGCCCGGTTGGCGCCGTGGGTGGGCAGCATGGGGCGGTCCTCGGAGAAGACCCTCTTGAACTCCTCGGCCTCCTCTGCGGCCTTCTTGGCGGCGGCGAGCTGGGCCGGCGATCCCTCCTCGAGCACGTTCTCCACCTTGTTGGCCACCGACTTGGGCGAGAGCTTGTTGGACCCGATGGCGGCGAAGAGGTCGTCGGGCGTCGTGAACTTGAGCGTCTCGCACACCTTGGCGATGGCGCGCACGGAGCGCCTCGTGGAGATGCCGTAGCCCTTCTTGCGCAGCTCGACGGCCAGCATGGAGCGGCCCGACTCGGCGTCGGTGCCCTTGTTCACCGAGGTGAAGTACTTGCGGATCTTTGCCCTCGCCGAGGGGGTGCGCACGATGTTGACCCAGTCGGCCGACGGCTTGGAGTTGTTGTTGGTGAGGATCTCCACACGGTCGCCGGTCTGCAGGTGGTAGGTGAGCGGCACCACGGCGCCGTTGACACGGGCGCCCACGCAGTGGTTGCCCACCTCGGTATGCACGGCATAGGCGAAGTCCAGGGGTGTGGAGTCGCGCCTGAGGCTCATGACCTCGCCCTTGGGGGTGAAGATGAAGATCTCGTCGTCGAAGAGGTCCACCCGGAGGTCCTGGAGGTAGCGGCTCGGGTCGTCGATCTCGCCCTCCACGGCCCAGTCCAGGCTGCGGCGGATGTGGGAGATGGTGAGGTCGATGGACTGGTCGCTGGAGCTCATGGCGCCGCTTGAGTTGCCCGAGCTCTTGTAGAGCCAGTGGGCCGCGATGCCGTACTCGGCCTGCTCGTGCATCTCCTTGGTGCGAATCTGGATCTCGATGGGCCGGGCGTCGGGACCGATGACCGTGGTGTGGAGCGAGCGGTACAGGTTTGGTTTGGGCGTGGCGATGTAGTCCTTGAAGCGCCCGGGCAGGGGGTGCCAGAGCGAGTGGACCGAGCCCAGGACCGAGTAGCAGTCCCCCACGGTCTCGGTGATCACCCGGAGGGCGATGAGGTCGTAGA
This sequence comes from Caniella muris, assembly GCF_943193035.1. Taxonomy (NCBI): domain Bacteria; kingdom Bacillati; phylum Actinomycetota; class Coriobacteriia; order Coriobacteriales; family Atopobiaceae; genus Caniella; species Caniella muris. The sequence goes on from NZ_CALPCK010000001.1 coordinate 817,904, forward strand.
TGTCCGAGAAGTCCTTGTTCTTGCGCTGCATCTTCTGGTAGATGGACCAGAGGTGCTTGGCGCGGCCCGTGATCTGGTAGCCGGAGAGGCCCGCGCCCTTGAGCTCGTCGTCCAGCACCTTGATGGCCTCGTCGGTGGCCACGAGGCGCTGCTCGCGCGACTCCTGGACCATGCGGGCGATGCGCTGGTACTCCTCGGGCTCGAGGTAGAAGAAGGAGAGGTCCTCTAGCTCCCACTTGACGGAGCTGATACCCAGGCGGTCGGCCAGGGGCGCGTAGACGTCCATGGTCTCGCGGGCCTTGAACTGGCGGCGGTCGGGCTTGAGGGCGGCGAGGGTCCGCATGTTGTGGAGGCGGTCGGCCAGCTTGATGATGACCACGCGGATGTCCTTGGACATGGCGAGGAACATCTTGCGCAGGTTGAGGGCCTGCTTCTCGTCGGTGGAGCCCACGTCGATGTTGGTGAGCTTGGTCACGCCGTCCACGAGGTCGGCCACGGTCTGGCCGAACAGGTCCTGCAGCTGGTCCTTGGTGGCCGGCGTGTCCTCCACGGTGTCGTGGAGGAGGGCCGCGCACACGACGTCGTCGTCCATGCGCAGGTCGTGGGCCAGGATCAGGGCCACCTCGACGGGGTGGTTGATGTAGGGCTCGCCGCTCCGGCGCTTCTGCTCGGAGTGGAAGTCGGCCGCGAAGAGGTAGGCCTCCTCGACCTTGGCCATCTGGGCCGGCGTCATGTACAGCTCGCACGTCTTTCTCAGCTGGCCGTAGTTGTCTGCGCCCACTCTCGGGGTGGCGTGGACGCCCTGGACCTCCGTGCTATCCATGACCTGCCCCTCCCCTCGTTTTTTACGGTTGGGTTCAACTATCGCACAGAACCCCGAAGGTGGGGGCGATGGGGCGGTCGATGTGCTCGGCCAGGGCCTCGGCCGGGGCGTGCAGGACCCACTCGGAGAACGTGCGGAACCCCTCCCGGCTCCGCTGCCCCTCGCGGTAGCGCACCGACGAGGTGAGCTCCATGTGGCCCGGGCTCTGGGCCATGGAGAGGCGCCGGCCGTCCCCGAAGCCCTCCTGGGAGCAGAAGCCGAGCTCGCTGAAGACGCCGATGCCCGAGGAGACCGCGGCCTCGGTGAGCCCGGCGCCGCCGGGGAGCGTGCGGGCGAGGTCGAGCACCTGGCCGTCGGACTCGGCCACGGTGCCGCCGCTCGGGGCGCCCAGGGTGCGCAGGGCCCGGTAGAGGGCCACGAGGGCCTCGCGGGCCGGCGCGGCCGAGGAGAGCACGGCGTCGTTGGTGGGGGCGTCCGCGGGGCCAAAGAGCGCGTGGACCCAGGCCGGGCGCCCGTCTCTGCCGGCGCGGCCGCTCATCTGGTTGAACTGCACGGTGTCGAAGGGCAGCGACCAGAGCACGACATGGCGGACGTCGGGGAGGTCGACCCCCTCGCCGAAGGCGGAGGTGGCCACCACGCAGCTCACCCGGCCGGACCGGAAGGCCCGCTCCACGGCCACGCGGCGGCCGCGGTCCAGGCCGCCGTGGTAGAAGGCCACGCGGTGGGCGAGGTCGGGCAGCCGGTGCCGCAACTCGCGGGCGACGGCGCAGGCGGCGTCGCGGGTGTTGACGTAGACGATGCACCGCTCCCCCGACGACGCCACGGAGGCGGCGTAGGCGCCCCGGTCGCGGAGGCCGCGGTGGTCCACCACGGAGAGGTTGGACCGCACGGTGCGGTCCACGACCACACGGTCCACGGAGAGCAGCCGGCAGACCTCCTGGGCCACGGAGTCCGACGCCGTGGCGGTGGCGGCGAGCACCTGGGGCGACCCGAGGAGGGACAGGACCTCGGGCATGTCCTGGTAGGCGGCGCGGTCGCCGCCGTGACCCATGGCGGCGTGGTGGGCCTCGTCCACCACGACGAGGCCCACGCGGCCCGAGGCGGCGAAGCGTCTTCGGTGGATGGAGAGGAACTCGGGCGTGGTGAGCACCACGTCCACCGAGCCGTCGGCGAGGCCGGCGAAGGCGGCGTCGCGCTCGTGGGCGGGGGTCTCGCCCGTGAGGACGCGCACCCCGATGCCGAGCCCCGCGAACGTGTGCTCGAGGTGGAAGGCCTGGTCGTTGACCAGGGCACGGAGCGGGAAGACGAGCACGGAGGCCCGTCCGCCGGCCACGGCCAGGCGCGCCGCGTGGAGGTGGAAGACGAGGGACTTGCCGCGACCGGTGGCCATGACCTCGAGGACCGACTGGCCCTCGGCCAGCATGTCCAGGGCGGTGGCCTGGGCGGGCAGCAGGTCGCGGTCGCCGATGAGGGAGCGGCGCAGGGCGTCGGTGAGCCCGGGGGCGTCGAGGGCCGCCAGGCGGGCGCGCTCGGACGCGGGGTCGGGGCCGTCCTCTGCGGCGTTGCCGCCGTCCGCGGCCGCACCGGGGGCCGGCGCGTCGTCGGGGCACGCGGGGCCCTCGCCCCCGTCCCCGCCGTCGCCGGGGGCGCCGTCGCGGTAGAGGATGTCGCGCACCATGAGCTTGACCTTGGAGCGGCCCTGCCAGGTCTCCACCACGGCCTCGAACACGAGGTCCACGGCGCCCTCCCAGGAGAGCGCCCGCTCCACGTCCGGGGCGCGGAACATGATGGCCGCCACGGAGCTGGCGCCGTCGCTGGCGAAGAAGCGCACGTGCTCCCCCGTGGCGCCCACGGCCGCGGCGGAGCACATGGTGACGCCGCGCACGGCGAGGAGCGGTTTCTTGTTGCCCTGGCCGAAGGGGCGCAGGAGGTCGAGGCCCTGGACCACGGGCATCGTGAGCTCGTCGAGGGTGACGACACAGGCCACCTCCCCCACCGAGGCGAACTGCTCCGGGGGCAGGGCGGAGAGCTCCCCCGAGAGGCGGTCGCGAAACTCCGGCAGGCGGTCGGCCGGCAGGGTGACGCCCACGGCGCCTGCATGGCCGCCGAACCGCGTGAGGAGGTCCGAGCAGCCCTCCACGGCGTGGAAGAGGTCCACGGACCCCACGGACCTGCCCGACCCGCGCGCCTCGCCGTCGGCCACGGAGAACAGCAGGCAGGGCACGTGGTAGCGGTTGACCATGCGGCTGGCCACGATGCCCTTGACGCCCTCGTGCCACCCCTCGCCTCCCAGCACGAGGCAGGGCCCGCCGTCGTACTCCTCGGCCGCCCGGGCCGTCACCGAGGCGGCCATGGACGCCTCCGTGGCCCGACGCTCGTCGTTGATGGCCTCCAGGCGGCCCGCCAGCGTGGCGGCCTCCACGGGGTCCTGGGAGACGAGCAGGTCGAACGCCACGTCGACGTCGCCCATGCGCCCGGCGGCGTTGAGGCGTGGGACGAGCGAGAACGGCAGGTCGTCGGCCTCGATGGAGGAGAGGTCGGCGCGGCTGGAGGCGGCGAGCGCCACGAGGCCCGGCCGGGAGGTGCGCCGCATGGACGCGACGCCGTCGGCCACGAGGGCGCGGTTCTCGCCCACGAGCTCCATCATGTCGCTCACGGTGCCCAGGCTGGCGAGGTCGGTGTAGCCGCGCCAGAGGTCGGGCCGGCCCAGGCGGCGGCCCAGCTCACAGACGAGCTTGAGCGCCACGCCGGCGCCGGCGAGGTCGCGCGACGGGCTCTCTGGGTCGAGCTTGGGGTCGGTGACCGGCACGCCCCGGGGCACGGAGGAGCCGGGCTCGTGGTGGTCGGTCACCACGACGTCGATGCCGCGGGCGACGGCGGCCGCCACCTCGTCGGCGCTCGCGATGCCGTTGTCCACGGTGACGACGAGGTCGGGCGAGCAGGCGGCCGCCACGCGCTCGAGGGCGGCGGCGGAGAGGCCGTAGCCCTCCCCGAAGCGCCGGGGGATGAACGCGTGGACCGTCGCGCCGAGGTCGCGCAGGGCCAGGGTGAGCAGGGCGGCGGAGCTCATGCCGTCGACGTCGAAGTCGCCGAAGACCGCGACGGTCTCCCCGTCGCGCACGGCCCGCTCCACGCGGTCCGCCGCCTGCGCCATGCCCGGCAGGTCGAGCGGGTCGAGCCAGTCGCGCCCGAGGGACGGCGTGAGGAGGCGCCCCACGGCGTCGAGGTCGGTGAGGCCGCGGGCGGCCAGCACGCGGGCGACGAGGGCCGGGACGCCGAAGGCCTGGCGTATGGCCTGCTCGACGGCGGGGTCGGCCTCGAGGACGCGCCACCGGTCGCTCCGGTCAAGCCCTGCCATGGCACACCGCCCTCCCCGGGCCGCGGCCCGCCTCTCGTGGTCTTTGAGTATGCCACGACGACGGCGCCCCGCCGTGGAAGCCGCCCCGCCGGGTCGGAAGCGCGGCGGCCGCGCGGGGTGCGGGGCCTAGAAGTCGCGGCGGCCGTCGAGGCGGTCGCGGTACTCGGCCATGAAGGCTCCGTAGCGGCCGTCGAGGATGGCCTGGCGCGCACGGGCCATGAGGTCGAGGAGGTACCACGTGTTGTGGAGCGACAGCAGGATGCCGCCGAGCATCTCCCTCTGCTTCACCAGGTGGTGGATGTAGCTGCGCGAGAAGCCGCCCGCGCAGGCGGGGCAGCCGCAATGCTCGCCGATGGGACGGGGGTCGGCGCGGTGGCAGGCGTTCTTGAGGTTGAGGCGCCCCTCGTCGGAGAAGGCCGTGCCCGTGCGCGCCGTGCGGGTGGGCAGCACGCAGTCGAACATGTCCACGCCCACGCCCACGCCCTCCACGAGGGTGGTGGGGTTGCCCACGCCCATGAGGTAGCGGGGCTTGTCGCGCGGCATGTACTCGCCGGCGAGGGGCGCCAGGGTCTCGAACATGACGTCGTGGCTCTCCCCCACCGAGTAGCCGCCGATGCCGTAGCCCGGGAAATCGCCGATGTCCTCGAGGCGCCGGAGGCTCTTGAGGCGCAGGTCGAGGTCCATGCCGCCCTGGACGATGCCGAAGAGCGCCTGGTCGGGCCGGGTGTGGGCCCTCCAGCAGCGCTCGGCCCAGGCGCTCGAGAGGTCCACGGCCCGCTCGAGGTAGGAGCGCTCGCAGGGGTAGCCGGGGCAGACGTCCAGCTGCATGCAGATGTCGGAGCCGAGGAGCTCGGCGATGCGCATGTTCTCCTCGGGCGTCCAGGTGACGTAGGAGCCGTCGTAGTCCACGGCGCGGAAGGTCACGCCGTCGTCGGACAGGCGCACGTGGTCGCCGTGGGAGAAGACCTGGAACCCGCCGGAGTCGGTGAGGATGGGGCCGTCCCAGCGCTCCCAGGCGTGCAGGCCGCCCATCTGGGCGACGAGCTCGGCGCCGGGGCGCATGGCCAGGTGGTACGTGTTGGCGAGGATGATCTTGGCGCCGAGGTCCCGCACCATGGAGGGCATGAGGCCCTTGACGGTGGCCTTGGTGCCCACGGGCATGAAGATGGGGGTGGGGACGTCGCCGTGGGGCGTGTGGAGCACGCCGGCCCGCGCGTGGGTGGCGGGGTCCTCGGCGACGACGTCGAAGGTGAAGGGGAAAGGCTGCTGGCTCACGGGTCCTCCAGAGTGTTCGCGGTGGGGCCAGTCTAGCAGCGGCGGCCGGTGCGGCGGGGGCGGGGAGGCAGGCCCGGCGGCAACGCGGCGCCGGGGCGGGTACAGTGGTTCACATACGGATGGAACGGCTTTGGGAGGTCCCATGGCGGACAATGCCGGGCAGAACGGGCAGGCGCAGGACGACCTGCGGGGCACGGACGTGACGGAGGACCGGGCGGACGCGGCCGCGGCGGCGGAGGACGCCCCGGGGACGGGCGGGCACGCCGTGGACGGGCCGGCCGGCGACGGCGGGACGGCCGCCGGGGACGACGCCCCTGCGGCTGATGACACAGCGGCGGATGGCGCGGCTGATGGCAGCGCCCCCGACGACGGCCCCGAGGCGGGCGCAGCCCCCGACGTCGTGGACCGCGCCCGCAAGGCCGCAGGTACCGTGGCCGACAGCGCCCGCAAGGCCGCGGGGGCGCTGGGCCAGGAGACCGTGAGCGGCTGGAGCGCCATGCGCGCCGTGAGCCAGGCCAAGCGCGCCCACGGGGAGGCCGCCGACCGCCTGGCCGAGCTCAAGGCCACCATCGAGGAGGACAGCCGCACGCTCGCCCACCGCCGCGAGGTGGAGGAGACCTACGACGAGCTCGTCGCCAGGCAGACCGCCGCCCTCGAGGCGGCCCGTCGGGCGCAGCGGGACCTCTCGGACAGGATCGCCGCCGCCGAGGCGGAGGTGGGGGCCCGGGAGGGCGACCTCGAGGAGCTCAAGGCGAGGAACGAGCGCGACCTCCGTCCCTACAAGAACCTTGCGGACAGCTCTAAGTCCACGGCCGACGACGCCGCCCGCACCCTCTCCGAGGCCAAGAAGGCCGCCAAGACGGCCGATGGTGCCGTGCGCGACCTCACGAAGAGGCGCGACTCCCGCGTGGCCACCGCCAACAAGGCCGCCGACAACGCCCGCCAGCGCCTCACGCGCCTGCAGTCCGAGATCTCCTCCATGCAGCGCGACCCCGACGCCGACCCGAAGCAGCTCTCCTCGATGAAGGCCGAGGCCACCGCCGAGATGGCGCGCCTCTCCCGCGCCCAGGACGACGCCAAGGCCGCCCCGGGCGAGGCGGCGCCCGCCATCGAGGCCGCCGAGGCGCACCTCGCCGACGCCCGCAAGGTCCTGGAGGGGGCCGAGAGAGAGGCCGACTCCGCCAAGAAGGAGGCCAAGAAGCGGGCCCGGGACCTCGACCGCGAGCAGGAGCGCGCCAAGGCGGCGGAGGCCGACGCCGAGGACCTGCTCATCGAGGCCCAGAAGCAGGTGCGCACCCTCAAGCAGGACCTCGCCGCGCAGCAGGAGGCCGAGTCCCAGGCCCAGGCGACCCTCGACGAGGCCGCCGACATCGTGGCCCACCCCGAGGAGACGGGCGCCCTGGCCGACCGCGTGGCCGACAACAGCGCCGCCGCCGAGCGCCAGGAGATCCATGTGCAGACGCTGGCCGACACCGAGCGCGACCTGCGCCAGCGCACCCTGCGCAGCCGCGTGGCCTTCATCCTCGTGGTGGTGGCCGCCGTCATCGTGCTGGCGGTGCTGTTCATGGCGTTCTCCGCCTAGGGCCTCCCCCGGCGGCGCCGCGCTGGGGTGGCCACGCGGGCAGCGCGGGTGCCGAACCATGCCAAAGGCCTCTCCGGCATGGGTTCTCCCGTCCGAGAGGCGCCCAGACCCATGCCGAAGGCCCCTCCGGCATGGGTTTTCTGATGCCTGCCGCCCCAAAACCATGCCAAAGGCCCTTCCGGCATGGCGGTGATACTTCAATGATGAAATAGGCGAAGTGACAGATGGGCCAGGCACCACTGTCACGGAGCCGAGCGGTACTCGCCGAGCCCCGGCCCCCGAAGAGCACCCCTAGGCCCTCCCTGCAGCGGGGTCACAGGCGGTCCTGCGCTTTGCATCAAAGGGGGCGACCTCTCGGCCCGCGGCCTGTATCGCCAGATACGGGCCGCGGGCCGAGCCGGAGCCCCCGTGGTGCAAAGCGCCGGACCCAGGAGGCGAAGGCCCCGCAGCCTACCTGATGAGCATGGCGTCGCCGAACGACAGCATGCGGTAGCCCTCGTCCACGGCCTCGCCGTAGGCGGCCATGATCTGGTCGCGCGTGGCAAAGGCCGAGACCAGCATCATCAGCGTGGAGCGGGGCACGTGGAAGTTGGTGACCATGGCGTCCACCACGTGGAAGGTGGAGCCGGGCATGAGGAAGAGGTCCGTGGTGGCGTCGCGTCGCTCCACGAGGTCCCCCCTGCCGCACACGGCGGCGGAGTCGGGCGCGTCCTCGAAGCGGCGCGCGACGACGGCGGGGCTGTCGGCCGGCGCCTCGGGGTCGAAGGCGCTCTCGAGGGAGCGCACGGACGTCGTGCCCACGGCCACCACGCGGTGCCCGGCGGCCTTGGCGGCCTTCACCCTCTCCACGACCTCGGCCGGCACGTGGTAGCGCTCGGTGTGCATGACGTGGTCGGCGGGGTCGTCCTCCTCCACGAGGCGGAACGTGTCGATCCCCACCTCGAGCTCCACGAAGCACATCCCCACGCCCCGGGCTGCGAGGCGGTCGATCAGGGCCGGCGTGAAGTGCAGGCCGGCCGTGGGTGCGGCGGCGGAGTGCTCCTCGTCCATGGCGTAGACGGTCTGGTACTTCTCGGGGTCGCCCTCGTAGGAGGTGATGTAGGGGGGCAGCGGCACGTGGCCCACGGCGTGCATGGCCTCGTCGAGGGTGCGGCCGCCGGCGGGCGAGAAGCGCACGAGCCGGCCGCCCTTGGAGCCCTCCACGAAGTCCAGGACCTCGCCGGTGAGCACGACCTCGGCACCCTCGGGGGCGTGGAGGCCGCCGGCGCGGTACTCGATGACGGCGCCGGGCTTGAGGCGCTTGCCCGGGTTCACCAGGCACTCCCAGACGCCGCCCAGGGGGTCCACATCCTCGCGGCGGCGGAGCAGCAGCGTCTCGGAGACGGCGCCGGTGGGCTTGCGCCCCACGAGGCGGGCCGGCAGCACACGGGTCTTGTTGGCAACGAGCAGGTCGCCCGGCTCCAGGTAGTCGACGATGTCGGTGAAGGTGCGGTGCTCCACCGAGCCGTCCTCGCGGTCCAGCACGAGGAGGCGGCAGCTGTCGCGGGGCTCCGCGGGGGCCTGGGCGATGAGGGCCTCGGGCAGGTCGTAGTCGAAATCGTCGGTCTTCATGGCTTGGCTCCCTGGGACGCGCGGCAAAACATGAGGGTTATACCACCGATGCGCGCCGGAAGCCTCCCGGGGCGCCGTCACGTCCTGGCCCGGGCCCCCTCGCGGCGGCGCCGGCGCTCCTCGCGGGCCTCGGCGCGCTCGAGCGCGGCCTCCACGGCCGAGAAGCGGCAGCCGCAGTAGTTCTGCCGGTACATGCCCAGCTCGCGCGACCGCCGCGTGGCCTCGGGGTAGGCCGGCCGGAAGTCGCGCACCACGGGCTCCAGGCCGTGGGCGCGGGCGCAGGCCACGAGCACCTCGTCGCAGGTGTCGTGGAGCTGGTGGGGCGACACGGCCAGGGTGGTGGTCACCAGCGAGAAGCCCCGCTCCCGGGCGGCGCGGCACGTCTCGGCCAGGCGCAGGGCGTAGCAGGCGCGGCAGCGGGCCCCCCGGTCGAATCCCTTGGGCGCCACGGCGCGCTCCCAGAGGGTGCGGTCGTCCCCGCAGGTCACGACCTCGATCCCCTCCCCCTCGGCCCATTCCAGGAGGGTGGCCAGGCGCCGGTCGTGCTCGGCCACGGGCTGGATGTTGGGGTTGGTCCAGAAGACCGTGGGCTCCATGCCCTCCTCGCGGAGCAGCCGCACGGGCTCCAGGGAGCACGGGCCGCAGCAGGCGTGGACGGCGACCGGCACCGGCGCGCTCACCGCTCCCCCTCCCCCACGGGTGCGGGGCCGGGCGCCACGAGGTCGTAGCCCCGGGCGGTGTCGCGCACGTAGGGGGCCTCCGCCGCAGAGACGCGCCGGGCCATGACGAGGTCGCCCGTGCAGCCCGAGAGGTGCAGCCAGAGGCAGGTGACGCCGGCCAGCGGGACGTCGAGCAGCGCGCCGCCCGCCAGGAACGCGGCCGAGAGGAGCACGGCCGGGGCGAGCAGCACGGCCACGAACGAGCGGCGCGGCAGCACGGCGCCGTCGGCGCAGGTGTAGAGCATGCCCGGCGGCATGTAGCCGAACCGCAGCCTGAGGCCGCGGCCGCCCAGCAGCTTGAACGCCGCCCCGTGGACGAGCTCGTGCACCGGCAGCGCCACGGCCGAGACCAACGCCACCGCGGCGAGCCAGGGGACGCCCACCGCCTCCACGGGCGTGGCGACGGCGAGGAGCACGTCGAGGACCAGGCCTGCGGCGACCACGACGAGGGAGCCGCGGGCCACGGAGGCCAGCCAGGCGTCGTCTGCCGTGAGGTCGAAGGACTCGACCGTCGTCATCCCCAGGTCGCGCACGGCACCTCCCGATGGGCCATAATGGACGGGTTGACCACACGATACGCGACCACCGCGAGGTATGCCATGCCCACTGCCAACCGCCCCTCATTCCCTGCCCGCGCCGTGGTGACGGCCGGCATGCCCTACGGCAACAAGGGCCTGCACTTCGGCCACATCGGGGGCGTCTTCGTCCCCGCGGACTTCTTCGCCCGCTTCCTGCGCGACCGCATCGGCGCCGAGAACGTGCTGTTCGTCTCGGGCACCGACTGCTACGGCTCCCCCATCATGGAGGGCTTCCGCAAGAAGGCGGAGAACGGCTACGAGGGGACCATCACCGACTACGTCGCCGCCAACCACGAGGCCCAGAAGGCCGCGCTCGCCAGCTACGAGGTGGCCCTCGACTTCTACGGCGGGTCGGGCCTGGCCCCGGCCAAGGACGTCCACGCCGCCATGAGCGACGCCGTCATCCGCCGCCTCCACGAGGCCGGCACCCTCAAGCTCCGCGAGACGCTGCAGTTCTACGACGTCGAGGCCGGGCAGTTCCTCAACGGCCGCCAGGTGCAGGGCTTCTGCCCCGTGCCGGGCTGCAAGTCCGAGAAGGCCTACGCCGACGAGTGCGACCTCGGCCACCAGTTCGAGCCGGCCGACCTCGTGCGCCCCGTGAGCCAGGTCACGGGCACCGTGCCCGAGCTGCGGCCCGTGGCCAACTGGTACTTCGACCTGCCGGGGTTCCAGGACTACCTGGAGGGCCTCGACGACGACTGGGAGACCGACGACCAGGTGCGCGACGTCGTGGTCAAGACCGTGCGCGAGTCGCTCGTGCCGCCGGCGATCTACCTCAAGTGCGACCTGCGCGGGGAGTTCGACGCCGTGGCCGCGGAGCTCCCGCCCCACACGGTGCACGAGCCCCAGGGCAGGCAGCAGTCCTTCTCGGTGGAGTTCGCCGACTGGGAGGCCCGGGACCGCGCCCGCGAGGTGCTCGACGGCGCCGGCCTGCGCTTCCGCACCGGCAAGTGCCTGCTGCCGTTCCGCATCACCGGCAACATCGACTGGGGCGTGCCGGCGCCGGCCATGGACGGCGTGGACGGCCTCACGGTGTGGTGCTGGCCCGAGTCGCTCTGGGCGCCCATCTCGTTCACCGAGACCGTGCTCGGCGAGACGCCCGAGGAGCACGCCGCCAACGCCACGCTGCCCGGGGCGGTGCCCGACACCCACGCCAGGGCGGACTGGCGCGACTGGTGGTGCGCCGACGACGCCCAGGTCTTCCAGTTCATCGGCCAGGACAACATCTACTTCTACTGCGTGGCCCAGCCGGCCATATGGAAGGCCCTCGGGTGGGGCCTGTTCCAGGACACCCCCGTGGCCAACTACCACATCCTTTTCATGAACAAGAAGGCCTCCAGCTCCGGGGCCGTCAAGCCGCCCATGGCCGCCGAGCTGCTCGACTTCTACACGCCCGAGCAGCTGCGCTGCCACTGGCTGTCGCTGGGCCTGGGCGCCAAGGCCGTGTCGTTCGCCCCCAAGCCGTTCGACACGAGCGTCTCCCACAAGGACAAGAAGACCGGCGAGGAGGTCCTGGTCAAGGACGACCCCCGCGTGGTGGACCCGGCCCTGAAGGAGAGTGCGTTCCTCACCAACATCTTCAACCGCCTGGCGCGCTCCTGCTTCTACGGCGCCCAGCGGCACCTGGGCGGCCGCCTGCCCGAGGTGGCGCCGGGCGAGGAGACCGTGGCCGCCTGCGACGAGGCCACCCTGGCGTTCGAGGAGGCCATGCACGGGCTCGACTTCACGCGCGCCCTCTCCGTGGCCGACGCCTTCGGCCGCGAGGCCAACCGCCGCTGGGACGCCGCGTCCAAGGCCGCCAAGGACGACGAGGACGCCTATGCCGCCGCCCTCGCCGACGCCTTCCGGAGCCTGCGCACCCTGACGCTGCTCATGCACCCCGCCGCCCCCACCGGCTGCGAGAAGGTCCGCGAGCACCTGGCCGTCCCTGCCGACCTGCTGTTCTCCTGGGACCACGCCTTCGAGGGCGTCACGGAGCTCGTGGGGGCCATGGGAGAGGCCGCGGCCGACCACAAGCTCGTGGAGCTCCCGCCGAGGACCGACTTCTTCGAGAAGCACCCGAGCCAGTACCGCTGAGCCGGTACCGCCGAGACGGGCCCTCCGGCGAGGGGACCCGGGCGGGCATCGTCGGGTCGATCAAGGGCGGCCCCCGCACCTCGAGGTGCGGGGGCCGCCCTTCCGTTGCCGTCTGTGTGGTGCGTGGAGAGGGTCTCCCCTTTCCCAGAAGCCGTCCCGAGAAGGGGGCCTGCCCCGTTGCCGCGCCGGGCCTTCCCAGAATCCAAAACGGGAAGGCCCTTTTCCCCGGAGAGGTTCCCGGAAACCCTTCTGGGAAGGAAAAACTTCCCAGAAGGGTTTTTGGGAAGGACGGCCCGGTGCCGCAAGGCCTTCCCGGCTTCCCAAAAGCGTTATCGGGAAGCCGACGGGGCGCGAGCGGGCGCAGGGGCCGTGCTACCCCTGCGCCGCCTCGCCGCGCCAGCGGTCGAGGTGCGGCAGCAGCGTGCCCATGAGGGAGACGGCCTCCTCCCGGGAGATGCCCATGGCGTCGGCCTCGAGCTGGGCCGTGGCCTCGATGAAGTCGTCCATGGACACGTCCTTGGCCGTGAAGTCGCCGCCGTCGTAGCAGTACTTGCAGTAGTGGTCGCTCGGGCTGCCGTCCGCCTCGGTGCCGTGGAGGGACGGGTCGGGGATGGGCATGGAGCAGCACTGGCAGTAGTACTCCATGGGCATCTCGAAGAAGCGCTCCAGCGGCACGGAGAACACCGTGCAGATGAGCTTGATCATGTCGATGCCCGGGGCCGTCTCCCCGGTCTCCCAGCGGGAGACGGCCTGACGGGTCACGTAGAGCCTGCGGGCCATCTCCTCCTGGGTGAGGCCGGACTCCTTGCGGATGGTGGCGACGACGTCTTTCATGGCCATGGGTTCCTCCCGAGGTCGTTGGTCGATGACCCCATGATGGGGGCGCGGAGGGGCGCCCGACAAGAAACGGGTTGTTGCGGAGGGGCAGGACGGCACCGCTGTCACGTGGCCCAGGCCGCCGCGGCCCGCCTCTCGCCACAGGGAAAAGGCGCGCCGGACGACGGGTCCGGCGCGCCTTCGACGCAGGGTGAGAGCAAGGGCTACATGATCTTGCGGTAGAGCCCGATGATGGTCTCGGCGTCGGCGTCGCGCGGCGTGCCGGGGAAGCAGGCGTCGGCCATGACGTCGGCGGCGAGGTCGGGGAGGTCCTCCTCGACGATGCCCTCGCACACCGTGGGGATACCCACGTCGGCACCGAGCTCGGCCACGGCAGCCACCACGAGGCGGTTCACCTCGTCGGTGGGGAGGCTGTCGGAGCCCTCGACGCCCATGGCCTCGCCGATGGCGCGGTAGCGCTCGCCGCAGGCCGGCGCGTTGTACTCGAGCCCCACCGGCAGCAGCATGGCGCAGGCGACGCCATGGGGCGTGTCGTAGCGGGCCGAGAGGGTGTGGGCCATGGAGTGGACGATGCCCAGCCCCACGTTGGAGAACCCCATGCCCGCGATGTACTGCCCCAGGGCCATGGCGGTGCGGCCGCTGCCGGGCTCGCCGCTCTCGGCCTCGGCCACCGCGTCGCGCAGGTTGCGGGAGATGATGCGGATGGCCTCGAGGTGGCACATGTCGGAGAGCTCCCAGGCCCCCTTGGTGAGGTAGCCCTCGATGGCGTGGGTGAGGGCGTCCATGCCGGTGGCGGCGGTGAGCGCCGGGGGCATGCCGGCCATCATGTCGGGGTCGACCACGGCGACCTCGGGGATGTCGTTGACGTCCACGCACACGAACTTGCGTTTCCTGGCAACGTCGGTGATGACGTAGTTGATGGTCACCTCGGCGGCGGTGCCGGCGGTGGTGGGCACGGCGACGGTGAAGGTGGCGTGGTTCTTGGTGGGGGCCACCCCCTCGAGGGAGACGACGTCGGAGAACTCGGGGTTCTCGGCGATGACGCCGATGGCCTTGGCGGTGTCCATGGAGGAGCCGCCGCCCACGGCCACGATGGCGTCGGCACCGGAGGCCTCGAAGGCGGCCACGCCGGCCTGGACGTTCTCGACGGTGGGGTTGGGCTTCACGTCGGAGAAGAGCTCCCAGGGGATGCCGGCGCCGTCGAGCACGTCGCACACCTTGGCGGCGATGCCGGCCTTGACCAGGCCGGGGTCGGTGCACACGAAGACCTTGGACTTCCCGCGGCGCAGCAGCTCGCCGGGGATCTCGGCCACGGCCCCGGGGCCGTGGTAGGAGACGGGGTTGAGAACGAAACGGTTGACCATGGGCGGTACTTCCTTCCTCTCGGCGGGCTCGGCCCGCCTGCTGGCTTTTACCGGCTGACGCCGAGGATGGAGGCGATGCGATCCATCTGGGCGTCGTCGAGCTGGACGGCAGGGTCGAAGATGCGGGTGGAGATGGGCAGCCCCTCCACGGCCACGGCCCCCTTCACGGCCGACACGAACAGGTCCGCGCACCCGTAGACCGCCATGTAGCGCGAGATCATCTGGGAGCACGCGAACGCCTCGGCGAGGTCCCCCGCCTTGTAGGCCTTGTCCATCTTGGAGAACACCTCGGGCACGGCGTTGGTGAGGCCGCAGAGCACGCCGTTGCCGCCGGAGGAGCGGTTGGCGAGGTAGTACTCGTCGAAGCCGGAGAGGACCGAGAACTCGGGGTTCACGGCCCTGACCGCGCCGATCACCTCGCGGGTGTGGCTGATGCAGTCCACGGTGTCCTTGATGCCGCAGATGGTGGGGTGGCGGGCGGCGAGGGAGGCGACGAGGTCGGGGGTGAGGTCGGTGCCGGTGCGGGCCGGGAAGTTGTAGAGGACCACCGGCAGGTCCTGGGCCTCGGCGATGGCACCGAAATAGCGCTCGGCGCACTGCGGGCTCGGCCCGAAGTAGTAGGGCGACACCGCGAGCACGGCATCGGCGCCGGAGCGCGCGGCATGGCGGGACAGCTCGAGGACGTTGGAGAAGGTGGTGTCGCCCACGCCCACGAACACCTTCATGCGCCCGGCCGCTCTCTCCACGGCAAAGGACACGGCCCGCTTCTTGTCTTCAAGGCTCACCGAGTAGAACTCGCCTATGGACCCGAACAGGAGGACGCCGTCGATCCCGGCCTCGGCCAGGTGGTCGATGTGGCGGCCCCAGAGGTCGAGGTCGAGGTTGCCCTCGTCGTCGGTCACGGTGACCGAGGGGCAGAACACGCCGTCGAACATCTAATCGCTCCTTTCATGGGCGTGCCCCGGGGCCCGGCACGCCTCGCACATGGTTCGGTCGCCGGCCCTAGGCCAGCTCCTCGTTCTCGTAGACCACGCCCTTCTGCACGATCACGTTGGCGTACTGGGCGCGCTCGCCGGTGGCCACCACCACGTAGGCCTGGGAGGCGGCCTCGTAGAAGGGGAACCGGTCGATGCGGCCCACCGCCTCGGCACCGCGCCCGTCTGCGGCGGCGACGATCCTGTCGTAGACGTCCCACACGGGGGTCTCCACCGTGTCGCCCGGGACCTTCTCCATGAGGGTGACGGGCTTCTCGACGTACTGGTCGAGGGGCACGAGCCTCAGGACGGCCTCGAGCAGCTCGGGCACGCCGTGGCCGTCGCAGCGGACCACGAGGGTGTCCTTGCCCACCGACTCGGCGGGGAAGTTGGCGTCGGCGAGGACGAGGGTGTCGCCGTGGCCCATCTCGTCCAAGGCGCGCAGCAGCTCGGGCCCGATGATGGCGGGGATTCCTTTGAGCATGGTCACTCCTTAGTCCAGCGCAGCCGGGTCGATGCCGTAGCAGGCGCAGGCGTTGTCGCAGAAGAAGCGCCCGTCGTCGCCGAAGGCCTCGCGCAGGCGGGCGAAGTGCTCGGCAAAGTCGCCGTACATGGAGACGACGGGCCAGTTGGAGGCGTAGAGCAGGCGGTCGGCGCGGAAGGTCTCGCGCACGAAGCCCAGGAGCTCCCGGCAGAAGCCGGCGTCGGCCGTCGGGAACCCCGACACCTTGACGTAGAGGTTCGGCAGGGCGGCAAAGCCGGCCATGACGTCGCGCCAGGCGTCGTCGAAGGTGTCGGGGGTCACGTTGCCGAGGTGGTTGAGCACGACGGTCTCCTCGGGCACCTGGGAGAAGGCCCTGAGGGCGTCGGGGAGCTCGGCCGTGCGGTTGCACGACTCGAAGGGCAGCCCGGCCGCGGCGAGCACCCGTAGCCCCTCGAGGAACCCCGGCTCGAGACAGCGACGGGGAGGCTCCGAGTCGATGTGGAGGGGCTCGCGGACACCCGCCGCGAAGACCGGCAGGCGCATCCAGGGCTCCACCCGGGTGCGCAGCATCGCGGCGAGGAGCTTGGGGTCGTCGGCCATGCGGTCCCACACGAGCCGGTCCTCGAGGGCCGGGTCGTCGCCGTCGACCTCGACATAGACGCCGCCGACGAAGTCCACGCCGGGAAGCCCGGCATAGGCGGCCTCGAGGTCAGACAGGTCGTAGGTGCGTGTGATGGAGCCGTCGGTGCCCTCGAGCCAGGGGAGGTTCTGACAGGAGAGGTCCCACACGTGGAAGTGGGCGTCTATGACGCGAAGTCCCTTGCCGGCCATCTCAGCTCGCCTCCAATCCGATGCGGGAGCCCCTGAAGCCGTACCAGGCCACGAAGGCCAGGGAGGGCACGGCGATGATCATGGCGAAGGTCTGGCTGCCGGTCATGTCGATGAGGGCGCCCGCCAGGAGCGGCACGAGGGCGCCGCCCACGATGGACATGACGAGGGCCGACGAGCAGGTCTTGGCCGCGGCGCCGTTGAGCCCCCGCAGGGTGAGGGAGAACACCGTGGGGTAACCGATGGACATGAACAGGAAGGCCAGGATGAGGGCCACCACCGACACCGGGCCGAGGCCCAGGAAGCACACGAGGAACAGCACGGCCGCGGCCCCCATGTAGACGCCGAGCATCTTGCCGGCATCGAAACGGGCGAGCAGGGGCACCGAGACGAAGCGGCCCACGGTGAACAGCAGCGAGAGCACCGAGAGGAGCATGGCGGCCTGGGCGGCGGTCATACCCTGCCACTGGTCGAGGGCGATGCCGGAGAACAGCGACATGCCGATGGTCTGGACGCCCACGTAGAGGAACTCTGCGGCGACGCCGAGGGCCACGTGGGGCCGGCGCACGACCCGGGCGAAGGAGGCCTCCCTGTCGTGGACCTCGGAGCCGTCGGCCTCGTCGCCCGGGGGCACGGGCAGCTTCACGAACACGAACACGGCGAGCAGCACCGCGAGCACGACGCCGATGACGATGTAGACGGTGCGCATGTTGGCGAGGAAGTCGACCTTGGCCGCGTCGAAGCCGGGGTTGCCCGCGGCCACGGTGACGCCGAGGATCTGGGCCAGGATGAGCGGCCCCACGATGCTTCCCACGCCGTTGAAGCCCTGGGCGAGGTTGAGGCGCATGGCCTCGTGCCTCTCGTCACCGAGCTTGGTGATGTAGGGGTTGCAGTTGGCCTCGAGGCTCGAGGCGCCGGCCGCCACCACGAACATCGACACGAGGAAGAGAGCGAAGCTCGCGGCGTTGGTGGCGGGGACCGTGATGAAGGAGCCCACCACGAAGAGGGCGAGGCCGAGGACGACGCCGCCCTTGTAGCCGTAGCGGCGGGCCACCAGGGAGGCCGGCACGGCCATGATGAAGTAGGCGCCGTAGTAGGCCACCTGAAGCAGCGACGCCTCGGTGGCGGAGAGCTCGAGGTAGTTGGCCATGGGGCTGTTGAGGCCGTTCACCAGGTTCATGGTGAGGCCCCAGACGAAGAAGAGCGAGGTGACGAGGGCGATGGCCACCACGGCCTTGGAGCCGCGGCGCTCGCCGACGGCGTCCTTGGGACCAGAGGCCTTGGAGGCGGGTTCTGCCATGGGTCCCCTCCCCTAGTCCAGGGCGCGGTCGAGGTGGACGTAGCCGCCGTCGACGTGGAGCCACTGGCCGGTGGTGTGGCTGGAGCGGTCGGAGAGCAGGAAGACGCAGGCGTCGGCGATCTCCTCCACCGAGGTCATGCGGTGCTCCAGGGGGATCTTGTCGGTGATCACCCTGAGGCGGGCCTGCTGGGCCTCCTCGTCGCCGAAGGTCTTGATCCAGTTGGCGTAGAGGGGGGTCCAGGCCTCGGCCACCACGATGGCGTTCACGCGCACGTTGTCCTTGGCGAAGGCGGCGGCCCACTCGCGGGTGAGGCCGAGGATCGCGCCCTTGGCGGCGGCATAGGCGCTCGTCTTGCCCTGACCGGTGAGGGCGGTCTTGGAGGAGATGTTGACGATGGCGCCCTTGGACTCCTTGAGGTAGGGGCAGCACTCGTGGACGAGCTCGTAGTAGTGGGTGAGGTTGCCGTGGATCGACTCCTCGAACTCGCGCCAGGTGGTGGTCTCGACGTCCTTGTTGTCGTTCTTGCCGGCGTTGTTCACCACGCCGTCGATGTGGCCGTACTTGGCGTAGACCTCGTCGACGATGGGCTTGATGGCGTCGTCGTCGTTGAGGTCGATGAAGTAGACCTCGAACCGGTCGGTGACCTCCTTGAGCTCGGCGACGAACTCGTCCTCCACGCCGTCCTTGCGGTTGAGCACCACCGGCACCGCCCCCTCGCGGGCCAGCTGGAACACGATGCCCTTGCCGATCCCCTTGAAGCCGCCGGTGACGAAGACGACCTTGTCCTCGAGATGCAGGTCCATGACGAAAGCTCCCTTCGTTGCCCGGCGCCGCCGGGCATCCTTGCCGGTCCCCCGGCGTTTACATGTAGTTGCAGAGATGGGGCAGGGCCGTCTCGGTGTAGCCGATGGCCTCGGCGCAGGTGAGGCGCCCGCTGCAGACCTCCACGAGGTCGTCGACCATGGCGTCGCGCAGCTGCTCCATGGTCTCGGGGCCGTAGATGGTGGCCGAGGCGTCGAAGTCGGTGTTGTCGGCCATGGCGCGGGCCGTCTCACGGTTGGCGGTGAGGCGGAAGACCGGCGCCATGGCGTTGCCCGTGGGGGTGCCCCGGCCGGTGGAGAAGACCACCAGCTGGCAGCCGCCGGCCACAAGCCCGGAGATGGAGGTCGGGTCGTTGCCGGGAGTGTCCATGATCACGAGGCCCTCGTGGGCCTTGAGCTGGCCGGCGTAGGGGTAGACCGCGTTGATGGGGCTGTGGCCGCCCTTGTGGATGCAGCCGAGCGACTTCTCCTCGAGGGTGGTGAGGCCGCCCTCGATGTTGCCGGGGCTGGGGTTTCCCTGGCGCATCTCGGCGCCGAACATGTGCACGTACTCCTCGTAGTCCTTGACGATCCCGAGGATCTGGGAGGCCACCTCCGGCGTGGCGGCCCGGCGGGCCAGGATCTGCTCGGCGCCGAAGAACTCGCTCGTCTCGCAGAGCACCGAGGTGCCGCCTTGGGCGACGAGCCAGTCCGAGACCTCCCCGATGAGGGGGTTGGAGCCCAGGCCGCTGGTGGTGTCGGAGCCGCCGCAGTTGGTGCCCAGGACCAGCTCCGAGATGTCGCAGGGCACGCGTCGCTCGGAGGCGGCCCGCTCCGCCAGCCGGCCGGCGATGCGGGTGCCCTCCTCCACGGCGCGGATGGAACCGCCCACCTGCTGGATCACGAGGGTCTCGACGGGCTTGTCGGTGCGCTCGCGGATGGCCTCGACCACGAGGTCGTTCTGGCACCCCTCGCACCCCAGGGACACGGCCAGCACCGTGCTCACGTTGGGGTTGGCGGCGAACCCGGCCATGGTGTCCATGGTGACCTGCTGGTCGGCGGGCACCTGGGAGCACCCGTTCTGGTTGTGGAACGAGACGCAGCCCTCCACGTTGCGGGCGATGCGCTCGGTGGTGTCGGAGGCGCAGATGCTCGTGGGCAGCACGAGCACGTGGTTGCGGATGCCCACCCGACCGTCGGGGCGGCGGTAGCCGTCGAAGACCCTACTCATTGCCGACCTCCTCGGCTCGCAGTCCGTCGGTGGAGACGCAGTTGTGGGTGTGGACGTGCTCCCCGGCGGCGATGTCGCAGGTGGCCACCCCGATGTACTCGCCGTACTTGACCACGTTCTCGCCCTTGGGGATGGGCTTTCGGGCGACCTTGTGGTACAGGGGCACCGTCTCGACGCAGTCGAGGCGGCCGGTCTCGCCGGTGCGGGTGACGTAGCAGACCTCGGTGCCGGCTTCGAGGGGCTCTATGGCAACGACGACGTTGTCCTTCTGGTCGATGAGGACGGCGTTGCGCATGGGTTACCTCCTTCGTGGGGTCAGGGGTGGGCGGTGTTCGTGCGGCTGCTGCCGTACCTTGTTGTTCGTATATACGAACCTTGTTCGCTATTACGATTGCTATACTAGGAAGCCGACGGGACGCCGCAGACGCGGTTCCGCCGGCTCTGCCATGAGCGGGCGTGTTTTCTCCGCGAACGGCAGTTCAGGGCAAAAAAGCGGTTTACCTGTATATAGACTGAATATAGGTTGGACAGCTGAGGGCAGGAGGATCCATGGCCGAGGAGACCGCCACGGCACCGCATCGGGCCACGGCACGCGTGCTCGAGGTGCTCTCCCTCCTGGCGGCCCACGACGAGGGGCTGTCGTTCTCGGAGCTCTGCCGGGCCGTCGGCGCCCCCAAAGGGAGCCTCTACCCCATCCTCAAGACCATGGCCGACATGCGCTTCCTCTCCCTCGACGCCGCCACGGGGCGCTATCGCATGGGGCCCATGACCGCCATGTGCGGACGGGCCTTCGAGCGCGGCGACGGGACGTTCCGGCTCCTCGACGAGTGCGCCCGCGGCGTGGTGGCGGCCTGCGGGGAGACCTGCCAGGTGGGCTGCCGCGACGGGTCCCGGGTTCGCTACCTGCTGCGGGTGGACTCCCCGCAGGCCGTGCGCCTGGCGAGCGCCCCGGGGGCCACCCTGCCGCTCTACAGCACGGCCATCGGCAAGGCCCTGCTCTCCGCCATGGACGACGGGGAGGTCGACGCCCTGGTGCCGGCCCCTTGGGAGCGGCTCACCGACGAGACCCTCGACTCCCCGGCCCAGCTCCACGCCGAGCTCGACGAGGTGCGGGCCGGCGGCTTCGCCTTCGACCGGGGGGAGACGAGCGAGGGTGTCGTCTGCATCGCCCTGCCGGTGCGCGAGGCGGGCAGGGTCGCCTGGGGCATCGGTGTGACCACGCCGAGCTTCCGTTTCGACGCCGAGAAGGGCCGGCTGATCGAGGATGTGCTCGCCAGGGCCCGCGACGGCCTCGAGGCCCTCTTGGCCTGACCTTCGGCCCGCCCCGGCCCACGGCCCACGGCCTGCGACGACCCGTCACGGCCGTCCCTTTCAGGCCCCATGGCCTCCTATGAACAAACTTTGGTCCCGAACCATTCGGTACCTTGCAATATCAGTCCCAGGGGACTAGTATCCTTAGGCCGCATTGTGAAGACCTGAGGAGGTGTCTGGAAACCCATGGACAGCGTCGAGGCGCACCGCATCGACTCAACCCTGCTCGATATCAAGTGCCTGGGCCACTACCTGTACTTTCACGGGAGGGGCGTCTCGGGGAAGCCCCAGATTCTCTGCGCCCTCTTCGAGAGCGGGGGCGTCAGGACCCAACGGGAGCTCGGCGACCGCTTCGGCATCAAGGCCAGCTCCCTCTCGGAGGTCCTGGCCAAGATGGAGGCCTGCGGCTACGTGGTCAGGACCCGCGACGCCGACGACAGCCGCAAGCTCATCGTGAAGCTCACCGAGGCTGGCGCCGCCGAGGCCGAGGCCGAGATCGCGCGCCGGGACCGGTTCAGGGCATGGAGCCTCTCCTGCCTCTCCCCCACCGAGCAGGAGCAGCTGCAGGGGCTGCTCGACCGGGTGCTCGACCACTGGAAGCAGAAAGACTGGAAGGAGCTGGATGATTAGAAGACTGGCCAAGAGCCTGCGCGAGTACAAGCGGGCGGCCATAGCCACGCCCATCCTCGTCACGGGCGAGGTGGTCATCGAGGTGCTGATCCCCTTCGTGACCGCCAACCTCATCGACGCGATCAACGACGGGGCCCAGGTGGCCTCCATCCTGCAGGCCGGCCTGGTGCTGCTGGTCATGGCCGTGGCCTCGCTGGCCTTCGGCACGGCGGCGGGCATCACCTGCTCGCGGGCCGCCGCGGGCTTTGCCAAGAACCTGCGCAAGGACATGTTCTACAACATCCAGACCTTCTCCTTCGCCACCATCGACCGCTTCTCCACCCCGTCGCTGGTCACCCGCATGACCACCGACGTCACCAACGTGCAGATGTCGTTCATGATGATCATCCGCACCGCCATCCGTGCCCCCATGATGATCGTGTTCGCCCTGGTCATGGCCTTCGTCATGGCGGGCGACATGGCGTGGGTCTACGTCTACGTCACCATCCCGCTGGCCTTCGGCCTGTTCCTCGTGATCCGCCGCGTACTTCCCATCTTCCGCCGCGTCTTCCGCAAGTACGACGCCCTCAACGAGTCGGTGGAGGAGAACGTCTCGGGCATGCGCGTGGTCAAGAGCTTCGTGCGCGAGGACTTCGAGATGGAGAAGTTCGGCGTGGCCGCCAAGGACGTCCAGGCCGACTTCACCCGCGCCGAGAAGCTGCTCGCCCTCAACGGCCCGATGATGAACCTGGCCGTGGCCGTCATCTTCGTGAGCGTGATCTACTTCGCCTCCTACACCATCGTGTCCACGAGCGGCACCGTGATGAACGTCGGCCAGTTCTCGTCGCTGTTCACCTACGGCTTCATGATCCTCATGAGCCTCATGATGTTCTCCATGATCTTCGCCATGATCGCCATGTCCATGGAGAGCGCCCGCCGCATCGACGAGGTGCTCCAGGCCAAGACCACCATCCACGACCCGGCCGACCCCGTCCGCGAGGTGGCCGACGGCTCCATCGACTTCGACGGCGTCGACTTCTCCTACTCCGAGAGCAGCGAGCTCCCCGCCCTCCACGGCATCGACCTGCACATCGAGAGCGGCGAGACCATCGGCATCATCGGCGGCACGGGCTCTGCCAAGTCCACCCTCGTGCAGCTGATCCCGCGCCTCTACGACGTCACGGAGGGCACGCTCAAGGTGGGCGGCGTCGACGTGCGCGACTACGACCTCGACACCCTGCGCCACGCCGTGTCCATGGTGCTCCAGAAGAACGTGCTGTTCAGCGGCACCATCGCCGACAACCTGCGCTGGGGCAACCCCGACGCCACCATGGACCAGGTGATCGAGGCCTGCCGCCTGGCCCAGGCCGACGAGTTCGTGGAGCGCTTCCCCGACGGCTACGACACCTACATCGAGCAGGGCGGCACCAACGTCTCCGGCGGCCAGAAGCAGCGCCTCTGCATCGCCCGGGCGCTGCTCGCCCGGCCCAAGGTCCTCATCCTCGACGACTCCACGAGCGCCGTGGACACCAAGACCGACGCCCTCATCCGCGAGGGCTTCAAGAGCTTCATCCCCGAGACCACCAAGATCATCATCGCCCAGCGCACCAGCTCGGTGAAGGACGCCGACCGCATCGTGGTCATGGACCGGGGCACCATCGCCGACGTGGGCACCCACGAGGAGCTGCTGCGCCGCTCCCCCATCTACCGCGAGGTGTACATGTCGCAGAACAAGCAGTCCCACGACGAGAAGATCGAGGACATCGACCGAAAGGAGGCCCAGCGTGGCTAAGCAGACCATGCAGGCGAAGCGCCCCGGCGTCAAACCGGCGGTCATCCTGCGCGTGTTCAAGTCGCTGTTCCGGTTCTATCCCGTGCTCATGCCCATCGTGTTCGTGTGCCTGCTCATCAACGCGCTCACCAACGCGGCCCCGGCCATCTTCATGCAGCAGGCCCTGGCCGTGGTGGGGCGCTGCTGGCCCACCGGCGACTGGGAGTCCGCCGCGGGCCCCATCGGCCAGATCACCCTCTCCCTGGCCGGCATCTACCTCGTGGGCCTCATCGCCAACTTCACCTGGAACCGCCTCATGGCCATCGTCTGCCAGGGCAGCCTCGAGAAGTTCCGCGAGGAGATGTTCGACCACATGGAGACCCTGCCCATCCGCTACTTCGACACCCACGCCCACGGCGACATCATGTCGTTCTACACCAACGACATCGACGCCCTGCGCCAGATGATCTCCCAGTCGCTGCCCCAGATCACCATGACCTGCCTGGTGCTCGTCTCGGTCTTCTTCATCATGCTGTGGTACTCGCTGTGGATGACCATCGTCGTGGTGGCGGGCACCGCCCTGATGGCCCTGTCCTCCAAGGCCCTCGCCGGGCGCTCCGCCCGGTTCTTCCTGGCCCAGCAGCGCGCCATCGCCGCCGTCGAGGGCCACGTGGAGGAGATCATGAACGGCGAGCGCGTGGTGCAGGTCTTCTGCCACCAGCGCGAGTGCGAGGCCGACTTCGACCAGTACAACGAGCGCCTCTTCGACGCGAGCCGCAAGGCCAACACGTTCGCCAACATCCTCGCCCCCATCCTCATGAACATGGGCAACGTCATCTACGTGGTGGTGGCCGTGGTGGCCGGCATCCTCCTGGCCCTCGACGTGCCCAGCGTCTCCATCTCGGGGTCGGTCTTCACCATCGCCATCGCCGTGCCCTTCCTCAACATGACCAAGCAGTTCGCCGGCCAGATCGGCCAGATCTCCCAGCAGGTGAACCCCGTGGTCATGGGCATGGCCGGCGCCGAGCGCGTCTTCACCCTCATCGACGAGGAGCCCGAGACCGACGACGGCTACGTCGAGCTGGTGAACGTGCGCATGGTCGACGGCAAGCTCTCCGAGGCCGGGGAGCGCACGGGCATGTGGGCCTGGAAGCACCCCCACCACAGCGGCGAGGTCACCTACACCCCGCTGGCCGGCGACGTGCGCTTCCACGACGTGGACTTCGGCTACACCCCCGACCACACCGTGCTCCACGACGTCTCCCTCTACGCCAAGCCGGGCCAGAAGGTGGCCTTCGTGGGCGCCACGGGAGCCGGCAAGACCACCATCACCAACCTCATCAACCGCTTCTACGACATCGCCGACGGCAAGATCCGCTACGACGGCATCAACATCAACAAGATCCGCAAGGGCGACCTGCGCCGCTCCCTGGGCATCGTGCTCCAAGACGTGAACCTGTTCACCGGCACGGTGCTCGACAACATCCGCTACGGCCGGCTCAACGCCTCCGACGAGGAGTGCTTCGACGCCGCCAAGCTGGCCGGGGCCGACGACTTCATCCGCCGCCTGCCCCAGGGCTATGACACCCTGCTCACCGACAACGGCTCCCAGCTCTCCCAGGGCCAGCGCCAGCTGATCTCCATCGCCCGCGCCGCCGTGGCGGACCCGCCCGTCATGATCCTCGACGAGGCCACGAGCTCCATCGACACCCGCACCGAGGCCATCGTCCAGCGCGGCATGGACGCCCTCATGAAGGGTCGCACCACCTTCGTCATCGCCCACCGCCTCTCGACGGTGCGCAACTCCGACGTGATCATCGTGCTGGACCACGGCCGCATCATCGAGCGCGGCAGCCACGACGAGCTCATCGCCAAGAAGGGCACCTACTACCAGCTCTACACCGGCGCCTTCGAGCTGGAATAGCGGGCGCCGCCCTCGCCGGGAGGGCCCCACACCATACCGACGAGAGCCGCCTCGACGGCCCCGCGCACCATGGGATGCGCGGGGCCGTCCCCTTTTGGCGGGGGTCCCGGGCCGGCGGGCCGAGGCGGGCAGGCCCCGACCACCGCCCTGTCGGCCGATGTCGGGTGACGGTCGAAAGACGGTCGGAAACCCGTCGGAGGCGTCCTGTACGCTGGGCCCCATGAGTTGCCTGGTGCGCGATCTGGGTGCTTGGACCGTATTTGCCTCTCGAACCCCGCTCTCACCGGTCCCGAAGGAAGAGGCAGACCTCGCGCTGCGGGAGGCGGCGTGCTCCTCGACGGAGGTCGGGAGGCTCCGCCGCTCGTGGTGGCTCTCATCCCTGTCGGAGTACTCCCGCATCCACGCGGGAACGCCGCCGAGGCTCCCCGTCGCCGCCCACCTCGCCGCCACCGCGGACCGCCGCCACGGGAGGACGCCCGCCGTCGTGGCACACCGCCTCCCCCGCGCCCTGCCCGACGACCCGATACTGGCCTTCGACGACGTCGACGGCCCCCTCTACACCGTCTCGCCGGCCCTCTACCTGCTCATGCGCGCCCCGCTGGTAGACGACATCGACCTGACCCTCGCCGCCACCGTGCTCTGCGGCACCTACGTGCGCCGACCCGACCTGAACGGGGAGATCCAATACCGCGACGAGCCCCTCGCCACGGTCGACGGCCTCCTCTCTAACCTCGCGACCGTCGGCGAGGTTCGCGGCCTCCGGCGGCTGAACGGGCTTCTCCCCTTCTGCCAGGAGCGGTCCGCCTCCCCCATGGAGACGGCCCTCTCCCTGCTCATGACGGCCCCCAAGAGCCTCGGCGGCCGGGGCTTCCCGCGCGCCCTCCTCAACAGCGAGTGGGTCCTCACGCCCGACGAGCGCTTCGCCCTCGACGGCCGGTCGACCATGAGGGTGGACTTCCTCTGGCCGGAGGCGGGCTTCGGCATCGAGTACGACAGCGCGGAGTTCCACGACAACCCGGCACAGCAGGAGAGGGACGCCGCAAGGCGCGAGGTCGCCGAGGGGCGCGGCATCCGCCTGATGACCGTCACCAGGGCGGCGGTGCGCGACGAGCTCAAGCTCGACCTCCTTCTCGAGAAGGCCGCGGGCCGCCTGGGCGTAGGCTTCGACTGGGGCGACCGCCTGCTCGCGGCACGCCGGGCCCTGCGCGCACGCGTGCTGCGCGAGCACCTCTTCTGGTGACACCGGGCAAGGGCACGGGAGCCGCCGGCCCTCGAGGGCGCCGGGCGTTCCCAAAAGCCGTTCTGGGAAGGGCTGCCTATCAAAATCAGCACCGGAACCGTTCCCAGAAACCAGATCGGGAAGGTTTTTCTTCCCGGAACGGTTTCCGGGATGGGTATCATTTCAACCTATGATTTATTGCCTTCCCAGAACGGGTTTTGGGAAGGCGGGGCTCCTCCAGAACGGCCGCGCCCCTTCCCAGAACCCGTTCCGGGAAGGCACCCCACCCCTGAAGCCGTAGACTGGTCGGAGACGCCGGGACGGGGCCGGGCACCGAGCCCCGCAAAGCCGCAAGGGAGGCCGCCATGCTCGCCGACTTCCACGTCCACACCGAGTTCTCCGACGACTCCACCTACCCCATGGGGCAGGTGGCCGAGGACGCGTTGCGCCTGAACCTGGACGCCATCTGCTTCTGCGACCATGTGGACTACGGCGTGAAGCCCGATGCCGGCCAGCCGCCCCTCCGCTACGACCCCGACAACGGCAAGCCGGTCACCAACGTGGACTACGCCCGCTACTTCCCCGCGGTCGAGCGGGTGCGCGCCGAGTACGACGGGCGCATCGACGTCCGGTGCGGCCTGGAGCTCGGTGTGCAGCGCCACACCGTGGGAGAGTTCGAGCGCCTGCTCGACGCCTGGGGCGACCGGCTGGACTTCTGCCTGCTCTCCATCCACCAGGTGGGCGACCTCGAGTTCTGGAACGGCGAGTACCAGCAGGGGCGCGACCAGGACGGCATCCACGGCGCCTACTACGACGAGATGCTCGCCGTCATGGAGTCCTTCGACGGCTACGACGCCCTCGCCCACCTCGACCTCATGCGCCGCTACGACCCCTTCGGCCCGATGCCCTTCGACCGCGTGCGCGACCGCGTGGCCGCCGTGCTGGAGCACGCCGTCGTCCACGACAAGGCCGTCGAGCTCAACACGTCGTCCTGGCGCTACGGGCTCGGCGACCTCATGCCCTCCACCGACGTCCTCAGGCTGTACCGCGACCTCGGAGGCACGCTCTTGACCCTGGGCTCCGACTCCCACCGGCCCTCACACCTGGGCTCCTACCTGCGGGCGGGCCAGCGGATGCTCCGCGACCTGGGCTTCACGGAGTTCGTCACCTACGAGCGGCGCGTGCCCACGGCGCACCCCCTGGCCTTCTAGGCTCGCACCTTGGGCCCGCAGGCCCGCACCCTAGGCCCGCGCCCCCTTGGCCGGCAGCCACACCGTCACGGTGAAGGCGTTGGCGCCGTCGGCCCCCGGGCCCTGGGTGGCCCGGACGGTGCCGCCGTGGGCCTCCACGATGCCGGCCGCCTGGGCGAGGCCTATGCCAAAGCCGCCGGTCTCCCGGGACCGTGCCTCGTCGGGCCGGTAGAAGCGGTCGAACACGCGCCCCAGCGCCTCCGGGTCCAGCGGCTCGGCGGGGTTGGACACCCGGAGCTCGACGCCGCGGCGCACCCGGGCCAGGGAGACGGTCACCTCGCCGCCGGGCAGCGCGTACTTCACGGCGTTGTCGAGCAGCACGGAGAGCAGGGTCCCCACGGCGCGGGGGTCGGCCTCCATGGACACGCCCGGCTCCACCTCGGCGCGGAGCCCGTGGCCCTCCACCGAGGCGAAGTCCGCCAGGTCGTCGACCGCCCCCGCCACGAGGGCCGAGAGGTCCACGCGCTCCCGGACGGCGGCGCCCTCGTCCTCCAGGCGCGACAGGACCACGAGGTCGTCCACGAGGCGCGCCAGCGAGTGCGCCTGCCGCGAGGCCTTCTCGATCCAGCGGTTCTCCCCCACCTCCATCTCCAGCACGCGGAGGCTCGTCACGATGACGGTGACGGGCGTCTTGAGCTCGTGGGAGGCATCGGTGACGAAGCGCTGCTGCCGCTGGGCCGCCTGCACGAGGGGGTCGATGGCCCGGGCCGAGAAGAGCCTCACGAACAGGTAGACGAGGAGGTCGGCCGCCACGCCCACGGCCACCGTGGCGAGCGCCGTGGTCTCGAGCGACGCCAGGTCGCCCCGGCAGTCGAGGAAGACGGCGGTGCGGCGCGGGCCGTCCTCGGTCACGAGGCAGCGGTAGCCGTCGTACCAGCTGAAGCCCGGCGACGCCGCCGAGGCCCGGCGGGCGAAGGCGACGACGTCCGCGGCGGTGACGGCCGCGACGTGGGAGAGGTCCGTGGCCACGGCGGTGCCATCGGGGCCCACCTCCACCACGAAGTACCGGGCCGAGAAGGGAGTCTCGGGGTCGAGCCCCGCCGTGCCGCGCGGGATGGTGCCCCCGTTGGCGGCGATGACGGAGAGCACGTGGTCGGCGCGGTCGCACACGCCGTAGAGGCCGGCGCCGTTGATGGCCAGGCCCACGAGCACGATGACCACGGTGGCGGCGGCCATGGCCACGGCCACGAAGCGCCGGCGCAGCCGCTCAATCACCGGCGGCCTCCCGGAGGGTGTAGCCGAGCCCCCGGATGGCCACGATGGACACCGAGGAGCCCAGGGCCGCCAGCTTCTTGCGCACGTTGGAGATGTGCACCCAGACGACGTTGACCTCCGCCTCGGCGTCCCAGCCCCACACGCGCTCGAGGATCTGCTCGGCGGGCGTCACCGCCCCCGGCGCGGCCATGAGCAGCTCCATCACCTGGAACTCCCGGCGCGACAGCTGCACGGAGCGGTCGCCGCAGGACAGCACCGAGCCGTCGAGGTCCAGCACGAGGTCGCCGAAGGACGCGGTGCGCGGCTGCCAGGACCCGCGGCGCCGCAGCATGGCGCGCACGCGGGAGAGGAGCTCGTCGGGCGAGAACGGCTTGGGCAGGTAGTCGTCGGCCCCGGCGTCGAAGCCGGCGATGCGGTCGCGGGTGGCGCCCTTGGCCGTGAGCATCATGACCGGCGTGTCCACGCCGGCGTCGCGGAGGCGCCGCAGCACCTCGATGCCGTCCATGGCCGGCATCATGACGTCGAGCACGATGCCGTCGTAGGCGCCGGAGAGCCCGTGGTCGAGGGCCGTGCGGCCGTCGCCCACCACCTCCACGGCGAAGTTGTTGCGCTCGAGGAACACGCCGAGCACCTCGGCGAGGTCGCGGTCGTCCTCTGCCACCAGCAGACGCATGGCTCCCCTTTCTCCCGGCACCACCCTAACCCGAACGGGCGGCCGGCGCCGGGCTCGCCGGCGGGGTTAAGCCCCGCTTTAGGAACGGGCGGACGGCGGTGGTGACGCCCCGGGTGCCGCCCAGGGCCCCGCCCCAGATGCCGCCCAAGTCCCCAGCGGCCTTCCCAAAATCGATTCTGGGAAGGTGGGGGGTCGCCGATCGGGCCCCAACCTCTTCCCAGAACCCGTCCCGGGAAGAAAAACCTTCCCAGAACATGTTCCGGGAAGGTACCTCATCATCAGCCGAGAAACCGGCCCTTCCCAAAACCCTTCCTGGGAAGGCGCGGGCCGCACGCGGCCGGCCTCCTAGCCCCTCCCCCGCACCACCCGCCAGAGCGAGGCGACGGAGCCGATGACGGCGGCCGTGCCGGTGCGTCGCGGCTGGGGGGCAGAGGGGTCCCAGTCCACCGTCAGGTGGGGGTAACCCCCGGCGAACGTCATGTTGGGGCTCGAGAAGGGGTCGGGCACGGAGCCCCAGCGGCGGGCGAACCGCGCCGCCTCCTCCCCGGTGCCCACGGTGTAGGGGCCGGCGACGTCGAACACGGGGCCCGGGGCGGTCACGTCGGCCGTGGCGGCGCACACGCAGCAGAGGCCCTCCCCGCGAAGCCGCAGCGAGAGGTCGGCCACGGCCAGCCACGGGTCGTCCCAACCCCCGAGACCGCCCATGCGGGCGAGGAGGTCCCCCCTCATCGCGAACACCTGGGGGCCCACGGCGCCCCACTGGGCCGGGAACTGGGCGAGGGCCAGGTAGCCGCCGCCCATGAACGGCTCGAAGCCGCTGTCCACCACGGTGACGGCGCCGTCCTCCACGGAGAGTCCCACGCTGCCCACCAGGCCGTCGGGCCGGAGCACACGCGGGGCCACGACACCCACGTCGGCACGCTCCAGGTAGCCCGCGAGGGCGTCGACCGTCTCCTCGGGCACCGCGGACACCTCCGGCGCGACCACCAGCAGGCCGTACCCGGTGGCGGCGGAGGCGCCGGCGTCGACGAGAGCGCCGAACGTGGGCTCCCCGCCCTCCGCGGCGACGACCGCCCAGGGCCCCCCGCCCGCCCGTTCGCGCAGCCCGGCTGGTACGGCGAGCGCGACCTCGCCCACGGCCCCCATGGCGGAGAGCTCCCCCGCCAGCGCCCGGGCCCTGGGCAGGCACGCGGCGTCGGCCACCGGGACCACAGCCGAGAGCGTGTGGGACGGGTCGCGGCGGTAGGCCACGTCGTAGACGCAGGGGATCTCGTCGGCCTCCACAGTCGCCTCCACGCCCACCCGCGCAAGGTGGGCCCGGATGGCCCGCGCCCCCGCCTCGATGGCGTAGGGCTTGCCCTCCATGATGCCGCCGTTGGTGGAGCCGGCGTGCTGGCGCCAGTGGTAGAGCACGTGGGGCACGTGGCGCACGGAGCGCGCCACCTCGGCGGCCTTGAAGGTGAGGTCGTAGTCCTGGGCGCCGTCGAGCGAGCCGTCCGAGCGCTCGGTGAGCTCGAGGACGCGCCGCGACACGCAGAGGCAGTGGACCACGTAGTTGAACGTGCAGAGCAGGTCGAGGTTGAGGCCCGGCTTGAAGCGCGGGGCGTGGTAGCCGCCCTCGACAGTCTCGAAGTTGTCCTCGTCGCAGTAGAGCAGGTCGCACCCCGGGTCCTCGGCCACCGCCGCGGCGTAGTGGGCGAGCAGGTGCGGGTCCAAGGTGTCGTCGTGGTCGAGGAAGCAGACGTAGTCCCCCGTGGCCGCGGCGATGCCGGCGTTGGTGTTGCCGGCGATGCCCAGGTTCTCGTCCATGGTCACGACGCGCACCCGCGGGTCGTCCAGGGCCGCGACCGCCTCGGCGAGCGCGGCGTCGCGGGGGCTCGCGTTGACGAGCACGAGCTCCCAGCGGCCGTAGGTCTGGGCGAGCACGGAGGCGACCATCTCGCGGAAGTACGGCACCGGCGTCTCGAAGAGCGGCGCCACCACGCTGAACAGCGGGCCCTCCGCGGGCATGGGGTCGGGGTCGCCCGCGGGATGGCGCGCGAGCCACTCCCCGTACAGGCCGTCGATGGCGGGGTTGACCATGCGGGCGTCGCGCTCGGCGCGGAGGCGCCCCAGCTCCTCGGCGGTGACGGTGCAGAGCGCCGTGCCGTCGCCGCCGAGTAGGGTCAGCTCGCCCCCGTCGGGGGGAGCGGCCACGGAGACGACGGGGCGACCGTCCCGTACCGCGCCCACGACCGTCCCGTCGGCAACGCGCACACCGTCGGACGAGGCGGCCCAGGGACCCGTCGCGCAGGACGGCACGGAGAAGCGGCAGGCCAGGGACGCGCCCCGGTCGAGCACCGCGAGGCACCGCGCCCCGCGTCCGCTGCCAAGGGCGCCCTGCCCGCAGTCGACCGGACCGTTCTTCCCCTCGCGCCCCATTGCCGTCCCCTCCACACCCTGTCCTCACCGAAAGTGCCCTCTCCCTGCGAGAGAAGGGCACCACCTTTAGAATAGCGACCAGCCGAACCAAGCATACAGGCTCCACCTACAGGGGAGGACATGTGACAGAACCGCGACCCACCGACCAGAACGGACGATCCGACGGGTGCCTGACGGCACCCTTTGTCCCCCGATGGGCGATCGCGGGCGCCGTCGCCCTGCTCGCCGCGGCCGCGTTCCTCTTCGTGCTCTTCCACACGAAGTGGGTCGTCGTCGCAGGCGTTGTCGCCGTGGCCGCCTTCGTGCTCGTCACCGTCTTGGGCACACCGCGCCCGGAGGCGGGGCGGCACGCCGCCGAGAGGGGCCTGCCCTCCACCGACCGCGCGTACCTGGCGGCCCTCATCACCCTGGGCCTGGGCTTCTGCATCGTGTTCGGACCGGGGACCGTGCCCGACGAGTCCTACCACTTCTACTGCACCTACAAGTACTCGGACGCCTTGCTCGGCCAGACGGCCACCGACGACACGATCAGCGTGCGCACCGCGGACCGCAACTTCTTCACCGCCCTTCCGGGCGAGACCGTCATGGACCGCGAGTCCTACGAGGACCAGCTGGAGGATTTCGAGATCGTGGCCGCCGAGCAGGGGACGGTCGACGTAGCCGTGCCGTCGCCTTACCCGTGGACCTCCAACCTCCCCCAGGTCAAATGGGCACCGGTGCTCGGCGTCCTCGTCGCACGGCTGCTCAACCTGGGGCCCCTCCCCCTCTTCTACCTCGGACGGCTGTGCAACCTGGCGTACTACATCCTGCTCTGTTGGGCCGCGGTCAGGTTGACCCCCGTCGCCAAAGGCGCCTTTCGGGTCGTCTCCCTGCTTCCCATGAGCCTGCACCTCGCCGCCTCCTACTCCTACGACACCGGCGGTCTCGGGCTCATGCTCCTTCTCACGGCGCTCCTGCTCAAGGCGGTCTTCGACGACGGCCCCCTGGGGCGCCCCATGATGGCCGCCATACCCGTGGCCGCCTTCCTCACCATCCCCTGCAAGGTGATCTACCTGCCGGTCATGGCGCTGGTCTTCTTCATCCCCGCCTCCCGGTTCGAGTCGCGCAGGACCGCGCTCCTCTACAAGGCGGGGTGTCTCGGCGCGGCCGTCGTCGCCCTTGCGGCCCTCCGGCTCGGCTCGATCGTGAGCGCGACCCAGGCCCTGGACGGGGGCGGCGAGAAGGCCCTCGCGGTGCGCGGCGACCAGACCGGCCGGTACTACTCCATCGGCGAGCTTGTGGCCGACCCGGCCATGACGGTGCAGCTCTACGTCGACACGCTCCAGGCGCAGGGCAACTTCTACCTCTACTCCATGTGGGGCGGCAGCCTTGGGTGGTTCCAGCCCCAGCTCGTCGCGCCGCAGGTGTTCGGCTACTGCTTCTACGGCATCCTGTTCGCAAGCGCCTTGAGGTCGCCGGATGACGAGACGGTCGCCCGCCCCCTCCTCCGGGCCGTCTGCCTCGCCGTCTTCGTGATCGTCGTCCTCGCGAGCCTCCTCGCCCTCGCGACGTCGTTCACCTTCGACACCGAGTCGGTCATCCTCGGCGTCCAGGGTCGCTACTTCATCCCGGTGCTCCCCCTGCTCCTCCTCGCCGTACGCGGCCGAAGCGTGGCGTTCACGCGCCCCGCGGCGACCGGGGTGCTGTGCGTCGCGACCTTCCTCGACCTCTGGTACCTCCTCTACCTGTACGGCGCCATCCTGGCCATCTGACCGGCGGACGACACGACGTCACGAGAGAGGGGCCCTCCCGCCGACCGGTGGGAGGGCCCCTCTCTCGTGGGGACCGTCGATGGCTACCCGAGGTTTCGGTAGAGCGTTCCCGGCCGGAAGCTCGGGCTCAGGTACGGGTCGCCGACGGCCCAGTAGGCGGGCCAGCGCTGGATGAGGCGGCCACGCTCACGGTAATGGAGGAGCAGGCGCCGCGTGTTGCCGCCCACGTCGCGGGAGAGCGACTCGTAGTGGAACAGCACCGCCCGGGCGTCGTAGGTGACGAGGTAGCCGGCGTCGCGTACCTTCATGCAGTAGTCCACGTCGTTGTAGTCGGAGGCGAAGCTCTCGTCGAGGCCGCCGACCTTCTCGAAGACGTCGCGCTTGGTGAGCAGGCAGGCCCCCGTCACCGCCGAGAGGTTGTGGGGCGTGTCGTAGATGTTGTAGTAGTCCGTCGTGTTGCCGGGGAGGTCGCGGCCCAGATGATCGGGGCCGCCGCGGTCGATGCCCACGCCGGCATGCTGGATGGTCTTGTCGGGGAACAGCAGCTTCGCCCCCACGACGCCCACCTCGGGCCTCTGGCAGACCCCCATCATGGTGGTCAGCCACCCTCCCTCGATGACCGCGGTGTCGTTGTTGAGCATGAGGAGGTAGTCGCCGCGCGCCTCGGAGAAGCCGTGGTTCACCACCTTGGAGAAGTTGAACTTCCCGCCCGTGTCGACCGTGACCACCCTGACCCTCGGGTCCTCGGCCAGCCTGTCGTAGTAGTCGAACGTGGCCCTCTCGCAAGAGTTGTTCTCCACCACCACGATCTCGTAGTTGGAGTAGATGGTCTTCTCCCTGATGGAGTCGATGCACGCCGACAGCACGTCGACCATGTCCATGTTGGGGATGACGATGGAGACGAGCGGCTCCTCGTCGAAACGGTAGTCCACGTAGTAGTCGTTGCTCCGGGCATGGGCCTGCGCCGTGCCGGCGATGCCCGTGCGGTCGAGGTGGCCCTGGAGCGCGCGGACGCCGGCGACCGAGGTGTAGGACTTGGCGCCCGAGGAGGCCGCCGTGGAGCCCGGGTGGACCCTCCAGTGGTAGAGCACCTTGCGGGCATGGAAGATGTTGCGCGCCCGCTCGGAGGCGAGGAAGGTCATGTTGTAGTCCTGGGCGCCGTCGAACTCGTGGCCGGGGAGCTCGCCGAGCTCCTCGAGGATGGAGCGGCGCACCGTGAGCATGTGGGTCACGTAGTTGAACCCGAGGAGGAGGTCTGGGCTCCAGTCGGGCTTGAAGAACGGGTTGCGGTAGTGCCCCTCCACGAGCTTGTCCTCGTCGCAGTAGAGCAGGTCGGTGTCGGGGTGGGCGTTCACGGCCTCCGCGTAGGAGTAGAGGATGTCGGGCTCGAGGACGTCGTCGTGGTCGAAGAACGCGACGAAGTCGCCGGTGGCCGCCCTTATCCCCTCGTTGGTGTTGAGGGTGATGCCCCGGTTGCCGTCGAGCCGCACCTCCTTGATGCGGTCGTCGTCGGCGACGTAGGAGGCGACGGCCGCCGAGAGGGCCCCGTCCTCCGGGCTGGCGTTCACGAGGATGAGCTCGAAGCGGGGGTAGGTCTGGGCCAGCACGGACTCGACCATCTCGTGGAAGTAGTCGAGCGGCGTCCGGAAGAGGGGGACCACGATGGAGAACACGGGGGTCTCGTTGAAGACCCTCACCCGCTGGACCTCGAGCTCGCGGGCCGACGCCCGGTGGTGCTCCAAGAACCAGTCCTCGTAGCGCGGGTCGCGGTCGGCCGACAGCGTCAGCCCGCGCCACGCCTCCCTCATGCCCTCGAGCATATGGGGCTGGAGGGCCAGGAAGCCGCCCGTCTCGTCGCCGTCGCCGCCACGGGCCCAGAGCACGATGGAGCGCTCGCTGGCCGGAATCGGCACGGAGAACTGGACGGTGCGCTGGACGATGCCGGGATGGTCCGGGTCCTCCACCGAGTCGTCCGACAGGACGGTCCAGGGGTCGAGCTGCACCGGGGTGCCGGCGGGGCCGAGCACGTCGAAGCGCATGGACCCGCCGACGCCGTTCGCGGAGGAGGAGACCCGGGAGACGCTGCCATGGATCAGGCTGTCGCCGTGGACGCCCTTGATGACGTTCATGACCTTGACCGTGGTGGACTCGGCGCGGACGAGGCGGTTGCTGTTGCGGATGGCCAGGGCGACGGGGTTGCGCCGGGCCGTGTTGAACCGCGAGAGCACCTTGGCGACCCTGGGGTCGACGGTCTTGGCGGCCTCCGCGAGCACCGACCCCGCGCCGTCCCGCGCCACCACGCGCACGGCCTGGGGCACCTGGAGCACCGGGACGTTGAGCACGTAGCCGCCGAACCGGTCGAACGGGTAGACGCCGCACGGCAGCGGGGAGCCGTCCGACGTAGCGTTGCTCACGGTCAACGTGACGTCGGCGGGGGCGTCCTCGACGTAGACCATGGTGAACACCATCCCGGAGCCGCGGGTCGTCTCGCCAAACCACATCTTCATATCAGAAATCTTCCTTCCACGGGGCAGGGGCCTCAGAGACGCGTCGAGGGTGCCTCACTCCCCGTCGGGACGGGTGCCCTTCTCGATGTGCCGGTCGCGGACGAACCGGGCCACGCGGCCGCCCAGACCCACGACGCCCCCGCGCTCCTCGAACTGGTAGAGGCTCTCCTGCGCCAGGTAGCGCATGCGGCGCGGGTTGGGCATGAGGGGACGGTGGTCGCCCGTTACCTCCTGGAACCGCCTCTTGCGGCGGGCGCGCAGCTTGGGGTGCCAGTAGACGATGTCGGGGTCCATGCGCGAGAACATCTCGCGCGTCTTGGCCGCCACCACCGGGTTGTCCTCGCCGTCGTCGAACACGGCGCCGTCGGCGTAGTTGAAGCCGCGCAGGTAGTGGGCCTCGAGGATGCCGCGGTCGTCGATGCCGAGGCCCTCGAGGATGTCCAGCATGTCGAGCCAGCGGTCGAAGGGCCGCGCGACGGCCTCGTCGGTCTTGTGGTCGAGGGTGGCGAAGGGCAGGTCGGCCCGGTAGTTGTAGTAGGGCGTGTCCAGGTAGACGATGGAGCGCGCCCGGGCCAGGGTGTCGATGAGGAAGGGGTTGTCGGCCCAGCCGGCACCCGGGTAGGGCCTGAAGCGGATGCCGTTGGCGTCGAGGAACCCCTTGCGGTAGACGGCCGACCACACGGAGGGGTGCCCCTCGATGAGGACGGGCTCGTCGGCCAGCGTGAACGACTCCTTGGAGGTGGCCAGCCTGCCGGCGAGCGAGCCCGGCGCGCTGTGGGCCGTGGCGGGGTCGTCCCACTCGTACCAGTCGGTCCACGGGCACTTCACCACGTCCACCACCTCGTCGAACGAGGCGGCGAAGGCGAGCATGTCGGCGTACATGGTCGAGTCGATCCAGTCGTCGGGCTCGATGATCGACACCCAGCGGCCGGTGGCCATGTCGATGCCGCGGTTGCACGTGGCGCCGTAGCCCTCGTTCTCCTTGGCCACGACGCGCACGCGGCCGTCCTTGGCGGCGTAGGCCTCGAGGATGGCGAGCGAGCCGTCCGTCGACCCGTCGTCCAGGCAGATGACCTCGAGGTCGCGGTGGGTCTGCCCGAGGATGGAGTCGAGGCACTGGGCCAGGTACGTCTCCACGTTGCAGACGGGGACTATGACAGAAACCTTCGAACGGTCGTCTTCGCGCATGGATGGCCTTTCTGTAGGGGCGAGCCTCGTCCATGGTAGCGCGGGGAGGCCGGGGCGCCGGAAAGGGGGCCGCCCGCTACAGCGAATCTCCTACCGCTTGCGCTTGCGGTCGTGCTTGAGGATGTCGTGGACCATGTAGATGGAGAGCGATATGGCCAGCACGTACCCGAGGAAGCCAAGCAGCGGCACGCCCAGGACCGTGAAGCTCGCGCCGGCGAAGTAGATGATGGAGCTGCCCACGAGCAGGCCCGCGATGATGATGCCCAGGGTGAGGCGGTCCGCGATGTGCGAGAGGTCCTCGATGGGGTCCTGGGACCCGGAGAAGTCCAGGTTGAGCTTGAGCTGGCCGCGGGTGAGCATGTCGGTGACGAGCCCCGCCTGCCCCATGGCCTCGAGGGCCCCGTGGAGCGCCTTGTGGCCCTCCAGGGCGAGCGTCCGGGCCTCGCCCCTCGCGAGGGAGCGCAGGTCCTGGCTGTCGCGCACGTGGTTCTCCACGATCTCGATCATGGAGACGCCGGGCAGGAACTCGTCCACCACGCCCTCGAGGGTCACGAGCCCGCGGGCGATCATGGTCATGGCGCCCGGCAGCTCGATGGAGTAGGTGCGCGCCAGCTGGATGAGGTCCGAGAGGAACTGCCCCAGGTTGAGCTCCTCGAGGCTCATGGACCCGTAGGTGTCCACGATGGCGTCGAGCTCGGCGAGGAGCGCGCCATGGTCGATGTCGGCACCGCTCGCTCGGTTCTCGGAGAGCTCCAGGAGCCCCTGCTTGAGCTTGGGCGAGCTGTGCTCGGCCACGGCCGTGAGCATGGAGCGCAGGATGCCGCGGTAGTAGGTGGAGAGGTGCCCGGCCATGCCCCAGTCGATGAACACGATCCTGCGGTCGGCCACCATGATGTTGCCGGGGTGCGGGTCGGCATGGAAGAAGCCGTCGTCGAGCACCTGCTTGGCGTAGTTCTCCACGAGCTTGGTGCCGATCTCCACGAGGTCGTAGCCCTCGGCCTCGATCTCCTTGGGCTTGGAGATGGTGGGGCCGGCCACGTAGTCCATCACGAGCACTTGGGCCGTGCACAGGCGCATGTGGGGCGCGGGCGCCGTGACGTAGCGGACCGAGGCGTTCTCGGCCAGGAACTCCTGGAGGTTGCGCGCCTCCACGAGGAAGTCCGTCTCCTCGTTGAAGCTGTCCCAGAGCTCGCCCACCACGGCCTTGAGGTCGAGGAACTGGTCCCCGCCCATGAACGGCGCCACGTGGCGCACCACGGTGCGCATGATCTCGATGTCCTGGCCCATGACCTCGCGCACGCGGGGGCGCTGGACCTTCACGGCCACGTCCTCGCCGGTCACGAGGGTGGCGCGGTGCACCTGGGCGATGGAGGCGCTGCCGAGGGGCGTCTCGTCGACGTGGGAGAAGACCTCCCCCACCGGGCGGCCGTACTCGTGCTCGAGCACCTCCACCACCGTCCGGTAGCCCATGGGCTCCACGTCGGTGCGGAGCTTCTCGAGCTCGCGGCAGAAGCTCTCGGGGAGGATCTCGGAGCGCATGGAGAGGATCTGGCCGGCCTTCACGAAGGTGGGGCCCAGGTCCTCCAGCATGGACACGAGCTTCTGGGGCGTGAGGCCCCGGAGGATGTCGTAGCGGCGCAGGATGGCGAAGATCTCGCGCAGGCGGCGGTGGCGCGCGCGGGCCGACAGGTCGCCGGTGCCCACCACGCGCTCGCCGAAGAGGCCGATGACGACCTCCTGCGAGCCGGATGCCGAGAGGTCGGCGTCGACCTGCTCGGCATCCGGCGAGATCTTCCTCGAGTCCTCCGCCATGGGTCCTTAGTCCTCGTCGACCTCGATGGCGTCGGCCTCCACGGCCTCTGCGGCGTCGTCGGCGTCGGCCGCGGCCTCGTCGGAGGCCTCGTCGGCCTTGGCCTCGATGTCGTCGGCCATGGAGCGCACGTTGGCCACGAACTCGGCGCGCTGCTCGGGCGTCATGTTCTTGAGGTGGGTCTTGATGAGGTTCTCGGTGGTCTCGTTGACCACGCCGGCGGCCTTCTGGCTGAGCTCCTCGTTCACCACCTTGCCCTGCTGGACGGTGAGCTCGCCCTTCTTGACGAGGTCGTCGACCACCTGGCCGGCCTTCTCGCCGACGATGGCCGCGGCCCCGACGCCCGCCAGGAACACGTTGTGGGCGATGTCGCCCAGGCCCTCGATGGGGTTCTTCTGATCGTCTGCCATGGTCCTCTCCTTATGCCGTCGTGAGACCTGTTCAAAGAAGCGTACCCGTCCCCCGCCCGAGCAAAACGTCGGACAGGGCGGCCACAGAGTCGACGACGCACTGCGCGCCGGCCTCCCAGAGCTCGTCGGCGGTCCCGGCGCCGTAGGCCACGCCCAGGGCCAGGACACCGTTGGCGCGGGCCCCCTCCATGTCGTTCCTGCGGTCCCCCACCATGACGGCCTGGGAGGCGTCGAGGCCCAGCTCCGAGAGGGCCCGGGCCACGAGCCCGGCCTTGGTCACCGGGGAGTCGTCGGGCTTGCCGACCACGCGCTCGAACCGGTCGAGGTAGCCGTGGGCCTCGGCGCCCGCGGAGGCGAGCACGGTCTGCTTGCAGGTGACCACCGCCACCGTGCGGCCCCGGCCGCGCAGGGCGTCGAGGAGCCCCACGATGCCCGGGTAGGGCGCGCAGGCCTCGGGGCCCTGCTCGCGGTAGAGCTCGCGGTAGCGGGCCGTGACCCACACGGCGTCCTCCTCGGTGAGGCCGTAGACCTCGGAGAAGGCGCCGGGGAACGCTGGACCGATGATGCGGTTGACGTCTCCCACCTCCTCCTCGGTGAGGCCGTAGTCCATGAGGGCGCGGCGCCCCGTGGCGCGGATGGACTCGACGGTGTTCGCGAGCGTGCCGTCGAAGTCGAAGAACACCGCGGGGGCCGCGGAGAAGGCCGCGGGGTCGGCGTCGGGAGCGAAGGGCATGGGCGGGGCTCCTTTCAATCTGCCCCAAGCATAGCGCAGCGGCCGCGCCCCCTCGTTACCACCCGGTGTCAGGGCCGGCCGCGCCGCCGGGGCCCGGGCTATGCTCTTAGCGTCTGTCCCGCGACGTTGGGAGATGCCCCATGGTCCGACCGCGCAACTTCTCGGCAGGCCCCGCCCAGATGCCCGAGGAGGTCCTCCTCTCGGCCCAGGCGGAGTTCATGGACTTCGCCGGCACCGGCATGTCCGTGCTCGAGACGAGCCACCGCTCCGCCGCCTACCGGCGCGTCGTCGACGCCGCCGAGGCGTCGCTCCGCGAGGTGCTGGGCGTCCCCGACTCCTACGGCGTGCTCTTCCTGCAGGGCGGCGCCACGCTCGAGTTCGCGGGCATCCCCATGAACCTCATGCGCCGCGGCCGCGCCGGCCACATCGTGAGCGGCCACTTCGCCAAGGTCGCCGCCGAGGAGGCCGCGAGGTACGGCAGCGCCGAGATCCTGGCCACGAGCGAGCCCACGGGGTTCGACCGCATCCCGGACCTCCCGGCGCCCGAGGCCTTCGCGGGCATGGACTACGGCTACATCTGCCAGAACAACACCATCTACGGCACCATGTTCCACGGGCTCCCCGACTGCGGGGGCACGCCGCTCGTGGCGGACGTCTCGTCGTGCTTCCTCTCGTTCCCGCTGGACGTGACGGACTACGGCCTGCTCTTCGCCGGCGCCCAGAAGAACGCCGGCCCCTCGGGCGTGTGCGTGATCGTCGTGGACCGCTCCCTCGTGGAGGCCGGGCCGGCGCTCGGCGTCTGCCCCACCTACCTCGACTACTCCGCGCAGCTGGCCAAGGGCTCCATGCTCAACACCCCCAACACCTTCGGCATCTACCTCTGCGGCAAGGTGTTCGACTGGGTGCGCGGGACGGGCGGCCTCGAGGCCATGGGCGAGCGCAACGCCGAGAAGGCCGCGCTGCTCTACGGCGCCATCGACCGCTCCGACCTCTACCGCGGCTGCGCCGTGCCCTCGTCGCGTTCCGTGGCCAACGTGACCTTCCGCCTCCCCACCCCCGAGCTCGAGCGGGAGTTCGTGGACCGGGCGGCCGGCCAGGGCCTCGTGGGGCTCGCCGGCCACCGCCTCGTGGGGGGCATCCGCGCCTCCATCTACAACGCCGTGGGCATCGACGCCGTCCGCGACCTGGTGGCCTTCATGGAGTCCTTCGAGCTCTCGGTGACCGGGCGATCTTTCTAGCCGGCCGTCCGGGCCGGCGCCCAGCCACCGCACACCGCTCACGAGAGGACCAGACCCCATGCGCACCATCAAGATCATCGACGACATCGTCAAGGACGGCCTGTCCACCATCGCCGAGGGCTACGAGATCGCGCCCGACGCCGAGGGCGCCGACGCCATCCTCATGCGCTCCACCGACATCCACGGCATGGAGGTGCCCGACTCCATCCGCTGCATCGCGCGGGCCGGCGCCGGCGTCAACAACATCCCCCACGAGCGCCTGGCCGAGCAGGGCGTCGTGGTCTTCAACACCCCCGGCGCCAACTCCAACGCCGTGAAGGAGCTCGTGGTGGGCCTGCTGCTCATGGGCTCGCGCGACGTGCTCGGCGGCATGCGCTGGTGCCGCGAGCACGAGGACGACCCAGACGCCTACGCCGAGGCCGAGGCCTCCAAGAAGGCCTTCGTGGGCCGCGAGGTGGCCGGCCGCAGGATCGGCGTCGTGGGTCTCGGCGCCGTGGGCTCCAAGGTGGCCAACGCCTGCGTGGACCTGGGCATGGAGGTGTGCGGTTACGACCCGTACCTCTCCGTTGACCACGCCTGGCAGCTCTCCCGCGACGTCACGCCGGTGGAGGACCTCGACGAGCTCTGCCGCGGCTGCGACTACCTCACGGTGCACGTGCCCCGCAAGGAGGACACCATCGGCATGATCGGCGCCGGGCAGCTCTCCCTGCTCAACCCCGGCGCCGTGGTGCTCAACTACGCCCGGGAGGACGTGGTCGACGAGGACGCCATGGAGGCCGCCCTGGCGTCGGGCCAGGTGCAGCGCTTCTTCACCGACTTCGCCACACCGAGGTCGCTCCACATGCCCCACACCTACGTGACGCCCCACACCGGCGCCGGCACCGTGGAGGCCGAGGCCTCCTGCGCCCGCATGGCCGTGGACGAGCTCGTGGACTACCTGGACAACGGCAACATCACCAACTCCGTCAACTACCCGACGTGCCACATGGGCGTGTGCCGCGGGGCCAGCCGCGTCGCGTGCCTGCACGCCAACGTGCCCAACATGCTCGGCCAGATCACCGCCGTGCTGGCGGACGCCAGCGCCAACGTGCAGCGCATGACCAACGAGAACGCCGGCCGCGCCGCCTACACCATGTTCGACACCGACGAGCACCTGGAGCCGGGCATCATCGAGCGCCTCTCCTCCATCCCCAACATGTGGCGCGTGCGCGTCATCAAATAGGAGCCCCCATGCACATCCATCCCTTCGCTGCCCTTAGGCCTGCGCCCGAGCTGACGGCCCGCACCGCCGCCCTGCCCTACGACGTGGTGGACC
The DNA here is from genome assembly GCF_943193035.1 of Caniella muris. NCBI lineage: Bacteria > Bacillati > Actinomycetota > Coriobacteriia > Coriobacteriales > Atopobiaceae > Caniella > Caniella muris. The sequence continues at coordinate 861,090 of NZ_CALPCK010000001.1, forward strand.
TCGAGGAGGCCCGGCGCGCCGTGGAGGCCGAGCCGCTCTCGTTCCTCGGCGTCGACGTCCCCGGCCTCTGGGTGGCAGACGGCGGCGACCCCGACGGCGAGGAGGCCTGCGCCCTGGCCGCCGGGCGCTTTGCCGGCCAGGTGGAGGAGGGCGTGTACCGCCAGGACGACGAGCCCACGTTCTACGTCTACCGCGAGCAGGACGGCGACCGCTCCCAGACCGGCCTCGTGGCCTGCGTGGCCGTGGACGACTTCGTGGCCGGCGCCGTGCGGCGCCACGAGAACACGCGCCGCGAGAAAGAGCTGGGGCGCGTGCGCCACATCCGGGCGCTCTCGGCCCAGACGGGGCCCGTGTTCCTCGCCTACCGCGCCGACGCCCAGGGGGCCGGCCGCGTGGCCGCCGCCGTGGAGACCGTGTGCGCGGGCGAGCCGCTCTACGACTTCACCGACGCCCAGGGCGTGCGCAACACCGTGTGGCGCGTGGACGACCGGCACCTGCGCGGCGAGCTCGCCGACGCCGCCTCCGAGATCCCGGGGGCCTACATCGCCGACGGCCACCACCGCGCCGCCTCGGCCGTGCGGGTGGCCATGGAGCGGCGCGAGAGCTCCGGCGCCATGGCCGGCCGCGACGCCCCCGCCGGCAGCGAGGCGGCCTCCGACACCGTCATGGCCGTGCTGTTCCCGGCGGACGAGCTCGAGCTCCTCGCCTACAACCGCGTGGTGGCCGACCGCGCCGGCCTGGGCGCCGAGGAGCTCGTGGGCGCCGTGGGGGCGGCCGGCTTCGAAGTGGCGCCCGTGGACGCCGCCGACGCCGCGCCCACGGCGCCGGGCACCTTCGGTATGTGTTGCGGCGGGACCTGGTACCGGCTGACGCCCTCCGCGGCCCTCGCGGCCGAGACCGCCGCGGCCGACGCCGCCGACGCGCTCGACGTGGCCGTGCTGCAGGACCGCGTGCTGGGCCCGGTGCTCGGCATCGCCGACCCGCGCCAGGACCCCCGCCTGGACTTCGTGGGCGGCAACCGCGGCACCGAGGAGCTGGGGCGCCTGGCCGGCGAGGGGGGCGTGGCCTTCGCCTGCCACCCCACCTCCATGGACGAGCTCATGGCCGTGGCCGACGAGGGCCGCCTCATGCCGCCCAAGTCCACCTGGTTCGAGCCCAAGCTGAGAAGCGGGCTGTTCTTCCACCGGATCTAGCCACCCGCGGCGCGCCTGTCGAGGGACAGGGGCGCCGTCGCCACGGCCGGGCGTTCCCGGTGCCACACGGAAAGAGGGGGCGGGGCCGACGAAGACGGCCCCGCCCCCTCTCGTCCGGTCGGGGGATGGGATGCCCTACGCCTACGCGTGCCTGCGCCTCCACACCCTCGCAAGCATCACGGCCACGACCGCCGCGGCCACCGTCAGGGCCGCGTGGAGCGCGGGCTCGTCGGCCATGCGCCCGAGCAGGCCGAACCTCCCGTTCACCGGGTAGAGGACCGACGCCGAGGCGGAGGCACCCGTTCCCGGGAGCCTCGCCGAGGAGAGCCGGATCAACACGTCGGCGGCGCCGTCGGACCCGTCGGGGATGGCGGAGCCACCCTCGCCGGTCGCCGTGGCGGACACGCTGTTGACGATCTTGCCGGGGGCCGAGGGCTCGCGGATCGTGGCCCGGTAGGTGAGGGTCGCGTTCTCGCCGCCGGCGAGGTCGCCCACCGGGACGCGCAGCGTGTTGGACGCGGCGTCGAACTCCACGTCCCCCATGGAGAGCCTCCGCACCGTGCCGTCGGGGAGCGTGAGCTCCAGCGAGGAGGTGTCGAGAGCGAGGCCGTCGCTCATCACGTCCACCAGCACGGCGCCGTGACCCATGCTCGGGTCCTTCCGGTTGGAGAGCACCACCGTGTAGCCCACGGTGTCGCCGAGGTACCAGTCGTCCTCGCGGCTGAGGTTCTCGGCGGTCTTCTCCAGGGCGAGCTCCGGGTCGGCGTAGATCACGGCGTGCTCGCTGTCACCCGGTGCCGGGTAGGCCGGCGCGGAGTCCGTGCCGCCCTCCGGGACGGGGTCGGTCCAGGGGGCGCCCGGCACGACGGTGTCGTCGGGGCCCACCAGCACGTTGGTGCCCGTGGCCACGTTGGGGATCGAGAGGCCGTGGGCCGCGGGCGAGACCGTGGCCTCGAAGGTCAGCCGCGCCCTCTCCCCCGCCATGAGCGTCCCGCACGCCACCTTGACGGTGCGGGTCGCCGCGTCGTAGGCCTCGGGCGCCACCGCCACCGGCTCGCCGCCCTTGACGGAGAGCCTGATGGTGGCCGTGTCGACCTCCACTCCCTCGGGCAGCGTGTCGCTGATGATGCCGTTCTCGATGGCGGAGTCGGCCTTGTCCGTGACCATCTCCACCGCATAGGAGACGCGGTCGCCCACGCGCGTGACGGGCGCCGAGGGGTCGGTGAGGTTCTCGGCGGACTTGGTGACCGAGATGTCCGGCGACGCCCAGTGGACGGCGCCGTCGTCGGGGAGCTCCACGTCCGCGGTGACACCGCCGGCGGGGCCGGCCGGCACGGCGGGCAGCTCGGGGCCGTCGGGGTGATCGGGGTCCTCCGGGGTGCGGGTGCCGTCGGTGGTGCCGAGGACGCTGGCGCTGTTGGCGACGGGCGTCCCGAGCGGCACGCCCGCAAGGGCGTCGGCGGTGAGGGTGGCGTCGAACACGAGGGTCCTCGCGGTGCCCGGGGCCACGTCGCCCAGCGTGTAGGTGACGCGGCGGGTCGCGGCGTCGTAGGCGCTGTCGGGCACCGCCAGGGCCGTCCCCGCGCCGAGGTCGGAGAGGTCGCGCACGATGAGCCTCATGGTGCCCGCCTGGGGCACCACGCCCTGGGGCAGCGGGTCGGAGACCGTCACGCCCTCCCAGTTGGCCAGGCGGTTGTTCTGAGCCGTTATGTAGTAGCGCACGGTGTCGCCCACGCGGTTGACGCCGCGCGGGTGCGTGAGGTTGCGCAGGACCTTGGTGATGAAGGTGTCGCCGGTCCCGTCGGGGTCGACGGTGGGGTCGTGGGCCGGGGTGCTGCCGGGGTCGGCGGGGTCCACCGGCTCTGCATCCGGGTCCACGGGGCGGTCGGGGTCGTCAGGGTCACCCGGGTCGTCGGGGCCGTCCTCGGGCGTACTCGAAGGCTCGCCCTTCTCGGCGGCGGCGCCGAACACCGGGTACACCGTGGTGTAGCCCTCGGGCAGCGTGTCGTTGGACGTGACGAGCACGGACGCCTCCGGCGAGGTGCTCCAGCCCAGGAACGGGCGCCCGGTCCTCTCGGCGATCGACCGCGCCCAGGCGGTGGCCTCGTCGTCGTTGAGGGACGCCAGGGTGGAGAGCACCTTGGAGCCCGGCTGCGTGCCGTTGTAGACGAACGCCGCGACGCCGTCCGCATGCTCCTTCACCTTGAGGCCGGAACCCGTACGGACCCTCTCGACCACCACCTTGACGGTGGCGTCGGCCTGGAGGTCCTCAAGGACGACCTCGCCGGCACCCGCCAGGTCGGGACGGCTCTCGCCGTTCACGAAGACGCCGGTGACGGCGTAGCCCTCGGGAACGTCCCAGGACACCGGGTAGCTGGAGCCCTTGGCGAGGGCGCTGGCGCTCGCGGTGATGGAGCCCGGCCCCTCGCTCACGATCGAGGTCAAGACGCGGCAGGTGGTGCCGTCGTGCTCCTCGGGGTCGGTGGTGACGGCGTCCGCCCTCACAAAGGTGGCGTGGACGGTGTGATCGCGGTCGACCCCGTAGAACGGGTACGAGCCGGCGTCGTCGATGACGGGGTCCTCCCGCGGCCCCTCCTCCCCGCCCCCGGCGGGATCTCCCCCGTCGTCGGCCGCCGCCATGAGGCGGGCCGGCGAGGCCATGCGGAGCAGGGAGCGCAGCAGGCCCTGGCTCTGCGGGACGTCGGTCTCCTTGGTAGTCAGGCGGTCGGCCAGCGAGCGCTCGGGGTAGAAGGAGCGCGCCCGGTCGATAGTGACGCCCTGGAGCACCCAGCCGTCGGCCGGCTCCCACGTCACGGGGTAGTCGCCGCCGCGTCGCACGATGGCGGAGGGGCTGATGGTGCCCCGGCCCGTCACCCCCGTGTCGATGCGTACCTGCTCGCCCTCGGGGAGGGTGACGTTGCCGGCCTGGTCCTTGGGCGTGAGGCGCACCTCCACCGTGCAGTCCTTGGAGCCCTCGGGCAGACGCACGGTCACCGACCCGTCGTCGTTCACCGTGACCTCCTCGGGCGTGACGGGGTTGCCGTCGGCGTCGGTGACGACGACGTTCTCCCTCCTGATGTCGTAGGACGAGGCGAACTCCTCGGCGATGGACGCCGTGACCTCGACCCCCTCGCCGTCGGCCACCGTGACGGAGGGGCTGATGGTGCCGGGGCCGCCGGTCAGGCGCGTGGAGACGCGGTGCTCGCCCGTGGACGCCGGGGAGCCCTTGGGCCTGAGCCTGACCTCCACGTCGTGGTCGCGATCGACCTGCGAGAAGGTCACGGACGTGGCGCCGCGGGCCACGAGGTCGGGGCGCTCGACGCCGTCCACGTAGACGGCCTCCACCTCGCGGTCGGGGTCGACCGCCCAGTCCACCCGGTAGCCGACGGCCTCGTCGCCGCCCGTGGGCACGTTGGTCGACTTGGTGATGGTCGAGCTGCCGGCGTCGCCGGTGAGCCTGGTGGTCACCTGGGCGTAGGCCGGGGTCTCGACCTCGGCCGAGAGGTACTCCACCACCACGTGGTGGTCGTCCCCGAGGGCTCCGAGGTCGAGCGTGCCGCCCTCGTAGGCGGAGGGGGCGAGCAGCTCGTCGTCCAGCCACACCGACCCGATCGAGCCGCCCGCGGGGGCCTTGAGGGAGACGGAGAGCCGAGTACCGGTGTCGTAGGTGTGCGCCTGGTCGTCCACCGGCACGGGGTCGGCGCCGTCGACCTGGATGCCCGTGGTGCCGTTGCCCTTCTGGCTCACCATCACGCCCCAAGTCTTGACCCATTTGGCGTAGGCGTGGAGGGGCTCCTTGGGATCGGAGCCGGAGGGCGGGTAGGTGCCGTCGGCCACGACGCGCGTGCCGGTGGCGGCACTGTCGAGGTACCAGCCGTCGAAGCGGTAGCCGTCACGCACCGGGTCGTCGGGGTAGCTGGCGATGATGTGGTTGTTGGTGAAGAGCGACTGCGCCTCGTCGTCCTCGGACTCGGGATCGGAGGCGCCGTCCTCGTTGCGATGGAAGTGCGCGCGGCGCTCCAGCACCTGGATGGGCACCACGGTGTCGCCGCTCACGTTGCCGGCCCAGTCCACGGCGTAGACGTGCGCGTAGTACTGGGTGTCGAGCGAGAGGTTCTGGGCCGAGGTGTAGGTCACGGTGTCGGTGGCGTTGCTGGCCGGCACGATCTGGGAGGTCACCACCTGGGACCTGGTCACCGCCACGGGGGTGGGGTCGGTGTCCACCGAGCGCACCCAGTAGCCGCGGAGGCCAGAGAGGGCCGTCTGCACGAGGGACGCGGTCTCGTCGGGGGCGTCGTCGAAGGTCTCGGGGTCGCTCCAGAGCTCCACGTACTCGGGGGCGTTCTGCAGGGCGGCCTGGGGAATGCCCTGGATCTTGTAGGCGAACTGCGTTCCGGCGTCCACGGAGCCGCGGAGGTTGAGCGTGGCCGAGTAGTTCTTGCCGTCCCGGGTGAGCGTCACCCGGCGCAGGGACGCGGTGGCCTCGGAGGGGGCATCCTCGTCGGCGAAGGAGAGGTCGGAGCCCGAGGTGTAGCGCGACCCCTGGGCGATGTAGAGCAGGGTGTTGGCGAAGACCTTGGCCTCGTCCACGGTGGCCTGGCCGTTGGAGTGGCCGGTCTGGATCATGGCGTTGGAGCCGTTGGTGACGAGGTAGTAGTTGTCGGTGCCGTTTCCCTGGGTGAAGCGGATGCCCTGTACGTTGCCGGAGGCGTCGCTCATCTGCATCCACACGCGGGCGTTGGAGCCCGGCTTCACGCTCTGGCCCAGGACGTGGGTGGTGGGGATGGTGAGGGTCTGGCCGTTGAGGTCCCACGGGCGCGAGGTGAGAAAGCCCGTGTCGACGACCTTGCAGTGGTTGAGGACGTAGGTGGTCCCCCCTTGGCCGGGGAAGATGTCCAGGAAGTCCTCTTTGGCGAAGCGGTTGAAGTACGGGTGGTGGAGGGCCTTGGAGGTCATGTCGGCGTAGGGGTCGGCCGTGGACGAGGCGGAGCCGGTCACCGTGTCGTGGCCGAACATGAGGCCGCCGCCGTGGCGGGCGAACTCCACCGTGGCGTCGCGGGAGGCGGCGACGAGGTCCTTGCTGTCGTTGGCGTCGTAGGTGCCGAACATGATGACGTCGTACCTGTACTGCTGGATGCTGTTTCCCTGGGCGTCCTGGACGGTCTCCATGAGGTGGCCGTTGGGGTTGGCGTTGTACTCGTCCAAGGTGATGGCCGTGATGTCCATGAGGCCGCGACCCACCGTCGTCGCCTCTCCCGTGGCGGGGTCGGTGGTCGCCATGTTCATCCAGTTGGTGAGGTAGGCCTTGGAGGCCGCGTTGGGCGCCACGTTGAGCACGCGGATCTTGTTGGAGTCGTTGTAGGCGCTCCGAGACTCCCAGGCGCTCCAGGTGTCGGAGCTCGTGGCCTTCTTGGACTGCCAGATGACGTACTTGTAGGGGCGGCCCGGGTCGGCGATGCCCTCGCCGGGGCGCAGCGGGTTCTCGAAGGGGAAGGACCACCGCAGGTCCTGGACCAGCTGCTTGTCGGATGCCACGGTCACCTTGCCCGTGACCTTGATGTGCCCCTCCTCGAAGGAGAGGTCGTCCGCCGCCACCGCCCGCTGCGGGACGGCGGGAACCAGCGAGAGCGTCATCACAAACGAGAGGACCCACGCAAAGACCTTGGAGCCCGCACCCTTCCGCCTCATGTCTACCCCCATAGCCGCGTTTACCCTGTATGTAGAGTTTTATTTCAGGATACCTAAAGCAGACTATATACTCACTGAATTTAAAGGGCAATGAAGCGGCCACCGGGCACGGAGCACGGGGCTGGGGCGCGGCGCAGGCCCACACCTCCCCTCGGCCCCTCCTCCTCGAGCCCCCTCTCCACCCCCTCTCCCCACCTGAACGCGGTTGAGGGCGCCCCCGCCCCCACCTGAACGCAGCTGTGGGCGGAAATCGCCTCCCTGAACGCGGTTGGGGGCGCATCAGAGGCCGGGTCGGCCTTCGAGGTCGCCCCCAACCGCGTTCAGGTGTGAAGAAGGGACCCACGGCGGCGAGGGGGGGCTCGACGGCCGACGTCGGCGACCTATGGGATCAGCGGGAGAGGAGCTCCCGGGAGGCGCGGCGGACGGCGTCGGCGAGGGCCTCCGGCTCCATCCCCTTGAGGGCGGCGACGGTGACCAGGGCCCCGTCCAGGGCCGAGAGCCCCGCCCCGGCGTCCCAGGGGGTGCCCGGGCGCTCGGGGAGGTCCGTCTCCAACAGCAGGCGGCCCACCGGTATCTGGCGGGCGTACTCGCGGCCGCGCCGGGACCGCAGCATGGACGGGCCCACGGAGAAGAGGCAACCGGCGCCCCGGGCGCGGGCAAGCTCCTCAGACGTGCCGGAGAACCAGTGGAACACGCAGGCGCAGTCGGCCAGACGGCCGCTCTCCCCGAGGATGTCGAGCACCTCCCCCGCCGCACCCACGCTGTGGATGGAGAGCACCGACCCGGGCGCCACGGCGTCGCACATGCGCCGGAAGGCCGCGACCTGGGCGTCGAACGCCTGCCGGTGGGCCCGCCCGCGGTCCAGACCCACCTCGCCGACGAGGCGGCAGCCGCCGGCGAGCTCGCAGAACCGCTCCACGCGCCGCCCGGCCTCGGCACCCTCCCCCAGGTACCACGGGTGCAGCCCGAGGGCCGGGACCATCCCGGGGCCGCCGCCCACCCGCGCGGCCCCCTTGGCCGGCGCACGGCCCGCGTCCGCCAGCGCGGCCGCCAGCCCCTCGTAGCCCGCCGGCTCCACGGTGCACCCCAGCGCCCCGCCGCCGGCGGCGGCGAACGACGCCGAGCAGGCCCGCGGGTCCGAGAACCAGTCGCCGTGCAGGTGCATGTCGAACGGCGCCAGGCAGGCGCCCGCCGCGTCGGCACCCACGGCTGTCACTCCCCCACGCCGGTGAGGTCGCGGATCACCTTGCCGGCCATGGCCAGTCCCATGGCCGGCGGCATGAACGACGCGGTGCCCAGGTTGGTGCGCTCGGCGCGGCCCGTGCCCGGCTCCATGGCCACCGGCACGGCGTGCTCGTCCGAGAACACCACCGTGAGGTCGCGGATGCCGCGCTTGCGGCACTCCTTGCGCACCACGCGGCAGATGGGGTCGTTGACGGTGTCCCAGATGCTCGCGACCCTGATGCGCTCGGGGTGCACCTTGTTGGCGCCGCCCATGGCGCTCACCAGCGGGATGCCGCGCTCCTGGGCGAGCCCGGCCAGGGCCAGCTTCACGGCGATGGAGTCCACGGCGTCGCAGAGGTAGTCCACGGGGCCCATCTCGTCCAGGAGGCCCGCCACCTCGTCGGACAGCACGAACCTGCGGAACGTGTCCACCCGGGCCGCGGGGTTCACCTGCGAGGCAATGGCCGCCATGACATCCACCTTGGGCAGACCCACCGTGTCGAGGAACGCCACGGCCTGCCGGTTGATGTTGGACGGCGTCACGGTGTCGCCGTCCACGAAGGCCAGGTTGCCCACGGCGCCGCGGGCCAGGGCCTCGGCGCAGGCGGAGCCCACGCCGCCGATGCCCACCACGGCCACGCGGGCGCCGGCCAGCCGGGCCATGGCGTCGTCGCCGAAGAGCCGGAACAGCCGCTGGCGGGGGTCGTCCTCGCCCATGGGCCGCACCGCGGGCGCGGTCGGCGCGGTCACGAGACCCTCCTCCACCGCGGGTCGGTGATGACCCGGGCGGCGATGAGGCCGATGGGCAGGAACACCACGATCATGGAGGCCCTGATGAGCCAGTCGACGGCATCGGTGGGTTGGAACGTGCCCATGTAGTAGACGGCCCGGTACATGTAGAGGCCGGGCACCATGATCACGATGGAGGGCACGGTGACGGCGGTGCGCGGGATGGAGGTGCGCGCCTTGCACGCGGCGGCGAGGAGCCCCGCCACGAAGGCGCCGGCCAGGGCCGCGGCCTCGGGGGGCACGGAGCAGAACCCCGTCAGCGACAGGCGCAGCGTGTTGGCCACAGCCCCGATGGACGCCGCGGCGGCGCACATCCGCGGCGTGGAGTTGAACATCACCGAGAAGCCGTAGACGCCCACGAACGAGAAGAGCGCCCGGAGCGCGGTGAGCGGCACGGGGCCGAGGCCCAAAGGCGCGAAGTCGTCGGGGTAGAGCTGCACGCCCGTGGCCACGAGCCAGCCCACGGCGGTGCCGGTGAGGATGACGCTGAGGGCGTAGGCCAGCCGCTCGATGCCGCTTCGCATCTCCGACTGGAAGAGGTCGAACCCGCTCGTGATGAGGGGGAAGCCCGGGATGACGAAGAGCATGGCGCCGATGTAGCCCGCCTCATGGCTCATGGCGTCCGGCACCCAGGGCGACATGGCCATGAGGGAGAGGAGGTAGGCCACACAGGCCACGGCCACGCCGCAGGCCACGGCCACGAACTGGTTGATGCGGCGACCCGCCACCGCGCGGCGGGCGAACTGCCCGAACCCGGCGCCGAGGGCGGCGCCGACCATCTCTATGGGGCCGCCGCCCAGGAGGAAGACGAAGGACCCGCAGGCGAGGCCCGAGGCGAGGCCGCTCTGCCACGGGCGGTAGCGCTGGCCCTTGGACTCCACGACGTCAAGCAGGTCGTGGAAGGCGCCCACCGAGATCTCCCGGCCCAGGGCCTCGACCTCGTGGAGGTAGTGCTCGAGGAGCATGACGCGCTCGGTGTTGACGCCGGCCGTGGGGTTGGCCACCACCTCGGTGATGGACCGGGAGCCCTCGATGCAGGTGGCCTCGATGTTGACGAGCGAGATGTCCGCATGCACCGTGACGCCGAGGACGTGGGCCACGCGGTTCATGAAGTCGCGGACCCGCCAGGCGGAGTCGCCGGCCGAGAGGGCCAGCTGGCCGGTGCGCATGATGACCGAGACCTTGTCGGCCAGCGGCGCGTCCACGGCGGGGAGGTCCGGCTCGTTGAGGGACTCATGCCAGGGCACCCGCATGTGGTGCGGACCCGACACGTCGAGATAGGTGGAGAGGTTCCGGTTCCCTTGCGCAGGCTCTGGCACGGCGGCTCTTTCCTGACGGCTGCAGACACGGCAACCAGCCTAGCACCGGCACCCGCCGCCGGGTGCCGGTGCCGGAGGAAACGCCCCGCGCGCGGGACGGCGCCTTTAGAAGCGCGTCTCCCAGGGGGTCATGAGGCGCATGCCGTTGAGGACGACGATGAGGGCCACACCCGTGTCGGCGAAGATGGCCGCGCCCATGCCAGCCACGCCGAGCACCGCGAGCACCAGCACCGCGACCTTGACGGCGATGGCGAAGACGATGTTCTCGCGCACCACCGCCATGCAGCGGCGGGACAGGAAGAAGAACGACGGCAGGCGCTCGAGGTCGCCGGAGAGAAGCGCGACGTCGGCCACCTCGAGGGCGGTGTCGCTGGCGGCGGCTCCCATGGTGACGCCGAGGTCGGCAGCGGCGAGGGCCGGAGCGTCGTTGATGCCGTCGCCCACCATGGCCACCGTCCGGCCCTGGGAGCGGAGCGCCTCCACGCGGGCCACCTTGTCGTCGGGGAGCAGCTCGGCCGCCACCTCCGCGACGCCCACGCGCCCCGCCACCACGGCGGCCACCCGGGCGTTGTCGCCCGTGAGCATCACGGTGTCGCGGATGCCCATGGCGTGGAGCCGGGAGACGGCCTCGGGGGTGGTGGCGCGCACGGAGTCGGCCACGGCCACCACGCCGGCGACGCGGCCGTCCACCACGACCACGAGGGCCGTGGCCCCCGATGCGGCGGCGTCGTCCACGGCCCGCCCGGCGTCCCCGTCGAGCCCCGCCGCGGTGCGGGCGAAGTCCGGCTTGCCCACGAGCACGGCGGCGCCGTCCACGGTGCCGGTCATGCCGTTGCCCGCCGTCTCGCGGACGTCCTCGGCAGCGAGGGCGGGGGTGCCGGACCCCTCGGCAGCCGCGCGGACGGCAGCGGCCAGGGGGTGGGTGGACTCGCGCTCCAGGGCGGCGGCCAGGGCGAGCACGCGCTCGCGGGAGAGACCGCCGAGGGGCGTGACCGAGACCACCTCGGGCGTGCCGGCGGTGAGGGTGCCGGTCTTGTCGAATGCCACGGCGTCCACCTTGGAGCCGATGTCGAAGTACGCCCCGCCCTTCACGAGCACGCCCATGCGGGCCGCACGGGAGATGGCCGAGACGAACGAGACCGGCGTGGAGATCACGAGGGCGCAGGGGCAGGCGATGACGAGCAGCGTGAGGGCGCGCCAGACCCAGGCGCCCCAGTCGGGCGCCGCCCCGAGGCCGAGGGCCCCCACGAGGGTGAGGCAGAGCGGCACGCCGATGCCCACGGCCGCCGCCACGGCCACCACGGCCGGGGTGTAGACGGCGGCGAAGCGGTCGACGAAGGCCTCGTAGGGCGCCTTCTGCGCCTGGGCCCCCTGCACCATGGAGACGATGCGGGCCAGGGTGCCGCTGTCGGCGCGGCTCGTGACGCGCACGGTGACCGGCGCCACCGTGTTGAGCGAGCCGCCGTACACCTGGGCGCCCGCCCCCTTGTCCTGGGGCACGGACTCGCCGGTGACGGGCGCCTCGTCGAAGCTGGAGTCACCGGCCACCAGCGTGCCGTCGAGGGGCACGCGCTCGCCGGGGAGCACGCGCACCTCCCAGCCCACCTCGACGTCGGCCAGGGGCTCGTCGGCGACGGAGCCGTCGGCGCGCACCACGTGGGCGGTCTCGGGGGCGAGCTCCATGAGGCCCTCCACCGAGCCGCGGCTGCGGCGCATGGACCAGCCCTCGAGCCACTCGCCCACCTGGTCGAGGAAGATGACGATGGCGGCGTCGCGGAAGGTGTCCACCTCCAGGTGGCCGCCGAGGGCCTCCACGAGGCCCATGACCAGGGCGCCCACGACGGCGATGGACATGAGCACGTTCATGTCGGCCTTCCGGCGCCCGAGGGACGCGGCGGCGAGCGGGAGGATGAACGCGAGGCCGGCCAGGGCGGCCGCGGTGTAGAGCCAGGCCGTGGCGAGGCCGCCGACGGTGGCCTCGGCCACGACGCCGGCGACGATGAGGGCGGCGGAGGCGCCGAGGAGCACGGCGGCGCGGTGCCCGGCGAACCACCCGCGGCGGGCGTCGAGGCGCTCGAGCTGCTCGTCGGTGAGCTCGAGGTCCTCCCCGCACGAGCGCACGGCGTCCAGGACCGCGCGCTCCACGGCGGCGGGCTCGGTCCCGGCCGCGGAGACCACAGAGAGGGTGGCCGTGGCATAGGTGAGACTCGCGTCGGCGACCTCGGGCAGGCCCCTCACGGCCTCCTCGACGGCGCGGGCGCAGTTGGGGCAGTCGAGGTCGGCCACCCTGAACGTGAGGTCCGGGGCGCCGGAGAGCCCGTGGGCCGGGGCGGCGTCGCCGTGGGCGTGGTCGTCGCAGCCGCAGCCGCAGTGGCCGTCGTGGCCGTGGGCGTCGTGGCCGTGGGCGTCGCAGCCGCAGTGGTCGTGGTCGTGGCGGTCGTGCCCGCTCATGAGAGCTCCTCCCCCGCGTGCTCGAGGCCCACGCGGATGAGCGTGGCCACGTGGCCGTCGGCCAGGGAGTAGATCGAGCGCTGCCCCTCGCGGCGCTGGGCCACGAGCCCGCGGTCGCGCAGGAGGCGCAGCTGGTGCGAGATGGCCGACTGCGACACCGGGCAGATCTCCTGGAGCTCGGAGACCGAGCGCTCGGCCGTCATGAGCGCCCCGAGGATCTGGAAGCGCGTGTAGTCGGACAGGGCGTCGAAGATCTGCGTCGCCCCGTAGATGGCGTCCTCGTCGGCGAGGAACGCGTCGGTCCTCTCGGTGGACGGTCCGTCGGTGCCCATGGGCCCCTCCCTCCGCCGCCGTCACGGGCGGCCTCTCCGTAATTCATGAGCACTTGCTCATATGTTCATCAGCAGTATACCTCACGGGTCCCCGCGGGCAAGCCCCCGCCGCCGGCTCCGGCGGCCGGCGCCCCCGGGTCGGCGGGCGGCGCATATACTGTGGGTGGACCGGCGGGGAGGCCCGCCGGCACCGGGAGGGAGGGCTCCATGGACCTTCGCCGACGCATCGACTCCATGGGCGACGCCGCCCTCGGCTGGGCCGGGGCCGCCCTGCTCGGTTGCGGCGCCGTCCTCGCGTCGCTGCAGGACCCCGCCTGGGGCGCCCTCGCGGCGCTGCTCGGCTGCCTCGGCGGCCTCGCCTGCGGCGTGGGGGCGGGCAGGGCCTTCGCCCGCCGCGCCCTGCTGCCCGCCGGCCCTGCCGCGGAGACGCCCGCCACGCCCGCCGCCGCGTCCCGCGCACCCGCGGCCCCTGCCTCTGCCCCCGCCGCCGAGACCGGCTCCATCGACATGGACGCCCTCGCCGCGGCCCTCGCCGGGACCCCCGAGCCCGTGGTGGCGCTCGCCGGGCTCGTCCGCGACGTGCGGCTGCGCCAAGGCGCGGCCGACGGCGTCTTCGGCGGCGGCACGGCGCCCCTCCCCTGCGCCCTCGAGACCTTCCTCGCGGCCGAGCTCGAGGACGCCGACGTCTTCTCGCTGGGCGACGCCCCCGTGCGCGCCCGCGTGGCGCCCCGCACCGGGTGCCTGCGCCTCTCCTTCGCCGAGCCGCCCGAGGACCCCGCCGCCCCGCTCCGCCTGAGACGCGTCGAGACCGCGTTCAACCGGGCGCTCTTCTGCGACCGCCGGCTGGGCTGCTCCCCCGCCGGGGGCACGGACGCCTGCTACCGCTTCAGCGCGTCGGTGGAGGCCTCCGTGGCCGCCCAGGCGCCGTGGCGCAGGGACGGCGACGTCACCGGCGCGTCCGGGGAGTGGGACGTGCGGCGCGCCGTGTCGGAGGGGCTCGAGGAGTTCCAGCTCCCCTACCGGTTGGACGCCCGGTGGCGCGTCAACGCCGGGACCGGGGTCGTGGGGTTCTCCCTGGCCGCGCAGCCGGCCGACGCCATGGCCCGGCACATGTGGGTGGAGGGCCTCGGCCGCGTGGTGGAGACCACCGGCACCATGCGGCGCCGTGCGGCCGCCGAGCTCGCGTGCCGGGAGGCGCTGCTCCTCGCGTTCCACGTGTTCGACCGCTGCGACGGCGTGGGGCGCGTGTGGGTCCGCGTCGACCGCGGCCCCTCCTGCGTGCTCTCCGCCCAGATGACGCGGGCGTCCGTGGCCGACCTCGACCCGACGGCCCTGGGCGACCCCGTGGAGGCCGTGCGGCTCGCCGGCGGCTCCGTCTCCTGGAGCGGCGACGGACTCGACCCCGTGGCGCCCGGGTTCTCCCTCGACGACGAGGCCCTCTGCCCCCGGTGGCGCACGGAGGAGCCCGAGGGCTCGGACCGCCCGCTCCCCGAGCAGGCCCGGCGGGCGCTCGGGTCCCCCACCCTGGCGGGGCTCTCCCGCGACGCGGCGACGAGGCGCCACGCCCTCGCCGAGGGGATCGCGGCGGGGCTGGGCGGGTCGTGCGAGAGCAGCGTCTCGTTCCTGATGGGCGCGCTCGACGGCATCGACGACCCGGAGGTGCGCGAGGCCGTGCGCGGTCTCGTGGACGTGCTGCTCGAGGGCACCGTCGACGAATGCGACCCCATGGCCTTGGCCGTGGGGGTGACCCGCGTCGACGCCGTGCGCGACGCCATGGCCCGGGCCGCGGCCCACATCCACGGCGGCGACGGCGCGGCCGCCCTCTCCGAGGTGCAGGAAGCCCTGGCCCGCACCGAGGCCTGGGTGCCGGAGGGCGCCCGCTGCTTCTCCAACTACGTGGAGCGGAGCCTCTACAACCGGCTCGAGGGGGCCGACGGCGCCCAGGCGCCCCTCGTGCCCACCTCACGCCTGGCCGCGCACCTGCTGGCGTCGTCGCTCCTGGCCGCCACGGGCGACGGCGACGGCGCCATGGCCCACGCCTTCGCCGCCCGGGAGCTCGACCCCTTCGACCCGTCGGCGCACCTCGCCCTCGTGGCCCGCTACGAGGCCATGGGCGACATCCCCATGGCCATCTCCTCCTGCTGCGACCTCCTCGAGCGCGCCTACGAGCCCGCCGGGGCGGCCGTCGCCTACTACCGGCTCGCGTTCCTCTCGTGGCAGGAGGGGGACCTCGAGCTGGCCGACGCCTGCTACCGGCGCTCCATCGCCCTCAACACGCCCTGCGCCCTCATCGCCTCCCTCGAGCTCTCTGCCCTCGAGGCCCAGGAGGGCGTCGCGCCGGTGCCGGAGGGGGAGCAGGGGCGCGTGCTCGCGAGCCGCGGCGTCCCGGACGCCCCCACCGAGGCCGTGCGCTCCGCCGTCCGCGAGGCCGCCCGGGCCGCTGTGGAGGCGGGCGTCTTCCCCGTGGCCCGCGAGCTCGCCACGGCGGCGGCCCTCCTCGACAGCGACGAGGTGCTCCTGGGGCTGCGGGAGTCGCTGGAACAGCCCCACGGCGACTGACCCCCGTCCCAACACCCGGACACTTTTGTCCCACCCGGGCGGCCGGGGCGGCACACGCAAGGATCCCAATGCTGCACTGTCCCTTAAATACGGGACAGAAAAAGAGGGGAACGTACCCTGCGTACGAAAGCGCAGGGAGGATCCATGGCATCACGTGAGACGGGCTGGGGCGCGGCCGAGGGGACCATCGACCTCGACGGCCTTGTGGCCGCACTCGAGAGGGACCCCTTCCCCGTGGAGTCCCTGAAGTCCGTGCTCGGCGCCCTCCGCGTGGCGCATGCCCGCCGCACCTCCCCCACTCTCCCCGACGCCCTCTCCTCGTTCGTGGCCGAGCAGCTCGACGACGCAGGCCTGCTCGGCCTCGCCGACGACGCCCCCGCACGCCTCCGACCGAACGCCCGGTCGGGCCAGGTGCGCCTGGACGTCCAGGGGCCGGGCCTCGACGGGGAGGGCGTGCGGACCCTGCGGCGCGTGGAGTCGGCCCTCAACCGCGCCGTCTACGCCAAGCGCTGCCTCGGCCGCAGGCCCGGGACCTCGGTCTCCGAGCTCTACCTGCTCTCCGATGCCATCGAGCGTTCCGTCACCTGCGAGGCCGCCGGCATCGACACCGGCGCCGCCGGATACGGCGGCCGCGGCGAGTGGGAGGTGCGCCGGGCCGTGGCCCTAGGCATCCAGTCGCTCCGCCTCCCCTACCGTCTCGAGTGCCGCTTCAGACTCAACCTCGAGGCCGGCGTGGTGGCCCTCTCCTTCGGCACCGTGGACCCGGACGTCGTCGCACCCCGCGAGTGGTGCGAGGACGGCGGCACCCGCCGCACCACACGGGCGCGCCGCGAGCTCAGGGCCGCCAGGCTCTCGTGCCGAGAGGCCATGGTGCTCGCCGTCATGGCGCTCTCCACGTCGCCCCACCTCCGTGAGGCGTGGGTGCAGGCCGCAGACGGCGACGGCCGCCGCCTCATCTCCTGGCGCGCCACCCGCGCCGCCGTGGCGGCCCTCGACCTCGAGGGCCCCGGCGAGCGCCCCGAGGACGAGCTCGCTGCCCTGGGCGCGTCCGTCGACGCCCGCGACGGGCGCCTCCACCCCGTGACGCCGCGGTTCTCCATGACCGACCCGCTCCTCTGTCCCCCGTGGAGGGGCGACGAGCCCGAGACCTCCCGGCACTCCCTGGCGCCCGAGGTGGCCCGGGCCCTCGGCGCCTCGGCCATGGCCGACCTCGCCATCCGCGGGACCGCGCGCCGGGAGGCGGCCGCGGACCGCGTCTGCGCCGCCCTCGACGGCACCTGCTCCCACGCCGTGGCGGCCGTCCTCGAGGCCACGGCCCACGACGGCGACCGGGAGGTCCGCGCCGCGGGCCAGCGCGTCGTGCGATCCCTCATCGACGGCACCCTGGACGGCGGCGACCCCGGGGCCGTGCGCGACGCCCTCCTGGCCGACGGCGACCTCGGCCGCGCCGTGGCCGACGCCTTCTCGCTCCTCGCTTCCCCCGAGGGTGGCGACCCCGTGCAGGTGGAGCGGTGCGCCCGCGGGCTGGAGGGGCTCCTGGCGGCCGAGGAGGACGCCGAGCCCTACCGCGACGGCGCCGGCCACGTGTGGCGCTTCTTCAACACCTACGCCGAGCGCGGGCTCCACAACCGGCTGTCGGGCCCCGACGGCCGGGAGGTGCGCCTCGTCCCGGCGCCCTACTACCACGCCCACGGCGCCCTCTCGAGCCTCTCCATGCGCCTGGGCCGCGCCGACCGCGCCCTCGCGTTCGCCCTGCGCGCCGTGGAGCTCGACCCCATGGACGTCAACGCGCGCCTGAGGGCGGCCCGGTGCTACGAGCTCCTGGGCGACGCCCCCATGGCCGAGGCCACCGTCCGGGAGCTCCTGTCCCTCGCCCACGACCCCGACTCCATCTGTGCCGCCTACCTGCGCCTGGGCGGCGCGCTCCGCCAGGAGGGCGAGCTGCGCCTGGCCGACGCCAGCCTGCGCCACGCCCTGGCCGTGGGAGGCGTGTGCGCCCCGGCGGCCGCCAAGGCCCTCGGCGACCTCCAGGCCCGGGGCGGGTACGAGCCGGCCCCCGCCGGCACCGTCGCCGACGAGCTCGAGGGCGCCGGCATCCCCCTGGCCCCGGTGGCCCGGGTGGGCGAGGTCCTCGTGGACGGCGCGAAGGCGGCCGTGGACGCCGGCATCTTCCCCGTGGCCCGCGACCTCACGGCCCTCGTAGGCGTCCTCACCAAAGACGAGAGCCTGCTCACCGTGGCCCTCTCCATGGAGGCGGGCGCCTGACCCCGCCTCCGTCGGCTGCGACAGGGACGGAAAGGGGCGCCCCGGCCACGGCGGCCGGGGCGCCCTCCCGTTCGCGGGGCGCCGGTGCGACGGGCCCGACCCCTAGAGGTCGAGCTCCATGAGGCGCGCGATGGCGTCGATGTAGATGGAGAGCGAGTCGCGAAGGAGCTGCTCGGACACGCCCTCGTTGGGGCCGTGCATGCCGCCCACCCAGTCGGGGTTCACCATGTCGGTTTCCTCGGGGCCGAACGACGCGGCGTTCTTGAAGTCGCGGGCGTAGGTGCCGCCGCCGATGGTGAAGGGCTTCTTGTCCTTGCCGGTGTGGTCGTTGTAGGTCTGGATGAGGGTCTGGATCTCGGGGCTCGAGGGGTCGACGTAGAACGGAACGAGGGCGAGGTCCACCGTGAGGGTGCAGCCGTGCTCCTCGCCGAGCTTGGAGAGGACCTCCTCGATGTGCTCGGCCGTGGTGGACTTGGGGAAGCGGGCGTCGACGGTCTGCTTGAAGCGGCCGTCCTCGACCTCGATGGTGCCGCCGATGCAGGTGAGGGGCTCGAAGATGTCGTCGGTGGCGTCGATGCCCAGGGAGCTGCCGTCGGTGGTGGCGAAGATGAGGCGCTCGAGCTCGAGGAACGGGCGCTCCTCCTCGGAGTGGAGGTCGTTGTCCCAGAGGTAGTCCACCAGCATGCCGATGGCGTTCACCGTGCCCTCGGGCAGGGAGGCGTGGCCGCCCTTGCCGTGGGCCGTGAGGCGGGCCAGGCCGTCGCCGGCGTCCTCGACGTCGATGCCCTCGGCCGCGGGCAGGGAGGCGGCGTCGGCGCGCACGGTGACCTCGGCGAGGTCGGGGATGGCGTTGCCGGCGGTGCCGCCCTTGAAGTCCACGATGGTGCCGCCGGCCACGGGGCCGGAGGTGAAGGTGGCCGAGAAGCCGCCCTTCTCGCCGCAGCACACGGGGAACTCGGCGTCGGGGGTGAACAGGAACGCCGGCTGCTCGAAGTGCTCGTTGTAATAGTCCACGTCGCCGAGGCCGGTCTCCTCGTTGGCGCCGACGATGCAGCGCAGGGTGTAGGGCAGCTCCTCGCCGCGCTCCTTGAAGAAGTGGGCGGCCCAGAGGGTGAGGGCGAGCGGTCCCTTGTCGTCGAGGGTGCCGCGGCCCATCAGGTAGCCGTCCTTCACCGTGAGGGTGAACGGGTCGGTGTCCCAGCCGGTGCCCACGGGCACGATGTCCACGTGGGCGATGGTGGCCACCTGCCTCTCGCTCCTGCCGGGAAGGTCGGCGTAGCCGATGTAGCCCTCCACGTCGTGGGCGTCGAGACCCAGGCGCTCGGCGATGTTGAGCGCCGCGTCGAGGCCGGCCTTCGGGCCGGGGCCCCACGGGGCGCCGGGGGCGGCGGCGGAGAGGTCCTCCACCGAGTCGATGGCCACGAGGGTGGCGATGTCCTCGAGCACCTCGGGCCACACGCGCTCCACGTAGGCGTCGATCTCCTCGCGGGAGACCTTGGGCTCTTCCATGGCGTACCTCCTTTGCCGGCGCCCGAGGCGCCGCTTGTCCTGACGGCTTCCTTCATGGCCCATGAAACCACATCCAACCGGCCCGCGCTCGGCTATACTTCCCGCGTCCGCCGACCGACCACAGGAGCGCCCATGACCCTCACAGGCCCCGCCGACCTCGCCCCGGGACACACGCCCTTCACGGCCGCCATCTTCGACTTCGACGGCACGATCGCTGAGTCGTCCCACGTCTGGCGCCTCGTGGACGAGACGTTCCTCTCGCGCCGGGGCATCGCCTACGAGCCCGGCTTCTCCGCGCAGCTGGCGGCCCGGGGCTTCAAGGAGGGCGCCCGCTGGGTCATCGGGACCTACGGCCTCCCCGACACCGTGGAGCAGGTCTGCGACGAGTGGAACGACCTCGGCAGCGCCCTCTACCGCGACCAGGTGTGCCTGAGGCCGGGCGTCGAGGCCTACATCCGGGCCCTCCGCGCGGCCGGTGTGGCCTGCGCCCTCGCCACCAACAACGACGCCGCCGTGCTCGACGCCCTGAAGCCGCGGGTGGACGTCGACGCGCTGTTCGACCTCCGGGTGCACGGCGCCGAGGTGGGTCGCGACAAGCGCTGGCCCGACATCTACGTGGAGACGGCGCGCCGCATGGGCCGGGAGCCGGGGCGGACCGTTGTGTTCGAGGACATCCCCGCGGGGCTCCGCTCCGCCGCCTCGGCCGGGTTCACGGCCGTGGGCGTGCGCTCCGACGACCCCACCCAGGACCTCGACGCCGTGCGGGCCGAGGCCGCCCTCGTCATCGACGGCTGGGAGGGGCTCACGGCCCGGTAGGCCGGTCTCCGCCGGCGAGCCGTGCCTCGATGAAGGCGCGGCTCCGTCCCTCGAGCGAGCGCGCCCGCTCCCCGCGGCCGCCCGTCTCGCCGGGCTCGAGCGCCGGGCCCACCCATGCCTCCCAGCCGGGCCTCCCGCGCAGACGGTTGAGGCAGGGGACGTCGCGCTGCACGAGCGCCACCGGCACCACGGGCACACCCTCCATGACCGCGATGCGGAAGGCCCCCGCGGCCATGGGGCCGAGGGTGCGCGCGTAGGGGCTGAGACGGCCCTCGGGAAACACCCCCACGGCCTCGCCCGACGCCAGGGCCTCGTCCTCGCGGCGCAGCATCTCGCGGGTCTCGGCGAGGCTCGACCCCACGAACACCGTCCCCAGGGCGCGGACGACGGGCCCGTACAGGCGGTTCCTGCCGTTCTGCGCGAGGGAGAGGAACCTCACCACGGCGGGGCGGGCGGCCACGGCCACCATGGGGGCGTCGAGGACGCACACGTGGTTGGCCACCACCACGCAGTCGGAGAGGTCCGCGGCCGCCCCGGGGGCGCGGCGCACGCGGAACCCGTACCAGAGCCTCAGGTGCACGGAGAGGAGCGGCAGGACCGCCCGGTAGAGGGCCCGCCGACGACGGCGGCGCCCCGGGGTCTCGGCCGGGTTGAGGGGGCGGCCCCCGCTCATCGCGCGCCCGCCGCGGCGAGGCCGAGCGCCGCATCCTCCCCCACGGCGCCCTCGGCGAAGGCCGCGAACCGCTCGCAGCACCGCGAGACGCGCATGGACTCCCCCTCGGCGACGTAGCGCGCCGACATCCCGACGCGCTCGTCGGGGTGCTCGATCCACCAGTCGAGGCGGTCGGCGAGCGCCTGGGGGTCCCTGGCCGGGAAGAGGCTCTCCGGGGTGAGGGCGAAGGCCGCGGGCGCGCTCTGGGGCGCCTCGCCGATGACGGGCACGCAGCCGCAGGCCAGGGCCTCGAGGACCGAGATGGCCTCGATGTCGGCCACGGAGGCGTGCACGTAGAAGGGGCTCGCCTGCTCCAGCGCCACAAGCCCGGCCGCGTCGTGGAACTCGAATGACGGCGGTACCGGGAGCCGGGAGCCCAGGCGCTCGAGGGAGCGCCGGCGGGGGCCGGAGCCGCAGATGTGGAGCCTGATGCGGTCCCGGTGCCGGCTGAGGCCCACGGCACGCAGGATGGTCGCCTGGTTCTTCTCGGGGGCGAGGCGCCCCACGGTGACCACGTGCACCAGGCCGTCGGGGCCGAAGGTGGGCGCCGGGGCCCCGGCGGGGACGAAGGGCGAGGGCACGCCGTTGGAGATCACGGTGGTGCGGGCGCGGTAGCCGTGGTCCGCGAGGCGGCCCGCGATCATCTCGCTGGGGCAGTGGACGTGGCGCACGCCGTCGTAGAGCCAACGGCGGAACAGCGCGTACACGGCGTCGCACACCGGGGGCGCCCCGCCGATGCCGGCGTTGTAGGTGACGTTCTCGGGCTGCAGGTGGAAGGCCGCCGATGCGGCCACGCCGTGGGAGCGCGCCCACCGGAGGGCCGCCTGCTCCAGGGCGAACGGGAGGAAGAGGTGCACGAGGTCCACGCCCCCGAGGGCGCGGTCGAGCACGTCGGGGTCCGGCTCGCCGAACCGGAAGCCGCAGCGCGCCGACACCGGGGTCACCACGGGGATGCGGCGCTCCGGCACGGGGAAGGCGTCGTCCCCCTCGGCGCCCACGCCCACGAGGCGCACCTCGTGGCCCTGGGCCCTGAGGGCGCGAGCGTAGCGCCGGGCGGTCACGGAGGTCCCGTTGGAGTGGACCCCGAGGTCGTCCATGACGAAGGCGATGCGCACGGCGCGGCTCCTCTCGATGCGTCGGTCCCGGGGCGGCTCGGCCTTGGGGTGCGTCGACCCCTGGGCCGTCCCCGCTTTTCTCGGGGACTATGTACCCTCCCGGGCCCGCGGGACCCCGCAGGGCAGGCAAAATGAACGGGGGCCGCACCCGTTAGGATGCGGCCCCCGTACGGCGTGCCTTCAAGAGGCAGGTCAGACCCTACGCTACGCCTTGCGGACGTTGGAGGCCTGGAGCTTGCCGTTCTGGCCGGTGGTGATGTCGAACTCGACGACCTGGCCCTCGTCGAGGGTCTTGAAGCCGTCCATCTGAATCTCGGAGTAGTGGACGAACAGGTCGTCCCCGTCCTCGCGAGAGATGAAGCCGTAGCCCTTGTCCGGGTTGAACCACTTAACAGTACCGTGAGCCATGACGTGCCTTTCTTTCTGTTGCCCTTGGCTTAGGGCAACCATGGTGCGCGCATGCGCGCTTGAACAAACGCCCCGGGGTCAGACCCCGCAAGGGCATGGGTTAGTTTAACCGAAACCCCCGACCGCAGACCCAAGAACCGGGTCCAGGCACGGACGTTTTTGCGCACCGGGGCCCAAGACGCACGGGACGGGCCGTTGAACTGGGGATACCGCCCGGAGCAAAAGGTGGGGCCGGCACCGTGGCCGACCCCACCTCCGTCACATCTTCACTGAAAATCACCTTGACAACCCAACGACGGGCATCGATAGGAGGCCTAGAAGAGACCGGTGATGCGGCCCGTCTCGTCGATGTCGATGGACTCCGCCGCCGGGTGCCGGGGCAGGCCCGGCATGGTCATGATGGCGCCCGTGAGCACCACCGCGAACCCGGCGCCAGCGTCCACCTTGACCTCGCGGACCGTGATGCGGAACCCCTCGGGGGCGCCGAGCCTGGACTGGTCGTCCGTGAAGGAGTACTGCGTCTTGGCGATGCACACCGGCAGGTTCCCGAAGCCGTTGCGCTCGAGCTCGGCGAGCTGGCGGAGGGCCTGGGGCGTGAAGTCGATGCCGTCGGCGCGGTAGACGCGCCTGGCCACGGCCTCCACGGCGCGGCGCACGGGCGTGCCGCTGGGGTAGGCGTAGTCGAAGTCGTTGGGCTCCCCCACCAGGCGCAGGACCTCGCGGGCGAGCTCGAGGCCGCCCTCGCCGCCCTTGGCCCACACCTCGGAGAGGCGCACGTCCACGCCCTCCTTGCGGCAGGCCTCCTCCACGAGGGCGAGCTCGGCCTCGGTGTCCGTGGGGAACCGGTTGACCGCCACCACGCAGGGCAGCCCGTAGACGTCGCGCATGTTGGAGACGTGGCGCAGGAGGTTGGGCATGCCGGCCGCCAGGGCGTCGAGGTCCTCGGTGGCGAGGTCGGCCTTGGGCTGGCCGCCGTTGTACTTGAGGGCGCGGACCGTGGCCACCACGACCACGGCATCGGGGGCGAAACCGCCCATGCGGCAGGTGATGTCGCAGAACTTCTCGGCGCCGAGGTCCGCGCCGAAGCCCGCCTCGGTGATGGCGACGTCGCCGTAGTGCAGGGCCATGCGCGTGGCCATGACCGAGTTGCAGCCGTGGGCGATGTTGGCGAAGGGGCCGCCGTGCACGAAGGCCGGGGTGCCCTCGAGGGTCTGCACGAGGTTGGGCATGAGGGCGTCCTTGAGCAGGGCGCACATGGCCCCCTGGGCGTGGAGGTCGCCGGCCCGCACCGGCTCGCGGTCGAAGGTGTAGCCCACGACGATGCGCGCGAGGCGCTCCTTGAGGTCGGCGATGGAGGAGGACAGGCACAGCACGGCCATGACCTCGGAGGCCACCGTGATGTCAAAGCCGTCCTGGCGGGGCATGCCGTCGGCCACGCCGCCCAGGCCGTCCACGACGTTGCGGAGCTGGCGGTCGTTCATGTCAACGCAGCGGCGCCAGGTGATGCGGCGTGGGTCGATGCCGAGCTCGTTGCCCTGCTTGATGTGGTTGTCGATCATGGCGGCCAGGAGGTTGTTGGCCGCGCCGATGGCGTGGAAGTCGCCCGTGAAGTGGAGGTTGATGTCCTCCATGGGCACCACCTGGGCGTAGCCGCCGCCGGCCGCCCCGCCCTTGATGCCGAAGACCGGCCCCAGGGACGGCTCGCGCAGGGCCACCACGGCGTTGGTCCCGAGGCGCCGCATGGCGTCGGCCAGGCCGATGGTGGTGGTGGTCTTGCCCTCGCCGGCGGGCGTGGGGTTGATGGCGGTCACGAGGACGAGCTTGGCCCGGTGGCCGCCCCCCTCGCGCAGGACCCCGATGTCCACCTTGGCCTTGTCGCGGCCGTAGGGGACGAGGTCCTCCTCGGGGATCCCGAGCCGTGCGGCGACGTCGGCTATGGGGTCGGGGTTGGCCGCCTGGGCGATCTCGATGTCAGAAGGCATGTCTCTCCCATCTCGTCGTGCGAACGGTGAGCCCCCATGCTCCGTGCGACCTAGCCGATGCCGGCCTCGCTGCGCGCCTGCTGGATGTCGCGGTCGACCTCGGCGTACTGCTCGGGCACGACGTCGCGGCTCACGCCGAAGGCCAGGGCCACGGCGCGGGCCTGGTCGCGGCGGAGGCGCGCGGTGTCGCGGTCGCCCGAGATGAGCGAGGCGTCGGCCAGCGCGTTGAGGACGTAGGCCACGAAGTCGCCCACGGCCTCGCCGTTGCCCCCGAGCCGCATCATGGTGACCATGGAGTCGGGCGCGAGGGAGAGGAACATCGCCGGGTCGAGCTCCATGAGCTCGCCGAGGGCGTCCTCGGTCTCCGACACGCCCTCGGCGG
This sequence comes from Caniella muris, assembly GCF_943193035.1. NCBI lineage: Bacteria > Bacillati > Actinomycetota > Coriobacteriia > Coriobacteriales > Atopobiaceae > Caniella > Caniella muris. Next base: position 885,834 of record NZ_CALPCK010000001.1, read on the forward strand.
AGCGCAGCACGACGGCGTCGCGCAGCGTCTCCGACGTGCGCTTGGTGAACGACTCTATGACCTTGGCCAGGTAGTCTCTCTGCAGCATGGTTCTCCTATCCTACACCGGTTCGATTTCAGGAAACCGGCGGTGCGACCGACAGGTGCTCGAAGGCGGCCAGGGTGGCCTGGCGCCCCTGGGGGGTGCGGACCATGAGCCCCTGCTGGAGCAGGAACGGCTCGTAGACCTCCTCGATGGTGGAGGGGTCCTCCCCCACCGCGCTCGCCAGGGTGGACAGCCCCACGGCGCGGCCGCGGAACGTCTCGGCCAGGGCCCGCAGGATCTTGGTGTCCATCCAGTCGAGGCCCAGCTCGTCTATCTCGAAAAACGCCAGGGCCTCGGCGGCCACCTGCCATGTGACCGAGCCCTGGGCGCGCACCTGGGCGTAGTCGCGCACGCGCTTGAGGAGGCGGTTGGCCAGGCGCGGCGTGCCGCGGCTCCGGCTGGCCACCTCCTGGGCGCCGGGGAGGTCGATGTCCACGCCCAGGATACCCGCGGAGCGCAGCACGATCTGGGTGAGCTCGTCCACCGTGTAGTAGTCGAGCCGGTACGAGATGCCAAAGCGATCCCGCAGCGGGCCCGTGAGCAGGCCTGTGCGCGTGGTGGCGCCCACGAGCGTGAAAGGCGGGATCTCGAAGCGCATGGAGCGGGCGCCGGGGCCGTCGCCCATGATGATGTCCAGGAAGAAGTCCTCCATGGCCGAGTAGAGGATCTCCTCCACGTTGCGGCTCAGGCGGTGGATCTCGTCGATGAACAGGACGTCGCCCTCCCCGAGGTTGGTGAGGGTGGCCGAGAGCTCCACGGGGCGCGTGATGGCCGGCCCCGACGTGGTGTGCAGCGTGCCGCCCATCTCGTTGGCCACGACGGCCGCCAGCGTGGTCTTGCCCAGGCCCGGCGGGCCCGAGAAGAGCACGTGGTCAAGGGGCTCGTTGCGCGAGGACGCGGCGTCGATGAGCACCCGGAGGTTCTCCTTCACGCGGCTCTGGCCGCAGTAGTCCTCGAGGGTCTGGGGCCTGAGGCCGCGCTCGATGTCGAGGTCCTCGGCCGCGAGGTCCGCCGACACCGGGCGCCGCTGGCCCGTCACGTGGTTGCCGGCGCCGTCGGCGAAGAGGTCCCTGCCGGCCTCGGCCTCCCACATCACGGGCGGCCCCCGATGCGCTTGAGGGCGTAGCGCACCGCCTGCTCGACGGTGGCGTCGTCGGGCAGCCCCTCGAAGACGACCTCCGCCTCCTGGGGCGTGAGGCCCATGGCGAGGAGCGCCGCCGTGGCCTCCTCGACCACGGAGGGGCCGCCCGCGGGCGCCGGGCCCGCGCCCACGAGGTCGAGGGGCGTGGCGGCGGAGGCGATGGCCTTGAGCTCGGGGTCCTTGGAGAAGGCCTGGGCGAGGTCGAGCAGGAGCCGGGGCGCGGACTTCTTGCCCACGCCCGGCACCGCCGTCATGCGGCCCACGTCCTGGCACGCCACCACCTCGGCGAGCTGCCGGGGCGTGAACGACGAGAGGATCTTGAGCGCCAGGGCCGGGCCCACCTTGGGGATCTGCACCAGGCGGTCGAACACGGCTCGCTCCTCGCGGGTGGAGAAGCCGAACAGCGCCACGGCGTTCTCGCTCACCCGGAGCCGGGTGAGGAGCGTGACGCCCGGCGTGCCCGGGGCCGGGAGGTCGGCCGCCGTGGTGCGGGAGACGCCGAGCTCGTAGCCCACGCCGCGCACGTCGAGCACGACGGCGCCCGGCTGCGAGGCATCGACGACGGTGCCGGTGAGCTGTGCGATCAAATGGGGCCTCCTATCGGGGAACGGCCACGCGGGCCTTGGCGAGCGTGCGCTCCAGGTGGGCGTGGCACACGGCGGCGGCGAGGGCGTCGGCGCAGTGGTCCGGTTTGGGGTCGTGGTCCAGGGCGAGCACCGTGCGCACCATGTAGGTCACCTGGTGCTTGTCGGCCGCGCCCGTGCCGGCCACGGCCTGCTTGATCTGCATGGGGGTGTACTCGCCGATGGCGCAGCCGGCGGTGGCGCAGGCCACGAGGGCGGCCCCGCGTGCATGGGCCGTGGCGATGGCGCTCTTGGTGTTCTGGCCGAAGAAGATCTGCTCGATGGCGACGTCCGTGGGATGGAACCGCTCTATCACCTGGGCGAGCTCGCTGTGGATGGCGCCCAGGCGCTCGGGCAGCGGGTCGTGGGCCTTGGTGGCGACGCAGCCGTAGGCGCGGGCGCGGCAGAGGGTGCCGCGGGTCTCCACGACGCCCCAGCCCGTGTGGGCCAGGCCCGGATCTATGCCCAGAATGACCACCGCGCCTCCCGCGAACAGACGTTCTACAGAGCCTCCAGTGTAGCACGGGGAGCGCGGCGGCGCTCAGTTCTTGGAGAAGAGGCCCGACCCCCAGATGTCGTCGCCGTCGGTGGAGAGGCCCCCGCCGAGGGCGAAGTCGCGCAGGTAGCCGCGGATGTCGGTGGGCATGGCGGCCTCCGCCGGGTCGGGCACCGAGGCCTCCACGCCGGCGATGGCCTGGAACCGCCCGATGAGCTCCGCCACGTCGTCCGCCGGCTCGCCGTCGTCGGAGAAGACGCCGTCGAGCTCCTCGTCGGTGCGCACGCGGTCGTCCCAGTGGCACGAGAGCGGCATCCGGTGCTCCACGAGGGAGCGGTCCGACAGCACGGGGCCCACGGGGCAGGTGCGGCGCCCGAGCTCCGAGGCGATGACGCGCGAGAGGACGGCCCGGGCCTCGTCGGGGGGCGTCCCCGCGCGCACGAGGTCCGTGAGCGACTCGCCGCGCTCGATGACCCTGAGCAGCAGGGAGTCGATGTCCGACAGCGCGCGGGCCTTGGAGCGCAGGCGCGGCAGGGCCACGATGCCGGCGGGCACCTCGAGACGCGCCTGGACGGTGCGGGGCACCACCGGGCTCTTGAGGTTGCGGTCGGACACGAGGGCGGCGAGGTCGGTGCGGTAGACGTCCGAGAAGGGCGCGAACAGGGCGCCGTGGTAGTCGTCGGGGTCCTGGCCCACGGCGAGGGCGGTCTTGTCCACCGAGGTGAGCGGCAGGAGGCGCTCGTCGGGGAAGATGCGCGGGGCGATGGCGCGGGCGAACCGGCACCAGAGCGACGGCGAGGCGTCGCCGAGGAGCTCCCCCACGGCCGAGAGGGTCTCCGCGGGCACCTCCTCGCAGCCGATGCGCAGGTTGGAGGCCAGCCGGCGGGCGTCGGCCACGGCGTCCCCGCCCATGGCCGGCACGATGAGCCCGTGCACCCGGGTGGGGCCGAGGGCGTCCACGGAGAGCGCGGCGAGGGCGCAGGAGAGGAGGTCGCCCGTCATGGGCAGCCACACGCCGTCCCACCCCTGCTTCTCCACGAAGTCGCGGAGGGTCACCGTGAGGGCACTCCAGAGCGAGCGCATGCGGTGGTACGAGGGCGGCGCCACCGGGTCCTCGAGGGGGCCCTCGGCGAGGGGCTCCACCTCGGTGACGGAGGCGGCCTCCTCGAAGGCGGGCAGCACGCAGGCGAGCTCGCCCCACGGCGCGAGGATGAACGAGCCGCCGGCGTAGGCCATCTCGTCCTGGGCCCCCACGGAGTTCACGGCCACGAGCCAGCTGTTGGCGCGCGTGGCGTCCTGGAGGTAGAAGCCGTCGCCCACAGAGCTGGCCATGGACGTGGCCTCGTCGTCCGTGTTGTAGCCCTCGAAGGGCAGGTAGACGATGACGTCGGCGTTCTCGACCCCTTGGGAGTAGGCGTCCAGGCCAGCGAAGTCGAAGGCCACGCCGAAGTCCGTGTCGCCCAGCTGGAACTGCACGGCGGGCTCCTCCGCGGGCATGGAGCCGCGGGCGTTGACGTTGGCCAGGTAGGAGGCCATGCGCAGGGGCACGATGCGACCCTCGTGGATGTAGGCCACCTCGGGCACCGGGGCGCCGGCGAACTCGAAGACGAACGGCACGAGCGACGGCACGGAGCAGCCGTCGGCGAGGCTGTCGAGGGCCGCGGCGACGTCCGCCTGGAAGCCCTCGGCGTTGAGCAGGGTCTGGGGGTCGTAGCCGGTGAGCACGCAGGCCGGGTACACGGCGAGGTCGGCCCCCTGGCGCGCGAAGGCGCGGTCGTGGGCGAGAACCCTCTCGACCGTGTCCTCGAAGGCGCCCATGGTCGCGTTCATCTGGGCAATGGCTATCTTCATGGAAAGCCTCCCTCCCTTGGCCCCAAGCATACCCCACGGGCACAAACCGCGTGATAGCGCCCAATGGAATTGAGGAGGTCCCGCCATACATAGACGTATCCACCGCTGCAGGCGGAGCCCTGGGCAGGGCCATTCACCCGGACACTTTTGTCCCACCTCGCCGACGCGGGGCGGACCCGGTCCGGGGCCGCGGCGACGTGCGAGGGGCGCGGCGTGCGGCGGGGCGGAGTGCCGAGGCTGTATGCGGCGGGGCCACCCTGTAGGGGCTGCATGCGGCGGGGCCGCCCTGTAGGGGCACCCTGCAACGGGGTGTTGCGGCAGGGGCCCGCTGCGGGGCGGCGGGTCGCGCGTCGGGGCGCCTTTGCGTGCCGAAACCCGCCCTCCAAGACCCCCTTGCGGCAAAAATGCGTTGGAGGGCGCACGGCAACGCGGGCCCGCGCCAGAGGGGCGTTGCAGGGCGGCCCTGCAGGGCGCCGTTGCGGAGACGCCCCGCCTCAGGCCACAGGCCCCGCCGCGGCCGTCACAGCCCCCGGCAGGCAGAGAGGCCCCGGCGGCACGGTCGCCACCGGGGCCTCCCATCACGATCGCAATAGGGGAAGTGACAGATGGGCCAGGCACCCCTGTCACGTCATGCGCGCCGGGAAGGGGCGCGGCCTAGAACTCCTGCTTCCACAGGCCGTGGAGGTTGCAATACTCGTAGGCGGTGCCGTGCTCGATGCCCTTGCCGTTGAAGGTGAGCTCGGGGGCCTCGCCGGGCTTGAGGTACTTGATCATGACGTTGCCCTCGGGGTCCACGACGGAGGCCCACTGGATGTAGTGGGCGTCGAGCATGGGGTGGTCGGCGGAGCCGATGTGCACCACGATGTCGTCGCCGTCGCGGGTGACGACGGGGACGTGCTTCTCGGTGGCGGCGTCGGTGGAGTCGGCGACGAGGAGCTCCATGGGCTCCCCGCAGCACACCGGCGTCACGCCGCCGTCCTGCACGGTGTAGAAGATGTTGCCGCAGTGGTTGCAGCGCCAGAACTTGATGTCTGCCATGGTCGGGTCCTTTCGTCTGTCGGGGGCCGGTCCGGCCCCCGCGATCCTTGACTGTCTACCACCGGTCGCCCCGCCCATGCGCCGCGCGGGAACGCCCAGAAGAAATCCAGACCCTCCCCCGGCGCACCGGGCGGCGCCGGCGTCACGGGACGATGAGCACGACGCCAGCCACGGCGGCCGCGAGCACGCAGAGCGCGAGCACCCGCTCGCCACGCGGCAGCCGCTCGCCCCGGCGCGCCCAGAGGTACACCGGGAGTCCCGCCGCATAGAGGATGCAGGCCACGGCCAGGAGCTGCACGCCGGCCTCCAGCACGAGGTAGGCGGAGAAGAGCGACCCGAGGGCGCCCGTGACGAGGCCCGAGCTGCGCCCGGTGGCGCCTCCCCAGGGGCCCCGGAGCGCCAGCTTGAGGAGGAACAGGCAGCACACGAGGTAGCAGGGCATGGCCATGACCGCCGTGATGTTGACCATGGCCGACCACGCGGCCCCCGAGAGGAAGTGCGCGGCCACGAGCATGCACTGGATCAGGACGCAGGTCACGAAAAGCGAGAAGGTGGGGGCGCCGAACCGGTTCTCCCGCGCGAAGGCCGCGGGGAACACGTGGTCGCGGGCGGCGAACAGCGGCATCTGCCCGAGCATCACGGTCCACACGAGCCACGCCGAGAGGAGCGACACCACGACGCCAGCCTTCACCACGGCGGAGGCCCATCCCATCCCGAGGGCGTCGAGGATGGAGGCCATGGAGGGGCTCGCGGCGGCGGCGACCTGGTCCTGGGTGAGGCAGCCGAAGGGCAGGAGCGACACGAGCACGTAGAGCACGAGCACCACGACGTAGCCGGCCACCGTGGCGGCTGAGACGGCTTTGGCGCTCTTGGCCTCCCCCGACACGACGACCGCGCCCTCGACGCCTATGAAGAGGAAGAGCGTCACCGTCATGGTGTCGCCGACCTGATGGGAGAAGGCCGCGGGCTCCAGGCCCGCGAGGCCGGCCGAACCGGCCAGGTGCTCCCCCGCAAAGGCGAGGGAGAACCGCGACGCCAGCAGGCAGGCGAACAGCACGATGGGCACCACCTTGCAGACGGTGCCCACGACGTTGATGGCGGCCGAGCTCTCGGCGCCGCGGCGCGCGAGGAGGAACATCGCCCATGTGACGCACGAGGAGAGGGCCACGGACGCCCAGTTGCTGCCGTCGCCGAACACGCCCGGGAAGACGGCGTCCAGGGTGGCCGGCAGCAGCACGCCGTAGGCCACCATGGCGAAGATGTTGCAAACCCAGTAGCCGTAGGCCACGAGGTAGCCGGCCAGCGGCCCGAAGCCCCGCTCGGCGTAGGTGTAGATGCCGTTCTTGAGCTCGGGCTGCTGAAGCGACAGCACGCGGAACGTGTTGACGACGAAGACCATGCCCACGCCGGTGACGACCCAAGCGAGGGCGACGGCGGCGGGGCCCGAGGTCTCGGCCACGGACTTGGGGAGGTTGTAGACCCCTCCCCCGAGCATGGCCGAGACCACCAGGCACACCAGGCCGATGAAGCCTATGCGACGGGCGGGACGGGTGGGTGTGCCGCCCGTCGGGGCCGCGCCCGCGGCGGTGCCTCTCTCACCCACGGATCAGCCGAAGTCGATCTCGTGCTTGAACACACGGGTCTGGACCAGGTAGTAGATGACGCCGAGAAGCACCCAGCCCCAGCCCATGAAGAGGATCTGGGGGTCGATGGAGAACAGGATGGCCCCGGTGACCAGGGCGCCGAGGACGGGCAGCACGGCGGAGCGCCAGAACGGCAGCTTGACCTGCTTGCGGCCGAAGGCGTACCAGATGACGCAGATGTTGAGCAGGCAGTAGGTGGACAGGGCGCCGAAGTTGCTGAGCTTTGCCACCTGGGTCATGCCGAGCGGGATGAGGAAGAGCAGCATGACCAGGGACAGGGCGCACACGAAGAGCGTGGCCACCTGGGGCACGCCGGTCTTCTTGTCCATGATGCCGAGCTCCTTGGGCAGGGCGCCCGAGCGGCTCATGACGTACAGCACGCGCGAGATGGAGGTGGTGGCGGTGAGGCCGGTGAAGGCGCCGAGGGCGATGGCGTTGGCGACGGCGCAGACCACGCCGAACCAGGGGCCGCCCACGGTGCCGGCGAGCAGGTAGAAGCCGGTGTCGGCATGGCCGGCCATGATGGAGCCGGTGGGGTCGACGCAGGTGGCCACATAGCACATGCCCACGAACATGCAGGCGAGGATGACCACGATGATGAGCATGGACTTGGCCGGCCCCTTCTTGGGGTCCTTGGCCTCCTCGGTGAGCGTCGCCACGCAGCCGAAGCCCACGAACGACATGGCGCCGAGGGAGACGGAGCCCATGAGGCTCTTGGGCTCGATCTTGGACGGGTCGACGAGGGCCGTGAGGGTGAAGCCGCTCGTGGCAGGGTGCCCGAAGATGTAGACGACGCCGAAGACGATGAACATGGCGAAGACCACAATCTCGCAGACCAGGGCGACCTTCTCGACCTTGATGGCGTTGCCGAGGCTGCGGATGGACAGGCACGTCACGAACGTGAGGAAGATGAGGCACCAGGCCCACACCGGTACCTCAGGGAGGTACTGGTTCAGCGCCTGACCGGCCTGGATGAACATGAGGTCGGGCGTGATGAGATACTGCAGGAGCATGAGCCAGCCCGCGACGAAGCCCACGGCGGGCGAGATGGTCTGGCTGGCATAGGTGTAGATGGAGCCCGACGACGGGAACAGCGGGATCATCACGCCGAAGGAGAAGACCGTGAAGAGCATGCCCACGGCGCCGATGAGGTAGGACAGGGCGGGCATGCCGTTGGAGGTCTGGAAGATGGAGGCGTAGAGGGCGAAGGGCGCGATGGGCACCATCATGATCATGCCGTAGGACACCATGTCCTTGATGCCCAGCCTCTTGGGCGCCGGTATTTTCTTCTCCGGCGTCACAGGGGGCTTGCCGCCCTGGGTCTCGGGGTCGTGGTGGTACCTGAGACCACGCTCGCCCGGGACCGCGACGGTCGTGGCGGACGCTCTCTCCTCCTGGGTGCTCTGGGCCATTTCAGCCTGCTTTCTTGTCTGGTCCGGAAAGGCGCCGGCCGGGACTGGTCCGACCGGCGCCGAGGTGTTTCCTATCTACCCACGGGGGCGCCGGGCTACGCCTTGGGGGCGTCGTCCTCGTCTGCCGCGGCGGCGTGCTTGGGCGCGGGCTTGGCGGCACCGGCGTCCTTGGCGGCGGCACCGGCGCCGTCGGCACCGTCCTTGGTGCCGGCGTCCTTGGCGGCCTCCTGCTCCGCGGCCAGGGCCTCGCGGGCGGCGCGCTGGGCGCCGGCGAGGGCGGAGTCGGCCGCGATGCGGTTCTTCTCGGCCTGGATGCGCACCTGCTCGCGGGCCACGTCGGCCTCCGCGTCGGCGAGGGCACGCTCGTCTGCCTGCTCCGCCGCGGTGGCGGCCCGGGCGTCGGCGGCGGGGTCGGCCGGGACCTTCTCGGCGGCCACCATCGCGGCGGGCGCGGCGGGGACGTCGGGGGCCTGCTTCACGGCCACGTCGGCCGAGGGGGTCGAGGGGTGCTTGAGGCCGGCGTCCGCCGAGGTGCCGATCTTGGCGGCCCGGGAGATCTGGGGCGGCTGGCTCAGGGGGATGGCGCCGCCCGCGCCGCCGGCGGCGTCGGCGGCTGGCTTCACCGGGTGGTTGATGGCGGCGGGGTCGTCGTCCGGCATGGGCGGCTTGGCCTCGGCCTCCCTGACGGCCGTCTCAGGCAGCTTCTCGTTGGGGTCCCAGAGCTTCTTCACGGGCATGCCCATGGGGTTCTGGCCCTCGGCGAGCATCGAGGACGGCACGTTGGAGAGCACCTTCTCGGGCTTCTTGAGACCCTCGACCTCCCAGGTGAAGGGGGCGAAGGCGTTGGAGGGGTCCACCCAGTCGTGCTTGCGGGAGGAGCGGTAGATGGCGAAGCAGACGCCGAGCACCACGGCGATGAGGGCGACGATCACGCCCACGTACACCACGGGGCTGCCGACCTCCTCGGACACCTGAGCCGGCGGGATGATGGCCAGCACGATGCCGAACACGCACGCGGCGAGGCCGAGGCCGGCCACCACGTAGGCGCCCACGGCGCCGCCGGGCACCTTGAAGGAGCGCGGGCGGTTGGGCTGGTCGCGGCGCAGCTTGAGGAACGACACGAACATGAGCACGTAGTAGAGCATGTAGAGGATGGTGATGGCCTGGGTGATCAGGATCACGAAGCCCTCGATGTTCGGGATAAGGAAGCACAGGAACGCGATCGCGGTCATGAACGCCATCTGCAGGTACATGAGGCGGCTGGGCATGCCGTGCTTGTTGTTGGACTGCAGGGCCTTGGGCAGGAAGCCCGAGCGGCCGGCCTGGCCGAGCATGTAGGAGGGGCCGGCCATGTTGGTGACCAGGGACGCCATGGAGGCGCCGAGCCCGGCCCAGACGAAGAGCACGTAGACCCAGGGCGCCCCGAAGCACTCGCCGAGGATCTTGTAGGTCTGGTTGAGGCCGTAGACGAGGTTCATCTGGGACTCGGGGGTCACGATGGCGATGACCAGGGTGCCGGCGATGAAGATGACCAGGGTGAGGATCATACAGATGAAGATGGAGAGCGGGAACTCCCTCTGGGGGTTCTTGAGCTGCTTGATGTGGGCGGCGTTCATGTCGATGCCCGCGTAGGAGAAGAACACGCCGGCGGCCAGGGACAGCGTGGAGAGCTTGATGCCGTCGCGGAACGGGTTGAACGCCTCGGGGGTCACCTCGACGTTAGGGGTGTGCCCCTGGGCGACCCACACCACGCACATGACGATCATGAACGCCAGCGGGATGAACGTGCCGATGAGCACGCCGTACTTGGTGATGCGGGCGAAGGCCTTGACGCCCTTGGTGGAGATCCAGGTGAGAATCCAGTAGTAGGCGAGCCAGGCGAGGATGATGAGGAACTGGAACTGCGGGTGGTTCATGAAGTTGACGGCCCAGTCCCAGTCGGGCGTGTAGAAGCCGATGGTGGTGGAGGCGGTGGCCACGCCGGAGCCGAAGTTGATGGCCGTCTGGAACCAGAGGACCATCAGGCACGTGAAGGCCAGGCCGGGACCCATGGCCTCGCCGACCCAGCGGAAGATACCGCCGCGCTGGCCCCAGCCGCTGGCGAGCTCGGCCGCCACAAGGCCCGTGGGCAGGAAGAACACGATGGCGCCGATGACGAAGAGCGTCACCGAGGACAGGCCGTAGTAGGCCTGCTGCACGTCGTTGGCCACGGAGCCGATGATGGTCACGTTCATCATGACCAGGGCCATCAGCGAGATGTACTGGCCCGACTTGTCGGGCTTGGGGTCGGCCGTGACCGCGTCGGCGTGGCCCTTCACCTTATTGAGATGATGATGTCCGAACATGGAGACCCTTTCTGGGTGTGGAGACGTGGGAGGGGCGCGCGGCGCGCCCCTCCCCCTGCGCTACGCGGCCTTAGGATGCGGAGACCGGGTTGAAGGTGTTCCAGAAGGGCCACACGACCGGCTCGCCCTCGAGAGCCTTCTGGAGCTCGGGCGAGAGGAACGACCTCCTCACGGCCACCTCGTAGACAAACTCGTCGAACCACTCGTCGCTGCAGACGTAGTAGCCGTTGTGGCCCACCTTCTTGCCGTGGGCCTCGGTGCCCCAGGAGTTCTCGATCTTCCACTTGTCGGGCTTGCCGTCCACGATGTTCACGCCGGCGATCATCATGGCGTGGGTGGGCAGGCTCTGGTGCATGGCGAAGCGCTCGGCCTTGTCCATGGAGAACTCGACGCCGAAGAGGTCGTCGAAGTCGTAGAGGTCGGGGCTCATGACCCCGAGCTGCTCGTCGCAGTGCTGGAGCACGTCGCAGCCGAACCACACGGGCTCGCCGGCCTTGAGCTGGTCGATGACCGCGGCCTTGAGGGTGGGCATGTCGACGTTGAGGTAGAGGTTCTCGCGCTCGGGGACCTGGTCGGAGTCCTCGATGGCGTAGGTGCGGCCGTAGGGGTTGCCCTCGCCGGGGACGTTGATGACGCCCACGTAGTCGTCGAGGTCGATGCCCACGTAGCGCTTGTAGAACTCGAGGGGCGTGAGGCCGTAGACGCCGTGGAACTCCTTCTTGGAGTCGGTGTACTCGAAGTCCACCTTCTGGGGCGGCTCGCCGAAGGCCACGCACAGCACGCGGTAGACCTCGGTGAGCATGGCCTCCTCGGCGGCCTCGACGGCGGCGTCTGCGGCGCCCTCCCTCACCATGGAGCGGAGCTTGAGGGCGTCCTGGCGCAGGAGGTGCGAGAGGACCGTGTTGACCTGGGCGGTGTCGTTGGTGCAGGCCGTCTCGACCATGGCGGCATGGGGCACGACGCCATACTTCTTGATGAGGCCGCAGACCATGTCCCAGTCGCCGCCGTCCTGCATGGGGGCGTTGATGAGCCACGTGACCTCGCGATCGTCGAGGCCCTTGTCGGCCGTGGCCACGATGTGGTCGAGGAACCAGTTGGAGCGCTCGAGCTTGTTGTAGAAGGCAAGGTAGGCCTGGGAGAGCTCGAAGGTGCCGCGGGGCAGGTCGAGCTCCTTCTCCACGTGGAAGCGGCAGAAGTTCAGGCACGCGAACATCCAGCAGCGGCCGGACTGCTTCTGGTTGGCAACGGCCTCGTCGTCCACGTCGATGGAGAACGCGAAGGCCGGGGTGGAGAGCTCCTTGGCCACCTGGATGTCCTCGGACGCGGCGAGGATGCCGTTCTTGGTCACCGCGCGCTCGGCGACGTGCTGGGTCGTGGCGCCCTTGTAGGCCTCGGCCATCTTCGCGATGGATTCCTTGCTCAGTTTCATGGTGTCTACCTCGTCCTCTGTCGTGGCCGCCCCAGCGGCCGTTGCCTTCCTGCGTCTATGGGTACCGCCGTGCCGGCCCTACTCGAAGAGGGTCCAGGGCTGGGAGGGGCGGCTCTTGGTGTAGCCCTCCTGCCAGCGCCAGAGCGGGTGATGCTCGAAGAACTCGTCGGCGTCGAACTCCACGCCGTCGGCGCGGCCGTAGCGACCCCAGAAGCGCATGGCCTCGATGTCGTCGGCGCCCGCCGCCTTGCCGTCGCACGACCCCGCCGGGTAGAAGGGCACGTTCCACACGGCCGCCGGGTCGTCGGCCCAGTACTGCGGGTCGACGTCGTAGTGGCTGCAGATGGTGCGGCTCGACGGGTTGTCGTAGCCGGTGTATACGTCGTAGGTGTCGGCGAGCATCTTCTTGGCGAGCTCGACGTCGATGGAGCCGGAGTGACGCTCGATGAGCTCCATCCAGCGCTGACGCCGGGCGCCGGTCTGCTGGCGCGGGTCGTTGAAGCCGTTGTCCTTGCACTCGAGGTTGCGGATGCGCGGGTCGAACACCGCGTTGCAGCCGAAGAAGCAGCCGTCGTGGGTGCGGTCGAGGGACTGGAACTTGAGGCCCTGCTCGTAGCGGGCCACCTCGCCGGTCTTGGTGTCGGCGATAAGCCACGCGTTGGCGTAGCCGCCGTTGTTGCCCTCATCGATCAGGCGCACGAAGTCGTCGATGGAGTCGGCGAACTGCACGGCGTTGCGGACGCGCACGTACTCGGGCACGCCGGAGTCGTCGTAGCCGGAAAAGCCGGCCAGGGTGGTCTCGGTGACGGCCAGGCCGGCGTCGGTGACGTAGTAGTCGGTCATGGAGTCCACGTAGCACGGCACGGTCTGCATGACGAAGCGGTGGCCCTCGTCGGGCGTGACGTCGAGGCAGACGTTGAAGTACTGGCCCGCCCAGAACTCGTCGAACGACTCGTGGGCGATGACGGGGCGGCCGTCGGCGGTGGCCCCGCCCGTGGCCACGATGGCCGAGCAGTGGGAGGTCTTGTGGGTCATGATGTTCTCGGGCATGGCCCCCACCACCTTGGCGGCGTTGAGGGGCCACCAGTACCCGGTGACCTCGTAGTAGGCGTTCCAGCCGATGAGGTCGTCCACCGTGGAGGGAACGCCGGCCGCCGTGAGGCCGTCGGCCATGCCCCGGAGCTCGTCCATGATGCGCTCGGGGATCCTGTCCTTGTGCAGGCGCACGGCCTGCTCGCAGAACCACTGGTAGCTCATGCCGTAGGTCTGCAGCGTCATGTAGTCGTACACGCGGAGGGCGTCGGCATACTCATCGGCCAGGAGGTAGCCCTCCTGGAACCCGCACTCGTAGGGCGTGCCCGCCACCTTCACGTGGTGCCATCCCGCCACATCGACCCTCGACGCCTTGTCGATCGTGGCCTGTTGCCTGTCTGTGAGACCGCCCATGGGACCCCCTTGGTTGCCGAAGCTTGCCTAGGGGCCTAGTTCCCCATTTAGTCTTCAAAAACCACGGGTCTGTCCTCGTAATATCGACATATACAGAGCTTACTTTTAATATGTTTTAGGTATTTATATTTAATCCGCGCCCTCGGCCCGGTATGCGGAGAGCCTGAAAGTTGCGGACGGTCAAATTAAATTCATTGTAGGGACACCGATTGTGGAGAAAGCGTGCCTGCGGCTAAAAATTGAGGTAGCACCCCTGTTTTCTACCGTCCGCCACGGGGTCTAGGCAAGGGCCTGCAACACGAAACCCAGGACCGACGCCACGGCCACGGCCACGATGGCCACCATGGCCGCCCGCTCCCACGCCCTGAGCGGGACGCCCCGCCCCGACTGGCGCAGCCCCACGAGGAAGAGCGGCAGGCCCAGGGCGAAGACGATGCTCGCGAGCATGAGGTTCTCCACCCCCGCGGCGACGAGCAGCGCCACGCCGAACAGGCAGCCGGCGGCGCCGACGAGGAAGGCCCGGGGCCTCGGCACCCCCGGGGCCCGCCAGTCGCGCCCCACCACGGCCTCCTTCACCAAGAACAGGCAGCAGCAGAAGTAGGCCGGCACCGTCATCACCGAGGTGATGGAGACCATGGTGTCCCACGCCTCGGAGCCCAGCAGGCAGGCGAACACCAGGAAGAGCTGGGTGAGGCCGGCGCAGGCCAGAAGGGAGCGCCCCGGGGCGCCGAAGCGGTTTCGGGAGGTGAAGCGGGCCGGGAAGATGCCGTCGGCCGCCGCCGACGTGGGCATCTGGCCCTGCATGCACATCCACACGAGCCACGACGACAGGATCGACACCACGATGCCCACCGAGACGAGGACCCTCCCCCAGCCACCCGCCAGCACCAGGAGGATCTGGGCTGTGGAGGGCGAGGCCATGGCGGCGATGTCGCCCTGGGAGAAGACGCCGAAGGGCACCGTGGACACGAGGACGTAGAAGACCAGGGCCACGGCCAGGGCCAGGGTGACCGCCCTGCCCACCGCCCTCTGGCTCGTGGCGTCGCCGGAGACCACCACGGCGCCCTCGATGCCGATGAACACCCACAGGGTCACCATCATCACGTCGGCCACCTGGGCCGCGAGACCGTCGGCCGTGCCGCCGGGGGCGGCCGGGGCCGAGCCAAAGAAGTCCCCGGAGAAGACCGCGGGGTCGAAATGGGCGACGCACACCGCCACGAAGACCGCCACGGGCACGAACTTGGCCACGGTGCCCACGATGTTGAGCACCGACGCCTGCTCCACGCCGCGCCGCGCGAGGGCGAAGACCGACCACACCACCGCCGAGGCGCCCAGGAGGGCGGGCACGGTGTTGCCGGCCCCGAAGGCGGGCACCAGCGGCGAGAGGGTGGCCATGAGCAGCACCCCGTAGGTGGCCATGGCGCAGCAGGAGGTGCACCAGTAGCCCAGCATCACCAGAAAGCCGACGAGCCTGCCGAAGCCCCGCTCCGCGTAGGCGTACACGCCGTTGGTGAGGTCGGGGCGCACCTGGGCGAGGATGCGGAAGGTGCCCACCACGAACCACATGCCCAGGCCGGTGAGCAGCCACGCCACGAGGGTGGCGCCGGCCGAGGCGTGGGCCGCCACGGCGCCGGGCAGGGAGTAGATTCCGCCGCCCACCATGGCCGAGACCGAGATCCCAACGAGGCCCGCAAGCCCCACGCGCTCCGGAACGATCCCGCCCTTGGCCATGTCCCTGTCCCCCGCTCCCGTCGCAGCCGTGAAAAAAGGCGGCCCCGCACAGCGCGGGGCCGCCGACACTCCTCTTGTGGGTTCCCCATATGGGGGCCCCTGATTCAGCCGCGGGCGCGGCGGTCCGGCACCTAGGCCACCTGCACCTTGCCCTGGGCGTCCACGAGGGCCGCCACCTCGGCGTAGAGCACCACGGACTGGGCGTCCACGGTCACGGGCATGGAGAGGCGCATGAGCCCCGCGCCGCCGTCCACGTAGAGCTCCAGGGAGTCGAGGCCGCCGTGGCGGGACGCCGAGCGGGAGAGCGCCGAGAGGAACTCCTTGGTGACCCCCTCCGCGGGCATGAGCACCTCGAGGGTCTTGGGGCGGTTGGCCTCGTCGTCGAGCAGCAGCGGCTCCACCGACTGGGCCATGAACTGGTCGCCGCGGTCGGAGCGGTCCACGCGGCCCTCGATGCGCAGGAAGATGTCGCCGTCGTCGTCGGGGAACAGGAGCGACGCGCACTTGGAGTAGGTCTTGGGGAAGACCACGACGTCGATCTTGTTCTCCATGTCCTCCAGGGTGACGATGGCCATGGGGTCGCCCTTCTTGGTGGTGCGCTTCTGCACCGCCGAGGCCATGCCGGCGAGCCAGATGGTGCGCTCGTCGTCCACGGCGCGCATCTCGGTGACGCCGTCGTCGGCCGTGTGCTCGTAGCCGTTGAGCACCTCGCCGATGGAGTAGCTCCGGGCCTTGGTGAGGGCGTACTCGTAGGGGCGCAGGGGGTGGTCGGACACGTAGATGCCCAGCACGTCCTTCTCCTGGGAGAGCTTGAGCGTGCGGTCCCACTCCTCGCCGTCGGGCTCGGGGACGTCGGAGGCGAAGCCCGAGTCGGCGACGTCGGCGAACATGTCGAAGAACGAGACCTGCCCGGCGGCCCGGTCCTTCTGGCGCTTCACGGCGGCGTCGAGGATGTTCTCGGGGTTGGCCTTGTCGACGAAGTGGGCCAGCTGCTTGCGGGTGTAGCCCGTGGAGTCGAAGGCGCCGGCCTTGACGAGGGCCTCGATGACGCGGCGGTTCACCTGCGTGGTGTCCACGCGGTCGCAGAACTCGTGGATGGTGGCGAAGGGGCCGCCCGCGGCGCGCTCCTTGAGGATGAGCTCGGCCGCGCCCTCCCCCACGCCTCGGATGCCGGCGAGGCCGATGCGGATGCCCTCGGGCACGGCAGTGAACTCGATGCCGCTCTCGTTGACGTCGGGGGGCAGCACGTCGATGCCCTCCTGGCGGCAGGAGCCGATGTAGTGCACGATCTTCTCGGTCTTGCCGGTGTAGCTCGTGAGGACGGCCGCCATGTACTCGCGGGGGTAGTAGGCCTTGAGCCAGGCGGTCTGCATGACGAGGATGGCGTAGCCGGCCGAGTGGCTCTTGTTGAAGGCGTAGGAGGCGAACTCGAGGACGTCGTCCCAGATCTTCTGGGCTACCTCGCGCTTGTAGCCGTTCTTGACCGCGCCGTTGACCCAGTGGTCGTAGGTGGTCTCGTCGGAGCCGTCGTCCCAGTGGAACACGGTGCTCGTGAGGAGCTTGATCTTCTTCTTGGCCACGGGCTTGCGGATGCGGCTGTCGGACTCGCCGGCGGAGAAGCCGCTCATCTTGACCGAGATCTTCATGACCTGCTCCTGGTAGACCATGGTGCCGTAGGTCTCGTCCAGGATGTCGGACAGGCGCTCGTCGTAGAAGGCCACGGGCTCGCGGCCGTTCATGCGGTTGATGTAGGAGTCCACCATGCCGGCGCCCAGGGGGCCGGGGCGGTAGAGGGCGATGAGGGCCACCACCTGGCGGTACTCCTTGGGCTGCATGGACTTGATGGTGGCGGTCATGCCGCCGGACTCCACCTGGAAGACGCCCGCGGTGTGGCCGCGGCCCATGAGGTCGAAGATGGCCGGGTCGTCGAAGGGGATCTTGTCGACGTCGATGTCCACGCCGACGGACCCCTCCTTGAGGGTGGCGCGCACGGCCTCGGGGGCGGCCTCGGCGTCGGCGGCGGTGCCGTGGTTGGCGCGGATGTTGGCGAGGGCCTTGGAGATGACCGTGAGGGTGCGCAGGCCCAGGAAGTCCATCTTGAGCAGGCCCATGTCGGCCACGTCGTGGCCCTCGTACTGGGTGATCTCGAACCCGCCCTTGGTGTCGAGCTTGGTGGGCACGTGGTCGTTCACCGGCGTGGGGGCGATGAGCACGGCGCAGGCGTGGACGCCCTCGCCGCGGGTGAGGCCCTCGATGGAGAGGGCCGTGTCGATGATGTCGTGGGACTCCGGGTCGTGACCGTAGGCGTCGGCGAAGTCCGGGCTGTAGAGGTCCTCCTTGCCCGGGGTCTTGTTGAGCACCATCTTGAGCTTGGCCTTGGGGTCGCCCGACACCATCTTGGAGAGCTTCTGCCCCATGTAGACGGGCTTGCCCAGCACGCGGTTGGCGTCGTTGATGGCCTGCTTGGCCTTGATGGTGGAGAAGGTGATCACGTGGCACACGCGCTCGGGGCCGTAGAGCTCGCGCACGTGCTGCACGACCTCCAGGCGCCGCTCGTCGTCGAAGTCCATGTCGATATCGGGCATCTCGGAGCGCTCCGGCGAGAGGAAGCGCTCGAACATGAGGCCGTTCTCCAGGGGGTCGAACGTGGTGATGTTCATGGCGTAGGCCACGATGGCGCCGGCGGCGCTGCCGCGGCCCGGCCCCACGCCGATGCCGTGGTCCTTGGCCCACTGCACGTACTCCTGCACGATGAGGAAGTAGTCGGCGAAGCCCTTCTCGCAGATGACCTTGTACTCGTACTCGAAGCGCTCGAGGATGGACTCGCCGCCGATCTCGCGCTCGCGCCAGTCGTCGCCGTAGCGCTTGGCAAGGCCCTCCTCGCACTCCTTGCGGAACCGCTCCTCGGAGGTCTCCCCCTCGGCGAGGCCGGGGAACTTGGGCAGGTACATGTGGGTCCAGTCGAGCTCGAAGTCGCACTTGTCGGCGATCTCGAGGGTGTTGTCGCAGACCTCGGGGCACCAGTCGAAGAGCGCGCGCATCTCATCCTCGCTCTTCATGTAGAACTCGCCCTGGCCCGACCCCGGCGGGTTCTGCGTCATCTGCATGCGGTTGGTGTCGTCGAGGGTCTTGCCCATGCCGATGCAGCTCACCACGTCCTGCATGGCGGCGTCGGTGCGGGTGAGGTAGTGGAAGTCGTTGGTGGCCACCACCTTGACGCCGATGGTCTTGGCCATCTCCAGGAGCGTCTCGGTGAGGCGCCGGTCGGTCCAGCCGGGGAAGCGGTCCTCGAAGTCGAGCCCGTGCTCCTGGACCTCGAGGTAGAAGTCGCCGGGGGCGAAGGTCTCCTTGAAGGTCTTGGCCCAGCGCAGGGCCTCGCCGGGGTTGCCGGTCATGATGTTGCGCGGGATGATGCCGGCCACGCAGGCGGAGGTGCAGATGACGCCCTCGGAGTGCTCCTGGAGCATCTCGAGCGTGACGCGGGGCTTGTAGTAGAAGCCCCGGGTGGCGGCGTCCGACACGATCTTCATGAGGTTGACGTAGCCGGTCTCGTTCTTGGCCAGGAGGATCATGTGGTAGTACTCGGGCTTGCGGTCGCGACGGAGCTCGGAGTCCGGCGTGAAGTAGACCTCGCAGCCGAAGATGGGCTTCACGCGGGGCTTGGGCTTGACCTCGTCCAGGGGGCGGCCGGCCTCGTGGCAGGCCATGTCGGCCTCCCACTGGGCGTGGCGGCGCTCGTCGGAGGCGTCGGGCTCCTCCACGGGGCGGCCCTTCTCGAGGTTGTCCTTGTCGTGGAACCACTGGTCGTAGTCGGGCTCCGCGTGGTTGACGGCGTCGGTGGCCCGGGCGAGGGCCGGGACGCCGCACATGTTGCCGTGGTCGGTGATGGCCACGGCGGGCATGCCGAGCTCGACGGCCCGGGCGACCATGTCCTCGACGCGCGTGGCGCCGTCGAGCATGGAGAAGTCGGTGTGGTTGTGCAGGTGCACGAATGCCATGGCATGACTCCGTAGGGTCGTAGGGACGGTCGTGCCGCGTTGGCGGGTCCTTGATACTACCCGACCCGGGGGCCGGCGGAGAAGGTTCTGGAGACGCCCCACGCCAAGAAAACGGGGGCCGACTCGGGGCATATTCCCCTTCCTGGCACGAGACGAGGAGGAAGCCGCCGTGGACACGACCCATCTCATCGACAAGACCGGGGCCGGGTCGGTCATCCACTCCTCCACCGTGGCCGAGGAGCACTTCGTCGACCTCTCCCACACCGACCCCCTGGCCGCCTTCTGCTTCGCCGTGGGCGTGCTCTCCATCGTCCTGATCGCCGCGTCCATCGGCTCCGCCCGGCTCAAGAGCCGCTTCAAGTGGCTGGGGACCATGGGCGGCAAGTTCGCCCTCATCCTCGTGGGCGCGTTCTTCCTCCTGCTGCCCATCGCCATCCACCTGCCCGGGTCCCATGGCGACCTCTGGCCCGGGCTCGCCCAGGCGGTGCCGGCCACGTTCTACTTCACCGTCAACATCACCGGCGTGGCGGGCGAGCTGGAGGAGTGGACGCCGGTCATCCACCAGGTGATGGGCGACGGGTTGCTCTCCCTGCTCTACTACCAGGTGCTCTGCTTCTACACCGTGGCGGCGCCGGTCATGCTGGCCCTCACGGCCGTGGACATCTTCGCCAACGGCTTCACGGGCCTGCTCCTCTATGTGGAGAGCGCCAAGAAGTCGGTCCTGGGGCGCGACATCTACGTGTTCTACGACCTCAACGACAACACCGTCACCCTGGCCAAGGACCTGCTCGACCACGTGCAGAAGGGCGGCAGGCGGAGCCGCTCCATGCCGCTCCTGGTGTTCTGCGACCTGTCGAGCGCCGCCGTGGCCGACGGCAACGGCATGGCCCAGCAGGTGCGCGAGGAGGCCTACGGCTGCGCCACGGTGGTGTTCACGCCCCTGGGCCTCGAGAGCGTGCCGGGCCACCTGGCTCGCTGGACCCAGACCCGCTGCAACGTCTACTACCTCGTGATCTCCGACGACACCGACGACAACGTGCGCGCCACCATCGCCCTGTGCGACACCCTCACGAGCCAGATGGTCTCGTGGGAGATGGGCGCGCGGGCCTGGGACGTCGAGCGCGTGGGCTCGCGGCCCTCCCTCACCGACCGCACGCGCCGCTACGCCGGCAACATCCACGTGTGGTGCGTCCACGGCAACCCCGACGACGACCTCATCTTCGACTCCCTCCCCCACCGGCGCCCGGACGAGGAGATCCTGGCGCGCCTCCTCAGGCGGCGCCGCGGCCACGACCCCAAGGAGGAGCGGCGCCGGCGCATCGTGGACGGCCTCTCCCCGCTCATGGTGCGGGTGCGCAACCTCGTGGAGGTGCGCCTGCTCTCCGAGGAGCGCCAGGTGGTGTGGGACTCCCTCGTGAGCCACCCTCTCACGGAGGTCCTCGACCCCGTGGACGTCTCGGCGGGGCCCGTGCCCCGGCAGCGCCTCGTGGTGCTGGTGCTCGGCGTGGGGTCGTTCGGCGCCGAGGCGGTGCGCGCCGCCTTCTGGTTCGGCCGCCTGCCCGGCGTGGAGCTCCGCATCGTGGGCGTGGACCTGGAGGCGGAGAGGCGCCTGGGCGAGCTCGCCGCCATGTGGCCCGACCTCATGGCCGAGCGCGTGCCCGAGGGCGAGCCGTCGTGCCTGGCCGACCTCGCCGAGCCGGTGGCCGAGGACGGGCCGACGGGAGACCCGCTGCCCACCGTGTGCCTCGTGCAGGCGGACGCCCGCACCGAGGACCTCTCCCCGCTGCTCGCCGGCAAGGAGGTGGAGGCGCTCTGCTGGGGGCCCGACGGGGCCGGCACCTGCCCCGTGTCCATCGGCAGGGGGAGCCGCGTCTACACCGTGACGTGCCTCGGCGACGACGAGGTGGACCTCGACGTGTCCCTGAGGCTGCACCGCACCCTCTCCGAGCGCGTGCTCGACGGCACGCTCGACGAGGCCACGGCACCCCAGTGCAACCCCCTGGTCTCGGTGCTCGTGCGCAGCGAGGAGGTCCTGGAGTCCGTGCGCAACATCTCCGGCGGCGAGGAGCGGTTCGGCCTCGTGCCGTTCGGCTCCACCGAGGACGCCTTCTCCTACGACTCCATCCTGGCCGCCCCCTGGGAGGACGCTTCCGTCAACCTGCAGGCCGCCTACGACGCCGCCCAGGCGGCCGCGGCGGGCAAGCCCACCGAGGTGGGCCGCGGCCGGGCCATGGAGGACTACAACGCCTACGAGGTGAGGAAGCTCTCCAACCGCGCGGCCACGCGGTTCACGTTCTACCGCCTGTGGTGCCTGGGGCTGGGCGACGGGGCGCAGCACGACGTGTCGGGCGAGCTCCAGGGCCGCTGGCTCGCCAAGCTGGGCGTGGCCCCCGTGCTGGAGCGCCTGGCCGCCGGCGACGCCGGCGCCGTGGCCGCGCTGGCCGGCGTGCGCCCGGGGCCCGCCGGCACCGGCGCCGAGGAGCGCGCGGCGCGCCGCAGGGCCCTGGCCGACGGGGACGCGCGCCTGCGCTCCGAGCACCCGCTCCTCTGCGCCATGGGCGACCTGGAGCACGCGCGGTGGTGCGCCTTCCTCAGGGCCAACGGCTGGCGGCCCGTGGAGGGCGGGTTCGACGGCTTGGAGCGCACCATGGCGTTCGTGGGCCGCTCGCCCAGGCCCGGCGAGCCCCTCCCCCACGAGTCCATGCGTCTCATGCGCCACTACTACCTCGTGGACGACCCCGCCGACTACCGCGACCGCGGCGCCGACTGCATGGACGACCCGGCCGCCTGCGACCGCATGGTGGCGGCCGAGTGCCTGCGGATCCTCAACCGCGGCTATGTGGCCCCCAAGGTGGGGCTGCCCGGAGGCGGCGGCACGGGCGGCGGCACGGGCGGCGGGGCGCCGACACAGGAAAGGCCCGCCGCCCCCGGGGGAGAGGGGGACGGCGGGCCCGGGAAGGCCGGTTCCGACGGTGGGAGCGCGGCGGGCACTCAGTCGTAGGCCACGTTGCGGATCATCGCGGCCATGGTGCGGGCGCTCACCGAGAGGTCGCTCTCCTGCACGCCGTCGAGCAGCGAGCAGATCATGCGGTTCTCGGCCTCGGCGTAGCGGGGCGCCTCGCGACGGGCCTTGCGGGTGGCCTCCACGCGGAGGGCGCGGTTGTCGATGTGGGAGGGCTGGAGGGTCACGTAGCCCGCACGCTCGAGGCCCGACACGAGCTTCTTCACGTTCTGGCGCGAGTACCCCATGTACGAGGTGATGTCCGAGAGCGAGATCTCGGGCGACCGTGCGGCGAGGACGACCTTGAGGGCCTCCCACTGCCGGAACGTGATGTCCGAGGCCTCCGTCTCGAAAAGGGCGGGTATTCTCGTGGTGAGAAGCCGTGTGCCCTCGATGATCAGGCGGGCGGCATGCTCCTGCTCCTCCTGCAGCTCGACGCTCTCCCTCTCCATGGGTACCCCCTATCCTCCCCGACCGGCAATCCTGCCCCGCAGCCACGGCGGGTATTCCACACCGGGTTATACAACGTGTTTAGTCGATATGTTAGCGGCTGGGACCTTCCCGCTGCAAGTCATTTCTGAATGCAATCCAAAATATAGGCGAACGGCAATCTGCCGTTGCCCACCGGCGGAAAACCTCAGAGAGCACGCCGGGCGCGCACCTCGGAGCACGAGAGGCGGGAGAGCGCGGCCGTCAGGCGGGCGAGGGCCGCGGCGTCCCCGGGGGCGTGCGACGCGGCCAGGCGCCCCGGCCACCCGCTCCCCTCGACGAGGGAGCGGACCGCGACGTCGAGGGGCGTCGTCGCCACAGCTGAGACGGCGTCCCCCAATACGGCGAGGGCATGGGCGAGCCGGGGCGACGGGGGCGCCGCGAGACCGGCCGCGCCGGCCAGCACGCCGCGGTCGAGGCGCCGGTGCGAGAGGCGTCCGGTCTGCGGGTCGCGACCCGTGGCCAGGAGCAGGAGGTCGCCGGCGGAGAGGGAGAAGAGGGGGCCCACGAGGAGCGGCGCGAGCCCACCGGCCGTGTCGCCGGGCTGCGAGAGGAACGTTGCAGCTGCAGAAACCTGAAACTCTGGGGACAGGGCCGCGTCGTCCACGGGAGCGTCCTCCGGGGAGCGGCGCCTGGGGCAGCCCGGCGCGGGGCAGAAGGCGCAGGCGCGCGCGTCCACCGGAGCGGGGGCGAGCCGGCCGGCGAGGAGAGATCCCACGGACGCGGACACGTCGTCGGCCGTGGCATGAAGCAGGGCCGAGAATGCATCCGGTTGCATATCGTTCACAAAAGGTAGCATAACCGTGGAACCGAGGCCCTCCGCCGTCCCCGCGCCGGCCGGCTCCCACGGCGCCATGGTCCCCTCGTAGAGAGCCGAGCCGGGGCGCAGCCGGGGGTCGACGCCGTCGACCATGAGGGCGTAGAGGTAGGCCTGGGCGTGGCGGGGCGCCGGGACGGCAGAGGAACCGGGGTCTCCGGCGGGGCCGGACACCCCGGCGGGGTCGGGCGCGGCGGCGTACTCCTCGGCCGCGGAGCGGTGCTTGTAGTCCACGATGCGGGCCAGGCCGTCCGGGGCGACGTCGATGCGGTCCACCGTGCCCACGAACGACGCGCCGCCCAGGACCTGCGGGCGCTCCCGCCCGAAGGCGGCCTCGAACCAACGGGGCTGCAGCCCGTCGGCGTGGGCGGCCTCCCACGAGAGGAACCCGGCGATCTCGTCGGCCACGGCGGAGAGGCGCGCCAGCTCCCCGGCCGAGTGCGGCACCACGGACTGCTGCGCCGCCCGGCGGTAGGTGCGCACCTGGTCGCCCAGGTCCCCTGCGAGCTCCTCGTCGAGGAGCTCGAGGGCGCGGCCCAGGGTGTCGGGCGCGACGGCGCTGCCCGGGACGGGGGCCAGGGGCCTCTCGTCCGGGTCGACGCCGGCCGCCGCGCAGGCTTCCTCGTAGAGGCGGCGGTGCACCTGCTCGAGGACGCGGTGGACGAGGCTGCCCACCGCCGCGCCGTCGAACGTCGCGTCCACCCGGCCCAGGGACAGGCGCCTGAGGGCCAGCCACTTGCCGGGGCACTCCCCATAGGACTCCAGCTGGGACGCCGAGAGGCGCGGCAGGCCGCCGACACGCTCGTCGGTACGGCAGACGACGAGGGGCCGCGCCGCCTCGTCCACGGGCCCGGGGGCATAGACGGGCGGCACGGGGACGGCGGCGTCGGGGGCCGGCCCCGCCGCGGGACGGCCGGCAGGGACAGGTGGCGCAGGCGGGACGAGAGGCGGGAGCAGCGCGGCGAGGGCCCGGCGGAGCTCGGCGGTGGCCGGCAGGGAGCGGGTGCCCCTCTCGGCGGCGACGGCGAGCAGGGCGTCCCGCACGCGACGGAGCGCCTGGGCGCAGGCGGGGTCGTCGGCGGCGGGCCCCTCCCCCATCATGCGGACCGCACGGGCGGGGCGCCCCTGCTCGAGGGCCGCGAGGGCGCGGCAGAGGTCGGGGCGCCGGGAGGAGCGGGCGGAGGACGCGAGCGACCGGAGGACGTCGCCGGGGCCGAGGGAGCGGTCGCCCCTCCAGGAGCGGTCGAGGCGCCAGGCCTCCGCGGGGCCGGGGCCGAAGGGCTCCCTCATCCAGAACGAGGTCACGGCGCCGAGGCGCGTCCAGGACCGGTCCGCCGCGGCCGAGAGGCGCAGGGCCTCGTCTACGGGCATCCCGGCGAGGGACTCGCGGCGCAGGGGCCACTTGCGGGCGCGGCGGGAGAGGTCGAGGGCCGTGACGACGAAGCCGGCGACGAGCCATACGAGCTCGGCGGTCCGGGGCGTCACGGCACCGTCGTGCGGGGCCGTGCTCAACGGGCGCCGTCCATGCGGTCGAGCACGAGGCGGTAGCCGCCGGAGCCGCCGTTGAGGAACTTGGAGACCCGGCTCACGGTGGTCGAGGAGGCGCCGGTGGCCTTCTGCACGCTGGCGTAGGGGTCCCCCTCGTCGAGCATGCGCGCCACCTCGAGGCGCTGGGCGAGGTCGTCTATCTCGCGGATGGTGCAGAGGTCCACCATGAGGGCCTTGGCCTCGGCGACGGTGGAGACGGACACGAGGGCGGCCGCCAGGGCGTCCACATCGGGTCTGCTCATCTGCTCTTTGCGCCGTCGGTCCATGGGGTCTCCTGGGAACATACCTTCATATCTGACACGTCACCCTCCCATGGTACGGCACGCCGGGGACCGCAGGACAGGAGTAACTCATGGGTTTTATCGGCCGTTGGCTCGTCACGTTCATCGCCACCATCGTCACCGTGAACATCGTCCCGGGCATCTTCGCCGTGGGCGGCCAGTGGGTGGGCCCGCTCGCCTGCGCCCTGGTGCTGTCGCTGGTGAACGTCTCCATCAAACCGGTGCTGCAGGTCATCGGGCTGCCCATCACCGTGCTCACGCTGGGCATCTTCTATATCGTGATCAACGCGGTGCTGCTCGAGTTCTCCAGCTGGCTCGCCCGTGCGGTGCTCGGGGTGGGCAT
This sequence comes from Caniella muris, assembly GCF_943193035.1. Lineage (NCBI taxonomy): Bacteria > Bacillati > Actinomycetota > Coriobacteriia > Coriobacteriales > Atopobiaceae > Caniella > Caniella muris. The sequence goes on from NZ_CALPCK010000001.1 coordinate 911,551, forward strand.
CTACATCGACAGCTTCGGCTCGGCCCTGATCGGCGCCATCGTGATCTCGCTCGTCTCGATGATCCTGTCGTCGGTGATGGGAGCCGACTAGCCGCCCCCCTGTCCCATCACCCGGACACTTTTGTCCCAATGGTCGGGCACTTTTGTCCCAACGGCCAGGCACCGCCGTCATGTGACATGTGACAGCGGTGCCTGGCCCATCTGTCACTTAGGATATTTCTCAGTTTATAAATCCCGGGCATGCCGGAGCGGGCTTTGGCATGGGTTTTGGCGCGCGTCGGGCCAGGAAACCCATGCCAGAGGGGCCTTTGGCATGGGTTTTGGCCATCTTGCGTCGATAGACCCATGCCAGAGGGGCCTTCGGCATGGCCGGCCCCGATACGGAAAAGAGAAGGCGCCCCGACCCTCCCGAGGGGTCGGGGCGCCTGGCGGCTCGGTCGTCCGACGCCGTTACCTGCGGCGCTTTCGGGCCGACGGCTTGGCCGCGGACTTGCGGGCGACCGGGGACTTCGCGGCCTTGGGCTCAGCGGGCTTGGCCTCCGCCGCGGCTGCAGGGGCCTTGTCGGCGGCGGCCGCCTTCTTGGCCGGTGCCGTCGCGGCCTTGGTCTTGGGTGCCCCCGCGGCCTTGGGGGCGGGCTTCGACTTGGAAGCGGTCGTGGCCTTCTCGACCTCGGCCTTGGCGGGCTTGGCCTCGGAGGCCTTGGCGGACGAGGAGGGCTTGGGCGCTGCGGCCGGCTTGGGTGCGGCCGTCGTCTTCTTGGTGGCGGTCTTCCTTGCCCCGGTCGTCTTGGGGGCCGGCTTGGCCTTGGAGACCGCCTTGGCGGACGACGCCTCCTCGGTAGCCGGCTCTGCCTTCTTGGGCGGCGCCGCCTTCGCGGCAGGCTCCTTGGCCTCCTCGGTCTTCTTGGCGGCAGCGGTCTTCCTGGCTGCGGCAGCCGGCTTGGCGGCGGCCTTCTTTGCCGCCGGCTTGGCAGCGGACCTCTTCTCCGCCGCGGGCTTGGCCGCCGGCTTGGCGGCCTTCTCCGCCCCCTTCTCCGCAGCCGCCGGTTCGGCCTCCGCCGCGGGCGCCTTGGACATGGCCTCCACCAGCAGCTCGTTGAAGCGCTTGGGGTTGCCGGAGCCCTTGGCGCGCTTCATGCACTTGCCCACGAGGAAGCCCACCACGCGCTGATTGCCGTCCCTGAACTGCGCCACCTGGTCGGGGCAGTCGGCCACCACGGCCTCCACGACAGGCAGCAGCGCGCCGTCGTCGGTGACCTGGCGCATGCCCTTGGCGTCCACGACGGCGTCGGGCGTCTGGTCGGTGCCGGCCATGAGTTCCACGACCTCGCGGCCCTGCCTGGCGGTGATGGCGTCCTCGGCGAGCAGCGCGGCGAGGCCGGCCACCTGGGCCGGAGAGACGTCGGGCGCCGAGAAGCCCAGGCCGGCGGCGTTGAGGTGGCCGGCAACGTCGTTCACCAGCAGGTTCGCGATGCCCTGGGCCAGCTTGGGCGCGCCCTCCACGGCGGCGTCGAAGAACGCGGCGGCGTCGGGGTCGGCCGCCAGCTGGGCGGCGTCGGCGCGCTTGAGGCCGAGGTCGGCCACGTAGCGGTCGCGGCGGGCGTCGGGTAGCTCGGGGAGCTCGCGGCGGCACCCCTCGACGAACTCGTCGGACAGGTCGAAGGGCGCGAGGTCGGGGTCCGGGAACAGCCGGTAGTCGTCGGCCGTCTCCTTCACGCGCATGACCACGGTGCGCTTCTTGGAGGGCTCCCAGTGGCGGGTCTCCTGGAAGACCTCGCCGCCGCCCTCGAGCACCTCGGCCTGGCGCCGGATCTCGTACTCGAGCCCGTCGTGCAGGCTCTTGAAGGAGTTGATGTTCTTGAGCTCGGTCTTGGTGCCCAGCCCCTTGGAGCCGCGGCGCCGGAGGCTCACGTTGCCGTCGCAGCGCATGGAGCCGCTCTCCATGGAGCAGTCGGAGATGCCCAGGGCGAGGAACGTGCGGCGGAGCTTCTCCATGAAGAGGCGGGCCTCCTCGGGGGTGCGGAGGTCGGGCTCGGTCACGAGCTCGATGAGCGGGGTGCCGCAGCGGTTGTAGTCGACGAGCGACTCCATGGCGCTGGCGATGCGGCCCTCCTCGCCGCCCACGTGCACCATCTTGGCCGCGTCCTCCTCCATGTGGATGCGCAGGATGCGCACCGGCGCGACGTAGCCGTCGTCCAGCGCCTCCAGGCCGGCGCGGTCCTCGCGCTCCTTGGCGCCGGGGCCCTGCACCTCGAGGTCGAGGTGGCCATGCATGCAGAACGCCACGGGCCCCTGGGTGGTCTGGAAGTTCTTGGCCATGTCGGGATAGAAGTAGTGCTTGCGGTAGAACATCGAGTGCTTCTCGATGGTGCAGTTGGTGGCGAGGCCCGCCTTGACGACGGAGCGGATGGCCTCCTCGTTGGGCACCGGCAGCGCGCCGGGCATGCCCAGGCACACCGGGCACACGTTGGTGTTGGGCTCGTCGTCGTGGCTGAGCCTGCAGCCGCAGAACATCTTGGTCTCGAGGGTGGTGAGCTCGGTATGGACCTCGAGGCCGATGACGGCCTCCCAGTCCTTGAGCACCTCGTTCAGCGTCTTCATGCCAGGGAGCCTCCCCTTCCAGCGAAGCCGGGTGCCACGGTACCGGCACCCACGGCCCTCTCGAGGGCACGGGCGAACGTGAGCAGCGTGCGGTCGCGGAACGCCGGGGTCTGCAACTGCACCGACACGGGCATCCCCGAGTCGTGGCCGAGGCCCATGGGCACCGAGACCGAGCCGTTGCCGGCGATGTTGCTCGAGATGGTGAACATGTCGGACAGGTACATCTGCGTGGCGTCACCCATCTCGCCGGAGAACCACGCCGTGCGCGGGGCCACCGGCATGAGCAGGCAGTCCACCTTGGAGAAGGCTTCGGCGTAGTCGCGGCCGATGAGGGTGCGCGCCGAGAGGGCGCCCATGTAGTAGCGGTCGTACACGCCCGAGGAGAGCAGGTAGGCGCCCAGGAGCTGGCGGCGCTTGGCCTCGGCGCCGAACCCGTGGGCGCGCGACAGCGACGTCTGGCGGGCCAGCGTGCCGCAGCCCTGCTCCATGTAGCCGTAGCGCACGCCGTCGAAGCGGGCCAGGTTGGAGAAGGCCTCACAGGGGCCGATGACGTAGTAGGCGTTGATGGCGGCGTCGATGTGGGGCAGCTCGACGTCCACGACGGTGGCGCCGGCGTCCTCGAGGGCGCGGCGGGCGGCCCCGCAGGCCTCCCTGACCTCGTGCGAGAGGCCCTCGGCCTCGAGGAGAGAGCTCACGACGCCCACCGTGCGGCCCTCGACGGGGTCGTCGAGGTGCTCCAGGAAGTCCACGGGGACGTCCTGGCTCGTGGAGTCGAGCGGGTCCCTGCCGGGGCCCACGAGCGCGTTCATGGCACGGGCGACGTCCTCGACGCAGCGGCCGAACGGGCCCACCTGGTCGAGGGACGAGCCGAACGCCACGACGCCGTAGCGGCTGACCGCGCCGTAGGTGGGCTTCATGCCCACGACGCCGCAGAACGACGCCGGCTGGCGGATGGAGCCGCCCGTGTCGGAGCCCAGGGCCAGCGTGACCTCGCCGGCGGCCACCGCCGCGGCCGAGCCGCCCGAGGAGCCGCCGGGCACGCGGCGGGTGTCCCAGGGGTTGCGGGTCTTCTGGAAGTGGCTCGTCTCGGTGGAGGAGCCGAAGGCGAACTCGTCCATGTTGGTCTTGCCGATGGGCAGCGCGCCGGCGTCGAGCATGCGGCGCACGCAGGTGGCGGTGTAGGGCGAGTCGAACCCCTCGAGCATGCGGCTCGCGCACGTGGTGTGGGAGCCCTCGAGGTTCATGTTGTCCTTGAAGGCCACGGGCACGCCGGCCAGGGGGCCGAGCACCTCGCCGGCCGCACGGGCGCGGTCGAGGTCGTGGGCGCGGTCGAGGGCCATGTCGTAGGTGATCTCGAGGAACGCGTCCACGTCGCGGTCGCGCTGGGTCACGGCGTCGAGGGCCGCGTGGCAGACCTCGGTGGCAGAGAAGTCGCCCGCCGCCACGCCGGCGGCGATCTGGGAGCTCGTGAGCTGGTCGATGTTGGCCATCACTGGTCGCCCCCCTCCGCCTCGCCGGGCATGATCGAGGGCACACGGAAGCAGCGGCCCTTGACGGCGACGGCGTTGTAGAGCGCGTCCTCCAGCTCCAAGCCGGCCTTGACCTCGTCGGGGCGCATGACGTTGGCCAGGTCGCCGATGGGATGGTAGGTGGGGTCCGCCTCCTGGGCGAACCCGACGACCGGAGCGAGCATTGCCACCGCGTCGTTCATGTAAGCGGTCATGGCCTCAAGCTCGTCGCCCTCCAAGGCGATGCGGGCATAGTCGGCGATGCCGCGGACGTCCTCTTGGCTCAATGCCATGGCTGCGTCCCCTCTTCGTCGAAAAAAGCTGCGGGCCGCCGCGCGGCCCCCTGCCCCTCGCATTCTAGTGCAGGCCCGGCGCCGCGCCCCACGGTCCGACCCCGTCGTTACATGGCGTCCACGTTGGGCGCCCCCGCGCGGCGAAGTTGTCCCTTGTCGGCTGGACATCCCACAACTAGCTGCGCTTTTCGCCTCTGTCCACTCATTTTTCTTATGAACTTCTGACGGGGTTTGCCAAAGTGCGGGGACGCCGGGCGCGACGGCGGCCCGCGCACGCCTAAAGTCAGTGAAAGAAAACCGCACCCGGGCAGTTCCGGGTCGGGCGCTCACGAAAGGAGCTCCAAACAATGGCAGAGATTATCGATGTCTACGGCCGTGAGGTTCTCGATTCCCGCGGCAACCCCACCGTCGAGGTCGAGGTGACCCTCGAGGACGGCTCCCAGGGTCGCGCCATCGTTCCCTCCGGCGCCTCCACCGGCCAGTTCGAGGCCGTCGAGCTGCGTGACGGCGACAAGGACCGCTACATGGGCAAGGGCGTCCTCGAGGCCGTGAACCACGTCAACGACGAGTGCGCCGACGTGCTCGTGGGCATGGACGCCTGCGACCAGCGCGCCGTGGACGCCGCCCTCCTGGCCGCCGACGGCACCGACAACAAGGGCAAGCTGGGCGCCAACGCCATCCTCGGCTGCTCGCTGGCCGTGGCCCGCGCCGCCGCCGAGTCTGTGGGCCTCCCGCTCTACAACTACCTGGGCGGCGTGAACGCCCACGTGCTCCCCACCCCGATGATGAACATCCTCAACGGCGGCGTGCACGCGGACAACAACGTGGACTTCCAGGAGTTCATGATCGTGCCCGTGGGCGCCCCCACCTTCTCCGAGTGCCTCCGTTGGTCCACGCAGGTCTACCACACCCTGAAGAACGTCCTCAAGGACTCCGGCCACAGCACCGGCGTGGGCGACGAGGGCGGCTTCGCCCCCGACCTCAAGAACAACAAGGAGCCGCTGCAGTTCATCGTCGAGGCCATCACCAAGGCCGGCTTCACCCCCGGCGAGGACTTCATGATCGCCATGGACCCCGCCACCTCCGAGCTCTACGACCCCGAGACCAAGACCTACAACCTCAAGGGCGAGGGCCGCACCCTCACCTCCGACGAGATGGTCGACTACTGGGCCGAGCTCGTGGAGGAGTTCCCGATCGTCTCCATCGAGGACGGCCTCGACGAGGAGGACTGGGACGGCTGGAAGAAGCTCACCGACCGCATCGGCGACAAGGTGCAGCTCGTGGGTGACGACCTGTTCGTGACCAACGTCAAGCGCCTCCAGAAGGGCATCGACAACGGCGCCGCCAACGCCCTGCTCGTGAAGGTGAACCAGATCGGCTCCCTCACCGAGGCCATGGACGCCATCGAGCTCGCCCAGCGCAACAAGTACGCCTGCATCGTCTCTCACCGCTCCGGCGAGACCGAGGACACCACCATCGCCGACCTCGTGGTCGCCACCAACGCCGGCCAGATCAAGACCGGTGCCCCCGCCCGCACCGACCGCGTGGCCAAGTACAACCAGCTCCTCCGCATCGAGGACGAGCTCGGCGACTCCGCCCAGTACGCCGGCCGCAACGGCTTCAACGTCCTGCGCTAACCCGCTCCGGGGCCGCACGACCGACCCCATGGACACGAAGGGCCCCGCATCTCCGGATGTGGGGCCCTTTTTCCTAGGACGGTTGCGGTTGGGCGCCGGGGGCGGGGGCCGCAGGCCGGCCACCGGTCATTTGGTGGTTTTCCCTCGTCCGGAGACCGAAAAACCACCAAACGGGTTGCCGTTTGGTGGTTTTCATCATGTTTGGCACCAAAAAGTACCAAACGGCTCTGCAGGGGGCTTACGCGGTCCCCCGCTCGGGATCGGGGCGCGCCTCCTTGGCCGAGGCGATCACCTTGTCGAGAAGGGAGCCCAGCTGCTCGCGCTCCTCGTCGGTGAGGCAGTCGAACATGGAGGAGGGGTCGCGCTCGGCCATGGCCTGGGCGAGCTCGCGGCCGGTGTCGGTGATGCGCACCTCCACCTGGCGGCCGTCGGCCTGCGACTGGCTGCGCCCCACGAGCCCGCGGGCCTCGAGGCGCCCGAGGGACTCGTTGAGCGAGGAGGGGCGGACGTCGAGCAGCTCGACAAGGTCGCGGGTGGTGAGACCGTCCCGCTCCGCCAGGGCGGCGAGGATGCGGCCCTGGCCCCGCATGGGGCTCATGGGGCCGGACGGCCCACGGCCGTGGCAGCGACCGTGGGAGCCGTGGTGGCCGCCCTCGGGAGCGGGACCCTCCGGGCCCCTGTGGCAGCAGTGGCGGGAACCCTCGGGACCGTGGTGGCCCTCGGGACCGTGGTGGCCGTGGCGGCCGCGGCCACCCATGGCCATGCGGCCCACCTTGGCAAAGCGGTGCATGAGCTCTTTGTTGTCGTACATGGAACCTCCCGGTTGCGGTGGGGGTGCCCGGATTTACAACAGGCACCTGTTATTCATGGCGACAACTCTAACAGGTGCCGGTCAAACCTGTCGAGGGGATTTAACCGGTACCTGTCGTTCTTCACGGTCCCATCACATGGGGGCGTGGGGCATGCAGATTGGGGCGCGGGGCCCGCACATGGGGGCGTGGGGCCGCGGCACGGGCACGGCGGGCCGCCCCCGGCACCTGAACGCGGTTAGGAGCGACCCCCGTGGCGGAATTCCCGGCAAACCCGCCCTCATCCGCGTTCAGGGAGAGGAAATCCACCCTCAACCGCGTTCAGGTGCCGGGAGGGGTCGTCCTCGGACGCATTCAGGTGGGGAGGGAGGGGTCGGCTCCCTCCCCGGCTCGATCGCGGCATCACCGGCCCGGCGCCACGCGCCTCGCCACCGCCACGAAGGCCAGACCCGCCACCAGCGCCACGGCCCCGGCCGTCACGAGCACCGGCTGCACGCCGAAGGCCTGGGCCAGAAACGGCGCCGCAAGCAGGGGCAGCACGCCGGAGCTGCGCTGGCCCATCTGGAGCACCCCCATGACGCGGCCCACGGCGCCTTCGGGGGCGTCGCGCTGCACCACGAGGTTGAGCAGGGGCTCGAAAAGCCCCCAGCCGAAACCCAGGACGGCCATGCCGCAGGCGGCCACCCAGGGGCTCGCCGTGGCCACGTAGAGCACGGTGCCCGCGCCCACCACAGCGACCAGCCATGCCGCGAGGCCCACGGTCTGGCGCCGCTCGGGTACCCGCAGCAGCGCCAGGGAGCCGGCCGTGGCACCCAATCCCATGACGGCGTTGAGCCAGCCGGTCCACTCGACGCCCACCCGAAGGACGTCCCGGTAGAAGACGGTCTCCAGGGAGTCGAAGGCCCCGAAGGCGAAGAAGGCCAGGAACGCCATGGGCACGAGGCACGCCAGGGCCGGGGTCGAGAAGGCCAGGCGGAAGCCCTGGAAGACGTAGGAGGCACCGCGGTCGCGGGAGGCCTCGTCGGGCGCGCCGTCGCACACCCCGCGGCGCCCCGTGCCGTCGGCCCCCGCCGGCAGGGCAAGGGCGAAGGGGACACCCAAAAGGCCGCCGATGCCGAGCACGGCAAAGCAGCCGGGCGCCGACCACGCCAGGGCCACCATGCCCCCGAGCGCGGGACCCACTATGTAGGCGGCGTTCTCGGCCGTGGCCATGAGGGAGTTGGCCCGGGCCAGGGAGGCGTCGGACACCACGAAGGGAGGCAGCGACGTGAACACCGTGACGATGGCGCCGAAGACCGCGGAGTAAAGGCCGCAGATGGCCGTGAGGGCCGTCAGGGAGAGCGGCACGGCAAAGAACACGACGGCGGTGAGCGTGTAGCCGACGAGCCCCGCCACCAGCACCCGGCGCGGGCCCAGGGCATCCACCGCCAGGCCACCCAAGGCGTTGCCCACCACGATGGCGAGGTTCACCACAAGCATGAGGAGGGAGACCTCGAACACCGTGGCGCCGAGGTCGTAGACGGCCGTGCCGAGCACACCCACGGTGAAGCAGCTGGTATTGGCGAGCGTGGCCACAAGCCGGCAGGCTACGAGCAGGGCGATGGCGCGATCGTCGGCGCGCCTGGGCGAGGATGTGTCACGACCCATGGGGCCTCCGCTCTGCCGGGGGGATGCTGCAAGAGTCCCCATGATAGCCGCCTGTGGCACGGGCGCGACAGCCCCCCGGTGCGCGGCCGCAGAACCAAGTGGTCCTCGGTGGGTGCCGTTGGACCTCTCAGCGAGCGGACGGGGCGCGCACAGAGGCTCCGTGAGCGGGTTTTCGCTCACTCAAGGGCCCGGTCGCACCCACCGAAGGGGACCGCTCACCGAGGGCACCCCGGCCCCGCTCACTCCTCGGCCGCGTCCACCAGCCTCCCGAGCGCCTTGCCCATGAGGCCGGCCAACACCTGCTGGAACAGCGTGCCCATCATGACGGCGAAGACCGCCGGGCCCGGGAAGAACTGCGCGGCGATCACGGCACCGGCGCTGATGTTGCGGATGCCGCAGCAGAAGCAGGCCGTGACGGTGTCGGCGGCGTCGCGGCGCAGGGCCCGGGCCAGCAGGTAGCCCAGGGCGAACCCGCCGGTGGCAAACAGCAGGACGAACCCGGCCACGCAGAACGTCTCGGCCGTGACCGTGGCGAGGTACGGCGCCATGCCGGTGCTGTTGGCGGTGATGATGACCACGAGGAGCACCCGCGCCGCCGGGCCCAGCGCCGGCGAGAGCACCCGCTCGCCCCAGCCGCGGGTGGCGTCGTTCACCACCATGCCCAGCACGGCGGGAACGGCGATCATCGTGAGCATGCGGCCCATCATGGCGGCCACGTCGAGCTCCACGGTGGCGCCGAGCAGGGCCTCGAGGGAGAGCGGGATGGTGAACGGCGCCGCCACGGTGGTGAGCAGGATGAGCGCGAGGGCCAGGCTGCGGTTGCCGCCGTACATGCCCACCCACATGTAGCTCACCACACCCACGGGCACGCAGTACTCCAAAACGATGCCGCAGACCACCTGGGGGTCGTCGGCAAAGAGCAGCCGGGCGAGCAGGCACGCCACCGAGGGCATGAGCACGAGGGAGACCGCCGGCACCAGCAGGAGAAGCAGAGGGTGGCGGAAGACCTCGGCCACCTCGCGGAACCGGTTGTTGAGGGCGCCCTGGAACGTCATGACGGCAAAGAGCGCCGGCACCAGGGCCTCGACAGGAGAGATCCAGCGGGCAAACGTCACACCCACGACCACGCAGATGGGGGCGATGAAGGCCATGTGGCCGCCGATGAACCTGCCTGTTGCCGCGTACCAACCTGCGCGCGCCTGCCCCACCGGACCCCCCTGTCGCCGACGTCCCTTCTGTCACCGGCCCTTATACCTCTTTAGGGGAGCCGGCAACAGCCGGGATTATCGGCCACTGAGGAAACGCCGGCATCACCCTAAAGAGATGGCATCTATTTATTTATGAGTTTATTTCCCCGGCCGGGCGCCACGGCCCAGCACGCGGGGAACCGCCAGGTAGAAGCCGGCGCCCACGGACGCGGCCACGACGGCGGCGCAGACGAGCACCGGCTGCACGCCGAAGGCCTCGGCCAGAAAAGGCGCGAAGAAGAGCGGCACCACGCCGGCCAGCTGCAGGCCCAGCTGCATGACCGAGACCACGCGGCCGCACACGTCGAGCGAGCTCATCTCCTGCACGAGCATGTCGCGCGTGGGGCCGAGCATGCCGAAGCCCAGGCCGCACAGGAACTGGCCCACGGCCGCCACCTGCCAGAGCCCGGTGCCCACGTAGACCACGCTGCCCACACCCACGAGGCAGAGCATGAGGGCGCACGCGCGCACGGTGAGCCGCTCGCGGGGCAGCCGCATCATGGCCACCGAGCCGCACACGCAGCCCAACCCCACCGCGGCCGTGAGCCAGCCCAGGAACTCCACCGGGACCGCCAGGACGTCGCGGTAGAAGATGGACTCCAGCGAGTCGAACGCGCCGAACGAGAAGTAGCCGAAGAACCCCAGCAGGAACAGCAGCGCCAGGGTGCGGCTCGTGAACGTGGCGCGGAACCCCTCCAGCAGGTAGCGCCCGCGGCCGCCCTCGGCGGTCCCCTCCCCGGCAGGGGCGGCGTCCGGCCGGCGGCGCTCAGGGTTGGCCCCCGTGACCGCCACGGCGGCCGCGAAGAAGAGCGCGGCCAGCGGGAAGACCGCCTTGACGGACCACACCGAGCACACGGCGGCACCCAGCACGGGACCCGCCACGATGGCGCCGTAGGTGGCCACGGACATCAGGCCGTTGCAGCGCTTGAGGCCCTCCTCCCCCACCAGGTACGGCGGGTAGGTGGACCCCGTGTTGGTGAAGCCGATGAACAGCGACCAGCACGCGAGGAACGCCACGAGCAGGCCCATGGAGTCGTCCACGAGCGCGTAGGCCGCGAAGATGCAGGCCGTGAGCCCGAGGGAGCCCATGAGGCAGCGGCGCGGCCCCACGCGGTCCACCACGGGGCCGGCCAGGGCGGTGCCCACGACGATGAAGAGGTTGCCCACGAGCATCATGCCCGAGATGGCGAAGGCGTCGGCCCCCATGGTGTAGGTGGCGGTGCCGAAGACGCCGATGAAGTAGCTGACCTCCACCCCCATGCGGGCGAGAAGGCGGGAGACGAAGAGCCTCGCCTCGGCGGACGGGGCGGCAGGGAACGGGCTATGGGCCATGGGGACTCCAAGGAGGAAGGGGGCTGCAGGGCCGGGGGCGCATCAGGCACCGCGGACAGGTCCGGGTCACCTAATGCTCGATAAGCCTCCTGGCAGCCACTTCGCCTCAACTCCTCGGAAAACAAGGGATACGGTCCCGCCATCCTACCACGGGTGAGCGGATGTGTGGGGCACGCGCACGGAAGACGGGGCTTATATTCCCACTCTCAAAGGGGTATTTTGTTCGGGTACCGCACATCCCGAGGCAAGGACCAAGCATGCCTACCCCCCTTCTGAGCGTCAGGGACCTCTCGGCCTCCGCCGACGACAAGCCCATCCTCCACGGCGTTGACCTCGACGTGGACCCCGGCACGTGCCACGTGCTCATGGGCCCCAACGGCGCCGGAAAGTCCACCCTCGGCCACGTGATCATGGGCGACCCCGCCTACACCGTGACCGGCGGCTCCATCGGCTTCGACGGCGAGGACATCACCGGCCTCCCGGTGGACAAGCGCTCCCTCGCCGGCATCTTCCTCTCGTTCCAGGCACCCGTGGAGATCCCCGGCGTGCCGCTGTACAGCTTCCTGCGCACCATCTGCCAGAAGCGCCCCGAACTCAAGATGACCGCCCGCCAGTTCCGCCGCCGCGTCACCGAGCTCGCCGAGCAGCTCGACATGGACACCGCCTACCTCACCCGCGAGCTGGGCGTGGGCTTCTCCGGCGGCGAGAAGAAGAAGGTGGAGATGCTCCAGCTTCTCCTCCTCCAGCCGCGCCTGGCCATCCTCGACGAGACCGACTCCGGCCTCGACGTCGACGCCCTCGGCGTGGTCTCCCGCGGCATCCAGGCCTACCGCGAGCAGTGCGACGGCTCCCTCATCGTCATCACCCACAACACCCGCATCCTCGAGCGCCTCGACGTCGACGAGACCCACGTCATGGTGGACGGCTCCATCGTCGCCACCGGCGACGCCGCCCTCATCGCGCACATCGACGCCAACGGCTTCGAGGAGTACGAGGCCGCCCTCCCTAAGGAGGCCTAGCCCATGGCAGAGACCCGTGAGCGCGCCCGCACCGAGGTGGAGGACGTCGACCGCAGCCTCTACGACTTCGTGAAGAGCGAGGAGGGCTACGAGCGCTTCGCCGACGGCCTGTCGCCCGAGATCGTGGAGGACATCAGCCGCCGCAAGGACGAGCCCCAGTGGATGCTCGACCTGCGCCTGCGCTCCCTCCAGATCTACGAGCGCACCCCCATGCCCGCCAACTGGGGCCCCTCCATCGAGGGCCTCGACATGGCCAACATCTCCACCTACGTCACCTCCGGCTCCAAGCAGGCCGACTCCTGGGACGAGGTCCCCGAGGACATCAAGGACACCTTCGAGCGCCTGGGCATCCCGGAGGCCGAGCGCACCAGCCTGGCCGGCGTGGGCGCCCAGTACGACTCCGAGCTCGTCTACCACAACATGCGCGAGGAGGTCGCCGAGCAGGGCGTGGTCTACTCCGGCATCGAGGAGGCGCTCCACGGCCCCTACGAGGAGATGATCCGCGAGCACTTCATGAGGCTCGTCCCGCCGACCGACCACAAGTTCGCCGCGCTCCACGGCGCCGTCTGGAGCGGCGGCTCGTTCGTCTACGTGCCCGCCGGCGTGTCGCTGGACTTCCCGCTCCAGAGCTACTTCCGCCTCAACGCCGCGGGGGCCGGCCAGTTCGAGCACACGCTCATCATCGTGGAGCCCGGCGCCGACCTGCACTTCATCGAGGGCTGCTCGGCCCCCAAGTACAACGTGGCCAACCTCCACGCCGGCTGCGTGGAGCTCTTCGTGGGCAAGGGCGCGCACCTGCGCTACTCCACGATCGAGAACTGGTCCAAGAACATGTACAACCTCAACACCAAGCGCTGCCGCGTGGAGGAGGGCGGCTCCATCGAGTGGGTCTCCGGCTCCTTCGGCAGCCATGTGAGCTACCTCTACCCGTCGAGCCTCCTCATGGGCAAGGGCGCCACCTGCGACTTCACCGGCATCACCTTCGCCGGCGCCGGCCAGGACCTCGACACCGGCTGCAAGGTGCACATGGCCGCGCCCGACTGCCGCGCCACGGTGTCCACCAAGTCCATCTCCAAGGGCGGCGGCGTCTCCACGTTCCGCAGCTCCGTGGTGGTCACCCCCAAGGCCGAGAACGCCCGCTGCACGGTGTCGTGCCAGTCGCTCATGCTCGACGACCGATCGGTCTCCGACACCATCCCGGCCATGGACGTGCGCTGCGCCACGGCCCAGGTGGGCCACGAGGCCACCATCGGCCGCATCTCCGACGACACGGTGCTCTACCTCATGAGCCGCGGCATCGGCGAGGAGGAGGCGCGCGGCATGGTGGTCAACGGCTTTGCCGAGCCCGTCTCGAAGGAGCTCCCGCTGGAGTACGCCGTCGAGATGAACAACCTCATCAAACTCGAGATGGAAGGGGCGATCGGCTGATGGCGGACGAGAAGACCGTGCAGGGCACCGTCACCCTGTCCCACGTGGACCCCGCACCGGCCCAGACCTGGAACTGGCTCGCCGTCAACGAGACCTCCCTCGAGGTGCCCGTGGCAGACGCCGTGGCCGCCCGCCTCGCCGACGGGACGGCCCTGGGGGACCTCGTGGACACCGAGGTGCCCGACGACGCCCGCGGCATCGTCATGGGCGCCGGCACCCAGGCCACCGCGTGGGTGGACGCCGGCGCCACCGGGCGCACCGTCGTGCGCGTGCCGGCCGGCACCGACGGCGGCACCGTGACCGTGCCGTGCCTCTCCCCCGACGGCACCCTGGCCCAGACCACGGTGGTCGTGGGGGCCGACGCCTCCGCAGAGGTGCGCGTGCTCGCCCTGGGCGACGAGGCCGGCGCCGCAACGACCGGCAGCGCCCTGCGCCTCGTGCTCGAGCCGGGCGCCTGCTGCTCCGTGGCCCTGCTCGTGGCCCAAGGGGCCGGCCAGCGCCACATCGACAGCCTGGGCGCCGTCCTCGGCGACGGCGCCGAGCTCGCCATCGACCAGTACGTCCTGGGCAGCGAGAGCTCGGCCACCGGCGTGGCCGTGGACCTCGCGGGCGACGGCGCCTCCGTGGAGGCGTCGCTCCACTACATCGGCCGCGCCGGCCAGGCGGTGGACGCCTCCTACGAGGTGAGCTGCCGCGGCCGCAGGACCCGAGCCGACATCGCCTGCACCGGCGTGCTCACGGGCGACGCCCGCAAGACGCTCCGGGCCACCATCGACCTCGTGCGAGGCTGCAAGGGCGCCGAGGGCTCCGAGAGCGAGACCGTCGTGCTCGCCGGCGACTCCGTGGTCAACAAGACCCTGCCGGTGATCCTGTGCTCCGAGGACGACGTGGTGGGCAACCACGGCGCCACCATCGGCTCGCTCTCCCCCGAGCAGCTCTTCTACCTGGGATGCCGCGGCATCACCGAGACCGACGCCGCCGACCTCATGGTCTCGGCCCTCGTGGACGACGCCGCCGCCACCCTCGGCGGGGAGGCCGCCGAGGCCGTGTGCGCCTGGGCGTCGTGGAACCTAGGGCCCGAGGCGGCCGAGAACGCGCGTACGGCGGCCGACCTCGCCGCCGGTGAGGAGGAGTGACCATGGCCCAGCAAGACACCGCGACCACCGTCGCCGCCGGCACCCCGGCGGCCGCCGGGGAGGCCTTCCCCTCGGCCTGCGACGCCGCCAACGCCCCCGCGGCCGACCTCGAGGCCGGCGCGCCCCTCACCGGGACCCCCGCCCTCGCCCCCGCCGTGGCCGCCGACATCTCCAAGAACCCCTACAAGGCGGACTTCCCGCTGTTCTCCTACCACCCCGGCCTGTACTTCCTCGACTCCGCGGCCACGGCCCAGCGCCCCGCCGCCGTCATCGACGCCCAGGCGGACTTCTACCGGCAGATGAACGCCAGCCCGCTCCGCGGCCTCTACGAGCTCTCGGTGCAGGCCACCCAGCTCATCGACGAGGCCCGCGTCAAGGTGGCGCGCCTCATCGGCGCCCCCGACCCCCGCGAGGTCGTGTTCACCCGCAACACGAGCGAGTCGCTCAACATCGCGGCCCATTGCCTGGGCAGGCTGCTGCTCCGCCCCGGCGACCAGGTGGTCATCTCCGTCATGGAGCACCACTCCAACCTCATCCCCTGGCAGCAGGTGTGCGCCGAGACCGGCGCCGAGCTCGTCTACCTCTACCCCGACGCCGAGGGGCACCTCTCCGACGAGGAGATCGAGGCCAAGATCGGGCCCAAGGCCCGCATCGTCTCCGTGGCCCACGTGTCCAACGTGCTGGGCGTGGAGCTCCCCGTCCGCAAGATCTGCGACCGCGCCCACGCCATGGGCGCCAAGGCGGTCGTGGACGCCGCCCAGTCGGTGCCCCACATGAAGGTGGACGTCGAGGAGCTGGGCTGCGACATGCTCGCCTTCTCGGCCCACAAGGTCTTCGGCCCCATGGGCGTCGGCGTGCTGTGGGGCAGGATGGGGCTCCTCGAGGCCATGCCGCCGTTCCTCACGGGCGGCGAGATGATCGACTCCGTCACCGAGGCCGAGGCCGTCTGGGCCCCGGTGCCCGAGAAGTTCGAGGCCGGCACCCAGGACGCCGCCGGCATCGGGGCCCTCGGCACCGCCGTGGACTACGTGGAGGCCGTGGGTTACCCGGCCATCCAGGCCCGCGAGGAGGCCCTCGTCGACTACCTCACCGCCCGGCTGGCGGAGCTCGACTACGTGACCGTCTACGGGCCCGAGGACCCGCACGAGCGCCACGGGGTCGTGGCGTTCAACGTGGAGGGGATCCACCCCCACGACGTCTCGAGCCTGCTCGACAGCAAGGACGTGTGCATCCGCGCCGGCCACCACTGCGCCCAGCCGCTGCTGCTCCGCCTGGGCGTGGAGAACACCAACCGGGCCTCTCTGGCCTTTTACAACGACAAGTCAGACATCGACGCCCTCATCGACGGGCTCGAGTTCGTATGGGGGGTCTTCAATGGGAGCCGCTGACCTGTACACGCCGGCGCTGCTGGAGCACGTCTCGCACCCCGACTACAACTACGCCATCGAGGACGCCACCTGCACCCACGAGGGCATCAACCCCAGCTGCGGCGACGACCTCGTGCTCCACGTCAAGGTGGGCGACGACGGCACCATCTCCGAGGCAAGCTGGACCGGCACCGGCTGCGCCGTGAGCCAGGGCTCGGCCGACATGATGAGCGACCTGGTCCAGGGGAGCACCCCCGAGGAGGCCCGGCGCCTGTGCTCGCTGTTCGGCCGCATGGTGCGCGGCGAGGAGCTCTCCGCCGACGAGCTCGACGAGCTCGACGAGGCCGCCTGCCTCGAGTCCATCTCCCACATGCCCGCGCGCGTGAAGTGCGCCGAGCTCGCCTGGCGCACCCTCGACGAGATGCTGTCCGGGTCCGCCGAGGGCCCCACGACGACCGAGGAAGCCTGAGATGGCCGTCATCTCCACCAAGGGACGCTACGCCCTGCGGGTCATGGTCGACCTCGGGTGCCACGACGGCTGGGTGTCGCTGGGCGACATCGCCGAGCGCCAACAGATCTCCCGTAAGTACCTCGAGCAGGTCATGGCGCTGCTGACCAAGGCGGGCTTCGTGGACAGCCAGCGCGGCAAGGGCGGCGGCTACCGCCTCTCCCGCGACCCGTCCGGGTACACCGTGGGCTCCGTGCTCCGCGTGGCCGAGAACGGCCCGCTGGCGCCCGTGGCGTGCCTGGACTGCAGCCACGGCATGCTGTGCGAGCGCGCGAGCTTCTGCCCCACCCTGCCGCTCTGGCAGGAGCTCGGGCAGGTGATGTCCGCGTTCCTGGACTCCAAGACCCTCGCCGACCTCCTCGGCGACGACCGCGACTCCGTCCTGGAGGCGCTGGAGGGCGGCTGCGAGGACCGCTGAGCGGCCCAGGAGCGGCTCAAGAGGAGCGGTGCCGGCCGCCCGTGACAGGTACCTGGCCCGAAGGGGCGTCGCACGGGGTGCGGCGCCCCTTTCCCATGGGTCGGCGGCGATGGGGCCGCACCGGTTCTCCACCATGCTTGGACAAGTTTAAATACATTGATATTTTACCGCGAGGGACCCTTGCGAAATCTGCGGTCCCCACGTTAATCTTTGCATATCTTTAACCTAAAAATGCGCAAATGGTTGCGCCTGTTCTCCTTTGCCATTGTAGCACAGGGCTGATTACCTGTGCGCATTCGGCACAGGAGGGAATGGAGGATATGCAATATGAGAAGAACGATGATCGTATACGTGGTCTTTGGGGCGCTGGCGGCGACCATCGCCCTCCTCGGTGCCGGGACCGTGGCGACGGCGCGCGAGGCGTCGGCCACGCAGCCGGTCGACGTGGCCGTGGAGCACTTCTCCATACAGGACCTGAGCCACCGCGACGTGGACCGAGTCTACTACGCCTCCCGCTTCTACCTCGCCATGACCTGGGACGCCTCGGCGGCCGGCCAGGGGCTCCGGGCCGGCGACCACTTCGACATGACCCTCCCCGACCAGATGCGGTTCCCCGAGGACAGCGCCGCGAGGGACTTCGACCTCTACGGCGAGGACGGCACGACCGTGGTCGCGCGGGCCCACGTGGACCCGAACCCGGAGGGCGGCGGGACCGTGCGGGTGACGTTCACGGACTGGGTGGAGGGCAGAAGAAACGTCAAAGGGTCCATCTACCTGGCGGCCTCGTTCGTCCAGAGCCGGCTGAACATGGACGGCCGCAACACCGTCCAGGCGACGGTGGGCGGCAAGGTGACGTCCATGGAGGTCGAGGTGTTCGGTGACCGCGACATCCAGGACGAGGTGCTGGCCAAGTGGGGCTCCCCCGACAACGGCTCCCCCACCGCCAGCTGGACCATGCGCATCAACCACCGGGGCGCCGACCTCACGGGGGCGCGGGTGGACGACTCCCTGAGCGAGGGGTCCGGCGCCGACACCTACGTGCCGGGCAGCTTCGTGCTCCGTCAGGTGGAGATGGACGCCAAGGGGCACGTCACCCGCGTGGTGCGCACCGTGGACCTCGCCGGGCGCCTCTCCACGGCCCAGGACGGGCGGTCCTTCTCCCTCGACCTCGACGACCTGCACGGCGAGTCGTACCAGCTCACCTACCGGACGACCTACACGCGCGGCACGACCCTCCGCAACAGCGCGCGGCTCCAGTCCGCCGAGCGCGGGCAGGGCAGCTCCTCGGAGGTGCGGTCCTCCGACTCAGGCGGCAGCGGCCAGGGCGAGCTCGGCGGCAGAATCCGCATCGAGAAGACCGCCTCGGACGACGGCCGGCCGCTCGCCGGCGCCGTGTTCGAGGTGAGGGGGTCCGACGGCTCCGCGTCCGAGCTCACCACCGGCACGGACGGCACTGCCCTCACGGGCAGCCTCGCACCCGGCACGTACACGGTGCGCGAGAGCAAGGCGCCCGCAGGCTACGTCTCGGACGGGCGCGAGCGGGAGGTGCAGGTGCCCTCCGAGGGCGGCGAGATCCCGGTGGCTGTGGCCAACGACCCCGAGACCGTCTCCGTCCCCGTGACGAAGGTCTGGGAGGGCGCGGCGGCCGGCCCTGTGACGATGAGACTGCTCGCCGACGGCATCGACGCAGGGAAGTCGCTGGTGCTGGACGAATCCACGGGGTGGAGGGGCAGCTTCGACGGGCTCCGCAAGACGGCCGTCGACGGCCATGAGATCTCCTATACAGTGGCGGAGGACCCCGTGGAGGGCTACGACTCCACGGTGACCGGCGACGCCGCCCAGGGCTTCACCGTGACCAACGCGGCACGGGAGGACCCGAAGAGCGACCCCAAGGGCGACCCGGGCACGCCTCCCGGCCCCACCCCTCCCGACCGTACGGCCCCCGACCCCGCCGACCCTGGCCGGCAGCAGGGAGCCGCCGTCAGAAGGGGCGCCCAGGCCCGCGCCGCCGACACGGTGCCCGCAGCCCTGGGCAGGGCGCTCGTGCCAGCGACCGGGGACGGCGACCTGACGGCGTCCCTCGTCGCGCTGGCGGCGACGGTCGCGGGGGCGTCGGCGACGGTCATGCTCTGGAGAAGAGGCGGTGACCGGCAGAGGGCCTGAGTAAGGGAACCTACCATGGGCCATGGGAGAGGGGCGTCGCAGCGGCTGCGGCGCCCTTTTCTGTGGGCCGGCGGGGCTCGCGCGGCCGGGGCGCGACGGTCCCCGGCCGGGGCGCTAGGCGCCGCACGGGGCCGAGGCTCCTGTCGACCGTCCTCCCCGCACAGGAAGGCACCCCGCGGGCCGGGGCCTGCGGGGTGCCGATGGGTCGTTCCTTGTGGGACTGCGGCCCTTACGCGGGCCAGCCGCCCCTCCACTGGCCCGTGCCGCCGTAGAGCGGGCGCAGGGAGACGCCCACGCGCTCGTTGCCGGCATCGATGATCATGCCGTTGCCGGCGTAGATGCCCACGTGGCCGGGATGCCACACGAGGTCGCCGGGGAGCAGCTGGCTCACGGGCTTCTTGGCCGTGCGGGCCGCCTGGCTCTCGGAGTAGTGGTCGAGGCTGATACCCGCCTTGGAGAAGCAGTACATCGTGAAGCCGGAGCAGTCGAAGGCGCGGCCGGCCGGGTCGCAGGCGCCGTAGACGTAGCGACTGCCGATCATGGAGTAGGCGGCGTCGAGCACGGCCTGGCGGGCCGAGGAGCTGCCCGAGGGCTTGGAGGTGCTGCCACCCGAGGGCTTGGAGGGGGCGGAGGGCTGGGAGGTGCCTCCCCCGTTGGAGCCGCCGCCGTTGTTGGAGGCGCCGTTGTTGCCCCCGTTGTTGGAGGTGCCGCCGCCGTTGGAGGTGCCGGCGTTGTCGAGGGCGTCGTTGACGGTGGCCGCCACCTGGGCCTGACCCTCGCTGGCGGCCTGGGACTGCTCGGCGGCGCGGGCCTGCTCCTCCTCGGCGAGCTTGGCCTTCACGTCGGCGTCGAGGCCGTTGACGTAGCTCTCGGCCTCGGAGACGGAGGCGGAGAGCTGGTCCTGCTGCGCCTGCTGCTGGCCGAGGAGGTCGGTCTGCTCCTGCTTCTGCTGCTCGAGCTGGGTCTTGGTGGCCTCGAGGCTCACCTTCTGGTTCTCGAGGGAGGCCTGGAGGTCCTTGGTGGCCTGGATGTCGCCGGCCTGCTGCGAGCTGATCTTGTCGGCGTAGTACACGCGCGAGACGAAGTCGTCGAAGCTGCCGGAGTTGAGGATGATCGACAGGAAGTTGACGCCGCCGGTCTTGTAGTCCTGGGCCACGGAGTCGCCGAGCTTGGCACGACGCTCCACGAGCTCGGCCTCCTTGGCCTTGATGTCGGCCTCGGTGCTGGCGATCTTCTGGTTGGACTCCTCGATCTGGGCCTCGGTGTTGGCGAGGTTCACCTTGGTGCCGTTGAGCTGCTCGGAGATCTGGCCTGCCTGGTCGTAGAGGGAGTCGAGACGGGACTGGGCGGCCTCGAGCTTGGCCTGGAGGTCGCTGGCGGTGTCGGCCAGGGCCGGGGACGGCACGGAGAAACCCACGGTGCCGGCCACGAGGGCCGCGCCCACGAGACCGCAAACCTTGGTCTTGAGATTCATAACGCCTCTCTAGGAAGGGTGCATGGCTGCCGGGAGACGGCGACGCGCGCCGTTGCCCGTTCGAGCCATTGTATCAACCGGCCGCGACGGGGTTCCAGGGGGACGCCGCGCTTCACAACTGAAAAGTGGCTTTGCAGAAACCGCAGGCAGCGTCGAGGTCCCCTCTTTTCACCTTGATGGAAGCCCACAAAAAAGGGCCGACCCGAGGGTCGGCCCGATGGGGCGGCAGGGTGCCGAAGCGGGGTGCCGGAGGGTACGCCGCTAGTTCCAGCCCTTGTCGGCAGAGCCGAACTCGCGGATCTTCTCCTCGGTCTTGGCCTGGATGGCGGCGGTGCCGGGCTTGAGCATCTTGCGGGGGTCGAAGCCCTTCTCCTTCTCCACGCCGCCGTCGCGGACGTACTTGGCCACGGCGTCGGCCCAGACGACCTGGAGCTCGGTGTTGACGTTGATCTTGGCGACGCCGAGGTCGATGGCCTTGGCGATCTGGTCGGCGGGGATGCCGGTGCCGCCGTGGAGGACGAGGGGCAGGTCGCCCACCTCGGCCTTGATGGCCTTCAGGACGTCGAACTGCAGGCCGGTCCAGTTCTCGGGGTAGAGGCCGTGGATGTTGCCGATGCCGGCGGCCAGCATGTCGACGCCGAGGTCGGCGATGGCCTTGCACTCGGCCGGGTCGGCGCACTCGCCGGTGCCGGTGATGCCGTCCTCGGTGCCGCCGATGGAGCCGACCTCGGCCTCGATGGAGATGCCCTTGGAGTGGCAGATGCGCACGAGCTCCGCGGTGTTCTTCATGTTGACGTCGAAGTTCTCCTCGTGGGAGCCGTCGTACATGACGGAGGTGAAGCCGGCGTCGATGCACTCGAGGCAGGCGTCGTAGGAGCCGTGGTCGAGGTGCAGGGAGACGGGCACGGTGAGGTTCAGGGCGTCGTACATGGCGTGCACGAGGGCGGAGACGGTCTTGTAGCCGGTCTGGTACTTGCCGGCGCCCATGGAGCACTGGATGATGAGGGGCGACTGGGTCTCCTCGGCCGCCAGCATGATGGCGTGGCACCACTCGAGGTCGTTGGTGTTGAAGGCGCCGACGGCGTAGTGGCCGGCGACGGCGTTGTCGAGCATCTGCTTGGAATTGACGAGCATGGTCGAACCTCCGTTGGTCGTGACCTTTCCAGGCGCCGGTGACGCCTGCCCATATGCCTTGATTATGGTCCTGAACCGCGCCGGACCGGGCCGGCATCGGGCCATTCACCGCGGCCACACGGTTTATCAGCGTCTTTTGACGAAGTTGTACGTTCACGGGAGGACAACCCCGCGCCCCGGGCCCCATGTTACGGGCCGGTGAACCTCCATAATCCTAGCGCATAGATAGGATTTATGGGGCGTATAACCCTTCCCAAGGAAAACGAGGGACGAAGGGGGACGCCATGGACAGGCCCGTGGTCACGGCCAGGCGAATGCGCCGCTCCCGGGGAGCCGCGGCACGACCGTAGCCATACCTCCCCGGGAGGCCCGCACGCCATCGAGACACCTTCCCGTGAGGAGCGACCCATGAGCGACTTCCGCCACTTCGAGACCCTGCAGGTGCACGCCGGCCAGGAGGCCCCCGACCCCGCCACCGATGCCCGGGCCGTGCCCATCTACGCCACCACGAGCTACGTCTTCCCCGACTCCGAGACGGCCGCCGGCAGGTTCGGCCTCAGCGCGCCGGGCAACATCTACTCGCGCCTCACCAACCCCACGGTGGCGGTGCTCGAGGAGCGCGTCGCCGCGCTCGAGGGCGGTGTGGGCGCCCTGGGCGTGGCCACGGGTTCGGCTGCCATCACGATCGCGCTGCAGAACGTCGCGACCGCGGGCTGCCACGTGGTGGCCTCCACCAACCTCTACGGCGGCACCCACAACCTCCTGGAGCACACCCTGGCCGAGCAGGGCGTCTCCACCACCTTCGTGGACCCGGCCGACCTCGACGCCGTGGCCGCGGCCGTCACGCCCGACACCCGCGCCCTCTACGCCGAGACCCTGGGCAACCCCAACTCCGACGTGCTCGACATCGAGGGCTGGGCCGACGTCGCCCACAGCCACGGCCTGCCCCTCGTCGTCGACGCCACGTTCTCCACGCCCTACCTCGTGCGCCCCATCGAGCACGGCGCCGACGTCGTGGTGCACTCCGCCACCAAGTTCCTGGGCGGCCACGGCACCGTCATGGGTGGCGTCATCGTGGACGGCGGCACGTTCCCCTGGGCCGAGCACGCCGACCGCTTCCCCGGCCTCGCCAAGCCCAACCCCAGTTACCACGGCACCGTGTTCACCGACGCCTGCGGAGAGGCGGCCTACGTGACCAAGGCCCGCGCCACCCTCCTTCGCGACCAGGGCGCCACGCTCTCGCCCTTCAACGCGTTCCTGCTGCTCCAGGGCATAGAGACCCTGTCGCTGCGCGTGGAGCGCCACGTGTCCAACGCCCTGGCGGTGGTGGCGCACCTGAAGGACCACCCCCAGGTGGAGCGCGTGACGCACCCGAGCCTCTCCGAGGGGCGCGCCCGGGAGCTCTACGACCGCTACTACCCCGGGGGCGGCGGCTCCATCTTCACCTTCGACATCAGGGGCGACGCCGGGGACGCCAAGCGCTTCACCGAGAGCCTGGAGCTGTTCTCGCTGCTCGCCAACGTGGCGGACGTCAAGAGCCTGGCCATCCACCCGGCCAGCACCACCCACTCGCAGCTCTCGGAAGACGAGCTGCTGGCCGCGGGCATCAGGCCCACGACGGTGCGCCTCTCCATCGGCACGGAGCACATCGAGGACATCATCGCCGACCTCGACCGGGCCTTCGGGCGGGTGGCCGCCCGCTGACCGGGCGCCCGCTCCGGCGGGCGCACGTAGCGCCGGGCCTCCACGGCACGCCCCGGCGCTACGTGCTGCGCATGAAGCTCTTGGTGGGCAGGTGCCTGCCCACGTGGCCCACCACGAGCTTGCGGCGCTCCTCGTCGAACAGGAAGTAGATGCGCAGGGCCCCGTCGGCGTAGTTGCCGGAGTTGCCCACCTTGACGTGGTTGGTCATGAGGCGGTCGCGCCCCTGGTAGCGGAAGGTGCGCGCCCTGCGGCAGCTCTCGATCTCCAGGGTCTCGCGGCTCTCGTTGGCCGCGTACTGGAAGCCCGTGCGGTCGCGGAAGTCGCGGCTGATCTGGACGTCGGCCTCCTGGAACTTGAGGGGCCACATGACGTCGTGCATGGCGATGAGGGCCTCCCAGTAGCGGTCGAGGTCTCCCCCGTGGTAGTTGGCGGCCGCCTCGAGGGCCGACGGCAGGAACTCCACCCGGTCCTGGAGGCCCGAGAAGAGCCGCACCTCCTCCACGAGGGAGTGCGGGATGGTGCGGATGGCGTCGAGGGGGCCGCTGACGGGTCCGAGGTCGACCTCGGGCTCCCGGCCCCGGAGCTGGGCGAGCTCCGCCCCCAGGCGTCGCACCTCGTTCTCGAGACGGGAGACCTCCCGGGCGTGGTCACGCTCGGCCTGGGCGCGGGAGGCGCGCTCCTGCTCCAGCTGGCGGCCCGCGTCGCGCACGGCGGCGAGCTCGGCGACGAGGTCGTCTATGCGGGCCGCGGCCGCCCGGGCCTCCCTGCGGGCCGACCGGGCGTCGGCCTCGGCGGCGCCGAGACGCTCGGACGCCAGGGAGCGCCCCTCGTCGCGGCCCCTCTCCAGGGCCTCCCGCTCCCGTCGGGCCCCCTCGCGGCGCTCCCGGTCGAGGGCCCGGGCCACGGCCTCCCGGGTCTGGGACGAGGCGGCCGCCGTGGTGCGGGCGAGGGCCTCGGACAGCGACGCCACCTTGGCCTCGAGCTCGCCGCAGCGGGCCTCGAGCAGGGCGATGCGGGCCGCGTCCCCCTGCCCTGCCCTGCGGGAGAACCCCTCACGGAGGCGCTCGAGGTCTGCCCGGGCCGTGGCGGCCGCCTCCGACTCCCGGGGGCCGGCCTCCTGGGCCACGAGGTCCTCGGGCCAGGGCACCTCGAGGGGCGGCCTGCCGGGCGCCCGGAAGAGGCCGGCCTCGCAGGGGCCCGGAAGGTCGGGGCCCGGACCTTCCGGGGCGCCGCCCCCGGGGCGGGAGGCCGCGAGGGACTCCCGGATTGTCTCCAAAATCTTATCTGTTTCCATGTGATTGATTCTACCACGGCCGCGAACGGGGACGGCCCCCGGTGCCGAGGGGCGCCGGGGGCCGTCAGGGAACGCGCGGGGAAACGGGGGCCTCAGCGCCCGCGGCGCCGCCCCTCCACCACCGTCACGGCCCCGGCGCAGGCGAGGGCCGCCAGGAGCGCCCAGCCGTAGGTGGCGGCCTGGTCGCCGGTCACCGGGACGATCGCCCTCAGGCGCTGGGAGAGGGTGGCCCTGATGGGGCTGCCGGTCTGGGGCAGCGTGGCGCCGGGGGCCGGCCGCGACACCTCGGGGCGCACGCCGTCCGGGTAGGCCACCTCAGAGGAGGCCGCCGTGGAGGCGTCGAGGCCGCCGTAGATGCCGAGGAGGCCGCCGACCTCGCGCCGGTCGCCGATGGGGGCCGACCCGCCGTCGCGGATCACGCCCTCGGTGGCACCGGACGGGTCGGTGCCCAGGGCCGAGGCGGTGTTGGCGATGTCGGTGCCCACGGCCGCCTCCTCCACGAGGGCGTCGAAGACGAGGGTGACGGTCTGGCCGCCGTCGACGGCGCCCACGGCCACCGACACGTCCCCGGAGACGGGGTTGTAGACGGAGTCGGGGCAGGGCATCTCGGTGCCGTCGGGAAGCACCAGCTTGAAGCTGCCGGACACCGGGGTGACGCCGGCGGGCATCTTGTCGTAGAGGGTCACGTCGTACCAGCGGGTCCAGGGCTCGTCGCCGTTGGTGAAGGCCACGGTGTAGCGGATGGTGTCGCCCACCAGGACGGTGCCGGCCTCGCGACCGGAGAGGTTCTCGGCGGTCTTGGTGCAGGAGAAGCGGCTGTGGTCGGGGTCGCCGGGGACAACCTCGTGGACCACGTCGTCGATGAAGGAGGGGTCGGTGGGGGCGACCTTCACCTCCTCGTCGTCGGGCACGGGCAGCCCGTCGCGGACCTGCTCCTCGGTCTCCTTCTCCACGTCCTCCCAGGTCTTGTCGTGGTCCTCGGGGTTCCACGGGCCCGGGGTCTCGGGCTCGGGCCCCACGGAGGGCGGGCCGTCGGGGTTCTCGGGGTCGGGGGTGACGGTGGCGGAGGGCTCGGTGCCGAAGGGGGTGGCCACGTTGCCCTCCACGTCCGCGGTGAGGGCGTCGGGGGTGACGGTGCAGTCGAAGGTCACCGACGCCGACGAGACGCTCACGAGGTCGCCGAGGCAGAAGCCCAGCACCCGGGTGGCGGGGTCGAAGTCGCTGGAGAACTCCGTGAGCTCGGTGCCGTCGGCCAGGGTGACCCGCGCCGAGCCCGGGACGTAGGCGAGGCCCACCGGCAGCGCGTCGCGCACGACGACGTTGTACCAGGCGCCGCCGGGAAGGGTGTTGGAGACCGTCACGGTGTAGCGGATGGTGTCGCCCACCAGGGCCACGGATTTGTTGGGGCGCCGGTCGTGGCCCGGCGTCACGTTGACGGCCTTCTTGGTGCTGACGATGTCGCCGTCGGGACGGGGGTCGACGTCGGAGGGCACCGGGACCAGGTCGTGGTCGTCGCGGTCCTCGGGCTCTGGGCGCATGTCGGGGGTGATGGGCACGGTCACCACCACCTCGACGCGCTCCGGGGTGCCGTCGGGGCCGGGGCGCTCCACGGTCACCGGGATCTTGACCTCGGTGGCCTCGGGGTCCTCCTCGAGCTTCTTGCGGATCTGCTCCTCGAGCTCCTTGGCGATGTCCTCGGGGGTCACCGGGTCGGGGTCGTCGCCGAAGATCACGACGCGGTCACCGGGCTGGATGGGCTCCCTCACGGGCGGGGCGTCCGGGTCGTCGGGGTCGCCGGGGAGCTCGGCCTCGTCGAAGGGGCTGCCGGGGACCACCGGGCCCACGGGCACACCGGGGGCGTCCGGCTCGTCGTCGGGGTCGTCGGGGTCCGGCGTCTCGTCGATGAGGTCGCCGCCCAGGATGTCGACGGCCTTGTCGGGGTCGGGCTCGGGGTCGGGGTCGCCGGGCTTCTCGGGGGCGGGCTTGGAGGGGTCGACCGTCACCAGGGCGTCGTCCACGGGCATGCCCTCGGCCGGGAAGCGGGTGTCCCACTCGAACTGGTCGGGGTTGACGCCGTAGATACCCGAGGCCTTGGAGGTGCTCGCGAGCTCCAGGGCGCCGTGGCCGGGGTCGAACAGGTCGGAGTCGACGGTCACGTCGAGCGTGAACCGCCAGGACTGCCCGCCGAAGAGGGTCGGGAGGCTGTCGACGACCACCTTGCCGTCGACGACGCGGGGGTTCTCGATGACGGTCTCGGTGCCGTCGGGGGCCACGGCCACGAGGGACTTGAGGGTGGTGTCGCCCGGGATGCCGAGCTCGTAGACGGGGTTGATGCAGGCCGAGTCGGCGGCGGTGTTGGTGGCGGTGACGGTGTAGCGCATCACGTCGCCGGGCCTCACGGTGCCGTCGTCGCGGGTGGTGTCGTAGGCGGTGGCGGTGAGGGTGAGCTCGGGCTTCTTGGCCAGGTCGGGGAAGACGTAGACGTCGAAGCTCCTGGAGGCGCCGCTGTAGGCGCCGGTGCCCTTGACGGTGGCGGTGATGGTGGTCTTCCCCGCCGAGAGCACCCGGGCCCGGGCCCCCACGCCGTAGTCGGTCTTGTTCTCCACATAGGTGCGGTCGGTCATGGCGTCGTTGGGCACCACCGAGATCACGGCCGGGTTGGAGCTGGTGAACTCCACGTCGCCGATGGAGTTGGTCTGGAGGTAGAGGGGGAACCAGTCGGGGTTCTCCTTGACCACGTTGCCGTCGTCGTCGAGCTCGTCGCGGAAGGCGGAGACGTCGGTGCGGTCCTCGGTGCCCATCCTCGTGCCGTCGGGGGCCGTCCAGTCGCGCTCGTGGTCCTCGTCGAGCCTGAGCTTGGCGTCGTTGGCGGCCAGGTCGCCCTCGGCCAGGCCCTCCCCGTTGGGGATGTAGCCGGTGCCGCTCTCGTTGAACAGGCGCATGTCGGGGGTGGCCAGCTCGATCTCGACGGCGCTGTCGTCGTTGGCCGACTCGTAGTAGTTGACGTAGGCGGAGTCGTTGTGGGCGGGCGCCCAGGGCTTCTCGTCGTCCTCGGAGGCCGCCGCGGCCTCGTCGCGGGGACCGGCGTCGGCGGAGGCGCTGGTGTACTCAACCCGCACGTGGTGCTCGTTGCCCTCGGAGCTCTTGTCCTCCAGGCCGAAGGCCTCGAGCTGGGAGCGGGTGAGGTCGAAGTAGGCCATGGTGTGCTCGCGGCCGCTGCTGTCGGAGACGATCCAGGCGTGGGTGAAGGACGCGTCCTCGAGCCGGTCGCGGTCGACCTCGATCACGCCGCCCAGGTCCTCGGGCACCGCGCGGTCGTCGATATAGAGCTGGAGGCGGCCGGTGGGGGCCTTGCAGGAGGTGCGGCTCATGGTGGAGCCGTCGGGGTAGGAGTCGCCGAAGGGCAGGGAGCCGCTGGTGACGTCAACGGGCACCACCAGGTGGTTGTTGGTGGCGGTGTTGTAGTTGCCGGCGTTGTCGTCCTGGGCCCAGGTGGGGGCGGTGTACTCCTTCCTCACCTCGTTGCCGTCGGCGTCGGTGGTGGAGAGGACCACCGGCTCGCTGAGCTCCCAGGAGGTGATGGAGCACACCGGCGAGATGACCGCGCGGCCCGTGGCGGAGTGGCCCCAGTAGGTCTGGGAGAACAGGGTGTTCTCCTTGTACTGCTCGGAGCGGACCTCGATGTCGTAGAGGCCGGCGTCCGCCGGGGTCCTGGTGCCGGTGGTGGCGGCGCTGATGGGGTTGCCGTCCTCGTCCATCTGCTGGTAGTTGTATTTGATCTTCTCGTTGTTGTCGAGCTGGCCGCCGGCGGGGTTGTCCACCTTGATCGGCGTCTTGGAGACGTCCACCTTCTCCAGGGGCTCGCCGTCGTAGTACTTGCTCCAGTTCTTGGTGACGAACTCCTCGTCCAGCTCGAAGCTCTCCCACTCCTTGGCGGTGGTGTCGCCCGAGCCGGCGGAGCCCTGGGGAAGGGTCGTGTTGGAGGTGAGGAGCTTCTCGCCCACGTAGTAGGAGAAGTTGGCGTCGATCTGGTGTGACGTGTTGGTGCCCCTGGGGAGCCACAGGTAGAGCTTGCCGTCGTTGAGGTTGGCCGGGGCGCCGTAGAGCGGGTCGGTGAGCATCTTGTCGAGCAGGAGCTCCCAGCTCTCGAGCTTGGCGTTGAAGTCGGGGGTGACGCCGGCCGCGTCGGCCATGGCCTGGATCTTGGACTTCACGTCGATGGTGAGCATGGCCACCTTCTTGGTGCGCTCGAGGTCGCCGTAGGCCAGGCCGTCGTTGTCGTTGCCCTGGAAGCGGGTGCAGTTGACCGACCCGCCGGTGATGACCACGTAGCCCTGGCTGCCGCCGATCTCGAGGAAGCTGCTGTTGCCTCCCCAGTGGGGCAGCAGGGTGCCGCCGGTGATGAGGATGGTCCTGCCGGTGTTGGTGCCGCCGCAGCCCTGGCCGAAGGCGTTGCTGTGCTCGGCGCCCCACGCCTCCACGAAGCCGCCGTTGACGGTGATGTCGCCGGCGATGGTGTGGTTGGCGGTGCGGGAGATGATGGCGTCGCGCAGGGGCCAGGTGCTGGTGTTCCTGGACATGCCGCCGGTGTAGGTGCACCCGCCGCCGATGGCCGCGCCGTGGAAGGAGGCGTAGGAGTCGACGGTGCCGCCGTTGAAGGTGATGGCGGTGCCGCCGCCGGCGTGACCGCCGCCGATGGCCGCGCCCGAGCCGTTGCTGGCCTTGTCGTTGGAGTAGACGTGGAGCTCGCCGCCGTTGAAGGTCATGTCGCCGCTGTTCTCGATGGGGCCGCCGCCGATGGCGGCCGACCGGATGCCGCTGTAGACCCACAGCTGGCCGGGGTCGCGGCTCTCGAGGTTGGAGAGGCTCGACACGAGGTCCTTGCCCACACCCGTGGAGGTCTGGGTCTTGCCGTCGCGATCAACGTAGGTGGTGCCGGCCGGGATCATGCCCTGGGCGGGCACGATGGGCTCTCCCGACACGTCCTGGTTGAGCACCTCGTCGTCGACCACGAGCACGGAGCCCTCGCCGCAGCGCAGGCCCGGGAACATGTAGGCGGCCGATGTGCTGGACCCGGTGTCCAACGTGGAGTAGTAGGAGTTGCGCAGGGTGTTGGTGGTGCCGTCGGCGAGGATGAGGTGGACCGTGGTCTTGTCGGCCACGTCGTCGCCCGACACCTCGACGGTGCCGTTGCCGGAGACGGTGGAGTTGGTGGCGATGTCCATGGGGAACTGGCCCTGGATGTTCACGCCGGCGAAGGTGATGGTGGCGTCGACCCCGGGGGCGACGCGGATGCCCGTGGCCACGGCGGTGCCGGACCCCGCGGCGTTGCGGATGGTGTAGGCTCCGTCGGTCTTGATCACCAGCATCGTGATGGCGCGGGTGTCGGTGGAGGTGACGGGGAACCGGCGGCCGTCCTGGTACTGCAGGTCCTCGTTGGACCCGCGGCCGACGCGGGTGTAGGTGACGTTCTCCAGGGCGTAGCTCGTCCCCGGGGTGCCGCCGGCGATGGAGAGGCCGCCGTAGTCGGTGAAGCCGTCGCCGACGTCGCGGGGCTCGGGGAGGCCCTCGGAGGCCGCGGCCACCGGCTCCTCGGCGGGCGCGGGGTCGTCGGAAAGGCCCTGGGGGTCCGGGCCGGCCGGCTCCTCGGCGGGCGCGGGGTCGTCGGCCCCGTCGTCGGCCTCGTCGGCCGGCCCGTCCGTGGTGCCGTCGGTCTCGTCCTCACCGTCGGTCTCGTCGACGGACCGGGTGTCCACGGGCACCTCCGGCGCCACCTCCATGGCCTCCGCCAATGCCGGTAGGCAGGCTCCGGGCAGACAGAGCTCAAAGGCCAAGAACATGGAGAGCAGGAACGCAAAGGGACGGTTTTTGGGTGTTCGCGCGTTCATTGGGTCACCTCCGGGTCGCGCACCGTCATGGGGACGGCGAGAGTGCCATTTTTCCTGAGTATCTTCTGAATATACTCTCTAGTCCCTTGTTTTCAAGGTGCATTTAGATTCTGTAAGAAAGCAGGAAACGAGAAGAGCCCATGCCCCTGCCGCACCGACGGTTTGGTGGTTTTCCCTGCGCAGGGGGCCAAAAACCACCAAACAACGCGTTGTTTGGTGGTTTAGATCAGGGATCGTACCGAAAAGTACCAAACGACCGAGAAGGGCCTCCTCGAGGGGGCGGGTGGGACAAAAGTGTCCGGGTGATGGGACAGGCAGGGGGAGGGCCGGCGCCCCAGGTGCGGGTGCCGGCCCTCCCCGGTCGGGCGGTGCAGGTTCGGACGGTGTCGGTGGGTCAGCGTCGGCGCCGCAACGCCACCGTGGCGGCCACGGCGCAGCAGGCCAGGCCCACCAGCGCCGGCACGATGGCGGCGACGTCGCCGGTCACGGGGACCAGTCCCCTACCGCCGGTGACGGGCAGCACGCGGGCCTTGACACCCTCGCGGGCACTCACCCGCTCGGAGGGGTAGACGGCGTCGCCGCTGTTCACCGAGAGGCTGCCGGAGTCGGTGAGGAAGGCGTCCCAGCCGGCGGGCGGGTCAAAGCGCGTGCCCGGCACGAGCGGGACCCGCTCGCCGTCGCCCATGTCGGAGGGGAGCGTGGCGAAGGCGCGGGCGACGTTGCCCACGTCGGCACCCACGGCCTCGGAGGTGACCTCCACCTCGAAGGTGAGCACCGCCTGTCCCCTGCCGAAGACGTCGCCGGCCACCACCGACAGGCGGCGGGTCGCCGCGTCGTAGACGCCGCGGCAGGCCACGGAGCGGCCGTCGGCCGTGACCAGGCGGACGGTGGACTCGTCGACGGCCAGGCCGGCGGGCACGGTGTCCTCGATGACCGCGTCGTAGACGGCGGAGCCGGGGGTGTCGTTGGCCAGGGTCAGGGTGTAGCGCACCCGGTCTCCCACGTAGGTGTTGCCGTCGGTGCTGGTGAGGTTCTTGGCCGTCTTGGTCAGGGTCACGGCGCCGTCGGCGGGGTCGGTCACGTCGCTCACGGGGATCTCATGGGTGGCGGGCAGCGTGGCGAGCCCCTCGGTGGCGAGGAACGCGGCGAGGGTGCCGGAGGGCACGAAGGCCTCGGAGACCTCGGGGTCGGCGGAGTCGAGGTCGTAGTAGCTCGGCTTCATGCCGTGGCCCCAGGCGCGGTCGAGGATGGTGCGGGCCGCGGCCTCGGGGCCCACCACGGCATCGTAGACGAGGCGCACCGAGGTGCCCGCGGGCATGTGGCCCGAGCGCACGCCGATGGTGCGGGTGGCGTCCACATAGGCGCCGTCGGCCACGGCGTAGCGCAGGTGGCCGTCCTCGGTGACCTCGGGCGAGGCGACCGGGGCGACGCCGTCGGCGAGGGCGAGCAGGCTCACGGGCGCCGCGGTGTCGGGCACCTCGACGTGGATGGAGCCGGGAACCACCGTGAGGCCGTCGGGGACGATGTTGCGCAGGACGGTGTCGTAGAGGGCCGTGTGGTCCTGGGTGTTGGTGAAGGTGGCGGTGTAGCGGATGGTGTCACCCACCATGGTGCGGGAGATGTCGCGGGTGAGGTTCTCGCCGGTGAGGGCCATGGCGAGACCGTCCTCGTCGGGGTCGGCCGGCATGACGCCGCCGGACTGACCGGGCGTCACCGGGTCGCTGGGCTCGGGCGTGGGCTTGTTCTCCGGATAGGTGTCCCAGTCGAAGTCCTCCCACGGGTCGTAGGTGGGATCGTCCGGGTCCACGCCGGCGGGCGGGTCGGGCACGAAGGGGTCGCCGGGCTCGGGCTTGGGCTTGGGGGTGGGCGACGGGTCGTCGGGGTTGTCGGGATTATCCGGGTTGTCAGGGTTGTCGGGGTCGTCCGGGTCGTCGGGATTGTCCGGGTCGTCGGGGTCGGGGGTGGGGTGCTCCTCCTCCCACTTCTCGGTGGGGGTGGTGCCAAAGGCAAAGGCCACGTTGGCGCCCTCGGTGCCCTGGGCGTCGGGGGTCACCCGGCAGGTGAAGGTGAGCTTGGTCGACTCACCGCCGTAGAGGTCGTCCACGTAGACGGCGATGGTGCGGGTGGACTCCACGTAGACCGCGTCGTCCACGGGCTGCTCCGTGCCGTCGACCCGGGTGAGCACCAGGGTGCCGGGCACGAGCTCGAGGCCCTGGGGCAGGGTGTCGCGGATCACCGGCGAGTACCAGGCGGTGTCGACCCCCTTGTTGGCGAGGGTGATGGTGTAGGAGATCTCATCGCCCACGAGAGCCCGCTTGGCGTCGGGATGGGTGAGGTTGGCGGCCTCCTTGGTCACGGAGATGTCGGCCTCGCCGTCGGGGTCGTCGGGGTCGGGCACGACCACGGGGTCCTTGGGGATCACGGGCAGCGACGGGATGGTGCCCGGGTCGACGGGGTTGGGGTTGTCGGGGTCGTCGGGGTCGGGGGTGGGGTCGTCGCCCACGATCACGATGTCGTCGGGGTTGTCCGGGTCGAGGGGCTTGGGCGTCCCGGGGTCCTCGCCGGGGAGCGGGTCGGGGTTGACGCCCCAGGAGCCGCCGCCGCCCGGGGTCGGGTCCACAGGCTTGGGGTCGTCGGGGTCGACGGGACGGTCGGCGGTGCCGCTGTTGAGGGTGGCGACGAAGCGCAGGGTGGTGGACTGGCCGCCGTACACCGTGCCGGCGCCGGCCGAGACCGTGGTGCCGCTCAGGTTCCAGGCGTCGTCGGCCAGGTCGCTCCAGTCGAGGCCCTCCCAGGCAAAGCCCTGCCCGGCCGCGGCCGCGTAGAAGGCGGAGGTGCCCAGGGTGGTGGGGACGTCGGGCGTGGCGTAGTTGGCCGCCATGCGCACGGAGTCCTCGTCGAGGGTGAGGCGGCTGTCGAGGGTGTCCAGGAGGGTGGCGGCCTGCCACGCGGACCCCTCGGTGAGGTTCAGGCCGGTGACCAGGTACTCGATGCGGTCGCCGGGACGGGCCGGCTGGCCGGGATGGTCGAGGTTGCGCGTGACCATGCGGATCTGGACCTTGGGCTTGATGGAGGGGTCCGGGGTGATGTTGACGGTGAGGATGTAGCGGGTGCCGGTGTAGAGGGCATTCGCCCCCTGCTCCATCACGATGGTGGCGGTGCCGCAGCTGTTCACCTGGACCTTGATGTTCTCGAGGTCGATGGAGCCGTCCTCGGCGCGGACGATGTCGGCCACGGCGGCGTTGGACGTGGTGCACGTGACCTTGGCCGAGGAGCTCGACTGGAACTTGAGGTTGAAGAAGTCGGCGATCTCGGCGTCGTTGCTGTGGAAGGAGCTGTAGGACGCGGTGATGGTCTTGCGGACCACCAGGGTCTTGTCATCGGGGTCCACGGGGTCGTCGGGGTCGTCGGGACCGGGGTCGGGGGTGGGCTCCACCTTGATGGGGTCGTCGGGGTCGGGGACCACGTCGCCGGTGGGCGGCACCGGCACGATGAAGGTGTCGTCCTCCTTGGCGTTGTCGGGGTTCTTGTCCACACCCTGGATGTAGTTCTTGTCGGCGATGTACTCGATGTTCACCGTGTGCTCGCCGCCGCCCGCGGCCGACTCGAGGATGTCGAGGAGGCCGTCGCGGTTGGCGGGGTCGAGGTAGTAGGTGACCTTGGTGGCGTGTCGGGTCTCGGTGCCGCCGGTCTGGGAGCCCACCGTGATGTCGGGCCACTCGATGGTGGAGAAGGCCGAGGCCCCCACCCCCTCGGCGGTGAGGACGATGGGGTCGCCCACCTCCTTGCCGTCGATACGCACCTGGAACGAGCCTGTGGGGGCGGCGCAGGTGAGCGCCGTGGTGTTGGCGCTGCGGATGTTGAAGGTGAGCTTGAGGCGGTTGCCGGCCTGGCCCGCGGCGCTGTCCTGGGTGATCTGGGTCCAGGTGCCGTCGTCGGCCAGGTGGCCCCACTCGACGCCCTCCATGGTGAGCACGGCGGGCACCGGGTTGATGGTGGCCACGCCCTTGGCCTGGTGGCCCCAGTAGCTCGAGGTGTAGGCCGGGTCGTTGGCGTACTGGTAGGAGGTCATGGTCACCTGGAAGCGACCGGTGTCGGTGGGCAGGGTGGCGGCGCCCTCCTCGGACTCGGCCCCGTCGGGCACCCACTCCCCGTCCTCGTTCTCCTTGAGCATCTGGTACTTGAACTTGACGTCGTCACCCTTGTTGAGCAGCTCGGTCAGGGTCTGGTCGCCCACCTGGCGCACCACCTCGATGGGATGGGCGGCGTCGACCACCAGGGCCGGGAAGGGCAGGCCGTCGTAGTCCTTCTCGAGGGTCTTCTGGTACTCGTCCGGGAAGGGGAACTCGATGTAGCGCTTGACGGTCTGGGTGGTGTCGGAGGTGGAGGGCTTGGCGATGTAGAGGGGGTCGATCTTGGCCACGGTGCCGTCGTCCTTGCGCACCGACATCTCGATGCGCACCTCCTTCTCGGCGTTGGGGGCGGCCACCCACTCGGGCAGCCACAGGTAGAGCTTGCCACCCTCGAACTCGGTGGGGGCGCCGTAGTTGGCGTCCTCGCCGCCGATGAAGAGCTTGAAGTCCTCGAGCTTCTCGTTGGTGAGGTGCTCGGCGGAGGTGGAGAGGTCCACGGTGAGCATGAAGACCTTGTCCTCGGCGGGCAGGGAGCCGCCGAGGGCGGTCACGTCGCTCCACGTGGTGACTCCCTGGGTGTTGTAAGCGGTGTTGCCCACGCCGGTGAACTTGCTCTTGTCGGAGACGTAGACCGAGCCACCGGTGACGATGGTGTAGCCGCCGGTGCCGCCGATGTCGAACTTGCCGGAATAGGAGGAGGGGTGCAGGGTGCCGCCGGTGATGCGGATGATGCAGTTGGTGGCCGTGGTGCCGCAGGCGCCGCCGAAGGCGTTGCCGTGCTCGTAGCCCTGGGAGGTGAGGTAGCCGGCGTTGATGTAGATGTTGCCGCAGGTCTTGTTCCCTCCCCCGGCCACCGCGCCGGTCTGGGTGGCCACCGCGCCGCTGGCCCACCCGGCGCCGATGCCGGCGCCGTGGTAGGAGCCGTAGGCGGCGATCCGGGCGCCGTTGAACCACATGTTGGTGGCGCCGCCGGCGGCGCCGGCGCCGATGCCGGTGCCAGAGCTCCAGTTCTGGTTGGCGTTGGTGCCGCCGTTGTTGGCGTGGCCGCCGGCACCGTAGGCGGTGATGACGCCGCCGTCGAAGATCATGTTACCGGCGTTCTCCTGGGACCCGGAGCCGATGGCGGCACACCCGCCGCCGCCCCGCACGACGAGCTTGCCGGGGTCGGGGCTCGCCAGACGGGTGACCGGGTCGCCCTGGGCGACGGCCGTGCCGTTGTCCAGGGTGGCCGTAGTGTCCACCACGCCGTTGAGCACCTCGACGTGGGTGGAGCCGCTCCAGTTGGCCACCGAGTCGTCGATGTAGAGGGTGGAGCCGGCGCCGCAATGGATGCCGGCGCAGAAGACCGAGCTGGGGCTGCTCACCGTGATGGTGTTGGTGGTGCCGTCGGCCAGGAAGAGCCTGAGGGTGGTGCCCGTGCCCATGAGGTTGATGGGCGAGCTGTTGGTGTTGGACGTGATGGTGGCACCGTTCAGGGTGATGTTGGCAGAGGCGCCCTGCTTGATCTGGACGGTGCCGTTGGTGAGGGTGCCCTTGAAGGTGAGGGGCGTGCCGGTCTGCACCACCACGGTGGTGCCGGAGACCGTGTAGTCCACGCCCGCGGTGCCGCCGGAGATGACGAGCGATCCCACGGTGGTGTCGGCCGCCTGGGCCACGGGGGCGTCGTCACCCTCGGCCACGGTGGTGGGAAGGGCGGCGAGCAGGTCCGCCGCGGCGGGCACGGCCACCTCGGAGGGGGTGGGGGCCTTCGGGGCGGCGGCATCGTCGCCCTCGCCGTTACCCTCGCCGTCGACGGCCCCGTCGTCCGGGGCGCCCTCCTCGGGGGCGGCGTCGGGAGCGGCGTCCTGGGGCTCGTCGTCGCCGACGGGCTCCACCACTACCGTAGAGTCACCCCCTCCCGTCATCTCCTCGGCGATCGCCTGCAGGCTTGCGCTGGGAACCAGCATCTGCAAGACGAGCAGGAGCGAGAGCACGAATGCAAATGTGCGTTTTCTTGGGGTGGATGCATTCATCTCGGAACCTCCGTTGGCCGCGGCACGTCCCGTGCCGCAGGCGACGACCTCTACAGAGCATTTCTGACTCTGCTCTGAAAAAATACTACTTTCAAGGGACACTCAGATTTCAGTCGGCAAACGGAGGGGAAGAGCTAGGCAACCTGGTGCTTTTTACCAATTTCACCTGAGCATATTTATAAATTTAGAGATATCTATGGACACGGGAGGAACAAAAAAAGGGCCCCCTCACGAGCCGTCGTGAGGGGGCCCTTGCCGACGGGGTCAGGAGAGGCGGGACGCCACCTCCCGGGCGCAGGCCAGGCCGTCGGCCATGGCGCTCACCACGAGGGAGGCGCCGGAGCGGCAGTCGCCGGCCACGAAGACCGGCACGGCGCAACCGGACACGGCGTCGTGGCCGCCCTCCCCCACCAGCGGCAGCGGGCGGTCGTCGCGCGTCTCCACGGAGAAGGCCTCGAGGACCGCCGGCGCCGGGCCGGTGAAGCCCATGGCGATGAGCACGAGCTGGGCCGGGACCTCCTCCTCGGAGCCCTCGACGGGCACGGGGGAACCGCCCGACCAGTCCAGGTGCCGGAAGCGCAGCGCGGCCACCGACCCGTCGCCGCCGTCCACGAGGGCCTGGGTGTCGGCCCCCCAGGTGCGGGGGTCGTCGCCGCCCACGGCCTCGGCCTCCACCTGGCCGTAGTCCACCTTGAGCTCCTGGGGCCACTCGGGCCACGGGTTGGAGGCCGGGCGCGTCTCGGGCGGGCACGCCATGAACTCCAGCTGCCGGACCGAGCGGGCGCCTTGGCGCAGGGCCGTGGCCACGCAGTCGGTACCGGTGTCGCCGCCGCCGACGACCACGACGTCGAGCCCCGCGGCGGAGACCTCCGGGGTGACGGCCGCCGGGTCGCCGTCGGCCGCCTCGACGGCCCTGGTGCTTGCCGTGAGGTAGTCCACAGCCATGACCACGCCGTCGAGGTCCGACCCCGGCACCGCGAGACGGCGGGCGGCCCCGGCGCCGCAGGCCAGCACCACGGCGTCGCAGGACGAGGCGATCCCATCCGCCACGGCCGGGTCGGAGGCGTCGGAGCCCGTCTCAAACGCCACGCCCTGGCCCTCGAGCCACCCCACTCGACGGCGTACCACGGACTTGTCCAGCTTCATGGTCGGGATGCCGTACATCAGGAGGCCGCCGGGGGCGTCCGAGCGCTCGTGCACGGTGACGTCGGCGCCCAGGCGGCAGAGCTCCCAGGCGGCGGCGAGGCCGGCGGGGCCGGACCCCACCACGGCCACCGAGCGTCCGGCGAGGGGCCGGGGGCGCCCGGGGTCGAACGCGGCCGGGCCGCCGTCGGCCCACTCGTGGTCGGAGATGGCGAGCTCGTCGTCCTTGATGGCGGTGGCCCCGCGGTCGCGGCCCAGGTTGCAGGCCGCCTCGCAGAGGGCCGGGCACACGCGGCCCGTGAACTCGGGCATCGGGTTGGTGACGCGCATGCGCGACGCCGCCTCGCCCCAGAGCCCGCGCCACACGAGGTCGTTCCACTCGGGGATGAGGTTGTGGAGCGGGCAGCCGCTCACGCGGGCGCGTCCGAAGGGGCGCCCGGTCTGGCAGAACGCCACGCCGCAGTCCATGCAGCGGCTCGCCTGGAGACGCTGGCGCTCGTCTGGCAGCGCGACGGCGATGGGACGGTAGTCGCCCAGGCGCTCCTCGACGGGGCGCTCGCCGTGGGTGCAACGGTCTATCTCGAGAAAGCCACCGACCTTGCCCATGGCCTACCTCCCCATCCTCATGGCGTCGAACGCCTGCTGCTCGGCCTCGGCCCTGGTGGCGCCCGCCGCGAGCGCGGAGTCAACCAGGGCGGTCACCCGCGCGTACTCGCGCGGCAGCACCTTCCTGAACCTCCCGGACACCGGGCCGAAGCGGTAGAGCAGCTTGATGCCCAGGGGGCTGCCGGTGCGCTCCACGTGCTCCTCGATGAGGGCACGCACCCGCCCGAGGTCGTCCCCGTCGCAGGGCAGCACGTCCACGAGGCCCTTGTTCACCCGCGACTCCAGCGTGCCCAGCTCGTCGTAGACGTAGGCCACGCCGCCGCTCATGCCGGCGGCGAAGTTGGGGCCCACCTCGCCCAGGATGAGGGCCACGCCGCCGGTCATGTACTCGCAGCCGCAGGTGCCCACGCCCTCGGCCACCACCGTGGCGCCGGAGTTGCGCACGGCGAAGCGCTGGCCCGCCAGGCCGTTGACGAACCCGCGGCCGGCCGTGGCGCCGTAGAAGGCCACGTTGCCGATGGCGGTGTTCTCGTTGAACTTGTACGTGGCCCCCTCGCCCGGGTGCACCGAGACGATGCCGCCGGAGAGGCCCTTGCCCACGTAGTCGTTGGCGTCGCCCGAGATGTCGAGGGAGATGCCCGCCGGCAGGAACGCGCCGAACGACTGGCCGCCGGATCCCTGGCACCGGATGCGGACGGTGTCGTCGGGCAGCCCCTCGGGATGCCGGGCCGTCACCGCGGCACCGAGCATGGTGCCTACGCAGCGGTTGACGTTGGCGAGGTCGGCCGTGAACTCGATGGGCGTCAGGTGCTCGCGGGCGTCGGCCGTGTACGGGATGAAGAGCGTGGCGTCGAGTGTCCGCTCGAGGGCCATGTCGAAGCGCATCTCCTCGAGGAACCGCGTGCCCGAGGCGCCGGGGACCGAGGTGCCGTAGAGGTTGGTGCCCGCGGCCAGGAGGGCCGAGAGGTCGAGGGTGCGGGCCTTCCACGGGCCCTCCCCCGCCTTCTGGCGCAGTCGCTCCGGGTGCCCCACCATCTCGTCCACCGCGCGGAAGCCCAGGGCCGCCATCTCGCGGCGGAGGTCCTCGGCCATGAAGGTCATGAAGTTGACCACGTCGTCGGGGGTGGCCTTGAACTGCCGGCGCAGGCAGGCGTTCTGCGTGGCGATGCCGGCGGGGCAGGTGTCCTGCTGGCAGTCGCGCTGCATGAGGCAGCCCATGGCCACGAGGGGCATGGTGGCGAAGCCGAACTCCTCGGCGCCGAGGAGGGCAGCCACGGCCACGTCGCGGCCGCTCATGAGCTTGCCGTCGGCCTCCATGACCACGCGGGAGCGCAGGCCGTTGCGGAGCAGCGTCTGCTGGGCCTCGGCGAGGCCCAGCTCCAGGGGCAGGCCCGCGTGGTAGATGGAGTCCCGCGGGGCGGCGCCGGTGCCGCCGTTGGAGCCGGAGATGAGGATCTTGTCGGCGCCTCCCTTGGCCACGCCGGTGGCGATGGTGCCCACGCCGGCCTCGGCCACGAGCTTCACCGACACGCGGGCGCCGGGGCTGGCGTTCTTGAGGTCGAAGATGAGCTCGGCGAGGTCCTCGATGGAGTAGATGTCGTGGTGCGGCGGCGGGCTGATGAGGCCCACGCCAGGGGTGGAGCGGCGCACCTCGGCAATCCAGGGGTAGACCTTGGCCCCGGGCAGGTGGCCGCCCTCGCCGGGCTTGGCGCCCTGGGCCATCTTGATCTGGATCTCGGTGGCGCTGCCAAGGTAGCGGCTCGTGACGCCGAAGCGCCCCGAGGCCACCTGCTTGATGGCGCTCCTGGCGGAGTCCCCGGGCCGCCATCCGGCGATGGAGCCGGGGGCCAGCGGCGCCTCGCGGGCCGGGTCCTCGCCGCCCTCGCCGGTGTTGGAGCGGCCGCCCAGCCGGTTCATGGCCACGGCCAGGCACTCGTGTGCCTCCTTGGAGATGGAGCCGTAGCTCATGGCGCCGGTGTTGAAGCGGCGGACGATGGAGGAGGCGGGCTCCACCTCGTCGAGGGGCACGGGGCCGGAGGGCAGCGGCACGCACTCGAGGAGGTCGCGCAGCATCATGGGGCGGCCGGGGCGGTGCACGTGGGCCACGTAGGCGTCCCAGAGGTCGGCGTCGTTCTCGCGGCAGGCGCGCTGCAGGAGGTAGATGGCCTCGGGGTCGATGAGGTGCTCCTCGCCCTCCCACACGCCGTTGTCGGGGCGCCACTTGGTGGCGCCGGAGCTGGGCAGCTGGTCGGGGGCCGGCGAAAGGGCCAGGGCGTCGGCCTCGGCGCGGCGCTCCACGAGCTCGCGCTGGATGTCCGCGAAGCCCAGGCCGCCCACGCGCGACGGCACGCCGGAGAAGCAGCGGTCCACGACCTCGCCGGCGAGGCCCACGGCCTCGAAGATCCGGGCGGCGTGGTAGCCCTGCATGGTGGAGATGCCCATCTTGGACATGATGGAGACGATGCCCGAGGTGACGGCGCGGTCGTAGTTGGCCAGGGCCTCGGCGAGGCCCACGGTGACGGCGCCGGTGGCGACGGCGCAGGCCAAGGCGTCGTGGGCGCCGCGGGGGTGCACGCCGGACGCCGAGAAGCCCACGAGGGCGGCGAAGTCGTGGGCGCAGACGGCGTCGCCGGTGTCCACGACGATGTCGACCTCCATGCGCAGGCCGCGGGCCATGAGTCGGTCGTGGACGGCGCCGAGGGAGAGCAGCGACGGCACGGGGATCAGCGCGGGGTCGCAGTCGTCGGTGAGCACCACGACGTTGGTGCCGGCCGCCACGGCCCGCTCCACCTCGTCGCAGAGGGCGTCCAGGGAGGCCTCGAGGGCGCCGGGGCCCGCGGCGGGGTCGAAGGCGCCCACGAAGGTGCGGGCGTGGAAGCCGGTGCGGTCGAGGGCGGCGATACGGCGGAAGGCGTCGTCGGACAGGATGGGGCCGTCGAGGGCCACAAGGCGGCAGTTGTCGCGGGCGTCCTCGAGGATGTTGCCGTGGTTGCCGAGATAGAGCACGCTGCTCGTGACCATGGACTCGCGCAGGGCGTCGATGGGCGGGTTGGTCACCTGGGCGAACAGCTGGTAGAAGTAGTCGAAGAACGGCCGGGGCCTCGCCGAGAGGCAGGCGAGGGGCGTGTCGAAGCCCATGGAGGCCAGGGGCACGGCCCCCTTCTCGGCCATGGGACGCAGCACCTCGGCGACATCGTCCCACGAGTGGCCGAGGGCCGCCATGGACCAGGCGAAGGGGCGCCCGTCGAAGGGCTCGCGGCCCGGGTCGCCCGGGTCGTCGAGGTCCGCCACGGCGAGGGTCTCCTCGGCGATCCAGTCGGCGAAGGGCTTGGCGCTGGCGAGGTCGCGGCGGAGCTCGTCGTTCCAGACGATGCGGCCCTCCGCCGGGTCCACCTCGAGCATCTCGCCGGGGCCGAGGGAGCCGGCCACGAGGATGTCGGCCGGGTCCACGTCCAGGGTGCCCACCTCGCTGGAGAGCAGCAGGCGGTCGTCGTGGGTCACGTAGTAGCGGGCCGGGCGCAGGCCGTTGCGGTCGAGGGACGCGCCGAGGGTGCGGCCGTCGGTGTAGGCGATGGCGGCCGGGCCGTCCCAGGGCTCCATGAGCATGGACTGGTAGCGGTCGAAGGCGCGGCGCTCGCGGTCGAGGTGGTCGTTGCGGTCCCAGGGCTCGGGCATGAGCAGGGAGGCCGCGCGGCTCATGGAGCGGCCGTTCATGACGAGGAACTCAAGGACATTGTCGAGGATGGCGGAGTCGGATCCCTCGCGGTCGATGACCGGCAGGACCTTCTCGAGGTCGGGGCCCATCACCGGCGAATAGAGCCCGGGCTCGCGGGCGCGCAGGGCGCAGACGTTGCCCTTGAGGGTGTTGATCTCACCGTTGTGGATGATGTAGCGGTTGGGGTGCGCGCGCTCCCAGCTGGGCGTGGTGTTGGTGGAGTAGCGGGAGTGCACGAGGCAGAGGGCGCTCTCCACGGCGGCGTCGTTGAGGTCGAGGAAGAAGCGGCGCATCTGGGTGGCGAGCAGCATGCCCTTGTAGACCACCGTGCGCGCGCTCATGGAGCACACGTAGAAGATGCGGCCGTCGAGGGCGCTCGAGGCCTCGGCCGCCTTCTCGACGGTGCGGCGGCACACGTAGAGGGCGCGCTCGAAGTCGTCGCCGGCGGCCACAGCGTCCGGGCGGCCGATGAAGGCCTGCCAGATGGAGGGCATGGTGTCGCGGGCGGCCTCGCCGAGGTCGTGGGGGT
This sequence comes from Caniella muris, assembly GCF_943193035.1. Taxonomy (NCBI): domain Bacteria; kingdom Bacillati; phylum Actinomycetota; class Coriobacteriia; order Coriobacteriales; family Atopobiaceae; genus Caniella; species Caniella muris. The sequence continues at coordinate 954,296 of NZ_CALPCK010000001.1, forward strand.
CCACGGGGACCTCGCGCCAGAACAGCAGCGGCAGGCCGGCGGCGGCGCAGCCGTCCTCGAAGGTGCGGCGGGCGGCGGTCACGCCGAACTCGTCCTGGGGCAGGAAGAGCATGGCCACGCCGTAGTCGCCCTCGTCGGGGAGCAGGCACCCCTCCTTCTGGGCCTCCTTGCGAAAGAACCGGTGGGGCACCTGCAAGAGGATGCCGGCGCCGTCGCCGGTGGTGCGCTCGAGGCCCACGCCGCCACGGTGCTCGAGGTTGACGAGGACCGACAGGGCGTCGTCGACCATCTGGTGGCTGCGCCTGCCCTTGATGTGGGCGAGGGCGCCGATGCCGCAGGCGTCGTGCTCGAACTCGGGGCGCCAGAGGGTGGGGCCGGGTTGCGGTTGGGTCATGCTCGCTCCCTAGGGGCCGGGGACTTGTCCGGGTCTCTCGTACCCTACGGCGGCAGTGTGTGGCCCCTGTTTCGTGCCCCCAGGGCTTACGAGATGGAAAAGGGGGCGTAACAGAGGGACGGACGGGGCGGCGCCGGGGCCCCTCCCGGCGCGGTTCTCCGTCGGAAGGGGCCCCGGAAGACGGCCCGTCGTTTCAACGATGAAATATACGAAGTGACAGATGGGCCAGGCACCCCTGTCACATCCCACACGTCGCGGGGCGGGGCCTAGACGACGGCGATCTCTCGGATCACCACGCCCGACCCCTGCTCCAGGTGGGTGTGGGGGCTGCCGCAGGCGGGGCACGTGCGGCCGTGGGCCACCGTGCCGTAGCGGGTGCCGCAGTCCTCGCAGAGCGTCACGGCGGGCTCCTCCTCCATGACGAGCTCGCAGTCGCGGAGCAGGTCCTCGCGGTCGGCGCACCAGCGCCAGGCGTCCTGGAGGAGCCGCGGCACCACCCCCGAGACCTCCCCGAGCTCCACGGTGACCGAGGCCACGGACGTCGCCCCGTTGGCCAGGGCGACGTCCCTCACCTCGTCGGCGATGTAGAACACGATGCCCAGCTCGTGCACCGCGCCTACACCTCCCGCCGGATCTTGCGGACGGCGATCTTCGCCGCGCGCTTGAGGGCGTAGGGGCCGATGGCCTTGAGCTTGTCCTCGGAGCGCACCATGGTGCTGGCCTCGGGGTGGTCGCGCACCAGATGGATGGCGTCGAACTCGCAGCGGGTGGTGCAGAGGCCGCAGCCGATGCACTGGTTGGGGTCCACCCAGCTCGCGCCGCAGGACAGGCAGCGCGCGGTCTCGGTGCGCACCTGCTCCTCGGTGAGCGTCCCCGCGTACTCGCGGAAGGGCTCGGCCTTCTCCTTGGCCCTGTCGGTCGCGGGGCGCTGGCGCGAGGAGGTGTCGTAGCTGGGCAGCACGGCGTCGTCCTTGTCCAGCTCCACGTAGAACCGGGGGTTGCGGCCCACGGTGAGGCTGGAGCCAGGGTGCACGTAGCGGTGGATGGAGACGGCCGCCTCGTGGCCCTGGGCGATGGCGTCGATGGCAAAGCGCGGGCCGGTGACCACGTCGCCGCCGCAGAAGACGTCGGGCTCGGCCGTCTGGTAGGTCACGGGGTCCACCACCGGCGAGCCGCCGCGGCCGAGCTCCACGGCGCTGCCCTCGAGGAGCGCGCCCCACTCCACGGCCTGGCCGATGGAGAAGACGAGGGTGTCGCAGGGGACCTCCTCGGTGTCGGCCTCGTCGTAGACCGGCGAGAAGCGGCCCTCGTCGTCGAACACCCGCACGCAGCGCTTGAACACCACGGAGGAGACGGAGCCGTCGTCGCCCACACGCACCTCGGCCGGGCCCCAGCCGCACGTGACGGTGACGCCGTCCTCGGCGGCCTCCTCGAGCTCCTCGTCGCTGGCGGGCATCTCGCCCCGCTGCTCCAGGCTGCGCATCTCCACGGAGGAGGCGCCGGCCCGGGCGGCCGTGCGGGCCACGTCCACGGCCACGTTGCCGCCGCCCACGACGACCGTGCGGCCGAGGGAGGCGCCGTCGAGGGTGCCCTCGGCGGCCCGGTGCAGGAAGTCAACGGCGGAGGAGACGTGCCCGGCATCCTCGCCGGGGATGCCGGCGGAACGGGAGCCCTGGCAGCCGATGGCGAGGTAGAAGGCGTCGTAGCCCTGCTCGCGGAGCTCGTCGAGGGTCACGTCGGAGCCCACGTCGACGCCGAGCCTGAACTCCACGCCCATCTGCGCCATGACGTCGATCTCGGCGTCGATGACGTCCTGCTCGAGCTTGAAGGACGGGATGCCGTAGGAGAGCATGCCGCCGGGCCGCGGGTTGCGGTCGAAGACCGTGGGGGCGTAGCCCTTCTCGGCCAGGTAGTAGGCGCAGGAGAGGCCGGCCGGCCCGGCGCCCACGATGGCGACCTTCTGGGGGAAGCCCCCGCGGTTGGACGGGGTCACCGCCGGCGGCACGTAGCGGGTGGCCGGGTCGAGGTCGGCGGCGGCCACGAACTTCTTGACCTCGTCGATGGCCACGGCGGCGTCCACGCGCCCGCGGGTGCAGGCGTCCTCGCAGCGGCGGTTGCAGATGCGGCCGCACACGGCGGGCAGCGGGTTCTCGCGCTTGATGAGGGCGAGGGCGTCGCGGTAGCGGCCCTGGGCGGCCAGCTTGAGGTAGCCCTGGACGGCCACGTGGGCCGGGCAGGCGGTCTTGCAGGGGGCCGTGCCGGAGTCGTAGGTCTCGCGGCGGTTGTCGTCGCGGTAGTTCGGGCTCCAGCGCTCGGGGCCCCAGGGCGTGGCGTCGGGCAGCTCGCGCACGGGGTACTCGGGCACCTTGCCGCCTGCCTTGGCGGAGCAGAGCTTCTGGCCGAGGGACACCGCGCCGGCGGGGCACACCTCGACGCAGCGGCCGCAGGCCACGCAGGCCTCGCGGTCGACCTCGGCGGTGTAGGCCGAGCGGCTCATGTTGGGGGTGTTGAACAGCTGGCTCGTGCGCAGGGCGTTGCAGATGTTCACGTTGCAGTTGCAGATGGCGAAGATCTTGTGCTCGCCGTCGATGTTGGTGACCTGGTGCACGAAGCCGTTCTCCTCGGCATGGCGCAGGATGGCGAGTACCTCGTCGCGGTCGATGTAGCGGCCGCGCTGGGTGTCCACGAGGTAGTCGGCCATGTCGCCCACGCCGATGCACCAGTCCTCGGGGTCGTCGGCCGAGCCCTCCCCCAGCTTCTCGCGGCTCATGCGGCAGCTGCAGGGGCTGGCGGCATACTTGCCGTCGTACTTGTCGAGCCAGTGGGTGATGTGCTCTACCGAGGCCGACTCGTTCTCCATGGGGATGGCCCGCTCCACGGGGATGACGTGCATGCCGATGCCGGCGCCGCCCGGGGGCACCATGGCGGTGACGCGCTCCAGGGGGAGCTGGGTCATGCGCTCGAACATCTTGGCCACCTGGGGGTGCTCGTCGATCTGGGACTGGCGCATGTTGAAGAACTCCGCCGAGCCCGGCACGAAGGGCGGCAGCACGTAGCGCAGCTCGCCCTCGGGGTTGCGGCCGTCCTCGTTCTCGCGGTTCCACTCGATGAGGCCCACGTAGCCCATGTCGAACAGGAGCGGCTCGAGCTCCGCGGGGTCCATGGAGCAGAGCTCGGCCAGCTGGGCGAGGGTCTTGGGCTTGCGCACCCCCATCTTGAGGGCCACCTCGGCCATGGGGTCGGTGATGCAGGCGGCCAGGCCGTAGTACTCGGGGTCGGCCGGGGTGACCTTGTGGCCGATGCGGTCGGAGACCATCTGGGCCAGCTCGAGGACCGGCTTGCGCACGGCCACGGAGGGGTCGGACGCCTCGGGGGGCACGTAGTCCCCCTCCACGGTGAGACCGGCCTCCCAGAGCCGCTCGATGCGCTCGTCGGCGGCCATACGACGCTCGTTAGGCATGGGAGCCTCCCTTCCAGGCGGCCACGGCGCCCTCGAGCCACGCCGTCCAGGCGTCGACGCCCTCGCCGGTCTTGGCCGACAGGCGGATGACGGGGGCCTCGGGGTTGCGCAGGCGCACGTTCTCGCGGAACCGCTCGATGTCGAAGTCGAAGAGCTCGCAGGTGTCGACCTTGTTGACCACCACGGCGTCGACCACCTCGAACATCAGGGGGTACTTGAGGGGCTTGTCGTCGCCCTCGGGCACCGAGACCAGGGCCACCGAGGCCGAGGCGCCGGTGTCGAACTCGGCGGGGCACACGAGGTTGCCCACGTTCTCGAGGACGGCGAGGTCGATGGGGGCGGCCCCCTGCTCGGCGGCGGCGGCATCGAGCTCCGCGAGGCCCTGGGAGGTCATGGCGGCGTCGAGGTGGCACATGCCGCCGGTGTGGAGCTGCACGGCCACCACGCCGGCGTCGGCCATGGTCACGGCGTCGACGTCGGAGTCGATGTCGGCCTCCATGACGCCCATGGACAGGCGGTCGCGCAGGCGCTCGGCCGTGCGGGTGAGGAGGGTGGTCTTCCCCGAGCCGGGGCTGCTCATGACGTTGAGCAGGAACGTCCCCCGCTCCCTGAGGTCGTCGCGCAGCCGATCGGCCCTCTGCTCGTTGGCCGCGAAGACCGATTCCTTCACCTCGATGACGCGCACCGCGCGCCCGTCGGACGCCTTGGGCTCTTGGGCCATGGCATCTCTCCTCTCCATAGGGTTTTTGCCAAGTCTAGCAACTCGACCGTTGACGGCCCCTATCAGACCGTCAACAAGACAAAAGACCCTGAAGAGATGACGACCTAGTGGAGGGCGGTGAGGAAGGTGACGCACCCCAGCACGATGCCGGGGATGTTGGCCACCACGATGGGCATGTCGCGGGGCCGCTCGAGCAGGCCGTAGGCGGTCCAGAACACGCAGTTGACCATGGCCACGAACGGCTGCACCGGGGAGCCGTAGTTACCGGCGAGGTTGTTGGCGATCTGGGGGATGTAGGAGACGTACATGAGCACGGAGAGGCACGAGGCCACGCGGCCGAGGGCCTTGACGGCGCGGACGCGGCGCGCGTCGTCGACGGGGGCTGCGGTGCGGGTGTCGGTGTCTGCCATGGGGTTCCTCCTCGGGGTCGCGGATGGGTACCGAGGACCCGGGTACCCGCGACCCCGAGGGGGCGACGGCGGCGTTCGGGGGACTCTACAGGGTCTTCACCGTCCGTCCGGGGCCGGCGCGCCCTCGGACGGGGCGCTCACGGACGGGCGCTCACGCGGGATCGGCGGCCGCCGGGGGCTCCCCCGTCTCGAGGACGCGCTCCAGGGCGGCCTGGTCGAGCACCGGCACGCCGAGGGACTCGGCCTTGGCGAGCTTGGAGCCCGCGGCCTCGCCCGCCACCACGTAGCTCGTGCGCTTGGAGACGCTGCCCGACACCTTGGCGCCCAGGGCCTTGAGGGCGGCACCGGCCTCGTCGCGCGTCATGCCCTGGAGGCTGCCCGTGAGCACGAAGGTGAGGCCCGCCAGGGTCTGGGGGCGCCCGGGGGCCGCGGGGGCGTCGTCGGCCATGGTGACGCCGGCCGCGCCGAGACGGGCGAGCACCTCGAGGTTCTCGGGGATGGAGAAGAACTCCGCCACGCTGGAGGCCACGACCGGGCCCACCCCGTCCACCTGGGCGAGCTCCTCCTCGGTGGCGGCCCGCAGCAGCTCGACGGAGGGGAAGGCAGCCGCGAGAGCGTCGGCCACCGAGGATCCCACGTGCACGATGCCCAGGCCGAACAGCACCCGGGAGAGCGGCCGGGACCTGGAGACCTCGATCTGGGCCACGAGCTTCTCGGCGGTGCGCCGGCCCGTGGGGATGGGGTCCCCCACGTCGTGGCCCTTGGCGCGCGTCTTGTAGGTGCGGCCCGTGGGGAGGGCGGCCACCTGCTCGACCGTGAGGGAGTAGATGTCGGCGACGTCGCGCAGGAGACCGGCGCCCACGAGGCGGCCGATCATCTCGGGACCCATGCCGTCGATGTCCATGGCCTTGCGCGACTGCCAGTGCTCGAGGCGCTCCAGGGACTGCGCGGGGCAGTCGATGGAGATGCAGCGGTAGGCCACCTCGCCCTCCTCGTGCACCACGGGGCTGCCGCAGGAGGGGCAGGTGGCGGGCATCTCGAAGGGCACGGAGTCGGCCGGCCGCTTGGAGAGGACCGGGCCCACGACGGCGGGGATGACGTCGCCCGCCTTGTGGACCACGACGGTGTCGCCCACGCGCACGTTGCGGCGGCGCACCTCGTCCATGTTGTGGAGCGTGGCGCGGGCGATGGTGGAGCCGGCCACGGTCACCGGGTCGAACTCGGCCACGGGGGTGAGGAAGCCCGTGCGGCCCACCTGCACGCGGATCTCGCGGAGGACCGTCTCCTTCTCCTCGGGCGGGAACTTGAAGGCGACGGCCCAGCGCGGGGCGCGCGAGGTGAAGCCGAGGGCCTGCTGCTGGGCGAAGGAGTCCACCTTCACCACCACGCCGTCGATGTCGTAGTCGAGGCCGTTGCGGTCGGCCAGGGCCTGGGCGCAGTACTCGTGCACGGCCGCGGCGCTCTCGCAGCGCTCGGCGTGGGGGTTGACGGAGAAGCCGCAGGAGCGCAGCCAGTCGAGGAACTGGGCCTGGGTGCTCACCTGCACCATGGCGGGGTCGGCCACGGCGTAGACGAACGTGGCGAGGTCGCGCGACGCCGTGACGCGGGGGTCCTTCTGGCGCAGCGACCCGGCGGCGGCGTTTCTCGGGTTGGCGAAGACGGGCTTGCCGGCGAGGTCGCGCTCCTCGTTGAGGCGGGCGAAGGCGCTCTTGGCCATGTAGACCTCGCCGCGCACCTCCACGGCCTGGCCGGCGCCGCCGTGGGGCAGCCCGGCGAGGCCGGCGTCGGCCAGGCGGGCCGGGACGTCGCCGATGGTGCGCACGTTGAGGGTGACGTCCTCCCCCACCGAGCCGTCGCCGCGGGTGGCGGCGCGCACGAACCTGCCGTCGCGGTAGGTGGCGGCCACGCCGAGGCCGTCGATCTTGAGCTCGCAGGTGTAGGCCACGGGTCTCTCGGGCGTGGCGCCCAGGGCCTCGTCGGTGCGGGCGAGCCAGCGGTCGAGCTCCTCGATGGTCATGGCGTCGTCGATGGAGTACATGCGCTGGGCATGGGCGACCGACGCGAACTGCGGGCTCACGTAGCCGCCCACCCGCTGGGTGTAGCTCTCGGGGACCACGAGCTCGGGGTGGCGGGCCTCGATGTCCTGGAGCTCGCCGAGCAGGCGGTCGAACTCGGCGTCGGAGATCTCGGGGTCGTCGAGGGCGTAGTAGCGGTAGGCGTGGTAGTCGAGCTTGGCGCGCAGCGCCTGGGCGCGGTCGCGCGCCTCGTCGAGAGAGGGCTTGTCCATGGGGCCTCCGGAAGCGTAGGTGTCACGCTCGGAGTCTACCCCAGGCCGCCGCCCCGCGCCGCCAGGCAGCGCCGCCACGTGGGGACGGTCAGCCGCGCCAGCGCTTCAGCAGCAGCGAGTTGGACACCACCGACACGCTCGAGAGCGCCATGGCCGCCCCGGAGACCTCCGGGGCGATGATGCCCAGGCACGCCAGCGGGATGAGCAGGCAGTTGTAGCCCAGGGCCCACGCGAAGTTCTGGCGGATCTTGCGCATCGTGGCGCGGGAGAGCGAGACGGCCCGGGCGACGTCGCGCACGTCGTCGTGCATGAGGACCACCTGGCCCACCTCGAGGGCCGCGTCGGAGCCGGCGCCCATGGCGATGCCGATGTCGGCCGTGGCGAGGGCCGGCGTGTCGTTGATGCCGTCGCCCACCATGCAGACCTTCTCGCCGGAGGCCCGGAGCCCCTCGACGACCTCGGCCTTGTCGCCGGGGAGCACCTCGGCGACCACGTTGTCGGGCCCGATGCCCACGAGGGAGGCCACGCCCTCGGCGGCGGCGCGGCCGTCGCCCGAGAGGAGCATGACCCGGAGGCCCAGGGCCTCCAGGGCGGCCACACCCTCGGCGGCCGTGGGCTTGGGCTCGTCGGCGGCGCGCACGCGGGCGACCACGGTGCCGCCGCGCACGAGGTACATGTCGGTGCCGCCCGGCGCCGAGCCCTCGGCCCACGCGGGGACGCCGGAGCCGGTGAGACGCGCCACGAGGCGCCCGTTGCCGAAGCCCACCTCGACCGGCGAGCCGTCCGCACCCGCCACGGTGCCCACGACGCCGTGGCCCGGGACGGCCTCGAAGCCGTCCACCGCCACGGGGGCCGCCCCCTCCTCCTCGGCGGCCAGGAGCACGGCGCGGGCCAGCGGGTGCTCGCTCCCCCGCTCGAGGCCGGCCGCCAGGGCGAGGGCGTCGCCGCGGCCGGTGCCGTCGGCGCAGAGCACCTCGGTCACCTGCGGCGAGCCCTCGGTGAGGGTACCCGTCTTGTCGAAGACCACGCACGTGAGCGACCCGGCCCCCTCCAGGGCCTGGCCGTCCTTGATGAGGATGCCCTCCTCGGCGCCCCGGCCCGTGCCCACCATGATGGCGGTGGGGGTGGCGAGGCCCAGGGCGCAGGGGCACGCCACGACGACCACGGACACGCCGACCATGAGGGCGCGCTCGAACCCGGCGGCGTCGAGCGTGCCGCCCACGGCCGCCACGACGAGCCACACGACGAAGGTCGCCAGGGCCACGGACAGCACGGCGGGCACGAAGACGGCGCTGATGCGGTCGGCCAGGCGCTGGATGGGCGGCTTGGAGCCCTGGGCGGCCTCCACGAGCTCCACGATGTGGGCCAGCACGGTGTCGGACCCGGCGGCCGTGACCTCGAACTCGAAGGCGCCGGTGCCGTTGACGGTGCCGCCGGTGACCTCGTCGCCGGCGGACTTCTCCTGGAAGAGGGGCTCGCCGGTGAGCATGGACTCGTCCACCGAGGAGTGGCCCGAGACCACGCGGCCGTCGGCCGGCACGCGCTCGCCGGGGCGCACGGCGCAGACGTCGCCCACCGCGAGCTCGCCCTGGGGCACCTCCACGAGGGAGTCGCCGCGGCGCACCCACGCCACGGCCGGCGTGAGGCTCATGAGCTCCTCCACGGCGGCGCCGGCGCGGCCCTTGGCCCGGTGCTCGAGCATCTTGCCGAGCATGACGAACGTGATGAGCATGGCGCTCGTCTCGAACGGGGCCATGACGCCCGAGGTGGCCCGGGGCCCGAACGTGAGGTAGGTGGCGTAGGCGAAGGCCACGGTGGTGCCCACGGCCACGAGGGTGTCCATGTTGCCGGCCCGGGCCTTGAGGGCGCCCCAGGCCCCCTTGTAGTAGCGGGCGCCGCACACGAACTGCACCGGGATGCACAGCACGAAGCACACGACGTTCATGAGCTCCATGGCCCGGCCGTGGCTCGCCTCGCCCCAGATGGCCCCCGACGCCGCCATGGCCGCAGACATGCCCAGCGGCGTCATGGAGATGACCAGGATGATGACGGTGAGCACGAGCGAGACCACGAACATGGCGAGGTCGCGGCGCTCCGTGGCGGCCTCCTTGGCCCGGCGCCCCTCGTCGAAGGCGGCGCGGCTCTCGTCGGGGACCACCTCGGCCGAGAAGCCCAGGCCGTCGATGGTCTCGAGCACGGCGTCGAGGGAGACGGCGCCGGGGTCGTAGGTGACGGTGCCGCTGTTGGCGGCGAGGTTGACCGCCATGGACTCGACCCCGTCCATGCGGCCCACCATCCTCTCGATGATCGAGGAGCAGCTTGCGCACGTCATCCCGTCGATGGCGAAACGGGCGGTGCGCTCGGTGGCGGTGCTCACGTCGGCCTCCTCCTTGACGCATTTCCTACCTATTCACAGTAGTATAAACACATGAGCATATGCTCATGCAACTCCGACCAACCCCTCCTGCGCGCCTTCCCGGAACCGCTTCTGGGAAGGGGCGGTCCCACATCCCATGAGGCGGGCGCTTCCCGCAACGTCTTTTGGGAAGGAAATCCTTCCCAAAAGGGGTCCTGGGAAGGGTCGGTTCCAAATCCCATGGGCGGCCGCCTTCCCGGAACCGCTTCTGGGAAGGCGGTCTGGAGGGCGGCCGTGACGGCCAGACAGCGAAAAGGCCCTGCGGGCCGGTGGGTCCGCAGGGCCTTGCCTGTCTCCGTCGGTGGGGACTCAGCCGATGCCGAGGCCGCCGAGCAGGTCGCCGAGCGGGCCGGAGCCCCGGGCGTCGCCGTCCCGGGAGGAGCCGTCCTGGGAGGACGCCCCCTCGTCCCAGGCCGACTGCCGGCGCTGGTCCTGGGTGGCGGACTGGCTCTGGGCGTCGCTGCCCAGCTGGATGTCGACCGTGGACTCCTCGGAGCCGCGGTAGTAGGTGACGGTGACCTTGTCGCCCACGGCGTGGCTGCGCACGGCGAGGATGAGGCCGTCGGCGGAGGTGATGTCCTCGTCGCCGAGCTTGGTGATGATGTCGCCCTCCTGCAGGCCGGCCTGGGCCGCGGGGCCGCCCTCGGTCACGGACGCCACGTAGGCGCCCTGGTTGACGGCGAGGCGGTTGCGGACGGCGGCCTGGGGCGTGACGGTCTGCACGTTGGCGCCCAGGAAGGCGTGCTCCACCTGGCGCCCGGCGATGATGGCGTCGGCGACGTCCACCGCGTAGTTGACCGGGATGGCGAAGCCCACGCCGGAGCTGGAGCCCGAGGCGCTCTCGATGATGGAGTTGATGCCCACGAGCCTGCCCTCGGAGTCCACGAGCGCGCCGCCGGAGTTGCCGGGGTTGATGGCGGTGTCGGTCTGGATGAGGTTGGTGTAGATGGTGTTGCCCGAGGAGCCCTCGAGGATGGTGGAGCGGTAGAGCGAGCTCACGATGCCCGAGGAGACCGACTGGTCGAGCCCGAAGGGGCTGCCGATCGCCATGACCCACTCGCCCACCACGAGCTTGGAGGAGTCGCCGCGCTCCATGGGCGTGACGGTGTCGCCGCCGAGGTCCACGTGCACCACGGCGAGGTCGCTGGACTCGTCGGAGCCCACCACGGTGCCCTCGTAGCTCTTGCCGCCGAGGTTGACGGTGATGGACTGGGCGCCGTCGACCACGTGGAAGTTGGTGAGGATGTTGCCGTCGGTGTCGTAGACCACGCCGGAGCCCACGCCCTCGCCCTCGCTGGAGCTCACGTTGATGGAGGCCACGGAGGGGAGGCACTTGGCGGCCACGACCTCGGCGGTGGTGGCGTCCTGGGGGGCGGCGGTGACGTTGACGGTGGGGCCGGCCGCGGAGTCGCTGGTGCCGGTGGAGGCGACGGTGCCGCCGATGCGGCCCGTCACGGCGAGGAACACGAGGAGGGCGACGGCGCAGGCCAGGATGCCGCCGAGGAGGCCGGCCAGGAACGGGTGGCCCTGGCGGCGGGGCGCCGGGGCGTCGCCGGGCGCCGGGGCGTCGGCACCCGCGGGCGGGACGGGGGGCACGGGGCCGCCGGCGGCATCGTCCGCGGTCCCGGGGGCGGGCGCGGCCGGGGATGCCATCACGCGCGTGGGGTGCACGGCGGTGGCGTCGGGCGCCGGGGCGTCCACCTCGGGGAGGCCGGCCACGGCGGAGCGGCGCTCGTCGGGGCCCTCGACCCGCGCAGGTGTGGCCGCGAAGGGGCTCTCGGGGGCGCCCGCGGGGCGGCGGTGGAGGGGCTCGGGCTCCAGGGACGGGTCGGTCTCGGGGCCCGGGGACACGTGGTGCGGGCGCTGGGCGCCGTCCGGCTCGGGGATGCGGGTGTCGTCTGTGCTCACTGGTGTGCCTTCCTCTCAACAGGCGCGGTCGGGCGCGGTGGCGAGGTCGCTCTTCTAGGGATGTGGTACCCCGCCACCCGATAACGTTTCAAATAGGGGGACGAAAACAGCCTATCTGCCCCACCTAAAGCCTGCCTAAGGCCGTCGGCCCCCTCGCGAAAACGGCAGCGGCCCCACCGCCGCGCACCGGGCGGTGGGGCCGCTGCCTCGGGGCCGGGCCCCGTGCGCGTCAGAGCTTGAAGAGGTAGCCCACGCCGCGCACCGTAACGATGTGCGAGGCCACCTGGGGACCCACCTTGGAGCGCACGCGGCGGATGTGCACGTCCACCGTGCGGGTGCCGCCGCAGTACTCGAAGCCCCACACGCGGTGGAGCAGGGCCTCGCGCGAGTAGGCGCGGGACGGGTGGGTGGCGAGGAACGAGAGCAGCGAGTACTCCATGAGGGTGAGGTCCACGGGCTCGCCGTCGATGGTGACCTGGTAGGTGGCCAGGTTGATGGTCATGTTGTCGATGGTGACGAAGTCCGACGGCACGGTCTCCTCGCCGGGCCAGAGCAGGAGGGCCAGACGGACCTCGAACTCGGCCTCCGACGCGGTGGCCAGGATGAAGTCGGAGCGGCCCTGCACCGGCATCCGAAGGGAGGAGAGCTGCTCCTCGTCCACGGAGAACAGGCGCGGGATGCCGGAGTTGCCTGCCACGTAGGCGTCGACCTTGTTGAGGGTCTCGGACGAGAGGCCCGCGAGGTCGAGCAGGACGAGGTCGAAGTCGTGTCCCGACGAGATGGCCTGGTCGAAGGTGTCGGGCGTCGACAGGAGCACCGAGATGTCGAGGGAATGGGAGAGCTCCCGCATCCGCTCGTGCAGGCGGCTCGTCTTCGAGACGAGGAGGACGTTCTTATGGTGCTGCAAGCCAGGCCTCCTTCACAAGGCGGGGCGACATTGCTCAAAAGGGCAAAGAGTTGCACACAAGTAGATAGAAGTTTACCACAGCGTCCCGTCAGCAACTTGTAACATTTCCAAAGGGGCGGGAGGGCCCCGAAGGACCCTCCCGCCGTAAAACAAAGGACGCCCGGCCAACTGCGACGACAGGCCTCAGGCCCCCTCGATGTTTCCGAGGAACGCCGCCGTGCGCTCGCTTTTGGGATGGTCGAACACGTCGCCGGGCAGACCCTCCTCCACCACGAGGCCGTCCTCCATGAAGACCACGCGGTCGGCCACGTCGCGGGCGAAGCCCATCTCGTGGGTGACCACGATCATGGTCATGCCGGAGTTCTCGGCCAGGTCGCGCATGACGTCGAGGACGCCGCGCACGAGCTCGGGGTCGAGGGCGCTCGTGGGCTCGTCGAAGAGCAGGACGTCGGGGTGCATGGCCACGGCGCGGGCGATGGCCACGCGCTGCTGCTGGCCGCCGGAGAGCTGGGCGGGCATGAAGTCCGCACGGTCCCCCAGGCCGACGGCCTCGAGCTGCCGCACCGCCTCGGCCTCGGCCTCCTCCTTGGTGCGCCCGAGGGCCTTGACCTGGCCGATCATGACGTTCTCCTTGGCGGAGAGGTGCGGGAAGAGGTTGAAGTTCTGGAACACCATGCCCAGGTGCTTGCGCATCTCGCACAGGCGCGCCTTGGACTGACCCGTGACCTCCTCGTCGTTGAAGAGGATGTGGCCGCCCGTGGGGGTCTCGAGCCGGTTGATGCAGCGCAGCATGGTGGACTTGCCCGAGCCCGACGGACCCAGCACCACGACGACCTCGCCGGGCCACACCGTGAGGTTGACGTCGCGGAGCACCACGTTGTCGTCGAACGCCTTGTTGAGGTGCTCGATGCGCACCACCGGGTGCTCGCCCTCGACGAAGGCGTGGGTGGACAGGGTGCGGTCGTGCTCGTAGGCGAGCCTCGCCGCGGTGTCGGCGTCGAGGACGGGGTGCTCCTCGACGGCCTTCCTGTGGGACCTAGGCATCCTGGGCCTCCTCTCGGGGCGCGGCGGCCATGCGGGCGCGGGCGGCGGCGAACACGGACGGGCGCGGCTTGAGCCGCACGGCGCCGAAGGCCTTGCGGCTCTCCTCGGCGACGGCCTCAGCCACGGGGTCGGGGTCGACGGTCTCGGCGTCGCGTTCCTCGATGCCCTCGGCCTTGGCCGGGCCCTTGGGGCGCGGCCCCTGCCCGGACTCGCTGCGGGCGAGGTGCTGCTCGACCTTGGAGACGATGCGGATGAGCGGCAGGGTGACGATGAGGTAGTAGATGGCCGCGGCGATGTAGGGCGTGATGTTGCCGGTGACCGTGGTGAGGTTCTTGGAGAACATCATGAGCTCCATGACGCCCACCGAGGACAGCAGCGAGGTGTCCTTGTAGCCCGTGATGAAGTCGCTCGTGACCGTGGGGAGCACGCGGCGCACGGTCTGGGGCAGGATGACCGAGACCATGGTCTGGCGGGGGTTCATGCCGAGGGACTCGGCGGCCTCGTACTGGCCCTTGGGGATGGACTCGATGCCGGCGCGGAAGATCTCGGCCAGGTAGGCGCTCGAGTTCACGGCCATGACGATGACGCCCAGCACGTTGTTGTCGATGTTGACACCGATCATGGGCAGGCCGAAGAACATGATGTAGATCTGCAGGAAGAGCGGCGTGCCGCGCAGGATGTTGATGTAGGTGACGGCCACGGCGCGCACGACGCGGTGCTTGGCCATCTTCATGAACGCGAAAAGCAGGCCGAGCAGGATGGCGAACGGGTAGGCCACCACGACGATGGCGAGGCAGACGAGCCAGCCGGGGAACAGCGAGGCGAACGACGTCACGAGCAGCTGCGGCTTGAAGAACATGCCGAGGAACTGGTTGGAGTTCCACGCCGCCACCCAGGGCTGCTCGTCGAGCCAGTTGACGAGCGCCTGCAGCGGCGTGTTGGCGATGACCGCGATGGCCGGCGACGGCGCGAGGTCGGTCTCCCGGCCGTTGACGGTGGCGGTGCCGGTCACCTGCACGTCGCCGCCCTCGGGCGGGAACCGCATGTTGGTGACCTCCACGCGGAGGAGGTCGCCGGCGCCCACGGGCTCGGAGAAGTCGAGGGTGAGGCTCGTGCCGTCGGCCTTGGCGTCGGCCTGCACGTCCTTGCGCTTGAGGCCCTCGAGCACGGTGACGCGGGGGGTGGAGCCGTCGAAGGAGCCGTCCTGGGGCAGCGTCAGCGTCACGGCGTCCACGCTCTCGCCCTCTTCGACGGTGGCCTCCCAGGTGAGTCGCGTGTCGATGCCGCCGATGACGCCGGAGCCGCCGTCCTCGTTGGGCTTGGCCGTCGCCTTGTTGATGGTGACGGCCTCGGCCGTGGCGGGCGCCGCGACCGTGAGGCAGAGGGCCGCGGCGAGGGCGGCACAGAGGGCGCGCGCGACGTGGCGCCCCTGCCGTTTTGCCGTGTGCTTCATGGGAACCAATCCTCCTTCGGGCCGGCTACAGCTGCTCGCCGAACCACTTCTCCTGGAGCCTCGCTATGGTGCCGTCGTCCACGAGCTCCTTGTACGCCTTGTCGATCGCCTCGGTCAGGGCGGGGTTGTCCTTGGAGACCACGAAGCCGTACTGCTCGCCCGTGGCGATCTCCTGCTTCACCGCGAGGTCCTTGTAGCTGGTGTTGCAGAGGTACGACAGCACGGGCAGGTCGGCCACGCAGGCGTCGTAGGAGCCGGTCTGGACGCCCATGAGGCACTGGATGACGTCGTCCAGGGGCACCACCTGCGCGTTGGTGAGGTTCTCCTCGACCCAGGCCTCGCCCGTGGTGCCCGACTGAACGGCCACCTTGGCGTTGGCGTCGTTGAGCTCGGTGTCGGGGTCCAGGACCTTGGAGGAGGCCGGCATGACGAGCCCCTGGTTGGAGTCCAGGTAGGGGTCCGTGAAGTCGATCTCCTCGACGCGCTCGTCGTTGATGGTGAAGGCGGAGGCGCCGATGTCGGCCCTGCCGCCCTGCTTGATCTGGGGGATGATGGTGTCGAACTTCACCTGGGACCACTCGGCCTTAAGGCCCAGCTTCCCGGCGACGGCGTCCACGACGTCGACCTCGTAGCCCTCGCAGTCGGCGGCCGTCTTGCCCTCGGGCACGGACTCGAGGGGCGGGTAGGCGAGGTCCGAGAGGACCGTGAGGGTGCCCTCCTTGACCGTGGAGACGCCCCCCGCTCCCCCGGCGGACGACGAGCCGCAGGCGACGAGGGCGAGGGCGGTCGCGGCGCAGGCGGCCAGGGCGGCCAGCTTCGATGCTCGTTTCATAAGCGTCCTTTCAGGGGGACTCGAATGTGGGGACGATACTACCATCCCCGGGACGTTTATTCGACAGCTCATAATACGTGCCGCTAAAAGAAACGAGATTGTTATTCAATACTCCGAATATTTTCAGGGCGGGTGCCCGAAGGCCCCTCAGGCCAGCGGCGACCCGAACCACTTGGCCTCGAGCGACGCCACGAAGCCGTCCTCCTCGAGGGCGGCAAGGGCGTCGTCCACGGCCTCGCGCACGGCGGGGTCCTCGGACGAGAAGGCGAAGCAGTAGCGGCTCACGTCGTCCTGGTGGTGGCCCACCATGAGGGTGCCGAACATGGAGTTGAGGAGGTAGGTGGCGCTCACGTCGTCGTAGACGGCGGCGCTGTAGGTGCCGTTGGCCACGCCCGTGAGGCCCTGGACGGCGTCGTCCACCGGGACCACCACGGCCTTGGGGAGGGTCTCGCGCACCCAGGCCTCGTTGGGCGACCCGCCCTGCACCACGACGGTGCACGCGGGGTCGTTGAGCTGCTCGACGCCCTTGAACGGGTGATCGCGGGGCACCACGACGTCGCGGCCCACCGACATGTAGGGCGACCCCGCCTCGAGGCAGGAGACGCCGCCCCCGAAATCGTCGAGGGAGAGGGCGGAGGCGGCCATGTCCGCCGTCCTGTCGGCCACGGCAGACTCGACCGCGGGGAGGTCCTCGCACCGGAGGACCTCGAGGTCCAGGCC
This sequence comes from Caniella muris, assembly GCF_943193035.1. Taxonomy (NCBI): domain Bacteria; kingdom Bacillati; phylum Actinomycetota; class Coriobacteriia; order Coriobacteriales; family Atopobiaceae; genus Caniella; species Caniella muris. The sequence continues at coordinate 970,848 of NZ_CALPCK010000001.1, forward strand.
CAGGCGGTCGGCCACCTCCGTGACGAGCTCGTACTCGAACCCGCGGCACTGGCCGTCGGCGTCCACGAAGTCCATGGGCGGCGACGCGAAGTCGCAGGCCACCGTCAGCGCGCCCGGCTCCACGGTGGAGAGGTCCCGCTCGATGTTCCGCTTGGCGAAGGGACCCTGGAGCGCCGCGCACCCGCACAGGAGGGTGCTGGCGAGGATGACGAGCACGCACAGGGCCGTGCGCGGCGTCGGACGCCTGTGGCCGTGTCTGACGGGTTCACCCAATGGAAAGACCGCCTCCCCGAACAAGCCGGTTCTCTCAAAGCTCTTTGAAACAAAGTAACACAACGGGGCCCACGACGGCCCCTCGTTACGGGTAGCGGCACCCGGGGGACAACCGCTGGTAGGAGGCTTTTTAAGGTTTCGTTAAGATAGTATCTTCTCAATCAGTTTATTCAGTAATCTATAAGGTAACCGGCATACGTTTCCTTCTCGTATAGCTGGGGGCACACAAAAGCCGCCCCCTCCGGAAAGGGGGCGGCCCAAGGTACCGCACGGGTCGTCGCAGGAGGGGCGGGGGTCCTAATATCCGCCGTAGTAGCTGCGGACCTCCCAGTCCGTGACCGTGGAGTTGTACGACAGCCACTCGCGGCTCTTCTCCTCCACCAGGAACTCGAAGGTGTGGTCGCCGAGGACCTCGCGCATGAGCTCCGAGGAGCGGAAGGCCTCGATGGCCTCCCCGAGGTCGCGGGGGAGCCGCTCGAACCCGGCGCTCTCGAGCTCGAGCTCCGAGGTGCCGAGGTCGGAGGTGTACTCCGGGGGCAGGGGCAGACCCTCCTCGATGCCCTTGAGGCCGGCCATGACCGTGGCGGCGATGGCGTGGTAGGGGTTGGCCGAGGGGTCGGGCACGCGCAGCTCCACGCGGGTGGACTGGTGCTTGCCGGGCTTGTGCATGGGGATGCGCACGAGGGCGTTGCGGTTGCGGCGGCCCCAGGTGGCGAACGTGGGGGCCTCGCCGTCGGGGACGAGGCGCTTGTAGGAGTTCACCGTGGGGTTGGTGAGCAGCATGTACTCGGGCGCGTAGCGGACGAGGCCGGCGATGTAGTGGCAGGCGACGTCGCTGAGGTGGTGGCCGCCCTCGGCGCCCCAGAAGACGTTCTCCCCCTCGCCGTCGAAGAGCGACTCCTGCAGGAACATGCCGGAGCCGGGGCGCCCGGGGATGGGCTTGGGCATGAACGACGCGTAGAAGCCATTGTTCTGGGCGATCTGCTTCACGGCGAAGCGCGTGGTCATGATGTTGTCCGCCGCGCTCACGGCCTCGGCATAGCGGAGCGAGATGCCCTGCTGCGACGGCCCCATGGCGTGGAAGGAGTACTCCACGGGGATGGAGAGGCGCTCGAGGGAGAGCACGGTGTCGCGGCGCAGGTTGCGCGACGAGTTGGTGGGCGCGAGGTCGAAGTAGCCGGCGTCGTCCAGGGGCACCGGGCTCTTGGAGCTCTCCGAGTAGAAGTACTCGAGCTCGGGCCCCACGTTGGGCACGAAGCCGCGGTCGGACGCCAGGCGGAAGACGCGCATGAGGCAGTGGCGCGGGTCGCCCTCGAAGGGCTGGCGGTCGGGGGTGCAGATGTCGCAGAAGATGCGGGTCACGGCGTTGGCCGCAGGGCGCCACGGCAGGAACTGGAAGGTGGAGGCGTCGGGGAAGGCCAGCATGTCGGACTCCACCACGGAGGAGAAGCCGTTGACCGACGACCCGTCGAAGCCGATGCCCTCCTCGAAGGCCTCCTCGAGGTCCTCGGGCGAGATGGCGAACGACTTGAGGTTGCCGAGCACGTCCGTGAACCAGAGACGGACGAACCGGACGTCGCGCTCCTCGACGGTGCGAAGCACGTAATCGATGTCCTTGCTGGAGTTGCTCATCACTACCTCGCAATGGAAGGGGGCGGAGGCCGTCGCAAGGGGCCCTTGTGCATAGTCCTGACAACTGTTGCACAGGGGTGTTTCAGCTCTGTTTCTATGAACGGGGCCGGCGGCCGGGTGCGCCCGGGGCACCGCCTAGTGGCAACAGGAGCGCCCCTTCCCCGCCGGCCTCACCGACGCCGCGGCGGCGCGGGCCGCCTCCTCCATGGACTCCACGGCGTCGTCCGCCACGGGGCACGAGCCGGTACCCGACCCGGCGCACACCGACGCCGACCCGCAGCCGGCGCACCCTCCCTTGGCGCCGGCGCGGACCCGGGCGCGGACGACGAGGACGACGGCGACGACCACGGCCGCGACGACGATCGCATCGATCATGGGACATCCCCCCTGCTTCCATAGGCGTCGGCCCGTTTGTGGGCCTTTTGAGTTAGCCGGTGTTTACTTATTTCGCGCCCTACTATAAGACCAGCGACAAACCGTTCGCAACCACCGGAAAGGAGCCCACACAATGGCTCAAGACACGATGCGGCTCGTCCTCATCCGCCACGGCGAGAGCGAGTGGAACAAGGAGAACCTCTTCACCGGATGGGCCGACGTCGACCTGTCCGAGCTCGGCCGCGACGAGGCCTACAACGGCGGCGTGGCCCTCAGGGACGCCGGGTTCGACTTCGACCTCTGCTACACCAGCTACCTCAAGCGCGCCATCCACACCCTCAACCTGGTGCTCGACGCCATGGACCGCGACTGGCTGCCCGTGGAGAAGACCTGGAAGCTCAACGAGCGCCACTACGGCGCCCTGCAGGGCCTCAACAAGGCCGACACCGCCGCCAAGTACGGCGACGAGCAGGTGAAGGTCTGGCGCCGCTCCTTCGACGTGCGGCCGCCCGCGCTGGAGCCCGGCGACGAGCGCGACGCCCACAACCAGCCGGCCTACCGCGACGTGCCCGCCGACCAGATCCCCTACGCCGAGTGCCTGGAGGACACCATCGCCCGCGTGTGGCCGTGGTTCCAGGAGGTCGTGGAGCCGCAGATGCGCGCCGGCAAGCGCATCGTCATCGCCGCCCACGGCAACTCCCTGCGCGCGCTGGTGAAGCAGTTCGACGGCCTCACGCCCGACGAGATCCTCGATGTGAACATCCCCACGGCCGTCCCGCTGGTCTACACCTTCGACAGGGACTTCAACGTGGTGGACAAGCAGTACGTGGGCGACCCCGAGGTCATCGCCGCCAAGATCGACGCCGTGGCCAACCAGGGCAAGGCCAAGAAGTAGCCTGCCGGGACACGGGAGCGGACGTCGAGGGCCGGGCACCCGCCGTGGGGGCCCGGCCCTCCCTTGTGCGGCGGCGCCGTCAGGCCGGGCCGCCGCAGTCCAGAAACGCCTGGTAGCCGCAGCCAAAAGCCATGCCCAGGCGGTGCTGCAGGGCGATGGAGGCGCGGTTCTCGGGGAAGACCTGGGCCCAGGGGACGTGCCCGGCCGCGAGCCCGGAGGCGATCTTCGCGGCCTCGAGGGCGAGGGCCACACCGCGGCGGCGCCACCCGGGGAAGACCTCCAGCATGCCCATGGAGCCCTCGGCGTGCATGCCGATGAACCCGACGAGCCCGCCGTCGAGGTATCCGCCGTCGATGGTGCCGGCCGCCAGACGGCGCACGATCTCCTCGCGGGAGAAGTACTCGGGGTGGGAGTAGCGGGCGATCACGAGGTCGGCGTGGTCCGGCGCGAGGGGGCGTATCTCGAGGGCGTCGGCCACCGGGGGCGGCGTGGCGGCAAGGTACGCGCACACGAGGTGCCCCTGGGGCTCGGAGCTGCCGGGGAAGGCCCGCGCCACAGCCTCGGCGGCCGCCCGGCCGGTGACCTCCACCATGGCCGGCCGCGGGCAGCGGGACAGGAGCGCCGCGGCCCCGGCGGCGTCCTCCGCCCAGAGAAAGCCGTCGGCGCCCCCGATGGAGTCCACGTAGACGAGGCCCGGCGCCACGTGCACCGGGCGACCGAGGCCGAGGGCGAGCACCTGCTGGACGGGCACGAGGTCCACGTCGCCGGCGGCGACGCGCCGTGCGAGCTCTGCTGCGGTCTTGCCTGCGGTCACCATGTCCATGGCACCCTCCCCTCCCGGCACCAGTGTCCCATCACTCGGACACTTTTGTCCCACCTCGGAGGACGGGCTCCTCGGATGTTCGCGCTTCTCGGCTGTTTTGTGGTTTTCCATACGACAACTGATCCAAACCACCAAACGTCGCAGGCCCTGCCCAACCCGGTCGTGACAGGGCCCGCTCGCACGGAGGCCTACGCCCGCACGCCGGCCTGCAGCTCCCCCTCCACCGTGCGGCAGAAGCGGCTGACGGCCTCTAGGCCCTCACGGAGACCGGACGGGTCGGCGGAGTAGGCGTAGCCGATCCTCATGGACCTCGGCTCCTCGAAGCAGTCGCCCGGGGTCACGAGAGCGCCCTCCTCCTGCACCAACCGGGTGCAGAACTCGTAGGAGTCCATGGGGTAGTCGTAATAGACGAGGGCCGTGGTGCCACCCTCGGGCTCCACCACCGAGAGGTGCTCCTCGCCGGCCACCCAGTCCATGAGGACGGCGCGGTTGTCGCGCACGATGCGGCGGCTGCGCTCGATGAGAGCGTCTTTGTGGGCGAGGGCGAAGGCCCCCACGGCCTCGTCGAGCATGGAGCACGAGATGAGGTCGTAGTCGCGGTGGGAGAGCAGGCGGCGGCGCAGGTCGTCGTCCTTGCACACCACCCAGCCCAGACGAATGCCGGCGAGGCTCCAGGCCTTGGACATGGACGACGTGCAGACGGCCCTCCCATAGAGGTCGGCCACGGATTCCTGGTACTCGCCGGCGGCGTTGAGCGGGCGGTAGACCTCGTCGCACACGAGCCACGCCCCCACGGAGCGGGCGACCTCCACGATGGACTCGAGCTCCTCGGTGGAGAGCAGGGCGCCCGTCGGGTTGTTGGGGTTGTTGATGCAGATGACCGAGGTGTCCGGGCGGCAGAGGGCCATGAGGCGGTCGACGTCCACGTGGTAGCGGTCGGCGGGGTCGAGGTGCAGGGCCGAGACCTCGGCGCCACACATCTCGGGAATCGAGTAGAGCTGCTGGTAGGTAGGCATGACCGCCACCACATGGTCGCCAGGTCCGCACAGCGTGGAGAGCACGAGCATGTTGGCACCGGCCGCACCGTGGGTGGGCACCACGTGCTCGGGCCCCACGGTGCGGTAGAGGGAGCACACGCCCGAGAGGAACTCCGGCGACCCCTCGATGTGACCGTAGGTGAGGCGACGTCCGGCGAGCTCGCCGAGGAACTCGCTGGCGGAGGCCCCGCCCAGCTCGAACAGGTCGTCGATGCTCAGGCTGTCGCAGCAGGTCTCTGCCACGTTGAAGCGGCACCGCGTCTCCCACGTGTTCATCCACTGCTCGACGGCGAAGTCCTTGATCCTCATCGGTCTCTCCTTCTCTCTTGGTCGGTCGGGGCGGGCGCCGCTACAGCTCCACCCAGGTCCCGAGGCCGGCCTCCACGGCACGGTCGTAGGCGACCTTGGACGCGGCGAGGTCCTGCACGGCGATGCCCGAGGTGTCGAAGACGGTAACCTCATCGTCGGCGGTGCGGCCTGCGACCTGGCCGGCGAGCACCTCGCCGAGCTCGGCGACGATGGCGTCCGGCGCCACGGCGCCGTCCCTGACGGGGACCTCGAGCTCGCCGGAAGAGACGGACTGGGTACGGTCGTCGACGAAGACGCGGGCCCGGGCCACGAGGGCGTCCTCGAGCTCCTGCTTGCCCTCCATGTCGGCCCCCACGGCCGACAGGTGCGTGCCGGGGCCCACCCAGGCGTCGAGCACCACCGGCTCGGTGGCCGGGGTGACGGTGACCACGGCGTCGGCGGCAGCCACGGCCGCCGACCCGTCCGCGACGGCCTCCACGGTGAAGGGCCTGTCGGCGCCCGCCTGCCCAAGGAGCCCGTGGGCCGTCGCGGCGACCTCGCGGGCACGGTCCGCGCGCGGCTCGGCCGAACGCGGGTCCCAAAGCAGCACGCGGTCGAACGTAGGCACGGCGGCCAGTGCGCAGGCAACCTGGTAGGGACACTGGTGACCCATGCCGACAACGCCGAGCACGGAGATGCCGGAACGGGCAAGGGCACGGATACCGAGGGCCGAGGCGGCACCGGTCCGAAGGCCCGTGATGGCGGAGGCGTTGAGCAGGACCATGGGCTCTCCGGTGCGGTCGTCGGCGAGGAGCGTGGTGCCGAAAATGTCGGGCAGCCCGCGCTCCGGGTTCTGCGAGAACCACGCGGTGAGCTTGAGGCCGAAGAGCCCCGAACCGGCAAGGTCGCCGGAGCGGATGTCCATGTCGGAGACCCCCGGGTCGAAGGCGGCGTAGGTCATGGGCCACGCGGTGGCGGTGCCGCGGGCCTTCTGCACGTAGGCGTCCTCGACGGCGGCGAGGGCGTCGGTGACGGTGAACACCTGGGAGACGTCCTGGGCGGAGAGCACGAGCAGCTTTGCCATGGGAGGTCCTCTCGTCCGGCTGCGGGGCAGCGGTTCTCGATGGCCCCCATGGTGCACGGCGGCACGACGGAAGTCGAAGCGAATTGTTGTTTCCAACAACCAATATGAACTTGGTAGATTATGGCTGCCCATAAAATCGTCGCGACCCTTGGAGCAGGCCATGCGCTATACCGTCTCCGACTTCCTCGCATCCCATGCCCACCAGGTACGCCTGGTGGCGGGGTCCGGCGGCCTCGCACGGCCCGTAGCGGACGTCGGCATCCTCGACTACGAGTTCATGGCCGGGCTCAAGGACCGCTACCAGCGCGACAACTTCCACGAGAACCAGCTGGTCCTCTCAACGTTCCTCTACGCCAAGGACGACCCCTACCTCATCGTCGAGGCCGTGCGCCGGCTCGTCGCCAAAGGGTCGAGCGGCCTCGTGATCAAGAACGTGCTACACCTGCCCATCCCCGAGCAGGCTGTCCGATACGCCAATGCACGTGATTTTCCCTTGTTCCTCACCACAAGCGACGACGCCTTCTTCGACCACATCGTCTACGACGTGGCGGCCGCCGCCGCGGCCATGGCCGAGGCGGGTTTCTCACAACGCACCGTCGACGACCTGCGCCGGACCACGGACAGCGCAAAACGCAGGGAGCTCGCGCTGCAGCTGTGCCCCTCCTTCGAGGAGGGGTGCGTGGCGGCATGGGTGCAACCCGACGAACCGGCGGGCGTGCCGCAGGTCGACGCCCTCCAGCGAGCTTGGGACGCGGCCGGCGCGGCATCGCCGGCCTGCACCGTCGCGCCCTACGACGGAGGCGCGCTCGTCGTGGTGACGAGCGACGACCGCGTGCCCGACGCCCCAACGGTGGCCGCGCGCCTCGCGGAACGGGTGCTCCCCGAGGCTGCAGGCTGGGAAGACGCGGTGCTGGGCCTGAGCGAGGGCCACGACCGACTCGAGGGGCTCGGATGCGCCGTGGACGAGGCGGTGGACGCCGCCCTCGTGGCCCGCGCCCGGGGAGGGCGTCGGGCATGTCACGGCGACCTCGGTTTGCTGCGGGCGGTGCTCCCGCTGGCAGGGCAGCCGTCCATGGCACGATTCTCGGCCGGGGTGATCGGCCCCCTGCGCGACCTCGACGACGAGCACGGGAGCTCCCTCGAGACCACGCTCATGGCCTGGTGGGAGGCCGGACAGTCGGTGGCCGAGACCGCCGCGGCGCTGGACCAGCACCCCAACACCGTACGTTACCGGCTGGACCGCGTACGGTCCGCGACGGGCCTGGACTGGCGATCGGCGGCCGACTGCCAGCAGCTGTCATTGGCCTGCGCGGCGGCGTTCTGCCGAGGGCTGAAGGCGTGATCGGTCCGGAAGGCCCCGGCGGCGGGGAGAGCCACCCCGCGCGAGGAGACGCAGTCACGGTGTGTCCTTATAAAAAAGAAACGTGATACCCGAAGAGCCCGACCAAAGCGGCGGCGGTCCGACGGCTGGAGCCAGGTGGGACAAAAGTGCCCGACCATTGGGACAAAAGTGTCCGGGTGATGGGACACGACCGGGTACCGGCCCCCAGCCGCCCCCTACAGCGGCCAGGGGGCCAGGATGAGCACCGAGACGACGGCGAACGCGACGGCCATGCCCTTCTGGCCGGCCATGGCCAGGAGCACCACGAACACGGTGTCCACTACGGCGTTGCCCACGAACCAGATGCCCCAGTAGTCGGCCAGGGGCACGACGCCCGCATAGCTCAGGACCGTGAGCAGGACCTCGGCGACGAGCCAGACCCAGAACACGATGTTGATCCACTTCGACGCCTCGTAACGCTCCTGCCAGCTTGCCATGGCCTGTCCTTTCCTCGGCGGTTCGCGGGTTTGTTCCCCATCGAGGGGCCAAAGAACAGGAGGGCGCCCCCGGGGAGAGGAGGTCCGGGGGCGCCGAGCGGGGTAGGCGTCTATGGGTCGGTCGGTCGGGACCGTGGCTGGAAGGCTGCCGCTAGGCGGCCTCCCTCGCCGTCTCGGCATGGCCCGTGCGCGCCTTGGGCATGGGCCGGAAGAGCTGGAACAGGATGGCGGCCAGCGCGACGAACGCCACCACCGTCCAGACCCCGAAGCGGCCGAGGGCGAAGAGCTCCCAGAGCTGGTTGATGATGAGGCCCACGACCCAGCCGAAGCCGCACTGGTAGCCCACGGCCGCCCAGAACCACTTGGTGTCGTTCATCTGGCGCCGGATGGTGCCGATGGCGGCGAAGCACGGGGCGTCGAGCATGTTGAAGGCCACGAAGGCGATCATGGCGCCGAGGGAGAAGGTGCCGGCCACGGTGAACATCTGCTGGAACGTGGCCCAGAGGAGCGTGGAGCCCTCCCCCACCTCGCCGAGGCCGAACAGCACGCCGAACGTGGACACGAGGTTCTCCTTGGCGATGAGCGCGGAGAGCGAGCACGCGGCGGCCTGCCAGGAGCCGAAGCCCAGGGGCGCGAAGATCCAGGCGATGGCACCGCCCACGGCGGCGAGCAGCGAGAAGTCCATGTAGTTCTCGGGCACGGCCCCCATGGAGGGCAGGAACCCGAAGGCGCCGTCGCCGCCCTCCCAGCCGGCAAAGCCGAAGTTGGAGAGGAACCACACGCCCACGCAGGCCACGAAGATGATGGTGCCGGCCTTCTTGATGAACGCGGAGACGCGCTCCCACACGTGCAGCAGGTACGACTTGAGGGCAGGCAGGTGGTAGGCGGGCAGCTCCATGACGAACGGGGCGGGCTCGCCGGCGAAGGGCTTGGTCTTCTTGAGCATGATGGCCGACACGATGACGGCGGCGAGGCCCAGGAAGTAGAAGAACGGGGCGATCCACCAGCCCTCGGTGCCGCCGATGAGCACGCCCATGAGCAGGGCGATGATCGGGGTCTTGGCGCCGCAGGGGATCATGGTGGTGAGCATGACGGTCATGCGGCGGTCGCGCTCGTTCTCGATGGTCTTGGTGGCCATGATGCCGGGCACGCCGCAGCCGCTGGAGATGAGCAGCGGGATGAAGCTCTTGCCGGAGAGGCCGAAGCGGCGGAACGCGCGGTCCATGACGAAGGCCACACGGCTCATGTAGCCGCAGTCCTCGAGGAAGCACAGGAGCAGGAACAGCACGACCATCTGGGGCACGAAGCCGAGGATGGAGCCCACGCCGCCCACGATGCCGTCGAGGACGAGGGACTTCACCACGTCGGAGGCGCCGGCTTGGTCGAGCCAGCCCTCGACGACCACGGGGATGCCGGGCACGTAGATGCCGTACTCGCCGGGGACGGGCTCGGCGGCCTCGGAGGCCGCGAGGAACGCGGCGGCGTCGACGTCGTCGTGGTAGGCGAGGGTCTGGCCGGCGGCCAGCCGGGGCTCGTCGGAGGCGTCGGTGAGCACCACGTTGCCCTCGCTGTCGAGGAAGTTGCCGTCGGCGTCGTGCACGGGGACGTCGGTGGCCACGACACCCGCGGCCTGGGCACGGGAGGCGAAGTCCTCGACGACGGCAGTGTCGCCCTCCTCGACGGCGTCGGCCACGCCCTCGGTGGAGACGCCGGCCTCCTCGGCGGCCGCGAGGTAGGCGTCCACCTGGCCGCTGTAGTCGTTGTCGGCATACTCCTCGGACGCCTCGTCGTAGGCGGCCGCGGAGGCGGGACTCAGGAACCAGCCGTCGCCGAAGACGCCGTCGTTGGCCCAGTCGGTGCCCCAGGTGCCCACGGTGGAGACCGCGAGGTAGTACACGAGGACCATGACCGCCACGAAAATGGGCAGGCCCAACCAGCGGTTGGTGACCACGCGGTCGATCCTCTCGGAGGCGGTGAGGCGCGGGGGCGCCTTGACCACGCAGTCGGCGACGGTGGCCTCGATCCAGTCGTAGCGCTCGCAGGTGACGAGCGACTCGGCGTCGTCGTCCAGCCTTGCCTCGACGCCGGAGCGCACGGCGTCGAGCGCGGCCACGGACGCCGCGGGCAGTCCGAGGGGCTCCAGGGCGGCCCCGTCGCCCTCGAAGGCCTTGACGGCGTACCAGGGCAGGCGCGCCTTGTCGGCCACATGGGGTGCCACGATGGAGGAGCACTCGTCCACGGCGTCGGCCACCTCGCCGGTGAGGAACGCGGGCGCCGGGGAGGCCGTGCCCTGGCGGCCGGCCTCGACGGCGGCCTCGACGAGGGCGTCGAGGTTGGTGCGGCGCAGGGCGCTGATGCCCACGACCGGACAGCCGAGGCGCTCGGAGAGGGCGTCGACGTCGATGGAGTCTCCCTGCTTCTCGACGAGGTCGCACATGTTGAGCGCCACGACGCAGGGCACCCCGCACTCGCGCACCTGGGTGGCGAGGTAGAGGTTGCGCTCGAGGTTGGTGGCGTCGACGACGTCGACCACGCACGCGGGCTCGCCGCCGAGCAGGTAGTCGCGGCTCACGACCTCCTCGGGGGAGTAGGGCGAGAGCGAGTAGACGCCGGGAAGGTCGGTGAGCACCACCGACGGGTCGCGGCGCAGCGGCGCCTCGAGCTTCTCCACGGTGACGCCGGGCCAGTTGCCCACGTAGCCGTTGGAGCCGGTGAGCTCGTTGAACAGTGTCGTCTTGCCACAGTTGGGGTTGCCTATCAAGGCGATGTGCACGGTCTTGTCCACTGGGTATCCCTTTCGAAGTGCCGGGGGCGGGCGACCCCCTGCCCCGCCGTGCGGGGCCCTCTCTCTCCTGCGGTCGGGCACCCCGCCCGGCCCTCCCCTCGGCTAGGCGGGGACTACCTCCACACGGGCGGCCTCGTCCTTGCGGATGGACAGCTCGTAGCCGCGGACGGTGAGCTCCACGGGGTCGCCCAGGGGCGCGACCTTGCGCACCGCCACGCGGGTCCCCTTGGTGATCCCCATGTCCATGATCCGGCGGCGGACCTGCCCCGAACCGGTGAGCCTGCTCACGGTGCAGGCCTCCCCCACCGCGACGTCGGCGAGGGTCATGACCTCGGCCATGGCTTCTCCTCTCTCTGCTTGTCTGGCAGCTGTACGACTGGTTGCGCGGCTCAGGCACCGGGAGCGCAGAGGACCCTGCGCGCCGTCGCCTTGTCGAGCGCGAGCCGGGTGCCCATCACCTGGGCCACCGTCCCCGACGCCGCCTGGCCCACGACGCGCACGGCCGCCCCCTCGACGAAGCCGAGGGTGGCCAGGTGGCGCACCACGCGCTCGCCGCCCTTGACGGCCTGGACGGTCACGGTCTCGCCGACCTTGGCCACCGAGAGCGGCATGGCCGGGATGGACGGGCCGCCGCAGCGGACGCCTCTCTTCTCCATGACTGCCTCCATGGGACCTCCAAAAAGTATCGCGTCGTTAACTCGAGAGTATCTTACAGCTAACTCGTCACAAGTAAACCCGGGATTACTTTTTTCGGGGACAGTGGGGCAGGCCGTGGCCGGCGAGCCGGGGCACGGGACGAGAGGGGCCGCCGCACCCCGTCGGTCGGGCGGCCGCCGACCGGGCCCGTCGGCGCGCACGGGGAACGTGTTGTTTGGGGACGAAACGGCGACCGGCCGGGACAAGGTCCGCCGGCACTGATATTCTGCCGTTGGTATATCACCGACCGTGGATGGAGAGATCTATGCCAGAACCGCGCACGCGCCTCGTGGGCCGCGCCGGAGTGAGCGCGGCGGACTGCATGCGCATCTTCCCCCGCGAGGAGAAGGAGTCGGGGTCGGCCTACGCCTACCGCATCCTCTCCTACAACATCATGATGCTCTACATGCCCCCCGGGGCCTGGATCCGCGAGTCGTCCGTGGCCGAGATCCTCGAGGTCTCCCGCACGCCCGTCCACGAGGCGATGGGCCTGCTCCGCGACCGCTCGCTCGTGGAGGTGGCGCCCCAGAGCGCCACGCACGTCTCGCGCATCTCGGTGAGCGAGCTCCGGCAGTCGTTCTACATGCGCGTGGCCGTGGAGCCCCTCGTGGTGACGCAGCTCGCCCGCAACGTCTCGCCCGAGACCGTGGCCGAGCTCTCCTCCATGGTGGACGCCATGGAGCAGGTGGCCGAGTCGCGCTTCAACGAGGCGGAGTTCATCCGCCTGAACGAGGTGTTCCACGACACCCTGTACCGCGCCGCCGGCAAGGGCTACGTGTGGCAGTCGCTCAAGAAGACGGGCACAGCGTTCGACCGCACCCTCAACATGGGAGTCCTGTTCGGCTACACGGTCCCCTCCGTGTCCACCCTGCGCCAGGTCGTGGGCTTCCTCGCCTCGGGTGGCGAGAACCGCAAGGAGGCCGCGACGGCCATCCACGAGCAGCTGAGCAGCTACACCACCTACCTGGAGCAGCTCCTCACCGACTTCCCGGACTGCTTCCTCACCTCGTCGTAGCACGCGCCGCGCACGACCCGCGCCCCCATGCGGCCCCGGACCGTCTCCGTGCGGTCCGGGGCCGTTCGCGGATTGGGCGACGGCCAAGCGCTCGGTAGGGACTGTTTTTAGGTACGGTTTCAGCCACAGGCGCGGACGGTCGTGCCGTCCGCATCCCCCCGAGGAAAGGACAGCCCATGGGTGTTCGTGCAGAAGAGGCCCTCGACCTCAATTACGACGGGCTCGCCGACTACCTGAGCCACAACCACTCGGTCTATATGGCCCTCGGCGACGCCATGTACTACCTCACCGACGTCAACGCCCACTACTGGCGCGCCCAGGACACCTCCAAGCTCAACCACAAGGGCCACTACTCCGACTGCAGCGAGCTCGTCCCCACCATCGGCGAGTTCCTCGGCCTCCCGTGGCTCGACGGCAGGACCGTCGCCGACGTCGCGGACGAGGTCACGTTCTACGCGAGCACCAAGCCCCGCTCCGAGGTCGAGGCCGAGGAGGCCGCAGCGGCGGAGGCGTAGGGGCGTATCCAAACGATTGAATAAGGGGCACGTGAATCGGTTAGAATCGTGTCCGGTAACGGCGGCGGGCAGACTCGGCCCCGCCGCCTTTCTCATGGCGCGGCGGGGCCCCGGCGGGCGGCCCCCGCAGACACGCTCAGCCCGCCAGGACGGCGTCGCCCAGCCCCTCCACGGAGTCCACGAGCTCCGTGGCGCCGTGGGCGGAGAGCCACTCCGGGTCGCGGAAGCCCCAGGTCACCGAGAGGCACGGGATGCCGGCGTTGGCCGCCGTGGCCACGTCGACCTCGGAGTCGCCCACGTAGACGGAGTTCGCCTGGTCGGCCTCGAGGGCCGCCATGGCGGCGTAGACCATGTCGGGGTCGGGCTTGCGGGGGATGTCGTCGCGCTGGCCGAGGACGAAGTCGAACACCCCCGGGAAGTGCAGGTCCATGAGCTCGCGGACCGCGAAGTCGCCCTTGTTGGACACCACGGCGCAGCGCACGCCGGCGGCGCGGAGGCGCCCCACCATGGCCACGACGCCCGCGTAGGGCCGGGTGTGGTCGTTGCAGTGGTCGGCGTAGTAGGCGCAGAAGTCCTCGAAGACGGCGTCCACCTCGGCCTGGGGCGTGCCCTCGGGGCAGGCGTCGGCCATGAGGCGCCTGAGGCCGTTGCCCACCATGGCGCGCACCTCGGCGCGGGTGTAGGGCGGGAAGCCGTGGGCGTCCAGGGTGTGGTTGAGGGCGAGCTGCAGGTCGTCCAGGGTGTCGAGGATGGTTCCGTCGAGGTCGAACACGGCTGCGGCGTACATGGGTTTCGGCTTCCTTTCGGGGTGCTGGGGATACCGGGGGCGTGGCCTCGCCGGTCGCACCCGTTGCTATGATAGGTGACCGTGCGCACGTTACGCCGTCTACGCAACCTGCGCCGTCTTGGAGCAAGCCGCCCGCACCGGCACGGGGCGGCAAGACGAAAGGAACCACAGTGTCAGAGTTCTGCATGGCCACCCACACCGCAGGCGAGCTCCGCTCGTCCGACATCGGTCAGGACGTCGTCCTGTGCGGGTGGGTGTGGCGCCGCCGCGACCACGGCGGCCTCATCTTCGTCGACCTGCGCGACCGCGACGGGGTCACCCAGCTCACGTTCGACCCCGACAACTCCGGCGGGGAGGCCTTCCACACCGCGGAGGCCATCCGTCCCGAGTGGCCCATCATGGTCTCGGGCACCGTGCGCGCCCGCCCCGAGGACACCGCCAACCCCAACCTGCCCACCGGCGAGGTCGAGGTGCTCGTCCACGAGGTCGTGGTGCTCAACACCAGCAAGACCCCGCCTTTCCAGATCGAGGACGGCATCGACACCGCCGAGGACACGCGCCTGCGCTACCGCTACCTCGACCTGCGCCGCCCGGAGATGCAGAGGAACCTGAAGCTGCGCAACGACTTCACCTTCGCCATCCGCTCCGCGCTCCACGGCGAGGACTTCCTCGAGGTCGAGACGCCCACGCTGGCCAAGTCGACCCCCGAGGGCGCCCGCGACTTCATCGTCCCCTCGCGCATCCAGCCCGGCAACTTCTACGCCCTGCCCCAGAGCCCGCAGCTGCTCAAGCAGCTCCTCATGGTGGGCGGCGTCGAGCGCTACTACCAGGTGGCCAAGTGCTTCCGCGACGAGGACCTGCGCGCCGACCGCCAGCCCGAGTTCACCCAGGTGGACCTCGAGATGAGCTTCGTCACCCAGGACCAGGTCATGGCCATGGTGGAGCACGTGCTCAAGGAGGCCTTCTCGGCCGTGGGCGTGGACTTCGAGACCCCGCTGCGCCGCATCCCCTACTGGGAGGCCATGGACACCTACGGCTCCGACAAGCCCGACACCCGCTACGGCATGCACCTCATGGACGTCAGCGACATCTTCAAGGCCAGCCGCTTCAAGGTGTTCGCCGGCGCCGCCAACACCGAGGGCGAGTGCGTCAAGTGCATCAACGCCAAGGGTGCCGGCGCATGGCCCCGCGCCCAGATCGACAAGCTCGAGAAGGTGGCCAAGACCCTGGGAGCCAAGGGCCTGGCCTGGATCGCCTTCCGCGAGGACGGCTCCGTGAACTCCCCCATCGTCAAGTTCTTCTCCGACGACGAGATGGACGCCCTCAAGGCGCGCGCCGACGTGGAGCCCGGCGACCTCGTGATGTTCGCCGCCTGCGCCCGCAAGGAGGCCGACGAGATCCTCGGCGGCATGCGCTGCCACATGGCCGACGCCCTGGGCATCGAGCGCGAGGGCCACGACTTCCTCTGGGTCGTGGACTTCCCCATGTTCGAGCAGGACAAGGCCACCGGCCGCTACAGCGCCGAGCACCACCCGTTCACGCTCCCAGTGGAGCAGGACATCCAGCTCATCGACTCCGACCCGCTGGCCGTGGGCTCCTACACCTACGACTTCGTCATGGACGGCTTCGAGGCCGGCGGCGGCGGCCTGCGTATCCACAACGAGGAGCTGCAGCTCAAGGTGCTCGAGCGCCTGGGCTTCACCGAGGAGAAGGCCCGCGAGCAGTTCGGGTTCCTCCTCGAGGCCCTCTCCTTCGGCGCACCCCCCATGGGCGGCTTCGCCCTGGGCCTCGACCGCGTGTGCATGCTGCTCGTGGGGGCCGACTCCATCCGCGACGTCATGGCGTTCCCCAAGACCTCGAGCGGCTCCGACCTCATGCAGGGCGCCCCGAGCCAGGTCTCGTCGGCCCAGCTGAAGGACGTGAGCCTGCGGGTGGACTAGGTCGCGGCGGCGGCACCCCCGACGGCGGCACCCCCGTCACGGCGCCGACCCCCGGCGGCACCCCCGGTCGGAACCTGAACGCGACCGGGGGCGCCGTCTTCCGCACCTGAACGCGGCTGAGGGCGGATTTCCCGTCCCTGAACACCGATGAGGGCGGCTTCCGACGCAGAACCACGTCGGAAGCCGCCCTCAATCGCATTCAGGTGGCGGTACTGCTAGGTGGCGATACCGTCAGGGGTGGCATCACGCCCAGGCGGCGTCACTGCTCCGCGGGCTCCTCCACCGTCTCCACCGACAGCGTCTCCCGCAGCTCCTCGGGGGCCGGGACCCGCCTCTCGTTGCGGGGCGGCACCGGGGCGTCGTCGGGCTCGTCGCGGCCCATGGCCAGAAGCTCGGGGAGCTGCATGCGGTAGCCGTTCTCCGTGGCGTTCTTGCGCGGGGAGCGCTTCATGTAGGCCTTGACCTGGGCCTGGGACTTCTTGATGCCCTGGAGGGTGCCGGCGCCGGCCACGCAGCCGCCGGGGCAGGCCATGCCCTCGATGAGGTAGCCGGGATACTTGCCCTTGACGGCGTCGCGCATCATCTTGCGGCACTCGTCGAGGCCCTCGGCGGCGAAGACGTTGACCTCGCGCTCGGGCTCCATGCGCTTGACCGCGTTGACCACGGCGTTCGCCACGCCGCCCGAGACGGCGAAGCCGCGGCCGTCGGCGCTGGCGGCCTCGAAGTCGTTGTCGTCGGGCTTGGGGAGGGCGGTGTAGTCGACATCCAGGGCCTCCATCATGCCCGCCACCTCCTCGAAGGTGAGGACGAAGTCCACCTCCGAGCGCACGGAGGTGCGCATGGCCTCGAGCTTCTTGGCCGAGCAGGGCCCCACGAACACGATCTTGGCGTCGGGGTGCTGCTCGCGCAGGAACCGTGCCGTGAGGGTCATGGGCGTGAGGGCCATGGAGATGCAGTTGGCGTTGTCGGGGAACTCCTTCTTGGCCATGGAGGCCCAGGCCGGGCAGCACGACGTGGCCATGAACGGGAGCTTCTCGGGCACCTCCTCGAGGAAGTCCTCGGCCTCCTGCACCGTGCAGAGGTCGGCACCGATGGCCACCTCCTCCACGCCGGAGAAGCCCAGGATCTCGAACATCTCCCGCAGCTTGCCCACGTCGCCGCGGCCGCCGTACTGGCCCACGAAGGCCGGGGCCACGGCCGCGATCACCTCGGCGCCGCTCTTGATGGCCTTGATGACCTGGAAGATCTGGCTCTTGTCGGCGATGGCGCCGAAGGGGCAGTTGATGAGGCACTGGCCGCAGGAGACGCAGCGGTCGTAGTCGATGTCGGCGCGACCCTGCTCGTCGGAGCCGATGCAGTGCATGCCGCATGCGGCGGCGCAGGGGCGGTTGCGGTGCACGATGGCGCTGTAGGGGCACACGCCGGCGCACCGGCCGCACTTGATGCACTTGTCCTGGTCGATGTGCGCCCGGTGGTTCACGAAGGAGATGGCGTCCTTGGGGCACACCTCCTGGCAGGGGTGGGCGAGGCAGCCCTGGCACTGGTCGGTGACCTTGTAGGAGTTCTCCGGGCACGCGTGGCACGCGAACTTGATGATGTTGATGAGGGGCGGCTCGTAGTAGGCCTCGGGGCGCTCGGCCTCCTTGAGGCCGTCGGAGATCTTGTTGGGCTCGTCCACCGGCAGGAGGTTGAGGCCCATGGCCAGGCGGATGCGGGCGCCCACGATGGCGCGCTCGATGAAGATACTCTCGCGGTACGTGGCCTTGTCGCCGGGGAGGATCTCGTAGGGGAGGCGGTCCGCCCAGTCGGGGTTGACGTCTCCGGCGAGGTAGGCCGCGCGGGCCACCTCGCGAAACACCCGGCGGCGGATCTTGGTCAGGTTGGTGTAGACCCCTCGCATGGTGTCGGGCATGGGCGCTCCTCTCCCCCGCCCGGGGCGGGCGGCGCGGACTCTCGGCATAGTGGTTTCATGATACGCGCCGCGAACGCCCGGGGCGGTGGAGACGGGAACGCCGCTGCCGTGCGGGAAAAGACATGCCCGCCGGCACCGGGGCGCGGGAGACGACACGGTGCCGGCGGTGGGACAGAAGTGCCCGACCATTGGGACAGAAGTGTCCGGGTGGTGGGACACGGGGGCTACGCGAACTGGGAGTTGTACAGCGTCGCGTACGCCCCGCCGGCCTCCAGGAGGCTGTCGTGGGTGCCCTGCTCGACGATGGTGCCGTGGTCCATGTAGAGGATCAGGTCGGCGTCGCGGATCGTGGACAGCCGGTGCGCGATGACGAAGCTCGTGCGGCCGTGCATGAGCCGGTCCATGGCGCGGCCGATCTCCACCTCGGTGCGGGTGTCCACGCTGGAGGTGGCCTCGTCGAGGATGATCACCGGCGGGTTGCGCAGGAAGATGCGGGCGATGGTGATGAGCTGGCGCTGGCCCTGGGACAGGTTGGAGCCGTCGTTGTCCACCACGGTGTCGTAGCCCTGGGGCATCGTGCGGATGAAGTGGTCCACGCGGGCGGCCTTGGCGGCCTCCACGATCTCCTCCCGGGTGGCGTCGGGCTTGGCGTAGGCGATGTTGTCGGCGATGGTGCCGCCGAAGAGCCAGGTGTCCTGGAGCACCATGCCGAAGTTGTCGCGCAGGCCGTCGCGGGTGAGCTCGCGGGTGGGGACGCCGTCGAGCGTGATGCGGCCGCCGTCGACCTCGTAGAAGCGCATCAGGAGGTTGATGAGCGTCGTCTTGCCGGCGCCCGTGGGGCCAACCACGGCCACCTTCTGGCCCGGCAGGACGCCGAAGGAGACGTCGCGCATCAGGGGCTTCTCGGGGTCGTAGCCAAAGCGCACGTGCTCGAAGGTCACGGCGCCGGAGGCGTCGGCCACCACCATGGGGTGGTCGCAGTCGGGCTCCTCCTCGGGGGCGTCCAGCAGCTCGAAGGTGCGCCGGGCGGAGGCGAGGGCGCTCTGGAGCGAGTTGACCATGTAGGCGGCCTGGACGAAGGGCTCGGCGGCCATGTTGACGTACTGGAAGAACGCCTGGGCCACGCCCACCGTCATGGCGCCCGAGAGCATCATGCCGCCGCACGACACGGCGATGACGGCCAGCGCCACGCGCTGGATGGTGCGCATGACCGGGTTCATGGAGTTCATGGCGATGTCGGCGCGGCGGGTGGCCACGCGGTTGGCGTCGGCGAGGCGGCGGACCTCGTCGTAGGTGGCCTGCTCCTGGTTGCAGGCGCGGATGACGTTGCGGCCGGTGTAGTACTCCTCCACAAGGCCGGTGAGCGCCCCCAGGGTCTCCTGCCGCTCGTCGGCCGCGCTGAGGGTGCGCTTGGAGATGAGGCCGCAGAGGACGCCCGAGAGCGCCATGAAGGCCAGGTAGACGAGGGTGAGGCCCACCGAGTAGTAGAGCATGACGCCGAGCACGCCCGCGATGGTGCCCACGGCGGTGATGAGCTGGAGGAGGCCCGTCTGCATGGTCTCGCTGATCTTGTCGAGATCGCCGGTCACGCGGGTGAGCACCTCGCCGGGCTGGTGGCCGTCGAAGAAGCGCAGGGGCAGGCGGTTGAGCTTGGCGGCGATGGACTCGCGGAGCTGCAGGTTGAGGGTCTCGGCCACCGACGCCATGAGCTGCACCGACGCCCAGTAGAAGACCACCTGGAGCACGTAGAGCAGCGTGAGGAGGGCGAGCGACGAGCCCAGGGGGTCCCAGGCGATGGAGAAGGACCCCTCCCCCGCCAGGGCGGGCTGCACGGCGGCCCACAGGTCGTTGACGGCCACGGCGCTCTGGAAGGGCGCCCATATGAAGACCACGAGGTAGAGCACGCGGAGAACGAGGACGGCCATGAGGCGCGGGCGCTGGGGGCCCAGCTGCCCGAAGAGGCGGCCCGCGACGCCGAGGCGGGATCCGTGGTTCATCATGACTGCACCTCCTGCTTGGTCTGGGACGCCACGATCTCCCGGTACACGGGGCACGCGGCCATGAGCTCGTCGTGGGTGCCCAGGCCCACGGGACGGCCCTCGTCGATGACGAGGATCTGGTCGGCGTGGCGGATGGTGCTCACACGCTGGGCGATGATCAGCACCGCGGCCTCGGCGGTCTCCCCCGCGAGGGCGGCGCGCAGGGCGGCGTCGGTCTTGAAGTCCAGGGCCGAGAAGGAGTCGTCGAACACGTAGAGCTCCGACCTGGCCACGAGGGCGCGGGCAATGGCCAGGCGCTGGCGCTGGCCGCCGGAGAAGTTGGAGCCGCCCTGGGCCACCGGGGCGTCGAGGCCCTCGGGCAGGCCGCGCACGAAGTCGGCCGCCTGGGCCACCTCGAGGGCGTGCCAGAGCTCGTCGTCCGTGGCGTCGGCACGCTCCCAGCGGAGGTTCTCCGCGATGGTGCCCGAGGCAAGCCACGCCTTCTGCTGCACGTAGCCGATGCGCCCCCTGAGGGCGCGCTGCGTCAGGCGGCGGACGTCCACGCCGTCCAGCTCGAGGGAGCCTTGGGTCACCTCGTTGAAGCGCATGATGAGGCTCGCGATGGTGGACTTGCCCGAGCCCGTGCCGCCGATGATAGCGGTGGTGGTGCCGGGCCAGCACTCGAGGTCGATCCCCGTGAGGGCGTCCTCCTGCGCGTCCTGGTAGCGGAAGCGCACGCGCGAGAACCGCAGGGTGGGCACGCCCTCCTCGGGCGAGGGTCGGTCGACGGCGTCCGGGAGGTCGTCGATCTCCGGCGCGTAGTCGAGCACCTCCTGGATGCGGCTGGCGCACTCGAGGGCGCGGGGCACCATGATGAACACGAACTGCGCCATCAGGATGTACATGAGCACCATGATGGCGTACTCCACGAGCGCCGTGATGTCGCCGATGCCCAGCTCGCCCACGGCGATGCGGGCGCCGCTGGTCCAGTAGACGGCGATCACGAAGACGTTCATCACCACGTACTGGAACCCGTCCACGTTGGTGAAGAGCTTGTTGGCCTTGATGGCGGTCTCCGCGTAGGCGGCGAACGAGGCGTCGAGCCGCCCGTTCTCGTGGCGCTGGCGGTTGAAGGCCCGCACCACGCGCACGCCCGAGAGGTTCTCGAGCAGCACCTGGGTCATGGCGTCGAGCTGCTTCTGCAGGCGCGTGAACAGCGGCGACACCGACCGCAGGATGGCGCCCACCACCACCATGAGCACGGCGATGGACGCCACGAGGAACCAGCCGGCCGTGACGTCCACCGAGAAGGTCATCACGAGCGCGGCCACGGCCATGAGGGGCACGGGCACCACCATGAGGATGGCCTGGGTGAGCAGGGTCTGCACCGTGGTGACGTCGGAGGAGGTGCGGGTGGTGACGGAGGCCACACCGAAGTGGCGGAAGTCGTAGACGGAGAGCCTCATGGACTTGGCGTAGAGCGCGCAGCGGATGTCGCGCCCCACGGAGGTGCAGAGCCCGGCGCAGAGGGCCGCGGCCGCCGTGGTGGCGACGCCCGTGACGAGGGCGACGAGCGACATCTGCAGGCCGGCCTCGACGAGCAGCGAGAACGACGCGTGGGCGGTGCCCAGGTTGAGGACCCGCGCGGCGACGGTGGGGATGGCGAGCGTGCCCACGACGTCCACGGAGAGCAAGAGACAGATGAGCAGGAACTTGAGGCGGTAGGGCTTCAGGAAGTGAAGGATCAGCCGCACTGGTTCTCCTTTCTTGCGGACGGGGCCTCAGCGGTTCAGCGAGGCCAGTGACGGGGCGAGGGCGGCGAGGTAGCGGCCCATGACGCGGTTGAGCATGGTCCGGTCGGCGGCGGGCAGCGCCTCCCACACGGCCTTCTCCGCCTCGTCGAGGGCCACGAGGTGACGCTCCACGAAGGCGTCCCCCTCCCCGGTGAGGCGGGCCCGCTTCACCCGGCCGTTGTCGGGGTCGGGCTCGAGCACCACCAGGCCCCGGGAGCAGAGCTGCTTGAAGGCGGAGTTCACGGTCTGGCGGCTCGCCCCGAGGTGGTCGGCCACCTCCGCCTGGCTCGTGAGGCCGTTGTCGGCCACGGCGGCCAGGCACCAGAACTCCGTGGGCGACACGCCGCAGCTGCGGGCGTACATGTCGTAGACGCGGTCGATGGCGGCGTAGGTGTCGCGGAAGGTCTCTACGGACCCGTCTTCGTTGGACTCTGCCATGGGTGGCCCCCTCTCGACGATGGCGGCGGCCGAGGGGTGCCGCGGCACCCGAGGGCCAACGGTCCGAAATCATACTGTATGAGTTCGGATGGTTCTGGGCCGCGGGCGGGGCGGGTCTTTCGTCCATGAAATCGTCACAGGAGACGGAGGGTGGGGCGGCCCACGGGGCGCCGAGCTGCACCGGGTGGCCGGTCGACGCACTTTTCGGCACCGGGGCCGGCGACATGCACCAGGTGGCTACTTGGTGCACCTACTGGCGCGAGAAGGGCGCCCTGACCTGCACCAAGTGGCTACTTGGCGCACTTTTCGGCATGAGAAGGGCGCCCCGACCTGCACCAAGTGGCTACTTGGCGCGCCTTTCGGCACGAGAGGGGCGCCCCGATATGCACCAGGTGGCTACTTGGTGCACTTCCCGGAACGGCGTCCCTCCCCTAGAGGGCGCCTTCGGGCACGAAGAGGGCCATGCGGTCGGGCACCGGCGCCTCCACGTGGACGCGCTGCCCCGTGAGCGGGTGCGTGAAGGCCTCCCGCCACGCGTGGAGCATGAGGCCGCTGGCCGCGGGGCCGCCGTAGAGGCGGTCGCCCACCACGGGATGGCCCGCCCAGGCCGCATGGGCCCTGATCTGGTGGCGGCGACCCGTGTGGATGGAGGCCGTGCAGAGCGTGGCCTCGCTGCCGCCGGGGAGGCGCACGGGGGCCACGGGCGAGATGCACGTCAGGGCCGGGCGGCCGGCCCCCACGTGCATGCGGCGCGCGTCGTGGCGGTCGCGGCCCACGGGCCGCTCCACCGTGAGCCCGTGGTCCACGGAGCCGGCCAGCAGCGTCAGGTAGACCTTCTCCATGGAGCCGTCGGCCACCTGGGCGTCCACGGCGGCCTGGAACTCCGGCGCCAGCGAGAAGAGCACGAGGCCCGAGGTGTCCACGTCGATGCGCTGCACCGGGTGGGCCTCCCTGACGCGCCCGTCGGCGGCCAGGCGCGCCTGCACGCGGTCCACGAGGCACTCGGCGCCGGTGCCGTCGGAGTGCACGAGCAGGCCGCAGGGCTTGTCGGCGGCGAGGAGCAGGCCGGCCGGGTCCTCCCAGGCCACGGCGGCGGGCTCGACGTCCGGGAACTCCGGGTCCGCCGGCTCCAAGAGGAGCTCCACCACGTCGCCGGGCTCCAGGGCCACCGGCGCCTGGAGCGGCACGCCCTCGCGGCGCACCCGGTGGGCCGACTCGGCGGCCGCGGCGGCCGAGCGGGACACCCCCGCGGCAAGGAGCAGCTCGCGGCAGGTGCAGGCACCGCGCACGGCCAGGCGCACGGCGTCGTCGGATGCGGACAGGACGCGGAAGGGACGGCGGGCCACGGGGCCTCCTCGGATCAGCGGGACACAGGGAGCAGCGGGCGCAGGACCTCCATGGCCCTGGCGGGGTAGCGCAGGCAGAGCTCGTTGCGCGAGAGGTCGCGGGCCACCGTGGGGGCGGGGGCGCCGAGGGCGCGGGCAAGGTCGTCGGCGCTCTCGCGGTAGGGGCGGCCGTCGAGGCCGCCCAGGGCGACCACGGCCCGAAGGCCCGGGGCCGCCCCGACGGGCACGCGCCACCCCTCCACGGCCGCCGTCATGGCCTCCACGACAGGTCGCGGCGTCACGGCGACGTCGGCGGCGAAGCGGTCCAGGTAGGCCCGGGGTATGGCCAGCCCGTCCATCTGGCTCGCGACGTAGCGGCGCCGCCTGGCCACGCGCTTGAGGGCGCGGTCCGCCGCCCCCACGGCCCTGTCGAGGGCCTCGGCCCCGCCGGGACGCATCAGGGCCGGGCCGCCCATGAGGCGCCAGGCGAGGCCCGTGAGCCAGGCCGAGGGGCGCGACCCCGGCACCTCGCGGCAGAGCACGTCGCCCACGAGGAGGGGGCCGGTCGCCCCGGTGCCGGAAAAGGCCGCCTCCACGGCCACCTGGCCGCCCATGCCCCAGCCGACCGTGGCCGCCAGGGGCCCGTGGGCGCGGGCCCAGTCCAGGAGGGAGCCCGCCTCGGCGGCTATGCCGGGGAACGCGCCGCCCGCGGCCTCGCCCCAACCGTCCCAGCCCGCAAGCAGGGCGAGGAGGCCCTCGGGCAGCTTGGACGACAGGGGCGCCACGGCCCACCAGCCGCAGAGCTCCGGGGGAAGGAACGCCACCACGGGCCGGCCGTCGGGCTCGGCCTCCTCCCCCGTCGCGGGGTCCACGAGATGAAAGATCACGGCGCGCCCCCTATCGGGTTCAGACGAGGTTCCGGACGGCCTCCACGAGCCCGTCCATGGGCACCTGCTCCTGCTCGTGGCTCGCCATGTCGCGCACGGTGGCGGCGCCGGCCGCGAGCTCGTCGGGGCCGATGACCACGCACAGGCGCGCGCTGTGCTTGTCGGCCTGCTTGAACTGGCTCTTGAGGGAGCGGCCCTGGTAGTCGGCCTCCACGCGCACGCCGGCACGGCGCAGGGCGAGGCACGCCGAGAAGACCGCGTCGCGGCACTCGGGGGCGGCGCAGGCCACGTAGACGCAGGACGGCTCGGGGCCGGCGAGGTCCACGCCCTGGTCCTCCAGGGCGAGCATGATGCGCTCGAAGCCCACGGCGAAGCCGATGCCCGGGGTGGGCTTGCCGCCCTCGAGCTCCATGAGGCCGTCGTAGCGGCCGCCGCCGCCGATGGCGCTCTGGGAGCCCATGCCACTCGTGACCTGCACCTCGAAGACCGTGCGCGTGTAGTAGTCGAGGCCGCGCACGAGGGTGGGGTCCTCCTCGTAGGCCACGCCGGCCTCGTCGAGGTAGGCCTTCACGCGGGCGTAATGATCGGCGCACTCGTCGCAGAGCTCGTCGGCGATCTTGGGCGCGGCGGCCATGACCTCGCGGCAGCGGTCGTTCTTGCAGTCGAAGGCGCGCAGCGGGTTGGTGTCGGCGCGGACGGCGCACTCGTCGCACATCTCGTCGGCGTGGTCGAGGATGAACCGCCTGATCTTCTCGCGGTAGGCGGGGCGGCAGGCGGGGTCGCCCATGGAGTTGACCAGCAGCCGCACGCGGGACATGTCGAGGCCCAGGGCACGGTAGAAGTCCATGAGCATGACGATGACCTCGGCGTCGAGGGCCGGGTCGGAGGCGCCCAGCACCTCGGCGCCGATCTGGTGGAACTGGCGCAGGCGCCCCTTCTGCACGCGCTCGCCGCGGAACATGGGGCCGGCGTACCACATCTTCACCGGCGCGCCGCCCTGGGGCACGAAGGTGTTCTCCACGGCCGCGCGCACGAAACCCGCCGTGCCCTCGGGACGCAGGGCCAGGCGCTTGCCGGGCTTGAGGCCGGCCTCGGAGCCCTTCTCGAGCACATTGGCGAAGTTGGCGCCCGAGAAGACGCGGAACATCTCCTTGCGCACGACGTCCGTGGAGGTGCCGATGCCGTGGACGAAGACGTCCACCTGCTCCATGGCCGGCGTCTCGATGGCACTGAAGCAGTAGCGGGAGAAGGTCTCGCGGGCGACGGCCTGCATGCGCTCCCAGGCGCGCATGCGCGCCCCGAAGAGGTCCTCGGTTCCTTCTGGTTTCTTGGCTTGCATGGGGCCTCCCGGCGGCTCTGGGTGGATCGATGGGGTCGACCTCCCATCTTCCCACCGCAGGCGGGGACGAGACAAGGCACCGGGCCGGTTTGCCACGGGGGCGGCGCGGCCGGGTTGCAGCGGCCCGGCTGCGGCGGCCGCCCGGTCCCGCCATTGTTGCCAGGAGGTGACGGAAACCGCCCAGACGCTTTACTGTGATAAAGTGACAGGCCACAGACCACCCCCGCCCGAGGAGGACCCATGGCCAAGAAGCTGCTCCCCACCCTCGTCTGCTGCGCCCTCGCATGCCTCGCCCTCGTGGGGCTCTCCGCCTGCTCCCAAGGGGCGCCCGGCGGCGCCCCCGAGGCCGAGGCGTCCACCGAGAAGCTCGTGGTGGGCTACGACAACTCCTACCCGCCCTACGGATTCATCGGCGACGACGGCAAGCCCTGCGGCCTCGACCTCGACCTGGCCCAGGCCGTCTGCGACAGGCTCGGCTGGGAGCTGGAGTGCCAGGCCATCGACTGGGACGCCAAGGACGCCCTCATGAACCAGGGGTCCATCAACTGCATCTGGAACGGCTTCACCATGGAGGGCCGTGAGGACAAGTACACCTTCTCCGAGCCCTACATGCTCAACGAGCAGGTGATCGTGGTGAAGAAGGGCTCCGGCATCGAGGGCTACGACGGCCTGGCCGGACGCACCGTGGCCACCCAGGTGGACTCCGCCGCCCTCGAGGTCCTCCAGAACGACCGGGCCGACCTCGCCGCCACCTTCGGCTCCCTCGACCAGATCACGGACTACAACAACGCCTTCGCCCAGCTCGAAAGCGGCCTGGTGGACGCCGTGGCCTGCGACCTGTCCATCGCCGCCTACCAGACCTCGGCCAACCCCGACGCCTTCGTCATGCTCGACGAGCCCCTCTCCTCCGAGCACTACGCCGTGGGCTTCAAGCTCGGCGACACCGAGCGCGCCGAGAAGGTCACCCAGGCCCTGAAGGAGCTCGCCGCCGACGGCACCGCCAAGGAGATCTGCGAGCGCTACGCCGAGTACGGCGTGGACTACGACGGCAACTGGACCCTCGGGTAGGCCCGCACGACAGACATGGCATCGGGGCCCCGGGCGCGCGTGCCGGGGCCCGTTTCCGTAAGGAAGGCACCGGATGGAGTTCGCAGTCATGATGGACGTCCTGCTCCAGGGACTCGTCCTCACCCTCGAGATCTTCGTCGTGACCCTCGTGGGCGCCCTGCCCCTGGGCATCGTGGTGGCGCTCGGGCGCATGAGCCGCTGCCGTCCCGTGGCCGCCCTGGTGCGGCTCTACATCTCGGTCATGCGCGGCACCCCGCTCATGCTGCAGCTCATGGCCATCATGTTCTGCCCGTACTACCTCTTCGGCCTCAACATGGGCCCCGACTGGAAGTTCGTGGCCTGCGCCGTGGGCTTCATCCTCAACTACGCCGCGTACTTCGCCGAGATCTACCGCTCCGGCATCCAGTCCATCCCGCGCGGCCAGTACGAGGCGGCCGAGGTGCTCGGCTACACGCGCTCCCAGACCTTCCTGCGCATCGTGCTGCCCCAGGTGGTCAA
Source organism: Caniella muris (assembly GCF_943193035.1). NCBI lineage: Bacteria > Bacillati > Actinomycetota > Coriobacteriia > Coriobacteriales > Atopobiaceae > Caniella > Caniella muris. The sequence continues at coordinate 998,050 of NZ_CALPCK010000001.1, forward strand.
GCGCATCCTGCCGGCCATCGGCAACGAGGTGATCACGCTGGTCAAGGACACGTCGCTGGCCTTCGTGCTGGGCATCATGGAGATGTTCAACGCCGCCAAGGCCCTCGCCGCCCGCGAGGTGTCGATGGTCCCCTACCTCGTCGCCGGCCTCGTCTACTGGGGCATCAACCTGCTCATCGAGGCGACGCTCTCCTCCATCGAGAGGCGCCTGTCCTACTACCACGACTAGGGGGTCGCCATGACCGACAACCGCGACGGCGCCGTGGTGCGCCTCTCCCACGGGCGCAAGGCCTTCGGCGACACCGAGGTGCTGCGCGACATCTCCCTCGAGGTGAACTCCGGCGACGTGCTGGCCGTGATCGGGCCGTCGGGCGGCGGCAAGTCCACGCTGCTGCGCTGCCTCACCCTGCTGGAGCGCCTGGACGACGGGTCCCTGGCCTACGGGGACCTCGAGGTGGCGCGCGGGGAGGGCGGCCGCGCCGTGTACGCCAGGGCGCCGGAGCTCAAGGCCGCACGGGAGCGGTTCGGCCTGGTGTTCCAGAACTTCAACCTGTTCCCCCACCGCACGGTGCTGCAGAACGTGGCCGACGCCCCGCAGGTGGTCAAGGGCGTGCCCCGCGGCGAGGCCGAGGCCCGGGCGCGGGAGCTCCTCGCCCAGATGGACCTGGCCGGCAAGGAGGGCCTTGTGCCCTGCGAGCTCTCCGGCGGCCAGCAGCAGCGCGTGGCCATCGCCCGCGCCCTGGCCATGGACCCGCAGGTGCTCTACTTCGACGAGCCCACGAGCGCCCTGGACCCCGAGCTCACCCAGGGCGTGCTCCGCGCCATCCGCGAGCTGGCGGCCCGGCACATGACCATGGTGATCGTGACCCACGAGATGGCCTTCGCCCGCGACGTGGCCGACCGCGTCGTCTTCATGGACGGCGGCCGCGTGGTCGAGGAGGGCCCGGCCGAGCAGGTCATCGACCACCCGGCGGAGGAGCGCACGAGGGAGTTCCTGGCCAGCTACTGACTGTCCCATCACCCGGACACTTTTGTCCCAACGGTCGGGCACTTTTGTCCCATCCCTGCGTGAGGGAGAGACGCCGCGCCCGCGGGCGCGGCGGCAGACCGGTCCCCGTCGGACATCGACAGGGAAATATGCGAGGCGACAGAATGGCCAGACACCGCTGTCACGCCCGGGCGGCGCGGCGGGGAGGCCCCTACCGGCCCTACTCCACCGGGATCGGCACGATCCAGCCCTCGGGCGCCTCCACGGTGCCGGCCTGGATGCCGGTGAGGGTGTCGCGGAGCCTGGTCATGACGGGGCCCATCTCGTCGGCGCCGCCGTTGAACACCACCTCGTGGTCGCCGGCGACGATGCGGCCCACGGGGCTGATCACCGCGGCGGTGCCGCAGAGGCCGCACTCCACGAAGTCGTCCACCTCGTCAAAGCGCACCGGGCGCTCCACGACCTCCATGCCGAGCATGTCCCGGGCAACGGAGACGAGGCTGCGGCGGGTGATGGAGGGCAGGATGGAGTCCGTGGCGGACTGGGGCACCACGAGGCGGCCCTCCCCGTCCACGAACAGCACGTTGGCGCCGCCGGTCTCCTCCACGTAGGTGCGGGTGGCGGAGTCGAGGTAGAGGTTCTCCGAGAAGCCCCTCTCGTGGGCCTTCTCGTAGGGGTAGAGGCTCATGGCGTAGTTGAGGCCGGCCTTGATGTTGCCGGTGCCGTGGGGCGCGGCGCGGTCGTACTCGGACACGCAGATGGTGATGGGCTTCACGCCGCCCTTGAAGTAGGGGCCCACGGGCGTCACGAGGATGCGGAACTGGTACCTGTCGGCGGGGCGCACGCCGATGACCTCGCCGGTGGCGAACATCATGGGGCGCACGTAGAGCGTGGCGCCGGAGCCGAAGGGGGGCACCCAGGCGGCGTTGGCGGCCACGACCTGCCTCACGGCGTCCACGAAGCGGTCCTCGGGGAACGGCGGCATGACGAGACGCTCGGCAGAATCGGCCATGCGGCGCGCGTTGAGGTCGGGGCGGAAGCACACGATGGAGCCGTCCTCGGTGGTATAGGCCTTGAGGCCCTCGAAGCACTCCTGGCAGTAGTGGAGGATGCCTGCGCACTCCGAGAGCGTGACGGTGTGGTCGGGCGTGAGGCCGCCCTCGCCCCAGGCGCCGTCCTCGTAGTCGCAGACGTAGCTGTAGTCGCAGGGCTGGTAGCTGAAGGTGAGCTCGCCCCAGTCGATGTCCTTCTTCTCCATGACAGGTCCTCTCGTTTGCCGGCTTCGGGCCATTCTACGGCGCCGGGCCGCCCCCCGACGGGCCCCGTCACAGAGGCGCAACCATGGCCCCGGCCGTAATGGGGGGACCGCGGGCCCGGTCGCTATACTGACCCCGTGCCACCAGACGCCCGGCAGCAGGGAGGACCATGCGCAGCTTCAAGAACGACTACTCCGAGGGGGCCGCCCCCGAGATCCTGGCGGCCCTCGTGGCCACCAACGGCGAGCAGACCGTGGGCTACACCGAGGGCGACCCCCACACCGAGCGGGCCCGGGCCCTCATCCGCGAGGCCTGCGGCCAGCCCGACGCCGCGGTGGAGTTCTGCGTCGGCGGCACCAGCGCCAACCTCATCTGCGTGGCGGGCATGCTCCGGGACTACGAGGGGGTCGTCTGCACCCCCGACGCCCACATCAACACCCACGAGACCGGGGCCGTAGGGGCCTGCGGGCGCACGATGCTCCCCACCCGCGACAGGGACGGGTTCCTCTCGGTGGAGGAGGCCGAGCACGTCTGGGGGTTCCAGACCAGCTGCGGGCGCCACATGACCCGGCCGGCCCTGGTCTACATCACCGACTCCACCGAGTTCGGCGGGGTGTGGGACCGCAGGCGCTTCGACGAGGTCTGCGACTGGGCCGAGGGGCACGGCTGCAAGGTCTATGTGGACGGCGCCCGCCTGGGGGCCGCCCTGGAGTCGCCCGCCAACGACCTGTCGCTGGGCCACATGGCCAGCCGGGCCGACGCCTTCACCATCGGGGGCACCAAGAACGGCATGCTCTTTGGCGAGGCCGTGGTGATCCGCGACCCCGACCTGCGGCGGGACTTCCCCTACCTGCAGAAGATGCGCGGCGGTCTCATGGCCAAGGGGCGCCTCCTGGGGGTGCAGTTCGCCGCCGCCTTCGAGGACGGCCTCTACTGGCGCCTGGCCCGGCACGCCGACGAGTGCGCCCTCGCCCTGCGCGACGGCCTGGTGGCCGCCGGCTACGAGCCCTACCTGCGAAGCGACACCAACCAGCAGTTCTTCACCGTGGACGCCGGGCTCGCCCGCACCCTCGAGGACGCCTGCGGCTGCGAGGTCTTCCTCACCCTGCCCGACGGGCGCCAGGTGGTGCGCTTCGTGTGCTCCTGGGCCACCGAGGAGGCCGACGTGGCGGAGCTCGTCGCCTTCTGCTCCGGGCTGCCCCGGTGAGCGCGTCGGACGAGGGGGTCGGCGGGTTCCTCGGCACCCGCCCGGGCCTGGCGGTCGGGGCCCTCGCCTGCTGCCTTCTCTGGGGAAGCGCCGTGCCCGGGGTCTCCCTGGGCTACGGCCTCTTTGGCATCGGGGGTGCCGACGCCGGGGGCCAGATGCTCTTTGCAGGGGTGCGCTTCTTCCTGGCGGGCGCCTGCATCCTGGCCTTCCGCTGGGCGCAGGCAGGGGTCCCTCCCCTGCTCGACCGCGCCGGCACCCGCAGCGCCGCCAAGCTCTGCCTCACCTGGACCGTGGGACAGTACACCTGCTACTACCTGGGGCTTGCCCACGCCACCGGGGTGTCGGCCTCGCTCATCCAGGGGCTCGAGGTCTTTGTGGCGCTGGTGGTGGGGGCCTGCGTGTTCCACACCGAGGCCCTGACCGGGCGCAAGGTGGCCGGGTCCCTCGCGGGCGTGGCCGGCCTCGCCCTCTTCAACTGGGGCGGTGCCATGGGCTTCTCCCTCGGCGGGGAGGGGCTGCTCGCCCTCGCCACCGTGTTCGCCGCCGTGGCGAGCGTCCTGGCCTCCCGCTACTCCCGCGAGAGCGACCCGGTGCTTCTCGCGGGATGGCAGTTCGTCATGGGAGGGGCCGTCCTCGCCGCCCTCGGCGGGGCCCTCGGCGGCCGGCTGTCGCCCACCGGCGCCGGCGCCTGGGCCGTCCTGGCGTGGCTCGTGGCCGTCTCGGCCGTTGCCTACACCGTCTGGAGCGTCCTTCTGGCGTCGCACCCGGTGAGCTCCGTGGTGGCCTACAGCTTCACCCTGCCGCTGTTCGGCGTGGTCATATCCCTTCTGACCCTGGGCGACCAGGGGCACCCCCTGGGTGCGGCGGCCCTGGCCTCCATAGCCGTGGTGTGCCTGGGCATCTGGCTCGTGGAGACCCCCGCCAGGGTCCGGCGCTGACCCCGGGGGCCTATGATGGGAGGTCGCAACCGCACGCCCCCTTCCACCCGAGGAGTCCCATGGAACCGCGCCTGTTCACCCTTTCCTCCCCCTTCGACGGTCTGGAGCTCTCCTGTGCCGAGACCGTGCCCGAGGGGCGCCTGAAAGGCCTCGTCCAGATCTCCCACGGCATGGAGGAGCACAAGGAGCGCTACTACCCCTTCATGGAGTGGCTGGCCGACCATGGGTTCGCCTCCGTGGTCCACGACCACCGGGGCCACGGGGCGTCCGTGGCGAGCAGTGAGGACCTCGGGTTCTTTGGGGACGAGACGGGCCGGGCCATCGTCGGCGACCTCCTCTGCGTCCAGGAGCACTTCAAGGCGGCCCACCCCGGGCTCCCCCTGGTTCTGTTCGGCCACTCCATGGGGTCGCTCGTGGTGAGGAGCCTGATCAAGGACTCCGACGACGCCATCGACGGCCTCGTGGTGTGCGGGGCCCCGGGGGACAACCCGGGCAAGGACGCCGCCATGGTGCTGGTGAACGCCCTCTCCATGGTCAAAGGGCCCCGGGCCAAATCGCCCCTCGTGAACAGCCTGGTCTTCGGGGGTTACGGCAAGGGGCTCCCTGGCGAGCACCCCCTGCGCTGGCTCTCCGCCAACGAGCGGAACGTGCGGGCCTACGACGAGGACGACCTCTGCGGCTTCGTGTTCACCCTCAACGGCTACAAGAACCTGCTCTCCCTCGTGCGCGACGTCTACGACATCCACGGCTGGGCCGTCAGCCGCCCGGACCTGCCCATCCTGTTCATCGCCGGCGCCGACGACCCCGTCACGCTGGGTGAGAGGGCCTGGAACGACGCCCAGGGTTTCCTGCGCGACCGCGGCTACCGCAACGTGTCGGGCAAGCTCTACCCCGGCATGCGCCACGAGATCCTCAACGAGGAGGGGGCCCAGGAGGTGTTCGACGACGTCCTGGCCTTCGTCGAGGAGGCCTGCGGCGTGTAGCAGACCGCCACAGGTTTTTGAAATGGAACCCTTGGCGGTATCGGCTTTACAAAAAGGGTTCACAAATGAAAATCGCGCTGTAAAATGGGGCCACTGGCATACCTGTCCGCACCCTATGGGAAGAGGCACCCCATGAAGTGCATCAACTGCGGCCACGACGTCTCCGACCAAACGGGCTTCTGTCCCACCTGCGGGTCCGAGCTGCGCTTCGACTTCTCCCTGCACCGCCACCCCATCCAGCCCGACCTCGACACCCCGGCCCCGAGCGGCGAGGCACGCGCCTTCGACCGCGCGGCCGACCGGGCCCTCATGAAGCGCGGCATCCGCATCGCCAACATGGTGTGGGCCACCCTGGTGGTGTTTGCCGCCGTATGCCTGTTCATCCTGCTGTGAGCCGCACCATCCCTGCCGAGACCTTCCACCTCACGGTCAACGGGCTGCCCCAGGCGGCCCGTTTTGCCAAGGAGGACATCGACGGCGCCCTCAGGCCCCTGGCCCACCGCATCATCCTGGCCGGCCCCGGCCCCGTGCTCGTGGCCGGGCCGCCGGGGTCGGGCAAGACGACGGTGGCCCTGGTGCTCGAGGAGCTCTGCATGGCGGAGGGAAAGCGGGTCCCCGCCCTGTCCATGGACGGCTTCCACCGGTCCAACGCCTGGCTCGAGGCCCATGGGCTCCGGGGGCGCAAGGGGGCGCCGGAGACCTACGACTTCCACGGGCTCCGCCGCGCCCTCATCCATCCCGACCCCTGGCCCGTGTACTCCCGGGTGGCCCACGACGTGGTGGGAGACACCGTGGCCGTGACCTGCCCCACCTACATCGTGGAAGGCAACTACCTGCTCCTCGACGAGGAGCCGTGGCGCGGCCTGGCGCCCCTCTCCCCTCTCACCGTGTGGGTGGAGGTGGACCCGGCCCTCCTCAGGGAGCGTCTGGTGGGCCGCAAGGTGGCAGGGGGCATGACCCGCCCGGACGCCGAGCGGTTCTTCGAGGCGTCGGATTCACTCAACGTGCGCCGATGCCTGGAGCGGCGGCTGCCCGCAGACGTCGAGCTGCGGCTCACGCCCGCCGAGGAGCTCTAGAGCCCCAGGTCGAGGGGCCAGGCGGCCAGCGTCTCGTCGGCCGCGGAGGTGTCCTGCCGGATCTGCGAGCCGGTGAAGGCCACGACGTGGAGGCCGGCGGCCTTGGCGCTCGCGATGCCCACCGGGGAGTCGTCCACGGCGAGGGCGCGGGAGGCGTCCACCCCCAGGAACGACAGGGCCAGCAGGTACGGGTCGGGTGCCGGCTTGCGGTGCTCCACCATGTCGCCGCCCACCATGGCGTCGAAGCAGTCCATGGCGCCGATGCGCGACAGGCCGTAGGCGAGGTCGCAGGCGGCCGTGGTGGAGACGACGGCGCACTTGACGCCGGCGGCCCTGAGCGAGCGGACGCACTCGAAGGCCCCGGGGAAGACCGTGATGTCCATGGAGCGGTAGATCTGGGAGCTGGGGCGGCGCCGGGCCTCGAAGTCCTCGGCCGTCAGGTCGGGGCGCCCGTGGTTGGCGAGGATGGCCTCGACGGACGCCTTGCCGTCGGTGCCGCAGACGGTGTGGGCCTCCTCCAGCGGCACGTCGAGCCCAAGGGACCGGTAGGCCTCGAGGTCGAGCTCTATGCCGAGGGGCTCGGTGTCGGCCAGGGTGCCGTCGAAGTCGAAGCAGACGGCCTCGATGGTCTCAGGACGCATGGTTCCTCCCAGGGGTCTCGGGTTGCTCGGGCTGCTCGGCAGCCTTGGCCCGGCGCTCGCGGTACCAAGGCCAGCCGTTGGAGATGAGCACGGCGGCGAAGATCAGGGCGAAGCCGAGGACCAGGCGCCCCGACAGGATCTCGTGGCCGGCCATGACGGAGAAGAGGACACCCGCGGGCGACTCGAGGCAGGCGAGGAGCGACCCCTCCGCCGGGGGCACGCGGGTGAAGGCGTAGTTCATGGCGGCGAGGCTCACGAACGAGCACACGACGCCGAAGTAGACGAGCTGCAGGACCAGCGGCGGCGTGAAGGTGGCCGGCGACGGGGCGGGCTCGAAGACCGCGAGCAGCGCCGACAGGCCGAACATGGCGATGAACTGCCAGGCCGTGAGGGCCCAGATGTCGAGCTCGCCGCCGCGGCGCGCCACCTCGACGAACTGCAGGGCGAAGAGCAGGGCGCACACCACGGTGAGGACGTCGCCGAGGTTGACGAGGCCGCCGCCGTCGAGCCCCACGAAGCCGAGGCCCGCCAGGCACACGGCGGCCGCCGCGAGGTCCCAGCGGTGGGGCCGGCCCATGCCCATGGCCCAGGCGATGAAGGGGACCATGACGACGTAGCTGCCGGTGATGAAGGCGCTCTTGCCGGGCGTGGTCATGGTGAGGCCCACGGTCTGCACCGCGTAGCCGCCCCACTCCCACAGGCCGAGGAGCAGCCCTACGCCGATGGTGCGGCGGTCGAGGTGCGCGCGGACGTTCTTGAAGAAGACGACGAGCATGAGGACGGCGGCCATGCCGAACCGGATGGCAAGGAGCCAGAAGACCGGCAGCGACTCGGTGGCGTCCTTCATCATGAACGCCGAGGACCCCCAGATGACGGCACAGGCCACGAGCATGAGCTTGGCCGCCGTCGGCGACGAGACGGCGCGGCGGAAGAAGCCTGCGGGTAGGGCCATGGTTCTCCTTGTGCACGGGGTGCGGGGCCGACGTCCCAGTATAGCGGGGACCCGCGACGGGACGCGTGACAGCGATGCCTGGCCCATCTGTCACTTAGCATGTTGCGATGATGATGTTCCGGACGGGCGCGTGCGGGGTGGGGCGGTGCCTGGTTCGTCTGTCATTCCACGGCGTCCTGACCGTTGGACGCAGGAGGGGTGTAGTCGGCCCGGTGGGATTCGAACCCACATGGGGTTGCCCCCCACACGCTCCTAGGGCGTGCGCGTCCCCCTGTTCCGCCACGGGCCGATGCGGTATAAAGCAAGTAGCGGGTTTCAGAGAGGACGGTTTCGTACCGTCTGGCTCTGCCCGCTATTTCTTTCTCTCGATGACCTCTGACAGCGGTGGCTGGCCCATCTGTCACTTCTACCTGGCAGTGCCCTTGGGGGGTTATCTTGCCGATGGGCCAGCCTGTAGGTGATGACCCACCGGCAACGACGCTGCGATGGAGGATTGCATAGTGCACAGTGTCTCAGCCTCAAGGAAAAACAACCGGCTTCAGTGTCGCGCTCACTGGGCGAGGGGTCGACGGCACGCCGTGGCGCGAACACCCTCAGTGTGCGGCTTGGCACGAAGAGGCTCCGATGTGCGGTTCCACTGGCATGAAACGCCGCCATTGCGCGAAAAACGAGCTTCTCAGACCCAAAATCGCGCATTGACAGCCTTTCATGCCAGACCTATCGCGCACTGAAGGTCCTTCGCGCAAAACCGTGGACCACGCCGCCCCCGCTCCCCCTACCGCAGCACGGCCACCAGCTCCCGGACCGTCCCCGGGTCCACGCAGGGCAACCGCTCCGGGCCGCAGCCCGGCACCGAGAAGTCCACGCCGTGGGCCACCGCCGCGGCGCCGGGAGCGGCCACGAACCCCGAGCAGGACGAGTGCACCTGCCCCACGCCCGTCTCAGCCACGAGGGCCGCCGCGTTGCCCGGGCGCACGCCGGATCCCGGCAGGACCTGTACCCGCGCACCCCACGCCCCCTGCAGGTGGGCGATGAGCCCCGCGCCCTCCGGGGCCGTGGGCGCCTGGCCGCTCGTGAGTAGGCGGTCCACCCCCGCACCGGCGAGGACGGCCATGGCCCCGTCGGCATCGGGCACCAGGTCGAAGGCCCGGTGGAAGACGGCCTCCGCCCCCGCGCCGTGGACCCGGCCCACCACCTCGCGGACGCGCGCTGCATCCACGGCACCCTCGGGCGTCAGGCAGCCGAACGCCACCCCGTGGGCACCGGCCGCGAGCAGGGCGTCCACCTCGGCCAGGAGCTGGGACCAGTCGGCGTCCCCGTAGCAGAAGCCACCGGCGCGGGGCCGGGCCATGGCCACGACCTGCAGCCCCGTCATCCGACGCACCTCCTCCACGGCGGCCGCGGTCGGCGTGAGGCCGCCCAGGGGCAGCGCCGCGTTGAGCTCCACGCGCCCGGCGCCGCCCTCCTCGGCCGCAAGGGCGTCGGCGACACCCCCGCAGCAGACCTCGACGGTTATGGGACGGTCAGGCGCGACGCGGCTCACGGCGGCTCCTCTCGGCATGAAGGCGTTCACCCAAGGGTAGCCGAGCCGCCGGACGACGGCACCGTCCGCTACCGGCGGAAGCGCCCACGACCGCGGCCCTTCCCACCGCGGCGGCGGCCTTCGTCGGCCTTGGTGGGCGCCGACCAGGAGCCGTCCACCGCCCCGCAGGACCTGGCCTGGGCCACGGCGCCGGCAAAGGAGTCGAACGCCGCCCAGGTGCCGGTCTCGTCGGCCGAGTAGCTCGTGGCCATGGCCGGGCGGATGCCCATGGACGCGGCGTGGGAGGCGACGTCGATGTTGGCGCCCAGGAACAGGAACTCCCAACCCTCGCGCTCCTTGCCCTCGATCATCTCCTTGACCATGGGGTAGGTGAAGCTGCCGCTGGCGTTCTCCTCGCCGTCGGTGATGATGGCGAAAGTGGTGTGGTCGGGCCTGAAGCCGTCAGGCAGGTGGCTCTGCACAAGGGCCACGCGCTCGATGGTGCGGCCCACGGCGTCGAGCAGCGCGGTGCAGCCGCCGGGAACGTAGTCGGAGCGCCTGAGCGGTTCGACGGTCTCGATGAGCACGCGGTCGTGGACGACCTCGAACCCCGTGTCGAAGAGCACGCATGTGACCCAGGCGCTCCCCTCCCCCGTGCGGTTGCGGTCGAGCACGGAGTTGTACCCTCCCACGGTGTCGGCCTCGAGCCCGGACATGGACCCGCTCTTGTCGATGACGAACACGAGCTCCTCGTTGTGACCCTTCATGGCTGGCTCCCTTCTGGGGCGGTGCCCCGTCGACTGATCACAGCCTACGGGGGCACGGCCTGGCGAAGGTAACCTGCCGGGCGACATCGCACCGCCGCGGCAGCGCGTGACAGCGGTGCCTGGCCCATCTGTCACTTCGCATATTTCTTTGTTGATGGATGCGGTCAGGCGCCGAGGAGCCGCTGGTCGTAGGCGTAGAGGGCCTCGTTGATCTCGAAGATGTCGTAGCGGCCCTCCTCGATGAACCACCGCACGATGACGTCCGCTGCCGACGACGGGCTGAACGCGTAGCCGGCGCGCGCCAGGAGGGTCTCGGCCTGGGCCAGAGGCAGCTCCAGCGCCACGGCGAGGGCCAGGACCGTGGACTTGCCCGGGCGGTAGTCGGGGTTGGAGCGGATCTTGGAGAAGTGCTGCCGGCTCATGTTGGCGCGGTGGTACACGGCGGAGTCGGCGAGGCCGCGCTCGTCGATGAGGTCGAGGAGCGTCTCGGAGAAGCCCTTGTCGAGGGAGGCGAGGCGCCGGGAGAGCAGGTCCTTGACAGAGCGCCGCCTCGGCGGCACTGCGGTGTCCCGGGGTCCGGCGGCGTCCCGGGGAGCTGCGCAGGGGGCTGCCTGCGGCATCGCGGGCGCCGCCTGGGGATAGAAGGCGCCCGTGTCCCCCGGGGCCATGGAGCGGTCCAGGTCCGGCGACGACCCGACGTCGACGCCCTGCTCCTCGAGGTAGGCCGTGAGACCGGGGGGAAGGGTCCGACGCAGGGCCGCGGGCTCGTCGAAAAGGACGAGGGAGACCTCGAGGGAGTCGTCGGTGTCGGCGAGATAGCCGGTGATGGCCCCGGTGGCCACCTCGAGGGCGGTCTCGCGCGGCATGCCGTAGATGCCGGCGGAGATGAGGGGGAAGGCCACCGACCGGTCGCCCAGCGAGGAGGCCACGGCGAGGGCCGACCGGTAGGCCGAGGCCAGGAGCTCCCGCTCGCCATGGCGGCCGTCTTGCCACCGCGGGCCCACGGCGTGGATCACGTGCCTGGCCGGCAGCCCGAAGGCCGGGGTGGCCACGGCCGATCCCGTGGGGCACGGGGACACGGCGCGGCAGGCGGCGTCGAGCTCGGCGGGGCCTGCCGCCTCGAAGATGGCCCCGCACACGCCCCCTCCAGGGGCAAGCCGCTCGTTGACGGCGTTCACCAGGGCGTCCGCCGGGGTCTCGACCAGGTCGCCGTGGCGCAGCTGGAACGGCATGGGGCTCCTCTCGGACGGCATGGGATGGGGCTGGTTTGCATGGTGACAGATTGAGGGCGCCGGGGCAGCGTCCCGGGAAGCGGCGCCGGGTGCCGGGTGCGCCAGGAACCGGCTGCGCGCCGGCCGAGGCCGTTTGGTAGTTTTTCGTTAATGAGTTCATCTAAACCACCAAACGGGCACCCGTTTGGTGGTTTTGGGGCCCCACTCCCGAAGAAAAGTACCAAACCGCCAGCGCTGCACGTGCAAAGTACCAAATCGCCAGCGCGGCACGTGCAAACCGCTGCAAACTCGTGCCATAAAAAAGGTCGGAGGGCTAGTACACCCTCCGACCTGCGATTTCACTGGAGCCAGTTATCGGACTTGAACCGATGACCCCCGCTTTACGAGAGCGGTGCTCTACCAACTGAGCTAAACTGGCGCGACCTCGTAGTATACGGGCTCATCCCCGGGATTTCAACCCCGGCCGTCAAAGCCTGGTGAGCACGCCCCTCAGCAGCGCCTCGAAGTCCGCCTCGTGGCCCTCGGCGTAGGCAAGCACCGTCTCGTGGCTCACGCCCGCGGCGCCGGCCTTGTTGGCGGAGAGCGTGACGCCCAGCACCTCCATGCCCAGGGCGTGGGCCAGCACCACCTCGTTGACCACGGACATCGCCGTGTAGCTGGCGCCGCAGAGCGCCATGGCGCGCGCCTCGGCCGGGCTCTCGAAACTCGGGCCGGAGATGCCCGCCAGCACGCCCTCGGAGAGCTCGACGCCCAGGTCCCCGGCCACGGCCTTGGCCACCTGGCGCAGGTACGGCGTGTAGGCGTCGCTCATGTCCACGAAGGCGTTGTCCACGCCGCGCAGGCCCTCGTCGCCCACGAGGGGGTTCTGGCCGGTGAGGTTGAGCTGGTCGCTCACGAGGCCCAGGCCGAGCGGCGCCTGGCCGTCGATGGCGCCGGCCGCCGCGGCGAACACGATGTCGCGGCAGCCCAGGTGGTGCGCATGGCGCACGAGGCTCGTCACCTCGCGCACGGAGTAGCCCTGGTACAGGTGCACGCGGCCCGGGTAGACCACCACCGGCACGCCGTCGAGCGTGCCCACGGTGGCCTCGAAGCTGTGGCCTGCCACGGGGCGCGCCCCCGCGGGAAAGCCGTCGATGTCGGCGTACGGGATGCGGCGCACCGGCTTCACGAGCCTCGCCACCGACCCCAGGCCGCTGCCCAGGCAGATGGCCACGGGATGCTCCATGGTGGGATGGCAGCGCTCGACCGTCCTCTCGTCTGTCACGAAAAACCCCTCCTTCACGAGCAGGTCGCAGGCGATGCCGTCGCCTGCCACAAGGTTGCCGGAAAACGTGCCGTCGTAGACGCGTCCCCGGCCGCAGCTGGGGCTCTTGGCCTTGAGCACGCAGAAGGCCGGCCGCACGCGCCGCGCCGTCTCCAGCGTGGCCCGGGCGCCGGCCTCGAACTCCTCGGTGACGTCCCGACCCGACTCCAGGTACACGCGGCCGTCGCGGATCTCGGCCGGCGGGCGCGGGACGGGCAGGCCCCCGGCGCACTCCGGGCACACCGGGTGCGCGGTGACGCCCGGCCGCGAGCAGAGCCCGATGACCCCGTCAACGGGCTTGGCGCCCCCGTCGTAGCGACAGGGGGCGCCAAGAAGACAGTTGCTCACCAGGATGTCCATGGGTCAGCCAATCGGAGGCGCGGCCTTACGACACCAGCTCCCCGATGGAGATCGAGGCGTTGGCGAGCAGGCCGTTCACGTACTGGCTCCACGTGGCCGACTGGCTGCTGGCCTGCTGCGAATACTGCTGGTAGGCCACATAATACGCCGTCATGGCCTGGTCGTAGGTGGCGGAGTCGGCCGAGAAGCTCTGGTCCTTGAGGGCCGCGTAGTACGGGCCGTCCTCGCGGGCCCAGGTGCCCTTGTCGGCATCCCACTCGTCGCCGAGCAAGCCCACGATGTACTTGCCGTAGTCAGCGGTGGCGGCGTCCTCGGAGCCCTCGGCGGGCTCGGCCGGGGTCTCGGGGGCCTGGGCGGAGTCGTCGGAGCCCACGACCTTGTCGTAAAGGCGCTTGACGCCGGCGGACTGGCGCACGACCTCCTTGACCTCGTCCTCGCTCATGCCGTAGGTGGAGGCGAGGCTGGCGTAGTCGTCGGTGCCCAGGGTGTCCTTGGCGTAGGTGGCCATGTCCTCGTCGGAGACCTCGATGCCCTCGGCCTTGACGGCCACGGCGAGCACCTGGTTGCGGGCGTAGTCGAGCACGTTGTCGGCGGAGGGCATGGTGTAGGTGCCGTCGTCCTGCTTGGCGGCGTCCACGCCCGTGGCGGCCTCGAGGGCCTGGCGCGCGGTGATGGCGTGGGTCTGGCCCTGGTAGACGTAGGAGCCCACGGTGCTGTCGAGCTCGCCCTCGGAGAGCGTGGTCTTGCCCGTCACGGCGCCGCCGACGAGGCCGCCGAGCAGGAACTTGCCCACGAGCACGCCGATCACGGCCGCCGCGACGACGCAGACCGCGAACACCGGCACGGTGAAGCGCTTCTCGGCCGGCTTCTTGGGGGCCTTGGGGGCCTTGGCCTTGCCCCCCTTGTCGTCGCCCAGGGGCGGCAGGGCGTCCTTCTTCTTCTCGTCTGCCATGAGACGAATCCCTTCTCCTCGGTCACTTGCATCGATGCAATGCGATGATTTTGACAGGTTCTGTATAGGAAACCAAAAACTCCCTTTAAATGCGAGGGGGAACCACAACCCTACACACGCGACCTGACGGCCTCCGCCACGGCGTGGCCGTACGCGGCGCATCCCACGGCCCCCTCGGCGGAGCCGGTGAGGGCACGGCGGATGTCGGCCGTGACGCTCGTTCCCTCCGCCAGCACCTCGCGCACGGCGTCGCGCACGGCGTCGGCGGCGCCGGGCTCCCCCAGGTGGTCGAGCATCATGGCCGCCGAGAGGATCAGGGCCGTGGGGTTGGCCATGTCCTTGCCGGCGATGTCGGGCGCCGAGCCGTGGGTGGCCTCGAAGATGGCGCACTCGCTGCCGATGTTGGCGCCGGGGGCGAGCCCCAGGCCGCCGATGAGGCCGGCGCAGAGGTCGCTCACGATGTCGCCGTAGAGGTTGGGCAGCACGAGGACGTCGAAGTCCGCCGGATCGCACACGAGGCCCATGCAGCAGGCGTCCACGATGCGGCACTCGAAGGCGATGTCGGGGTAGTCCTCGGCCACGCGCTCGGCCACGTGCATGAACAGGCCGTCGGTGGCCTTCATGATGTTGGCCTTGTGCACGCAGCACACCCTCCTGCGGCCGCGGCTGCGCGCGTACTCGAAGGCGTAGCGCACGATGCGCTCGGAGCCCTCGGGCGAGATGGGCTTGACCGAGATGGCCGAGGAGGGTCTGATGGCTCCGGGCGTGCGCTCGTTCACCGAGGCGATGATGTGCCCCGCCTCGGGGGTGCCGGCCTCGAACTCCACGCCGGCGTAGAGGTCCTCGGTGTTCTCGCGCACCACCACGAGGTCCACGTCGCGGTAGCGGCTGCCGTCCCCGGGCATGGAGAGGCACGGCCGCACGCAGGCGTAGAGGTCGAACGCGCGGCGCAGGGCCACGTTGATGGAGCGGAACCCGGAGCCCACCGGGGTGGCGGTGGGGCCCTTGATGGCGACCTTCGTCTCGGCGACGGCCTCGAGCACCGAGTCGGGCAGCGGCGTGCCGCACTCCTCGTAGACCTGGGCCCCCGCGCGCTCGCGCCTCCAGCGGACGTCGACGCCGGTGGCGGCGACGACCTCCTCCATGGCCGCGGCGATCTCGGGGCCGATGCCGTCCCCGGGGATGAGGGTGACGTCGTGGGTCACGGGACTCTCCTCTCTCTGCTCCGCGGGACCGTCAGCGGTCGGCCTTGGCGGCCTCGACGATCTCCTGGGAGTAGGCCTTGATGTAGGGCAGCGTGGACTTCTCGGCGTCGAACGAGACGCGCTCGGCGAGGGCGTCGCGGACGTCCTTGGGCGCCGGGCCCTGGGCGAACGACACGAGGGCCACGAGCATGTCGCGGTACTCCGGGTCGCCGTGGAAGCACTGGACCGCCTCGTCGAGGACGGGCCACACGCGCTCGGCCTCCTCGGCGCCCCCGAGGCCGGCCTGGACGATGAGGCGGAAGGCGGCGAGGCGCACCATGGAGGAGTCCTCGTCGAAGAGCGACGCCTCGGCGCTCTCCACGGCGGCGGCGCAGGCCTCCTTGTCCACCGCGGCGAGCGAGGTCAGGGCAGAGAGCACCTCCCAGCGGGTCTGGGCCTCGGGGCGCTCGAGGGCGTCGCAGAGCTCCTCGACGTGGGGCGCCACGGCCGCGGGGTCCTCCGCCGCGAGGGCGGCCACCGCGTGGGCGGCGTCCTGGCGGGCGCGCCTGCCGGGGGCGGAGAGGTCCTCGATGAGCTTCTCGATGTCGTTGTCGGCCATGGGTAGGCCCTCCTTTCTGGGCGCCGCGGTTCCGGCGCCCGCGATCTGTCAGCGGCGCTTCTCGGGATCGGAGACCGACATGAGCTCGGGCTCGTCGGACTCCCCCTCACCCTCGGGCCTGCGCCTGGCCCAACCGGTGCCGGTGGAGGCGGTCCTCTTGGGCCGGGGGTGCCGGCCCTTCCTGGTGTTGAGTCCCAGGAAGCGGTCGTGGGTGACCCACGGGCCCACGGCCTCGCCGTAGCCCATCTTGAGGCCGGCGATCACGCCGCCCAGGCAGCCGACGGTGCCGAAGGCGAGCACCGACCAGCCCGTGGCCCAGACGAGGGCCGAGACGAGGATGCCGGCGGCGTAGGCGACGGCGTTGTACTTCCAGTAGGTCTTGCGGTCGGTCACGTCCTCGGCGAGGCGGCTGCCGATCCCGAAGCCCAGCACGATGCCGAAGATGGCGAGCATGAGGCCCACCACCGCCATGGCGAAGCCGTCAGTGCCCATGGCCCTCCCCGGAGCAGCCGCAGCCGTCGTGGCCGTGGTGGTGATGGCCGCAGCAGCCGTCGTGGCCGTCGCCGTGGTGGTGGCCGCCGCAGCAACCGTCGCCGTCGCCCTCGTCGTCCAGGGCCGCGTGGGACCAGTCGAGGCCCGCCGCCGCGGCGTCGGCTTCCTCCTCGTAGAGCACCTCGAGGGCCTGGGTGCCGAGGTCGGCCCCGCCCATGCCCTCCAGGGCGCGGTACAGGGCGCGCACGGTCTCGGCACCGGGGAGCGCAAGCCCCTCGTCGTCGGCGGCCTCGACGGCCAGGCCGAGGTCCTTGGCCATGTGGCACACCTTGAACCCGGGCTTCCAGTCGCCCTCCTCCATCTTGGCGGCGAAGGCCCCGAGGGCGCGGGTGGCGCCCATGCCGGAGCCCACCATCTCGCAAACCTCCCCCACGGGCAGGCCCTGGGCGCGGGCGAACGCCACGGCCTCGCAGGCGCCGACCATGGCGCCCGCCAGCGAGACCTGGTTGCACAGCTTGGCGGCCTGGCCGGCACCGGGGCGGCCGAACCAGAAGATGCGGTTGGAGAAGGCCTCCAGGGCGCCCAGCAGCGGGGCCGCCTGGGCCTCGGTGGCGCCGGCGATGAGGGTGAGGGTGCCCGCCTCGGCCCCCTCCTGGCCCCCGGTGACCGGGCAGTCGAAGGCCGTGACGTCCATGGCCGCGGCGGCCTCGGAGAGCTCCCGTGCGAGCTCCGGGCGCGACGTGGTGAGGTCCACGAGGAACGTGCCCGGCTCGGCGGCGGCCAGGAGGCCGTCGCGGCCCAGGTACACCTCCTCGACGTCCTCCGGCATGCCCACCATGGTGAAGACCGCCTGGGCGCCCTCGCAGGCGGCCGCGGGGGTGGGGGCCCACCGGGCGCCGGCGTCCAGGAGGGGCCGGGCCTTCTCGGGGGTGCGGGTGCACACGGTCACGGCGAAGCCGGCCTCGAGGAGGTGCCGGGCGATGGGGGCACCCATGATGCCGCAGCCCACGAAGCCGATGCGTTCGATCTTTCTCATCCAGTACCTCTCTTGGAAATCGGGCCCCGCCCCCTCGAAGGCGGCGGGGCCGGTCGGGCTCAGCGGTCCTTGGTGCGCCGGCCGCCCACCTTGGAGGCGATGCGCTCCGAGAGCGACCCGTGCTCACGGCGGTCGCGGCCCCAGAAGACGAGGGCCACCATGCCCGGGCCCACATGGCTGCCGATGACCGGCGAGACCGAGCTGCGCACCACGATCATGTCCTCGCAGCCCTTCTCCTTGCGCAGCAGCCCCTCGAGCCAGTCGCCGTCCTTCTCGGCGTCGGCGGTGACGATGCCCACGGGCATGGAGCGCTCGCCGTCGCTCGCGTCGCGGAAGTCCTCCACGATGGCGCGGATGGCCTTCTTGCGGCCGCGGCACATGCGCTTGAAGGTGAGGGCGCCCGACGGGTCGTAGGAGAGCTCCGGCTTGATGTCGAGCTTGCCGCCGAGGCTCGCGGCCGACGCGGGGATGCGGCCGCCGCGGGCCAGGGCGTCGAAGCTGTCGAGGGTGAAGAAGCCGTGGATGAAGTTGCGGGCCTCCTCCACCCAGGCCACGAGGTCGTCGAAGGAGGCGCCGAGGTTGGCCTGGTGCACGGCCTCGATGGCCAGCAGCTGGGCCGCGGCCGAGGGGCAGCGGTTGTCCACGACGGCCAGCCGGAAGCCCGGGTACTCGTCGCGCACCATCTGGGCGGCCTCCTCGGCGGCCCGCACCGACGACGAGAGGGCCTCGGTGAACCCAAGGTAGATGGTGGGCTTGCCCTGCTCGGCGGCGCGCTTGAAGACCTCGTAGTAGTGGCCGGGGGTCACGGCGCTCGTGGTGGGGTAGGTGCCGCGGCGCATGGAGTCGTAGAACTCCTTGGCCGTCACCGACTGGAACAGGTCGTCGGTGCGCTCCTCGCCGTCCACCACGTAGGGGAACCCGATCACCTCGACGTTGAGGGCCTGGGCGATGGCCGGGTCGAAGTCGCCGCACGAGTCGACGATGATGTGTACGTTGTTGCGGCTGCTGCGGAAGCGGCGCACGTGCTCCTCGCGGGCGCGCTCCTCGGCCTCCCGGAGCTCGGCGGCCTGGGTGTCGGCCTCCTTGCGGGCCTGGCGCTCCGCCTCCCTCCTGGCGCGCTCCTCGGCCTTGGCCTGTCCCTTGGTGGGGGCGGTATCAGCGTTGTCGGTGGTCACAGGGCCCTCCCGTTCATAGGCATACAGCGTTTGATTTTACCCGTTGGGCGCCGCCGGGGCGACGGTGGCCGAAGACCCCACACGGATGCGGGCGCCGGCCCCTCGTGGGGTCGGCGCCCGCCGGTGCCGCCGATGATGGCGAGGGGACTCAGCCCTCCCGCTCGTCCTCGGGCTTGAGGATGCCGTAGCCGCCGTTCCTGCGGTGGTAGATCACATGGACGTTGCCGGTGACCATGTCGCGGAAGACGAAGAAGTCGTGGCCCAGGAGGTCTGCCTGGACGAGGGCGTCCTCCTCGGTGAGCTTGGTGTACTCGATGTACTTGGTGCGCACGAGCTCCTCGTCGGCCTCGGCCTCGTCGCCGAGCACCTCCGCCTCCAAAGCGGTGTCGGCCCGGACGGTCTCCATGCCCTCCGCGCGGCCGGCGCGCTGGCGGCGCTCCACGACCTTGGTCTTGTACTTGCGCATGCGGCGCGTGACCATGCGGGCGGCCTCGTCGATGGCGGCGTACATGTCGTCGCCGGCGCTGGAGACGCGGATGACTGTGCCGCGCACGCGCACGGTGACCTCGCAGATGTGCTCGTTGATGCCGCTCTTGTAGTGCTCCACGCGCAGGGCGACGTCGGCGGTGAGGGGCTTGATGTCGAAGACCTTGAGGGCGTCGCCGACCTTCTGCTCGGCGTGGTCACGCAGGGCGTCGGTGACCTGGATCTTGCGTCCATAGACGGTGATTGCCATGGTGGATCCCTTCTCGTAGGTTGCCAGGGTCTTGGCGGCCGGGCCGCCGTGTTGCTGAGGTTCCTATACCCGCTTACTTCTGAAACTCCCGTGAAAACATCGTCGACAGTAGAAGAACACGGCCGACGGGGCCGGTGGGGCGGCGAAGGGTCAGCCGATGGACGTGACGGCGTTGGAGCCGGCCGAGGACCCGTCGCCCGACCCCGGGGACGGCACCGAGGAGGCGCCGTCGGAGCCCGGGTCCGCCATGGGGCCCGAGGCGTCGGCAAGGCCGCCGGACGACGCGAGCTCGATGAGGGAGTCGGCGCCGAGGACGGGCAGGTCGCCCACCCACCGGCTTCGGATGACGCTGAGGACGCCGTTGGACCCCACCGCGTCGAGGGCCTCCTGGACCGCGGCAACCAGGGAGCCGTTGGACGGGTCGACGCCCGCCCCCACGGACCGCGGCACGTCGACGGTGCCGAGGAGGTCGACGGCGGGGTGCTCGAGGGCCACGTAGGCCCCCTCGTAGGCCGAGCACGCCACACAGGCCACCTCGCCCCGCTCCAGGGCCTCGAAGGCCGAGTCGATGTCGTCGTAGGGGCGCCCCGCCGTCGCGAGGAGGTCGACGGAGGCCAGGGCGATCTGGGCCGGGGACCCCTGGACCACGGCCACCCCCCGGCCGAGGACGTCCTGGGCGTCGAAGGGGCCCTGGTCTTCGCCCACGAAGACCCCCACGGCCTCCTCCATGTAGCTGGAGACCACCGACAGGCCGGTGCCGTCCTGGGCGCCCACCCCCAGCACCACGTCGACCCCTTGGGCCGAGGCGTCCTCGACGGAGGGGACGCACACGAGGTCGAGGGAGAGGCCCATCTGCTGGGCGAGGGCCGCGGCCACGTCGACGTCGATGCCCTGGATCGTGCCGTCCGCGGCCTCCATGACATGGGGCGTGCCGGCGCTGGAGAGCACCGCCACCCTCAGCACCCCGTCCCGCTGGATGACGGGGGGCGCGACCGACACCTGGGCCTGGGCCTGGGCGCTGCGCAGGGCCTGGGCCTCGTCCACGGTTGTGGTGACCGGCGCCTGGCATCCGCCGAGGGGGGCCGCCAACACGAGGGCGAGGACGGCCCCAAGGGCCTTGGATCGGGCGGGGGACATGGGCTCCTCCTGTCGTTGTCAAGTACCCGGGTCGTGGGCCCCGGGCCGTCTCTGCCGGCTGACCTGGTCTTCGACCCCACACTCGCGCACGGGGGCTCTCGCTCGGGCGCCGCGGCGCCTTCACTACCCACCCTCTCCCCCGGGGGGCCATGGGGCCCCGCAGACGGTTGACGGGAGGTGCGGCTTACTTCTAGGACGAGCCGTGATCGCCGCCGCGCGCACGCGGCGGCTTACGTGGATCCCTTTGGCCTCGTCTGCCATGGACTAGGGCGCCCTGTGGGTGGCGCCCGCAACCACAGACCCGGCAAAGACGTTAGGAACTATACCATCAGCTGAGCGCTGTCTGATAATCACCACGTGCGGGCCACGGAAACGGCCCACACACCCGCGGCGCCGGCGGCGAGCAGGGCCCGGGCCGCCTCACGCACCGAGGCGCCGGTGGTGACCACGTCGTCCACGAGGAGCAGGCGGCAGCCGGACACGTCCTGGGCGCACGAGAAGGTCCCGGCCACGTTGGCGGCCCGCTCCCCCCTCCCCAGCGAGCGCTGGTCGGCGGCGCGGCCGCGGAAGAGCGCGTCGGCCAGCGGGACGCCCTCCATGGCGGAGAGGCACGCCGCGACGTCGGCCATGGGGTCGAACCCGCGGCGCCGGAACGCCTCGGCCGTGGAGGGCACGAAGCACAGGGCGTCCAGCGAGCCCGGGTCCACGCGGCCGCGGTCCCAGGCCGAGGCCTCGTCGAGCGCGCAGGCGCACGCGGCGGCCAGCACCGGGGCGAGCCGGCGCTCGTGGCCGTCCTTGTAGACCTTGACGAGGCGGGCCGCCGGGCCCTCGAGGGAGAGGGCGGCCACGCAGGCCTCGGTCTCCCAGGGGCCGTCGCACTCGGTGCACACGAGCCAGCCGCCCGGCGCCCCGCACACGGGGCAGCAGCGGCGCTGGTCTATCCAGGGGAGGCGGTGCCTGCAGCGGTCGCAGAGCAGGTTGCCCGGACCGTCGCACCCGGCGCAGCGGGCGGGCCAGAGCAGGTCCCGGGCCAGTTCGGCCGCGCCCGCGAGGCCTGCGGAGACGTCCATGCACACCACCCCCTCGGCAGGTGGGAGGGGGTGGTGTGGATTCTAGCGGAAAAGGGAGGGACGGTCAGCGGGGAAAGAGCCGGGAGGCGTTCTCCCAGAGCGCCGCGTAGGTCTCGCCCGGGTCGGAGACGCCGCGCTCGGCGCGAACGTCGGCGAGGCAGCGGGCCGTGAGGCACACCATGGCCGGCTCGCACTCCAGGCCGCGCAGGGGCACCGGCGCCATGTAGGGGGAGTCGGTCTCGGTGAGCATCTGCCCGAGGGGGCAGGCGCAGGCGGCGTCGCGGATCTCGTCGGAGCGCCTGAAGGTGACGGCGCCGCCGAAGGCCACGAGGCAGCCGCGCTCCACGAAGGGGCGCATCACGGCCGGGTCGCCCGTGTAGCAGTGGAGGTCCACCCCGGCCTCGGGCACCCCCACCTCGTCGAGGACCTCGAGCGCCATGGCGTGGGCGGCGGCCTCCGGGTCGTCGCGGTCGTCCCGGATGTGCAGCTCGCAGGGCACGGCGAGCTCGCGGGCCAGCCGCAGCTGGCGGCAGAAGACGTCCCGCTGCACGTCCACGGGCACGTCGCAGGTGAAGTCGAGGCCTATCTCGCCCACGCCCGCGCAGCGGGGGTCGGCCAGGAGCTCCGAGAGGCTCGCCATGGCCGCGTCGTCTGCCCAGGCGGCACCGTAGGGGTGGATGCCGGCAACCACGCGCACGTTGTCGCAGAGGTCGGGGACGCCGGGAAACGC
Source organism: Caniella muris (assembly GCF_943193035.1). Classification (NCBI taxonomy): domain Bacteria; kingdom Bacillati; phylum Actinomycetota; class Coriobacteriia; order Coriobacteriales; family Atopobiaceae; genus Caniella; species Caniella muris. The sequence continues at coordinate 1,020,406 of NZ_CALPCK010000001.1, forward strand.
CGGCGGCGCGGGCCCCTCCGCTGCGGCCGCGGCGAGCAGGGAGCGCGCGCCCTCCACCCACCCGTCGAGGGAGCGGAGGAACGCCCGGGCGTCCGTGGCGTCCTCGGTGGGGTCGGCCGGCACCACGAGGAGGCGCACGCCGGCCAGGGCGGCGCGGGCCACGGCGCGGGCCGGGTCGTGGCCGCGGAAGACCGTGAGGTGGCCGTGGGTGTCGGCCAGGGGCGCGAGGGGGCGCGGCCATGGGCGCGGGCGCCCCTTCTGGTCGCGGAAGAGCTCGCCGTCGTCGAGCAGGTCGTCTATGGCGCTCATGAAGCCTCCTCGAGGGCGAGGGCCAGGCCGACGAAGTCGGCCACGGAGAGGGTCTCGGCACGGCGGGTGCCCGGGATCCCGACGGCGGCGAGGGCCGCGTCGACGGCGTCCTTGTCGAAGCCGCGGGCGCCCATGGAGTTGCGGATGGTCTTGCGGCGCTGGGCGAAGGCGGCGTCCACCACCCCGGCGCAGAGGGCGCGCTGGGCGTCCGTGAGCGGCTCGCCCGTGGCGGGGTCGCAGGGCCGCACGCGGTCCAGGCGCACCACGGAGGAGTCCACGTGCGGGGGAGGCATGAAGTTGGCTGGGCCCACCTCGAAGCGCCCGGTGACCTCCGCGTAGAGCCCCAGCTTGACGGTGTAGGCGCCGTAGGCCTTCGTGCCCGGCACGGCCGAGATGCGGTCGGCCACCTCCTTCTGCACCATGCACACGCAGCGCCCCACGGAGGGCATCTGCTGCAGGGTGTCCAGGATCACCGTGGCCGCCACCTGGTAGGGCAGGTTGGCCACGAGCATGGTGGGGTCCGTGGGCACGCCGGCCAGGCCGAGGGAGGCGGCGGCGCGGCGGAGGTCGTCGGCCCCCACCCGGAGGGCGTCCCCGAGCACGAGGGCGAAGCTGTCGCGCCAGGCGGCGCACGTGGCCCGGAGCACCGGGGCGAGGGAGCGGTCGGCCTCCACGGCCACCACGGCCCCCGCCCGGGGCAGCAGCGCGCAGGTGAGCGTGCCGATGCCCGGACCCACCTCGAAGACCAGGTCGTCGGGGGAGGGCTCGGCAAGGTCGAGGATCCTGCCGATGACGTGGTCGTTCACCAGGAAGTTCTGGCCCAAGCGGTGCTTGGTGGCCAGGCCGTGGGCCTCGAGCACCGCGCGGGTGGCGCCGGGGCTTGCCAGGGGCGAGAAGCTCACTTGCCCCCCTTGGCGGCCTTGGCCTTGTCGCCCTTCTGGGCGGCGCCCTCGGCCACGAGGCGCGGGAACAGCGCGTCGCCCTTGGTCACCGGGGCGCCCTGGGCGAAGCCGCCCCAGGCGCAGACGGCCTTGAGGTCGCGGGTGCCCACCTCGTCCCCGGCGGACAGGCGGCGCAGCACCTCGGCGGAGGTGGTGGGCATGAGCGGGGCGAGCAGGTGGGCCGAGACGCGGATGGCCTCCACGAGCGAGCCGATGACGAAGGCCAGCTCGTCGGCGCGTGCCGGGTCCTTGGCCAGGCTCCAGGGCTCCATGTCCTCGATGTAGTGGTTGGCCGCGTGGACGAGCTCCATGACGGCCGCGGCGCCCTCGTCGTAGGCGAAGCGGTACATGGCCTCGAGGTAGCGGTCCACGAGTCCGGAGGCCACCTGGGAGAGCGGGCTCTCGACGGTGTCCCAGCCCTCAGGCATGGCGGGGGTCCTCCCGTCGAAGTACTTGGCGCTCATGTTGAGCGTGCGGCTCACGAGGTTGCCCCAGGAGTTGGCGAGGTCGGTGTTGTAGACCTGCTCCATGCGGCCCCAGGAGATGCCGCCGTCGGTGCCGGGCTTGACGTCGGTCATGAAGTAGTAGCGGTAGCCGTCCACGCCGAGCAGGTCCACCACGGTGGCGGGCGAGACGACGTTGCCGCGGCTCTTGGACATCTTCTCGGTGGCGCCGGTCTCCTCGTTCTTGACGGTCAGGAAGCCGTGGGCGAAGACCTCCTCGGGCACCGGGAGCCCCGCGGCCATGAGCATGGCGGGCCAGATCACGCAATGGAAGCGGATGATGTCCTTGCCCACGAGGTGCGCCTGGGCGGGCCAGCGGTAGGCGAACTCCCCCTCGTCGGCGCCGTAGCCCACGGCGGTGAGGTAGTTGATGAGGGCGTCGAACCAGACGTAGGTGACGTGGCCGTCATCGAAGGGCAGCTCGATGCCCCAGTCGAAGCTCGTACGGCTGATGGAGAGGTCCTTGAGGCCGCCCTCCACGAAGCTCACGACCTCGTTGCGGCGGATCTCGGGCTCCACGAAGTGCGGGTTGTCGCGGTAGAGCTCGAGCAGGCGGTCCTGGAAGGCGCTGAGCTTGAAGAACCAGCTCTCCTCCTGCACGCGCTGGAGGGGTCTGCCGCAGTCGGGGCAGAGGTGCTCGCCCTCGGTCCCGCGCTCCTCGTCGGCGTGGCGGACCTGGGTGTCGGTGAAGTAGGTCTCCTCGGGCACGCAGTACCAGCCGTCGTAGGAGCCCTTGTAGATGTAGCCGTTGTCCTTGATGGTCGACATGAGGCGCCGGACGGCCTCGGCGTGGCGGGGCTCGGTGGTGCGGATGAAGTCGTCGTTGGTGACGTCGAGCAGCTGGAGGAGCTCCTTGAAGGCGGGCACGAGGGAGTCGCACCACTCCTGCGGGGTCATGCCGTGCTCGGCGGCGGCCTCGGCGACCTTCTCGCCGTGCTCGTCGGTGCCCGTGAGGAACATCACGTTGTGGCCGGTGGCGCGACGCAGGCGCGCCTGGACGTCGGCCAGCACCGAGGTGTAGGAGGTCCCCAGGTGCGGGGCCGCGTTGACGTAGTAGATGGGGGTGGTGATGTAGTACGAGGGCTGCACGGTGTCCATGGGGCGCGTCCGTTCTCGGTGGGGTCCTAAGCTTGTTTCCTCGGGCCATTGTAGCCCGATAGGACCGGCGGGCGCGGCGCCTAGGCCTTGAGGGACACCACGAGGTCGTAGGCAGCCGATCGGGCCAGGCCGCAGCGGCGCGCGACCTCCTTGGCGGCGGCCGAGGGCGACATACCCTGGGCGAGGAGCCCCGAGGCCAGGGCCCGGGGCTCGGGCGCCGCCTCGGCCTCGGGGGCCGGGGCGTCGGCGCCGGGGGACTCGACAACGACCACGCACTCGCCGCGCACGGGGCGCCCCTGGGCCTCCGCCTCGGCGACGGCGGCGGAAAGCTCGGCGGCCGTGCCGCGCAGGCACTCCTCGTGGAGCTTGGTGAGCTCGCGGACAAGGGCGACGCGGCGCCCCGGCATGGCCTCGGCCACGGCCGCGAGGGTGGCGGCGACGCGATGGGGCGACTCGTAGAGCACCACGGCGCCGGGCACGCGGGCGAGGAGGTCGAGGCGCTCGCGGCGGGCGCCGGCCTTCCTCGGCAGGAACCCCTCGAAGAAGAAGTGGGAGCAGTCGAGGCCCGAGGCCGCGACGGCGCAGGTCACGGCGCTGGGGCCGGGGACGACCTCCACGGGGAGGCCGGCGTCGAGCGCGGCGTCCACGAGCCTGCGGCCCGGGTCGCTCACCGCGGGCATGCCGGCGTCGGAGGCAAAGGCCACACGCTGGCCGGAGGAGAGGCGCTCCAGGACGGCGGGCACGCGGGAGGCGATGACGTTCTCGTCGCAGCGCTCCAGGGGACGGCGCAGCCCCATGGCCGAGAGGAGCCGGCCGGTGACGCGGGTGTCCTCGCAGAGCACGACGTCGGCCGCGGCGAGGGTGTCGCGCACGCGGCCGGAGAGGTCGCCCAGGTTGCCGATGGGGGTGCCCACCAGCGAGAGCATGCCGGCGCCGGAGGGCCGGGGGTCGTCCTGGGGCATCAGTCGAACATCCCGCGCTCGAAGGAGGAGAGGGCCACGCGGGCGTCCCAGGCCGAGAGCTTGTTCTCGGTCTTCCACGTCTGGAAGAACCAGCCGGAGGAGTCGCGGAACGCCTGGATCTGGGCCGCGGCGTAGACGCGCTCCATGGCCTTGAGGCCCTCGGGCGTGGGGGTGCCGGCACCCACGGGCAGGGAGCTCGACCACTCCCCCACCACCACGGGCAGGCGGCTGCGGCGGGCGCGGGCGATGGCGTCGGAGGAGCGCTCCACCAGGCGGCGCGTGCCGGAGGGGCCGGAGGCGTCCACGACGTCGTTGTAGTGGTAGAGGTGCAGGTCCAGCCACACGTTGCGGTAGCGGGACTGGGCCATGAAGAGGTTCCACATGTCGGGGCGGCCGGCGCAGGAGAACACCACCACGGGATGGTCGCCGGCGCGGTCGCGCACGGCCTCGTAGCAGTCGCGGTAGAAGTTGCGGAGCATGTGCATGGGCACGCCGGGCGTGACCGAGAGGCCGCGGCGGCGCTGGGCCACGGGCTCGTCGAGGGGCTCGATGCCGATGAGGCAGTCGCGCTCGGCGTAGCGCTCGGCGAGGCGGGCCACGACCTCGATGACCGGGTCGCGCAGGGTGGAGCCCATGGCGATGACGTTGCTCAGGGCCTCGGGGTCGTCGTCCCCGCCGGGCATGGCGGCGAGCACGAGCAGCACCTGCAGGCCGGCGGCCTCGGCCCAGGTGAAGGCGCGGTCCACGTACTCGATGCAGCCCTCGTCCACACCGGGCATGGGGCCGTCCTTGCCGAAGACCGTCCAGGGCACGGGGATGCGCACGGCGTTGTAGCCGCGGTCGGCGATCTGGCGGAAGTCGCGCTCGCCGATGAAGGTGGAGCGGTGGCCGGCCACGACCTCCACATAGCGGTCGTGCCCGAGGGCGGCCTCGAGGCCCTTCTCGTCGAAGGCCCCCGACGAGGCGAACAGGGACGGGGTTACCCAGGGCTCGAGCACCAGCCAACCGGCGAGGTTGACCCCGTGCAGCATCGCGTGATCCACCGGCAGATCCTCCTTGCAGGGCGCGTACGTCGACGTTCTCCACGCTATCATTCCCAGGCCGGGAAAGACCTTTCAATCGCGTCAGGATGGTGCAACTTTCCCGGATCGCGCCACCGTGGTGCAGGGAAAGGCCGATAAGGCCGAAACCTGCACCACCGTGGTGCCCTTCCGGCCAAGCCGACCGGATGCCTTGTCGCGGACGAAAAAGCGGGCAGCCGGTGAGACCGACTGCCCGCGAACATGTGGTGGCGGGGAAGGGAGTCGAACCCCTGACACGCGGATTTTCAGTCCGCTGCTCTACCAACTGAGCTACCCAGCCAAAAGCGCCTCAAGCGCCCGATAACTATAACACGTCACCTCCTGGGGTCAAGCAGCTCGAGCGAAAACCTCGCGCCACATATCTCGAGCACGCTTCCCGGCAGCCACGGCATGGAGTCCACGACCTCCTCCCCGTCCAGCGTGGCGGGGTGTGTGGCCCCCGCGTCGTGGACGAGCACCATGCCCTCGTCGGGCGCCACGACCACGTGGCGGCGCGACACCGAGGCGTCCTTGAGCACCACGTCGTTGTCGGACGCCCGGCCGATGGAGAGGCCGCCGACCGGGAGCGCCACGGGCGCCCTCATGCCGCGCCACTCCATCACCAGGCCCCAGCGCGGGCTGCGCGCGACCTCGGACAGGTCGCCCGTCTCGTCGGCCTCGTCCACCTCGGCGTCGGCCGGGTCGAAGTCGTCGTAGAGCGGGCCGTCCCACTCGGCGGGGAGCCCGGCCAGCGGTCCCTCCACGGCCCACCGCAGGTCGAGCCCCGCGCCGTACGCGGCCGTCTCGGCCGGCGGGTACGGCATCCCCGCCGCAGGCACCGCCGCGCCGAAGCGGTGGAGGCACCCGTAGCACACGTCCATGTCCTCGAAGGCGGCGGCGCCGCACTGCGGGCACACCTTGACGCCCGGCACGCCGCACCCGTGGGCGCCCCCGCCATGGCAGTGCCCCTGTCCCTGGGCGCAACCGCCCTCGACCACCGTCATGTTCATGACCCTCTCCTATCTCTCGGGGCCTCCCGGCCCGTTTGAACGCACAGACTCACGCCGTCACCCTCCCCGGGCCACGGGGCGTCCGCCGCGACCCGCTCCAGCGCCCAGGCGGCCCCGGGGCACGACACCGCCCGCCACGGGGGCACGGCCCTCCTCGACAGGGCCACGGTGCCGTCCGGCCCCACGAACGCCATGTCCACTGGGCTCCCCATGCCCGCCGTGTGGAGCGACCGGCACGCGAGGAACGCCAGCACCGGACACACACCCGGAGGGAAGTCCCCCATGAGCCCGACGAGCCGCTCCCGGAAGCCGCCCACGACGAGGGCGTCGAGCGACCGCTCCCCTCCCGGGCCACGCACGCGCACCTCGGCCGGCACCACGTCAGACACCTCCCGCGAGCGTCCCGATGTCCACCACCAGGGAGCGCTCGTGGACAAGCAGCGCCGGCGCGGTCCAGGCGGCCCCGGCCACGGAGAACGTCGACGGCCGGGGCCGGAACCCCATGGAGCACACGAAGCGCACGCGCCCCGGCGAGAGCGCGGGCAGGAGGCCGTCCTCCTCGGGGTCGAGGCGCTCCACACGGACGTCGACCTCGAGGCCGGGGTCGCCCATGGCCTCCTCCACGGCCTCCCTGACCTGCCGGACGGCGGACGACGCGTCCTGCTCGTCGGCCGGCGCGACGCCGTGGGCGAGCACCATGTCGGGGGCCACGCGGTCGAACCGGGCGCACCGCTCGATGTAGACGCCCAGGTTCACGGCGACGAGGGCGCAGGCCAGCACCACCGGCACCACGCAGGCAAGCTCCACCACGGCCTGGCCGCGCTCCTCCCGGAGGAGCCGTGCCGCCCGGCCGGTCACGACGCGCCTCCCAGGAGGGTGGACAGGCGCACCTTGACGGGGATCTTGAGCGGGAGCCCCGGGACCGAGAGCTCGCCGAGGTCCACCTCGGTCTCGCCCGCGACGTCCGCCACCTGGCGCCCGAAGGCCGCGAGCATCTCGGCCGGCGTGCCGTCGGCCGGCAGCGCCTGGATGCCCTGGCGGATCCGCGCCGCGTCGGTGGAGCCGTCCTTGTCGAGCACCTCCTGGGTGTGGCAGAGCACGGGCTTGCGGAGCCGGAGGTCCGCCGGCTCGAGCCCGGCCGCGGCCACGACCTGCGAGAGCCTGTCCCCCAGCCACCGGGCCACGCCGCCGGCCCCCACGGCGTCGAGGCCGTCGAAGAGCCGCCCGGCGGCGTCGGCCACCGCACCGTAGGCGTCGCCGTACCCCTCGATCAGCTGCCCCCAGAGCGCGGTGACCCCGCCGAGCACGCCTGCCACACCCCCTCCCGAACCCCCCGACGCCCCGTCGAAGAACCGTTTGAGCATCCCGGACCGCTCTGTGTCGTCGGGGGCGAGCGTGGCCGCGGCCATGGCGACCCGACCCGGCAGCGAGGCCTCCCCGGCAAAGGGGCCCGCGAGCCCCGACGGCACGGCCGAGCCCGCCGCGGCGACCACCCCGATGCAGCCGTAGGCGCCCGGCGGGCAGAGCCTGGGCCGCGCCACGGCGAGCTGGGCGAGCGCGCGCTCGAAGAGGTCGGCCCCGCCCTCCGCCACCTCGCGGAGGCGTCCGTCCAGCTCCGCACAGGCGTTTCTCGCCGGCTCCCAGGCCTCGGCGGCGTCGCAGACCAGGCGCCAGTAGTGCTCGAAGCCGCTCGACGTGTTGGTGGAGGCGGACGCCACCCGCGACAGCGAGACCAGACCCATGTCGCAGTCCGGGCACACCTGCCACCCGCCTGCCTCCGCCTGGGCCACGGTGGCATCGTCCATGCGCTGCCCCCGGGCGCCGGGGCACCCGTCGAAGGCATGGAGCCTCGGCGAGCCGCCCTCCGACGTGCAGGGCCAGCGGACGGCGTCGAACAGGTCGCTCGCCCGGGTGGTCGCCGCGTCGTGGGCGAGGCGGGGCAGCCGCACCGTGACCGTGCCGTCGGCGTTCTCGCGGTACTCGCCGGACCGGACCTCCGCCAGCGCGTAGGCGTAGTAGGCGCGGCGCCGGGCGGAGTCGGCCCGGGCGGCCGCACCGTCGCCGTCGGGCGTCTCCGCGGCGAGGCGGGCCGCGTAGTAGGCCCGCGCCCGGAGCAGCGGGACCCCGAAGTTCCACCCCTCCACATGGAGGTGGCGAGGGTTCGCGCCGGCCGGCAGCCCCGCGAGCGAGGAGGCCCTCCCCCAGAGGCACGACGGGGCGTCCACGCAGTCCGCCCGCCAGCCGGCCTCCAGGGCGGCGTCGGCCTCCCGGCGGCGCTCGGCGGCCTCGTCCGAAAGCCCCGCGGCGTCGTCCGCGGCCCCGGCCAGCGCGGCGTCGTCGACGTCGCCCACCTGCGTCCACACAGAGCGGGACTCCGCGGGGAACGCCAGCGCCACGCCCGCGTAGCGCACCGACCCGGCGCCGTTGGCCTCCACCGTGGCCCAGCCGTTGGAGGCCACGGCGGCGGGCAGGGCGGCCTCGAGGGCCTTGAGCCCCTCGGACGCCGACGACGCGAGCTCCCTGCGCCCCTGGAGGATGGAGCGCCCGGCGTCCGCGATGGAGACGCCGGCCGCCCCCATGCCCGGGACGAGGCCGGTGACGATGCCGGCGCCCAGCACGGTGAGCCCGCAGACGCCCAGGGAGAGCACGGTCGCGTCCACCACCTGGGCCACCGTGGAGAAGGCGCGCACGGCCCTCGCCCCTGACAGCGCGCAGGCGTCGGCCACGGCCTGCGCGTCGGCGGACCGGGCCGCCACCCACTGCACCTGCGCCAGCGAGAAGACGAGGGCCAGGCTCACGAGCAGGGCGCACGCGACGGCGACCGAGGTGTGGCCGCCCTCGTCGTCCACGAAGGCGGAGACGCCCCACCGCAGGCCGCCCTCACGACCAGATCGAGACCCAATCTGCATAGGAACCCCCCAACCACGACGGACGGACCCGCTCCCTCGCCTCCACCGAGACCTCGATGAGACGCCCTCCCGTAAGCGCGCGCACGACGGGGCCGAACAGCGGCAGCGGCGCCACCGCGCCCTCGACGCGCACCGCGACCTCGGCCGTGCGCGCGCCGGAGAGCTCCACCTCCCAGTCCCCCTCGTGGAAGATCCCGACGGCCGGCACCGCCGCCAGACGCCGCAGCACGAAGGCCCGGACGTCGTCCTCCGACGAGGACGGGGCCGTGGCGAGGAGGCGCGCGCCCTCGCAGGCGGCCGAGGCCATGACCGAGCGGGTGTACAGGATGCAGAGGGGCTGGGCGAGCAGGGCCACGCAGAACAGGACGCAGGGCAGCGTCACGGCCGCCTCCACCGTGGACTGGCCGCGCTCCTCCGCGAGGGCGCGCGCCGTCCCGGGGCCCCGCTCAGTAGAGCAGGACGTCCTGAAGCGCGGACACCGTGCCCGCGCCCAGCCCGTGGGACGCCGCCCTGGCGGCGATGTCCGCCGCCGCCCCCTGGCCGAGGAACCGCCAGAGCGCCGCGAGGGCCACCGCCATGGCCAGGAACGCCCCGAGCACGAGGGCGTACTCCACCGTCGACTGCCCGCGCTCCTCCGCGAGGGGCGGCCGCCCGCCGCGCTCAGCCACAGAGCCCCTCCCATCGGTCCACCCCCAACGTCAGACGGCTCACCACCGACGTGCCCCCGGCCGTCTCGGACACCACGCAGACCACCACCTCGTCGGCGCCCTGGGCCACGCAGCCCCACACGTTCCCGAGGAGGTCGAGGTAGCCGCCGTGCACGAGGGAGAACCCGCGGTCGCGGAGCCCCTCGAGCTCGTCCCCGGCGGCGTCGGCGAGACCCGACGGCACCTCCTCGCTCTCCCACGGGACGTCGTCGGCCGCCTCGAGCGCGGCCGCCACGGAGGGCTCCGCCGTCCCGGAAGAGCCCGCGTCGGGCACCCCTCCCGTCTGCGGCACGCCCCCGGACCCGGCGCCGCCGCCGGCCTCGCCCGCCGCGCCCTCTGTCGCCGCGCCCTCTGTCGCCGCGCCGTCCACCCGGGGCGCCGCGGCGACCCAGAGGCAGCCGGCGATCAGGGCCGCGAGGACGGCCGTCAGAGCGAGTTGATGCCTTGGGCGATGGAGTTCCACAGCTCCTCGACCCTCCCCCTGAACGCGATGACCGCGACGATGGCGATGAGGACGAGGACGCCCACGAGGATGGCGTACTCCGTCGTCCCCTGGCCGCGCTCCTCGGCGGCCGCCCCCGCGGCCCCGCGCACCCACGCCCCGACCCCGCACGCCACCGTCACCAGCAGATCCCTCACCATGTCGACCCCTTTCCACACGAATCGGCTTGCATCTATTACCGCACCCGCTCACCCCAGCGACCCGAGGGCCTGGGCCATGAGCGGGCCCAGGACGGCGAGCAACATGGCCGGGACCACCAGGACCCCCAGCGGGAGCAGCATCTTCACAGGCACGCGCTCGATCTCCTCCTCCACCTGCAGGCGGCGGTCGCGGCGCACGGCCCCCGATTGCCGCTCCAGCGTCGCGGCGAGCGGGACGCCGAACTCCAGGGCCTCGGCCACGGCGTCGGCGAAGCGGAGCAGCGCCGGGCTCCCCAGCTCGTCGGCCACGCGCCGGAGCGCGTCCGCACGGGTCTCGAGGCCGAGCGACCACGAGAGCCTCGCCTGCCCGAGCCGCGCGGCCAGCACCGTGTCGTGCCGCTCGAGGTAGAGGGCCAGCGCCCCGTCGAACGACAGCCCGGCATGGAGCCCCAGGGCGAGGATGTCGAAGAGCTCCGGCATCTCCTGGGTGGCCGCCTGCCGCTCGGCCGCGGCGCGGGACGCCTCCCCCATGCGGCGCACCGGGGCGAGCCCCGCGACGAGGCGCACGGCGCGGGCGAGCGGGTCCGCCCCGGCCCTGCGCACCGGCAGGGCCGGCCCTCCCGCCGTGAGCGCCCACGCCGCCCCGAACGCCGCGGCGGCGGCCAGCGGCGGCCACGGGCTCACGGCTCCACCCGCGCCATGATCGCCCTCATGGCCGCCAGGGCGCAGAGGTCCAGGCCCACGGCCACGGCCAGGCACCCGACGCCGACGGGCGTCGCGCAGCCCGCCCTGAAGTCGGGCGAGATCAGGGCGAGGGCCGCGACGAGCAGCACGGGCAGCACCATCACCACGGCCGCCGACAGGCGCACCTGGGCCGTCTTGGTGCGGAGCAGGCCCGCGAGGCCCTCGCGCTCCTCCACGAGCACCGCGGAGCGCTCGAGGAGCCCCGCCATGGGGGCGCCGGTGCGCTGCGAGATGACCAGCGCGCACGACAGGAGCCCCATGGACGGGTCGGCCACGCCGGAGGCGGCCACGTCCAGCGCCCGGGCCACGGACGACCCGCAGTCGAGCTCGAACGACCCGCGGAGGAACGCCTCGCCCACGGTCCCCCGGCCGTGGCGGCCCACGTAGGTCATGGCCTGGGCCATGGTCTGGCCCGACGCCAGGCCGCTGGCGAGCGAGCGGTACGCGTCGGGGACCGCCCGGGCCTCCTCCTGCGCGGCCCGCCGCCCCTCGGCCGCGCCCCACGCCGCCACGGCGCCCCAGCCTAGGGCGAGCCCCAGGAGCGCCCCGGCGGCGTCCAGGGTCACCGCCGCACCGGCCGCCGCGGCGGCAGGCCCCGCGAGGGCGACCGCGCCCCGGGCGCCGTCGGCGCCGCGGACCCGCCCGGAGGCCAGGACGCGCCCCACGGCGAGCCCGAACCCCGCGGGGACCCACGGGGCCGAGAGGGCCGCCCGCACCGGGCGGGACCCTCCCACCGCGGCGAGGAGGCGCCCCACGCGGGCCCGGGGGCCCACGCCCCGCCTGCCGGGGATCGCGCAGGCCGCGGCCGCGAACGCCGCGGCGGCCGTCAGCCCAAGCTCGAGCGCCATGCCGCCACCTCCCCCTCGTCCAAGAGGCCGCCCGCGAGGCCCTCGGCCACGAAGGCCGGCTCGCGCACCAGCTCCCACCGGTCGGACACCTCGTCGTAGGCCACCAGGGGCTCCAGCTCCACGGTGCCGCCCGGCGCGCGTCCTACGGCGCTCGCCGAGGTGACCCGCCGTGCACCGCCCGCCAGGCGCTTGCCCATGACCACGAGGTCGAGCGCGCTCGCCACCTGCTCCTCTATGAGGGAGGCCGGCACGTCCATGCCGAGGCGGGCCATGAGCACGAGCCTCACCACGGCCTCGTGCTCGCTGCCGGCGTGCAGGGTGGTGAGCGACCCGTCGTGGCCGGTGTTCATCGCCTGGAGCATGTCGACGGCCTCGCCCCCACGAACCTCCCCCACGACGATGCGGTCGGGCCTCATGCGCAGGGCGTTGGTCACGAGGTCGCGGATGGTCACCGCCCCCGTGCCCTCGATGGACGCGCCGCGCGCCTCCAGGCGCACCACGTGCAGGCTGGGGTCGAAGGCGAGCTCCGCGGAGTCCTCGATGGTGACGATCCGCTCGCCGGCCGGGATCTCCAGCGACAGGGCGTTCAGGAGCGTGGTCTTGCCCGACCCCGTGCCGCCCACCACGGCCACGTCCTGCCGGAGGCGCACGGCCCACGAGAGCAGCGTGGCGTACCAGGCCGGCACCGACCCCAGCTCCACGAGCCGGTCCAGGGACCCGATGCGCCCCGTGAAGCGCCGGATGGTCACGGCCGGGCCGTCCACCGCCACGGGCGCGATCACGGCGTTCACGCGGTCGCCGTTGGCGAGGCGGGCGTTCACGATGGGGCACGACTCGTCGAGGCGGCGCCCGAGCGGGGCGAGGATGCGGTCGACCACGAGCATGATCTGGTCGGGCGACTCGAACACGCGGGGCGCCTCGACGATGCGGCCGTCTCGCTCGAAGTAGAGCGACTGCGTGCCGTTGACCATGATCTCGGTGACCGACGGGTCGTCCATGAGCGGCTGGAGGAGCCCGAGCCCGAGAATCTGGTCGAGCACCTCGCGCCGCACCCGCCCCCGGGCCTCGGGCGAGAGGCCCCCGTAGCCCTCGCCGTTGAGCAGCGCGTCGCACGCCACGGAGAGCTCCTCCCGGGCGCGCGCCGGCTCCTCCTCGCGCACGAGCCGGGCCACGTCGGCGAGGCCCAGGCGGTCGACGAGGTCGCGGCGCAGGGACTCGCGGACCGGGCCCTCGGGGTCCCCCGCGGGCACACCCCCTCCCTGGGAGCGCACCCGCCCCAGGAGGCCCATCAGCCGGCCGCCTTGGCGAAGCTGAACACCGAGCGGCGGCGCACCACCTTGGCGTCGCGGGCCTTGCGCGCGCCCTCGCAGTCGGGCAGGCACCCGAGGTCGGCGAGGAGCTTGGCCGCCACCGACGCGCAGGACGTGGAGAAGTCGTTGTCCAGCCCCGCGAGGTCGGGCGCGTGGCCGGCGCTCAGGAGCTCGGCGACGTCGAGCGACCCCTCGAGCACCCTGAACGAGCGCGCGCCCTCGAGCCCCATGGACGCCCGGGTCATGAACTCCTCGTCACGGCGGCGCGGGTCGCAGCGGTTCATGAGCCGCACCAGGCGCGTCCGGGCCACCCCGAGGCGCACGGCCAGGGCCGCGGCACGGGCGAGCGACCCGATGGCGCCCGCGCGCTCGTCGCCCACGATCACGAGGCGGTCCGCCCCCTGGGCCGCGGCGGCCACCTCGTCGCCCCAGGCCGACGACGTGTCGACGACCACGAGGTCGAACCTGTCGCGCAGGGCTCCGAGGAGCTCCGCGGCGCGGGGCGCCACGGCCTCGGCGTACTCTGGCCGCTCGCACGGGCCGAACAGCACGAGGTTCTCGGCCACGCGCACCCCGCAGCGGTCGAGTGCGGCCCCCGTCGCACCGTCGGAGACCGGCGTGAGGTCGGCGGGACCCGGCAGCCCGAAGTAGCCGAACAGATTGCCGAAGGTGAGGTCGAGGTCCACGAGGGCCACCTTGAGGCCCCAGCGGGCGCAGGCGAGGGCCATGAGGGCCGCGACGGAGCTCTTGCCCACGCCGCCCCTCCCGCTCGCCACGCAGACGAGGCGCCCGTGACCGGCCGGGAGCGACCGGACGCGCCCGCGGGCGTCGCCGTCCTCCCCGGGTGTGTCCACCGCCACGCAGTCCGGCTCGTCGAGCCCGTCGGCCGCAGGGGGCGCTGCCGGCCCCTCCGGCCGCGGCTCTGGGAGACCCCCTCCCACTGCTGCCTCCCGAGGGGCCGGCTCCACCCCCTCACGCGGGTCGAGCACCTCGGTCACCCCGGCCTTGGCCGCACGGCTCACGAGCGACCCGGACGCCCCGCGGACGGCCAGCACCACCCGGGGCGCCCGGCCGTCGGCGGCCACGGCGGCCGCCACGTTCACCGGGTCCACCGGCAGCCCCGCCCCCACGGCCACGCAGGGCGCCGGGTCGAGGCCCGACGCCAGCGAGCGCGCGAGCACGGGGTCGCCCGACCGTATCGTCTGGCACCCCGGGACGAGCCGCCCCACCAGGGCGCATATCTCGGCACGCTCCCCCTCGCCGGCACACACCAGCCACGTCGCACCCATGGCGACCCCCTTCCTCAAGCGCCCTCGGGCGCGTCCACGTCCCCATCGCCGGCGCCGCCGGCATCCTCGGGCCCCACGGCCTGGGGCGCCGCGCTCGCCGAGAGGTCCCCCACGTCGTCGGCGGGGCGCACGAGGCGGAGGGTCCCGTCCGCGCTCGCCGTGACCACCGGGGCCACGTCGTCGGCCGGCACCGCGAGCGTGAGCGACCCTCCCTGGCCGCCGCGCTGCCCCGAGGCAGCCAGGACGGACACGTCCCGGGCCAAGAGGCGGGTCGTCCCGTCGGAGCACCGAAAGGCCGCCAGGACCGTCCCGGCGCCCACCTCCGCCGGCACCCCCGTGCGGTCGCCCACGGGCACGGTGACCGCCACCTTGCCCGACGGCACGGCCACGGACTCGCCGCCCTTTGAGAGGTGCACGTCGCACACCGGCATGCCGCGGGAGAGCGGCGAGGCGACCGGGACCCCGGAGACGTCGTCGAGCGACGTGAGCGCGCCCTCGGGAACGAGGTCGACGAGCCATTCCTCGAGGGCGCAGTTAGCGGCACCGAGCTCGTCACCCGCAGACACCGCTTCCGTGGCGACGACCACCTGCGCGACCTCCCCGCCGTAGCGCTCCAGCGCCTCGTTGCGCCGGGACTCCGCCTGGTCGCGCACCTGCTCGCCGTAGGCCAGGGCGGAGAGAAGCGCGAGCACGGCGAACGCGCTCGCTGCGACAATTCGAAATCGCTTGGACATACCCGCCTCCTCCACTGGTCCCGGTCGACCCCAATCATGGGCCACCGGCTCGAGGAAATCGGCATGTACCTGCAAATTCGTTTGCCCGGGTTCTGACATTCGCCTGACCGGGACCTGACGCCGTCCGTCAGACGCGCTGCACGAAAGCGCTGACACGGCCCCGCGGCAACGCAACCGGTTGCCTAAGATCCACAAGCCGTCCCCATACATGAACAGGCCCGGGGGCGACCCCCGGGCCTGTTCGGGACGAGCTTTGTGGGAGAGGGGTCCGGCCGGGGCGCCCGGCTCAGAGGCGCACGTCGGGGTCGAGGGTCCCGGCGCTCTCGCGCATCTCGGCGGCCAGGGACCGCCAGGCGTCCAGCGCCTCCGCCGTGAAGGCGCCCCGGGAGGCGGCCTCCACCACGGCGCACCCGGGCTCGGAGCCATGGGTGCAGTCCCTGAACCTGCAGCTGCCGGCCTCGGCCGCCACCTCGGGGAACACCTTGGCGAGGCCCCGCTCGTGGCCTACGAGGGGCAGGCTCCTGAGGCCGGGGCAGTCGATGATGACGCCGGCGCCGGGCAGCCTGACCATGCGCCGCGTGACCGTGGTGTGCCGGCCGGCGCCGTCGCGCTCCCTCACGGCGCCGGTCTCGAGGGCCTCGTGGCCGAGCAGCGCGTTGAGCAGGGTGGACTTCCCCACCCCGGACTCGCCGAGCACCATGCCCGTGCGCCCCTCGGGCACGAGCGCGCGGACCGCCCCCACACCCCAGGAGCCGCCGGCCCCCTCCACCGCGGCGCGGAGGGCCTCGAGGCCCGCATCCTGCTCGGGCTCCCCGCCGTCCTCGAGGAGGCTCGCGCACACCACCACGGGGGTGCCGGGGCCGAGCATGGCCCTCAGGGCCGCCACGTCCGCCGCGAGCGCCGCGGGCGACGGCGCGCAGTCGGCCTTGGTGAGCACGACGGCCCAGGCGGCGCCGCAGTCGGCCGTCACCGTGGCGGCGCGGGCGGCGCGGTCGAGGGAGATGCCGCGCCGCCCCTCGGCCTGGGCGCAGAGCACCACGTCCACGTTGGCGGCCAGCACCTGGCGCTCGCCCCGGGATCCGCCGCGCCACCGCGCGACCTCGCTCTTGCGGGGCAGGACCTCCTCGATCACGGCCATGTCGTGGCCCGCGGGGCGGCGCAGCGCCACCCAGTCGCCCACGGCCGGCTTGAGCGCGTCCGCCTCCTTGGCGATGCGCACGGCGTGCTCGGCGCGCACGGGACCGGACGCCGTGAGGACGGCGGGGAAACCGCGGTCGAGACGGCAGACACAGCCCTCTTCCAGGCCGTCGGGGTCCTCCGAGGCGCCCCGCCACGCGGCGAAGGCCTCGTCCTGCAGGGGCGTGGGCGCGAGGTCGCCCCAGCCCGGGACGTCCGCCAACGTGGAGACGTCCGGCAGGACGGTCTCCTGCCCGTTGCCGCGGCGGCCGCCCCGGGCCTGCCGCCTCTTGCTCCGCTTCGCCATGGTCCTCCCCTCTCTCACCGTTCCGCACCAAGGATATATGCCCGCACCCCGCGTGTGACACCCCGAGCGCCCGGCCAAAGTGATAAAGGTACAACCCCTGAAGAGTACCCCAGGCGGTAAAGCCGAGGGGTCACAGCCGGTCCGGGGTTTTGCATCGTAAGGTCGTGTCTGAGAACGGGCCCGCGCATCGCCAGATGCACGGGCCCGTTCGAGTCACGACCGATGATGCAAAACCCCGGACACGAGGGGCGAAGGCCCCTAGGCGGCGTTGTCGCGGACGCGCCAGCAGAGCTTGTAGAGCTCCATGATCGGGATGATCAGGAACGCGAGGCCCATGGCCATGAGGTAGTTGGGGGCGTCGAGCTCGGCGAAGCCAAAGACCTGGGCCACCGGGGGCACCTCGATGACCACGAAGGTCAGCACGAGGGACAGGGCGAAGGAGCCCCAGAGCCACAGGTTGTGGTTGCCCAGCTTGAAGATGGACTGGCGCCGGGAGCGCATGTTGAACGAGTGGAACATCTCCACCATGGACAGCGTGAGGAACGCCATGGTCATGCCCTCGACGCCGGCCTCGGGATGGGAGGCGATGAAGCCGAGGTCCACGGTGCCGAACTGGTGGGACACGCCGATGAAGTAGCTGATGAGGGTGAACAGCGAGATCACCACGCCCTGGAAGACCACGTCGACGCCCATGCCGCCGGCGAAGATGCCGTCGGAGGCCTCGCGGGGCTTGCGGCCCATGATGCCCGGCTCGGTCTTCTCCATGCCCAGGGCGAGGGCCGGGAAGCAGTCGGTGATGAGGTTAATCCAGAGCAGGTGCACCGGCTCCAGGATCACGAAACCGATCATGGTGGCCACGAACACGGCGATGACCTCGGCGATGTTGCTGGAGAGGAGGAACTGGATCGCCTTGCGGATGTTGTCGTAGATGTGGCGGCCCTCCTCCACGGCCGTCACGATGGTGGCGAAGTTGTCGTCGGCGAGCACCATGTCGGCGACGTTCTTGGTGACGTCGGTGCCGGTGATGCCCATGCCCACGCCGATGTCGGCGCGCTTGATGGACGGGGCGTCGTTGACGCCGTCGCCGGTCATGGCCACGATCTTTCCCTGCTTCTTCCAAGCCTCGACGATGCGGACCTTGTGCTCGGGCTGCACGCGGGCGTACACGCCGTAGTCGCCGATCCTCTCGGCGAGCTCCTCGTCGGAGAGCCTGTCCAGCTCGGCGCCGGTGATGGCCTGGGAGCGGTCGGTCACGATGCCGAGCTCCTTGGCGATGGCCACGGCGGTGTCGATGTGGTCGCCGGTGATCATGACCACGCGGATGCCGGCGCCGTGGGCCTCGGCGATGGAGGGGCCCACCTCGGGGCGCACCGGGTCGATCATGCCGCAGAGGCCGACGAACGTGAGGTCCTGCTCCAGGTGGTCGGCGTCCTCGGACGCCGGGGCCTCGGGCCAGGAGCGCCGGGCCGCGGCGAGCACGCGCAGGGCGTCGTCGGCCATGGCCTTGTTCTCCTGCAGGATGGCGTCGCGCACGTCGTCGGTGAGGTCGGCCACGCCGTCGGCGGTGACGACCTTGGTGCAGCGCTTGAGCACCTCGTCGGGGGCGCCCTTGGTGTACTGGGTGACCTCGCCCTCGGCGGAGCGCACCACCACGGACATCATCTTGCGGCCGGAGTCGAACGGGGCCTCGCCCACACGCACGTACTCGGCGTCGAGGTCGGTCTTGGGCAGGCCGTGCTTGGCGGCGTCGGCCACGAGGGCGGCCTCGGTGGGCTCGCCCTTCGCGGACTCCTCGGCGAGCACCCACTGGGCGTCGTTGCAGAGGGCCATGGCGCGCACGAGCTCGTCCTCGTCGGCGCCGGAGTGGCGCACGACGGTCATCTTGTTCTGGGTGAGGGTGCCGGTCTTGTCGGAGCAGATCACCTGGGTGCAGCCCAGGGTCTCCACGGCGGTGAGCTTGCGGATGATGGCGGACTCGCGGCTCATCTTGGTGACGCCGATGGACAGCACGATGGTGACCACCGCCACGAGGCCCTCGGGGATGGCCGCCACGGCGAGCGAGACGGCGACCATGAAGGTGTCGATGACGAGGCGCGGGTCGGCCATGAACTCGGCGCCGTGCTTGATGAAGTCGACGATGAAGATGAAGATGCAGATGCCGATGACGCCGATCGTGAGGATGCGGGAGAGCTCGGCGAGCTTCCGCTGGAGCGGGGTCTGCTCGTCCACCGCCTCGTTGATGGAGTCGGCGATCTTGCCCATCTCGGTGTCCATGCCGGTGGCCGCCACGACGGCGCGGCCGCGACCGTAGACCACGGTGGAGCCCATGTAGACCATGTTCCTGCGGTCGCCCAGGGGCACGTCGTCGCCCTCGGCGAGCAGGGCGTCCACCATCTTGTCCACAGGCAGGGACTCGCCGGTGAGCGCGGACTCCTCCACCTTGAGGCTGGCGCTCTCCACCACGCGGCAGTCGGCCGGCACGGCGTCGCCGGCCTCGAGGACCACCACGTCGCCGGGGACGAGCTCCTCGGAGCGCACGTCCACGATCTTCCCGTCGCGCACCACCTTGGAGGTGCTGGCGGCCATCTGCTGGAGGGCCTCCAGGGCCTCCTCGGCCTTGGACTCCTGGACCACGCCGAGGACGGCGTTGACCACCACGACGAACAGGATGATGACGACGTCCGCGATGTCGGACTCGCCCTGGGCCGCGCCGGCCACGGCGCTGATGACCGCGGCGGCGAGCAGCAGGATGATCATGGGGTCGGCGAGCTGGGCCAGGAAGCGCTTCCACAGCGGGTCCTTCTTGGCCTCGTCGAGCTTGTTGGGCCCGTACTGGCCGAGGCGCTTGGCCACCTCGGCGTCGGTGAGGCCGGTCTCCACGTCCGTGGAGAGGCCCTGGGCCACCTCGTCGGCGGTTTGCAGGTACGGTTTCAAATCTCTTCCCTCCTGGTTTTTCGGCCGCGGCCAGATCGGTGCCCGATCATAATTCCCCAGGAGGGGCAAGGGCTCACCAAGGCTGCCATGGCGGCGGCATGGGCAATGGGGCGATTCTACCCAGCAAGACGCCGAGGGTCGCCGCAGGCGGAGAAAGCACAGGGACTCGCCAAACCGGCGGCCAGGCCCCCTGCCCGGCGCTTCCCATCACAATCAGAAAACATCCAGCTAGATGTCGCAGCAGCGTGGGCAACTTTTCTCATGTTGTGTGGGATTCGCATAAAAGGGAGGGACCGGCGGCACCTAGAATAGCCAGTTGGAATAATCGAGTTCGACCCTGCGAGGGCAAGGCCTAGGAGAGAGAAAGGCATCCCATGAAGATCCTGTTCTACGACACGTTCGACTACGACAAGTCGTCCTTCGAGAACGCCCTCAAGGACTACCCCGACATCACCATCGACTTCCTCGAGGCAGACCTCAACCCGATGACCGCCACCCTGGCCAACGGCTACGACGGCGTCTGCGGCTTCGTGAACTCCGACATCAAGGCCATGACCCTGGAGATCCTCGCCGGCTTCGGCATCAAGCTCGTCCTCATGCGCTGCGCCGGCTTCGATGCCGTCAACCTCGACGTCGCCCGCGACCTCGGCATGAGCGTCCTGCGCGTCCCGGGCTACAGCCCCGAGGCCATCGCCGAGTTCGCCCTCGGCCTCGCCCTCGCCGCCGACCGCCACATCGTGCGCGGCTACAACCGCGTCCGCGAGAACGACTACTCCCTCTCCGGCCTCCTCGGCACCACCTTCCACGGCAAGACCGCGGGCATCGTGGGCACCGGCAAGATCGGCGCCGCCATGTGCAAGATCGTCTCCGGCCTCGGCATGAGGGTCCTCGGCTACGACCCGTACCCCAACCCCTCCCTCGAGGGCATCGTGGAGTACGTCGAGCTCGACGAGCTGCTCGCCCAGTCCGACCTCATCTCCCTCCACAGCCCGCTCTTCGAGAGCAACTACCACATGATCGACGACGACGCCATCGCCAAGATGAAGGACGGCGTGGTCTTCGTGAACACCGGCCGCGGCGGCCTCGTGGACACCCAGGCCCTCATCCGCGGCATCCGCTCCCACAAGATCGGCGCCGCCGGCATCGACGTCTACGAGGAGGAGGGTCCCAACGTCTTCAAGAACCGTTCCTCCGCGGTCTTCGAGTCGGTGACCTCCACCCTCTGCGCCTTCCCCAACGTGGTGGTCACCTCCCACCAGGCCTTCTTCACCCGCGAGGCCCTGGACGCCATCGCCCACACCACCCTCGACAACGCCATGGCCTACGTCAACGGCACCGTCGACCAGCTCCCCAAGCCCAACGTCGTCTGCTAACCGAGCAGTCACCCTCCTTCCCGGGTAAGACCCGGGAAGGTGTTTTTTCGTAGGCGCTGCGCAGGAAGAGAAGAAAAGCCGGAGCGCCAGGTCTGAACCGGAAGGAATGACATGCAACAGACCAAGAGGACCAAGATCGTCTGCACCATGGGCCCGTCCACCGAGGACGAGAACGTTCTCCGCGAGCTCATCAAGGCCGGCATGAACGTGGCCCGCTTCAACTTCTCCCACGGCTCCCACGAGTACCACAAGGCCGGCATCGAGCGCGTCCGCCGCATCTCCGACGAGCTCGGCGCCAACGTGGCCATCCTCCTCGACACCAAGGGCCCCGAGATCCGCACCGGCCTGCTCGAGGACGGCAAGAAGGTCATGCTGGCCACCGGCGACCACGTGGTCGTGACCACCGACGACGACGTGGCCGGCAACGCCGAGCGCTTCTCCCTCGACTACAAGGCCCTGCCCTCCGAGGTCAAGAAGGGCTCCGTCATCCTCATCGACGACGGCCTCATCGGCCTCGAGGTCGACCACGTGGAGGGCAACGACATCTACTGCGTGGTCACCAACGGCGGCGAGCTGGGCGAGCACAAGGGCGTCAACGTCCCCAACGTGAACGTGGGCCTGCCCGCCGTCACCGAGCAGGACAAGGCCGACATCGCCTTCGGCTGCGAGATGGGCATCGACGCCATCGCCGCCTCCTTCATCCGCGACGCCGAGGGCGTGCGCGTCATCCGCCAGCTCTGCGCCGACCACGGCTGCCCCCGCGTCTCGGTCTACCCCAAGATCGAGTGCGCCATGGGCGTCACCAACTTCGACGAGATCCTCGAGGTCTCCTCGGGCATCATGGTGGCCCGCGGCGACCTGGGCGTGGAGATTCCCCCCGAGAAGGTGCCGCACATCCAGAAGGCCATCATCCGCAAGTGCAACGAGGCCTACAAGCCGGCCATCACCGCCACGCAGATGCTCGACTCCATGATCCGCAACCCGCGCCCGACCCGCGCCGAGGTCACCGACGTGGCCAACGCCGTGCTCGACGGCACCGACTGCGTCATGCTCTCCGGTGAGACCGCTGCCGGCAAGTACCCGGTGGAGGCCGTGAAGATGATGGCCTCCGTGTGCACCGAGACCGAGCACTTCCTCGAGGAGCGCCACCGCTACTTCGACCGCGGCGGCGTGCGCAACGTCAACGGCGCCATCGGCTTCGCCTCGGTGACCACCGCCGACCGCTGCGGCGCCATCTGCATCATCGCCCCCACCGCCACGGGCCGCACCGCGCGCATCGTCTCCAACTTCCGCCCGAAGCTGCCGGTGTACGCCGTGTCCCCGTCCGAGATCACCATCCGCAAGTGCTCCTTCTACTGGGGCGTGGAGGCCTTCAAGTCCACCACCCAGGGCACGCTGTCGGCCACGATCTACGACGCCCTCAACGTGATGAAGAAGAACGGCCGCGTGGACACCGGCGACCTCGCCGTGGTCACCGCCGGCGACCCGCAGACCTCGCCGAGCCAGGGCGACTACATCACCAGCACCAACATGATGATGGTGGCCCAGGTCTCCTAAGCCTCCCAAGGCAGGCAGACACCCCGCACCGCCGAGGCGCCGTCCCCATCCCGGGGGCGGCGCCTTCTTTGTGCGGCAGGGCGGCCGAGGGGTGCGTCAAGTGGCTACCTGGTGCAGGTTGGAAACCCTCTTCCGGATGAAAAGGTGCACCAAGTAGCTACCTGGTGCAGGTTGAGGGGCGCCTCACTGCCGAGAGGTGCACCAACTAGCTAGTTGGTGCATGTTGAGGGGTCCTTTTCCGGCCGATTGGTGCACCAGGTAGCTACTTGGTGCAGGTTGGGAGGCACCTCTCGGCCGCGGGGTGCACCAACTAGCTACTTGGCGCAGGTCGGGGAGCCCTTCCCTTGCCAAGAGGTGCACCAACTAGCCACTTGGTGTAGGTAGGGATGCACCCCCTACACGCGCCGGGGCACCGCGGTCTCGGGCGTGGGGGCGTGGCGCTCCACGCGGATGCGGGCGGCCTCCTCGGCCAAGGGGTCGTCGGCCTCGAGGGCGCGGCCGTAGAAGTCCGCGTCCAAGACGGCCTGGCCAAACCGCTCGACCGTGTAACCGTAGGGCGCGCGGCCCCACTCGTTGGTGGCCTGGGCGCGCCCCACGATGCCGGGCACGTCCTCGGCCGTGGCACCGATGGCCGAGAGGGTCACCGGCAGCCCCAGGCGACGGTTGAGGGAGGCGTAGCGGGCGAGCGCGTCCATGCGCCCATCGAAGGCCCAAAGCACCAGCACCCCGAACGCCACCACGGCGCCGTGGGGGTGCTCCTCCACCAACTCGGGCGAGATGCCCGTCCACGCGTTGTAGAAGGCGTGGGCCGCGGAGGAGTTGTAGTAGTAGGCATGGTCGGGGTCCACCATCGAGGTGGTCATGTTGGAGACGATGCCGCAGGTCACGATGATGTCGAGCACCACGGCCTCGAAGGCCTCGGTCACCACCCCGCGCCGCTTGGCAACCAAGGCCTCCTCGGAGTCCGAGAAGAGCGGCCCCTCGCAGGTGGCCGCGATGGCCCTGCCCATGGCCGGGGTGGCCTCGAGCACGAGGTCGCGGCTGGCGAGCTCCACCTCGGGACCCTTGCTCAGGGCGTCTCCCACGCCGGCCCAGAACAGCTCGTCGGGGCTCTGGGCGAGCACCGTGAGGTCGATGAAGCAGTGGGCGGGAGGAGCCGAGGGGAAGAAGTAGTCGTCGGCCGAGCCGTCGTCCCTGTAGAAGACGCCGATGGCCGTGACGGGGGCGCAGTTGGACGCCACCGTGGGGAACGTGAAGAGCGGCCTGCCCACGAGCTCGGCGACCTCCTTGCAGCAGTCCACGGCGCGGCCGCCGCCCATGGCGAACACCATGTCGCAGCCGGCCACGGCCTCCATGGCGGCAAGGCGCCGCGCGTTGGCGTGGGACGACTCGCCGCCGTACCACTCGGTGGCCACGACCTCGACGCCGGTGCCTGCGAGGGCCTCGCGCAGACGCCCCTCCCCCGCCGCGAGGGCCTTCCTGCCGCCGATGAGCACCGCGCGGGTGCCGTAGGGCGACACGATCGACGCCACCGACTCGTAGGCGTCGGTCCCCACGGTGTAGCAGGGCAGGAACTCCGACCTCGCTCGGTCCATGACGGCTCTCCCTTCGTCCGGGCCCGCGGGCCCCGTCAAGTAGGGGCCATTGTAGGGGCGCCCGGCCGAGGCGGCGCTCAGCCGTCACCACCTGTTGACAGACCTGTCAGTTGCGGCCGAGGCACCTGAAGGCGAACCCTCATCGCCCGCGCCGGACAGGTCCGCCGGGGGCTGTCGATTCCATGTACGACCTTACCGGCAGCTGAACGCCCCTGCCCGTCGCCTACAATACGACCGTTCACTATGTGAACCGTACGGTCGCCGCCGCGGCCTGCGAACCGGACAGAAAGGCTCCCCGTGGCCATCCGCATCATCACCGACTCCGCCTCGGACATCGCCCCCTCCCACCCACGCGTCACCGTCGTCCCCATGACGGTGACCTTCGGGGAGACCGAGTACCGCGACGGCGTCGACCTCGACGCCAACGGTTTCTACGAGCTCCTCGTGGAGGGCGACCAGGTCCCCACCACCAGCCAGATCTCCCCCGGCGCCTTCACCCAGGCCTTCGAGGAGGCCACGGCCGACGGCAGCGACGTCGTGTGCGTCACCATATCGTCGCGCCTCTCGGGCACCTACCAGAGCGCCTGCCTGGCCGCGGAGGGATTCGACGGCCGTGTGTTCGTGGTCGACTCCCAGAACGTCACCGTGGGCGAGTCGGTGCTCGTGCACCGCGCGCTGCAGCTCGTGGACGAGGGCCTCTCGGCCGGGGAGGTCGCCGAGCGCCTGAACACCGAGAAGGGCGACGTCCGCCTCGTGGCCCTGCTCGACACCCTGGAGTACCTCAGGCGCGGGGGCCGCGTCTCGGCGGCGTCGGCGGCCGTCGGCGGCATGCTCTCCATCAAGCCCGTGGTGGCCGTGCGCGACGGCGCCGTGGAGGTCATCGGCAAGGCCCGCGGCTCCAAGAACGGCCACAACCTGCTGGTGAAGGAGATCCAGCGCGGCAACGGCATCGACGTCTCGCGCCCGCTGGCCCTGGGCTACACCGGCCTGGACGACACGCTCCTGCGCAAGTACATCGAGGACGCCGGTTGGCTGTGGGAAGACCTTGTGGAGGAGCTCCCGGTGCACCAGGTGGGCCCCACCATCGGCACCCACGGAGGCCCCGGGGCAATCGCGGTGGCGTTCTTCAGCGACTGAGCTTTCAACCCGCGGGCCGTGCCTTCGCCGCGTCGATGTGGGACAGAAGTGCCCGACCATTGGGACAAAAGTGTCCGGGTGATGGGACAGGAGGGCGGCCGGCGGCGGGGGTTTGGGTTTGTCCAAGCGCTCTGTCCAAAACGTGACGGCGCCGGCATATCTGGCATATCGGTGTCCCTTATGGGAATGAGCGAGACAAGCACCAAGGCGGACGACCTGCACACGCTCCCCCGGCACTGCAGGACCCCATCGTCGCCTTGGAGGAGCCCGGGCTTCAGCGCTCTCTCTCATCTCTCTCTGCTTTCTCTCCGCTGAGGCCCGGGCTCCATCTGGCTTCTCCCGCCCACGTCGAGGGACGATCATGAGACGCAGGTCCCCGCGTGCGACGGACACCACCTGGATCTACAACCTGGAGTCCACCGCCTCGCTGCTCCTCGCCCTGGGCAGCGTCGTCTCCGCACTCGTCGCCCGCCATGTCCTGTCTGCGGGCCCCGTGCTCGACTTCTGGACCCGCTGCCTCCTGCCGGTGCAGCTGCCGGTCTTCTACTTCGGGTACGGCTACCTCTACCAGCGCCAGTGGCTGGTGGACAGCGGGCGCTCGTGGCTCGTCTCCATGGGGCGCGAGCTCGTCTACATGCTCGTCCCCCTCGCGGCGGTCACCGTCCCCACCCTCCTCGTAGACGGCTGGACCGGCGCCGGCCCGGGCCTCTCGCCCGCCGCCCTCGGCCGCGCCCTGCTCGTGGAGCCGGTGGTCCCCGTGGGCTTCTTCCTCGTGGCACTGGCCCTCTACGCCGTCGTCCCGACCCTGCGCTCCCGGAGGCAGGCGGCCCTGACGGTCTCCGTGGCCGCCGCCCTCAAGGTCGCCCTGGTCGTCGCACAGTCCCTGCCGGGTGGGCAGGCGGCGGTGGCGCACCTCCCCTACGTGGTGCTCAACGGCTGTGCCAACGGCATCTGGTTCTGCGGGGGCATGGCCCTCGCCGCGGCCGAGGGGGACGGCCGCCCCCTGACGGCCCTCGGGAGCCCCCGCGCGCTCTGGGGCGCCTGGGCGGTGGCCGCGGTCGCCCTGCTGTGGGCCTCCCGGGCCGGGCTCGTGGCCGCACCCGCGATGGAGGCCCTGCTCACGACCGGTGGGCTCTGGGCGGCCACGGCGCTCTACGGGCGCCTCTTCTCGGCAGGGCGCGGGCAGTGGGGGTTCTTCTCGGCCGTCGACGGCTACACCAAGGGCATCTGGCTCATGCACCCGATGTTCCTCGCGGTGTGGTTCTACCTGGCAGGCCCGGCGTCGCCGCCGGTGCCCCTCCTCGTCGCCGGCACGCTGGCCGTGGCCTACGGGCTGCCCGTGGCCGTCAACGTGGCCATGGACCGCCTGTGGAAGCTCGGGTTCCTCGTGAACCCCGGCCGCTACCTCGCGATCCCGGCCCGAGGCGGCACCCCGCACGCGACGGCCGGCGGCCCCGGGGACGCCGCCTAGGCGCGCTCGGTGCTGGCGCTGATGACGCAGCGGTTGGCGGGCAGCCAGACGCAGCCCCACTCGAAGGCGCGCCCGTCGTCGAGGAACACGGTCTGCTCCAGCTGCAGGGCGGGCGACTTCTCGTCGCACTCGAGCCACTCGGCACGGCGCTTGCCGCAGACGCAGGCGGAGTAGACCTGGTTGGAGCGGCCCACCTCGTGGCCGCTCGTGCGCACCGCCGCCTCGAAGAGCCCCTCGTGCTCGAAGTCGGCGTCCTCGATGCCGGGGCAGGCCCCCAGCGACACGTGGCTCTCGATGAACATGACCGGCTCCCCGAAGACCGAGCGCACACGGGCCACGTACAGGTAGGGGTCGCCGCGGTCGAGGCCCAGGGCCCAGGCGCAAGCCTTGTTGGCGGGCTCCACGCGCTTCTCCACGAGGCGCGTCTCGTAGGGGATGCCCTGAGAGGCCATGGACTCGGCGAACGACAGCAGGTAGTTGGACGTGGGACGGGCCATGATGGGCTGGACCACGTAGGTGCCGCGGCCGCGCTGCTGGACGAGGAGCCCCTCGTCCACCAGGGCGCGGATGCCCTTCTGCACGGTACCGCGGGAGAGGTGCAGCATAGCCATGAGCTCGTGCTCCGAGGGGATGCGGTCGTCGACGCCCCACTCGTGGCTGTAGATCTTCTCGCGCACGTAGTCGGCCACCTGGATGTACAGGAGGCTGGAGTCGTCCCTCTCGAAATCGGCCATGAAATCATCTCCCAAAAGCGTTCGCCCGGGCACGCACGGGACCTGTCACAGTTTAGCGGACCGGAGCGTCCGGACCGCACGTCAGACTCCGTCAGCGGGCATGGGTCGCCGCGCCCTCCACCGGGTCATTGACGGCGGCGCCGGCCTGGGGGTCCTCGGCAAAACGTATGGCGGGCGCGGGCCCCACCCAGAGGTCGGGGCGGTGCAGCGGCAGCTCCGGCGCCGGGGCCGACGGGTCGAACCCGGCCTCGCGAAGGGCGGCCGTGTAGGCGGCGAGGCCGGAGCGGGTCTCCGCCACGACGGAGTCGAAGACCTCCTGGATGAGGTCGCGGGGCAGCAGCTCGTACGCGGTGCGCTCGGGCGGCCGGCGGGCGGCCTCCACGATGGCGCGGTCGGCCGCGGCGGCGCGGGCCACGTCCGCGGCCTCGACGGCGTACTGGGGGAAGCGCGCGGCGGCGGAGATGAGCGCGGGCGTCACCTCCACCGTGGACGAGATGCCGAGGGAGTGGCCGAAGAGGTCGAAGTCCCCCTGCTTGGCGATGCGCGTCCGCTCCCCGCTGGGGATGGAGTGGGCCTCGTTGAAGGTGCGGACGCAGGCGTTGTAGCGGTTGTCGGCGAGCAGGTGCGCCCAGGCGCCGAGCACCACGTCGTCCACGCCGCCCCGGGGGATCGCGGGGGCGACCCAGTCGTCCCAGAACCGGTCCACCTCGGGCACGGGGATGTGCGTGGGCTGGCCGTAGTGGGTGTCGATGTAGCGGAGGGTGTGGGAGACGTCCGGCGCCATGTAGCCCACGTAGATGTCGGGCACGAGGTTGCCGAAGAGGAACAGGTTGGCGTCGCGGATGCCGAGGGCCGCGGCGTCCCCGGGCGCCAGGACGTGCTCGACGAGGCCGGTGTGGATGTTCCAAGAGGGCATGGGCTGGCTCCCGGGAATCGAGACTGCAGGTAGAGGCGTGTAGTCACAGGATAGTGCAAAGACGGTCGCCCCCGACCACGGACAGGGGGCGTGCCGTGGGCCACCGTGGGCCGGGGGCGGCATGCAGGGTCGCCGGCCGGCCGGACAGCGTGCCGGCCGGCGCTTAGAAAGGGACCCGGAGGGGCATACAGAGAGACGCCCGTTTCCGCCCCCACCTAAGGAGCACCCGTGATCTCTGCATCCATCGACGCCAAGGCCTTCGGCCCCGTGACCTCCGAGCGCATCGAGCGCGCCATGGACTGGTGCCGCACCGTGGACCCCGCCACCCTCGAGCTCGGCCGCAACGACATCGACGGCGACGACGTCTTCGCCAACGTCATGCGCTTCGACACCGCCCCCGCCGACACCAAGGACTACGAGGCTCACCGCGACTACATCGACATCCACTACGTCTTCTCGGGCGTGGAGCTCATGGGGATCGCCCGCATGAAGGACTGCACCCCCAAGGGCGCCTTCGACGAGGAGAACGACTTCGTCCTCGTGGAGCAGCCCGAGCTGGAGAGCTGGGTCGTCACCCAGGCCGGCGAGTTCTGCCTGACCGCCCCGGCCGACGCCCACAAGCCCGGCTGCAGCCTCGACGCTCCCGCCCCGCTCTTCAAGGCCTGCGTGAAGGTCCGCATCGCCGACTAGGGGTTGCGCCAGGCAGACAAGATACCAGGCTGGTTTGTCACCGCCCCCCTGCGCCTGAAAGCCGTTGAGGGCACCCTCAACGGCTTTCAGGCGCAGGGGGGCGAAGAGGCAGGATCTCTCGGCGGCGAAACGCACTTCGTGGGCAACCTAGGCCCCGATTTTGGTCAAGAGCGGCCCGGTGAATCGCTCCGCTGGCAGCAGCTAGGAGTTCGTCGAGCGTGCACTCGCGAAGAACCCAATCCCGCACAAAATGGGGCATGCCCTTCGTGCGAATAATAAACCGCAAGAACGAGCACTTGCGCTCGTCCGCAACCGGCCCAAATGCAACCCGCTCCCGACTCTCCTCAAAGAGCATGGACACCGAGGTTTTATCACCGCAGTCGGAACCATCGATCAGGCGACCAAGCTCTTTCTCCACCTCCTTCTGCCGTGAAGGAAAAAGGGCCTCGGTCACCTCGAGAGGATCGCAGCGACCTGTTCTCGGTGACGTGCCAGAGGCCCTGAATACGCCGGCTGAAGAAGACTCCCACACGCCAGCCCTCACGTCACAGGACGTCGCAAGGCACCCGTTGAACAGGGTGGTCCGGCACAGATGAGTCTCTCGCTCTCCAATCACGGAAGCACTCCCGTCGAACGAAAGCGATGGCGAGACAGCATCCAGAAAAGCCCGAAGAAGACCACTGACACCGCCCACAAGCCAACAGACACCCCAAGAACCCCGAAGCGAGGCAAGAAGGCGAGCACCGCTACCATGAGCACAGCCAGCACCGTGACAATATAGGCAACCTGCATCTCATCGGAGTCGCCGAAGACAAGCCCCCAAGAAGGGGCCGAGGATGCGGCAAGAGTCACAAGTCCTGATATGAGTATAATAACATTTATACCATTATATTGTATTAGCGCAGAGGCCGAGAATCCGTCAACCGCACAGTAGACAACGATCAGGGAAATGCCAAACGCAAACCCCATCAAAGCCGGCAGCGCGGCAGCACCCACGATGTAGCCCAGCAAGGGGCGCTTCTCCAAGCAGACACGCTGCAAAAATCCTGACTTTATATCATCTCTTACAATCAGGGAATAGAACTGCATGGACACGGCCAGAATCGAACCGCCATAAATGAATAGCTCGGCAGATTGATATCCTATAAAAAAAGCTGTTATCCAAAATGGCTTTGTCGCGATGAGCCCAAAAAACCAGAAGTATGCAAATCCTATCCAAACAGCCTCCCTGGAAGACCTCTTTATAAACATCAGACTTTTATAAAAGAGCGCACCGACCACAGTCAGTCCCCCTCCCCCTCGTGACGCACCGTCGCAAAATACCTCTGCTCAAGCTCATCACGGGAGCACTCCGCAAGCGGAAAGTCGTCAACCACGCAGCCCCCGTCGAGCACAACGGCCCTCTCCCCAACCTTGTGGGCAAGATCAAAGTCGTGGGTAGCCACCACCAGCGCACCCCCAGCACCCGCCATCTCGGCCGCGGCTTGAGCCACCACTACCCGGGTCTCGGGATCGACGGCAGCGGTGGGCTCGTCAAGGAGCAGCACTTCGGGCGACTCCGACAACGCGAGAACCAGGGCGGCCCGCACGAACAGGCCGGAGGAAAGCTCGCGGCAGGGCGTGTCCATGTAGCCGGCAATCCCCATTCGCCGCGCCCATCGCTCTCCCTGAGCCGCAACGTCGGAGGTGCCTAAGTATTCTTCTCTGAACCGCAGATTCTCGTTAGGCGACAAACGCTCTTCAACGCCCCATGGCCCCGTTACCAGCGCCATGCCGTCCATCCGGGTCATATGCACGGCAACGGTGCCTCGAGACGGCTTGAGCGCCCCATAAATCAATTTGAGTAGCGTGGTCTTTCCCGCGCCGTTATGGCCCAAAAGGCAACAGACGCCCCCGTCGGTATCTAGGCAGAGTCCGTCAAACACTTGTTTTTTGCGCAGCAGCGTCCTATACGAGAACGAGATGTCGGACACGTTGATGGATGGCACGGTTTCACCCCTCAGCGTCTAGACTTTTCAAACAAGCGTCCCACCAAGGACAACAGCCGCTCTTCTCTCCATGGGCGGCTGCCCGGCCCATGGCCCTGCAACCTTTGCATTCGATTGCATAATCACAGCCGCCGCACCGCCCCGGAGATGGGTCGGAGATGGCTCTTATTTTGTGTGCCCCGTTCCGTCTAACCGTTTCAACAGATTGACACGATAAATTGCCAATTATTTCTGGCAAAAGCGGACATGGCCGGACGGAAAAGTCAGGCTCTACATATCAGAGACGCTCTCCCGTGCCGCACCCATAGGCCAATGCCTCTGGGCTAGAAACAGCCTCCTCGTCGGCCAGCACAACCGAAAAGCCCTCGGTTTCAAACTTTTCCTGCAGGCTTCGTAGGAGCCTGCGCACAGATGACGGGCGCCACAGACGCTCGCCCTCCAGCCCCGCCGCTCTTCCTTCTGACAGCACGGAAGCCAACCGAAACGAAGAGACACCCCATGAGCGAGCCAGTGCACAGGTTGCCTCGGCCTCGCCGCTCGACTGGTCAATCAGCGCCATGGCACAGGCCACGCGCACGCCTCTGCGCACAGCTTCTCTCACAAAGTGCTCAACACTCGCAAAAGCCCACGGAACCCCCCGGATAGCATCATGGCGCTTCTCAAGACCGTCAAGACTCACCTGCACACCAAAGCCCTGGATGGCGAGCATGTCGAGCACCCTGTAGGTACTATCCGTGTTCACGGCGCCCGAGGTGGTGACCTCTACCTGCACTCCGCCATGGCAAAAACTGCGCCTGAAAGCGGTTGAGGGTGCCCTCAGCCGCTTTCAGGCGCAGAAAAACCCGGAAGCGTTTGCCTATAAGCGTTTGCCACGCCGCTCTAGCTGCGCACCTCCGCGCCCAGGGACTTGGAGATCTTGCCCACGAGCTTCTCCATGGCCTTCTCCACGTCGGCGGCCGTCAGGGTGCGGTCGGGGGCGCGGAACGTGAGCGCGAACGCCATGGACTTCTTGCCCGGTCCCACGCGCACGGGGTCGCGGTAGACGTCGAAGAGGCGGATGTCGGCCAGCAGCCTGCCGCCGGCGCTCTGGATGCGCTGGACGCAGGTCTCGTAGTCCACGTCCTCGTCCACCACGATGGCCAGGTCCTGCTCCACGCCGGGCAGCGTGGGGATGTCGCGATAGGGCAGCTGGTCCTGGGCGTGGTCGAGGAGGGCGTCCTGGTCGAGCTCGAAGGCCACGACGTCGCGCTCGATGCCGAACCGCGCCAGCGAGCTCGGGTGCACGTTGCCCAGCCAGCCGATGCGCTGCTTGCCGCAGAGCACCTCGGCGGCGCGGCCGGGCTGCAGCCAGGGGTAGCGCTCGGGCTTGGCGGCCTTGAAGCGCAGGCGCTCCACCTTCAGCTGGCGGCAGAGTTCCTCCACGAGGCCCTTGGCGTCGAAGAAGTCCAGGGGCAGGGGCTTGCTGTCCCAGGTGTCGGGGCCCCAGGCGCCGCAGAGCACGGCGGAGACGTAGCGGGGCTCGGCGGGCTGTGCGGCGTCAGGGCTGCCAAAGAAGACGCGGCCCTGCTCGTAGAGCATCACGTCGTCCACGCCGTGGTCCAGGTTGTAGGCCACGGAGCGCAGCAGCCCCGGCACGATGCTGCGGCGCATCTCGCCCTGGTCGGCCGTCAGCGGGTTGAGGATGCGCACGGCCTGGCCGCGGCCGTCCTCGGCCATGCCGAGGCGCTCGAGGTCGCCAGACTCGGCGAAGTTGTAGGTGAGGGTCTCGCAGAGGCCGCCGGCCCTGAGCGCCTCGCCCACGGCCTTGTCCAGGCGCTGGCGGCGGGTGAGGCCGCCCGAGTGGTTGGCGGCGCCGGGGATGGTGGGCTCGACCTCGCCCATGCCCCAGAGGCGGAGCACCTCCTCCACGAGGTCGATCTCGCGCTCCAGGTCCGGGCGGGAGGTGGGGGGCACGACGTCCAGGTAGGCGCCCAGGCGCGACGGCACCACCACGCAGCCCAGGCGGGCGAGGCTCTCCACCATGAAGTCGGTGGGGATGTCCGCGCCGCAGAGCTCGCGCACGCGGGCCGGGCGCAGGGCGACGGTGGCGGCCTTCACGGGCTCGGGGTACACGTCCACGACGCCGCGGGCCACCTCGGCGCCGCAGCAGGCCTCGAAGAGCGCGCACGCGATGGCGGCGGCCTCGTCGCAGCCGGCGGCGTCGACCTTGCGCTCGTAGCGGATGGAGGCCTCGCTCATGAGGCCGAGGTCGCGGCTCGTGCGGCTGGTGTGGCCGGGCGAGAAGCACGCGCTCTCGAGGAGGACGTCGCAGGTGGACTCCTCCACCTCGGAGTTCTCCCCTCCCATGACGCCGGCGAGCGCGATGGCCTCCCCGTTGCCGTCGGAGATCACGGTCATGTCGGGCGTGAGCTCGCGGTCCTGGCCGTCGAGGGTCACGATGTGCTCGCCGTCGCGAGCCGGGCGCACCACCACGGCGTGCCTGCCGTCCACCACGGGGACCTTGGCCAGGTCGAAAGCGTGGAGCGGCTGGCCGGTGAGGTACATGACGTAGTTGGTGACGTCCACCACGTTGTTGATGGGGCGGCTGCCGGCGGCCGTCACGCGGCGGGCCAGCCACTCGGGCGACGGGCCCACCTTGACGCCGCGGAGCACGCGGGCACAGTAGCGGCTGCAGCGCTCCGGGTCCTCGACGGCCACCGACACGGAGTCCTTGGCGGCGGGGCCCGCCTCGTGGCGGACGGCGGGCAGCTCGATGTGGGTGTCCTCGCCCAGGGTGGCGCCCACCTCCACGGCGAAGCCCGTCATGGACAGGCAGTCGGGGCGGTTGGGCGTGATCTCGCAGTCGAGCACCACGTCGGAGACGCCCAGGTACTCGCCGGCGGGCACGCCCACGGGGGCGTCGTCGGGCAGCACCATGATGCCCTCGTGGTCGCCGGAGAGGCCGAGCTCGCGGGCCGAGCAGTTCATGCCCCACGACTCCACGCCGCGGAGCTTGCTCTTCTTGATCTTGACGTCGCCGGGCAGGACGGCGCCCACCATGGCCACCACCACGTGCTCGCCGGCCGCCACGTTGGGCGCGCCGCACACGATCTGCAGCGGCGCGGGGTCGCCGTTCCCGTCGACGTTGCGCATGCCCACGTCCACCATGGTCACGTGCATGTGGTCGGAGTCGGGGTGCGGCTCGCAGGACAGGATGCGGCCGGTGACCACGTGGTCGAGGTCCGCGCCCACCGCCTCCACCGCCTCGACCTCGGTGCCGGTACGGACAAGCTCGGCGACCAGGTCCGACACATCGTCGGGCAGATCGACCATGGTCTTCAGCCACTCGTAGGAAACTCGCATGGATACTGCCTTTCTCGCAGCTCGCTCTTTGCGTAAGGGGTCCGGGGGCTCAGAACTGCCGGAGGAAGCGCATGTCGCCGGTCATGAGCATGCGCAGGTCGGGGAGGTCGTAGCGCAGGGCCGCGATGCGCTCGGCGCCCATGCCGAAGGCGAAGCCGCTGTAGCGCTCCGGGTCGATGCCCGCGTAGCCGAAGACGTTGGGGTCGACCATGCCGCAGCCCAGGATCTCGATCCATCCGGTGTGGTTGCAGAACCGGCAGCCCTTGCCGCCGCAGACGCCGCAGGAGACGTCCAGCTCGCAGCTGGGCTCGGTGAACGGGAAGAAGTGCGGGCGGTAGCGGGTGGCGCGGTCGGGGCCGAAGAGCTCGCGGGTCATGTGGTCGAGCGTGCCCTTGAGGTCGCCGAAGGTGATGCCCTCGTCCACCACCAGGCCCTCGATCTGGGTGAACTGCGGCAGGTGGTTGGCGTCGGCCGTGTCCGGGCGGAACACGCGGCCCGGGCTGATCATGTAGATGGGCGGCTCCTCGGCCTCCATGGTGCGCATCTGCACCGGGGAGGTCTGGGTGCGGAGCAGCACGTCGGACACCAGCGAGCCCGCGGACGGGTTCGTGGGGTCCTCCACGTAGAAGGTGTCGCGCGGCGAGCGGCTGGGATGGTCGGCCGGGGCGTTGAGCGACGTGAAGTTGTAGTACTCGGTCTCCACGTAGGGGCCCGAGGCCACGGTGTAGCCGAGGGCGATGAAGATGTCCTCGACCTCGTCGACGATCTGGCTGATGAGGTGCTCGGTGCCCACGTGGGGGCGGCGCCCCGGCAGGGTCACGTCCACGGCGTCGGCCTCGATGCGGGCGGCGAGCTCGTCGGCCGCCAGCTGCTCGCGGCGCTCGGCGAGGGCGCCCTCGACCTCCTGGCGCACCTCGTTGGCGCGCTTGCCCACGAGGGGCCGCTCCTCGGGGGGCACGGTGCCCATGGAGCGGAGCACCGCCGTGAGGCTGCCCTTCTTGCCCGTCACGGCGACGCGCACGGCGTCCAGCGCCTCGAGGTCGACCGCCTGGGCGACCTTCTCCCGGGCCTCGGCCGCAATGCGGTCGAGCTCGTCGATCATCGACATGTCTCTCCCTCCCGGCCGGTCCCCCGGCCCAAACAAAAACCGCCCCTGGCTGACTGGGCCAAGGACGGACGGAATCCGCGGTACCACCTTGATTGACGCTTGAGTTTTCTCTCCCGAGCGACCACTCGTTTGGGCCCGTGCCGTGGGCCTGACGGCTCCCCTACCGGGCGCGTCGGCGCCGTTCAGGTCGCGGCTGGTGGAGTGAACGTGGGGCCTCGTCGCGCGTGGGAACCTCTCAACCCGGGGCTCCCTCTCTGTCCGCACGACACGCGGGGCCGCACCCTCTCCGTCATCGCCTTCGCAGCAGGATAGCACAGGAGGGAGGTGGCCGGCGCCTGTCAGTCGGAGCGGGGCACCCGCACGAGCTCCACGCCGGCGGCCTCGATGGCGGCCGCCACGGCGTCGTCCACGCCGTCGTCGGTGACCACGCAGTCCACCTTGTCGCCCAGGTGCATGGGCACCACGCCGCGGCGGGAGAACTTGTCGGACTCCGTGAGCACCACGACGCGCTCGGCCTGGGCCGCCATGTCCACGACGGCCTGGGCGCGCATCTGGTCGCTGTTGGTGAAGCCCTGGCCGGGCACGTAGCCGTCCACGCCTATGAACAGGCGCTCCACGCAGTAGTTCTGGGCGCACTGGGCCACCATGGGCCCCACGTTCACCTGGGAGTCGTTCTGGTAGGCGCCGCCGAGCAGCACGGTCTTGGCCGCGGGCTCCCGACGCACGTAGCTGGCGATGAAGGCGGAGTTGGTGACGACGGAGACCCCGCGGGCCGCCTGGGCGAGCCCCAGGGCGAGCAGGGCGCAGCACGAGCCCGACTCCACCATGACCGTCTCGCCGTCCGCCACGAGGTCGGCAGCGGCCCGGGCGATGGCGCCCTTGGTCTGGTAGTGGTAGGCCAGGCGGCCGTTGATGTCGTTGGGGCTGCCGAGCAGGGCGTAGCCGTGCTCGCGCTTGATGACGTCGCGGGCCTCGAGCTCGTCGAGGTCCTTGCGCATGGTGACCGACGACACGCCAAGCTCCCGGGCGAGCTCCGCCACCTCCACGCGCTTGCGCTCCGTGAGCACCTCGAGGATGCGGGCGTCGCGCTTTCCCATGGGTTCCTCCTTGGGTTGTGAACGTCAGTTTTGGACGCTCTCCGGAAAACGTTTCCATGGTATCAAGGTTTCGAACGAAGCCCCACCGGAAACCACGGCGAGGCGGCCCCTGGCATTCATTGAAATAATACTGACACGGGATGCCGTTTTAGATAAAATTGTGTCATGGACACCTTGGACCACATCGCCGCCCACATCGACAAGACCGGCGGCCCCTCCCTCGACGTGCAGCTGGCCACGGCCGTTTCAAAGGTCATACGCGACGGCATCCTGGGGCCGGGCGACGCCCTGCCCGACGAGCGCGAGCTGTGCGACGCCCTCTCCCTGCCGCGCTCCATCGTTCGCCAGGGCCTCGAGACCCTGCGCACCACGGGGGAGATCTACCGCATGTCGGGGGTGGGCACCTTCGTCTCCCCCCAATACATGCGCCGCCAGCTGGGCAGCGTCTACAACTTCACCGACGCCGTGAGGGCCGAGGGCATGGAGCCGCACTCCGAGGTCCTGTCCTTCGAGCGCACCTACCCGGCGGGCTTCTCGTCCCGGACCCTCGACCTCCCTACGGATCACCCGTCGATCTTCCGCATCGAGCGGCTGCGCCATGCCGACGGCCTGGCCGTCTCCCTCGAGATCGAGCACATCCCCTGCTGGCGCTTCGAGGGCCTCGAGAAGGCCGACCTCACCGGGTCGCTCTACCGGGTCCTCGAGGAGGGCTGGGGCGTCGAGGTGGGGGACGCCGACGAGTACTACCAGGCGGTGCTGCTCACCAAGAAGGTGGCCGCCAAGCTCGGGCGCCAGCACCGCAGCGCGGCCTTCCGCATCGTGCGGGTCGTGCGCGACACCGAGGGGGAGGTCTTCGACATCACCGAGGCCTTCGTGCCCGCCGACAGCACGCGCCTGGGCGTGCACCTCGTGGGCAAGGGGTCCCCGGACGACTACCGCCTCCCCAACAGGCCCTAGGTGCGGCCGGGGGACGGGCGGACGAGAGAGAGGGCCGGTCACCCGCGCGGGGTGGCCGGCCCTCTCCGCGCCGGCCGCTGCCGGCACCTGCCCACCGGGGGTTAGTGCTTCTCGTGACGGTGCTCCTTGAGCTTGCCGTAGCGGTGGCGGCCGTCGTGGCCCTCGTCCTTGCCGGCGCCCTCGACGGTGTTGACGTCGCCCTCGAGCATGCCGTGGTCCTCCCCGGCCTCCTTGAGCTCGGCGTCGACGTCGATGTCGCAGGCGTGCTCGCCCAGGATCTCCTCGGTCTCGTTGTCCATGACAGGTCCTTTCCTCGGGTTGTCTTCCCGTGGGTGATACCCGCGCCGGGCCGTCCCCTGATTCAAGACCGTCAATCCCACAGCATGCGGCTCATGACCTCGTCCTGCACCTCGCGGGGCAGGTCCACGAACACCGCCGAGTAGCCCGCCACGCGCACAAGCAGGTCGGGGTAGAGCTCGGGGTGGCGCTGGGCGTCCTCGAGCTGGCCGCGGTCCACCACGGTGACCATGAGCTGGCAGCCGCCGAGGGCGAAGTAGGTGTCGAACAGCGCGCGCACCTTGCCCGGGTGGCAGGAGAAGGCCTGGGGCGTGAGCTTGATGTTCTGCACGGAGCCCGCATGGAGCGCCGGGTCGAACCTGACCAGCGACTTGAGCATGGCCGTGGGGCCGCTCCTCGCCGCCCCGGCCTGGGGGTTGTTGGCCGGGTTCATGTAGAGGCCGGCCGGGCGGCCGTCGGGGCTCGC
This sequence comes from Caniella muris, assembly GCF_943193035.1. Classification (NCBI taxonomy): domain Bacteria; kingdom Bacillati; phylum Actinomycetota; class Coriobacteriia; order Coriobacteriales; family Atopobiaceae; genus Caniella; species Caniella muris. The sequence continues at coordinate 1,058,618 of NZ_CALPCK010000001.1, forward strand.
GGCGGTCTGGAGGCCCCAGTCGGTGTTGGTCTGGTTGTTGGAGATGACGATGAGCAGGTAGCCCATGCCGGCGGCGCGCCCGCGGTCGCGCACGCCCCGGGCCACGTGCTCGTAGAGGCGGTCCGCCATGGCGTCGGGCCCCTCGAGGTCGTTGCCGTACTTGTCGGCGGCCTTGAGGTCGGCCTGGATGCGGGCCAGGCGCGCGGCCTCGGCGGTGTCGGCGGAGGTGAAGTCGGCGTCGCAGGCGGCCACGACCTCCTCCAGGGTGTAGCGGCCCTCGTCGAACACCAGGGTCTTGAGGGCCCAGAGGGAGTCGGAGGCGTTGATGTTGCCGTAGGTCTCGCAGGTGCCGCCCAGGATCTCCACACCGCCGTCGAGGAGGGCCCGACCGCGGCCGAGGCAGTCGTCGGTGAGCATGGAGGCGAACAGGAAGCCCACCTCGCGGTTCATCACCCGGTAGCTGGCCGTCTGGCAGCTCTCGGCGAGGTCCAGGTAGTGGTCGAGGAGGGCCGTGTAGTTGTCCCAGACGTCCTCGAAGGTGCGGAGCTCCGCCAGGGGGCGCACGGCCACGGGGCCGGCCTTCTGGACGCCGTCCTGGGGGTCCACGCCGCCGTGGAGGCTCATCTGCAGGATCTTGAGCAGGTTGACGAGGGTGTTGGGCGTGCCCACCGACTTGCCCTGGATCACGAACTCCGTGCAGCCGAAGGGCACGTACTGCTCGGCCACGGCGCGGGGCACGTCCATGGCGGCCCCCACGGCCGGCACCTCGACGTCGTCGTTGTAGAGCGTGGGGTAGGTGGCGCCCTCGGCGATGCAGGTGTAGGCGGCGTCCATGATGTCGGCGGGGGTCTCGCGGCAGAAGCGCAGGGTGAACTGGGGCTCCACGTAGCGGCAGTCGCGGCACACGCGCAGGGCGATGCTGCAGAGGCGGTCCGCCGCGTCGGGGTTGGGCCGGCCGTAGCCGCCCACGACGATGCGGCCGTTCACGGTGGTGCGGCGGTTCTCGATCATGGTCCAGAGGCCGCGGAGCCACCGGTAGGCGTCGTCCTCGGTGATGCGGCCGGCCCGGATGTCGGCCTCGAGGTAGTCGCCGAGCAGGACGTCCAGGCGGCCGTAGTTGATGCAACCCGACACGAGGGCGTAGAGCCAGAAGAGCTGGAGCGCCTGATGGAAGGTGCGGGGAGGGCCGTGGCGCACGGCGCGGAGGTCGTCGGCCATGAGGCGGAGCTCGGCGGCGCGGCCCTGCTCGCGGCTCCCGCAGCGGGCCAGGGCCTCCCCCACGAGCTCCACCTGGCGGTCGATGCATGCGCCGAAGAGGTCGAGGGCGCGGCCGCAGGCGTCGCGGAAGTCTCCCCGCTCCCCCGAGGCCACGAGGTCGGCCATGCCGTCCACGCCGAGGCGCAGCAGCTTGCCGTAGTCGAGCATCATGCCCGAGAGGCGCGCCGTGGCCATGAAGGGGTAGCTGCAGTCGATGAAGCGGCCCACGCAGGCGTCGTCGAGCACCTCGTCGCAGTAGAGGGCCTTGACGTCGTGGTCGCGCCAGTAGTCGAGCAGGGCGTCCACGCGGGCGCGCTCCCCCGTGGTCCCGAGCCGCTCCTTGAAGGCGCGGAGCTTGTGGAAGACGCAGTAGTGCCCCACGCCGCCGAGCGACGTCACGCAGCCGAAGCCCACGGGCAGGAAGTCCAGGCGGCCGGCGATGGTGTCGTCGTCGCCGATGGATCGGAAGAGCGCCGGGTAGATCACCTCGAGGCAGGCGACCTCGCGCTCGAGGCGCGAGAGGCCGCGCTCCGTGGCGTCGCGGTGGACGGCCGTGTAGCGCTCCATGACCGCCAGCTGCTCGGCGGGGGTCTTCTCGCAGGGGATGGGGCGCGAGACCTCGACGTTCTGGGCGCCCTCGACATCGGTGCGGGCCATGGTGCTCCTCCTCGGAAGCGGCGGGCGGGCTACGGACTACGGACTACGGGCTGCGGGCGGGCGGCGGATCAGTGGCTGGCGCGCTCGGCGTCCCTCCAGTTGTCGCGGTAGCCGCCGAGCAGGTCCACGAAGCGCTTGGCCGTGAGGTGCGGGCGGGTGATGGCGCTGCCCACCACCACGGCGTGGGCGCCGAGGAACACGCACTTCATGGCGTCCTCGGGGGTGTAGAGGTGCCCCTCCATCATCACGTAGGCCTTGTCGCCCAGGTCGCGGCAGAACCCGGCGAACATGCGGTAGTCTGCGCCCTCGATGTGGGCCGTCTCGGCCGTGTAGCCGTAGAGGGTGGGCGCCACGATGTCGGCCCCGTTGGCGACAGCCAGGCGGGCCTCCTCGGCGTTGGAGACGTCGGCGAAGACGGGGGTCTCCGGGTGGCGCTCGCGCACCCGGGGCAGCAGGTCGGCCGCGCGGGTGCCCTCGTGGGTGGTCTGGAACGTGCAGTCGAGGGCCACGATGTCGGCGCCGGCCTCCACGATGGCGTCCACCTCGGCCATGGTGGGCGTGATGAAGACGTCGGTGTCGGGGTGCCAGACCTTCCAGAGGCCGATCACCGGCAGGTCGACGGCCTCCTTGATGGCGCGGATCTGCTCGGGGCTGTTGGCGCGGATGCCCACGGCGCCGGCCCACGCGGCGGCCTCGGCCATCTTGACCACCATGTCGGGCGTGTAGATGGGGTCGTCGTGCTGGACCTGGCAGCTCACGATCAGGCCGCCCGCCATGGGGTCGACGAGGTCGCGGACGTTGGGACGCGGGCTGTGGAACATGGCTCCTCCAAGGGCTCGTATCTGCACCCCCGGGCCGGGACCCGGGGCGCTGTCTCTCCCTGGGGCCATCATGGCAAATGTTTGGTACATTTGCAACGGGGGTTTTGGAGGGACGCGGTGATATACCATGGGGGCCATGGATACCTTGGAAGCCTTGGTCGCCGCCGTCGACCCCACCGCCGCCCAACCCCTCTACAAGCAGATCGCCCAGGCCCTGCGCTCCCTCGTCACGGAGGGGGCGCTGGCACCGGAGGACCCGCTGCCCACCGAGAAGGAGATCTGCCAGGCCCTGGGCGTAGGCCGCTCCACGGTGCGCGCGGCGCTCTCCGCCCTGGTGGACGAGGGCATGGTCACACGGAGGGCCGGCAAGGGCACCTTCGTGGCACCCGCCACCATGCGCCGCACGCTCAACAGCCTGTACGACTTCTCGGGCGTGGTGCGCGCCGCCGGCATGGAGCCGGCCAACCGGGTGCTCTCGTTCTCCACGGGGCGGCCCGACCAGGCCGTGGCCGACGCCCTGGGGCTGCCGGCCGGCGAGGACGTGTTCAGGGTGGAGCGCCTGCGCATGGCCGACGACGTGGTGATGTCCCTGGAGACGAGCTACCTGCCCTGCCGGCTCTTCCCCGGCCTGACCGAGGCCGACGTGACCGGGTCCCTCTACGCGGCACTGGCCGGCGGCTGGGGCGTGGAGGCGGCCCAGGCCACCGAGATCTACGAGAGCGTGCTCCTGGGCAGGCGGGAGGCCGAGCTCCTCGGCAGGGCGTGCCGCAGCGCCGCGTTCAGGATCACGCGCACGGCCGCCGACGGCCGGGGCAGGCCGTTCGAGATGAGCCACGTGGTGGCCCCGGGCGACCACACGCGCTTCTCCGTGCACCTCAAGCGCGACGGCGTGAGCTGGGGCCCGGCGGAGTAGGGCCCGGCGACCGGGCCGGCTGGAAGAAAATCATTCAACAGGGTATACTTTGAACGGTAGCCAACCCCTCGTGCCGAGGAGGTCTCCGTGAACGGCTTCTCCCTGCTCATGGTCTTGGTATGCATCGGCGCAATCGCCCTCGTGGCCTGGGCGCTCTACTGGGCCGTCGCCTTCGCCATCGCGCTCTACCAGCACCTGCGCTCGCGGTAGCGGCGGGGCGCGGGGCGCGCGGCCGCACCGCGCCCCGGCAGCCACCGCGATCACACGTCCAGGTCCACCAGCTTCTGCACCGGCTGGTTGGAGAGCACCAGCTCGCACCGCCCTCGCTCGAAGGGCACCGGGTAGGCGCCAGTGGCCTCCTGGAAGTAGGGGCCCTGGCCCTTGAGGGAGAAGGGCACCGTCAGCGTGAACTCGGAGTCCCTGACGAGCTTGAGCACCGGGTTCCCGTCGATCTGGGGGTAGGCGCGGTACAGCAGGTCGGCGTCCACCTGGACCATGTCGTCCCCGCCGCCGTCGATGACGCCCAACGTGACCAGGTCGATGTACCCGGTGTCGTTGCCCTCGTTCTCCACCTCCATGGTCACCGCGAGGACGTACGGCTCGTCCGCCCAGGGGACGCCCCCGTCGCCGACACCCATGGACGAGAGGTACTGCGCCGGGGTCACGACCTCGGCCTTCTCCACCGTCACGGAGTAGCCGTCGGTGCTCTCGGTGTCACGCTCGAAGAGAAAGGCGCCGTCCAGCTCCACCCGCTCCCCCACCCGGTGATGCTCCACCGGCACGTGGGGCGCCGAGAGGTTCACGTACAGGATGCGGGCCGTCACCACGGCGGCCGCGAGAACGGCCACGGTCACGAGGACCCATCGCCTCCTTGTCATGCGCCACCACCCCTCTCGACGGACGGATCCGCGGCCCCGAGACCCGGGCTCTCCATACGGCCCTCCCCCATGGCCCAGACCCCGTCGGCGATCTCGTCGATGAGGTGACGGTCGTGGGAGGCGAGCACGACGGCGGCACCGGAGCGCCGGGCCGAACGCACGCGCTCCGAGAAGAGCCGCAGCCCCTCGGAATCCAGGGCGTTGGTGGGCTCGTCGAGCAGCAGCGTGCGCGGGCGTTCCATGAAGGCCGCGGCCAGGCCCAGGCGCTGCTTCATGCCCAGGGAGTACTTGGAGAACCGGCGCGGGTCGTCGGGGTCGAGGCCGAACGCCGAAATCGCGTCCCTAACCTCCTCCGGACCCACGACCTCGCGGATCGAGGCGAGGATGAGAAGGTTCTCGAGACCCGTGCGGTCGTCCAGGAACTGGGGGTTCTCGATGAGGAGGCCGACGTCCGGCGGAAACGACACGTCGCGCCAGAGCGTGGCGCCGTCGACCGTCACCGTGCCGCCGCAGGGGCGCACAAGGCCCGCGACCACGCGCAGAAGCATGGTCTTGCCCGAGCCGTTGGGGCCCACGAGACCCGAGATCCGCCCGTTCTCAAAGGTGGCGCTCACGTGGTCGAGCACCGTGACGCCCCGGATGGACGCAGAGACATCGTTCACAATCACAGCCACGGCAATCAGCGCTCCTTAGGAAGGATGTTCATGGTCGAGAAGATCCGGCCCCCGACAAGGACGCTCGCGACGCAGACCGCCAGGGAGACGGCCATGCCGGCCGCGGGGTCGAGACCGTCCACGACGGCGGGCTCGCACCGGGCACCCATGAGGTAGACCGGGACCAGCCACGGGGCGTCGATGAACACCGCGCACACGAACAGGCTCACCGAGACCCCGTAGCCGCAGAGAGGAGACACCGCCAGCGAGACCGTGAGCTGCAGCAACGCGAGCGCGACCAGCGCAAGCAGGGTCCCGGCCACAAACGCGGCGCCGTCACCCGGCACCGGCGAGAGCACGGACGGCTCTAGGTTGGCCGCGATGCCGGGGGCCTGGCCTATCTCGAAGGACACGTCCCCGCCGGTCGCTATGCAGACCGCCAAGGCGGCCGCGGCCGTCAGCAGCCAGAAGACCGCGACGCTGAGGGTCACCCATGCGACCTTGGAGACCCACCAGGCCCATCGGCTGCCGCCCTGTACGAGAAGGCGCTGACCGGCGCCCATGAGGTCGCGGTAGGGATACCAGAGCACGAGGAACAGCGCGACCATGACGAGGCCGAGCCACGCGACGGGGAGGCGAAACGGACCGTCAGCTATCCTTCGTGATCCCATGAACAGAAACGCGACGTAGTCCGCCCATGATGCAGGTAGATACGCGCCGGCGCCATACAACCGGGCAAGTGGAACAAAAGTCAACAGGACGAGCAGGGCAAACGCAAGAGCTATCGCCCACCATCGAGCGGTGGCCCTCACGCCCTCGTACAGATCAAGCCGCAGCATCGTAAGAAAGGTTCTCATACCACGTCACCACGTAACTGCCGACGAGAAATAAAAATGGAGACCAAGGCGAGGAGAAGGCATTCGCCCAGCATGATCCAAGGATTCAGGTGGTAGCCGTCGCTTGCCATCCGCATAAGCTCCGAGAGACCCAGCTCCGGACCCCAGACCCCTTGAGCCGAAAGCACCATGACCCATGCCGCAGACAATAATCTCATCGCGAGGAACGGACCCACCAGCAGCACGACCCGATTCGAGATGAAGAACGAAAGGGACAACACGAATGTCGACCAGACACCTGCAAGTATTGAAGATACTAGAAAATATATAGATACATATAACAATGGCGCTGAATAATAGAGCTGCGACCAAGGGCTGCCATTGCTGATGCCGGTATAGAAAGAGTCGACGGGTGTCGGTGTATAGAGCGGGTAGATGCAACAGAGCACGATGAAGTTGACCACCTGCGGCACAATCACCGCTACGAATGCGCTCAAAAACACCGCAGCAGCCTTCGCCCGATAGTAGGGGGCCCGAAACGTCCGAACATACACTTGAGCCAAATAACCATCCGTCAGCTCGCTCCGGTACGACCACGCATACGGCAGAAGGCACAGCAGCGGCGCAAGAACGAAAAAGAGCGTTGATGCCGGAACGGTATTGTCACGCGACATACAGGCGTAGAACGGGGAGTTCAGGCTCAGCATCCCGTAGTACTCGTCGGGAACGGCAATCTCGTACACTCCGAGATTAACGACCGACCCGTCGTCTCCAACCACATAACCAGAGAACCAGAAGACGAAGGTACCTGCACTCACCAAGGCCAAGAGCGTCCCGACTCCCAACGCAATCTTGAACGGTGCTCCCCCAAAGGCCTTGCGAAGCTCCATGGAGAGAAGAATGCTCATCACGCCTCACCCCCCTCGACCGAGACCGGCGCCAGATCGACGGAGATCTTGTCGGCACCAGAACCGACAGCACCGATGTTGAGAACCGCTTGGTTTAAGCCATCAGGAGCATCGACGCCGTACGCGATCTCCAGAGTCGTCGATTCGCCGGGAGGAAGAACAAAATGGAGTCGATTGTTGGGGGTCGGAGCCAGATCGCCCTTTCCCGCCAAAAGAACCTCGTTGTCGATGGAGACACCCTGCAGACGGAAAATGCCCGCGTGGAACTCATCTGAACCGGCACCGCCGTCTTTTGCGTCGAGGCTCTCGGCACTGACGTTGGTCAGCTTGATCTTCACAGCCAGAACGGAGTCAAAGGAGCCATCCCCGCCCTGCATTTCATCGAGGTTCAAGCCAGGGACCTTCGATGGGTCGTCAAAGAAAACGGGTTCTTCGACGACTGCCTCCATGCGGCCCTCCCAGCCAAAGTCGGCAGAGTAGGCATGGCCTTCGTCGTCTACGCACTGCCTCTGCTCCTCGCTGTCCAGCACGATGACCGCCTGTTCCGGATAGCGCTCCTTGTGGGTCTCTTCGAAGGAGCGCCGCTGGTCGTCCTCAACACGGGCGCGAACCTGGCCGAACGCCCAAATCCCCACCACCGCACAGACGACTACAACGGCGGCGGCGATCTCACCTCTTTTAATGCGCATGGTCTCCTCCAGGACCAGACCCTCGGGGCGCTTTTTGGGCGCCCCGAGGGCAAAGGTTACTCAGCCGCCGTTAATCGCCGTATACGAACCGTAGCTATCAGGGCTCCATTCGCCCGCGATGTAAGTCGTCCCGTTATTCGCCCAGGCAGACAGGCGAGCCCACCGGAAACCATTCTCATACACATTTTGACGAATTCGCCACTGCCCCACTCGAGTTGCATTCGCGTACCCACCAGACTTGCCCGTAGAGGCATAACACGTCTGGTTGTACCAGGGACCGTTGCTGCTGGTACCACCGTCAACGTAGAGACGGCAAGCCTGAGATATGGTAGTGACTTTGACGTATGTGGAGCTCGCATCCTGCTTCGCACGGCCCGGAGTGGCGTACGTTCCGTTTGCCCCCATCCTAAAGGCATAGGGTTCGTCAGACGTGTTGGCCATAGGCTCAATTGCCCCAGGGTTCGTCGGAACGTTCTCCTCCTGCACCGAGGGCGGGGTGTAGCCGTCGGCAACGTCGGCCAGGGCGGGGACGGCCGGCCCGAGCCCGACCGCTGCGGCAAACAGCGCCGTCACGATGACACGTTTCGCGTTGGTTCGCATGATCATCTCGCTCCTTCGCTTCCTCTTGCTAACAATCGGGATCCCGTGGCACCTTGATACGGCACCGGAGGGGTCCTCGTCTGTCATCAGGGGCTACCGACCTGCGTACCTTCTGCTGATTACAGGGATTTAGCTCGGGTTATGGCGTCGACGAGCTCCGCGCGCCCGTGCACGCCCAGCTGCCGGTAGACGGAGTTGCGTATGTTGTTGATGTAGCTGCGGGAGTAGTTGAGGCGCTCCGACAGCTCCGGGCCGCTCTCGTTCCGATAAATTCCGAGAGCGACCTCGCACTGGAGCGCGCCCAGGCCCGCCGACTCCAGCCACGCCCGCACAGCGTCGTCCGCGTCACCGTCGTCCCTGTGCAGAGCCTCGCCGTCGACGCCTGCACCGTGGAGCGCCGCGCACCATGCCACCACGGCGACGAGGCTCACCGTTCCCACCGCGTAGGCCGCGAGCCCGTGGACCATGGCGATGCCGCCCACGGCCTCGAGGGCCACCTGGTTGTAGCCCGTCACGTCGCCGTGGACCGAGGCGCCGAGGAACGCCGCGAGCATCCCCCCGGCGGTCCCGGCGGCCACGCAGCGCCCCAACGCGCCCCGGGCGTCGGGGGCGTAGGAGCGGGCGAGCACCGCCGCGACGGTGCCGAGCAGCAGTCCGACCACCGAGAAGAGGAGGAGCTGGGGACGAGTAGCGGCGAGCGTGACGGAGCCGGTGGCAGCGATCAGCGTCAATACGGCGCGGGCTGTCCTCGGAAGGGGCCGCGACGCCAGCGAGCGCGGTGCGAGCCACGGGGTGACCGCCGCAAGCCCCGCGGCGAGGGGGACGACGAGGTGCGCGAGGCTCGTGGCGTTGAGCAGGCGCCAACCCTCCTCCAGAAGAAGGCCGGACCCGATGCCGGCGACACCCCAGACCGCAAGCGTGAACAGGCGCGGTGTCGGGGCATCCCCCTTGGGCTGGTGGGGCCCCGGGCACCCCTCGAGCCAGGCCATGGTCCCAAAGCCGACCACGCCGAGGAGGGCGACGGCCATGGCGGCGAGCCACGCCGCCTGCGAGACCGTGCAGACGGCCCCGGCAACACCGGCGACGACGAACCTGGCCGGGTGCGGGAAGGCGCCCGCCACCGAGATGGCCCAGCGCAGGCCCCACAGGCAGAGGGCCACAGCCGCCCCACGCGACAGGCACGCCGTCAGCGCCACGGAGGGGGCGGCGGGCATCGTCACGTCCAGGGTAGCGGCGCCGAGGGCGCAGGCCACGGTGAGGGCCAGGGCCGCCGCGCCCCCGGCAACGGCACGCGCCGCCGCACTGCCGGCAACAAGGTCGCTCACGCGGCACCCTGCCCGTCTCCCGAGGAGCGCGAACGCCGCGAGCCCCCAAGCGCAGCCGATGACCTGCGGCGTCCCCGCCCCCCAGACGGACTGACGGCCCATGGGCGCCACGAGGAGGAGGACGGTCAGGACCGTCAGGGCCCAGGCGGCGGGGAGTGCGGAGGCGGGAGCTTGGACCGGCTCGGCGGATGCGGGGCCGTCTTCCTCGGCCGGGCCCTCGCCCAACAGGGACCGGAGGGCGTCGCCGTTGGTCACCCCCGCCTTCTGGCAGGCGCGCCGCAGGTACGTACGCACCGTCGGGGCCTTGACCCCCATAACGGCCGCGGACTCCTCGGACGTCATGCCCTGGAGCAGGCAGGCCACGGCCTCCTGCTCGCGTTCGGAGAGGCCGAGGGAGGCTGCAACGACGGCCGGGGCCGGGGCCGGGGTCGAGGCCGGGGCCGCAGGCTCCTCACGCCGGGGGCGCAGGCTGGCGAGCCGGGCACCGACACCGAGCGCGACGAGGGCCCCCAGCACCGCCAGCAGCAGCGCCCCCACGGCGGGGAGCGGTGCGACGCGGCCGAGGGAGCCGGCGACCAAGGGACCGAGGGAGAAGGCACCCACGGCCCGTGCGGCCTCCTCCCGCGAGAGCGGGCGTACGGCCGCGACGCAGAGGAGCCCGCCGGCGGCCGGAACAAACGGGGCGCCCGAGCCGGTCGCCCACGCAACGGCCACGGACGAGCCGGCCACGACGGCGTCGGCGCACACGATGACGGGCGACATGGCCGCAGTCTGCGGGGCCGCCGTAGGCAGCCCATCGACGAGGGAGAAGGCGCCCAAGGAGGCCGCAGCCAACAGGACGGGCGGGTGCAACAGGAGGAGCGGGCTCGCCGACGGGACCTGTGCCGGCTCCTGGAGGACCGGGGGCAGGACGTCCACTGCCACGGGGAGGAGGAGGGCGGCCGCGGCCGAGAGCGCGGCGACCCGGCGGAGCGGCGCCCGCCACGGGGAGAGCCGCCACTCCCCCACGCGGCGGTCGGCGACGATCGCGGCAGCGGCGCCGCCTACCAGGCCCAACGCCACGAGGCAGTACCCGCTTCCCGCGAGCGACGGACCGCCCTCGCGCACCAGCGGCGCCGCCCCGAACAGGAGGGCGCCCCACAGGAGCAGCAAGACGCCCGGCAGTCTCGGCTTATCGACCATTCCATCCTCCTCAATATCAGGTTTTCACCTTAGAGGAGGGCACGGCGCGATTCATCAGCTCCGGGCTGTATGGACGGCGAGTCGGGCGAGCGGCCCGCCCCCGCGCTACACGAACGCGTCCACGCCCCGCTCGCGGAGGGCCCTCGCCAACGGCTCCACGTCCTCGGGGCGCAGCTGGGCCACCCCCTCCAGGCCGTAGTCGCGGCCCAGCAGCGCGTACTTGTTCTCGCCGAACTGGTGGAACGGCAATAGCTGCAGCCTGGGCCTCCCGTCGCCCCCGCGGCCGGCGTCGCGCCAGGCCGAGAGGACCCACCCGGCCAGACCGTCGGCCGTCTCGGCCACCGCGTCGTCGGACAGGGACGCGTCGATGTTGAAGCCCGGGATCACCGGCGTGCGGCAGAGCACGTCGACCCCCGAGGAGAAGGCGCGCCTCAGGTTGGCGCCGATCCTCTCCAGGCCCACGCCCGTGCCCTCGCGGTGGCGCGCGTCGTCCCAGTGCTTCACGTCGAAGAGCACGAGGTCGAGCACCCCGAGCACCCGCTCAAAGACCTCCGGGGCCGCGTGGCCCGTGGTCTCCATGGCGCACGGCACCCCCTCGTCGTGGAGACGGCCCGCCGCCTCCACGACGAAGTCGGGCCAGAGCAGCGCCTCCCCTCCCGAGAAGGTCACGCCGCCGCCGGACTCCTCGTAGAAGGGCTTGTCCTTGAGGCACTCCCCTACCACCTCGTCCACGGCGCGGTCCGCGCCCACGGGCGTCATGGCGCCCCACCGGCAGGCGTCGGCCACGGCCCCCTGGCCGCCCTCGGCGGCGAGGCGCCGGTGGTCCACCGTCACGCGGGGCGAGCCGTCCCCGTCAAAGGCCAGCGTCACGGCCTCGCTCGCGGCCGCGCAGGCGCCGCACCCGCGGCAGGAGCGCGCGTCCCACTCGAGCTGCGTGTAGGCCGCCTGGCTCTCGGGGTTGGCGCACCAGGCGCAGCGCAGGGGGCAGCCCTTGAGGAAGACCACCGTGCGGATGCCGGGCCCGTCGTCGAGGCTGAACTTCTGGATGTTGAAGACCGGTGCCGTCGTCCCCATGGGTGCTCCACAATCTCTTTCGTTCGTAAGTAATTCTTGTTTCGTAAGCGATACTAGGCTATGCTCTCAATGGTAGCAAGCATCAAGCGGCTTTCAGGCGCACCCCCAGGAGGAACCCATGACGTCCCAACGGCAGTCCCTGCTCGACCACTTCGGAGAGCTCACGCCCCGCATGCGGCGCTTCCGCGAGGCCGTGCTCGACGAGCGCCCCTACGTCGACGGCGAGCGCGCCGTCCTCTGCACGGAGTCCTACAAGCAGACCAGGGCCCAGCCGCCCGTGATGCGCCGCGCCCTCATGCTCTCCCACATCCTCGACGCCATGACCGTCTACATCGAGCCCGAGACCCTCATCTGCGGCAACCAGGCCACCAAGAACTGCAACGCCCCGGTCTTCCCCGAGTACACCCTCGGCTTCGTCCTCGACGAGCTCGACCTCTTCGAGAAGCGCGACGGCGACGTCTTCCACATCACCGAGGAGACCAAGGAGCAGATCCGCTCCATCGCCCCGTTCTGGGAGGGCAACAACCTGCGCGCCCGCGGCGAGGCCCTGCTCCCCGAGGAGGTCTCCGTCTTCATGGAGACCGGGCTCTTTGGCATGGAGGGCAAGCTCAACGCCGGCGACGCCCACCTGGCCGTGAACCACCGCCGCGTGCTCGCCGAGGGCCTGCGCGGCTACGAGGAGCGCGCCCGCAGGCTGAGCGCGGGGCTCGACCTCACCGACCCGGCTTCCATCGACAAGCGCGTCTTCTACAACGCCGTCCTCGAGGTCGTCGACGCCGTGCGCCGCTTCGCCGGCCGCTACGCCGAGCTCGCCCGCGCCCAGGCCGCCGAGGCCGAGCCCACCCGCGCCGCCGAGCTCCTCGCCATGGCCGAGGCCTGCGAGCGCGTGCCCTACGAGCCCGCCCGCACCTTCCGCGAGGCCGTCCAGGCCGTGTGGTTCCTCCAGGTGATCCTGCAGATCGAGTCCAACGGCCACTCCCTGTCCTACGGCCGCCTGGACCAGTACCTGCTCCCCTTCTACGAGGCCGACCTCGCCGCCGGCCGCATCACCGAGGACGAGGCCCTCGAGCTCCTCACCAACCTCTGGATCAAGAGCCTCACCGTCAACAAGGTGCGCAGCCAGGCCCACACGCTCTCCTCGGCCGGCTCCCCCATGTACCAGAACGTCACCATCGGCGGCCAGCGCCTGGTGGACGGCGAGCCGCAAGACGCCGTGAACCCGCTCTCCTGGCTGGTGCTCCGCTCCGTGGCCCAGACCCGCCTCACCCAGCCCAACCTCACCGTGCGCTACCACGCGGCCATGGACCCGGCCTTCCTCGACGAGTGCGTGGAGGTCATGCGCCTGGGCTTTGGCATGCCGGCCATGAACAACGACGAGGTCATCATCCCCAGCTTCATCGACTGGGGCGTGGCCCGCGAGGACGCCTACGACTACTCCGCCATCGGCTGCGTGGAGACCGCCGTGCCCGGCAAGTGGGGCTACCGCTGCACCGGCATGAGCTACCTCAACTTCCCGCGTCTGCTCCTGTGCTGCATGAACGGCGGCGTGGACCTCACCACCGGCCGCCGCTTCACCGAGGATTACGGTCGCTTCACCGAGATGACCAGCTACGACGAGCTCCTCGACGCCTGGGACAAGACCATCCGCGAGATGTGCCGCTACTCCGTGATCGTGGAGAACGCCATCGACCTGGCCAGCGAGCGCGACGTCCCCGACGTGCTGTGCAGCGCCCTCACCGACGACTGCATCGGACGCGGCAAGACCATCAAGGAGGGCGGCGCCGTCTACGACTTCATCAGCGGCCTGCAGGTGGGCATCGCCAACATGGCCGACTCCCTGGCGGCCATGAAGAAGCTGGTCTTCGAGGAGGGGCGGATCACCCCGCAGCAGCTGTGGGACGCCATCCTCGACGACTTCCAGAGCCCCGAGAACCAGCGCATCCAGCGCATGCTGCAGCAGGACGCCCCCAAGTACGGCAACGACGACGACTACGTGGACCGTCTGGTGGTGGAGGCCTACGACTCCTACATCGACGAGGTGGCCAAGTACCCGAGCACCCGCCACGGCCGCGGGCCCGTGGGCGGCATCCGCTACGCCGGCACGAGCTCGATCAGCGCCAACGTGGGTCAGGGCATGGGCACCATGGCCACGCCCGACGGCCGCAACGCCCGCGAGCCGCTCGCCGAGGGCTGCAGCCCGGCCCACAACCGCGACCTCCACGGCCCCACCGCCGTGTTCAAGTCGGTCACCAAGCTGCCCACCGAGAAGATCACCGGCGGCGTGCTGCTCAACCAGAAGGTGAACCCGTCCACGCTGGAGAGGCCCGAGAACAAGATCAAGCTCGAGTCCATGCTCAGGGCCTACTTCAACCGACTCCACGGCTACCACGTGCAGTTCAACGTGGTGTCCCGAGAGACCCTGCTGGACGCCCAGGAGCATCCCGAGAACCACCGCGACCTCATCGTGCGGGTGGCCGGCTACTCCGCGTTCTTCAACGTGCTCTCCCGGGCCACCCAGGACGACATCATCGCCCGCACCGAGCAGGCGCTCTAGGCGGCAGACGGGGCGGGCCGGCGGACGGACGGCGGCGCGGGTGCCGGCTTGGCCGCGGCCCCAGCCCGAGCACCGCAAAACGCCCCGGCCCCCGCCCGTCTGGAGCACAAGACGCGCTCCGGCAGGCGGGGGCGGAGGGCCGCATCCCCGCAAAGGCCCTCGTCGGGAGGCCGACGGCACGGCGAATGGCTCCCGGTGCGCGATGTAGTTGCGGCGAATGGCCCCGGTGCGCGGTGGGTTGCGGCAGGATTGCGGCGAGCGCCCCCCCCCGGTACGCGACGGCCCGGCGAACGGCCCTCGATGCGCGGCGGCCCGGCGAAGGCGTCCGAATGCGCGGGAAATTCTCGTCGAACCCCTCCCAATGCGCGAAAAGGACCGGAAATCGCTCATCCGTCGCCTTTGGCTGCACTTGAATCGCGCATCGACGCCTCTTGGCCGCAGGGCCGCGCACTCGGGCGCCTTCGCCGCGGTTTTGTCGCGCACCCAGGTCCCTTCGCCGGGGACCCGCCGGGGACCAGCGCATTGGACGGCCTTTGCCGTGAGAAATCGCGCACCGGACGGCCTTCGCCGGGGAACCGCCGGGGACCCGCGCATTGGACGGCCTTTGCCGCAGAGGCCACACATCGGACGCCCTTCTCCGCGCGACGCCCCGTACCCCCAGGACCTTCTCCGCAGGGAGCCCCAAGACCCCGCAACGGCCCCTCCCCATCGATTGCCACCGTCCGCCGCATCCCAACAACACGCAGCAGAATTCCGACTGATAACTGACCTCAACTCGACATATTTCTGACTATATATGTCAGATACTTAACTTAAATTACCGGATTGTAACGACCTCGGCCCCCTTCGTCCCAAAAGCCCGGAACCCTTGATAGGCTCCGGCCATGGCGTTGGTTCTGGCTGGCATAAGCGCGCGCAACGTGTACCTTTCGCACGCGACCCTCACCCCGGTGCACTCGGAGGAGGAGTGTGCGCAGATCCTCTCCGCCTCCCTCCCCACCCTCCGGGCGGTCCGCGCCCTGGAGGGCAAGCCGCGCTACCGGGACTGCCTCGCCATGACGTCGGCGCTCCTCGGCGTGCCCGAGCAAGACGTCCCCGTGGAGGTGCTGGTCCCGTCCGCGGCCGCACGGCGACGGCGGCCGAGGCTGCGCTGCCCCGTGTGGTCGGGCCCGCTGTTCCCCGGGGCCATCTGCCGCGTGCGCACCGGGCCCGGCGAGGAGCCCATCCACGTGGTCTCCCCCGCCCTCCACTTCCTGCTGCGCTGCCGCGAGCTCGACGCGATCCAGACGCTGCTCCTGGCCTTCCAGCTCTGCGGCACCTACGAGCTGCGCGCCGACCTCGACTGCGGCTTTGGGACAAGGACCCCGCAGACCCACGGCGACGCCCTCCGGCAGGCGGTTCACAGCCTCGCCCCGGGGGCGCCTGGGGCGGATGTCGCACGCAGCGCCGCCGACCGGGTCATCGACGGGTCGGCGTCGCCCCGGGAGTCGGGGTTCGCCGCCTTTGCCGTGACGCCGCGGCGCTCCGGGGGCGCCGGACTCCCCAGCCCGCTGCTCAACCACCGCGTGGAGCTCACGCCGCGCGCCCGGGTCCATCTCCCTGAGAACCAGGCCATCCGTTACGACTTCTACTGGCCCGAGAAGCGCCTCGCCTGCGAGTACGACTCGAGCTGGTGGCACGACGACCCCCGGCGCCGCGGAAGCGACGACCAGCGACGCCTGGCCGCGCGGGCCCTGGGAGACGACCTCGTCGGCATGGCCAGGGAGACCCTTTCCATCCCGTCCATGACCGACGTGCTCGTCGACGACCTCGCCCTCATCCTGCGCGGCCGGAGGCCCGACCCGCTCTCGCCGTCGTCGGCCCGGCGCCGCAGCTCCCTCCATGGGGCCTGCTTCGGCCGCCACCGATGGTGGTGATCGCCGGGGAGGGTGCGCGGCTGCCTGCGGAGGAGGGCCCTGGGTGCGCGACGGGCCGGCAAGGGGCGTCCGGTGTGCGGCTCCCTGTGGAGAAGGCCGTTCGACATGCAGCTCTCTGCGGTGAAGGGCGCCCGGTGCGCGAGTCCCTGCGGCGAAGGGTGTCCAGCGCGCGACGCCCCGGCGAAAGGCGTCCAGTGCGCGGCCGGGCCGCGGCGAACGGCCTCGAGTGGGCGATTTGGACCTGATTCCGCTCATCCGCGCCCGTTCGCCGCGACCTTGTCGCGCATTGGGCGGCGTTCACCGGACTGTCGCGCATCGGGTGGCTTTTGGCGTGATCATCGCGCACACTCGAGCGCCTTTGCCGCACATCCGCGCACTGAGAGCCGCCTACCGGCTGACCGGGCGCACGTCCGCCGCACGTCCGCGCACCCGAGCGCCTTTGCCGCCGGTCAGCGGGCGCCGCCGCCGGCCACCAGCCGCCACAAGCCCGCCAAGGCCCGCCGCCGGCCGCCGGCCGCCACAAGCCCGCCGCCGGCCGCCACCGGCCGCACGCCGCCACCGCCCGCCACCCCCTACATCGCCGCGAAGCCGAGGAAGTTGGCCACGGTGATGGCCATGATCGCCACGAGAAGCCCTATGAAGAGCCGGTCCACCGTGGCGTTGGACAGGCGCCCGTTGATGGTGCGCCCGCCGGCCGCACCCGCTATGCCAAAGGCCACCATGCCCACCAGCAGCACCGGGTCGACACCGGAGAGGTCCTGGGTGGCGAGGGCCATGACCGTTGCGGCGGTCTGGGAGTACAGGATGATGTAGAGCGAGGCCTGGACGGCGTCCTTGCTCGCCATGGCAAAGAAGAACGTCATGGCCACGATGTTCAGCGGGCCGCCGCCGATGCCGAGAAAGGCGGAGACCGCACCCAGCCCCACGCCCACCGCGCACCCCGGGAGCCACCCCGAGAGCCTGTGGCCATGGATCTCGCGGCGGTCCTTGACGACGGTGTAGACGATGGTGAACAGGCACACGGCAAAGAGCGCCGCCGCCTGGCTGCAGCCCACGATGCGCGGGTAGGGAAAGGCCGCCGACAGGGCCGAGAAGAGCTGCTTGCCCGCGAGGCCGCCCACCACGGCGCCGACAGCCACCGAGGTGTCCACCCGGGCCTCGGCCGAGAGCGTCCCCTTGACCCGGGCCCGG
Source organism: Caniella muris (assembly GCF_943193035.1). Taxonomy (NCBI): domain Bacteria; kingdom Bacillati; phylum Actinomycetota; class Coriobacteriia; order Coriobacteriales; family Atopobiaceae; genus Caniella; species Caniella muris. The sequence goes on from NZ_CALPCK010000001.1 coordinate 1,076,072, forward strand.
AGTACCGAGTAGAGGGCCATGGCCAGCACCGTGCACCCCGACAGGAAGCTCACCTGGGCCACGTCCATGGACCCGAACAGGTCGAGGGCCGGCTTGATGATGACACCGCCCCCCAGGCCGCAGATGGAGCCTATGAGACAGGCGGCGAGGCAGACGGGCCAGATGATCCAATACATGGGGCGCTTTCGGTTGGAGGGGACAGGGCCTCTCGACTTCTACCCACGCACCGCCCCGAAGGCCGCCAGGTTGTACACGTTTATGAAGATGATGACCACCATGAGCGCCACGAACAGCCGGTCCACGAAGCGGGCGTCCACCCGGGCGTTCAGCCGACGTCCCAAGGCGCCTCCCGCGATGCCGCAGGCGGCCATGAGCGCCAGCACCGCCGGGTTCACGGCCGACAGGTCCTGGGTGAGGAGGGACGCCGCCGTGCTCACCGCCTGGGAGAACAGGATGATGTAGAGGGAGCTCGCCGCGGCGCGTTTGGTGTCCATGGAGAAGAAGTAGAACAGCACCACCAGGTTGATGGGCCCTCCCCCAATGCCGAGGAACGACGAGCAGGTGCCCAAAGCGAGGCCGATGACGACGCAGGCGCCACGGCTCTCCACGTGGCGCGTGGCCACGCGGTCCTTGGCGAGGGTGTAGGCGAGCGCCCCCGCCGTGACCGCGCACAGCACGGCCGCCTGCACGGCCCCGGCCCTGTCGGGGTTCCCAAAAAGGCCGCTCACGGCCGAGAAGAGCTGTTTGCCCGCGAGGCCTCCGAAGGCGGCCCCCACGGCCAGGGGCGTGTCCCGGGAGAGGTCCATGGACCCCGACCCCGCGCGGATCGACCGGGCCACGGAGTAGGCGGTCATGGACAGCACCGTGGCCCCCGACAGGAAGTTGACCGTGGCCACGTCGATCGAGGACACGGCGTCGAGCACGGGCTTGATGAGGATCCCGCCGCCCACGCCGCAGACGGCCCCCACCGTGGAGGCCACAAGGCTCACAAGGGCCACGAGGCCGTCGGCAGGGCTCAGGCCCATGGCATCCTCCCCACGCGCTCCCGGGCCCGCCGGGCCAGCCGCCCGTAGCCGTACTCGAGAAACTCCCGGTAGCCGCAGCGGCCGTCAGCCGCGAAGGCCGTGGAGAGGCGGGGGCACCCCCCGTGGCAGATGCCCTCGAAGCCGCAGTCGGCGCACGGGGCGTCGCAGCCGGCGCGCCGGGGACGGGACAGGAAGCCCTCCACCACGGCGCCCGCGGCCATGGCCTCGATGGGGTCGGAGCACACGTTGCCCATGCACCACCGGTCGGAGGCGTAGAAGTCGCACGGGTAGACCGATCCGTCGGACTCCACCACGAACTGCGGGGCGCAGGCCCCCAGGGCGCCGCAGGTCCTGGGTCTGCGGCCCAGGGAGAGGCCCATGACGTCGTCGAAGAGCCCCACCGCCATGGGGCCGTCCTCGGCCTGGCCCCGCTCCCAGGCGTCGAGGAAGCCCCGGTAGAAGTGGGCGAACCGCTCGGGGGTCAGGGCGTGGGACGCCATCTCGGCCGACCGCGGGGAGCCGTCCCCGCCCTCGGCGGGCCCCAGGCACGGGATGAACTGGACGTGGCGGGCCCCCAGGGAGGCCAGTCCCCTGTAGACCTGCTGGGGGTGGCGGGCCAGCTCCGAGGAGAGCACGCACAGCACCGCGGGCTCCACCCCGTGCCCCCGCAGGCGCCCTAGGGACGCGGCCACCCGCGACCACGTGGCCCCGCCGTCGGCGGCGGGGCGCAGGCGGTCGTGGAGGCGGCGGGTCCCGTCCAGCGAGACCCCCACCAGAAACCGGTTGCGTCCGAGGAACTCGCACCAGCGCTCGTCGAGGGCGAGGCCGTTGGTCTGGATGGCGTAGGAGACCCGGCGGCCGCCGCGGCGGCGCTCCACCTCCTCGATAAAGGCCTCGAAGAAGTCGAGGCCGGCCAGGGTGGGCTCTCCCCCCTGGAAGTCGAAGGCCACCGTCCCGTCGGGCACCGCCTCGAAGGCCCGCGAGACCACGGCCTCCATGACGGGGCGGTCCATGACCGGGCGGCACCCCCGCTCCCTGCCCCGGGCGAGGTCGCGGTAGAAGCAGTAGGAGCACGCCATGTCGCACGCCGCCGAGGCGGGCTTCACCAGCATGCTGAGGTACCTCATGCCGCCCCGCCCAGGCCGAGGCGCTCGTACTGCTCCGCCGGCGCGTCGCACTCGTCCATGGCCCGCAGCAGCAGGCCCACCATGCGCCCCTCGGCCTCCTTGGCGGCGGGGTCGTCGTGGGAGGTGAGGTCGTCGAGCTGGGCGTAGTCCACGGCCAGGTCGAAGAGCCTGGTGTCCGACACCTCCTTGAGGGCGTCGTCGGACTGGTCGATGATGCCGGGCCTGTCCACGGGCACCTTGAACACGGGCCAGTCGGTCCGCGCCAGGAAGCGCCCGCACTCGATGTCGGCGGGCCTGTCGGCACCGAGGTAGCGGCGGATGGTGGTGGGGATGGCGGCATACTCGAAGCAGGGCTCGTTGGACGGCACGGGGGCCCGCATGTAGGTGTAGCGCCCGTCGGTGATGTTGACGTCCATGGCGTGGTAGCCGAAGAGGGCGTAGTCGCGGGTGGGCGCCGACGGGTCCGTGGCGAGCGGCATCAGGGAGACGCCCTGGACCTCCTCGGGCACCGGAATCCCCGCCAGGTCGAGCACCGTGGGCATGACGTCGATGTTCTGGGTGATCTGGGAGGCGCGCTCGCCGGCCCGGGCGCCGCCGGGGTAGTGCACCAGCAGGGGCAGGTGGGCGAGCTCGTTGTAGAGGGGCATGTAGTTCTTGCCGAGGAAGTCGCGCTCCCCCAGGAAGTAGCCATGGTCGGTGGTGAGCATGACGAGGGTGTCGTCGAAGACGCCGCGCTCGCGGAGCTTGTCCATCAAGGTCCCGAACCAGTGGTCGCAGCAGGTGACGAGGGCGTCGTAGCGGCGCTGGACGTAGTCCACCGCCTCGGCGGGGACCTCGGCCTCGCTCACCCGCTTGTACTGGGGGATCTCGAAGTAGTCGCGGTCGAGCCCCTCCTCTCCCCCGTAGAGGTCCATGTAGCGCTCGGGCACGTCGAAGGGCTCGTGGGGGTCGAATGCCTCCACCATGAGGAAGAAGTCGTCGGCGTCGGCGTTGTCGTCGAGCCAGCGGCAGGCGCTCTGGAACGTCTGGGGGCTCGGCATGTCCTCCTCGCGGGGCCAGCGGCCGCGGTTGAGCTGGTACTGGCGACGCACGCGGCCGTAGAAGGTCCCCGGCATGTTGGCGGGGTCGTCGATGCGGCTCACCCAGGGGTCACCCTCCTGGCCGCGATGGTAGTCCCAGGTGTTGAAGAGCTGCAGGTACCCCTCGCCGCCGGTGCGCATGTAGTGGCAGTGGTCGGTGGTGATGTGGGTGTAGATGCCGTGGTCGCGCAGGAGAGCGGGCAGGGTCACGTCGAAGGGCTCGATGGGGCCCCACCCGCGCTCCAGGAAGTTCAGCCGTCCGCACATGATGTCGCGCCGCGCCGGCATGCAGGGGGCCGACCCGATCCAGTGCTCGTCGAAGGTGCAGGACTCGGCGGCGAAGGCGTCGATGTTGGGGGTCTGCACGCGGGTCTCGGGGTTGTAGCAGCGCAGGTTGTTGCGGCGCAGGGTGTCGAGCAGAACGAGGACGCAGCGCATGGGGGCTCCTTGACGGACGGGGTGTGACGGTGGCCTAGCCGAAGATGGCGAGGCCGGGCACGTAGTAGCCGAGGGCGGCGAAGGCGAGGGCGAAGACGATGCAGCCGATGATGATCTGGGCGGAGTTCTTGCCCTGGCCGCGCTTGAGCAGGCGGTAGCAGATGAAGGTGAGCAGGATGGGCAGGGCGCAGGGGAGCACCTTGTCGAGCTGGTCCTGGATCACCAGGGGGTCGCCCTCGCCGAGGGGCACCTGGATGGCGCAGGCGAGCTTGACGGTGGTGGGGATCAGGCCGCCCACCACCATGACGCCGAGCACGTTGGCGAGGTTGCCGAGGCGCTCGAAGACCGCCACGCCGAACCGCTCCACCATCTCCATGCCCTTGGCGTAGCCGCCGTAGAGCCCGAAGATGCGCAGGGGCCAGTACAGGGCGTTGATGAGCAGGAACATCACGATGGGGCCGAGGATGGACCCGTTGGCCAGGCACATGGAGGCGCCGATGGAGCCGGCGATGGGGGTCCAGGTGAGGTTGAGCAGGGAGTCGCCGAGGCCTGCGAAGGGGCCCATGAGCGAGGTCTTGATGGCGACCACGGTCTCCTTCTGGTCCTCGTCGCACGTCTCCTCCAGGGCGGCCGAGATGCCGAGGATGAACGGGATGGCCAGCGGGTGGGTGTTGAAGTACTCGAGGTGGCGCTGCATGGCGGCGACGCGCTCCTCCTTGGGGCGGTCGCGGTAGAGGTCCTCGAGCACCGGCGCGAAGCAGTAGACCAGCGAGAGGCTCTGCATGCGCTCGTAGTTGTGGGCGAACTGGCAGCCCAGGGTGCGCACGAAGGTGCGGTTGAGGGCGTGGCGGGTGATGGCGCGGCCTTGGGAGACGACGGGCGACTCGGCGGCGCGGGTGCAGGTGTTGTCAGCCATTAGAGGTCGTACTCCTCTTCTTCCTCGATGTCCTGATCGGTCACGACCGGGCCCGTGGACAGGACGCCCTTGGTGACGGCCTGCTTGTCCTCGACCCGCTTGAAGCCCTCGCTCACGAAGTCGTAGAAGCCGGCCACGGCCACGGCCACAAGGGCGATGCCCATGGTGGGAACCCCCAGGTAGGCGGCGAGCACGAAGCCCCCGACGAGGAAGACCCACATCTCCTTCTTGAGCATCATGGTGAGCAGCATCGCCAGGCCCACGGCCGGCATCATGCCGCCGGCGATGGAGAAGCCGGTGAGCACCCAGGGCACCTGGGTCTGCAGGAAGGCCATGATGTCCTCGATGACGAAGGAGCCCACGCCGCAGGCGATGAAGACGGGGACGGCACGGGTGAGGAAGAACGAGGCGGCGGCGGCCCAGAACCACTTGTTCACGGCGTTGAACTCACCGGACAGGGCGGCCTTGTCGGCCTTGTGGAGCCAGGTGATGTTGGTGGTCATGACCAGGATGTTGAGCTGCTGGACGAGGGTGGCGCAGGGGATGCCGATGGCCACGGCGAGGGCGGTGTCGGAGGCCACGTCGCCGCCGGACATGATGCCCAGGGCGCAGCCCACGATGGTGCCCGAGATGACGTCGGGCGGCACATAGGCGCCGATGTTGTTGACGCCCAGCCACATGAGCTCCATGGTGGCGCCGATGATGATGGCGGTGGGCAGGTCGCCCAGGATGATGCCCACGCCCACCGAGGCGAGCAGGGGCTTGCGGAATCCCAGGTGGGGACCGTACTGGTCCCAGGTGCACAGGCCCGCCCACACGGCGAGCAGCAGGGCTTGAATCATGGAACGCTCCTTACTCTACGGACGGGCCGGACGGGGCCCGCTCACTGCTGATCAGGCGGGGTGGGCGGCCAGGAGCTCGGAGACGAGCACCTTGGGGTCGCGGCATGTGGGCTGCATCCACACCTCGACGCCGGCCTCGATGAGGCGCTCCAGGGCGGCGCGCTCCTCGGGGGTGATGGACATGTTCTTGTGGAGCTGGGTGCGGCTCGGGTTGAATCGCATGCCCGAGACGTTGAGGTAGTCGAAGTCCATGCCGCCCTCCCGCAGGCGCTCCGCGTCCACGGGGTTGGTGAACAGCACGAGGGTGTCGCGCTTGATCTGGGTCTTCTTGAGCACGTCGATGAACTTGTCCACACCGAAGACGCTCACCTTGATCTGGGGCACCGCGAGACCGGCCACGGACCTCTGCACGGGGTCGGAGGCCACCTTGTCGTCCACGATGACGACCTGCTCGATGCCGTACTCAGGAATCCATGTGGTGGCGATCTGCCCATGGATCAGGCGGTCGTCGATGTCCACGAGCTTGATGGGCATGGAGCCCTCCCTTCTTCGGGCGGCTGGCGCCGCCGGTTCGGCGAACCTACAGGTCGCCCTCGTCGCCCTCGTCGGTGCCGGGCACCTCGATGGCTTGGAAGGCATGGGAAGCGGCGGCCTCGACGGCCTGGGACAGCTCCTCGGGGTCGGCCCACTGGTCGCGGCAGAGGAGGAGCTCGATGACCACGGGCAGGGACAGGCCGGCATAGGCGGTGAGGGGGAGGCCCGCCGCCTTGGCCCGGGCCACCACGTTGAACGGGGTGCCGCCGAGGATGTCGCAGAGGACCACGACGTGGTCGCAGGAAGACGACAGGGACCCCCATGCCTCGCGGAAGGCCGCCTCGAAGTCCTCGAGGGACGTGGTGGCGCCCAGGGCCAGGGCCTGGACGTCGGGCTGCGGGCCGGCGATCATCTCGACGCTGCCCAAGGCCGCCCGGGCGAACTCCCCATGGCTGGCGAGGATGACTCCTACCTTCATCGGATCCCCTTCTCGTTGGTCACGGTGTCTTTTAATTGTGATGTGTTGTTTGGAATAGAGAGCTTTTGTTTGAATCTGTGCCTATTATGCCCCCGGCAAAAATCCGTGGGACGCCATGACCCTCTGGGGAGACCGACGGTCGATTTTCGTCGGTAAGTGGTATATCTGAAAGAAAACCCTAGGTAGACAAGGTATTTGGCTACCTAACAACTTGTTTGGGACCCCGGTTCCGCCGGTCCTCCCATTGTGCGAATCTTTGCTAACAGGACCCGTCGCCGCTCCGCACCATGTTCTATATTGTTATGGAAGAGACCCCGCGGGGACCCAGGGCCGACCATCGGAGGAGCCATGCTCAAATCGGAGCGCCAAGACGCCCTCGTGCGCCTCACCGACGAACACCGCAACCTCTCCGTGCGCGCGGCCGCCCGGCTCCTGGACATATCGGAGATGACGGTGCGCCGCGACCTCGACGAGCTCGCCGAGGCAGGGCGGCTCGTGCGGGTGCGGGGAGGGGCCACCTCCGCGGCGCCGGCCCACGGCCTCACCCTGTCCCGGGAGCGCACGCGCACCGAGCGCCAGCTGCTGCACCGGGAGGCCAAGCGCGAGATCGGCGCCCGGGCCGCGACCTTGGTGGACGAGGGGGACACCGTCTTCCTCGGGTCGGGGACCACGGTGGAGGCCATGGCCGCGAACCTGCCCGACCTCACCCTGCGCGTGGTCACCAACAGCCTCCCCATCTTCGCCGTCCTCGAGGAGCGCTCGGGGATGGAGCTGTTCCTGCTCGGCGGCCTCTACCGCCCGGGCACGGGGGCCCTGGCGGGGCCCCTGGCCGAGGAGACCCTCTCCCGCATGGGCGTCACCAAGGCCTTCGTTGGCGTCAACGGCATCCACGAGGACAAGGCCTACGCCAGCAACATGGACGCCTGCGCCCTCCAGCGCGTGGCCCTGGACGCCGCCGACGAGCGCTACCTGCTCGCCGACGCCAGCAAGTTCGACCGGCGCGACTTCTACAGCTTCTACTCCCTCGACGGCCTCACGGCCGTCGTGAGCGAGGGCGGCCTGGCCGAGGCCGTGCGCACGGCCACCGAGCAGTACACCGCGGTCCTCACCTGAGACCCGCCCCCGTCACACCATCAACCCTGCAATAGGCAAAGTGACAGACGGGCCAGGCCCCGGTGTCACACCGGGCGCGTCCGTCACCCACGGCAGCGGCTGCCGGGAGTCCCCCTCCCGGCAGCCGCTGTCTTCAATCATGTAATTAGCGAAGTGTAAGATGGGCCAGGCACCGGTGTCACGCCGGTGTCACGCGATGTCAGTCGTGGTAGTAGCCCTCGTCCCACTTGACGATGAACTCGTCGAAGAAGTCGGGGGCCGCCTGGGCCTCGGCGTCGCCCTGCCAGACGCCGTCGATCTTGGCCACGAGGGCGTCGTTCTCGGGGGTGGCGTGGTACTCGGCGCCGAGGAACGCGTCCACGATGTCGGCGATGAGGAACTCGCCGCAGATCTTGCCGCCAAAACCCACCACGTTGGCGGCGAGGTTCTCGCGGGCGTAGACGGCCGGGGCCATGTCGCGCACCAGGCAGCAGCGGGCGCCGGGCACCTTGTTCACGGCGTTGGTGATGCCCACGCCGGTGCCGCACATGACGACCCCGGCATCGGCCTCGCCGGAGGCCACGAGCTCGCCCACCCTCTTGCCGTAGATGGGGTAGTGGGTGCGGGAGTGGTCGTAGGTGCCGCAGTCGATAACGGTGTGGCCCACGGCCTTGAGGTGGTCGGCGATGGCCATCTTCTCGTCGGTGACGATGTGGTCGCATCCGATGGCGATGATCATGGGTGTCTCCTTAAGGATCGGGGTGGCCTAGGCCATCTTCTCGAGCATGTCCACGCGGATCTGGTGGCGGCCGCCGGCGTAGGGCTCGCTCAGGAACTCGTCGACGATGCCGCGGGCCACATCGGGGCCGGTGATGCCGGCGCCCATGCAGATGAGGCGGGCGTTGTTGTGCTGGCGGGTCATGAAGGCGCTGCGCTCGTCGGAGCACTCGCAGGCCACGAGGCCCTTCATGTTGCAGGCGGCCATGTAGCTGCCGGCGCCGTAGCGGTCGAAGGCAAAGCCCAGGCTCTCGGGGTGCTCGAGGAGGTCGCGGCCCACGGCCACCGTGGAGTCCACCAGGTCGGCCGAGGGCTCCTCGGAGTGGTCCACCACCTCGTGGCCCGACTCCAGGAGGTGGGCCTTGACGATCTCCTTGAGGGCCATGCCCTCGGCGTCCGAACCGATGACGATACGCATTGGTGCATCCTTTCTCTGAGGGGACCGGCCCCTGGAACGACTAGTTGAGAACCTCCGTGTACGCGGAGAGGTCCCCGACCTCCTCGGCGGCGAGGCCGGGGTCGGTCACGAGGGCGTCCACGCTGTCGAGGGAGTAGAAGGTGTAGAAGTCGCGGCGCCCCACCTTGGAGGAGTCGCAGGCCACATAGCGGCGCTCGGAGCGCTCGAGCACCTCGTTCTGGAAGCGACCCTCCTCCATGTTGGAGGTGGACACGGCGCCGTCCACGACGCCGTTGCAGCCTATGAACGCGACGTCGATGCCCAGGGGCTCCAGGGACTTCTCGGCCATGGGCCCCACGAAGGCGTCGGTGGACGCGCGGTAGATGCCGCCCACGAGGCAGAGCTCGGTGTCGGGGCGGTCGCGGAGGAGGTCGAAGACCGAGAGGCTGTTGGTGACCACCCGGAGGCGCCCCGTGGGCAGGGCCTGGGCCAGCCGCTCCATGGTGGTGCCGGCACCGAGGAAGACCGTCTGCCCCGGCTCCACGAGGGCGGCGGCGCGGGCGGCCACGGCGCGCTTCTCCTCCACGTGCAGGGAGCGCTTCTCCCGGTGGGTGAACTCGCGGGGAACGGTGAGGCCCGGCTCGCCGACGGCGCACCGGGCGCCGCCGTGGACACGGACCACACGCCCCTGGCCGCTCATCTCCTCGAGGTCGCGCCTCACGGTCATGTCGGAGACCTCGAGCTCCTCGGCTATCTGGCGGACGGTGACCGTGCCCAAGGTGTCGCACAGGTGCTGGATGGCGTCCTGACGCTCCGATTTGAGCACGACGGTCCCTCCTGGATGTTCGTCTTTGTTCTTCTCTGTTCTATCAAGCACTATCGCACAAAAACAAACACATGCACGGGACGGCGCGCACCTATGGCGAAGCCGTGGAGGAGGGCCGGTGCCACAGGGACGCCTCGCGTGACAGAGGGGCCTGGCCCATCTGCCAATTCTCCTATCAAGAAGATGATGGACCCGAGCGAGGGGCGCCGGAGCGAGGGTGCCCCGGGACGGCAGGCGGCGATCAGACCTCGCCGGTGAGGACCAGCCGCGCGCCCGGGGCCTGCTCCGCGAGGTCGGCCCCCACCAGCCCGTTAGGGTCGCGGTCCATGACGACGGCGTCCACCCCGGCCAGCGTGTCCACCAGCAGGAGGCCTGGGGCGTCCACCTTGGTGGCGTCCATGAGCACCACGGTCTGCGCGGCGCACGCCATCATGGCCCGCTTGATCTGGGCCATGGGCGCGTAGTTGGTCATGAGGCCGCGGCCGGGCACGTAGCTCGTGGGGCACACGAACGATATCTGGGGGTGGAGCGACGCCAGGGCCTGCTCGGTCATGGGCCCGTAGGTGTAGCGGTGGCCCTTGCGGAGCTCGCCGCCCAAAAGGATGGCGTCGACGGAGGGCATGGAGCGGTCGATGAGGTCTGCCACGGTGAAGTCGCAGGTCACCACCGTCACGTCGCTGTGGCCGCCCAAAGCGCGCACGAGCTCGAGGGCCGTGGTGCCCGAGTCCACCAGGACGGAGTCGCCGTCGGCCACCATGTCGGCGGCGGCGCGGCCCACGGCGCGCTTGGCCTCCACGTTCACGTTGACCCTGCGGTCCTGGATGGAGACCGTGAGCGCCCGGGACAGCGAGACGGCGCCGCCGTGGGTGCGGCGCAGCCGGCCGGCCGCCTCGAGCTCGTCGAGGTCGGAGCGCACGGTCACCCGCGACACGCCAAAGAGCGCGGCGAGGTCGGCCACCTGGACCGAGGCCTCGCGGTCGAGCAGCTCCATGATGGCGGCGCGGCGCTCCTCGCCGAACGAACGGCCGTGCTGCGACTCCTGGTGGGCCATGGTTCTTTCCTTTGCGCAGGTTCTGTGGACGTTTTCCTTTCCTTGCCTTGCATTTTAGCAAGGAATCGACTTGCTTTTTGCTTCCTAAGCAAGCAGCCGACAGCACCCACCCAAGCTTTGCAGGCCCTGAAAACCCCGGCGCGTTTCGTTTGGTTGCGACGCGGCCCCCGCGCCCCGCCGGCTCCCCCGCCCGGGGCCGCGGTACATTCCAGCCGACAGGCACAGAGGCCGTGCCCCCACGGCACCGGGAGGAAGCCCATGATCGTCACCGTCACACCCAACGCGTCCATCGACAAGGCCTACCGCATCGCCGCGCCCGTGGCCGCGGGCGAGGTCCAGCGCGTGACCGAGGTCATCGACGTGGCCGGCGGCAAGGGGCTCAACGCCGCCCGCGCCGTCGCGGCCTGCGGCTCGTCCGTCGTGGCCAGCGGGTTCGCCGGCGGCCACGCAGGCGCCCTGCTGCGCGACCTCCTCGACCGCGACGGCGTGCCCCACGACTTCGTGGAGGTGGCCGGCGAGACCCGCTCCTGCATCAACGTCCTCGACCCGAGCGGCACCTCCACCGAGTTCCTGGAGCCCGGCCGCCCCGTCACCGAGACGGAGTTCGAGGAGCTTCTCGTGAGGGTGCGCCGCCTCGCCCGCAAGGCGGCCGTGGTCACCGTCGACGGCTCGGTGCCGGCCGGGCTCGGCGCCAACGCCTGCGCCCGCATCGTCTCGGCCGTGAAGGCCGAGGACAGGCCCGTCATCCTCGACACCTCGGGCCCCCTCCTCGAGGAGGGCATCCGCGCGCTGCCCACCATGGTCAAGCCCAACGCCGACGAGCTCGCCCAGCTCACGGGCCGTCCCTGCGACGACCTGTCCCAGGTGGTGGAGGCCGCCCGCGCCCTCCACGGCACCGGCATCGAGTTCGTCGTGGTGAGCCTGGGCGCCGACGGCGCCGTCATGGCCTGTCCCGAGGGCACCTTCCGCGGCATCGCGCCCAGCATCGACGTCGTGAACCCCGTCGGCTCCGGCGACACCCTCGTGGGCGCCTTCGCCGTGGCCATGGAGCGCTCCATGGGGGCGGCCCAGGCCCTCGAGTTCGCCATGGCCGCCGCCACGGCCAACTGCCTCTCCCCCGCCACCGGCAACTTCGACCCCGCCGTGGCCGAGGAGCTCCGCGGCCGGACCGTCGTCGAACGAATCGCCGACGGCGAGTGACAGAACGACGGCGGGCCACCCGCCGAGACAAGACCGACACCCCGCACCGGAAAGGAACCGCCATGCTCGTCACCACCCGTGAGATGCTGCTCGACGCCCAGGAGAACCACTACGCCGTGGGCGCCTTCAACGTGGAGAGCCTCGAGTTCGTCATGGCCGTGATCAAGGCCGCCGAGGAGCAGAGCTCCCCCGTGATCATGCAGACCACCCCCAGCACCGTGAAGTACGCCGGCCTCGACTACTTCGTGGGCCTCGTCTACGCCGCCGCCGAGAACGCCGACGTGCCCGTGGCCCTGCACCTGGACCACGGCAGCGACTTCGACCTCTGCATGAACGCCATGCACGCCGGCTACACCTCCGTCATGATCGACGGCAGCCACGACACCTTCGAGGACAACATCCGCAAGACCGAGGCCGTGGCCCGCGTGGGCGCCTCCATCGGCATCCCCGTGGAGGCCGAGCTCGGCAAGGTGGGCGGCAAGGAGGACGACGGCCCCGACGCCGGCCAGGGCAACCCCTTCACCGACCCCGACGAGGCCGAGGAGTTCGTGCGCCGCACCGGCTGCACCTCCCTGGCCGTGGGCGTGGGCACGGCCCACGGCGTCTACCACGGCACGCCCCACATCGAGCAGGACATCCTCAAGGCCATCCGCGAGCGCGTGGACGTGCCGCTGGTGCTCCACGGCACCTCCGGCGTGCCCGACGACCAGGTCGCCGAGGCCATCCGCAACGGCGTGTGCAAGGTGAACTACGCCACCGAGCTGCGCCAGGTGTACATGAAGGGGTTCATGGACTACATGGGCAAGAACCCCGACGTCTTCGACCCCAAGAAGCCGGCCGTGGACGGCATGGCCAACATCTGCGCCATCGTGAAGTCCCACATGGACAACCTCGGCTCCACCGGCCGCGCCTAAGGCGGGCAGGCAAAGAGTCCCCGGAAAGGTGGCCCGGTCGCGACGGTTCGCGGCCGGGCCACCGGCGTCTTCAGGCGCTCACTGCTCCAGGCGGCGCACCGACAGGCTCACGGTCTCGAGGGACTGGGAGCTGATGAGGTCGTAGACCTCGCCGTTGGTGGCCGTGGTGGGCTCCATGGTGAACTGCGTGTTGGGCGCCACGTCCTGGGAGACCACCACGTAGCCCGATAGGGCCGCGAGGTCGGGGCCGCCCACGTAGCTCCCGTCCTCGCAGTCCGCCTGGAGCCTGAGCATCGTCAGGCCGTAGCTGTCCCACAACTGCCCCTCCGATGGGACGTAACCGCATTCGGCCAGGTTGCGGCCCACGTAGTCGCGCACGCAGGCCGTGTAATGGTCGGGGAAGGCGTCGATGGGCGTCATGTCCACCGGCTGGGGGTCGGGCTCCCCCACCTTCTTGACGGCGAGCACCACCTCGCAGTGGCTCTGCCAGGCGACGATGCCCGCGACCTCCTCGTCGTCGATGGTCCTGAACTCGATGTCCACCTGGGTGTTCATGGGCAGGTTCTGGTCGAACACCACGTAGTCCTTGAGGCCCTCCTCGTCTTTCGGATCCACGTAGACGCCGCTCGGGTCGACGTAGACCAGGCGGATCGTGGCATCGCCCAGAGACTCCTTGCGCAGGCCCGAGCCGTCCGTGTAGCCCACGGACGCCGCATTCTTGCCCTTGTAGTTCTTGATGTACTGCACGTGGGGGTCCGAGGAGGTCTTGGGCTCCTCCTCGGCAGGGGCCGGGGCCGCGGGCTGCCCGCCACCGGAGGCGTCGCCGCCTGCCGAGGAGCCGCCGCGCCCGCACCCCGCGATGCCCAGGGCCGAGAGGCACAAGGCCCCCAGGAAGGCCCGGCGCCCCACCGGTGTCTCAACGTTTCTTCTCATCGCTCTCTCCAATCGTCTCTTCTCTCGCCACGGCGGCCTCCGCCGCCTTTCGCACCGCCTCCGACGAACCCGGCCCAAGCCAGAGGTCCACAGCCAACGCCATGCCCGGCCCGTCCACGAGCCCCGGCGCGGCGAGGAGGACCGCCAACGGCGACGGCACACGGCCACCGTCGTCGCCGGAGGGTAGGTCCGGGTCCAAGGCCTCCTGCACGCGCACGTGGCGGGCCACGATGCCCTCCACCGCCCCGGCATCCCCGCCCACCGCGGCGAGGAGGGCCTCGGCCTGGAGCAACCGCCCCGCGACCTCCTCGGCCTGCTCGCGCAGACGCGCCACCTGCACGGCGAGCATGTCCTCCACCGTGCGGCCGGCGGCGCGACTGCCCTCGAACTCCGCCTTGACCTCCGGAAGGCTGAGCCCCCGACGGCGCAACTGCCCCACGAGAAAGAGCTGGGCGAGGTCGTGCCCGTCGTAGGTGCGCCTGCCCCAGGCGGTGTCGGTGGGGTCGAGGATGGCCACGCCGCCGCGGCCCCCGTAGCAGGCCCGCTGGATGTCGCGGCGACCGAGGCCGAGCAGCCGCTCGACCTCCGAGATCCTCCATCCTCCCCGCACCGTGCCCTGGTCCATGCCCACGCCTCCCAGGTCCCAGCCAAGCTGTTCAATCCGTGAACAGCAAGCCGGGTCCGTGGGGGCGGGGCGCCCCCTCCTTCCGCTGGAAGCCATGTCGGCCCCTTCCTTCTCGGCGGGGGCCCGGTGCCCCCTTCATTAGGGGCTGTGTAAAAACTGCGGACCGTTTTCGCAGGTAGATGCGGCTATGAGCAGGGGTGTTGGGGGCGCGGGGGGATTGGGGGCGTTGGGGGGCGCGTTGGGACGTTGGGGGCGCGGCGAAGGGCCTCCGATGCGCGACTGCCCGGCGAAACGCGTTGAATGCGCGGTCCGGACGCCCCGAAAAGGCCCCGATGTGCGATTTCCGGCGTTTTTCGCGCATCGGGGACCTTTCGACGAGGAGCCGTCGCGCATCGGAGCCGTTTCGCCGAGCCATCGCGCACTGGGGCCGTCTCGACGTAGGCCGTCGCGCATCGGAGGCGCTTGGACGCAGAGCCATCGCACATCGACGCCGCTTCGCCGGAAGGGCGCAGGGCCGTCGCGCATTGGAGCCGCCTCACCGGGCCGTCGCGCATCGGGGCCGCCTCGCCGCGCGGGCGCCCCGCACCGACGGCCTTTCGCCGGGCCCCACGCGAGAAGGACAACCACGGCCGTGCCACAAAAAAGGGCGGACCGCCGACAAGACGGTCCGCCCAGAAGCTATGAATCTCCTCGTTGAGGGCGCGCTCACTCCCCCATCCCGGCCGAGGCCAGATCGAGTCGGTCGAAACGGTGGGCCAGCCAAAAGGCCAAGGCCCGGCCGATCCACCCCTCGGCCACGGTGCCGGTGCCCAGGCCAAACCCATGGGAGAGTCCCTCGTACACATGGAACTCGGTCGGCACCCCGGCACGCCGGAGCCGCTTTGAACGGTTCTCCATGGTGCGCCAGCTGGCAATGGGGTCGCGGTCACCCACCACCACGAAGTTGGCCGGCTCGTCGGCCGAGAGGTCGCTGTGCCCCGTGTACTCCATGACCACGCAGGCCGGTTTGGGCAACCGTCCCCCTCCGAAGGCCGCTGGGCCGTAGCTGCCAAGGTAGGCCGCCATGCGGCCGCCGGCGGACCCACCCCACAGGGAGTAACCGCGCGGATCCACACCCAGCTCGTCGGCGTGATGGAAGATATAGGAGATCGCACGGGCGAGATCCTCGCAGGCGCTCTGAGCGTCGGGCCGGTAGACGAGGGCGAAGGCGCTCACGCCGTGGCGCGACAGCCAGAGGCAGTGGGGGAACGAGTCATGCATTGCCGCCACGTAGGCGAAACCGCCTCCGGCGCACACCACGGCCACGGGGCCGCGCTCCCCTGCCGGCAGGCCCTGGGCCGGGAAGACGAACAGGCCCACGTCCTCCAGGCGGTAGCCCTCGGGCAGATGCTCGGTGGCCGCACGCTCCTCGGGCGAGTAGAGCGGGATGAACACGCGCTCCCCCGCCCGGGCGCGGCCGAGGAGGTCGGTCACCACGTCCACGGTGGCCCGGGGGTCCACATGGGTGTACCAGGGCAGGTCGAGGTCGCGCAGGCGCGCGTCCGGGCGCGGCGTCGCAAAGGTCACAGGAAACATGAGGCGGCCCCAGTCCCCCGCCGCGGGGTCCGCCACGACGTCCGCCACCGGGGTGTCGGCGGTCACGGTCATTTCCATGGGCTCCTCCTCCAAAAAAAGGGGCGCCCCGCCACAGGGCGCCCCGTCGTATCCTTGCCCGACACGGCCCTACAGCCGCTCGCCCAGGCGGCGGGCCTCCTCGGCGTTCGTGGCCATGCCCTCCCAGGTCATGCCGTACAAGCCGGCGAACCGGCCCATGGTGTACTCGCCGCGGTGAAGCATCTCGGCCGTGGGGGCGGCACCCTGGAACACGAAGAACAGGCGGCGCGGGGCGAGGCTGCCCTCGGCCACGGGGCCGTAGAAGCGGTCCAGGAGGTTGCGCATCATGCCCGAGATATCGTGCCAGTACACCGGCGAGCCCATGACAACGACGTCGGCCGCCTCGATCTTGCCGAGCACCTCGTCGAACTGGTCGTCGTCAAAGTGCTGCCCATAGTCGTAAACCTTGAGGTCCACGAGATTCACCTGGGTGAAGGGGCGGTTGCCGATAAGCTCGCGGGCCAGACGCGCGGTGTTGCCGTCTGTTTCGCCGCTGCCGTTGACGAAGACGATGTCCATGGATCCTCCCTAAAGGTTCTCGCCGAAGAACTCGACGAGCTTGTCGGTTGCCAGCGAGGTGTACTCGGGCTTCCAGTAGGTCTCGATGTGGTGGGCCCCGGGAATCTCAAAGAGCTCCTTCTTAGGCGCGCAGACGGCACGCTCGTAGACGTCCACGGTCATGTAGAAGGTGTCGGCCGCCGACCCCGCCATCATGAGCAGCGGCACGGAGATGAGCTGGGCGCCGTCGCGGGCATCGAAGGACGCGAGCTCCATGAGGCTGGACACCGTGTAGGCGAAGCTCGAGCCGGGGTGCGCGTGGGTCTTGCCGTAGTAGTAATAGCCCTCGCGGTAGAGGTCGTAGGGCATGGCGTCGGCCTGCTCGGGGGTCATGGTGTCGCACATGTTGGGGGTGTAGGCCACCTCGCCGCCATCGGCCTCGTCCTGGCGCGCCTTGGAAGCCGCCTCCAGGCGCTCCTGCACGGTGCTCGCCTGGCTTCCGCGGAAGCCGTAGGTGCGCACCTCGCCGGAGTTGAACAGGGAGAGCGTGGCCACGGCGCGGAAGCGCTTGTCGGTCTGGGCCGCCTTGGCCGTGTAGCCACCACCGCCGCAGATACCCAACACGCCGAGGCGGCCGCGGTCGACGCCGGGGTACTCGGAGAGGATGTCGGCCGCGCGGTGGATGTCCTGCACGCGGTTGTGAGGCCAGTCCGTGTTGCGCGGCTCGCCGGAGCTCTCGCCCTGGTAGGCGGCGTCGAACGCCAGCGTGATGTAGCCGGCCGCGGCGAGGTTCTGGGCGTAGAGACCGGCGACCTGCTCCTTCACACCGCCGTTGGGGTGGGCCACCACCACGGCAGGGTAGCTCTTGGCGGGGTCGTAGCCCGCGGGGGTGTAGACGTTGGCGGCGATGGTGAGATTGCCCAAGGGATAGCTGATGCCGTGCACGTTGACCGCGCCGTCTACGTTCTCGGCGATGGCCCCCTCGTACACGAAGCCGAACGGGTTGCCCGCGAAGGGCGTGAACGCTCTTTCGGCATACTGGCTTGCCATACTGGCTCCTTTCGTTCGATTGCTTTTAGCACATCGGTTCAAGCGCTACGCTACTCTCCGGTAGCAACTACCGGTCAAACGGCTGAAAGAAGGACCGTCCAGAATGTGTGACGATACAAAATATGAATTCATGCCACCGGTCGCGCCAACGCCCGACGAGGAGGGCAGGCTCTTCTCCATGGCAGAGACCTGCGGACGCACCGGTCTGCCCTACGAGACGCTCAAGTTCTACTGCAACAAGGGCCTCGTGCCCGGCGTGCGGCGCGACGGCCGCAACCGCCGCGTGTTCGACGAGGCCACCGTACGCTGGGTCGAGAGCCTCCAGTGCCTCAAGCACTGCGGCATGTCCATCTCCGAGATGCGGGACTACGTGGACCTCTGCGCGGCCGGCGAGGCCTCCCTGCGGGAGCGCAAGGCCATCCTTGCTGAGAAGCAGCACCACCTGCGCGAGGAGCTCGCCGCCATCCAGGGTGCCATCGATTTCATCGACCAGAAGCAGGCCTACTACGACGACGTCCTCGCCGGCAGGACCCCTTACTACAGCAACCTGCGGACACGGGTGGGAGAGCATCCGAAAGGCTGAACGAGAGGGGCGATCAAGAGGGCAGGGCCTCGCCATGGGGCCGGCCGACGGCCGCTTTCCAGCGCGCGGAAGCGCGACGGGCAAGGCTCCGATGCCTCCGGTGCGCGACCCTTGTCCGCTGCCGGCCCCGGGGCCCGCCGGGCGGAGGCGGCGAAGGGCCTCCGATGCGCGACGGCTCGGTGAAACGCGTTGGATGCGCGGTCCGGACGCCCCGAAAAGGCCCCGGTGCGCGATTTTCGGCGCTTTTCGCGCATCGGGGACCTTTCGACGAGGAACCGTCGCGCATCGGAGCCGTTTCGCCGAGCCGTCGCGCATCGAGCCCCTTTCACCGCAGGGCGTTGCGCATTGGAGCCGCTTAGACGCAGGGCCGTCGCGCATCGGAGCCGCTTCGCCGAAAGGACGCCCACCGTCGCGCATCGGGCCCTTCTCGGCGCCGAGCCGTCGCGCATCGAGCCCGCTTCGGCGCAAGACCGGCCGGGGCGCCAAGGCCTCGCCGCAGGGACGCCCACCTCACGACCGTTAGAACACCTGTTCCGTTTTGGCGCTATGATGGAACGGCTGTGCCCAGGAAGACGGAGGAACCATGGCGCCAGAGCCCGAGAACACCCGCGACGAACCGGAGACGGACGCGGCCGACCCGTGCCAGCGGGCCGCCATCGAGGCCATCGTGGCCGGCGAAAACGTCTTTCTCACCGGCGGCGCCGGCTGCGGCAAGTCGTTCGTGATCCAGGAGGCCCGACGCCGCCTCAAGGAGCTCCGCCGCAACGTCGTGGTGTGCGCCCCCACCGGCATCGCCGCCGTCAACGTCGGCGGCACCACCGTGCACCGGGCCTTCCACCTGGGCATCGGGGTCCTCGGCAGGGACAGCCGCCTCAGGGTGCGCGAGCCCGTCTCGGAGGCGGACGTCGTCATCATCGACGAGGTCTCCATGCTGCGGTGCGATGTCTTCGACGCCGTCACGGCGATCCTCCGCAAGGTGCGGCCCCGGCCCCAGCTCGTGGTGGTGGGCGACTTCTCGCAGCTCCCGCCCGTCACCGCCGGCAACGACCTCGACGCCCTGCGCGACGAGTACGGCCTCCTCTGGCGCGGGCCCTTCGCCTTCCAGGGGCGCACCTGGGCCTCCTGGGACTTCCACCCCTTCGTGCTCACCCAGTGCCACCGCCAGCAGGACGCCGCCTTCCTCGCCGCCCTCACCAACCTGCGCAAGGGCGACCGCGCCACGTGCCGCTGGATCTGGGAGCAGGCGCGCCACGACCCCATCCCCGGCGCACCCTTCGTGGCCGCCACCAACCGCGTGGTGGACCGCGTGAACCAGGAGCGCCTGGCCGCCCTCACCGGCAAGGAGCACGTGTACCGCTCCGAGCGCAGCGGCGAGTTCGGGTGCGGCAACCCAGTGGACGAGACCGTGGTCCTCAAGCGCGGCGCCCGCGTGGTGTGCTGCAAGAACGACCCGCAGGACCGCTTCGTCAACGGGTCGTGCGGCGAGGTGGTGGGTTTCTCGGGATCCAAGACGGTGCGGGTGCGCCTGGACTCCGGACCCACCGTGGCCGTGGAGCCCGTTACCTGGAGCGCCGTGGACTACGAGTACGACGAGGACGAGGGCGAGCTCCGCGAGGTGGAGCGCGGCACCTTCACCCAGATGCCCCTGCGGCTGGCCTGGGCCATGACCATCCACAAGACCCAGGGCCTCACGCTGGACGCCATGAACCTGGACCCGGTGTGCTTTGAGAACGGCCAGCTCTACGTGGCCCTCTCACGGGTGCGGTCCGTGGGCGACCTCGCGCTCACGCAGCCGGTGGACCCCCTCTGGCTCAAGGTCGACCCCGAGGTGCGCGCCTTCCACCGGCAGGTCTGGGAGACCTCCCGGGCATGGGACCCCGCGGAGCACACGGTCAAGACCGAGTGGCGCCCCAAGGGCCGGCGCCGGGTGTGCGCCCGGGTGCGCCCCAAGCCCAAGCCGCGGCGCGGGCCGTTCCCAGGCTGAGCGGCGCCCCGCGGCATCACGCGTCCAGCGCCTCCAGGAACTCGCGCACATGGGGCGCGGGCTCGCCGGCATGCATGATGCCGAAGGTCACGGAATGGTCCCACGTGGCCGGCAGGGTCCGGAGCATGGGGTGGACGTCCTCCCACAGGTCGAGGGAGGCAAGGGCGCACCCCTCGGTCACCGCCTCATTGAAGACCTCCGGCATCCAGCGGGGAAAGTCCTCCACGGTGATGTCGGGGTGGTTGTTCCAAAGCTCGTCGCGCAGGGCGTCCATGGACACGTTCCAGCCGCGGCGGATGAGCATGAGCCGGCGACCGGCGAGGTCTGCCGGCGAGACGACGTCGCACCCGGCCAGGGGGTCGTCCACGGGAACGGCGCAGCGGATGGGCATGGACTCCAGGGGCAGCCCCGCACAACCGTGCTCACGGAGCAGCCCGTCGTCGAAGATGCCGGCCACCACGTCGATGTCGCGCCCCAGGTTGCCCAGGATGTTCCGGGCCGACTGCGGCGAGTTCTCGTAGGTCACCAGCTGCACCGACATCCCCGGGCACGCGAGACGCACGGCCGCCAGGGCGTCCGCGAGACGCGTGGCCGGCGTGAGCAGCGAGACCCCCACGCGCACCACGCGCTTCTCACCGCGCTCGGCTGCGCGGGCCCGGGCCTTGGCCTCCTGTGAGTATTGCACGATGTGGCGCGCGTCCACGAGGAGCGACTCCCCGGCCTTGGTGAGGGTGAGGCCCCGGTGAGAGCGGTTGAACAGCACCACACCCATGCGGCCCTCCAGCAGGTTCATCTGCTTGATCACCGCCGTGGGGGTGATGAAAAGCTCCTGGGCCGCGGCCGAGAAGCTGCCAGACTCCGCCACCTGAATAAACGTATCAAGTTGAGGGTTGTACACCGAGGCCTCCCGTCGCCGCTATGAACCCCAAGGTTATAACAAGTATCGCAACGGGGTCATCAAGGGACGATGGCGTGGGCCCGGTTCAGCCCTCGTCGTCCACGCACTCCCTCAGCTGGGGCGGGACGATGATGGCCAGAAGCGACACCAGCACCGACCAGAACATGGCCGGTGGCCACACCGTGACGCACACCACGAGCCCCGCGGCCTTGATCGCGAGGTCGGCGGCCATCATGGGTCCGTGGAACCATTGACGGTGACTGAGCCGGGAAACCACATGGTTCACCCGTTCAGTGGAGCGGTAGAACGCCATGTTGGCAAAGGTAACGGCCAAGACCACGGCCCCATAGCACACCTGGGCCACGACGTTGTCGAAGTTGTCCGACACCATCACGGTGACCCACGGAATCAACGAGCTGAAAAACAGCACCACGAGAGCATGCCACACCGTCCGCTTGCCCACCCTGTCGACGAAGTGCCAGTAGTTGTGCATGTTCACCCACATGGCGCCGAGCCAGAAGAACGACACCGCATAGGCCGCCAGGCGCGAGCGCATGGCCCAGAGGGCCTCCCAGGAAAGCTCGGCGGGTTCTGCAAACTCAAGGACCACGATGGTCATGACGATGGCGAGCACCGCGTCGACGAAGGCGGCGAGGCGCTCCTTACTCATGGGATGCCGCCGCAGACCCGCCGAACACCGGGCCCATCTCCATGGCGTCGAGGGCGGCGTCGACGGCGGCCACCTCCTCGGCACTCAGGCGGATGTCGCCCGCGGAGGAGGCAAGGCCGTTGCCGAGGGTTCGCATGTCCATGGATGACTTCCTTTCCGGGGGCGTCCCCGCTCGTTGCCAGTGGCAATCCTATGGGCGGGGCCAGGACCCCGGAAGTCTCGCTTGGTGAGGGGACCATAACGGCCGGGTTGCAACCGACCGCATGGAAGGAGGGCCGCCGCACCGATCGGCGCGGCGGCCCGGAATTCCCAACGGCCCTTATGCCTCGTCGAGCATCGCGCCGTTGCTCGCGATCACGTTCTTGTACCACCAGAACGAGCGCTTGGGCCTCCTCGAGAGGTCGCCCGTGCCGTCGTCGTGCTTGTCGACGTAGATGAAGCCGTAGCGCTTGGCCATCTCGCCCGTGGAGGCGCTCACCAGGTCGATGCAACCCCAGGGCGTGTAGCCGACGAGGTCCACGCCGTCCTCGATGGCGCCCTCCATGGCCTGGATGTGACGGCGCAGGTAGTCGATGCGGTAACCGTCGTCGACGGTACCGTCGGGCAGCACCTCGTCGCGGGCGCCCAGGCCGTTCTCCACCACCATGACGGGCAGGCCGTAGCGGTCCCAGATCTCGTTGAGGGAGTAGCGCAGGCCCTCGGGGTCGATCTGCCAGCCCCAGTCGGACGCGGCCAGGTGCGGGTTGCTCACGCCGCCCAGGATGTTGCCCGGGCCGCTCTCCAGCGTGGGGTCGGCGCTCTGGCAGGACGACATGTAGTAGGACAGCGAGTAGAAGTCCACGGTCCCGGCCGCCAGAACCTCGTCGTCGCCGGGCTCCTTGACGATCTCGATTCCCCGCTCGGCGAAGTAGGCGTCCATGTAGGTGGGGTAGCTGCCGCGGCACTGCACATCGCCGCAGAACCAGTTGAACACACGGTTGTAGCGCTGGGCCGCCAGCACGTCGGACGGGTCGCAGGTGAGCGGGTAGGACGCCGCGAACAGCACCATGCAGCCCACCTGGTTGGCCGGGTCCACCTCGTGGGCCATGGCCACGGCCCTGGCACTCGCCACAAACATGTGGTGCAGCCCCTGGAACCGGGCCTGCGGGTCGTCCGGCTGGCCCATGAACGGCGTGGGGTTCTCCAGGTCGGCGAGCATGCCCTGGTTGAGCAGGGCACCCATGGGCTCCGTGGCGCTGTTGATCTCGTTGAAGGTGAGCCAGCGGCGCACACGCCCGCGGTAGCGCTCGAACAGGGCACGGCAGAAGTTCAGGTAGTAGCCGATCGTCTCGCGCGACCGCCACGCCTGGCACTTCCTGGTGAGCCCGAAGGGCACCTCGTAGTGCGAGATGGTCACGAGGGGCTCGATGCCGTGCTCGAGGCAGCAGTCCACCACCTCGTCGTAGTGGGCGAGGGCGGCCTCGTTGGGCTCGGCCTCGTCGCCGTTGGGAAACACCCGCGACCACGCCATGGAGAACCGGAAGCACCGGAAGCCCATCTCGGCGAGCAGGGCGATGTCCTCACGGAAGCGGTGGTAGTGGTCGATGGCCTCATGGCTGGGGTAGAACGCGTCGTCGCGCAGGACAGGCGTGATCATCTTGCTGGCGCCGAAGGAGCCGCCGGTGCAGATGTCGGCCACGGAGACGCCCTTGCCGTCCTCGTCCCACGCCCCCTCGCACTGGTTGGCGGCCACGGCGCCGCCCCAGAGGAACCCCTCGGGAAACGCCATGCTAGCCCCCGATCACGATCTGGCCGTCGACCACGGCCACGGGACCCACCTCGTCCTCGTTGCACACGATGACCGGGGTCACGGTCTTGCAGCCGGCGGCGCGGATGGCGTCGATGTCGAACTCGAGCAGGAGCTGGCCGGCCTTGACGGCCTCGCCGCTCTGCACGTGGGCGGTGAAGGGCCGGCCCTCGAGGGACACGGTCTCGAGGCCCACGTGGACGAGCAGGCTCACGCCGGAATCGGAGCGGAGCCCCAGGGCGTGCAGCGTGGGGAACACGGTCTCCACCACGCCGTCGAAGGGCGCCACGACGCGGCCCTCGGAAGGCTCGACGGCAAAGCCGTGGCCCAGCATGCCGGAGGAGAAGGTCTTGTCGGGCACCTCGGAGAGGTCCACGACAGCGCCAGCGACAGGCGAGGTCACCACGATGCGGTCGCCGGTGGGCGCGGCGGCGTTCAGGCCGTGGGCGTCGACGTCCTCGGAGGTCTCGTCGTACTCGCCCTCGGTGGGGTCGTCCCAACCCAGGACCAGGGTGAGCACGAAGGTGCACACGATGGAGATGGCACCGCCCACAAGGGCCCACACGAAGTTCATGGAGCCGGCGGGGTCCACGAACTGGACGATGGAGACCAGGCCGGGCACGGCGAAGCTGTAGGACACCACATGCATGAGGCCGATGAAGAGGCCGGCGACGGCGGAGCTCACGCAGGCGGCGATGAGCGGGCGGCGCAGGCGCAGGGTGACGCCGTAAAGGGCGGGCTCGGTGATGCCTGCCACCATGGCGGTGGCGGCGGAGGCGCCGGCCACAGACTTGAGCTGCCTGTTCTTGGAACGGATGGCCACAGCCAGCGACGCGGTGCCCTGGGCCAGGTTGGAGCAGAGCATGGCGGGCAGGAACAGGTTGTCGAAGCCCAGGGTGGCGAGATTGCCCAGGGTGGAGGGCAGGAAGGCGTAGTGCATGCCGGTCATGACGATGAAGGGCATGAGGCCGGCCACAAGCAGCATGGTGAGCCAGCTGGCGCGCTCGTTGAGCCAGCCGATGGCCACGGACAGGCCGTCGCCCACGATGGCGCCGAGCGGGGCCAGGGCCACGATGGCGAGGGGCATCATGATGAGCAGCACGAGCATGGGCTTGAAGACGGTCTTGGTCCAACCGGGGGTGATGCGGTCGACGCCGCGCTCCACATAGGAGAGCACCCACGTGACGAGCAGGGCCGGGATCACGGACGAGGAGTAGGTTGCCGAGATGACGGGAAGGCCCAGGAACGACTGGGGCTCCTCGGCGCCCAGCTGGGCGGCGAAGTTGGGGTGCAGCAGCACGGCCACGACCACCATGGAGAGCACGGTGGAGCATTCGAACTTCTTGGAGGCCGTGTAGGCGAGCATGAGCGGGATGAAGTAGAAGCCGGCGTCGCCCAGGGTGGCCAGGAACATGTAGGTGGAGTCGGTCTCAGGGACGCCCAGCATGCGCACGATGATGAGGAGCAGCTGGATCATGCCGCAGCCGATGATGGCGGGCAGGATGGGCGCCATGGAGCCGGCGATGGCGTCGAGGACGTTGTTGAAGGCCCTCTTGACGGTGAGCCGCTGCTTGGGGGCGGCGGGGGCTTCGTCGCCGGAGATGCCGCCGAGGCCCAGCACGGCACGGTAGGCCGCCTGCACCTCGTTGCCGATGATGACCTGGTACTGACCGCCCTGGCGGATCGTGCCCATGACGCCGGGCACGGCCTCCACGGCCTTGTCGTCCACCCCGGACTCGTCGTTGAGCACGAAGCGGAGGCGCGTCATGCAGTGCGTGACGCTCTTCACGTTGCCCGCGCCGCCGAGCCGGTCTACCAGCTCGCGTGCGGTCCTCGCGTAGTCGGTGGCCACGTGGGTCCCCTTTCCTTTGGGTTGAAACTGACTTGAATTACGCAGGAAACGTTACAGAACCTAAAAACGAACCAAACTATTGGAACCATGCTCGTTTGCCAACGTCCCATGCCGGTCGCGCATAGCAGCCCGGTCCTGCGGTAACGCGCCCCTCGACCCGATCGGGCCCCGAAGGGCGGGATTACCCTTCACTCCCCCCATTGTTCCTGCATACTCATGCCGATGATTGATGTGGAGACGCCCCTCGACCCATGGGAGGCAAGCATGGAACTCGAGCAGATGCGGCAACTGGTGGCGGTGGACCGCTACGGCACCATATCGGCAGCCGCCCGGGCCCTGCGCATCTCGCAGTCGTCGCTCAGCCGGTCCATGGCGGCGCTGGAGGCCGAGCTCGGTCAGCGCCTGTTCGAGCGGGGCCGCAACGCCGCCGAGTTCAACGACGCCGGCCGCTGCGCCCTCCTCCACGCCCGCACCCTCCTGGCCGACGAGCAGGCCATGCTCGACGCCTTCGACGGCCTCGCCCGGAAGCGGCGCACCCTGCGCATCGCGTCCGTCGCACCGTCGCCGGTGTGGCGCCTCACCTCCCTGGTGGTGGAGCGCTGCCCGGGGACGATCCTGGAGCCCTCCCTGACCGACGACGCCGACGCGCGGCACCGCCTGATGGACGGCACCTGCGACTTCACCGTGACCGGCGTGCCGGTCTCCATGCCCACGGTGGACACCCTGGAGTTCTGCGAGGAGCGGCTCTTCGCGAACCTGCCGGGGGAAAGCCCGCTCACGGGCCGCGACGGGGTGTCGTTCTCCGACCTCGACGGCATGCGCTGCCTCGTGTACGCCGGCTCGGGATGCTGGATCGACCTGCTGCGCGACATGCTCCCCCACTCCCAGGTGGTGGTGCAGGAGGACCGTCTCGTCTTCCTCGAGCTGGTGCGCACCACCGACCTCCTGAGCTTCGTGACCGACGCGCCACGTTTCCCGGGCTACTCCCAGAGCGGGCGGGTGGCCGTGCCCGTGACCGACGACGGCGCGCGGGTCACCTACCACCTCTCGTCGCGCCTGGACGCCCCCGAGCCGGTGCGGCAGGTCATGACCTGGGTGCGGGCACTCGCGGAGCAGCGGGGGTAGGGGCCGGGGATGGCTCGCGGTCCCGCCGCGTCCGGGCGCCCGCCGCATGGCGGGCCGCCGCCCGGTCGGCCCCAGGGTTGCAACCCGACGGTTATAGGCACCCCACCAGCGGAGACTTCCCCGCAGGGACGCCCGGCGCCACAGTGGGGGGGGGGGGGGGAAACCCGTGAGAAAGGACCCCAATGCAGACCGTCACCCTCAACAACGGCGTCGAGATGCCCCAGCTGGGCTTCGGCGTCTTCCAGATCCCCGACGCGGCCCAGTGCCAGCAGGCCGTGGAGGACGCCCTCTCGGTGGGTTACCGCTCCATCGACACCGCGGCCAGCTACGGCAACGAGGAGGCCGTGGGTGCCGCCATCGCCGCGTCCGGCGTGGACCGCAACGAACTCTTCGTCACCACCAAGCTCTGGATCTCCGACGCCTCCTACGAGGGGGCCAAGCGCGGCTTCGACGCCTCCATGAGACGCCTGGGCCTGGACTACCTGGACCTCTACCTCATCCACCAGCCCCTGGGCGACGTCTACGGCGCCTGGCGAGCCATGGAGGAGCTCTACGAGCAGGGTGTGGTCCGTGCCATCGGCACCGCGAACTTCTATCCGGACCGCCTGGCCGACCTCAAGACCTTCAACCGCGTGACCCCCGCCGTGAACCAGGTGGAGTGCAACGTGTTCTTCCAGCAGTGGAAGGCCCAGGCCTACATGGAGTCGGCCGACATCCAGATGGAGGGGTGGGCGCCGTTCGCCGAGGGCAAGAACGATCTCTTCACCAACCCCACCCTCGAGGCCGTCGCCCAGGCCCACGGCAAGACCGTGGCCCAGGTGGTGCTCCGCTGGCAGATCCAGCGCGGCATCGTATGCATCCCCAAGAGCGTGCGCCGCGAGCGCATGGAGCAGAACCTCGACGTGTTCGACTTCGAGCTCTCCGACGCCGAGATGCAGGCCATCCGCGGCCTCGATACCCACAAGAGCTGCTTCTTCGACCACCGCGACCCAGCCACGGTGGAGCGCCTTGCCGGCCTCGTGCGCAACGTCTAGCCCAGCGGGAGGATCATCCATGGACGGCTTCGTCTACCAGTACCAGGTTCTCAACTACTTCGGCGAGGGCGCCGTCGACCGCGCCCTCGACGCCGAGCTGCCCGCCATGGGCGGCACCGTGATGCTCGCCTTCGGGGGCCGTTCCCTCAAGGCCAGCGGGCTCTACGACCACCTGCGCTCCCGGCTCGAGAAGGCCGGCAAGCGCGTGGTGGACTTCGGCGGCATCATGAGCAACCCCACCTATGAGAAGGTCCAGGAGGGTGCCGAGCTGGCCCGGGCCGAGTCGGTGGACTTCATCCTCGCCGCCGGCGGCGGGTCGGTCTTCGACTGCTGCAAGGTGGTGAGCGCCCAGGCCCTGCTCGACCGCGACATCGACCAGTTCGAGCACGTGGAGGGTAGGCTGCCGGACGAGTTCATCCCCATGGGCTGCGTGGTCACGCTCTCGGGCACCGGCGCCGAGCAGAACAACGGCGGCGTCATCACCAACGAGGAGACCCATGTGAAGGGCCCGTTCGTGGGAGCCATGCCCGCATGGGCCGCCCTCGACCCGGCATTCACACTCACCGTGCCGCGGACGCAGTTCATGAGCGGGGCCTACGACTCGCTCTCCCACTGCATGGAGACCTATTTCGGCACCCCGCGCACCCGCTGCGTCTCCGACGACATCAACTTCGCCGTCCAGCGCAACATCGTGCGTAACATGCGCGCCGTCGCCGCCGACGAAAGCGACCTCCAGGCCCGCAGCGAGCTCGTCTACGACTCGGCCATGGGCGAGAACAGCGTGCTCAAGCTGGGCAAGGTGGGCGACTTCCAGTGCCACATGATCCAGCACCAGTACGGGGCTTACACCCACACCAACCACGGCCTCGGCCTCGCGGCGATCCATCCGGCCCTCTACCGGCACCTGGCCCCCGAGGCCCCCGAGCAGTTCGCCCTCTGGGCCGAGGAGGTCTGGGGCATAGACGCCGCCGGACGCGACCCGCTGGCCGTGGCCATGGACGGTATCGACGCCCTCGTGGCCTTCACCCGCGAGATGGGCCTGCCCACCACGCTCAACGAGCTGGGCGGCGATACCTCCGACGAGACGCTGCACGCCGTGGCCCGCACGGCCGTGCGCACCCCGGCCTGCGCCAAGGCCCTGGACGACGACGAGGTCTTCCAGATCCTGGCGGAGAGCCGCTAGCCCGTCCCGTCGCCGTCCCAACACCCGGACACTTTTGTCCCAATGGTCGGGCACTTTTGTCCCACCTTGAAAGGAGCCGTCATGGACGCGACCCCTACCCTCACCCGCCGCGACTTCGTGGCCGGGACCCTCTTCTCGGCCGCCACCCTCGCGCTCGCCGGCTGCTCCCAGGCGCCGGCCGACCAGCCCTCGTCCGACCAAGGTGCCTCCGGTCAGAACACCTCCGGCCAAGGCGCCCCAGGAGGACAGGCCTCCACCGCCGGCGACGGCACCGTCCTCGTGGCCTACTTCTCGGGCTCGGGCAACACCGCGCGCGTGGCCGAGAACATCGCCGACGACCTCGGCTGCACCACGTTCCAGGTGCTCCCCACCGAGCCGTACACCACCGAGGACCTCACGTGGACCGATCCGGACAGCCGCGTGAACCACGAGCACGACAACGAGAGCGCCCGCGACATCCCCCTCGAGCAGGTCACCCCCGACAACTGGGATTCCTACGACACCGTCTTCGTGGGCTACCCCATCTGGTGGGGCATCGCCGCATGGCCCATCGACGGCTTCGTGGCCGGCAACGACTTCTCGGGCAAGACGGTCTACCCGTTCTGCACGTCCACGTCGTCGCCCGTGGGCGACAGCGCCGCCCAACTGGCCCAGCTCGCAGGCACCGGCGACTGGAAGGAAGGCATGCGCTTCTCGGGAGGTGCCTCCGAGCAGGACGTCCGCACCTGGGTGGACGGCCTGGGCCTGTAGCCGGCGCGGCAGAAGGGGCGGTGGCGTCCGTCGCCTCGCCCGCTCGTCGATTGGCTCACCGAGGGTTCCCGGGGAAGGTTTTCTGGCCTCGGGGCCCTCGGGCGTTTGGTACTTTTTGATGCAGTAGTTGATTTAAACCACCAAACATCGCGGTGTTTGGTGGTTTTTGCCGTCTGTGGAGGAGAGAAACCACCAAACGGTTCACCAAACGGTTGACGCGCGTTTGGCAGCAGCACCCCGCGGCACCGCCCGAAACCCCTCCGAGACGCGGGTGGTGGGACAAAAGTGCCCGACCATTGGGACAAAAGTGTCCGGGTGGTTTGTCAGGGTGGTTTGTCAGCGGGCCAGCAGCGCGTAGCGGTTGAGCTCGCCCGACCGGCCGTCTGCCGAGAAGCGCCCGGCCTCGCGCACGCCGGGGGCCGCGGCCGTGGCAGCGGCGACCAGGCGGTCCAGCTCGGCCTCGTCCACGGCGTGGCAGAACCGGAACACACCCTCCTCGCCCTGCCATCCGAGGAACGCATCGCCCGGGCCCAGCTGCCCCGCGAGCCCCGGCCACCGGGCCAGCGCGTCGGCCATGGCCTCCCGGGCCTTCGCCACCAGGCGCCGGTCGTCGAGGAACCTCCAGAACGACGCCGCGGCGACGCCGCCCGGCGCCAGCGCCCGGGCCAGGCCCTCCATCACGGCACGACGTCCGCGGAAACCGGTGAGATGATGCAGCAACCCGAAGGCCACCGCCACGTCGAAGGCCCCCTCGAGCGCCGTCGGCAGCCCCCATCCGTCGCCGAACTCGGCCGCCACGACCTCCGCCGAGAGACCCGCGGCCGGCCCATCCGACCCGGCACCCGCCCCGCCGCCGGCAGCACCCGCCGCCGCGCCCAAAGCGCCCGCCGCCAGCCCCGGCTCGCGGTCCAGGCCCACGGCCTCCACGGCCGCGCCGGGCAGCAGGCCCTCAAGCCAGCGCTCGAAGCGCAGGTTGCCGCAGCCGAGGTCGAGCACCCGGAGCGCCCGGCCCTCGTCGGCCGCCCGCCGCGCCGCGGCACGCAGCGGCCCCTCCAGCCGCGACCACCCCGGCCAGCCGCCCGCGCGCGTCGCCGAGAAGCTCTCGCCGCACCGGGCGTAGAACCCGGCCGTGAGCTGGTCCGCCAGCCGTGCCGCCCTCTCGTCCACCGCGCCTCCCGCCGTCGCCGCCCCATGGCCCGCTCCCGGGCCCCGTTGCTATACACTGCTCTGCGCACCACCGTACCAGCACCGGGACCCGGCACGCCGCCGCGGCGCCCGGTCCGGCGCCACCCCACCCCCCACCCGAGAGGAGCCGTCCGCCTTGGACCGAAGACACCCGGACGCCCCCTCCCCCGAGGCCGCCATCCTCGACCTCGCCGCCGAGCTCCGGGGCCGCGACGACCTGCCCGACGAGCGCTGGCTCCTGCGCTTCATCCGCTCCCGCAACGCCGGCGTGACCGACACCTCGCGCCACCTGCGCAAACGTCGGCTCCTCCCCTACCTCCTGGCCCGGGAGGAGGCCGACCCCGGTCACTGGGAGCGTCTGGGCGTGGACGACGCCTGCCGAGAGCGCCTGGTGACCCTGCTCCGCGCCAAGCCCCGCCGCACGGCCTCGGGCGTGGCCACCATCACCGTCATCTCCAAGCCGTGGCCCTGCGCCGGCACGTGCCGCTACTGCCCTTGCGACCTGCGCATGCCCAAGAGCTACCTGCCCGACGAGCCGGCGTGCCAGCGGGCCGAGCAGAACTTCTTCGACCCCTACCTGCAGGTGTCCAGCCGCCTCTCCACGCTCCACGCCATGGGCCACCCCACCGACAAGGTGGAGCTCATCGTCCTGGGCGGCACCTGGGACGACTACCCCGCCCCGTGGCGCCGCTGGTTCGTGTCCAGGCTGCTCGAGGCCCTGAACGACGGCTGCGGTGCCGAGGCCCGCGCCGAGCGCCGCTCCGTGAGGGCCGACTACCTGGCCCGGGGCCTCTCGGCGGACGCCGGCACCCGGGCCGGGGAGTGCGCCGGGCTGCAGCGGGAGGTCTCCCGGGGCGCCCTGGCCTACAACGCCGCCTGGGCCCGCCTCTACGGCGGCGACCCCCGCTGGCAGGCCCTGGCCGCGGTGCAGCGCGCCGGCTGGGACCGCGTGGAGGCGGCCCAGCGGGCCAACGAGGGGGCGGCCTGCCGGTGCGTGGGCCTCTCGCTGGAGACGCGCCCCGACGCCGTCACCGAGGGGAGCCTCGCGGCCATGCGGCGCCTCGGCGCCACGAAGGTGCAGCTGGGCGTGCAGAGCCTGGACGGCGACCGGCTCTTTGCCAGCGACCGCTCCGCCGACGCCGACTGCGTGGCCCGCGCCTTCTCCCTGGCCCGGCGCCACGGGTTCAAGGTCCACGCCCACATGATGGCCAACCTGCCCGGCGCCACGCCCGAGGCGGACAAGGCCGACTTCGCCCGCCTGGTGGGCGACCGGCGCTTCCGTCCCGACGAGGTGAAACTCTACCCCTGCGCCCTCATCGCCGGCACCGCCCTGGAGCGCGACTGGCGGGCCGGGCTCTGGCGCCCCTACACCCGCGACGAGCTCATCGACGTCATGGCCGCCGACGTCGCTGCCTGCCCTCCCTACCTGCGCATCTCCCGCATGATCCGCGACTTCTCGGCTAAGGACATCGTGGCCGGAAGCCGCGAGGCCAACCTCCGCCAGGCCGTGGAGGACCGCCTCGCCGCCGAGGGGCGCCCCGTGGCCGAGATCCGCCAGCGCGAGATCGCAGGCGCCGAGCAGGACCCGGGCTCGCTCTCGCTGGCCACCTTCCCCTACGCCACGGCCGACACCGAGGAGCGCTTCCTCTCGTGGCAGGCGCCGGACGGGCGCATCGCCGGGTTCTGCCGGCTGTCGCTGCCCCATGGCGGCGGGGTGGCCATGATCCGTGAGCTCCACGTGTACGGCCGGGTCTCGGAGCTGGGCCAGGTGCAGCCGGGCGCCCAGCACCGCGGCCTGGGGCGCGCCCTCGTCGAGGAGGCCTGCGCCCAGGCGGCGCGGGAGGGGTACGGAGCCGTGGACGTCATCAGCGCCGTGGGGACACGCCCCTACTACCGGAGGCTCGGCTTCTTTGACCACGGCCTCTACCAGCGGAGACAGCTAAAGGGGTAGGCCCCGCCGCGGTGACGCGCGCCCCGGCGCCCGGCGCCCCGGCACCCGGCGCCCGGCGGCGCGGCCGCCCCTACGACGCCTCGAGATCGTCCACCACGGCCACCACGAACTCCGCCGGCGACCGGAAGGTCGACCCCTCCTCGTCCACCAGCTCGAAGTCCCGGCCGGCCCGGTCGGTGCAGTCGTCATGGTCGATGCGCCCCTGGGCCACCATCACCCCGTGGCGCCCGTGGGCCGTGGCCCCGAGGGGCACGAGGCCGTCGTTCTCGCCGTCGAGGTGGCGCACCACGGCCGCCACGTGGTTCCTGGGGTAGCGGCGCTGGCGGCTGCGGAACCCGAAGGAGTGGAAGGGGACGGCCTCGAGAAGGGTGCGGCGCCCCTCGTCGAGCTCGAGGTCGGCCAGGGCCCGGGCACCCTCCACGGTGAGGTCGCGCAGAGCCTGGATGGAATCGGGGGCGCGGTCGCCCCGCAGGCGGCTCCAGCCGTTGACGAGATGCGACACCACGTGGGGCAGCAGGAAGCGCGACCGGTTGAGAAGGCTGCAGAAGCGCATGCCCCGGTGGGGGCTCGACAGGGTGGCCACCCCGCGCACCTTGGCGGCCACCCGGGGGTCGAGCAGGGCCGAGCGCACGTCGAGGCCGCCCTTGGAGTGGGCCACGACGACCACCTGGTCGGCGCCGGTCTCGGCCAGCACCTCGTCGATGGTGCGGGCGAGCTCGCGCCCGTTGCCCTCCACCGAGCCCCAGGCGTCGGTGTTTCCGAAGAAGACCTCGAACCCATGCTCCTCGAGGGCCTCGGGCACGCGGCCCCACAGGGGCGAGCGGTGGATGCCGCGGTCGTGGGCGGCGATGCCGTGGACGAGGACCACCGGGCAGTCGTGCCGCCCCTGCCCCACCGGGGGCCGCTCCCCCGCCGTCCGTCCGTGCTCCCGTTCCATCGCGGTCATCTCCCTCGCAACCATGGCCCACGGGGTTCGTAGCCCTGTCGGGGGCGGCGTTGCACGGCGCACAGAACCGCCAAGTGGCACCATCGCCGCCCATGAAAAAGGCGCCGGGCCCTGGGGGTCCGGCGCCGCATGCCCATGATGGGGTCGGGGTGCGAGGTTAGTGCTTGAGCTTATCGCCCAGGCCCTTGGCCACGTCGCCGGCCTTGTCGGCGAGGTCCTTGGCGGCGTCGGCGGCCTTGTCGGCACCCTCCTTGGCACCGTCGGCGGCCTTGCCGGCCACGTCCTTGGCGCCCTCGCCCAGGTCCTTGGCGGCGTCGGCAGCCTTCTCGGCCAGGTCCTTGGCGCCGTCGGCCACCTTGTCGGCCATCTCCTTGAAGTCCATGACAGGTCCTTTCGGTCGGAGCCCTCGGGGCTCGTGGTGGTCCGCCCGCGGCGGTCCCGGTTCTGCCTTTGGTACCCGCCGGAAAGGGCGTCTTTCGCCCCGAGGGCCCATCCATCAAAGAAGAAAAGCGCCCCGGCCGGGAAGACCGGGGCGCCGCGACGGGACGGTGAGCCGGACGGCGCCTAGGCCTCCCAGGCCACCTCGCCGTCCACGTAGGTGGCCTCCAGATCCATGGAGGAGGTGAAGCACGCCATGTCGGCCGCGCGGCCCGGCTTGATGGAGCCGCAGACGTCGTCCACGCCCGTGCTCCTGGCCGGGTTGACGGTGGCCATGGCCACGGCCTCGGCCGGGGTGGCGAGCCCCCAGTCCACCACGTTCTTAACACACTGGCAGAGGCCCACGATGGAGCCGGCGAGGTTGCCGCCGTCCTTGAGGCGCGCCTGGCCGTCCTTGACGGTGATGGGCAGGCCCTCCATCACGTAGTCGCCCTCGGGCATGCCGCCGGCGGCCAGGCAGTCGGTGATGAGGCACACCTGGTCCTTGCCGCGGGCGCGCATGACCACGTTCACCGACACCGGGTTCACGTGGTTGCCGTCGCAGATGATCTCGTCGTAGACGCCGGGGCAGGTGAGGGCGGCCCCCACCATGCCGGGCTCGCGGTGGTGCAGCGGGCTCATGGCGTTGTAGGTGTGCACGAACACCGTGGCACCGGCGTCCACGGCGCGGCGGGCCTCCTCGTAGGTGGCGTTGGAGTGGCCCAGGGCGACCACGGCGCCCATGGCCGTGGCCTTGGCCACGAACTCGGCGGCGCCGTCG
This sequence comes from Caniella muris, assembly GCF_943193035.1. NCBI lineage: Bacteria > Bacillati > Actinomycetota > Coriobacteriia > Coriobacteriales > Atopobiaceae > Caniella > Caniella muris. The sequence continues at coordinate 1,110,672 of NZ_CALPCK010000001.1, forward strand.
TTCTCGGGGGCGAGGGCGATCTTGAAGGCCAGGCCGTCGGCGCAGTCCATCCAGTGCTCGAGCACGTGGAGGTCGGGGTTGCCCATGTAGGCGGGGTTCTGGGCTCCCTTGTACCTCTCGGAGAACCACGGGCCCTCGAGGTAGATGCCCTGGACCTTGGCACACCCGGGCTTGTTCACGTGGGCCGCGGCGATGGAGCAGGCCTCGGCGATGCGCTCCGTGGGCGCCGTGAGGGTGGTGGGGAAGAAGCTCGTGCAGCCGTTGCGCACGAGGCCGGCCGCCATGGCGTCGAGGCCGTCGGCGGAGAGGTCCATGACGTCGTGGCCGTCGAAGCCGTGGATGTGCGTGTCCACGAGGCCGGGGGCCACGAGGTCGCGCTCGTCGATGCGCTCCACGCCCGAGGGGGCGTCGGTGGAGAAGGCGCCGAAGACGCCGTCGGTGACGGTGAGGTAGCCGGGGCCGGTGGGGCCGCCGGGCAGGAAGAACGAGTTGGCGTGGATGGCGTAGGTTGCCATGGGGTCTCCTTGGGTCTGGGATGCCGGACGCTGGGCGGGGCCTTGGGCCCCGCACCCCACGTTACTTCACCGAGGCCATGAGGAGCAGCACCTGGGCCGCCATGAGGTACGGCAGCGCAAGGTAGGCGGCGGGGATGGCCGCGAAGCCGTCGAAGGAGAAGGCGCGGCCGGGGTAGACGGGAGCCACGTCCTGCTGTACGGCCACGGGGGTGCAGCCGTTCTCGGCGCCGTCGAGCGACTTGAGGGAGGCCACCTGGGACGCCTTCTCGTCGTCGGAGCCGCCGATGAAGGCCACGGCCAGGGCGTCGTGGGTGACGTCGCCGTCACCGGCGGCGCTCACGAGGTCGCCGCGGGACACCTGGGGCGAGACGCCGCCGCGGCCGAGGCCGGCGAAGTTGGCGGCCTGCACCACGGCCTCGCGGGCGACGCCCTGGAAGTGGGTGCCGCTGGCGAGGAAGACCAGGGAGTCGAAGGGCTCCAGCACGAGGGAGGAGAGGGCGGTCTCGCGCATGACCACCATCTCGCCCATGCGCACGGCGATCCGGGTCCAGTTGTCCTTGGCACGCAGGTCGTCGGCGCCCAGGCAGAGGTTGGCCATGAGGGTGAGGCAGGTGAAGCCGGCGAGGTCCGCGGGCTCCAGGGAGGCCTCGGCGGTGGCCCTCTCGTCGGCGGCGGAGGCGACGTCGGGGAGGGCGATCACGAGGCCGTCCTCGTCGGGCACCACGGCGCTGGCGATGCCGTCGGCCGGGTCGCAGGTGAGGCCCAGCACGAAGAGGCCCTTAACGTTGGCGCGCACCGCTGCCACGGCCTGCCCGAGCGCGGCGTCGTCGCCGCAGGAGAGGGCCACGAGCAGCACGTGCTCGGCGTCGCGCAGGATGTCCTTGGGGGCGCGGGCGAGGTCCTCGGCGGCGGCGCAGAGGTAGTCGCAGCCACCCACGCCGCTCGCGGACAGGCTCTCGGCGGCCGACACGGCGGCGTCCAGGGCCGAGCCGCTGCCCGTGAGTACGACGGTCAGGGTGCCTTCGACGCCGTCCTCGGGGGTGTCTCCCCCGAGGACGCCCGCGGCGGCGCGGGCGCGGCCCACGAGGGCGTTGACGTCGGGCTCCACCTCGCGGTAGAGGTCGAGCACCTTCTCCCAGAGCTTGGGCTGGCGGCGGATCTGGGAAGCGACGGTGGGCGCGTTCTCGCGCATGAGCTGGGCGATGTCGTTCTCGAGCATGGGGTTCCTCCTCTAGGCACGGTTGGCTGCAGGGCAGATACCCGGACCGCGCGGACCCTTGTCACAGCCCACGGACACGACAGAGGCCCCTACCCCTGGAACACGTTGAGGCCCAGCCCCTCCCCCAGCGCCGCCACGGCCTCCTGGCCGCGCACGGAGTTGCCCGCCGCGTCCAGGGGCGGGGCGAAGGCTCCGATGCCCATGACGCCGGGCACCACGGCGAGGATGCCGCCGCCCACGCCGGACTTGGCCGGGATGCCGGTGCGGTAGAGCCAGTCGCCCGCGGACTGGTAGAAGCCCACGGTGCAGATGAGCGACGTGAGCTTGCGGGCGAGGTCCGCCGAGAGGACCTCGCAGCCGTCCGTGGGCGACACGCCGCCGTTGGCGATCGTGGCAGCGGCGCGGGCCAGCTGCTCGGCCGTCACGGCGAGGGAGCACTGACGTGTGTAGAGGTCAAGGGAGAGGTCCACGTCGTCGTAGATGCGGCCGTAGTCCTTGAGCAACCAGGCGATGGAGCGGTTGTCGAAGTTCGTGGCGCTCTCCGAGCGATAGAGCTCGTCGATGAGCGGGACGGGGCTGCCGCAGAGGTCCTCGAACATGCCGGTGACGGCCGCCCACTTGGCATCCGCGTCGCCCGCGGGGCCCACCAGCGAGCAGGCCGAGATGGCACCGGCGTTCACCAGTGGCGTCGACGGGCTGTGGTTCTCCAGGATGATGGCCATGATGGAGTTGAAGGGCAGGCCGGTGGCGTCGGCGCCGATCTTCTCGCGCACGGCCTCGGGCCCCAGCTGCTTGAGGATGAGGGCGGCCGTGAAGACCTTGGAGATGGACTCGACGCCAAAGGGGTGGGTGGCGTCGCCGAGGGAGAGGCACGTGCCGTCCACCAGACACACGGAGAGGCCGAGCAGCGACGGGTCGACGTTGGCGAGGTACGGGATGTAATGGGCGTTCTCGCCGCCGGTGGCGGCCTTGGCCTGGGCGAAGGCGCGTTCCATGGCGGCCTCGACCTGGTTGTGGGTGAGCTTGTCTACGGGCATGGGCAGCTCCTCGGGACGGGGTTTGGGCGGTAGGTACCCGTCCCAAGGAATGACGGACGTTGATGGGTGGGCCTTCGTCGTCGACCCGGAACCGAGGTCGCACAAGATAGTGAAGCATCTCCTTCCCAGTCCCGCATCCATCCATGGATCGGCAGGGTCCATCAAAGGCGATCGAGAGAAGCGCAGATGAGTGAACAACCCAAAGCAGAATCTTCCCTCGCCGCAACGCTGAACTACATGGGTGCAGGCGCCTGTCCACGTGAGAGAGGCGCGCCCTCACCCCCCCCCACTTTGACCAGGCACTGGCCTCCATGGGGCAGAAGAAGGACCACGTGGCGACCCTCCACCACCCGGAAGTCGGTGCCTTCGTGGTCTACGGCGTGTACGTGGACGAAGCCGAGATCACGATCTTCGACCTGCTGTCCAGGCCCCTCGACGAGTGACGGTCAGGCCCCGCCCATCCTCTGAAGGTGCTCGAACTTCTCGAACTTGATGCCGAGGTACTCGTCGCTGGGCCAGAGCGACCTGTCCTTGGGAAGCCTGAGCGGATGGCCGCCGAGCCTACGGTACACATCGTCCGGAACGGAATCGGCGACCACGATACACGCGGTCCGCGGGTCAACAGCAAGAAGCGAGTCGTCGAAAAGCGCATGAATGTCCGACCTCAGCAACAGGCCGTTTTCCACGACGTTCGTCGGGGCGCCACGGTAGTCGAGGATGTGCGCTGCCTGGAGCGTGCACCCCGTCTCGACGCCCGTGACGGCACAGGCCCCGCCGTAGGCCTCCATCAGCTTCCTTCTGAAGCGACCCTGCCCCTCTCGCACCTTCATGGATACGACCTTCGCCGTGCGCTCGTCACGCATCAGCTCCTGGGCCGGCCTGTGGTCGAGCTCCACGAGCTCCTCACCCACAAGGTAGTCGTGCACCCCTGACCGGAACAGATGCTCCGTCTCCGGAGTCACAGGGCCATGGAGCACGAAGGTCTCATCCGATGGACGGTACTCCTCCACAAAGGCGAGGGACCGAAGGTATCCCTTCCCGGTGTCGGCAAAGACGCCGACGGGGAGGCCATCCCTCATGCAGTTCTTAAGCGACTCGTTCCACTGGGAGTCCGTCTCGCCGCCCTTGTTGTTGCGATGGGCTGCGTAGATGAGACCCCAGTCGCCGTCGGGGAGTTCGATCATCGAGCCGTCTGCGTCGTACATCTCACCGCTCTTGATAGTGACGCTCAGCGCGTATGGCGAGCCCGAGGGCTTGTGGATACCCCGCTGGGCCGCATGGGCGAAGTCGTCTCTCACACCGGGCAGGCGCTGGCCTCTTCCGTAGAGCCGGCTGCCCACCGTCCCGCTGTGGTCCATGAACCACTGGTAGGCCGCCGCAAAGTCGCTCCTCCGGTGCACGTCGATGAACGAGAGGGCCCTCTCCACGGTGAGGTCCACATCTCGCAATGTGTCATCGGCCCGCTCGATGGACCTGTCGCGCGGGCCCCGCTCGTCATCAGCCATGAATCCGGCCCTCCCAGACGTCGATGTCGCTTAGAGCATAACCGACACCCATCGACAGGGGTCAGTATGACCCCTACCCCCGCTCCAGCTCCAGCAGGGCCGCTTTGCGCTCGACGCCGCCCGCGTAGCCCGTGAGCCCGCCCTTGGACCCCACCACGCGGTGGCACGGCACCATGAGCGACACGGGGTTGTGGCCCACCGCGCCGCCCACCGCCTGGGCGCTCATGCGCTCGATGCCACGCTCCTCGGCCAGCACCCGCGCGATCTGCCCGTAGGTCATGGTCTGCCCGTACGGGATGGTCTGCAGCACCTCCCACACGCGACGGCGGAACGCCGTGCCCTCGAGCCTGAGGGGCGGCACTGGACCGGGGTCCTCCCCCGCGAAGTAGGCATTGAGCCACGCCAGGGCCTTGGTCAACACCGCGGCCTCCCTGCCCGAGAACACCGGCGCCGAGGGGTGCTCGGCCATACGGGCCTCGTACTCCTGCCGTTCCCCCTCACCCTCAAACCACAAGCCGCAAACCGCATCACCGCAGATCAGCATGCGCACGAAGCCCAGCGGCGTCTCATACCGGTACATACCTGCCACAGCACTCCCCTCTCCCCGTCCGCCTTCCAGCACTGGTCGACACAGCAGCCCCGCCGCCTCTCTGTTGGAGCCAGTATAGAACATATGTTCTGTATATGCTACAGTGGAGTCCCTAATAGTTCCAGCATGGAGAGGGGGTGGTCACCATGACGAGGAAGCACAGGAAGCCGATACCCGTCGCCACCATCAGTGCCATCGACGTCACGCGGACCCGGATGCCCAAGCACGACGGCTGGGTGTGCCGGGGCGGTCCCCACGGGGACACGGCCTACAACCGGCGCCGGGAGAAGGCGGAGCTCAAGCGCATCCTCAACGAGGAGGGCGGCCACGGTCGCCCTCCTTTTTCATGGCGGGAGAAAGCCTCCGGGGCGTCACCGAGGGCCGCGGGCACACGGTGCGGCGCGACCGGGCCCCTCAGTGGCCGCCCAAGGCCTTGAGGCCCACGATCGACCCCACGAGAAGCACGAGGCAGACGCCCTGGCCCCCGTTGATCGGCGCCTCCCCCGTCACGGCGCCCCACACCACCGTGAGCGTGGCCCCCACGCCCACCCACACGCCGTAGACCACCCCCACGGGCAGCTCGCGGAGCGCGAAGGACAGGCCGAGCATGGAGCCGGCAAGCCCCATGGCAAAAAACACAGTGGGGACCACCTGCGTGAACCCGCAAGAACGGTCGAGGACCACGGCCCACACCGCCTCGAGGCAACCGGACAGAACCAGGACGAGCCAATGCATGACGGCGCCTTTCTCCTCGGAGGAACGAAAGTGCGCCGTCTTTTCCAACCTGGTGCGGCAGCCCTCGTCAGGGCCCATGGGGGCAAAAAAGCGGGGCGGGACGCGTCGGGCGCCCCGCCCCGCGGTTCACGAGCGGTTTCGGAAGAAGTAGTACCAGGCGGCGTAGCAGACGCCCAGCACCACCGCCACGGGCAGGAGCCACCGCACGATGATGAACACGCCCCTGAAGAACAGGTTCACCAAGGCGAGGACGATGATGACCAGCAGGCAGCCGAAGCCGCAGCCCGCGGCGTTGTCTCCGGAAAAACGAGGTGGCATGGAGCCTCCTTGGGATGGGGGGGTCGCTCAAGACCCTGATTCTACCAGCAGGTCGCCCCTCGACCTCAGCCCTCGTTCACGGCCTCGACAACGCGCGCCCGCTGCTTCTTGCCCAGCCCGCGCAGGGTGCGGCCGGCGCTGATGCCGACCTCCTCCATGAAGGCCGTGGCACGGGCGCGGTCCCAACCGGGCAGCGCCGAGAGGAACCGCACCACGGTGAGGGAACGGGCGGCGTCGTCCACGGCGTCGAGCACGTCCGCGGGCGAGACGGCGCCGGACTTGATGTTGGCGAGCAGGTCGCTGCGGAGCTTGCGGGTCTGGGCCGCCTTGGAGACGGGCTTGGCCTCGGCGGGCGCGGGCTCCGGGGTCGCGGGCGCCTCGGGGGCGGCGTCGGCGGGCGCATCGGCCTCGGAGGCAGCAGCGACGGACGCGGCGTTGGACACCGGGGCGTCGCTGGCGGCATCGGCGGCCTCGGGCTGGGCCGCCTTGGGCTTGCGGGAGCGACGGCGGCGGCGCGGCTTGGGGGCGTCGGTCTCGGGGGCCGGCGCCTCGGCGTCGGGCTGGTCGGCCGCGGGCTCGGGGGCGTCCTCGGGCTCGGGCACCTGGCCGACCTCGGCTGCGGCATCGGCTACAGCTTCAGGCTGCTCGGCGGCCTTCTCGGCAGCGGCCTTGGGCCGGGCGCTACGGCGACGGCGCCCAGCTCGGCCGGGACGCACATCCTTCTGCTCCGGCTCCGCATCCTGCTCGGCGGACCGGGCGTCGCCGCCCTCGGTCTCCACCTCGGGGGCAGGGACCTCCTCGGGCGCGGCCTCGGAAGCGGCGACCTGCCCTTCGGGAGCGTCGGCGTCGGCCGCGGGCTGCTCGGTGCCCGCCACCTCCGCGCCCTGCTCCTCCGCGACCTGGCCCTCGGCGCCCTGCTCGGCCTTGGGCCTGCGGGAGCGGCGGCGACGGCGCGGCTTGGGGGCGTCGGCCTTCTCGGCGGGCGCGGCGTCCGCAGGCGCCTCCGCCCCGACGGCAGCCTCGGGCTCGGCGGGCTCCACCTTGGGTGCGGTCTCGTCCTTGGGGGCCTGCTGCGCGGGCTGCTGGGCACCCTGGCCGTCGGCGGCCTGCTGCCTGCGCTGCCCGCGCGAGCGCTGGCTCTGCTTGCGGTAGGTGCCCTCGCGGCGCTTGCCACCGTCCTGCTGCTGCCCCTCGCCCTGGTCGTCGCGGCCGGCGGGGAGGGCCGCCATGGCGGAGTCCACGTCGTAGTCGCTGAAGAGGTCCAGAGCCACGATCTCCTGCTCGAGCTTCACGTTGCGCTCGAGCATGTAGGAGACGAGGCCGCGGTAGCGCTCGTACTCCAGGAGCTGGGCCAGAAGGTCGCGGTCCTTGGAGGTGAGCGGGTGGATGGCCTTGCGGTAGGCCGGGTTCGCCAGCTCGGCGATGCCCATGTGGAAGAGACCCACCTCGCAGCCGAGGGTGTCCTCGATAACCTTGTGGGCCTTGAGGCCGGCGTAGTCGATGTCGCCGAAGTGCGCGAACTCCACGTCCGGGTTCTGCTCGTGGATCATGCGCAGGAGCGCCCGGTGGCGCGGCGACACGGAGCCCTGGGTGTAGATGTAGACGTCGTCGTCGTTGCAGCGGCGGTAGGCGTCGAGGTTCTCCACCGTGACGATGCGGCGGGCGCGCACGTAGGCGCGGTCGATGTTGGCGAGGTCGGCGTCGAACATCGAGATGCCGTTGGGCAGGATCGAGGCGTCCACGGCGCCCTTCTGGGTGATGAGCACCACGGGACCCTTGACGCAGATGGTCTTGAGGTCGGCCACGACGCCGGCCTCCTCCAGCGCGCCAACGTTGGAGCGGCTGGCGCTGGAGCCGCGGCGGCGCAGCGTCTGGGCCACGCGCTTGAGGCCCACGCGGTCGAGCTTCTTGGTGTCGCCGGTGACCAGCAGCGAGAGCTCGCGCGGGGTGAGGGGCGAGTCCACCTCGTCGAGGTACTCGGCGGCCTCCTCGGTGATGCGCGGGTCCACGGGGCCCGACGTGCGGCGGCGGCCGTGTCGCTGCGCGTGGGTCTGGCCGCCCTGGGACTGGGCCTGCCGCTTGCGGGCGACGGCCTCCTCGGCGCGGGCCTGCTCGGCCTCCTCCTGGGCCACACGGGCGGCGAGCTTCTCGAGCTCGTGGGCGGCCTTGTCGGCGTCCTCCAGGGTGACGGTGTCCACGTAGGTGCCCCCGTCGTGCTTGGACTTGGTCATGCGCACGATGCGCTGGCTCTCCAGCGACTGCACGGCCGAGAAGATCCACTGGGCCTGCTTGCGGGAGGCCTCGTCGTCGTGCTCGAGGTAGGACGGCAGGATGTCGGACGGGACCAGGGTGGGCGGCTCGTCGGCGGGGGCGGCCCCGTCGAAGGCGGCACAGAGCCTCTCGAGCAGCTGGTACTTGAACGTGTCGGTGGGTTTCAAGGAGCGACCTCCAAGCCGCAGGAACGTGCGATGGGAGCCCGGCGGCGTGGAGCCATGGGCCTGTCAAGTGTATATCGCCCGTGTGGTGGGATTGTTTCTCGGGACTCCCCAAGGGTCCAAGGGGCCGCCGAGCCGCCCCGCCCTCTGCCCGCTGCCGGGCCACCCCCTCACAGCCGTTTGGTACTTTTCGGTATGAGAACTCATCTAAACCACCAAATGGAGTGCCGTTTGGTGGTTTTCCGCCCCAGTACCGAGGAAAAACCACCAAACGGTTCCGAGAGGAACCGCGACCTCCCCGGACGCCGCAAAGTCCCTTAGTATGGGAGCCACCAGTTCGACCGCCTCAGGGAGCTGCCTATGGGCACCGTGTTTGGCGGCCTGATGGCGAGGGCGTTTTGGACCCTTGGAATCCCGCTCCACCCCCTCTCCCCTTCCCAGACCAGCCTCGCCATGGCCCGGAGCCGCTGTTCCGCACGAGAGATCAAGCTGTTCAGAGAGACCCCCGTCCACAGCACCGTCGAGGGGTTCCTGCGCGCCGCCGCGGAGACCCACGACCCCACGGAAGGCCCCGGGCCGGCCGTGGACGTGGTGGTGGACACCCCCGCCAAGATCCATCGCGTGAAGGGGGTCCGCTGCATCTGCTCGACCCTGGACCCTCCCGCGGGGAGCCTTGCCGAGGTGGGCGGCTGCGAGGCCGTGTGCTCCCTCACGCCCGCCCAGCACTTCGTGGTGCGCGCACGCGACCTCGACCCGGTGGGCTGTTGCCTGCTCGCCATGGAGCTGTGCGGCACCTACCTGCTGCGCCCGGACCTCCCGGCGGGGTTCGCCACACTCCCGGAGCCCCTCGTCTCGGTGGTGGACCTCGCGCGCCAGACGGGGCGCAACCGGGGGATGCCGGGGGCGCGCCGGGCCCTCGAGGCCCTGACCCACACCTGCGACGGAAGCGCCTCGCCCATGGAGACCGCCGTCGTCCTCCTGCTCGTGCTGCCACCGTCGCTCGGGGGCCACGGGCTCCCGCTACCCCGGCTCAACGGGGAGGTCCCGATATCGTCGGCGTCCTCTCGGCTGCTGGGCGGCACCCGGACCGTGCGTCCCGACATCCTGTGGCCCGACGCCGGGCTCGACCTGGAGTACGACAGCCGCTCCTTCCACACCCAGCACGACGCCGACCGCGACCGGGCCCGGCGGAGCGCCCTCCAGACCGCGGGCATCGAGCCCCTCTCACTGACCCCGCAGATCGTGGGGGACGCCGCCGCCTTCGACGAGGTGGCCCGCCTCGTGGCCCGGCGCCTCACCGTGACGGCCGAGACCCCCGACCCCCTGGCCCAGGCACGGCTCCGCCAGAGGCTCCTCGGGACCCACCCGGTCTGGTAGGCGCCCGCAGCCTGTCCGGCCCGGCCGCCGCCCGCGGCCCACGGCTGGCCTGCCCGCAGCCACCTGCCGGGCCGCCCCGGCCGTTTGGTACTTTTCGGCCGTCGACGGAGGAAAAAACCACCAAACGGCGCCCCATTTGGTGGTTTAGATCAACTTATATACCGAAAAGTACCAAACGGCCCAAGCCGCATGCCCCAAACCAGGCGCCCCATGCCCCAAGCCCCATGCCAAAACGGTGCCGCAGCCCCGGGCCCACCGGCCCCTACAGCAGACCGGACCTCTGCGCGCCGTGGTAGGCCGCCCCCACCATGCCGGCAAGGTTGCCCAGGGACGCCGGGCGGATTGGAATGTCCCGGCACGTGCGGATGACCGTGTCGCGGTAGGCGTCCTCCACGAGCGGCCCAAAGAGGTCGAACGCCGCGCTCATGCCGCCGCCCACCACGAAGGCGTCGGGGTCGAGGGTGCACGCGACCATGGCCAGCGCGCGCCCGAGGTAGCGGCCATACTCGTCCAGGGCCTCCACGGCCACGTCGTCGCCGTGGCGGGCGGCCTCGAACACCGGCAGCGAGTGGGCGTCGTGCTCCAGCTCCACCGGCACCTGGCCGTGGCGGGCGCAGGCGTCGCGGTAGAGGTGCACCAGGCCGCGGGCGCTCGTGTACATCTCCAGGCAGCCGCGGTTGCCGCAGCCGCACAGACGACCGCCGGGCACCACGGGCAGGTGGCCGATCTCGCCGGTGCCGCCGCGGCCCACGACGACCTTGCCGTCGACCACGATGCCGCCGCCCACGCCGGTGCCCAGGGTCACGAACACGAGGTTGCGCGCCCCCTGGCCGCTGCCGCGCCAGAGCTCGCCCAGCGCGGCGGCGTTGGCGTCGTTCATCGGGTACGCCGGCACGCCGAAGGCCTCGGCCAGGGCGTCCACGAGCCCCTCGAGGTTCACCTGCACGTTGGGGGCCAGGAGCAGCTCGTCCTCCGGGGTGACCACGCCGGGCAGGGCCAGGCCCACGGCGGCGATGTAGGCGCCGTCGCCGGCGAAGCCCTCGGCCATGGCACGCACCTTCCCGGCGGCCGACGCCAGCTCCTCGGCCGTCTGCATGGACTCGGTGCGCACGGCGGAGAAGTCCACCACGTCGCCGTCCATGGTGACCAGCGCCACCTTGACCGTGGTGCCGCCCACGTCGATGCCGACCAGGTACGGGACCTTCTCAGAAACCATGGCTCTCCCTCTCTCCCCTCGCGCCCGGCCGGGCCGAGAAACGAATGGGGCCGCCGACCCTCCGCCGGCGACCCCGTCCACATACAGCTAGCAGCCCCGCGCGTAGGCCTGCTCGACCATGGAGTCGAGCAGCTCGGGCAGGGCGATCCCGGCAGCCTCCAGGGCCGTTGGCACGAGCGAGGTCTCGGTGAGGCCGGGGAAGACCTTGAGGTCGAGAACCCGGGGCGCGGCGCCGTCCCACACCATGTCCACGCGGGCCATGTCGCGGCAGCCGAAGGCGCGGTAGACCTCGATGGCGGCGCGCTCGCAGGTGCTGCGGATGGACGCGGCCTCCTGCCCGTCGGGCGACAGCGACTCCGGGCGCACCGGGCAGAAGTAGCTCACGGCCTGCGGGTCCAGGCGGGCGTCGGTGTCGTACACGCCCTCGGTCACGATCTCCACGGGCGGCAGCACCTCCTCGTCACCGGGGTCGCCGATCACCGTGACGGACAGCTCCACGCCGTCCACCCACTCCTGCACGAGCGCCGTGTCATCGAAGGCCAGGGCGCCCATGAGGGCCTCGCCCAGGCCGTCGGCGGACTCCACCTTGGAGAGGCCCATGGCCGAGCCGCCGCAGGCCGGCTTCACGGCCAGCGGGAACCCGCCCACGCGCTCGGGCATGAGGTCGAGGGCCTCCGCGGCGCCGAGGTTGCGGAACGCCCCCTCGGGCAGCGCCACCTGGGCGGGCCAGCGCACCACGGAGTCCTCCGGGGCGTAGGCGCGGGCCATGACGAAGGGCAGCTCGGCCTTGTTCCAGGTGTTGCGGCACACCGGGGGCAGCGAGCCCACGAAGGGGATGTCCAGGAAGGTGAGCAGCGACGGCACGGCGCCGTCCTCGCCGCCGGCGCCGTGGAGCGCCACGAAGGCCACGTCGGGGCGCTCGGCGCGCAGGGTGTCCACGAGGTTCTCGTCGGCGTCCAGGGCCAGCACCTTGTGACCGCGGGCCTCGAGGGCCTCGACCACGTGCTTGCCGCTGGCCAGCGAGAAGCGGCGCTCGAAGGAGGAGCCGCCCATGATGACGGCAACGGTTGGCTTGTCCATGGCTCACATCCCTTTCCTGGGGGTCTCGGGCAGCGCGCCCGCCTTGAGGAAGGCGCGGTACAGCTCCATGCGGTCGGCGATGACCTCCGAGAGGCGCCGGATGCCCTCGCGGATCTTGTCCTCCGGCTCGTAGGAGAAGGCCAGGCGCATGGAGGAGCGGCCCTGGCCGTCGGGGAAGCAGTTGGTGCCGGGCACGTAGGCCACGCCGTTCTCCAGGGCCGCCGACATCATCTGCTCGGTGTCGAAGTACGGGGGCAGCGTGACGTAGACGAACAGGCCGCCCTCGGGGTGGGTCCAGGTGGCCTCGGGCGGGAAGAACTCCTCCAAGGCAGAGATCATTGCGTCGCGGCGGCTCCGGTAGATGGCGCGCGACTTGACCAGGGTGCCCTTCCAGTCCGTGTTGGTGAAGTACTGCTCGGCGAGGATCTGGTTGAAGGCGCTGCAGCAGAGGCTCGCGCCCTGCTCGCAGAGGTTGATCTTGGCCAGCACCGGCTTGGGTGCCACGCACCAGGCCAGACGGAGTCCCGGGGCGAAGATCTTGGACGTGGTGCCGAGGTAGATGACGTTGGGGTCCATGGACTTGAGGGGGGCGATGTGCTCCCCCTCGAAGCGCAGGCGCCCGTAGGGGTCGTCCTCGATGACCTGAATGTCGTACTCGTGGGCAAGCTCCAGGAGGCGCTTTCGGCGCTCGAGTGTCATAGTCACGCCGGCCGGGTTCTGGAAGTTGGGGATGGTGTAGATGAACTTGGCGCCGCGGGGCCCGAGGCGCTTCAGGGTCTCCTCGAGGGCGTCCATGCGCATGCCCTCGTCGTCCATGGGCACGACCTCGACGTCGGGCTGGTACGCCGAGAAGGCCTGGAGGGCGCCGAGGTAGCTGGGGCCCTCCACGATGATCTTGTCGCCCGGGTTGATGAAGACGCGGCCCATGAAGTCCAGGGCCTGCTGGGAGCCGCCGGTGATGATGATCTCGTCGGGGTCCACGTGGATGCCGTCCTCGGCCAGCATGCCGGCCACCATGGTGCGGGTCTCGATGCGGCCGTCGGACCCGCCGTACTGCAGCGACTTGAGGCCGTTCTCGGTCACCACGCGCTTGGCGCACTCGGCCACCTCGTCGAGGGGCAGGCTCGAGATGTCGGGGCTGCCGCCGGACAGGCCGATGACGTTGGGGCGGGATATGGCTGCGAACAGGTCTCGCACGGCGCTGCGGCGGAGATGCTCCACGCGGTCGGCGTAGAGGTCCTCCCATTCGTCGAAGACAAGGTGAGAGCTAGGCATAGGGCTCCTTTCCGATTGTTTTAGCCTAGCACGGCGCCCGTGGCGCGAACCGACCGTCGCCCAAGGGGCACAATGGCCAAAGACACACCGACGAACAGGAGCCCCCATGGCAAGCCGCGACCTCGAACAGTCCCTCTCCTCCCTCGACGCCATGGAGGCGCGCCGCTACGCCCTGCGCTACGCGCTCGTGAGCGCCGAGTGGCTGGCCGAGACCGCCGACCCCGAGAAGGCCGCCCCCGGCCGCGGCGAGGCGGTGGCGGGCCTGGAGGAGATGGACCGCGAGGTGCTCTGCGGCGCCGAGATGGGCGCGGCCCTGGACGTGCTGGAGGCCCACCGCGAGGGGCTGGGCTTCAAGGACGCCGCGCGCCTGCGCGTGCTGGGCCGCGACCGCGGCGAGCAGACGCGCATCCCCAACGAGCTGGCCGGCGCCATGAGCCGCGCCGTCAACGACGCCACCATGGCCTGGCGCCGCGCCAAGCGGGACAACGACTGGGCCGTGTTCGCGCCGCACCTGGACGCCGTTGTGGCGCTGTGCCGCCGCCAGGCCGCCTGCCTGGACCCGGGCCGCGACCCCTACGACGTGCTGCTCGACCTCTACGAGCCCGGCTGCGACCAGGCCTTCTACGACCGGTTCTTCGAGCGCGTGCGCGCCTGCGTGGTGCCGCTCGCTGAGCGGGTGGCCGCGGCGCCGCAGCCGTCGCGCTCCTGCGTGGCCGGGGCGTTCGACCCCGAGCGGCAGTGGGCGCTGGCCCGCGACCTCGCCCTCTTTGAGGGTGTGGACCCGGAGAAGCTCGTGATGGGGCGCACCGAGCACCCCTTCTCCGACGGCATCGACTCCGGCCACGTGTTCATCGCCACCCACATCTACGAGGACGACGTGCTCTCCAACGTGTTCTCCGTGCTCCACGAGGGCGGCCACGCCATGTACGAGGCCGGCGTGGACCCGGAGTTCGACCGCACGTGCCTGGCCGGCGGCACCTCCATGGGCATGCACGAGGCCCAGAGCCGCTTCTTCGAGAACTACGTGGGCCGCTCCCGCGCCTTCGCAGGGCCGCTGCTGGCCGCCATGGCGTCGCACTTCCCCGAGAAGCTGGAGGGCGTCACCGCCGAGGACCTCTACCGCGCCGAGAACCGCGTGGAGCCGAGCCTCGTGCGCACCGAGGCCGACGAGCTCACCTACCCGCTCCACGTGATGGTGCGCTACGAGGTGGAGAAGGGGCTCCTCTCCGGCGAGCTCGCCGCCGCCGACGTGCCCGAGGCCTGGGGCCGGCTCTACAGGGAGTACCTGGGCGTGGAGGTGCCCGACGACCGTCGCGGCGCCCTGCAGGACATCCACTGGTCCCAGGCGTCCATCGGGTACTTCCCCACCTACGCGCTGGGCGGCGCCTACGGCGCGCAGCTGCTGCACGCCATGACGGCGGACCTGGCGGCCGCGGGCACGCCCTTTGACGAGGTGCTGGCGTCGGGCGACCTGGCGCCGGTGCGGGCCTGGCTGGGCGACCGCGTGTGGCGCTGGGGCCGCTCCAAGGAGCCGAGGCGGATCGTGGAGGAGGCCTGCGGCGAGGAGTTCGACCCGGGCTATTACTGCGACTACCTGGAGCGCAAGTTCGGCGAGCTGTACGGGCTGTAGGCGGCCGGGTCGCGGGCGCGTGAAGGGAGACGCCATGAGGGCGTTGCTGCAACGGGTGACCGAGGCGTCGGTCACGGTGGACGGCGAGGTCACCGGGGCCTGCGGGCCGGGGCTGTGCATCCTTCTGGGCGTGGGCCCAGACGACGACGGGCCCGTGACTACAAGGCTCTGGGAGAAGATCCGCCACCTGCGGATCTTCGACGACGAGCAGGGGCACATGAACCGCTCGCTGCTGGACGTGGGCGGCGGCGTCCTCATCGTGAGCCAGTTCACGCTCTACGCCGACGCGCGGCGGGGGCGCCGGCCGAGCTTCACCGGGGCCGCCGACCCCGGGAAGGCCCGAGAGCTGTACGAGCGGTTCTGCGAGGTCGCGGCCGAGGACGTGCCGGTGGGCACAGGCATCTTCGCCGCGGACATGCAGGTGGCGCTGGTGAACGACGGCCCCGTGACCCTCTGGCTGGACACGGACGAACTGTTCTAGCCGCCGGTGCCGCCCGGCTGTCCCACTCGTCGGACACTTTTGTCCCAATGGTCGGGCACTTTTGTCCCAGCCGGGGGTCGGGCGGGCGCGGGGGTGCACCACCCGCGGAACGTTCTGCGGGTGGTTTGGCGGCCGGGAGGCACCCGCAGAACGTCCTGCGGGTGTTTGCGTACCCGCAGAAGCCTCTGCGGGTGCCGAGGGGCTATCCCCGCCACACCCGCCACTCCAGCTGCGCCCGCCCGGAGCCGGCCCCGGGTGGGCAGTCATATCAACCGATTAATGGGCGAAGTGACAGATGGGCCAGGCACCGCTGTCACAAACTCCACGGCAGGGGGGCAGCGCCAAGCCCGGCGGCCAACATCAGAGCGGAGTAGAGGACAAGGGAAACGCAGGTTCCGACAAGGAAGGGGCGTCGCTCTCGATAAAAGCGCACACCCACAATGGATGCAGCCATCAACAGCACTGCGTTGGTGAAGATCTCTCCCTCCCGAAAACCCCAAAACCCAAAAAGGCTCAGGATCATCGAGACCACAAGCGCCGCATTCCAGAGTGTCATCGGATCCCGCTTGACATACATTCCAGCACGGCGCAGAAGCATCATCGGCTTCATATCGACGGCCCCACCTCAAACAACGCCAAAAGTGAGCACAGCGCCAGAGCGGCCGGAACGATTTTTTTCGCAGAGACCATGCTCGCCCCTTCTTCATCTGCCTTAACGATGAGGGGGAAGAGGACGAGGGACCACCGCCGCCGGGTCACAAACGGGTCACGGTTCTGTCAAAGCCGGGGCCGAGCCGGCACGGCTAGAACGCGAGGCACCAAGCGAGCGACGCCACGGCACACACGACGCACCAGATGAGCCTGCCCCTGCTCCCGCACAGGAGCGCGAGCACGGCTGCCAGCACGAAGAAGACCAGTGAGCCCACCCGGGCGGCAAGGTCCGAGGAGCCGTACGGAAGCACGTCGAGGACCTCGAGGGTCGTCCACACTGCGCTCAACCCGATGCCTGCGAACCAGCAGATGTCCGTGAGCTTCTCCGCAAACGGCCTGTCGATGTATCTGTTCTTCAACAGGAACCTCTCTGATAAGATGCCAGCAAGGGCGACGGTTCGGGGATTCAATATGAAGTCTATCTTGTACGCAGAGGACGACGACTCGACGCGCACGCTCGTCACGTCGTTTCTGACGGCAGGCGGCTATGCCGTCGAGGCCTTTCCCACCGCCGACGAGCTGTTGGAGGCGTTCGGGCGCCACGAACCCGACCTCGTATTGCTCGACGTCATGCTGAGCGGTACGGACGGCCTCGAGGCCCTCGCCCGCATCCGACGCTCCTCCACCGTGCCCGTCATGCTGCTTACGGCCAAAAGCGACGACATCGACGTGTGCTCCGGCCTCGCGTTGGGCGGCGACGACTACCTGGCGAAACCGTTCAACCCGATGGTGCTCGTAAGCCGGGTGCGGGCTCTCATGCGCCGCGTGGACTACGACGCCGCCCATCCTGGGCGCCCGCCCGTCCAGGGCGACCTCACCTGCGGCAACACCAGGTTGGACCGGAGGCGCCACGCCATCTACGTAGGGGAGCAACTACTCCCGGCAACGCCCACGGAGCTCCGTCTTATCATTTTCTTTATGGAGAACCACGGGGAGGCGCTTTCGCGCCAACAGATCCTCGAGGCCGTATGGCGGCTCCCCGACGGTGTCGAGAGCCGGACGCTGGACGAGACCTGCCGTCGCGTGCGGGTCAAGCTCGCGAGGGCCGGCTCCGACGTCTGCATCCAGACCGTCCGTGGCTTCGGCTACCAGCTGACAGAGCTCGAGTGAGATGGCGGAGGCTGGACGCGATGCGATCGAGCGGCTGCGCCATCAGCTCGCCGTCACGATCGTGGGAGAACTCCTAGCCGTGGCGGCGGCGTTCCTCATCGGCCTCTCCATCCTCTGCGCGACCGGGGCGCAGGGCCTCTCGTCGCCGGAAAACGGCTGGTGGCAGATTCGGGAGCTGCCGGCCTCCTCCCCACAGGCGGGAAGCGCCGCCCGGCCCTGGGAAGACGGGCTCCGCCATCGCCTGACGGACGAGGGGTTCGCGGCCGACCCACGCCCGCAGCTGATCCGGACAGGCGGCGAACTGCTCATCTACCGGACCTCCCCCGCCGGCGGGGTGCGCTACGTCCTCGTAACGGGACCTTGCGCCGCCCTGGCCCTTGTCTGTGGCGGAACCTTCATCGCTCTGACCGTCACGGCACTGGGGAGGTTCAACCGGAAGGTCGCCGCAGTGGACGCCCTCGAGGCCAGGGGGCTGCGAGCGGAGAGATATTTTGGCGATGCCGCCCATGAGCTCAAAGCCCCACTCATGGCCATCGGCGGCTGGAACGAGGCGGCACGGCGCGGCCTCGTGACGACCGACGATGCCTACGCGTCGATCGGCAGGGAGGCGGGACGGATGGCCACGCTCGTCGACCAGATCATGGGGCTGGCCAGAGCCGACGCCGGGAGGCTCGAGCCCCACCCCCACCGGGCCGACCTACGGGAGCTCGTCTACGACGCTGAGCGGAGCCTGGCCCCCACGGCGACCGACAAGGGCGTGGACCTCCTCCTCCATGGACCGCAGCCCGTCGTGTGCAGCTTCGACCTCGACCTCACCTACGCCGCCGTTCTCAACATGCTGACCAACGCCATCCGCCACGGCGAGGGCACAGTGCGGCTGGGCCGCTCGGCAGCCGGCGGGAAGGCCCTCATCTGGGCCGTGAACGACGGGGCGCCCATCTCCGAGGAGGACCTCGCCGTGGTGTTCGAGCGCTTTGGCAAGGGGGGGCGGGGCAGCACCGGCATCGGGATGGCGCTGGCGCTCCGGTACGCGACGGCCCAGGGGTTCTCCCTCTCCGTGCGGCCCGTCCCCAGAGGGACGCTCGCCCTGCTCGAGATCCCGCTCTGACGGGGCTGTCCCACTCGTCGGACACTTTTGTCCCAATGGTCGGGCACTTTTGTCCCAGCCGGACTGCGCCCGCCCGGGGCCGGCCCCGGGCGGGCGGTCACATCAACCGATTAATAGGCACAGTGACAGATGGGCCAGGCACCGCTGCCACGCCAGCCGTGCCGCGGGCGGGGCCTAGCCGCCATAGGTGTAGAAGCCCTTGCCGGCCGCCACGCCCGTCTCGCCGGCGTCGATCTTCTCCTTGAGCATGCGGGAGATGCCCTTGAAGTTGTACGGCGCCATGAAGCCCGGGACCTTGGTGTACGGCTGCACGATGTTGTAGGCGGTCACGAGGCCCACCACGTCCAGGATCTGGAACGGGCCGTTGGGCGCGCCGGTGCCGCGGACCCACGCGGTGTCGATGGACTCCGGCTCGGAGATGCCGTTAACGTAGAGGTCCATGGCCGAGAAGAGGAACGGGATGAGCATGGAGTTGAGCAGGTAGCCCGCCTTCTCCTTGCGCACCGGCAGGGGCTGCATGCGGATCTGGCCAGCGAACTCCATGATGGCGTCGAAGGACTCCTGCGACGTCTTGGGCTGGGCCATGACCTCGGCGATGTTGTTGCGCCAGATGTGGTTGGCGAAGTGCATGGCCAGGTAGCGGTCGGGACGACCGGTGTAGCGGGTGAACTTGGAGGGCAGCAGGCTCGAGGAGTTGGTGACCAGCACGGTCTTCTCGGCCATGAGGGGCGCGAGCCTCTTGTAGAACTCGATCTTGGCCTCCTCCTGCTCGGCCATGGACTCCACGACCACGTCGGCGTCGGCCACGGCGGCGGAGAGGTCCAGCTCCAGGCGCAGATTCTCGGCGGCCGCGTCCACCGCCCCGTGGCAGCGGGCCGGGTCGAAGTCGTCGGGGTCCGCGATGCCCATGGCCCAGACACCGGGCGCCATGGGCTCGCCGTCGGCGCGGCTCTTGGCCAGGGCCGCCTCCATGGCGTCGATCTGCGCGTGGTAGTCCTTCACCAGCTGGTCGAGCTTGGGCTGCGTGCGGCCGATGCTCCCCTCGCTGCGCAGCCAGATGCAGGTGTCCAGCCCGCAGTAGGCGCTCTGGAACGCGATCTGGGAACCGAGCACGCCGCCTCCGGCGACGACGACCTTCTCAAACGCCATGGTGTGTCCCTCCGTCTTGGACTTGTCGATACGACCACTGTTGCAGAGATTCCCAAAACAGGTCGGTTCCAACTGCGCTGAAACGCAGGGCCCTAGATGAGGACGTCCTCCAGGGAGCGCTTGGGCACGTGGTGCACACCGTCGGCGTCGCGCCAGTAGCGGATGCCGTCGGGGGCGTCCTCCAAAGGCTCGAGCACGCAGGTCTCCCGCGGGGCGCCCAGGGCGATCACGAGAAGCGGCTCGTCGGCCGCCGGGTCGATGCCCAGCACCTCGGGCAGACGGTCAGAGAAGTTGCGCACGATGCAGCCGCCGAAGCCCGCCTCGTTTGCGCCCAGCAGGATCGTCTGGGCCGCGATGCCGGCGTCCACCCACGTGAGCGGCGCCACCTTGCCGGCGCAGCACACCACGATGTAGCCGGTGGGGCGCTCCCCCGCCTCGGGGCCGTCCCAGTCGGCGAGGTAGCCGGCCCACCCCAGGCAGCCGAAGACGTCGTCGCGCACGGTGGCGTCGGCCACCACGCGGTAGCGCAGCGGCTGCAGGTTGGCGGCCGAGGCCGTCTGCCGGGCCAGGTCCACGAGGCAGACCATGAGGTCGCGGCCGATGGGGTCGCCCTCGTCGAAGCGCCGGTAGCTGCGGTTGCGCCTCACCGTGGCGGCGAGGGCGTCGAGCCCGTAGTCGAGCTCCACGCGCGAGATGACCTTCTCCCTGTCCATGGGACCACCTTCCCCGGGCGCCTACCGCCCGCCCTTGTCCTCGATGACGGTGTAGGTGCGGTCGCCGCCGCAGATGCCCAGGACGTCGTCGATGAGGCCCAGGTGCACGCAGGCGCGGTAGATGCCCGCGTCGTCCACCGAGGTGGTGATGACGTCGGCCACGGCCTTGGCCCGGTGGTCGGCGTTGCCCATGGCCACGCCGCAGCCCACGGCGTTGAGCATGGAGACGTCGTTGCCGCCGTCGCCGAACGCGTAGGCGCCGGAGCGGTCGATGCCGTGGTGCTCGAGCACCGCCAGCACGCCCTGGTCCTTGCCGCCGTCGGCCGGGATGATGTCGGCGAAGTCCTCGGTCCAGCGCACGAGCTTGACGTTGTGGGTCACCTCGAGGATGCGGTGCTCGTCCTCGGGGGCGATGAAAGCGTTCATCTGGAACACCGGGCGCTTGTAGGCCTCCTCCGGGGAGTCCTCGTCGAAGCGCACGTTGGCGTTCTCCTCGGCGCGACGCACGAGGTCGCCGTGGCGCGGGGTGAAGGCGCGGTCGGCCGTCATGTAGACGATGTCGTAGGAGCCGTCCATGGACTGCTCGGTGATGGCGCGGACGTCGGCCGGGTCGAGCGCCGTCATGCGGAAGATGCCGCGGTCGTCCAGGCACACCTGGCCGGAGTTGCAAAGGAACCCGTCGAAGCCCGGGAAGTCGCCCTCGCCCTCGCGCAGGGAGCGCGGGAGCTGGAACAGGGCGCGCCCGGACGCCACGTAGATCAGCACGTCGTTCTTTCTCAGCTCGCGCAGGGCCACGCGGGTGGTTTCGGGCATGGAATGGGTGCGGAAGGACAGCAGCGTGCCGTCCACGTCGAAAAAGGCGATCCTGTCTGCCACGGTTGCTCCTCTGTCGGTTTTTCCGATCGGCTGCTCTCTACCCGAGATGCGCCCGCGCCCTGCGGGAGGGGCGGGCGGGCGCGCTCACGCCCCGAAGCCGGCCTCGCCGATGGCGGCGGCAGCGGCGGCGAGCTCCTCGGCGGGGCGCACGAGGGCGAACCGCACGTAGCCCTCGCCCTCGGGGCCGAAGGAGGAGCCCGGCGTCACGATGATGCCGGCCCTCTCCATGAGCTCCTCGGCGAAGGCCATGGAGTCGGAGGCGTAGCGCTCGGGCAGGCGCGCCCACATGAACATGGTGCCCTTGGCGTTGGGGCGGTCCCAGCCGATGGCCTCGAGGCCGTCGGCCAGGGCGTCGCGGCGGGCCTGGTAGGCGAGGCGCTGCTCCTCCACAGGCTCCAGCGGGCCCTCGAGCGCCGCGACGGCGGCCTTCTGCAGCGGCATGAACGTGCCGAAGTCGATCTGGCCGCGGAGCTTGCGCAGCGCCGCCACGACGTCGGGCCGGCCCACGAGGAACGAGAGGCGCGCGCCGGTGACGTTGAACGACTTGGAGAGCGAGAAGAACTCCACGCCCACGTCCACGGCCCCGGGGAACGAGAGGAACGAGCCACCGGCCGGGCCGTCGAACACGATGTCGGAGTAGGCGTTGTCGTGGACGACGAGCAGGTCGTGCTCGCGGGCGAACTCGATGATGCCCTCGTAGAGCCCCTCGGCGCTCACGGACCCCACGGGGTTGGCCGGCAGCGACACCACCATGTAGGTGGCCTCGTCGGCCGTGGCCGGGTCGATGAAGGCGACGTCCGGGCGGAAGCCGTTCTCGCGGGTGAGCGGGTAGTACACCGGGGTCGCGCCGGCGATGTGGGCCGCGCCGGCGAAGATCGGGTAGCAGGGGTCGGGGACGAGGATGGAGTCGCCGGGGTCGAGCAGAGCCAGGGCGAGGTGGCCCATGCCCTCCTGGGTGCCCGAGACCATCATCACCATGTCAGGGGAGATCTCCACGCCGAACCGCCGCCGGTAGTAGGAGCACACGGCCTCGAGGAGCTCGTCGGTGTCGTGGAGGGAGTACTTCCAGTTGGCGGGGTCGGCCGCGGCCTCCACGAGGGCGTCCACCACGTGGGCGGGCGGCTCGAAGTCCGGCGTCCCCACGGAGAGGTCCACGATGGTGCGGCCCTCGGCCTCGAGCTCGCGGCGGCGGGCGTTGAGCGATGCGAAGACCTCGTCGCCGAAGGCGTCGAGGCGGCGGGAGAACTCCATGGGCGGTCCCTTCTCGGAGGTGGCGCGTGGCGTGTGCGTTCCTTGACGGCACCTTACGATAGCGCACGGCGGCGCCGACCCCGCGCCCTTTGGCCGGGGCGAAACAGAGCCGCCCGGCCGCGGCCCACCTGTCATGCCCAATGCGCGCCCGTGGCCCCGCCCCACCCGCCGGTCGACCGGGCGCCCCGCGGCGGCGGGGCCTGGAACAGAATGGGTGGGTATGGCTGCACCCGAGAGAAAGCTGGCCCCATGCGCGTCTCTGTCATCGGCGACTCCATCTCGACCTTCGAGGGCTACATCCCCGAGGGCTGGAACGTGTTCTACACCGGCGAGAACCTGGCCGCCACTGGCGTCGAGAAGGTGGGCGACACCTGGTGGATGAAGGTCATCGAGGGCATGGGCGGCGAGTTCCTCGCCAACGCCAGCTGGTCGGGGTCCTGCGTGGAGGGCGTGGGCTACCCCGCCGGCGAGTCCCGCACCCGCACCGACGCCCTCAAGAAGGACGGCGAGAGCCCCGACGCGGTCCTGGTCTTCATGGGCATCAACGACTTCGGCTGGGGCGGCACCATGAACCAGATGCTGGGCCGCGGCACCGCCACGCCGTACAACATCGACCTCTCCAAGTACCCCCACGTGGCGCCCGCGCTGGCGCCGGCCGACGCCGCCGAGAAGTTCGGCGAGGCCTACAGCCGCATGCTGGCCAACATCGTCACCGACAACCCCGGCGTCGAGGTCTGGTGCATCACCGTGCCCGTGGGCAGGCTCGCCGGCGCCCCGGGCACGTGCTTCACCTACCCCCTGCGCGGCAACCACTTCGACCGCTACAACAACGCCATCCGCATCGCCGCGGGCCAGTGGCCCGGCTGCCACGTTGCCGACGCCCGCGCCCTCATGCTCGACTACGAGGCCGTGGACGGCACCCACCCCACCAAGCGCGGCATGGACCAGATCGCCCGGATGGTGCTCGCCTCCATGGGCAAGGGCGAGGCCCCCGAGGACTGCGACCGCAGCGAGCAGGTGTGCTTCCGCGACGACTGCATCGGCTGCCCCTACGCCCGCGGCACGGCCTTTGGCTGGAACACGGTGTGTGAGCTGCTGTTCCCCGAGCGCACCTACACCTGCGAGCGCGGCGTCCAGGCCTAGGACGGCGGCAGGGACCGATAACGGTGGGGCGGCCGGACCCGGCAGGGGCCCGGCCGCCTTTTTCATGGGGGTGGGACGGCGCCGGCGGCGGGGCTACGCGCGGACGGCGGCGGGGCTACGCGCGAACGGCGTCGCGCAGGCGCCGGAAGGCGTCCTGGACCACGGAGCGCTGGGTGGCCAGGTTGACGCGGATGAAGCCGGATCCCTCGGGGCCGAACATCGTGCCGGTGTCCACCCAGAGGCCGGCGTCCACCTCCACGAGCCGCGCGAGGGCCCCGTCCGAGAGGCCGAGGCCGCGGCAGTCGACCCAGAGCAGGTAGGTGCCCTCGGGCTGCACCACGCAGAGCTCCGGCAGCTCCCCGGCCACGAAGCGGTTCACCCAGTGGACGGTGCCCTCGAGGTAGGCCTTGAGGTCGGCGAGCCACGGGCCACCGTGCTCGAAGCACGCCACGGCCGCCTCCTGGGAGAGCGGGTTCACGCCAAAGTAGCCGCAGGCGTCCATCTCGGCCTCGATGCGCGAGCGCACGTCGGCATCGGGCACCCAGCCGCAGGCGAGCTGCAGGCCGGCCATGTTGAAGGTCTTGCTCGGCGACGTGCACACGAGGTACCGGCAGCCGGCCTTCTCGGCGGCCGCGGCGAAGGGCGCGTGGGGGTGGCCCGGGCGCCCGAAGTCCGCGTGGATCTCGTCGGCCACCACGAAGACGTCGTGGCCGGCGCAGACCCGGGCCATGGCGTCGAGCTCCGCGGGCGTCCAGACGCGGCCCACGGGGTTGTGCGGGTTGCAGAGGATGAACATGCGGGCGCCGGAGGAGACGACGGCCTCCTCGAACGCCGCGACGTCGAACGTGTAGGGGCTGGGGCCGGGTTCCTCCCCCGCCACGGCCGCGGCAAAGCCGGCGCGAGCCCGTCCGGGGTCGTAGGTGAGCGGCGCGCACACGAGGGCGCGGCCGTTGGAGCGGACGGTCTCGGAGAAGGGGTAGTAGACCGGCGGCTGGATGAGCACGGGGTCGCCGGGGGCGGTGAGGGCCCGCACGGCCTGGGCGATGAGGAAGACCACGCCCGGGCCCGTGACGAGCGTGGACGGGCCGGGCGTCCAGCCGTTGTGGGCGGCGATCCAGCCGGAAGCGGCGGAGGCGAGGCGGCCCGACGCCTCGGTGTAGCCGAAGACCCCGTGGTCGGCGCGGCCGTGGATGGCATCCGTCACGGCCTCGGGCGCGCGGAAGTCCATGTCGGCCACCCAGAGGCGGAGGAGGTCCTCGCCGGGGTGGTCGGGGTGGTCCTGGTCGTGCTTGACGCTGCTCGTTCCGCGGCGGTCCACGGGCTCGTCAAAGTTGTGGGTCGTGGGTGCCATGGGGCTCCTTCCGGGATGGGTGCCTGGCCCGATGGTAACGCCTGCGCGCCAGGCGGTGCGATGAGCGGTGCGACAGCGGCGCCTGGCCCATCTGTCACTTCGCCTATTTCTCAATTGATGACTTCTGGCCGTGCCGTGGTGGCCCGTGGCACGGGTTCCGGACGGCCCGGCGCCGAGAGGCCCGCGCCGGAGGGGATCCGGCACGGGCCGGGCGCCCATCGACGGCGTGAGACCCAAGGCGCCCGACCACTGGGACAAAAGTGCCCGGGTGGTGGGACAGAAGTGCCCGACCATTGGGACAAAAGTGCCCGGGTGGTGGGACGGTGGTCAGCCGTCCAGGCGCATCTCCAGGGTGGAGCCCGCACGGCCGCGCCTCACCCGGATCTGGCGCGGCACGGAGTCCCGCAGCTCGTCCACGTGGCTGATGATGCCCACGAGCTTGTCGGTGCCGGTGAGCTCCGTGAGGGCGGCGACGGCCTTCTCGAGAGCCTCGCTGTCGAGGGAGCCAAAGCCCTCGTCCACGAACATGGTGTCCAGGCGCACGCCGCCGGCCTGGGCCTGGACGACGTCCGAGAGGCCCAAGGCCAGGGAGAGCGACGCCTGGAACGACTCGCCGCCCGAGAGCGTGTCGGCGGCGCGGGACTTCCCGGTGAAGGCGTCCTCGACGTCGATGTCCAGACCGGCCTGGGAGTTGCCGTGGGCCTCGGACCGGCGCACGAGGCTGTACCTGCCGCCGGTCATGACGGAGAGGCGCCGGTTGGCAGCGGTCAGCACGGCGTCGAACCACGCCATCTGGAGGTAGGTCTCGAAGTCCACCTTGCGCAGCGCGCCGGAGCCCGCCGCGGCCTCGGCCAGCTCGGACACGGCGCCGGAGGTCTCCTCGAGCGCCTCCCGGCGCTTGGCGAGCGACGAGAGCTCCCGGGCCACGGCGGCGTTGACCGCCTGACGGGAGACCGCAGCGTCGCGCCCGGCCTCCACGGCGTCGTGCTCCGCCTTCCACTCCGCGCGGTCCCGGGCAAGGGCCTCGGCGTCCACGGGCTCCTCGGACGCCAGCTGCTCCGAGAGGGTGGCATGGGACGCCCGGGCCTCCGCCAGGGCCTTCTCGGCCGCAAGCACCTTCTCGCGGGCCTTCTCCCGCTCCCCGGCGAGCGCGTCCGCCCGCTCCTTGGCGGCGTCCACGGCGGCCTGGGCCGCGACCCGGCCACCGAACTCCAGGTCCTCGGCGCGCGCCGCGCGGGCGGTCTCCGCCTGGTCGCGCAGCGCGCAGGCGGTCGTCGCCGCCTCCTTGGCCGTCGATGCGGAGCGGGTGGCCTCCGCCAGGGCCTCGCGCCCGGCGGCCAGCGACTTCTCGAGCCGCTCCTTGCGGGCGCGGTCCTTCTCGAGGGCCTCGACCTCATTGGCGAGCCCGTCGCGACGAGCGGCGTGGCCGCGGGACTCCTGGACGACCGCCCGCACCTCCTTCTCCGCGGCCTCCCCGGCCTCGCCGGGGTCCTCGGGCACCGGCCCCTCCCCCGCCAGGGCCTCCCGTGCCTCGCAAAATGCCTTGAGGGCCTCCGCCACCGCACCGTCCTGCCGGTCGCGCCTGGCCTGGGCACGGTCGCGGTCGGCCTCGAGACGTTCCAGCTCCTCCTCCGAGGGGACGTCGCCGGGCACCGATGCGGGGCGGGGGTGGTCGAGAGACCCGCACACGGGGCACGGCACGCCGCCAGCAAGATCCGCGGCGAGGAGGCCCGCCAGGGCCCCGTGGCGCAGTCGGTCGGCCTCGGCCCAGGCCGCCTTGGCCCCCTCGGCCTCGGCGAACAGCCGGGCCGCGCTCCTCCGCCCGTCGACCAGGGCGCCGGCCGTCCGCCGCACCGCCTTCCACAGGCCCTCCAGGCGCTCGAGCCCGCGCAGCGCGTCCTCCTCGGCCGCCAGGGCCGTGCGGCCCGCATCGAGCCGCGCCTGCACGTCGCCCAGGGCCGCGACCTCGCGCTCGGCCCCCTCCAGCGCGGTGCGGGCGCGGGCCTCGGCCGCCGTTGCGGCGTCGCGGTCGCGCTCGGCCGCGGCTGCCTTGGACGCGGCTTCCTCGGCGGCGGCGGCAAGGCGGTCCAGCTCGTCGTACAGGGGCAGCGTGGCCGCGACGGCCTGCGCCCGCCCCGTGAGGGCGCGCTCCTCCTCGCGGGTGCCCTCGGCCTCTGCCAGGAGCGCCCGGGCCCGCCCCTCCTCGCCGGCGAGGCGCTCCACGTCGCGGCCCTTCTCGGCCACCTGGGCCTCGAGGCCGCGGATGCGGCGCAGGCGGTCCTCGGCGTCGTCGAGGGCACGGCCCCGCTCGCCCAGCGACGCCCGACGCTCGTCGAACCCGGCCACCGAGGCCTCGTCCGCCTCGCAGAGCCCCTGGACGACGGTCCGGGGCCGGGAGAGGTCCGCGGCTGGCCCCTCGGCCCATTCGACCAGCTCGGGCACGTCGCCCTCGGGCCCCCGGGCCCGCCGGGCGGCCTGTCGCGCGGCGTTGCGCAGCTCCGCGAGCTCCTTGTCCACGGCGCTGCCCCGCTCCTTGAGGAGGTCCTGCAGCCGGGCCGCGCGCCCGGTGGAGAAGAGCTTGGAGAAGATGGGCTTGCGGTCCTTGGTGCCGGCCGAGAGGAGCCGGGCGAAGTCCCCCTGGGCGATCATGGCGATCTGCATGAACTGGTCCACGTTGAGCCCGAGCAGCCCCTCGACGTCGCGCGTGACCGTCTGCACCTTGGTCACCGGCACGCAGTCGTCGGGGATGCCGCCCTCGTCGCCCACCCACAGGGAGGCCGTCGGCTTCGTCCACGTGGCGTCCCCCTTGCCCTTCAGCTTGGGGCGCAGGTACTCGAGGCCCCTGCGCACGCGACAGTGCCGCGACCCGGCCATGAAGTCCAGCTCCACGAAGCCCTCGGTGCCGAACGCCGCGAAGTCCGAGTACAGCGACGTGGCGTTGTCCGACCCCGCCGCCGTCTTGCCGAACAGCGCGAACGTGACGGCGTCGAAGACGGTGGTCTTGCCGGCCCCGGTGTCGCCGCAGATGAGGTAGAGCCCGCGGGTGCCCAAGGCGTCGAAGTCTACCTCCGTGCGCCCGGCGTAAGGGCCGAACGCCTGCATGGTGAGCCTGAGCGGCCTCATCTACTCCCCCTCCCCGACCAGGGCGACGCACTCGGCGAGCACGGCGCGCTGGCGATCGTCCATGGCGTGGCCGCGCTGGGCCTCGAAGAACCCGGCGAAGAGTCCCTCGAGGTCCAGCCCCGGGTCCGGCGCCCTGACCTCCGCCTCCTGCACCCCGGCCGCGGAGGCAGGGGCGTGCTCCAGCGAAAGTAGGTTGGGGTAGGCCTCCCGGAGGCGCCCCAGGGCGTCAAGCGGCAGGGTGTCGTCCGTGAGGGTGACGGCCACGTAGTCGTCCGCCGGTGCGAGGGCCAGGACCTCCGGCGACACGAGCTTCTCCAAGGGCCCGCACGCCTGGCGGACGTCGTGGAGGGGCTCGAAGGGCACAAGCTCGAACGAGAGGTCGCAGTCGCCGGGACCGCGCTTCTCGCCGAGGTCCACGAGGACCATGGACTTGCCGTTCCCGGCCTCGCCCCGGGAGTACTTGAGCGGCGTCCCGGAGTAGCGCACGGTCTCGCGCCCCACCTTCTGCGCCCGGTGCAGGTGGCCGAGGGCCACGTAGTCGAACGGCTCGAACACCGAGACCTCCACGTTCTCCGCGTCACCGAGCGTGAGCTCGCTCTCCGAGCGCTCGGGCCCCACGCCGCCCGAGGTCACGAACTGGTGGGCCACGCAGACGTTGCGCACGGACCCGTCCACCCCCATGGCGTCCACGACCGCCGCCAGGGCCTCCGTGGGGGACGGGGCGTCGCAGCCCAGGGCCGCGCGCACCGTGGCCGGCCGCACGAACGGCACCGGCCAGACGCGGACCTCGCCGTGGGCGTCCTCCAGCACCACGGGCTCCACCGGCCCCTCGAGCGGCCCCACCACATGGACGCCCGACGCCGCGAGCAGCGGGGAGGCGAACCCCACGCGCGCCGCGGAGTCGTGGTTGCCGGGCACCGCCACGACCCGCACCCCGGCCTCCGCGAGGTCGCGCAGGAAGCCGTCCACAAGCGTCACCGCGTAGTCGGGCGGCTGCGTGGTGTCGTAGAGGTCCCCGGCCACCAGCACGCAGTCCACCGAGCGCCCGCGGCAGACGTCCACCACCTGGGCGAGCGCGTGGGCGAGGTCCTCCTCCTGCGAGTATCCGTGGAGCCGCTTGCCGGCGTGGACGTCCGATATGTGGAGCAGTCTCATGGCACCCCTTCTCGACGGGACCGATGCCCTATTCTCACTGGACAGAATAGAACATCCGTTCTATTCTGAAAGCCAACGATGGGAAATCATCGAAGCTCCACCATCGCGGCCGGTTTCACGCCCTTCAACTGTTCTAATGGAAACCGACCGCAACCACGGGCCGGGGGCGTCCCGGCCCGTGCGCCACCAAGGAGTACGCACATGCCAGAGTCCATCCGCAAGGTAAACATCATCGGCCATCGCAACCCCGACACCGACAGCATCTGCTCGGCGCTCTCCTACGCATGGCTCAAGAACGCCATCGGCCCCCAGATCTACGAGGCGCGCCGCTGCGGCAACATCAACCGCGAGACGGCCTTCGTCCTCAAGCGCTGGGGCGTGGAGGAGCCCGCCCTCATCACCTCGGTGCGCCCGCAGGTCAAAGACCTCGAGTACCAGCACCAGGAGGGCATCGACGGCGAGATGAGCCTCTACGCCGCGTGGAACAAGATGCGCGACGAGCGGCAGGACACCCTGTGCATCACCGAGGACGGCGACCTCAAGGGCCTCGTCACGGTGAAGGACATCGCCAACGCCAACATGGCGATCTTCGACACCGACGTCCTGGCCACCTCCCACACCTGCTACCAGAACGTCATCGACACCCTCAACGGCACCATGGTCCTGGGCGACCCGTCGGACGTCATCGAGGGCGGCCGCGTCTACGTGGGCACCAGCCCCGAGATGATGGAGGACACCATCGAGCCCGGCGACATCGTGCTCGTGACCAACCGCTACGAGACCCAGCACTACGCCGTGGGCTCCGGCGCCGCCTGCCTCATCATCTGCTGCGACGCCCCGGTCACCCGCGCCCTCAAGAGCTCGGCCGAGAGCCATGGCTGCCGCATCATCACCACCCCGTACGACACCTACGCGGCCACGCGCCTCATCTGCATGTCCATGCCCGTGCGCGCCGTCATGCTCGACTCCGACATCGTGGAGTTCTCCGTCAACACCACCGTGGAGGACGTCCGCAAGGTCATGAGCTCCACGCGCCACCGCTTCTTCCCGGTCATCGGCGAGGACGGCAAGTTCGACGGCGTCATCACGAGCGCCAACCTCTTCGACATCAACCGCAAGCACGTCATCCTCGTGGACCACAACGAGATGGCCCAGGCGGTGGACGGCCTCACCCACGCCGTCATCCTCGAGATCATCGACCACCACCGCATCGGCCCCATTGAGACCACCACGCCGGCACTCTTCCGCAACCAGCCCGTGGGCTGCACCTGCACCATCGTGAAGCAGATGTACGACGAGAACGGCATCACCCCGCCGCCGCACATCGCCGGCCTCATGCTCTCGGCCATCCTGTCCGACACCCTCACGTTCCGCTCCCCCACCTGCACCGAGCAGGACCGCCTGGCCGCCCAGGAGCTGGCCGGCATCGTCGGCGTGGACATCGACTCCTACGCCGACGAGATGTTCGAGGCCGGCGCCGACCTCACGGGCCGCAGCGCCGAGGAGGTCTTCCACGGCGACTTCAAGGTCTTCTCCCGCGGCAACGCGCGCTTCGGCGTGGGCCAGGGCAGCTACATGACCGAGGGCAGCCGCAAGGCCGCCGAGGAGCTCGTGGGCCCCTACCTGGCCGAGGCGGCGAAGAACGAGGACCTGCCCATCGTCATGTACATGTTCACCGACGTTAAGTCGCAGACCACCGAGCTGCTCTACTTCGGCGACGGCGCCGAGGCCGTCATCCGCTCCGCCTTCGGCGTGGAGCCCGCCGACGGCATGGCCGTGCTCCCCGGTGTGGTGAGCCGCAAGAAGCAGATGATCCCGCCCCTCATGGCCGCCTTCGAGCGCCTGTCGGACGACTAGGCGCCCGCCGCACCACGGACGGATCCCCCAACGGCCCCGGGGCGCCCTCGTAGGCGCCACGGGGCCGTTTTCCATAGCTGTCGCCCGATTTTTCAGCCGTCCTTGGGCTGCGCTATACTCGGTTGCCACCCGCGTGAGGAGACACCCTTGGCCCAGACACCCCGAACCCACCCGCTGCCCCCGTTCACCGAGGCTCTCGTCCTGCCTCCCCTGCCCGGGGACACCGCCGGCCTCCCCATGGCCGTGGTGGACGTCGCGGCGTGGCGCCCGGCCGCCATGAGGACCTGGGGCTACCTCGTGCTCCTGGAGGACGCCGTCACCGTGCGCATCCTCGGCTGCCTCGAGGCCGGCGGCGCCTTCTGGCCCTGCTCGGCGCCCCTCGACGCCAGGCCCTCCGGCGAGCCCCTGGCCCGCGGCCTCATGTACACCGGCCGGGACGACGGCGAGGTGGAGGCTCGGGTGGGCGGCGCCATGGAGAAGATGGCGCTCTGGGGCCCGTGCCCCGGCGGCGGCCAGCGCCTCCACGACGCCGCGCACGGCATCGACCTCGGCCCCTACGGCGCGCCCGACGCCCATCTGGACTTCCGCGCCGTGACCGTGGCCGGCGCCCTCCTCGCCTGGCGCCTCCAGGCCGAGAACGAGGCAGAGGCCGAGACCCGGAACCCGGCGGAGCCGGAGGCCGCGCCCGCAGACAAGAAGGTCCTCGACGTCCTGCTGGAGAAGCCCCTGCCCGACGCCGTGGACGAGATCGTCGCGGCAGGGGGCGAGGGCGGGGTCGCGGCCCGCTACGCCGCCCGGTCCCTCGAGGCCGCCGGGGCCTCGGACCTCAGGGCCGCGGTGGCGGCCACCGGGGCCGACGTGGTGCGCCTCGCCAGCACCCACCTCTGGTGGATGCGCTTTCCCCCCGGCGCCGACCCCGCCCACCGCGACACCCTCCTCTCGGTGGAGGCGGCCCTCAACCGCATCCAGCTCGTCCTCGACGGCGATGCGCCCGCCCACGACCGCGCCTGCGACGAGGCGGGCTTCGGCGCCCTCAGGGCCTGGACGCTCCAGGCCGCCGACGTCCTCGACGGCCACACGCGCCCCAACCCCATGGCCACCTTC
Source organism: Caniella muris (assembly GCF_943193035.1). Classification (NCBI taxonomy): domain Bacteria; kingdom Bacillati; phylum Actinomycetota; class Coriobacteriia; order Coriobacteriales; family Atopobiaceae; genus Caniella; species Caniella muris. The sequence goes on from NZ_CALPCK010000001.1 coordinate 1,142,735, forward strand.
CACGGCGTCGAGTTCGCCCGCGGCGGCGAGTGGGACGTCCGCAGCCGCATGGCCCGGGCCTGCGAGCGCCTCCGGCTCCCGTTCCGCCTGGAGTACCGCTACGACGTGGACCTGCCGTCGGGCTGCGTCTCGGTGGAGTTCGCCCTGCCCAAGGCCCAGTGGTTCCCCGCGGAGCGCATGGGCGACGGGGGCCTGGAGGACTGCCGGGCCCTCCAGGGCACCTTCGTGGCCCTCTACGGCCTCAGGCTCTCCGCGGTGCTGGCCGCCTGCGCCTTCGGCTCCTCGGTGGCCGTCACCCGGTGCGTGGTGTCCGCCTTCGACGGCGGCCTGGGCGGCGAGGCGGTCATGGGATGCGACTTCGACCGGCTCGGGTTCTCCCGCACGGGCATCGAGGCCCTGGAAGACGACGCATCCCGGCCCGTGGAAGACCCCGCGGCCCTCGCCCGCAGCCTGGGCGCGAAGGCCGCGATGGAGCTCTCCGACGGCACCCTCCGGCCCGTGGAGCCCCTGAGGGTCCCCGGCCTCGGACGCAACCGGGGCGACCTCTGGCGCGACCGGCGCCCCCTCTCGGAGCCCCTCTCCTCCCTCGTCATGGCCGAGACCGGCGCCGACCTGGACGTCTACCACGACGACTTCCCCGCCGAGCTCGAGGAGGTGCGCTCCATCTGCTCCGAGGAGGCCGAGACCCCCGTCATGGCCATCATGCGCCTCGAGGAGCTCTGCGACCGCATCCTGGGCGCCCTCGAGGACCGGGGAGGCCTGGAGGGCAGGTCGCCCCTGTGGTCCAACAGCTCCCCGGTGCGCATGCTCATGGCCCACGCCCCCGCTGGCGGCACCCGCCAGACCGGGGCGGAGGGGGCTCGCGACCCCCTGGGCATCACCGGCGACCACGACCCCCAGCCCGGCAGGCCCTCCCGCTTCTACCAGCTGCCCGACGCCTTCTTCGAGGCCAAGGACGCCATATCGCGCCGTTACTCGGACCTCGGCGACTTCGCCCAGGCCATGGCCGTGGCCGACCAGTGCGTGGCCCTGGCCCCCACCTCGGTCCCTCCCCGGGTGCGCCGCGCCGTGCTCCTCGGCGACCACGGGGACTTCGCCCAGGCCGAGGCGGAGCTCAAGGTGCTGCTCACCATGCTCGTAGACACCGACGACACCGGCTTCTGCCTCTACCGCCTGGCCTTCGCCTACTGGCAGCAGGGAAAGCCCGCCCTGGCCGCGGCGGCCTACGTGCTGGCCGCGCGGTGCCCGCGCTTTGCCGACCAGGCCCGCCTGGAGCTCTCCGACCTGCTCCGCGAGGAGTCCGTGGAGGAGCCCTCCGTGAAGCAGGCCGCCGCGGCCCTGGATGCCGACGGCGCGGAGCTGCCCCTCGACGGGACGCTCCTCGACACCCTGGGCGAGGCGGGCGGCCGTCTGGTGGACGAGGGGTTCCCCATCGCGGCGTGGCGCCCCCTGAAGCTCCTGGCCGACCGGGACAACAACGACGACCTCCACTCCATCGCCCACAGCCTGAGGGACGGCACCCCCAGCGCCTACCTCTGACCCATGGCGCCCTTCTCCCTGACCGTTATCCAAGGGCTTGGAGGGGAATATAGGCACCTTATTACCGTCCCGGAGCCCCGGGGCGCGTCCGTGAGCCGGTGCCGAGGAGAAAGGGTCGTCATGGCCGTCAACACCGACAAGGTCAAGGAAAAGAGCAAGGGGTTCATCGCCGAGTTCAAGGAGTTCATCTCCCGCGGGTCGGTGATCGACCTGGCAGTGGGTATGATCATCGGCTCCGCCTTCACGGCCATCGTGAAGTCCCTCGTCGACGACATCGTGATGCCGGTCATCGGCATCATCATCGGGGGCATCAACTTCTCCGACATCAAGACCGTGATCGTGCCCGCCTCCGGCAACGTGGCCGAGGTGGCCATCATGTGGGGCAACTTCATCAGCGCCGTCATCAACTTCCTGCTCATCGCCCTGGTGGTGTTCATGGCCGTGAAGCTCATCAACACCGCCCACAACGCCATGGTCAAGAAGAACGCCGAGGAGCTCGAGGAGGAGGTGGCCCCCGAGGACCCCGCCACCGTCCAGGTGAAGCTCCTCGAGGAGATCCGCGACGCCCTCATCGACCGCGAGTAACGCGCACACACGACCCATCGCACGCGAAGACGGCGCACCGGCCCGAACAGAGCCGGCGCGCCGTCTTTTGTGTCGACGTCTAGGGGCGGCTGGGGGCGCTTAGGCCTTATGGGACATCCCACGCCCGGATTTCCGTCAAAACGTCCTTGCGGAACGTCATCGCAGGTCTAGCTCATGCCCTCTCCCCGTAGCGACCCAGCTCGGCCATCACGGGGGACAGGATAGCCATGACCAGCGCCACGACCACGCAGCGCCACTGCGGGTCCCACACCCAGTGGCCCATCAAGAAGTCGAGGTTCGCCGCCACAACGCCCAGTACGCCCTGCACCACCGTGCGGAGCAGGCGCCACTGCCAGCCGTTGTCCCTGAGCAGACGCTCCACGGCCGTCATCGGGAGCCTCCGGTCCGACTGGACAGCTCCGCCTGAATCACCGCAACGTCGCGTTCGAGGACATAGGTCCGCTCAATGAGGCGGTTGTGCTTTTCGACCTTTCTGTCCAAGGCGTCCACCTTTGCCTCAAGCAGTCCCCGACTTCGAGAGTTCGAAACCAATACGCCCGCGAGCGTGAGAACGCCCGACACGACAGCCACCACCACAGATTCCATATCGTCTCCCGATAACAATAATTTTGAATTTAATGATAAGATGCAGACAAAGCATTCCTGTTGAAGGGAGCTGCCATGACCGCGCCAGACTCGCCAGGCAAGACAGACTGGGCCGAATACGCAAGACGATGTCGAGGGACGGCAAAGGCACTTGCCGTGACCTGGGCCCTCTGTGTCCTCATCGGATGCCAAATGCCGGGTCTTTACTTCAACGACCTGTCGAAGCAGTTGGGTGTCTACGTATGCAATGCCACAGGGGCCGTCGGCATCATGGCTGGCATAGCCGCCCTCATCGCCCAGCAAGCTTCACGGTGTCACCCGCCCAGACTTTTGCGTTCAGGGTTTTTCTTGACCGTTGTTTTCATTGCATTATTTTCATTATCTATCATTTTATTCTTTCTTCCTTTTATTATCGGAAGCAGATGGGTCCCCGTGGACATCCCGCTGTTCGGCATCAAAATCGCGCCCACCAACTCATCTGACCCGATACGCAGCGCGTATGTCGTGCTTGCCCTCGTTCTTATGGTCTTCTGCGCCATCGAATTCTTCCTCCTCTTTGTCGCGTGGACCCACAAAGAAGAGGAACCCATCTCATCCAACGAGACAGGTGGCTCAACCGCCTCAGGCTCTTGTCTGAAGGGGTGCATCGCCGCGTTTGCGGTGTGCGTCCTTGTCGTCATCTCCCTCCTTGACCTCTCGTTCATCGTGGATGGGGGCGGCCTGAGGCTTTAGGTCCGATCGACATAACCGGCTTATCCCGCAGCTGACATTGACTCTCTGTGAGCAAGCCTTCACGAAACGCGGGTCGAGGGCGCCTCCCCTCGACCCGCGACAATTAGGATTGTGCAGACAGGAACGCTCCATACGCCAGACCTATTATTCCTGCTTCCTCTTGGGTGGGCAGTTCCTCGGCCCCGGCAGCCAGCTTCAAGACGTCCTCCGTAAGTGGAACATCCTTAAATTCCCCCAGATCGATGCCGTTGACCAGCTCCCGAAATGCCTGCGCCACATTGCCCGCGCTACCCCCGAACCGCTCCCGATAAAACGTCTCGAGCCGCTGTGATGCGGTCTGCTGGTACACGCTCCCCATGGCCTCCGAGAGGGCGGCTGGGCTCTCATCATCAACCATCGCCCTAGCGATTAGCCAAGCGTCCGCATCAGCGACCATATCCTTGGGGCCAAATCCCGATGCATCGGTGACTCCCAGGTTGTTCGCCAGCCATTGGGAGAGGGCCTTGCCTCCGGCATTTTTCTGATAATTCCCCCACACCTGAAGCAAATCGAGGGCCCAGCCACCTAGGTCGCCCAGCCCATAATCGTTATGAGCCGCTCCGATACCCCACTTGAGATAGCCCAACGCAGTGGCAGCCATGTGCTCTACGTCATAGCCGAGATCAGCGCCCTGCGATGCTTTTATGCCACCCTTTTGCTCACTTACAGAGTCGCAGGCGAAGGCGACCATCTGGCGTGCCTCTCCTGCATGATCTGCCGCAGGCTCGGGCGTGTACACGGACCACAGGATTCCAGCCCCTTCACTCGCACCATTCCCGGGCCAGTATTTTGGCTTGCGTATCCACTGAAGGATGAATATTCCGATATCAGACCTCCAAGAAAGCAGATCGGGGGACCCAAGCGAGCGAACAGAAGCTTCCTCCACGTCGCCGACCCACTCCTCGAAAAACGTAAGACTCGGGTTAGGAATCTGAACGATCGGGTGCATATCCACCACCGTGTCGCACGCCGCCCATCGACCGGACCACGCCACACGGTCAAGGTCCCAACCCTGGCCCCGGAAGTTGCTGACCTCGGCAAACTGGTCGTAATTCCAAAGAGCCGGAATCGGAAAGCCAAGGTTCCCAGAGAACCCCGTCGACATATCTGACACAAAAGCCGTCGTCGCGAGGTCCTTGCCGATGATGCGGGTGCAGACGTTCCGGGAGCCGTAGATGCCCACGGCATAGCACCCAATGTTCTGGTTGATGGCCCGGAAGTACGGTACAAGATACGGATCAATTTGGTCTCCCAGCAGGTCCATGTCAACAGCAAAATAAATCACCGTGGGCGGGATACCCAGACGCTCTGCCGCCGCCACGGCCTCTTGGGCGTGAATCGCGCCCTTCTCCGCAGTGAAGTCCGAGAGTTGGCGAGCATTCTCCTGGAAAATCGGGAAATAGCCCATGCCGTTGGCAACGATGCGCTCGAGCTCGCCGGGATGGATGGCCTTGAAGTACTCCGACGGGTCCAGGGAGGCCTGCCCCGGCTCCGTAAGATAGCGTCCCACAGTGCGATAGCCGCTGGCCTTGAGCGTGTCGATTCGTGCCTGCGTCATCTCAAAGCGGGTGTCGCAGGCTGTAGCGGGACGGTCCGGGTTGCCCTTGGAGGTGAGCAGACTCATCCATGTGGTGGGGTCGAACACTCCCGTGGACGGGAGCGCGTACTCCCCCTGAAAGAGGAGGATGGCCGCTTGGAGCTCCGTCGTCCAAGCGGTGCTCACAGCATTGTCCTCTCCGTTGCACACCAGTGCCACACTCCCCAGCCACACCCACTGAGGGTTCTCTGCGGCGTTGGAAGCGCTCACGGTCTTGAGCCGGCTCCGCGTTCCATCTCCAAAGTTGCCCGTGGCCTGGGCAGGCGTAAATCCCTCGAGAGCCTGAAGCACCTGGATGAGGGCCGTGTTCATCTCACGGCCATAGAGGCCGTCGGTGGGGACGATCCCCGTATAAGCGCGGTAGCCCCTGTTGATACGCTGCTGCGCGAGACGAATCTGGCCCTTGCCGCCCATGTTCGACAGAAGGACGAACTGCTTCATGGACAGAAGGGACTTCATGACGTCGACGTCCACCGTCGAGTCGCCGCTGACTCCCATGTCAGCCTTGAGCTGCCGGACGGCGGACCCGGTGCCGCCATAGAAGTGTCGCGTGATATGGCTTCCGGTGGAGTACCCCTTGCACCAGAGGGCTCCCTGGATTATCGCGTAGACATTGTTCTCGGTGGTGTCAGTGTCCGCCTGCTGGGCCACCCCGTTGGGCCACGCCTCCTTGAAGCGGGCCTCGGTGCCCGCGCCGAAGTTGTCGGCCGTGGCCTGGATTCCAAGCTCGATCTGCAGGGCGCGAATCAGGCCGTTGATGGTGCCCCAGCCCGTGAGGCCGTCTTCGGCCACGCGTTTGAAGCGGGAATCTGAACCATAGGTTGCGTTGAGCCATTGTTGGGTCTCGAGGACCATTTCGTCAGCCATGGAACGGCTCCGTTCTTAGATTTGGATGTAGTATTGATTTATATGAGGAAGATGCGGCACGCCCCAGCCCCGTCGAGGGCCGGAATCGAGGCGTGCCATCAGCTCAAAAGACTCGACAACGCGCAGGCGAACCTAGCGCAGCGTAACGGTCTTGGTGGCAGTGCTGCCGATGCACGCACCACTGTAGGTCACGCTCACACCAGAACCTGTCGTCCCGACGCAAATGGCCCTGGACCACGCGCGGGATCCGACGACACCGCTACTGATGTTGCCGCCCGGGGCGAGGCCGGTGCAGGTGCCATAGGGCGTGGTGACCTTCACCGTGGTATCCGCCGGGTTGTAGTTGTTCACAAGATTCGTAGTCACTCGGACCCACACCCACGTACCTCCGTTGTACTGGGCCTTTCGGAGCTCTACGAAATACGGTGCATGAGCGGTATAGAAGCTATCCACCGTGGTGCTCCCCGTCATCGAAACGCCGTTTGGATTGACAACCTGTCCTGCACTGGCCATATCGTTACCTTTCTACGTGACGAAAGCCCCCTCGACGCTTTCTTTTCCGCAGGCCCCTTTTGGGCTGCACGAGAACAAACTAAGCCCGCAGAGCTGTAAGGCATCCAACAATCTGTTATTTACTATTTCCTGTGTGAAGTAATAACTGAATCATTACGTTTCAATACATTTTGTCATTATGTAATATATTTCCTATTTTAATTAAAGCGATACGAACCAGCCTTGCAAGGAAACCGAAAGCTGGTTCGCTGCACAAACAGGGGCCCTGATTTATCAGAGCCCCTGAAACCGGTGAATCACGCTTGGCTACGCATTGTTTGGGGGACTGGGCCTTGCATGGATTTCATAAGTACAAGACTCGTCATCAAAGGAATCCTTGACGTGCAAAGGCGCCTCAAAGGGCACCGGCCTTCCTATCGGAGGATCATCCACAAAAGCCGTAGCCTCTCCAACAATCTTTCCGCGACTGTCTCGGACAACAACAGCCAGCTCTACAGCACCGACGCCTTCGATAGGGATGTTGCCACTACAGACCAACTCGCCAGTCAGTGAATTATCAAAAAGCATCTTATTTAATAAGATATTTTGTACCGTATACATCTCATCGGAAAACGGCGCGACTTCTTCCCAACTACCCCTATCATCCAGAACAAAGTCAACTGATGCGACCCCGCGTCCATCGATGCCCCAAGATCCTGCGGAGACAACAGTGGACCCCGGTTCAACCACCAAGGGCACATCAATATAGTCCTCCGCTTTACTCCAGTCATAATGCTGTATGCGGACATGCAGGCACGGTGACAGACAGGCCAGCGAGTCGTTGGGGTTCTTCAAAACAGCTACGTATGAAAACTTGCCACCCTCGCTTACCCACCAGTCATGCTCAGCGACCTCCAAAGGTTTTACTGGCACACCAAGCGGAGATGCCGTCTCATTCGAGTCATCGCCGGCTAGTCCTGCAGAAAAAAGAGAGCAGCTACAAAGAAAGGCTGCAAGCACAGCCCCGAGCAACAGCGTCAGGGTCCTCTTCATGGCACCACGCTTCATCGTGTGTCCGCCTTGCATCTCTTACTTTAGTCGCTGCATGTGCAATACGCAACAGTATAATTGCTTAGATGAGAGCTGATAGCGTCTAACTAACTTCGATGGTATGGCCGGATTGCGCACCACCAGTGGCTCTAGAACAATCGTCTTCGTTTTCCAAAAGGACCCCCACGCACCTAAGACAAAGGCCGTTTTTGCAAACGCAAACGCCCGCTGCCCCGCATCGGGAGCATGTCGCCTTCTTGCGAAGGCTCACGCCAAGCTGGTTTGCACGAGCCTCGATTGCTCGCATGCTATGACAGATGCCAGTCTCCCGACACATGGCGTCTTGCACCGCCTCAACCCCTTGGCTGCCAAATATGCTCAGCAAGTTTTCTTGGCTTGGCGAACCGTCCACACGCTCACAGGTCACTCATTCCCTTCCATTCGCGCGTTCTCGACCATGGGGTCCTAGACGGAAACCTACTTAAAGCCATTCCCCAGAACCTCTTTAGTCTTGGGGAAAATCACGTCTCGACAGATGATCCACCGCCCGTTCACCTTGTCGGCCGGAATGCGCCCCTCGGCAATCCCCCGGCGAATCGCCCCCTCATGCTCACCGGTTATCTTTGCAAGCTTCTTGGGAGTCAAAGCGAGAGGGATATCACTAAAATCCTGAACTGCGCCCCAAAAGGCGACCTCTCAGCACGAAGCCGGGAGGTCGCCTTCTTGTGTATGGGTACGACCTATGCCATCACCTTCGGTGAAGGCCTAGCAAAGGCTTCGTAAGTGGCCACACCCTCTTGTGGGATGAAACAGGGAACCTCAAATGGAGTCGCCTCCCTTGAGGGGATGCCGTCCATCACAGCAGAAGCGCCCCCGACAATGGCACCACTTTCATCTCTGGCTATAACGGAAATAAGAACAGCGCCCGCACCCTCCGTTGACACATAGTGATTTCGAGTCACAGCACCGCGGAAAGACTCCGCCGGCCAATTGGTGGCAGCTCCGCGCGTTAACCCGGTTACCGAGTAGAAGTCGGTCTCTACTGGCCCAGACGCACTCCAGCTGCCCCCTGCACCCATAGAAAACTCGACATTAGAAACGTCTGGACGATCATTACCCACCATCCCCGCCAAAGCCACCTCAGAATCCGCCTCGATTACCAAGGGGTCGTCACCATAACGCCCCAGCACCTTCCCGTCACTATCTTTAAGAACGACATCAAGGGAAGGCGTCTCACAGCGCCAGCTGTCATTGGGATTCCGAACAACGGCAGCATAGGTCACATACCCATCATCGTTGACTGACCAGCCAGACTCGACAATCTCCAATGGCTGCGGCGCGGTTTCTACCTGAACTACGCCCTCAGCGGAGGATGCGGCGGAAGAATCTGGTTCCGCGACCGAGCATCCAGCCAGGGAAAGGGTGAGCACAACTCCTGTCAGCGCAGCCAAAATGACCTTCATGCATCTCACCCCTTCATGTCAACCAAACATCTCCTCTCATTATATTGTTATTATGAATATATGCAATAGTGTAATAGATTGAATAGCGGGCAATTAAGAGACGTGAGCATCTTTAGAAAGATTGTCCGTCCTCTGACGTCAGCAAATCTCCAACACAACGCAGACAGATTCCATTTCGACATATATAAGCGTCTGTTGCCCCACAACGAGTGCACGATGATCTTTTCCGCAAGCTCACACCCAATTGACTCGCATAGACCTCGATTGCACGAATCGTATGGTCAACCCCTGTCTTTCGAAGGATTTCTTCTCTCACTGCCACGACTCCAGAGCTAGCGAATTCGCGCAGCAGCATCTCTTGACGGGTTGTCCAAACACCCATACTTTTCCAATCTTCAATGATTCTACTTATCCGGACGAGGGACAGGCACCGACTACACGACGCCACGTGTACCGGACCTGGCTTCAAGCCCCAATGCCTTCATGGCATTGGGAAAAACAGCATCACGGCAGATAACCCAACGACCATTAATCTTGTCAGCCGGGATACGCCCCTGGAGAATTCCACGACGAATCGTCCCCTCATGCTCACCAGTGATCTCTGCAAGCTCTTTGACAGTCATCAAGTAGGGAATCTCTTCAAACGTCATATCTGATTCCTTTCAGCCAAGTTCCAATGGTCTAATCAGGAGTAGCCGACATCGCATCTTCATATCAACACTTATTTCAAAGAAGTATGCTTATTCAGAGATTAATTATGATTTCCTGTTGTTGTCAGATTTCTTGTCCTTCTATCATCACTGACTTTAGCACTTAGGAAATACGTAAACGATTATTATGTCTATTTTTCTCATTCTTCCTGAGACTATTCGCAGATTGACTCATATCGTTACATTCTGTTGTATCGCATTAAATGTGCAGTATATTGCACATCCTCCAATGCAATTCAAAGCTGGTGCAGCACACTCAACTTCTAATGGATCTAATATAACGTTATTTACTTAATTGACTTTTTGCGCAGGGACAACGCACTGACTTCTCCAAGCCCGCGCCGCCCCGTCAGGTCGCACAAAAAGGCCTCGGGTTTGTCCCGAGGCCCGAAAAACCGCGCTGATCGTCGGCAACCCCGCCTACGCATTCCTTGTGGGACCAGGTATGACGTACGCCTCATACGAGTCTGGCTCCCCCGCAAAGAAGCACGCGGCATCAAACGGTACCCTCTCCCCCAGTGGAGGATTGTCCACGATGCCGAGGGCTACACCGAAAATTGCCCCTCGCCCATCTCGGCATACGATCGAGATGCGTGCAGAGCCAACACCTTCAACAGGGATGGCGCGGTTACGCAGCAGTTCCCCGGTTATCGCTTCCTCACACCAGTAGCCGTACGGCATCTGGGTCTTCCGAAGGCCCGACACCTCATAGAGATCTTCGGGCAAAGGCTTCGCCTCGCCCCATGTGCCAGGCTTTTCAAGAGCAAAATCAATCGATGCGACCGAGTTGTCGCCAAACTTCCCAAGAGTCCGCCAAAGCGATGGTAGTGCCCGCTCCCACAACGAAGGGAACATCGAGGTAGTGGCAGATCGCTTTTCCCCGCCCGTCTTTTGGCACCACGCTGAACTGCGGTTCTCTGCACTCCATTCCTTGGTTTGGGTTCTTTACCATCACCACATAGGAGAGTCGGCCCCCGTCGCTCACGGACCACCACGACTCCACGATCTCCAGCGGCTGGGGGGGGGCGGAGCCGGGCTGCACCTCCGCCGGTTCCCGCACCGCACCGGCGTCCGCCTCCTGGAGCTCCCCTCCCGAGCACGCCACCAGCGAGCAGGCGAGCACGGCGCCGAACAGTACGGTCAGGATCGTCCTCATGGCTCCTCGTTCCGTCGGGGCCTCCGTGTCCCCAGTATAAGTTCGGCTACTAGAAAGACAATACACTAATTAGTTAGCTGATAGCTGGGCGCCGGGACCGAGCCCCAGACCCGAACTGCCGCGTCGGCCATTCCGGAGCCCCTTCTGGCATGGGTTCTCTCGGCCGCAGACGACAAACCCCATGCCGGAGCGGTCTCCGGCATGGGGTTCGGACGGTCCAGGGCGGCCCTTCGGCGCCGCCTCCATGCCGGAAGGCCCATCGGCATGGTCTGCCGCGGCGCGGGACCCAGCCGCCACCGGCCCGCCGGTCCAGCCGCCGCCGGCCCACCGGCCTACTCTCCGGCGCCGCCCTTCTCGGGCCCGTACACCTCCACGAGCGCGTTCAGGCGCCGGTACACGGCGTCGCTGTCCTTGGCCAGCTCGCTCTGGAGACGAGCGCTCACCTTGGGCTCGCGGTCGGCCAGGCTCGCGTAGCGGCGCATCTTGGCCAGGAACGGCCCCATGGGTTTGCTCGGCGCCGCGGAGTCCAGCACAAAGGCGTCGCCGCCCTGCTCGGCCAGGCGCGGGTCAAAGTGCCAGAGCGGCCAGTAGCCGGTCTCCACGGCCTCGCGCATGATGCCCGTGACGCCGCCCATGCCGCCCTCGATGCCCCAGCTGATGCAGGGGCAGAACGCTATGACCACGCTGGGGCCGTCGTAGGCGTCGGCCTCCCGCATGACGTCGATCACCTGCTGCATGTCGCCGGCCAGGCTCACGTGGGCCACATAGACGTAACCGTACTGCATGAGCATGGTGCCCAGGTCCTTCTTGGGCGTGCCCTTGCCGTTGTAGGTGAACCCGGTGACGGCACCCATCTGGGTGGCCTTGCTCATCTCGCCGCCGGTGTTGGAGTAGCCCTCGGTGTCCAGCACCAGGATGTTGATGTTCTCGCCGCTCGCCACCACCTCGTCGAGGCCGCCGTAGCCGATGTCGTAGGCCCAGCCGTCGCCGCCCACGGCCCACACGCTCTTCTTGCCAAACATCTCGCCGTAGTCCAGGATCTGCCGCGCGAGGCCCGCGCCCTCCCCCGTGCCCGCGGCCGTGCCCTCGAGCTCGGTGCGGATGGCGCTCCCCAGGTCGTAGGCGGCCTCGGGGTCGTCCTTGCCCTCGAGCCAGCTGGCCATGAGGGAGGTGGCCCCGGCGGGCAGCCCGGCGCCCTTGTCGGCCACGGCCCGGGACACCAGGCGCTCCAGGTGGCCCCGGCGGATCCTGACGCCCTTGGCGATGCCGTAGCCGTACTCGCCGTTGTCCTCAAAGAGCGAGTTGCCCCAGGCGGGGCCGTGCCCGGCGGCATTGACGGCGTAGGGCATGGCCGGCATGTAGGCGCCGTAGATGGACGAGCAGCCCGTGGCATTGGCGATGATGAGGCGGTCGCCGAAGAGCTGGGTCAGCAGCTTGATGTAGGGGGCCTCGCCGCAGCCGCCGCAGCAACTGGAGAACTGGAAGAGCGGCTGCTGGAGCTGCGTGCCCGGCACCGTGGCGGCGGGCAGCAGGTGGTCCTTGAGGGAGACGGACGACTGGCAGAAGTCCAGGGCCTCCCTCTGGGTCTCGAGCTGCGTGGGCAGCGGCTCCATGGACAGGGCGTGGCCCGGGCAGTTGTAGGCACAGCTGCCGCAGCCCACGCAGTCCTCGGGAAAGACCTGGATCCTGAAGGCCAGGCCCTCGTCCTTGAGGGCCGGCAGCGTGACCGGCCTGGTGTCGAAGCCCTCCGGGGCAAAGGCGAGCTCGTCCCCCGTGGCGAGGTAGGGCCGGATGGCGGCGTGGGGGCACACGTAGGAGCACTCGTAGCACTCCACGCAGGCGTCGGCATCCCACCGCGGCACCGAGTAGGCCACGGCCCGCTTCTCCAGGGCCGTGGTGCCGAGGGGCACGAAGCCGTCCGGCGTCATGGCGCTCACGGGCAGGTCGTCGCCGCGGAGCTCCTCCATGGGCCAGAAGACGTCGCGCACGTAGCCGCTCCTGTCGGCCGGCGCCATCCTCTGGGCCACGGTCTCGGGGCCCTCCGCGTCCGTGGCCCAGGAGTCGGGGTAGTCGATGGCGGCGAGCGAGGCCAGCGCCCCGTCCACGGCCTCGAGGTCGGCCTTCACGACGTCGGCGCCCTTGGCGGCGTAGACCTCCTGGATGTCGGCCTTGAGGGCGGCCACGAACGCATCGTAGTCCATGAGGCCGGTGAGCTTGAGGAACACGCACTCCATGATCATGTTGACGCGCCCGCCGAGCCCGCAGCGCTCGGCGAGGCCGCTCGCGTCAACGGCGTAGACCTTGGCCTTCTTCCTTGCGAGCGCCTGGCGCAGCTGCGCGGGGACGTGCTCCTCCCACGAGGCGGCGTCGGCCCAGGGCGCGTTGAGCACGAACGTGCCGCCCTCGGCCAGGCGGTCGGCCATGGGGTAGCCGCGGCGCACGTAGGTGGACTTGTGGCAGGCCACGTAGCCGGCGTCGTCCACGAGGTAGGGGCTCTGCACGGGCTTGTCGGAGAGCCGCAGGTAGCAGATGGTGAGGCCGCCGCTCTTCTTGGAGTCGTACCAGCTGTACTCCTGCACGCAGGTGCCCTGCTCCCGCGACAGGATGCGCGCCACCTGCTTGGAGGCGCCCACGGTGCCGTCGGAGCCAAAGCCGTAGAACACCGCCTGGGAGCACGGCTCCGGCAGGCAGCGGACGGGGCCGCCCACGGGCAGGGACAGGTGCGTGACGTCGTCGTCGATGCCCACGGTGAAGCGGCGCCTGGGCTCCTCGAGGGCCATGTTGTCAAAGACCGCCTTGACCTGGGCCGGCGTGAAGTCCTTGGACGAGAGGCCGTAGCGGCCGCCGAGGACCTCGACGGGGCGCCCGGAGGACAGCACGGCCAGGGCCACGTCCTCATAGAGCGGCTCGCCCAGGCTGCCGGGCTCCTTGGTGCGGTCGAGCACCGAGACGCGCCTGGCCGTGGCGGGGATGGCGTCGAGGAGGTGCTCGGCGGAGAAGGGCCGGTAGAGGCGCACCGTCACCACGCCCACCTTCTCGCCGGCCGCCACGAGGTGCGCCACGCACTCCTTGGCCACCTGGGCCGAGGAGGCCATGGTCACGACGACGCGCTCCGCGTCAGGGGCGCCGTCGTAGTCGAAGAGGTGGTACCGCCGACCCGTGAGCCCCGCGACCTTGTCCATGTTGGCCTGCACGACGGCGGGCAGCGCGTCGTAGGAGGGGTTGGCGGCCTCGCGGTTCTGGAAGTAGATGTCGGGGTTCTGGGCCGTGCCGCGGATGACGGGGCGCTCCGGCTCCATGGCGCGGGCGCGGAACGACCGCACGGCGTCCCAATCCACGAGGGGCGCCATGGCCTCGGGCTCGATGACGTCCACGGTCTCGATGGCGTCCGACGTGCGGAAGCCGTCGAAGAAGTGGCAGAACGGCACGGAGCCGTCGATGGCGGAGAGGTGCGCCACGAGGGAGAGGTCCATGCACTCCTGCACCGTGGCGCTGGCGAGCATGGCCACGCCGGTGGCGCGGATGGCCATGATGTCCTGGTGGTCGCCGAAGATCGAGAGCGCGTGGGCCGAGAGCGAGCGGCACGTCACGTGGAGCACGCCGGGGAGCAGCTCGCCCGACACCTTGTAGAGGTTGGGGATCATGAGCATGAGGCCCTGGCTGGCCGTGAAGGTGCTGGCGAGGGCGCCTCCCGACAGCGCGCCGTGGAACGCGCCGGCCACGCCCTTCTCGGACTGCATCTCCTTGACGTCCACCGGGGCGCCGAAGAGGTTCTCGCGGCCCTCGCAGGCCCAGCGCTCCACGGTCTCGGCCATCTTGGAGGCCGGCGTGATGGGGTAGATGAGGGCGGCGTCGGACAGGGCGTAGGCCGCGTAGGCAGCGGCGGTCATGCCGTCCATGGCCTCGCGACGGGGATGCTGGGTTTGGGGCATGGGGTCCTCCCACGGGAACGGTCGGGCCCGGGGCCCGAGAGATGAACAGGCGGTCTATACCCTCAGACAAGCGGGCAGGTCGGGTATCTACGGAGACGACGGAAGCTCTGTGGAGGGGATGCCTGTGGGCCAAAGGATGACGGCGGCCGCCACCTGGACAAGACGACGCCTCGATGCCTACGACTGGGCCATGGGCGGAAGGCGCGTGGCCTTCGCCGTGGTCTGCGGCATCCTGTGCGGCCTTGCCAACGTGGTGCTCTGCCTCGGGGTCTCCTGGGCAGGGGACGCCTGGCGGGCGCTGCCGTGGCTGAGCGCCCTCCTGCCGGCCCTGGCGGCCCTCGAGGTGCTCATGTACCGGCGCCTCGGGGTGGTCATGGACCTGCGGCCCGGGTTCAACGGCCTCATGAAGGACATGGGGACCAACCGGCGCCTCCCCACCAGGGTGGGCCCCACCATGCTGGCCGGGACCCTGATGTCGCTTCTGGGAGGGGCGTCGGTGGGACCGGACTCCGCCGCCAAGTACCTGGGGGCTTCGGTGGGGGCCGCCATGGTGCCCTGGTTCTCCGTGGACGACGACAACGGGGAGCCGGCCTACGACTGGGCCGTGGCCTGCGGCCTGGCGGCCTGCTTCTCGGCCCTGCTCTGCGCCCCCCTGGGGGTCTTCGCCTACCTGGTGGAGCACCTGGCGGCCCGGCGCTGCCACGTGCGTCACCTTCCCACGGTGCTGCTCTCGTGCCTGGTGGCCGCGGCCTTTGCCAGGCCCATGGGCCTGCAGATCCAGACCCCCTTCGTGGGCTCCCGGGCCGCCGCGGCACCCGACCTCGCAGGGGCGCTCCTGGTGGCAGTGGGCGCCGCCGTGGCGGGCGTGGGCTTTGAGGCGGGGGTCCGCCTTTTCGAGGGGCTCCGCAGCCGCATGGGCCACGACCCCATGCGGTGCCTGGTCACGGGAGGGGCCGTGGTGGCCGTGGCGCTCCTCGCCGTGCCGGGCCTCATGGGATGGGCCGGTCTCGGCACCGACCTGGTGGTCCCGGCCCTGGCAGAGCCCCACGGCGGGTGGGGCTTCGCCCTCAAGCTGGCCCTCACCGTGGTGTGCCTGGGCTTTGGGCTGCGGGGCGGCGAGGTCACCGTGATGTTTGTGACAGGGGCCCTCATGGGGTCGGCGGTGGCGTCTCTCTGCGGGGCCGACCCGCTGCTCACGGGCGCCTTGGCGATGGCGGCCCTCTACGGTGTGGCCCTCGGCTGCCCCATCTCCGGCGTGCTCGTGGGCTGCGAGTTCTTTGGCTGGGGCTTCGTCCCCTGGCTGCTCCCCTGCATCGGGGCCGCGTGGCTGGGACGGACCGCCCTGAGGGGCGCCGTCGACCGGGTGCGGCGGCACCGGGGGTAGCCCCCGCGGCCGGGACGGAGACCCGGTCCCACCCCGCGGCCGGCAGGCCCACCGTCGGAAATCGAGGTTTCAGGCCGGCACCCCGGCGCCAAGGCGTCGGAGATCGCGGTCTCCCGCCCCTATTACCGACGTGACCGGCATGGGATCGCGGTTTCAGGCCGGTCGCTGCGGCGGCAGCCGTCGGGAACCGCGATCTCCGACACTCGCCGCCGCTCGCAGCCGCACATCTTCGCACGCCGCCGTGCCTCTCCGCACCCGCCGCACGCCGCCGCGCCGGCCCCATCCTGCAAACCCCGGGGCCGCGGTCAGGTCCCGGTCAGTTCCTGGTCAAAACATTGTCAACCGTTTTTTGAAAAGACGCCCAATTGGACCTGCCGTTTTCCTATACTCCATTCCATGAGTACGGTGCTGTGCGACCTGGGTGCCTGGATCACATACGCCTCACGGGCCCCGCTCACCCCGATCCCTAAGGAAGAGGCGGACCGCGTCCTGCGGGAGGCTACGTGCACGGCGCGGCAGGCCAGGGCCGTCCGCGACGCCCCCTGGTGGCGGCGGACCCAGGGGCTCGCCCGGGCCCTCACCGGGCTCCCCGACTCCCGGGAGCCGGACGTCTCCCTGGCCATTGCCGACGAGACGCACCGTCGCACCCGCAAGGGCGTGCGCGCCCACCACATCCCGCCCATCGACGCCGCCGACTCCGTCTGGCGCATCGAGGAGCCCTTCGGCCTGGACGAGGCCGCCTACGTCGTGGCCCCCACCCTCTACCTGCTCCTCCGGGCCCGCCTCCTCGACCTGCCGGGCCTTGTGGCAACGGCCGCAACCCTGTGCTCCACGTACGAGCTGCACCTCGACCTCGAAAGGCCCCTGGTCGAGCGGCCGCCGCTGCTCTCGGTCCCGTCCCTGCGCGCCTTCGCCCAGGGACTGCCCGCCAACACCACCAAGGGGGACCTGCTCCGCCGCGCCGCGCGGCTCACCCCGTCCCTGTCACGCTCGCCCATGGAGACCGCCCTCGCCCTCCTGCTCTCCCTCCCCCTGCGCCACGGGGGCTTCGGCCTGCCGCTCCCGGAGCTCAACCCGCCCATCGACCTCGGGCCGGACGCCCAGCGGATCCTCGGCGGCCAGCGGCGCATCTTCGTCGACCTCCTCTGGCCCGAGGCGTCCGTGGGCGTGGAGTACGACAGCAACGAGCACCACTCGAGCCGCCAGCGGCACCTCGCGGACGAGCGCCGCCAGCTCGCGGCCGACATCGCCGGCGTGGAGCTCGTCCCATGGACCGCCTCCACGGTGATGGACGAGACTGCGTTCTCCCTGGCGGCAGAGCGCCTGGCCCTGCGCCTGGGCGCGCCCTTCTCCTGGGACCTCTCCCACGTGGAGAGGCGCCGGGCACTGCGGGCGCGGCTGCTGGGTCCCCACCGCTTCTGGTAGGCCGAGACGAGCCCGCGGCTGTTGGAGATCGGGGTTTCCGACGACCTCCCCGGGCCGGAGCCGTCGGAGATCGCGATGCCATGCCGCCCGAAGGCGCACCGCAACGGCCGGAACCCTCGCCTGTCGGCCGGAAACCGCGGTTTCCGACAGACCTCCCCCGGATTGACCGTCGGCAATCGCGGTTTCCGACAGCCCGCCCGACAGCACGCCCGACAGGCCCGTCCGGCAGCCCATCCGACAGCCCCGCCCCCGGGCACAAAAAAAGAGGGCCCGCCGCCGTGGCGGGCCCTCGAAGGCGAGGCCTTGAATCCTTGGACGTGCCCTAGTGGAACATGGAGCAGAGGATCGGCATGACCCACACCCACAGGATGCAGGTGGCGGCAAAGCACACCGTGGAGACGGCCACGGAGTTGGCGCCTTCCTTCACATAGATGTTGTAGCGGCTCGAGATGATGATGCCGGAGAACGCCGGGGGCAGGGCCACGGCCATGGCCAGCATCGAGATCTTGGACGGGTCGCTGCCCATGCCCAGGGCAAAGCCGGCGGCCACGATCACGGCGGGCATGAGGATCAGGCGGTAGAACGTGTTCCAGATGACCTCCTTGTTCACGCCCAGGGAGACCGTGGACAGGGCGAGGCCGGCAGCCAGCACGGCCACGCCGGAGTTGGCCTTGGCGATGAGCTCGAAGCAGGGGTCGAGCTCGGAGGGGAACCGGACGCCGATGAGCACGAGCAACACGGCGATGAGCGGGGCGGCCGCAACGGGCTTCTTCACCGCGTTGACGATGGCGGCCACATTGGGGTTCTTGATGGCGTGCTTCTTGGCGTGGCCGCGCTCCTCGGCGCGGATGACGTCGATCTCCTTGCGGATGCCGTGCTCCTTCTCGGCGGCGCGGGCCTCCTGGTCGGTGACGGGGGCGCGGGCCGGGGTGGCGGGGGCGCTGGGGGCCTTGGCGTCGTCGACGGCAGCCGAGCCGGCGGCCGGGACGGCGGCGGAGGCAGCGGCGGAGGCGGCGGCAGCCGAGCCGGCGGCCGGGACGGCGGCGGAGGCGGCGGTAGAGGCGGCGGGCACGGCCTTGGTGCCCTTGGCAGCCTTGGCGCGCATCTCGCTCTGGCCCTTGTTGATGAGGTAGAAGCCGAGCGGGATGGTCACGGCGTTGACCACGATGGACACGATGCCGATGACCAGGTTGGTGGTCACGTCGTTGCCGTAGATCGGGTCGAGGACGGCGAAGCCGAGGAACCCGATGGTGGGCGAGCCAGCGATGAGGGCGCAGACGGCGGCCTCCTGGGTGGTGTGGTGGAACAGCTTCTTGCACAGCAGGTAGCTGAGCATGAACATGCCCGTCACACCCACGAGGGACAGGATCGTGAGCACCAGGTCGCTCGCGAGCATCTCGCGGGTGGCCTTGACGATGGAGACGAACAGGGCGGCGGGCAGGGCGATGTCGAGCACGACCTTGTTGAGGCCCTGGCGCTGGTCGTCGTCGAAGTAATGGACGCGACCGCAGATGTAGCCAAGGGCCATGATCACAAGGATCGGCACGATGTCGTTGACGATGATCTTGATCATGAATGCGCTTTTCTCCTCGAGTGCGGGGCCGCCCGCCAAGACGGCCCCGCACGATGGCCTCGCGGCTTACCGGGCCGGCTTCTCCTGGACGAGCTTGCCGTCCACGACCTCCTCGTTCAGGTCCTCGCACTCGCTCGTGGCGAGGGGGCCGACGACGGGCTTGGGGTTGAGGTCGCCGATGTGGCCCGACTCGACGCCGGCGTGGACGGAGAGCTGCACGTTGATGAAGGCGGGCTTGCCGGAGGCCAGGGCCTCGGTGAGGTCGGCCTCGAGCTCGGCGGGCGTGGTGGCGAAGTAGCCGGTGGCGCCGAAGGCCTCGCCCACCTTCTCGTAGTGGGCGCAGGCGTCCAGCGTCAGCGGGCTCGGGTCGCCGGAGTCGCCGAGGTCCTCGAAGTCGCCGCGGTAGATGCCGCCGTTGTTAAGGACGATGGTGACGATGGGCAGGTCGAAGCGGCAGGCCGTCTCGACCTCGAGGGGCGCGAAGCCGTAGGCGGAGTCGCCGGAGATGGAGACCACGGGCTTGCCGGTGGTGACGGCGGCGGCGATGGCGTAGGGCATGGCCACGCCCATGACGCCCCAAGTGCCGCAGTCGAGGCGGTGGCGGGGCAGGTACATGTCGACGATGTCGCGGCAGTCGTCCAGGGTGTTGGCGCCGTCGTTGGTCACGTAGACGTCGTGGTTCTTGTCGAGCACGCGCTTGATGGCACCCAGGGCGTTCTGGTGGGTCATCGGCACGGTGTCGGCCGTCTCGGCGCCGCCGAAGCGCTCGTCGTTCTTCTTGGTGTCCGCGGCGAGGAGGTCGATCCACTCCTGGCTGGCCTGGATCTTGTGGGAGGACAGGCCGTCCACGAGCTGGCCCATGACGGTCTTGATGTCGCCGAGGAGCGGGCAGTCGATGTGGCGGGCGTTGCCGAACTCGGCGCCGTCGATGTCGATCTGGATGAACTTGACGTCGGGGTTGTACTTCTTGCCCTCACCGTAGCCGAGCATCCAGTTGAGGCGGGCGCCGATGAGCAGGATGACGTCGGCCGTGCGCAGGGCGAGGCCGCGGCAGGAGGCGGTGGAGTGGGGGTCGTCGTCGGGGATGAGGCCCTTGGCCATGGACATGGGCTGGAAGGGGATGTTCGTCTTGTCGACGAACTCGGCGACCTCCTTCTCGGCGCGGGCGTAGGCGGCGCCCTTGCCCACGACGATCATGGGGTTCTTGGCGTTCTCGAGCAGCGTCAGGGCCTTCTCGACCATGGCCTGGTCGGCGGGCTGCGCCGGGTTCAGGTTCTCGGCCGTGAACAGGATCTTCTGGGCGGCGTCCTCGTCCATGGTCTGGCCCATGAGGTCGTCCGGCATGTCCACGTACACGCCGCCGGGGCGGCCGGTGGTGGCGGTGCGGATGGCGCGCTCGATGCCCAGGGGGATGTCCTCGATGCGGTCGATGCGGAACGAGTCCTTGGCAAAGGGCACGGCGTAGGCGCGCTGGTCGAGGCCCTCGTACTCGCCCTCGTGGAGGTCGACGGTGTGGCGGACCGAGGAGCCGGCCAGCTGGATGCAGGGCCAGCCGTTCTCGGTGGCCTCCTTGAGGGAGGCGAGGCCGTTGAGGAAGCCGGGGGCAGAGACCGTGAGGAAGACGCCGGGACGGCCGGTGAGGAAACCCTCGGCCGCGGCGGCGTTGCCGGCGTCGGCCTCGTGGCGCATGCCCACGTACTTGATGCCCTTGGCCTGGGCGATACGGGCGAAGTCGGTGACGGGGATGCCCACCACGCCGTACATGTTCTTGACGCCGTTGGCGATCAAGGTGTCGGCGAGGAAATGCATGCCGTCGGTGAGTCCCTGGTTCGGGGCGGCGGTTTGGTTGCTCACGTGTACCTCCAATGTCATATGCGGTGGCAGAGCCGCTTCATCGCACGGGGTCTCTTCCCCCGAACCGCGTCGCCCTGGCGCCCGAACCCGAAAAAAGCGGACGTAATACATCTCAAGTCCCTTTATTACATGAGGTCGTGTCCACTGTTTTTTTCTATCAGGTTTATTAAATTATATTTGTGTAGAGTGATTGTGGACTTGGGGACACCCCGTGGGGACCTCGGGGGCCGCGGGTACCCACGACCACGAGAGCCATCATCGCCCAGGCCGCCCGAAGGCGACCTCCACGGTTCGAAGGAAGGAATCCCATGGCAGACACCACCAGCACGGCACCCCTCGCCGGCATCAAGGTCATCGACTGGACCCAGGTCCAGTCCGGCCCCTCCTGCACCCAGCTCCTCGCCTGGCTCGGCGCCGAGGTCATCAAGCTCGAGAAGGTCCACGGCGGCGACCCCACCCGCAACGAGATGAACGACGTGGACGGGTCGTACTCCCTGTACTACCTGCAGCTCAACGCCAACAAGAAGTCCCTCACCCTCGACATGAAGGACGACGCCGCCAAGAAGGTCCTCACCGACCTCCTCAAGGACGCCGACGTCTTCGTGGAGAACATCGGCCCGGGCGACGTGGAGAAGCTGGGCTTTGGCTGGGAGCAGGTGCACGCCATCAACCCCAAGTGCATCATGGCCTCCCTCAAGGGCTTCAACCAGGGCAGCCGCTACGCCCATGTGAAGGCCTTCGAGCCCGTGGCCCAGTGCGCCGGCGGCGCCGCCTCCACCACCGGCTGGAACACCGGCGACTTCAACGTGCCCACCCAGTCCGGCGCCGCCCTGGGCGACTCCAACACCGGCATGCACCTGTGCATCGGCATCCTCGCCGCCCTCATGCAGCGCGAGCGCACCGGCGAGGGCACCTACGTGTACCAGTCCATGCAGAACGCCGTGCTCAACCTCTGCCGCATCAAGCTCCGCGACCAGCTGATCCTCGACCACCTGCACGAGCTCAGCTACTACGCCTGCTACCCCGGCTACAAGTGGGGCAAGGCCGTGCCGCGCGCCGAGAACGCCGAGGGCGGCCTCGTGCTCGGCTGGTGCTACCGCGCCAAGGGCTGGGAGACCGACCCCAACGCCTACGTCTACATCGTCATCCAGCAGTCGCCCAAGGGCTTTGAGAACTTCTGCAACGCCATGGGCTTCCAGGACTGGCTGACCGACCCCAAGTTCTCCACCGCCAACGCCCGCGACGAGCACAAGGCCGAGGTCTACGCCCGCGTGGAGCAGTTCACCATGCAGTACGACAAGGACACCCTCACCACCATGCTCGGTGAGAAGGGCGTGCCCGTGGGCCCGGTCCTCGACTGGAACGAGCTGGAGAACGACCCCGACCTCAACAGCGACGGCACCATCGTCACCATCGACCAGGACGAGGCCCGCGGCTCCTTCAAGACCATCGGCCTGCCCTTCAGCCTGGCCAACTACAAGCCCGACTACAAGCGCGCCCCCAACCTCGGCGAGAACAACGTCGAGATCCTCAAGGGCCTGGGCTACACCGACGACCAGATCGCCCAGATGGAGCAGGCCGGCGTCATCGGCTCCAACAACGGCGTGAAGGCCGACCTCGTGGCCCCCGCCGCAAAGTAACCCGCACCACCGGGAACGACCCGACGGGAAGCGACCCAAAGGGCCCCCTGCATCTGAGGACGCAGGGGGCCCTTCTTGTCCCGATGTCCCAACACCCGGACACTTTTGTCCCAATGGTCGGGCACTTTTGTCCCGCCCTACTCGCTGCGCAGCGCCTCCACCGGGTCCTTCCTCGCAGCCATGCGCGACGGGATGAAGCCCGCCACCAGCGTGAGCGCCACCGAGATGGCCACGAGCACCAGGCCGTCCACCGGGGGCAGCACCGCGATACCCGCGACGCCGTAGCCCTGCTCCACCGCGATGCAGATGGGGATGTCGACGAGCACGGCCACGGCCACGCCGATGAGGCCGGCCAGCAGCCCCTCGATGAAGGTCTCGGCCGTGAAGATGCGCGTGACGTCGCCCTTGGAGGAGCCGATGGCCCGCAGCACGCCGATCTCCTTGGTGCGCTCGAGCACCGATATGTAGGTGATGATGGCGATCATGATGGAGCTCACCACCAGCGAGATGGCCACGAACGCCAGCAGGGCCATGGTGATCATGTTGATGATGTCGGTGATGGAGCTCGTCATCATGCCCACGAGGTCGTTGTAGGTGACCTTGTCGGCGTCGGTCTTGGCCTGGGCGTTGTAGCCGGCGATGAAGTCCTCCACACCCTTCTTGGCCTCGAAGTCGCGGGGGTAGATGACGATCTGCTCAGGCCGGTCCTCGGTGGCGTACCCCAGCTTCACCAGCACGTCGTCGTAGGTGCGCGGCGTGTCGCCGGAGTAGCGGGCCATGAGGGCGTCGATCTGCTCCTGGGTGGGCGCCGTCATGCCCGCCATCTCGGCCAGCTGCTCGGGCGTGAGCGACGACAGGTACTGCTCCATGAGGGCCTTGGTGTCCATACCCTGCAGGTACTGCGCCATGAGCGCCGACGTGTCCATGCCCTCCATGTACTGCCGCATGAGGGCGTCGGTGTCCACGGTCCCCATGTACTCGGCGAGCAGCGCGTCCTTGTCGATGGAGCCCAGGTACTGCTCCATGAGGGCCTTGCCGGCGTCGGAGGCCATGAACTCGCGCGCCATGGCGTCGCGCTGCTCGGGCGTCATGGCGGCCAGGATCTGGGCCGGGTCCACCTGCACGCCGAGCTGCTGGGCCAGCTGCTGCCGCTCCTCGTCGGAGAGGCCCTTCACGACGTCGGCCATGAGCTGGGCGCGCTGGTCGTCGGTGAGCATGGCCATCATCTGCTCGGGCGTGACGTCGGCGAGAATCGCCTGCACGACCTGATGCTTCTGCTCGGGGGTGAGCCGCGAGAGGATCTCCTCCGGCGTGATGCTGCCGAGCACCATCTCGCGGATGCGCTCCTGCAGCTCGTCGGCCGAGACGTCGCCCGAGAGGAGCGCCTCCACGAGGGCGCGCTGCTCCGGGCTCAGCTTGGAGAGGTCCACCGTGACGGTGTCGCCTCCCGGCACCGGCGCGTCGCCACCGGCGCCCCCGGGTGCCTCGGCGCCGCCGCCCCCAGCCGCATCGCCGCCCGCGCCGTCCCCGGGCGCGGGCGCCTCGGCGTCCACGAGGTGCAGCGTCACGGTCTCGGGCGCACGCCAGACACCGGCCGTCACCACGGCCCCGCCGCGCCACGGGCCACCGGAGGCACGGGCCCCGCCGCCAAAGCCCGTGCGGGAGAACATCGAGGTCATGGTGCTCATGGCCGCATCGACGCCGGCCGCCGCGGAGTCGCCGTCGTCCTCGAAGGCCTCGCCCGTGAGCACGTTCCTGTCGGGGTCGGCAAGCTGCGCCCTCACCACCGGCTGCTCGGCCGCCACGGCCATGAGCCTGCGGGTGAGCGCCCCTGTGTAGACCACACCGCCGGTCATCGGGGCGCCGTCCTTGGCCTGGAGCACGCCCACGACCTCCACGGGCACGCCGTCGCCCATCCGGGACGCCACGTACTGGGCGTCATCGCCCTTGTCCACATACACGCCGTCCCGCTCCTGGTAGAGCTGCGAGGGCGAGAACACCGTGTAGGTCCTGCCGATGGCGTCGTCGAAGGCCACGGTGTGCACCGGGTCGTCGACCTCCTCGCCCTTCTCGACCGAGGAGACGAGCTCGTCCATGGAACCCTCGTCGAGAAGGCCGAGGGTGTAGAGCACGAAGTCGCTCACGCGGCCGCTCTCGTCCACCACGAGGGCCACCTCGCCCTCCCCTTCAGGCCAGCGACCGGACCTCAGGTCGTACTGCCCCTCGCGGAGCGCCTCGTCGTCGACGAGCTGGCTCCACTGGGAGGAGGTCGTGGCGTTGGACGCCATCATGGACTGCGCCATGGTGCCGGCCCCGTCGATCAGCGTGCGGGGAGACACCCGGCTCACGGCGCCGCCCCCGTCCTCACGCCATACCTGGGGCGACACCTCGTAGTCGTAGGAGACCGCGGTGACGTAGGGGTCGATGTCCGCGCGGTGCCCCTCTATATAGGTGCGGAAGGCGCCGAGGTTGTTGGTCTTCACCAGCGTGTCGATCTGCTCGACGGTCTTTGCCACGACGTTGTTGGAGACGATGGCGTCCTCCTGGCCGTCGCCGTCGCCGCCCGTGCCGTGACCCGTGATCTCCATGCGCTCGTTGATGGAGTCCTCGCTCATGGCCCCCATCATGTCCACCGTCTGCCGGCTGATCGTGATGGGGTAGGCGCCCATGGTGTCCGACTCGATGCCGGCGATGTAGTCGTTCATGCCGTTGGAGAGCGACAGGATGAGCGCGATGCCGATGATGCCGATGGCGCCGGCGAACGCCGTGAGGACAGTGCGGCCCTTCTTGGTGCGCAGGTTGTTGGCCGAGAGGGCCAGGGCCGTGAGGAACGGCAGGTGCGTGTGGCGGGGCTTGGGGTCCGCGGGCTCGGCGGCGAGCTCGGCGGCCGTGGGCGGGTTGGAGTCGGACAGCACCTGGCCGTCGGAGAGGCGCACGATGCGGGTGGCGTAGTCCTCGGCGAGCTCGGGGTTGTGGGTGACCATGACCACGAGGCGGTCCTTGGAGATCTCCTTGAGCAGGTCCATGATCTGCACCGACGTCTTGGAGTCGAGGGCGCCCGTGGGCTCGTCGGCCAGGATGATGTCGGGGTCGTTGACGATGGCGCGGGCGATGGCCACACGCTGCATCTGGCCGCCGCTCATCATGGCCGGCTTCTTGGCGAGCTGGTCGCCCAGCCCCACCCGCTCCAAGGCCTCAGTGGCGCGGCGCGTGCGCTCGGCCGCCGAGACGCCGTCGAGGGTGAGCGCGAGCTCCACGTTGGCCAGCACCGTCTGGTGCGGGATCAGGTTGTAGCTCTGGAACACGAAGCCCACGGAGTGGTTGCGGTAGGCGTCCCAGTCGGCGTCGGAGTAGCCCTTGGTGGACCGGCCGTTCACGAGCAGGTCGCCCGACGTGTACTGGTCGAGGCCGCCCACGATGTTGAGGAGCGTGGTCTTGCCGCAGCCCGACTGGCCGAGAACGGCCACGAACTCGCTCGTGCGAAACGCCAGGGACACCCCGCGCAGGGCCGCCACCTCGCCGTCTCCCACGGGGTAGGTCTTGACGACGTCCTTGAGCTCCAGCATGGGGGTCCTCCCGCCGCAAAAAGAAACCCCCGGTTCCCGACCGTGGTCAGAACCGGGGAAAATTACTTTTCACTGGAAGTATAACCGATGCGGGAGCGCCTACTCCTCGGCCGCGACCCCCTCGAGGTCCTCCGCCTCGATGTCCTGCTCGTTCATGCGGATGACCGTGGTCTCGGTCTCGGCGACCTCGCCCATGGGGCGCGCGCGGTGGGACTTGGCCGGGCGGGCGGGCCTCAGGGCACCGACGAAGCGCTCGATGCGGTCCACCGTCTCGATGTTGATGGAGTAGTGGGTCCACTTGCCCTTGCGCTTGCACACGACGATGCCGGCACTCAGCAGCACCTTCATGTGATGGGAGAGGGTGGACTGGGCGATGTCGAGGCGGTCGAGCAGAGCACTGGCGGTCACGCCGGGATGCCTTGCGATGAACCGGACGATGTCGACGCGGTTCTCATCTGCCAGCGCCTTGAACACAGCGGCGCCGTCCATGCTCTTCATTGGGAAACTCCTCCCGGCACTCAAGGTGAGAATGGTCATGCATATTCTGTTACTTCTCGGCGTTCTTGTCTAGAAACAAAACCTAATTAGTCTGATATGCGCCAAACTTTTCCATGACCCCGCGTTATGGTCGTATCAACAGCACTCGATCCGGTGCCTCCGATGAGAGTACGACGTCTGTCGATGCACCCCTTATCCCGCATCCCTGAACGGCGCTGCACGCATTGTCTAATCGACTGAATAATCTGCAAGCATCTCGGTCCCCCTCCCACCGACCATGACGCTTCGACCGTTGGCGATGACAGGATTCGAGAAAGACCGCGAGGAGCTAAACGCCGAGCCGCCCCAGGCCATTAGATTCGATGAGTGATAAAAACGGTCCAGTTGTCTTCCTATGTTTTCGTTTATTTCGATACAAGGCGCTTCCATGGGGCGGAGAGATTCCCCAGAGGGACAGATTCTTATATTGATAGATATGCGTAGGTTCTCCCGGCCCGTTGAGCTGTCAGCTAGACTTCAACATGTTTTAAGGTATCGATGCATCCCGCAATTATATATGCATATTTCTGAGTGATTTGTGCATAAAGAAAGGCCCGTCGCAAAGGACGGGCCTTGATGGCGGAAGATGGCGGCCGGGGGCGCCCCTAGGCGTCGGCGGGGGCGCTGTAGGTGTCCAGGACCTGCCCCTGGCCGTCCACCAGCTGGACGGTGCAGGCGAGGTCGTCGCCGGCGATGACCTGGTGCAGGCAGGCGGCGTAGATGACCGTGCTGGCGGCGTTCTCCCCCTGGCTGCCCATGTCGGCCTTGGTGCAGGTGAGGGCGACCTCGGTGAGGCCGTCGTTGTAGGTGATGGCGCTCACCTGCGGGAAGTCCGGCGAGTTGGGGATGGCGTCCAGCAGCTGGCGCGTGCGGTCGAGGTCCGCCTTGCAGAAGGCGTCGAAGGAGGCGTCGCCCATGGTGACGGTGTAGTTGCCGTCGGAGTCGCGCACGACGTCGGTGCCGCCGGCCTCCTCGAGGGCCCGCTTGCTGGCACCCTCGTCCTTGGAGCCGAAGTACGCCTGGGGTACGGTGAAGCGGCGCCCCTGGACCCCCTGGCCCTGGGTCGCCGCCGCAGGCGCCGAGGCGTCGCACCCCACGAGAGCGGCCCCGGCGCCCACGGTCAGGGTCCCCGCCAGGACGGCGCAGAGGGCGCGGGTGCCCACGGATCGATTCAAAGTGTCCCTCCCTGCGAACATTCGTTTTGTGGTTCATGCCATGGTAGTTACCGCAGGGGGTTTCAGGGTGTGGGCAGGGGTACACATCATCAGAACCACAAGGAGAGCCAAGGAGGCCGCGTGGCAGACATTCTCGACTATCTCGACTGGTACGGGGACGTGCCCCTGGAGGCCGTGCCCTTCAACGAGGTGGACAACGTCGTGCTGGCACAGTTGTCCTACTGCGCCCTGGAGGGCGCGGTGCCCACCGTCGCCGAGGGCGGGACCGTGACCATGGCCGAGGCGGCCGAGCGCTTCCTCGAGGTCAACGGCAAGGAGCAGATCTACGGCTGGGCGGGCGTGGTCTCGCCCTACACGGTCCTGCTCCCGCAGAAGCTGGCGGCCGGCCGGCGGTTCCGTGACGCCCGTCTGGGGCGCCTCCACGCCCGGCTCGACGCGCGCAGCGGCGAGCAGCTCTGCGTCTTCCACGTGGGGCTGTCGGACGGGTCCACCTACGTGACCTTCCGGGGCACCGACGACACGGTCGTGGGATGGCGCGAGGACTTCGAGATGACCTACGACGTGGTGCCGTCGCAGACCGACGCGGCCACCTACCTCGACGTCACCTGCGCGGACGTGCCGGCCCCCATCATGGTGGGCGGCCACTCCAAGGGAGGCAACCTGGCAGTCTACGGCGCCGCCATGTGCGGCGAGGCCGTGCGCGGGAAGGTCTCGGTCATCTGGAACAACGACGGCCCGGGCTTCGACCCCGAGGTCCTGCCCGAGGAGAGCCTCGCCCCGGTGCGTGACCGCATCCGCACCTACGTGCCGGAGTTCGACGTGGTGGGCCAGCTCCTCTCGGTGGGCGAGCCCACCAAGGTGGTGGCCTCGGACGAGCGCGGCGTGATGCAGCACTCCGCGTTGAGCTGGCAGGTACTGGGGCCGTCGTTCGTGGAGGCGCCGGGCATCCTGCCGGAGGCCAGGGCGGTGAACCGTGCCTTCGACTCGTGGCTCGACTCCGCCGACCGCGAGAAGCGCCGCCACGTGTTCACGGCGTTCTTCGACTCGCTGCAGGATGTGGGCGTGAGGGGCCTCTCGGACCTCATGAGCGGCGACCCGGAGATCGTGGCCGGCGTCACGGCCCGAATCGCCGGGGCCGAGCCCGAGGTGCGCGACTACATCATGGACCTGCTCGGCGTCCTGGCCAGCGGCTACATGCAGACGCGTGTCTCCCAGGCGGCCCAGGCCACGACGGAGACCGTCCATCAGCTGCTGGACGGGGGCGCCACGCTGGGCGGCGGGCCCGTCTTCGACGAGACCGGACCGCTGGACCCCGCAGAGATGAGGCGGTACCAGCGCTACATCGGGCGCAAGCGCACCATCGACAATGCGCGGCGCTGGCTGGGGCTGGACCGCCCCGCGGTGCGGGCGGCCCTGGGGGCGGCTGCGGGGACGGCGGCGGGGGTGCTGCTGTTCAAGGCCCTGCGGAGGCGCTGAGGGGCGCCCGCCGCCGAGGAGCCGCCCGCACAAAGCCGGGGCCCCAAAGGCCGGGCCCCACGTCGCGGGAGCCCCGGCCGGAACGCCTCCCCTACTGGGTCCTCGCGCTCGACGACACCTTCATCGTCATGGTCTGGAAGCGGTCGGCCATGTACTCGTCGTCGTAGTGCACGGCGCAGAACCGCTCGATGGGGTTGGTCTGCGGCACGCCGGCCTCCCGGAGGTACCAGCAGTCGAGCGTGGTGAGGGTGGCCACGCCGTCGAAGATGATGAAGATGGCGCAGATGGTGGTGAGGGTGTAGCGCCAGCCCCAGGGGATGCGCTTGATGAAGTACAGCATGACGGGCAGCAGCAGCTTCACCCACACGAGGCCGAGCAGGCCCCAGCAGCACATGTAGAAGAAGTTGGTGCGGCCGTCGATGTTGAGGAAGGTGCCGCTGTAGTCCCACGCCGTCACGCCGAAGGCGTACTGCATGAACCAGCTGGTGAAGAACTCGAAGGCGCCGCCGATGACGGCGCTCACGAGGAAGATCACCGGCACGGGCTTGTTGTGGAAGTGGTTGAGGGCGATGGTCATGAGGCACGCGCCGAAGCCGTAGATGGGCGAGAACGGGCCCCACAGCATGCCGGCGCGGTCCATCCACCAGTGGTTCCCGATGAAGAAGTAGACCGTCTCGACGATGAGGCCGAGGACCGACGCGATGGTGAAGATCCAGAACAGGTTGAAGAAGTTCAGCGTGATGTAGCCGGTGCCCGAACGCTTGCCGGGGATGGTGGTGCGCTCGTCCTTGGAGAAGACCATGGCCTTGAGCGACTCGGTGTCGGTGCGGCGGTTGGCGCGCTCGAGGGCGAGCTCCGGGTCCCAGTAGGAGTGCAGGGCCACGAGCAGGGCGGCGAGAAGGCCGTAGACGATGAGCACGCTCGTCATGCCGAACACCATCACGTGGCAGAGGATGACACCCGTGAGCAGGAGGATGCAGCCCTCGCAGAGGGCCAGGCGGTGGGCGCTGTCGCCCTGGAGGATGCGCAGCGCCATGACGAAGAGCCCCGCCGCGAGGGCGAGCATGAGCACCGACTCCACGACGAACACCACGACGGTGACGTCGAGGTTGCCGCGCACGCCGCCGCGGGCCACGTCGAAGATGGCCTCCGAGGCGAGGGTGCCGAACAGCGGGATGAGGAAGATGCCGGCCACGAGGAGCAGCACGGCGTAGCTGGCGGCCGTGACCGACATGGTGTGGCCGAGCAGCGTCACGAAGCGGGGCGCCCTGCGGGTGCCGTCGCGCTTGAGGATGCCCTCGCCGGCGGCGTCGACCTCGGCGGGCGTGGGGGTGACCTCGTCGGGGGGCTCCGGGGCCACGGGCCCGTAGACGGCGTCGGCGAGACGGTCGCGCTCGCACAGGGCGATGCGGCGGTCGAGCGCCCGGCGCTCCCTCACCAGGGACGCCTGCTCGCGGCCGAGGTCCTTGATGCGGCGTTCCACCTGCCCGCGGCGGGCGAGGAGCTGGGAGCGGCTCGTGAGGGCGTCCACGCCGGACTCGTCGCCGGCCCCCTTGGCCGGGTCTTTCGCCTTCGCCTGCCTGAGGATCATGGAAAGCCAATCTCGCGGTAAATGAAAGGGACCGATGGGGTTCTATTCCCCATCGGTCCCCTCGGCAACCAAGCGATGCCCTGCGGCGACGTGTCAGGCGTTGACCGCGGCGGCCCGTCCCGCGCCGTCGGCTCCGGCGGCCTGACGGGAGACCTCCTCGGCCGCCTCGCTGATGGCGTTGAGCATGTCCACGATCTGGTCGACGTTGTCGGTGCCCACGCGGGCGGCGATGGCGCCCACGGTGTCGAGCACCTGGTCGTGCTGGCGCTCGTAGATCACGGAGTCGGGGCGCAGGCGCGTGTAGACGCGGCGGCGGTCCTCGGTGGAACGCTGGCGCTCGATGATGCCCTTCTCCTCCATGCACTGGAGGGTGCGGTTCATCTGGCTCTTGAGGATGTGGGACTCGCGGCAGAGGTCGGTGGCGGTCAGGCGCCGCCCGGGGTGCTCGATCTCGTTCTTCATCAGGATGTTGCAGATGAGGGCCTCGTTGTAGCGGAGGTCCCGCAGCTGGTGCACCTGGGAGACGCTCGTGGTGACCCGCAGCCACGCTGCGAGCATACGCTCTTTGTCCTGCCTGTCCTTGTCCATGGATGCTCCCGGTTCGCACGCTGGCCTCGATACCGGCCCCCGCGCCGCAGGCGGTGCGGGGAATATGCAACCGGTTATCTTATGCACCATAGTACCCGCGGTGTCGCCCAGCTGAAAGGGTTCTTTTAAGCGGGAAAAGAGGGGATATCGGAAAACCTAGGGTTTCGTGATAGATATATTATTCAGGTACGGTCAGAGTGTCGAAAATATGCATTTTCTTCCCCGTTCTCCCATTATTACAGGACCGTTTCAGATAAGAGCGCCAATGGAACCGACCCGGGCCACAGATGGGCCACGGACGATACCTCCTCAAGCGAGTGGGCACAAACCGGTGAAAACCCCGCCGAAGGAGGAGAGACATGGACAAGATCACCCTCGTCGTGGGCTCCACGCGCACGGGCTCGTTCAACCAGCAGCTGGCGGACGTCGTCCGCGAGACGGTGGGCAACCGCGCCGCCGTGGCCCAGCTCGACTACACGGACGTGCCCTTCATGAACCAGGACATCGAGTGGCCCACCCCCGACGCCGTGGCCCGCGTGCGCGGCGAGCTGGCCGCCAGCGACGGCATCTGGATCGTGACCCCCGAGTACAACGGCCTCATGCCGGCCCTGGTGAAGAACCTGCTCGACTGGATGAGCCGGCCCATGCTGGAGGGCTCCGCCGCCACGGCCGTGGCCGAAAAGCCCGTGGTCATGAGCGGTGCCGGCGGCCGTCAGGCGGCGGCCGGCTCCCTGGCGGAGTGCAGGCGGCTCTGCGAGTTCATCAAGATGGACGTCGCGGCCGACCCCGTGGGCGTGGCCATCGGCAAGGGCTACGGCACCGGCGTCCTCGAGGTGTCGGACGACGACCGCGCCCGCCTGGCCGCCCAGGCCGACGCCCTGCTCGCCGCCATGGAGGGTGCCGGGGACTAGACCCCTGCCGCAGGACCGCCGGCCGCAGGGCCGTCCGCCGCGGGGCCCGCGGCCCCCGCGGGGGCGGGGGTGCGCGAGAGCGACTCGAGGAACGCCCCCACCCGGGTGACCATCTGACCCGAGGGGGCGTTCCTCGGGTCGCAGCCGTCCCCGGACAGCACGAGCAGCGGTATGCCGGCATCGGCGAAGGCCTTCTCGGCCACGCCGGCGAGGCCGAGGGTCTGCTTGCACCCCCAGTGGCCGAAGAGCACGGCGCCGTCCGCCCCGGCCTCGCGCGCCCGGGCGAGCGCGGCGTCCACCCGGCGCCCGGCCGGGCCGTTGGACGTCGAGAAGACCAGGCGGCGCGCCATGAAGTCGAAGGGCCGCTCCGGGTCCAGGGCGTCGAGCACGTCGAGGGAGTCGCAGGCCATGTCGTTGCCCACGAGCTCGGCCTCGGCGGCACCGTCGAAGATGCGGCCCATGGCCCCCTGCCAGTTGGGCAGGGTGTGCAACCAGAACACGCGGGGCACGCCCCGGCCGCCCGCGCCCTCGGCGGCCCCAGCGGCCTCGGCGGCGGCCACCATCTCGGCCACGAAGTCCTCCGCGGCCTCGGCGCCCAGGAGCACGTGGGTGCACACGAGCAGGCAGAGCTCGGAGGTGAGCGTGGTGGGCAGGCTGCACCGCGACCTCAGGGCGCAGTAGCGCCGCACCCCCTCCAGCGTGCGGCGCGACCGGCGGCACACCTCGCGCAGGCGGTCCTCGTCGACCTCGGCGCCGAGGACGTCGCCGAGGGTCGCGGCGAGGTCGCGGAGCTGGTCGGCCACATAGGCCACGTCCTCCTCGGAGGTGCCCTGGGGGACGTCCACCACGAAGTGCGGGGCGCCGGCGGCCTCGGCCATGGCGCGGAAGCTCACCTGGTTGGCGTCGCAGGCCAGCGTGGTGTTGGCCACGAGCGCCGGCGGGCCCAGGACGCCCGCGTCCTCCATGCCGAGCATGAGCTTGTGGTAGCTGCAGAAGCTCTCGGGGACGCCGGCGGCCTCGGCATGCTCGCAGAAACCCTCGGCGCAGCGGGTGCAGGCCACGTAGACCGAGACGACCTCGGGGATCATCGGCGCCACCCCGGCCGCGTGGAGCAGCTCGCAGGGCAGGAAGATGTTGACGACGCACGACGTCTCGGGATGCCTGAGAGAGCCCACCACCCCGGAGGCGATGGCCCCGTTGCAGCGGTCCTGCGCCGCGACGACCCCGCGGCCGCCGGTGAGGCGCCCCTTGAGGGCCACGGCCGAGTAGGCGAGGCAGAGCAGCCCCCGCGCCCGGGCCGGGTCGTCCACCGCGGCCCTGTCCACCCAAGATCCGAGCAACGTGACGGGGTCCATGGCGCTCCTTTCAGGGAGAATGGTCCAGGGCCATGGTAGCCCATTGTGAGAGGGACCCTTCGAGGGTAGGAGAGGTCCGAAACCGCACAAAGAGAAGAAACCGGAGGAACCATGAGCGACACCGACGAGGCCAAGACCGACCGGACCGCCTACGAGGAGGCCGAGGAGAGATTCGACGCCCAGCCGGCCGCCGTGGCCGCCGAGACCGAGGGCGTACTGGACGAGGAGCCCGCGTTCGCCGGAGACGGCGGCCCCCAGCCCGAGAAGGCGGCCCCCGGGCCCGCCGAGTCCGCGGCCCCCGCAGCCACCGCGGCCACCGCCCTGCCCCACCTGGACGCCGACGACGGCAAGAGGACCGGGGAGGCGGGCTACCGCCGCGCCGCCAAGGTCTACGACTGGCTCGGGTTCATCGGCGGCGTCTTCGCCGTGGCCCTCGGCATCACCATGCTGGCCATGGGCACCCCCGAGGCCATCCGCTTCGGCGCCGACTTCTACACCGAGGCCTTCGCGGCCATGACCCAGATCGCCTTCATCCTCAAGGTCGGGTTCTTCGGCGTCCTGGTGGCCATGGGCCTCGGCCTCATGGGCACCTTCGGCCCGCGCCTCATGGCCAAGGACCGCGCCGACCGCTAGGCCGCGGGAGGGCCGTCGGGGGCCCGCAGGCGTCGCGCGCTGATAAGGGACACAGGGGCCGTGGGTAGGAACCCTGATATAAACCGAAGGCCTGCCAAAGCAAGGAGAACCCCATGAACACCTCCCTCACCCAGCGCTTCATCGTCTGCGCCCTCGACGGCGACGGCAACTTCGCCACCAAGGAGGCCAAGGCCTGCTCCGTGGCCTGCGCCCTGTACGAGCTGGCCAGCGACGGCTTCGTCAAGGTCGCCCGCGACGACGACAAGGTCCGCTGCGAGGCCCAGCTCCCCGTGAGCCAGCGCGACCTGCTCCCCCTTTACGACTACGTCGAGCAGCACCGCGTGGTGGACGCCGACAAGCTCCTCGAGCACATGCTCGGCGAGGAGTTCTCCCCCTTCATGGCCTCCCTCTGCGACCCCCTGCGCGAGGCCGGCCTGCTCGTGACCGACAAGAGCGAGACCACCTTCGTGCCCTCCCCCGACGCCCGCAAGGAGATCGTGGACCACATCGTGCGCGCCCTCGACGGCGACGAGCCCATGAAGCGCGACGACGCCGCCCTGCTCGCCTTCATCGACGGCGCCGGCCTGGCCGACGACGTGTTCGGCCGCGAGGAGCGCCGCAACGTCAAGGAGCTCCTCAAGGACCAGAAGTGGGACTCCTTCAAGTTCGCCACGACCCCCGAGGGCAAGGACACCTTCGTCTCCGCCTGGAACGACGTCGAGAAGGTCTACGCCCCCATCGTCCGCGAGTACGTGGCAGAGCACTAGCCGGCGCCCCGTCAAGGCCCCTTGCCCTTAAGGCCCCGTGCGACCCTGTCGGCCGCGCGGGGCCTTCTCATGGCGGGAGCGGACCGCGCTACACTGAAGACAACCCGCCCTCGAGAGGAGTCCCATGAACGGTTTCACCTTTCACATCCCCACCAAGATCTACTTCGGCGACGACGAGTTCGGCCACCTGGGCGAGGAGGTGGCCTCCCACGGCAGCACCGTGCTGCTCACCTACGGCGGCGGGTCCGTCAAGCGCACCGGGCTGTACGACCGCGTGCTTTCCCAGCTGCGCGGGCAGGGGATGACCGTGGTGGAGCTGGGCGGCATCGACCCCAACCCGCGCATCGCCTCCGTGCGCCGCGGCGCCGAGCTCTGCCGCGAGGCCGGCGTGGACGTGGTGCTCGCCGTGGGCGGCGGCTCCACCATCGACTGCTCCAAGTTCATCTGCGCCGCGGCCGTGAGCGACCGCGAACCCTGGGACTGGTTCGCCGACAAGACCACGCCCATCGACGACGCGCTGCCGCTGGTAACCGTGCTCACCCTGGCCGCCACCGGCTCCGAGATGGACGACGGCGGCGTCATCTCCAACCCCGACACCAACCAGAAGGAGGGCAGGAGCGCGCCGTGCCTGCTCCCCAAGGCGAGCTTCCTCGACCCGGTGAACACCTTCACGGTGCCGCCGTTCCAGACGGCCGCCGGCTCCGCCGACATCATCAGCCACACCTGCGAGGTCTACTTCTCCCAGGACGACGACCTCTACTTCCTCGACACCTTCATGGAGGGCCTGCTGCGCACGGTCATCCGCTTCGCCCCCAGGGCCATGGAGCACGGCGACGACTACGAGGCCAGGGCCAACCTCATGTGGGCCAGCAGCTGGGCCATCAACGGGTTCGCCGACGGCGGCAAGACCCAGGCCTGGAGCGTGCACCCCATGGAGCACGAGCTCTCCGCGTTCTACGACATCACCCACGGCCTGGGGCTCGCCATCCTCACCCCGGCGTGGATGCGCCACGTGCTGGCCAAGGACCCCGAGGGCACCCTGCCCAAGTTCTGCCAGTTCGCCGAGAACGTCTTCGGCATCTGCGACCCCTCCCTCGGCGACATGGAGCGGGCCGAGGCCGGTATCCAGGCGCTCCAGGACTTCTTCTGCGACGAGCTGGAGCTGGCCGGGAGCCTCTCGGCCATCGGCATCGACGAGGAGCACTTCGAGGCCATGGCCGAGAAGGCCTGCCACGGCCCCGCCATCAAGGGCTTCGTTGAGCTCACCCCCGCCGACGTGGTGGAGATCTACCGGGCCTGCCTGTAGGGGGCACCGCCTCCCGCCTGCGCCTGAAAGCCGTTGAGGGCCTTCGGGCGCAGGCGGGTGCGGCGGGCGGCCGACAGCGGGCGCAAAGCGCCTAGCGGCCGGTTCCCCAGAACGCGTCCCGGCACAGGTTCACAAAGTCCTGACGCGAGAGGACGCAGGGGTCCATAGGGGTGCAACGGTCGTTGCGCGCCGCATCGACGATGCCGTCGAGCGCCTCCATGAACGGGGTCTCCTCGATGCCCTCGAGCTCCCCCAGACGGCGCTCGACCCCCAGCTCATCCAGCAGCCCCTTCACGCGCCCGACAAGCCCATCGCAATCGACGAGGCCCACTTGGCGGGCCAAGCCGTCAAACCGTGTCCGTACTGCGCCGTCCTGCT
This sequence comes from Caniella muris, assembly GCF_943193035.1. Taxonomy (NCBI): domain Bacteria; kingdom Bacillati; phylum Actinomycetota; class Coriobacteriia; order Coriobacteriales; family Atopobiaceae; genus Caniella; species Caniella muris. Next base: position 1,179,662 of record NZ_CALPCK010000001.1, read on the forward strand.
CGTGAAAGGCCAGCACGTAGGGAAGCAGCACGGCGTTGAGACGGCCGTGGGCCACATGGAAGCGCCCGCCGAGGGCGTGGGCGATGGAGTGGTTGATACCCAACCCGGCGTTCGTGAAGGCGATGCCGGCGGCACAGGAGGCCTCGAGCATGGCCTCGCGCCCCTTCATGGCCCCGCCGTCTTTGAAGACCCTGGGCAGCTCCGCGAACACGGTCGACACCGCCTTGACGCAAAGCGCGTCGGTGAAGGACCCGGCGCCCCGGGCCACAAAGGCCTCGAGGGCGTGGGTCAGCACGTCCAGACCCGTGTCGGCCGTCACCCGGGGCGGGACGGTGCGGGTGAAACGGGCATTCAGCAAGGCGCCGTCCGGCGCCAGGAAGTCGTCGATGAGGGCGACCTTGTCCTCACCGCGGGTGACGATCGCGAAGTTGGTCACCTCGGAACCCGTGCCGGCCGTTGTGGGCACGGCCAGAAAACACGGCCGGTCCATGGCCCGCTCGCGAGCGAAGTACAGCATGGCCTTGGTGGCGTCGATGCTGGAGCCGCCCCCGAAGGCAATGACAAGGTCGGGCCGCACCCGCTCCAAGACGCCCACCCCCGCTTCCACGAGCTCCTGGGTGGGGTCGGGCCGCACGTCGGAGTAGACCTCGCAGGTGGCCTGGGACGGCAGGTGACAGGTCAGCTGAGAAACGGCCCCCGAGTCGGCCAGGAACCCGTCGGTCACCACCAGGACCCGGCGAAAGGGCAGACCCTGCAGCGAATCCACGGCCCGCGGCCCAAAATGCAGCTCCGTCTTGATTGCAAATCGACTCATAGCGTTCTCCTCTCTACCCCCTCGACGTCCGACCCGTCCACCACAAGCGGCATGAGCACCTCGCAGACAAAGGACTCGGGGTTGGCGGTGGTCCAGAAATCGGTGACGAAGCGCTCTATGCTGGGGCCCTCCAGCCGATAACCATGGGCGTCGCCGTGAGCGACCATGCGCTCGTAGGTGGCGGGCAGCGCCTCGAAGGGGCCGGTGTGGTAGGCCCGCAGATAGACGCCGCCCGGCACCATGAAGGCGTCGGCCCGGCCGGGCGGGCGCAGCGAGGCCTGGAGCACCCGGACCGCCTCGGGAAAGCGCCGTGGCTCTCGGCAGCGCTCAAAGGACTCGTGCCACAGCATGACCGGGCCGGTGACGACGTTGCCCCTGTCGCGCACAAAGGCCGTGAAGTCCAGGTTGATAAGGGCCTCCGCGTAATTGCCCGAGAATTCGTACTCCATGGACAGGAGCGACCGCGCGGGCAGGTAGGCCACGCCCACCTCTTGGGGGCGCATGGACAGAACGCAGGTGGCCTCGTCTATGAGCTCGGTCCAGTCGGCGATGATCCGCCGCTGGGCCTCCAGCTCGGCCTGGTGCTCCCCCACGACGTCGAGCTGCCGGTGAAAAAGGTCCTCGATGACCTGGAAGTCCCTGGAGGAGAGGACCGTGGCCACCTCCTCCAGGGAAAAACCCATGGACTTGAGATAGCTGATGACAGGCACCTTGAGCAGCGTCTCCTCGGAGTAGTAGCGGTAGCCACTCCGGGCGATACGATCTGGTTTGATGAGGCCGAGCTTGTCGTAGTGGCGCAGCGTCCGCTGGGAGACGCCCCCGAGGCGACTTGCGTCGCCTATGGCATGGAGGCCCCCGTGGGCCAGGTCCTCCCCGCGTCCGGCTGCGTCTTGCATGGCAGTACCCCCTTCCAACGGGACCGGCTTCTTGCGGTGCATGCCGGGCTCACAGGCCCTTGAACGCATTGGAGAGGCCCGCCGCCATCCCCTGAAGGTCGGCGGCACTGAGGCCCCCGTCGTCCGTGGCGTAGACGGCCGCCCCGCGGGACCCCGCACCGCAGGCGGAGCGAGGGGTGCCGGGGGTCACAGCAGCGCCGCTCACCGCAGGTTCCCCTGCGGGCCGCCCCCCGGCACCGACAGCCGCAGCCCTCGCCGCAAGCTCGGGGTGATAGCGGGCAAAGAGCTCGTCGGCTGCCACGGCCTCGTCGGGCTCCACAAGGCCGTTGACCACTCGCTTGAGGTTCACCAGGTGCTGGGGCCCCACGTTCTCGGAGACGGAGCTGCCTCCCCGGGTGCCGCAGCCCAAGGTGAACGAGAGGTCCAGACCGGTCACAAGGCCCGTGCCCCCTTGGGAGCCGCCGGTGTTCACCAGGATGCGGGAGGCGGGCTTCACGGAGAAGCGCCTCACGACGTCCTTGTCCCGGGTGTGGAGGCTCATGGTGTGGCCGATGCCGTTTTGGAGCAGGCCGATCGAGAGATCGCAGGCCTCCTTCCAGTCGGAGACGGTGTAGAAGCCCAAGACGCAGGTGAGCTTCTCGTAGGACAGGGGCCACCCCTCCCCCACCCCCTTCTGTTCCCCGATAAGCACCTTGGTCCCCGGCGGCACAGAGACGCCGGCGGCTTGGGCGATGAAATGGGCCGAACGGCCCACAAAGCGCGGGTTCATGGCATGGCCGTCTCGGAAGAGCAGGGAGCACACCGCGGCGCACTCCTCGGGCGTCATGAAGTAGCCGCCCTGACGCCCAAACTCGGCCACGACGGCGTCACGGTTGCAGTCCTCGCAGATCACCGACTGCTCCGAGGCGCAGATGATGCCGTTGTCGAAGGTCTTGGAGGCGATGATGCGTCGCACCGCATCGGGCACGGAGGCGGTGCGCTCGATGTAGGCCGGGGAGTTGCCGGCCCCCACTCCCAAGGCCGGCTTCCCGGAGCTGTAGGCGGCCTTGACCATGCCGGGGCCGCCCGTGGCGATGATGAGGGAGACCTCCGGGGCGTGCATGAGCTCGTTGGTCGCGGCCATGGAAAGGAGCTCGGCACCCTGGATGACGTTGGGAGGGGCGCCGGCGGCCACGGCCGCGTCGTTGAGGATCTTGATGGCGAGACCCGTGCACTTGGCGGCGGCGGGATGGGGGCTGAAGACGATGGCGTTGCGCGCCTTGAGGGCGATCAAGGCCTTGTACATGACCGTGGACGTGGGGTTGGTGGACGGGACGATGCCTAGGACGAGGCCCACCGGCTCGGCGATGGTGATGACCTGCTCGTCCTCGTCGACGTCCACGACGCCGATGGTCCTCTTGTCTTTGATCTGTTCGTACAGCAACCCCGAGGCCATATGGTTCTTGTAGGCCTTGTCCTCGGCGACGCCGAAGCCGGTCTCCTCGACCGCCATGGCGCCCAGCTCCTCGCCGTGGGCCTCGGCGGCCTCGACCATGGCCCTGAGGATGCGGTCTATCTGCCGCCCGTCGTAGCCGGCGATGGCCTCGGCGGCCTCCTTGCCCCGCCGTGCCAGCTCCCTGGCGGCCTGAATGCTCTTGAGGTCGAAATCCATGTCTGCCATCTCTCGGAACCCTCCGTGGACTTGGGCCGCTACTTGGCACCGCCGGGCAGGATGGCCTCCACCGAGGCGTCCGGGCGCGGGATCACGTGGACGCTCACGAGCTCGCCCACGCGCTCGGCCGCGGCGGCGCCGGCGTCGGTGGCGGCCTTGACGGCCCCCACGTCCCCGCGCACGAAGACGGTCACCAGGCCGCCGCCCACCTGCTCCTTGCCCACGAGGGCGACGTTGGCGGCCTTGACCATGGAGTCGGCGGCCTCCACCGAGCCCACCAGGCCGCGGGTCTCGATCATGCCGAGGGCCTCAGTTGCGTTTGCCATGGGATGTTCCTCCTTGACCGGTTGGGCGGGGCGCCCCTTGGTAGGGGGCGCCTCCAAGGACATGACGGCGGCCTCGGGTCAGGGTTCGACCCCCGCCTCCGGGGAGGGGGCCGCTGGGGCCTCGCGAGGCCCCTCTCCGTCTGCGGGGCGCCGAGCAGTGCGGCGGGCAGCCATGGGCTACTCCCCTCCGTGCGGCAGGATGGCCTCCACCGAGGCGTCCGGGCGCGGGATCACGTGGACGCTCACGAGCTCGCCCACGCGCTCGGCCGCGGCGGCGCCGGCGTCGGTGGCGGCCTTGACGGCCCCCACGTCCCCGCGCACGAAGACGGTCACCAGGCCGCCGCCCACCTGCTCCTTGCCCACGAGGGCGACGTTGGCGGCCTTGACCATGGAGTCGGCGGCCTCCACCGAGCCCACCAGGCCGCGGGTCTCGATCATGCCGAGGGCCTCAGTTGCGTTTGCCATGGGATGTTCCTCCTTGTGACAGGGCCTGAACGGCCAGCTTTCCGATGAACTATGGAATTAGACGACCAGGCGGAGCCGGGAGCCGTTGACCAGGCCGAAGGCGTTGGCCTCCTCTGTGTCTATGTGGCAGTCGAGGGCGCCCCGGCCGCTCGCCCGCACCACCACGCCGTCCAAGCGCCCGGGCCGCTCCCCCTCGCAGAGAAGCGAGACGACCTGGCCGTCGCGAAGACCCAGGCCGACGGCTTCCTCGGGAGAGAGGTGCAGGTGCCGGGCCGCCACGATGACACCCTCGGTAAGCGTCACGGCGCCGGCGGGTCCGACCAGCGTGACACCCGGCGTGCCGTCGATGTGCCCCGAGAGGCGCACGCAGGGCTTGATGCCAAGCCGGTACGTGTCGCCGCGAAGCACTTCCACCTGGGTCCTGGCACGCACCGGCCCCAAAACGCGAACGTGCTGGATGACGCCCTTGGGGCCCACCAAGGTCACACGCTCCTCGGCCGCGAACTGGCCCGGCTGGGAGAGCTCCCTGAGCGGGGTGAGGCGGGCACCGGGGCCAAACAGGGCCTCGAGGTCGGCTTGGCTCAGGTGCACGTGGCGGCCGGAGACCCCCACCGGCACAGAGGCCGCAGGCGGCAGGGTCGCGGTCGGGGGTGAAGCCTGGGCCGGGCCGCGGGCCAGCGCGGCGAGAAGGCCCGCGAGGTCCCGCAACGCCTCGCCACTCATGGGGCCACCTGCAGGCTCTCGGCCATGGCCTCGATGTCTTGGACGCTCCAGACGCCGTTTTCCAGGGCCAGGCGGCACACCCTCTCCACTTCGCCCGCCGTCAGGGCAGGCTCGGCCGGGGAGGCCGCACACGGCGCCGAAGGGGCCACGGCAGCCGGAGCGGGAATCGGCGCACCGCCGCGCCTGTCCCCGCCGCACTCCCCCTGGGGCACCAAGGCCACGCCCAGACGCTTGGCGGTGTCCCGGGCCTGGGCCGTGACGATGGCGCACGGGCCCACCGCAATGGCCTCGCCCGTCTCGGCGGCCTCCATCACCCGCCGCTCGCTAATAAGAGTCTTCATGATCACCCTCCCTGTTCCACGTCGCAGTCGGCGTCGACGATGCCCACGATGAGGGCGTCCACCGGCACGTTCCGCCCCAGCTGGGAGCCTAGGAAACGGGCTGCCGTGCTCCCCTGGGCCACAACGACAAGCTCGCCGATGCCTGCCCCCACCGTGTCGGCGCATACGATCTCGCGGCCTGCGTCCATGCCGCCCACGACCTCGCAGCGCATGAGCTTGAGTCCTTCAAGCTCCCCGTACTTCTTGGTGGCCCATAGGCTCCCCAAGGGTTTGCAGACGATCACAGGCCCGCCTCCCCCCGTATGCGCCTCAGACACTCCTCCACTTCGGCCATGCCGCCGGCGATGGCGAGCATGACCATGTTCTGGGGGCAGCTGCCCCGCACGTCGGTGACCGTCACGCCGGCGCTCTTCTCGGCGATGTCCGAAGCCACGACCATGTCGATGAGCTTGCCCTGAACCAGGCCGAGGGCCGCCGGCCTGAAGTCCCTGCTCCACCGAGCCCCGCTCCGGCCGCTCACGATGGCCATGGTCCCGGCCGAAGGGGCTTTGACGAGCCTAACGTCCATGACCCGGCACCTCCTGCCCTGCCGTCTCGAGGCACCCCAAGGCCAGGCCCAGGGGAGTCGCGAACATGGGGTGCACCGGCTTCGCGCAGGGCAGCCCCAGGTCCTTCTCCAGCACGCCCTCGATGCCTGCAAGCTCCGACGTGCCGCCCACGAGCACCACCTCCTCCACCGGATGGCCCGCGATGGCCCGGGACACAATGGATGCCACCTTGTCGATGACGGGACGGACCACAGGGAGGAGCTCGCCGTGATGCCGGGGGTCGCGCTTGTAGCGCTCGGCCTCCTCGAAGGAGATGTGCCGGGCCCCCGCGAGCACCAGGGAGAAGTGGGTGCCGCCGGTAGACTCGTCGGCCACGGCGACCACCGCGCCTCCGGAGAAGACCGAGACCCCCGTGGTGCCGCCGCCGATGTCCACCACGGCGGCGTCCGTGGCGCCCACCACCAGGTTGGCGGCTGTGGGCTCGTCGAGGACGGCCACCACATCGAGGCCGCAGGACTGGGCGACGTTCTTGACGGCGCCGCCGTCCAGGGCCCCGGTGCCCGGCGGAAGGGCCACGGCACAGGGCCCCAGCTCGACCCCCAGCTGAGACGAGAGCCGGTCGTGGAGGCGCCGGGCGATGTCGCAGGCCCCCACGTAGTCCACCACCATGCCGTCGCGCACGACGTCGGCAAACTCGAACGCGCAGCCGACCGGCTCGCCGGCGCCGTCCACGGCCGCAAGGACCATGAATGCGGTGCCCACGTCCAAGCCGCAATAGACCGGCTCGCCCTCGGCCATGGGCCGGGGGCTCTCGACGACGCGTGCCGCGGCGTCCAGGAGCTCGTTGGCACGGGAGAGGTCAGACATGGGCCGCCTCCTCCCCCACCCGGGCGCACGCCTGGCCGAGCCGGGCCGCCAGGGCCCGGGCCTCGCGTGCACGGCTGACGAGCCCGGCCCGCTCCCAAAGGCGGCCCCAGACCTCCAGCTGGCGACAGAGCAGGTCGAGCTCGAAGAACAGGGGGTGCACCGCCCCGTCGAGGGGCAACGGTGCCGCCGCGGTCCCGTCGCACGGGGGCACGGCGGGGACCGCGTCCGCAAGCCACGCGGACCCCACCTCGTCCAAGAGACGAGCGCAGCCGTTGTCCACCCCCAAGGCCCGTCGGGCCAGCACGCGGCAGCGGGCGCCGGCCACGGGGACCGCGGCCTCCGGGTCGTCAAGGCCTGTGCCGCATGCCCCCTCCCCGACCCCACGGTCCGGAGAAGGGCCGCCGCCCGAGGGACCGTGGGCGGCGTCCTGAAGCTCCACGCGGAAGTCGGCGAGGAACTGCCGGGCGCTCGGCGTGAGCCTGTCCTGGGGCTTGAGGGCATAGCACTCAAAGGGCGCAGCGCCCCAAGCGCGGCGGAGCTCCTCCTCGGTCACATAGTGCACGGCACACCTCCCTCCTCTCGCATGCCGTCCCACGGGTGTCGGGGCCGAAGGCCCTGGGACGCGGCCCAATCCCCGAGCAGCCCCGCGGCGTCGGCGTCATCGACCGGGAGCTGCACGACGGCGTCGCAGCCCGCCTCCCAAAGGGACCGCTCCGCCCGGGCCGTCCCCGCCACGTCGGAGCCGGCCGCGGCCACCACCCCCAGAGAGGGGACGGTGGTGGCCCGAGCCAACCCCGCCGACCACCGCCCCCAAGGGTTCCGGGCGTTCTCCACGAGCACCATCGCACCCGCCTGGTTTTGGGCGAGCATGAGCAGGGTGCCGTGCATCCAATGGCTCTCCACATAGCGGCCGGGCACGAGGATGGTCCGGTCCCTGAACAGGCAATCCTGGCGTTCCGGGCGCAGGGTGGGGGAGCCCTCCACGAGGTCGGCCACCCAAGCGGCCGAGCGCGGGTCGGCACCGGCCACCAGGATCCTCGCGCCGCTCATGAGCGGGTCACCGGGGTCACGCAGAACCCCATGACGTCCCGGAGCATCCGGCACGCCTCCGCTATGGCCGTCTCCACGGCGCCCACATCCCCCAACACCACCACCGACCCGGTAAATCGATCCAAGAACCCGATCTCCACATCGCCGGCCTTGGCGCAGACGTCGGCGGCGATGATGGCGGTCTCGCAGGGAGAGAGGGTCAGGATGCCCAAGGCGGAGCCGACCGGCACACCGATGCGCTCATGGATGTCGGGGCCGGGCCGGGCGATGACATGGGCGATGGTCACCTGTTTGCCCGGCACCGATTCCTGGACGATACGTTCCAAAGCCTCCACGACCCCTCCCCTCAGTGCTTCACGATGGACACGGCGAAGCCGGCCCCCTGGATCCACCGGCCGATGCGGTCGAGGTCGTCGTCGCCCAGGGCGAAGTCGCCCTCCATGGCGTACTCGCGACCCAGCTGGGCGTACTTGCCTACCCCGAGCCGGTGGTAGGGGAGCAGGTCGACGCCGTCGAAGTTGCGCTGAAACCGGTAGGGCTCAAAGAACTCGACGATGGAGCGGATCTCGTCCTCCGATTCGTTGACGCCCTTGAGCAGTGGCATGCGCACCCGCACGTTGTGGCCCCCGTCCAAAAGGGCACGCACGTTGGTGAGGATGAGCTCGTTGTCGGCCCCCACCCAGTGCCGGTGCCTCACCGGGTCCATGTGCTTGATGTCGAACAGGAACAGGTCCACGTGGGCGGCCAAGGCCAACAGGGTCTCGGTGGGCCCATAGCCGCAGGTTTCTACAGCGGTGTGATAGCCCCGCCCTTTGGCCGCCGCCAGCAACGCGCAGGCGGCCTCGGGCTGGGCGAGCACCTCCCCGCCGGAGAGCGTGACACCCCCGCCGCTCATGCGGTAGAAGTCGGCGTCTTGGTCAAAGAACTCGACGACCTCCTCCACGGCCAGGTCGCGGCCCATGACCTCGAGGGCCCGCTGGGGGCAGACCCCCTCGCACCGGCGGCACCCGGTGCAGGCCAAAGACCGGTCCACCCGGTGGGAGCCGCCCTCCAGGACATGGATCCCCACGGGGCACACCTCCGCGCAGCGCCCGCACCGGGTGCAAGCGGAGCGCTTGAACATGACCTCAAAGCCATGGCTCTGGCTCTCGGGGTTGGAGCACCAGCGACACCGCAGGGGACAACCTTTGAAGAAGGCCATGGACCGCACGCCCGGACCGTCGTACATGTTGTATTTCTGCAGGTTGAAGATGCGAACGTGGCGCCTGGCCCCCTCGCTGGCCCCCATGGGTCCCTCCTCTCCCCTATCGGCTCGGCGCGCTTCGACGGGCCGCCCGCAAAGCGCCTAGAAACTGGTGAGCATGGTGCGGCTGATGATCTCGTCCTGAACGTCCTTGCACAGCTCGACGAAGAAGGCGCTGTAGCCGGCCACGCGCACCACGAGGTCGCGGTGCTCCTCCGGATGCCTCTGGGCGTCCAGCAGGGTCTGGTTGTCCAAGTAGTTGAACTGCATCTCGCCGTTGCCGTAGAGGCAGGCGGTACGCAGGAGCGTGACGAGGCCCTGCTGGCCCTCGGGCGTCTCCAGCAGGCCGCTCATGAGCTTGAAGTTGTGGACCAGACCGATGTTCATGTTGTCGTTGGCCATCTTGGAAACCGACTTGATGATGGCCGTGGGCCCCTTGTGGTCGGCGCCCTGGGTGGGGCTGATGCCGTCGGAGAGGGGCGTCCATGCCTTGCGGCCGTTGGCCGTGGCCCCTGTGAGCTGGCCAAAGGGAGTGTTGTTGGAGATGGACAGCGTGCCGTGGGACATGTGCGAGAAGAGCGTCTCGAACTGCACGTGGATGTGCTCGGTGTAGTAGATGATGTCGGCGCAGATGGTGTCGGCGTAGTCGTCGTCGTTGCCGTACTTGGGGGCGTCCAGACAGTCGCGGCGCATCTGCTCATAGCCCTCGAAGTCGGCCTTGAGACCGTTGTTGAGCTCGGTCAGCGTGTATTTGCGCTCGTCGAAGACCAGCCTCTTGATGGCGGCCATGGAGTCGGCGTACGTCGCCAGGCCCGACCAGACCACGCCGGGACCGTAGTTGTACAGGGCACCTCCCGCCGAGACGTCGCGGCCGCTCTCCATGCACCCCTCGAACATGATGGACATGAGCGGCTTGGGCGCGAGCTCCCGGTGCACGCGCTGGGAGATGACCGTGGCGACGTCGGTCCACTTGGTGACGAAGTAGATGGTCTTCTTCACGGCGCGGTCGAAGTCCTCGAACGTCTCGTACTGGTCGGGGTCGCCCAGGTCGGGCGTCACCTGATGGCCGTACCACAGGGGCACGCCGTGGTTGAGGGTGAGCTCGATGCAGATGGGCCACTGGGTGTAGGACGTGCTCGTCCACTGGTACAGGCGCCCCGACTTCTGAGGCTCCACGCAGCCCATCATGCAGTAGTCGCGGGCGTCCTCGAGCGAGACCCCCTTGGCGAGCATCATCTTGATGTGGGCGTCGTCAAAGTGGCACGCGGGGAAGCCCATGCCCGAGCGCACGACGTCCACGATCTTGCGCAGGTACGGCTCGGGCGACTTGTTGTGGATGCGACAGGCCAGGGAGGGCTGGTAGACACGGACGTGACGCACGGCGTCCATGAGCAGGTAGGTGAGCTCGTTGGTGGCGTCGGCGCCGGCACGGTCCACCCCGCCCACCGTCATGTTGACAAAGGGTTGGTAGCCGGCAAAGAACTTGGACGAGGCCTCGCTGGTGACCCACATCATCTCGCTCATCTTGATGAGCATGCAGCCGGCGATGTCAAACGCCTGGTAGGGCGTGAGGCGGCCCGCCGCGAGGTCGGCCTTGTAGAAGGGGTAGAGGTACTGGTCGACGCGGCCGATGGACATGCCGGTCTGGTTCTCCTCCACCGGCAGCAGGCTCTCGATGACCCAGACCGACTGTACGGCCTCCCAGAACGTGCGGGGCCTGTGGGCCGGGACGTTCTGCAGGTTACGGGCGATCTGCTCCAGCTCGGCCTTGCGGACGGGGTCGTGCTCCGCCCCGGCCTTTTGCAGGGCGCACTCCGACAGGCGCCTCGCATAGATCATGACTCCCTCGGTGGTGTCCACCACCGACTTGTAGAAGTAGATCTTCTCGATATCGTCGGGGTTGGCGTAGTCGAGCTCCTCCAAACGCGCCAGGGCCTCGTCCTGGATGTCCTGCATCCCCTTCCTCATAAGGATGACGTCGTAGCCCGGGTTGGAGTCCCCTCCGCCGTTGACCTGGTGATAGGAGCAGTCGGAGACAAAGGACTCGCCGGAAAGCTCCCAGACGCCGGCCTCGCGGTACTGGTCCTCGCACACCTCGTCCAACGACCTGCCCTCCCAGTAGGGGAAGAGCTCCTCGCGCATGTAGCGCTTGTCCTCCTCCGAGATGTAGAAGGGGTCTTGGGGGCGGTCGCCGATGGTGTCGATCTCGTCGCGGAGCCAGCGCCACGCGATGTCGGGCGAGAAGGCGCCGGCGCGAGGGGCGCCGCAGGGGTTGCCCACCACGAGCTCATGGTCCTGAATCACCAGGGGCGCCGTCTCGCAGCAACGCCTGAAGCACTTGGCACGCAGCTCGATCTTGGGCATGCCAGGGTGTTTCTTGGTGAGCTCCGTGACGGCACGGGCGCGGTAAGTGGTGATGCTGGGCACCTGCTTGAGGAAGTTCTCCTTGAGCAGCACGTGACGGCGGGTGGGGCCGTCGGGGACGCCGTCGCCTTGGGACGCAGACGGCGCGGGCTCCGGCCGGTCGAGCTGGTCCATGACACCCTGGAAGAGCCGGCGTACCTGGGCGCGCTGCTCGGGGTCCATGGTCTTGGTGGCGTCCGAGAGCTCCTGGGAAAACTCTTTGATATCCATCAACGCTCCTCTTCTCCCCGCAGGGGTTGTAGGTCACAAAGCAGCTGGCCAAAGGGGTCGCCCGTCGCCTGATTCCGAGGGTTGCCAAGAGGCCGTGGGGCCACCGGACAGGCAAAGCCCACCGAGCGCGGGCTCAGGAAGTCCTCGCGGGTCACGGCCGGCCGCGTCGAGGCGCCCGAACGCCAGCGGCCGAGCGTGAGGGAGGCGGGGAGCCGTGCGGTGCGCCCGCAGGATCCGAGGCCGCAGGCGCTGTTCACCAACACGCGGGAGACGGGCTTGCGCAGGACGAACTCCCGGGCCACCGCCTCGTCCCCGGTGAAGACGGCCAGGCAGCTTCCACGGCCATGGGCCAAAATGAGCTCGATGCACTTCTGGCAGGCCTCGCGCCAGTCGTCCTCCACGTAATAGGTGACAAAGGGGGCGGCGCAGGCCCCTACGTGCGCGCCCGCCGACGACACGTAGGGGTGCTCCGCCACAAGGAGGCGGCACCCGCCGGCGCAGGCCACACCGGCCCGGCGGGCCAGCTCGGCGGCCGGCTTGGCCAGGGCCTCGGGGCGTGGATTGCCGGCGCTGTCAAAGAGCACGGCAGCCACACGCCGGGCCTCGTCCCCGTCGAGGAAGCGGCAGCCCTCCGCCTGAAGCGCAGAGCGAAATGCGGCGTCCACGGCGCGGTCGACCACGAGCGACCCGTCGGCGCCGGGCAGGGCACCGCAGTCGAACGAGGCGCTGGCCACGATCTGGCGGGCCGCGTTGACCACGTTGGCCGTGCGCTCCACGAACACCGGGTTGTTGCCCCGGCCGGTCTCCACCACGGCACCGATGCCGGGGGGTGCGGCCCCGCGACCGTCGATGACGAAGTCGGCCTGCGACGAGGAGACGAGGCACGCCTCCCCCTCGGGAGTGACCCGTTCCAGCCAGGCCACGGCGCCGTCGGGAAAACCGAGACCCGCAAGCACGCCGGCAAAGGCATCAAAGAGCTCCTTGGCGCTGGAGGCGACACGGGCGGGGCAGCTCACGACGAGGGGACAGCGGCTTTTGACGGCCCACACGATGTGGGAGGCCAGCACCGGCAACGTTTGGAGGGGCGGCAGCAGCGAGACGCACACGCCCCTGGGCATGAGCGCGGTCGTCGTGCCGTCGAGCTCGCTGCGGAGGGTGTGGATGGGGTCCGCTTCGAGGGCCTGGCCCACGAGATCGCGGGCCACCCAGGCCAAGAGCTCGGCCCCGTCGGCGGAGTCGCCGTAGTCCGACTCCGCCACCGCCCTGGAGGCCCACAGGGCACCCTGGGCGTCCAGGCAGTCCCGGAACCCACGGAGCGCCCGGTCCTCGACGGCCGCCCCCATCCATTCCAGCAGGCCCCGCGCCTGGGCGGCCCGCTCCATCAGCACGCGCGCCTCTTGCACGGAGAGCAGGTCGGCATCCACAAGACCCATGGCACTCACCCCCTTACGGCGGCTCCTCGAGTGGGACCGTTCAGTACGGCAGCAGCTTCTCGACCTGGTAGCGGTCGACTATCTTGGCGAGGTCGGAGTGTGGCCGCGGAATGACGACGGAGCTGTACACCTCGGCACCCAGGTCGCCCACTGCGGCAACCCCTGCGGCCACGGCTGCCTCGCAGGCGGCAACGTCGCCCTCCACAAGGATGGAGATGTAGCCCGAGGCCGTGTTCTCATAGCCGACAAGCTCTACGTCCCCGGCCTTGCACATGGCGTCGGCGGCCTCCAGGACGAACACGAGGCCAAAGGTCTCGATGGCACCGAGGGCGGCGCGGGTCTTCTCTGCCATGGGGCCCCCTAGTAATCGACGTCGTGGACCGATACCACATCGCCCAGCTCGCGGACGGGTCGCTTCATCACGTTCCGCGCCGTGAGCTTGCCGATGGATGCCGCCGCCTCCGCCCCCGCCGCCACGGCGGCCTCGCAGGCGGCAACGTCGCCGGTAACGACGACCGTCACCAAGGTTGAGCCGATGTTCTCGTAAGAGACCAGCTCGGTGTCGCCCGACTTGAGCATGGCGTCGGCGGCGAGCAGAGCCGGAACCATGCCCAGGGTCTCGATGAGACCAAGGGCCTGTTCGCCGTGATAGCGCATGGCACCCTCCCCCTAATTGATATAGAAGTTGATAGTTTTGCGCTGACCCTCGTCGGCACGGTAGCTCACGCACACGTCGCCGTTGGCGTCCAGGCGGGCCCCGGCCTCCTGGATGAGGCCGTTCTTCTCGGCCGTCATAAGGCTCTCGATGAGGCGGTCGCGGCGAAAGGCGGCCAACTCGCCGTACTCGTCGCCCAGGGCGGCCATGACGGCGTCGACGTCGGCACTCTCGACCGTGGTGAAGTACTTGAGGAGGGCGTAGTTCAAGGGACGCCGGGGGCTGCTCATTGCTCCTTGCCTTTCTTGAAAAAGTCCAGGGGGTTCACGGCGATGATGAAGATGCCGGCCATCATGACGAGGGCCGCCACCCAGGCGACGGGGGACATCTCGTAGCCGGCCAAGCCCATGACGACGCCGAGGATGACCCAGGTGAACAGCGGGCCGAAGAAGGTGTAGGTGCCGTTGAGAGCCATACCGAGCGCGGCGCCGCACATGGAGTTCGAGATGTACCAGCTGGCAAAGGAGACATAGGCAAAGAAACCGGAGACCAAGAAGAGGACCAGAATGGGCGGAGAGGCGACGACCTGGCCCACGTACCCGAAGGTGGCCCCCAGGCTCTTGCCGCCCACCAGCGAGAGGACGGGGAGGAGCACCATCAGGTTCGCAAGACCCGAGGTGCACTGGCGAATGGTGATGCCGATCTGGGAGTCGATCATGGCGGTGCCAAACCCCGCGATGCAGCCCTCGAGACCCCAGCCCACCGCAGCGACGAGGGCAAAGACGAGACCTGTGACCAGACCAGGCGCCACGTCGCCGGTGAGGGCCGTGCTTCCGATCATGACGGACGCGGCCAGGCAGACCAGGACGCCGAGCACCACCCGCGGACCCATCTTCTGTTTGAGCAAGACTCGCCCGAGAACGGCGCCGGCCGCAACGTTCAGAGCCGCCACGGGAGTGGCCATGGGACCGGCCTGGGAGAGCGCGATGATGTAGGCCGTGGTGGCCAAGGGACCGCCCACGAGGGCCGCGGCGACCATGATGAGGCCGGGCCTGGAACGCACCGTCTTGGCAAAGTCGGAGAGCTTGCCCTGCCTGGCGGTGACGGCCAGGGCCCAGAGGGCACTCGCTGTGTCGTTGACGGCCGATGCTATGGTGGGAAGAATGAACATAGCCAAGAAGCTGGTGGCCACGATGCCGGCGCCCATGGCCGGCCACTGGGGCTGGTTCTGGGCCACGGTGATAAACGCGCTGTACAAGCCGTAGGTCATGCCGGAGGCCAGGCCCAGAACCAGGCCCTTCTTAAAGAATTGCCGGTCTAGGGCTTTCTTTTTCGCTCGAATGACGCTGGGGACCTCAGCAGTCGCCTGCTCCATCGATGCTCCTCCCTACAGCGGGACCGGGCGCTGGGCCCAACGGCGCAAAGGGCGGCGGCGCTCACTTTATGAAGTAAGGAAAACGTTAAAAATTGCCCTTACGTAAGAGTCGACACCCGCCAGGGCGGCCGCTCGCGAACGGTCGGTTTCAAGGGGCGAACGGAGAGGCGCAGAGGGAGGAAAGGGACTGCGCCTGAAAGTCCTTGACGGCTTTCAGGCGCATGGAGGGGCTTTCACGGTCCGTGAAAGCCCCTCCAATATTCCGTACGAACGCTCATACCAAAAAATGGGGTACCTACCTCGCCGTCATCGCCGCGTCGTTAGGTCTGGTCCCCTTGGCACACCACACATCCATCGCCCTGCCCGCCGAGCAGGACGCCCGCCGCCCCATCCTCACCCGCAGCTTCGGATGGGGGTTCGCGGCATCGTTCGCGCTGCGCTGCAACCTCTACGTGCTGTCGGTCATCATGACGGCCTACTGCATGGAGCGCTACGGCGCCGACATCGCCACGGCGTCGCTCGCCACCGGCATCTTCACCATCGGCTGCCTGGGGGCGCGGTTCCTCGGCGGCCCCGTCACGGACCGCCTCGGCCTTGTCCCCACCACCCTCCTGGGCTTCGCCCTCACGGCGGGCTCGTCCCTCCTCTACCTCGTGGCGGGCGACATCTACACCGTCATCGCCATCCGCCTCTGCCACGGGCTCTTCTACGGCGTGGCCTCCACCACGGTGACGTCCATGGCGTCGGCGCAGGTGCCCGAGGAGCGCCACGGCGAGGGTATGGGCTATTTCATGCTCTCCGTGACCCTGGCGTCGGCCGTGGGCCCGCTCGTGGGCATCGCCCTCATGGGCAGCGCCAACTACACGGCGCTGCTCCTGCTCGCCGCCGGTCTCGCCGTGGCCGGGTTCGTGGCCACGCTGCTCTGCGACCCCACCGCCGGTCAGGAGGAGCTGGGCCGCGAGCTTGAGGACCTCGCGTCGCTGGAGCCCGACACCCCCGAGGTGGACTTCTCCCCCGACGGCGTGCGCCTGCTGCCAACGCCCCCGGGCCTCGCACGGTTCCTCGAGCTCTCCGTGCTGCCCGTGGGCGCCGTCATCTTCATCAGCTACCTAGTGTACGGCGCGGTGTCCGCCTATCTCGACCCCTTCGCCCAGCAGACCCACCTCATGGGCGCCGCCGGCTTCTTCTTCCTCGCCTACGCGGCGTCGATGCTCGCCTCGCGGCCCTTCACGGCCAAGATCCTCGACCGCCACGGCCCCGTGCCCCTGATGGTGCCCGGCTTCGTGGCCCTGGGCGCGGGCATCGGTCTCATGGGCCTCTCGACCAACGGCGTCGAGCTCCTGGTGGCGGCCGCGCTCATCGGCTACGGCCTGGGCGCCATCCAGCCCACGGGCCTGGCCCTGGCCACGCAGCACCTGGAACGAAGCCGCTACACCGTGGCAAACGCGACGTTCTACATGATGAGCGACCTCGCGGTGGGGGTGGCACCCATCGTCTTCGGCCTCATCGTGCCCGCCGTGGGCTACCGAGGCCTCTTCCTGGGCCTCGTGGCCGTGGCCGCCGCGGGGCTGGGCGCCTTCGAGGCGCTCCACCGGGCGAGGCGGATCTGACGGCGGGTGCCGGGGGTCGGGGGCCACGGCACCTTCCTGGCACCCTCCCGGCACATCCCCGGCACATCCTCGGCACCTGAACGCATCTGAGGGCGACCCTCTCCGCACCTGAATGCGATCGAGGGCGGATTCGGCATCCCTGAACGCGGTTGGGGGCGACTTCTGGCACACGGGCGTGCCGGGGGTCGCCCCCAACCGCGTTCAGGTGCGGAAAGGGGCCCGACAGCACCCGGCGGCGACCCAAAAGGCCCCGGGGTCAGGCACCGAGGGAGACGAGCTCCTCCACAAAGGCCGTGGTGGCGGCGGAGAGGCTCCCCTCCCCGCGGTGCACCACCCCGAACCGGAACGGGTCGATGGCCGCCATGGGCACCATCACGGCCCCGAAGGCCTCCACGGGACCGGCGAGGTCGATGGTGAGGCAGATGCCTATGCCCGCCCCCACCATGGCCTTGGCCGTCTCGATGTCGGCGGTGGAGAAGCGGACGTCCGGCTCCACCCCCTCCTCGGCCATGAGGCGGGCCGTGTCGGTGCCGCGGCCGGGGCGAATCTGCACCAGGGGCTCGCGGTCGAAGTCCGAGAGGTGCAGGAACGGCCGGCGGGCGAAGGGGTGCTCGCGGGGCACGAGGGCCACATAGCGGCTCTCCCCCAGGTAGGTCCAGCTCCTGCCCTGCTGGGGGCCACCCACGCACACGTCGACCTCGCGGGCCGTGAGCCATCGGGCGAGCTCCGGCGTGGCGCCCTCCCTGAGCTGCACGGTGACGCCGGGATGGCGGTCGCCGAACCGCGCGATGGCGGGGGCGAGCCAGTGGGCCGCCAGGGAGCGGGCGCTGCCCAGGCGCACGGTGCCGCGGTCGGGGGAGGCTATCTCTGCCGCGAGGCCCT
Organism: Caniella muris; assembly: GCF_943193035.1. Lineage (NCBI taxonomy): Bacteria > Bacillati > Actinomycetota > Coriobacteriia > Coriobacteriales > Atopobiaceae > Caniella > Caniella muris. Next base: position 1,197,175 of record NZ_CALPCK010000001.1, read on the forward strand.
TCACGCGGCCGGAGAGCACCGTGAGCTCCCGCAGGTCGGGCACCAGGGCCTCGCCGGCCCTGGTGGGTACCACGCCGCGGCTCGTGCGCTCCAGGAGGGTGACCCCCAGCTCCGACTCCAGGGCGTCGACCAGGCGTAGGACCCCGGCGGGGGTGTAGCCCATGGCCCGGGCGGCCGCCGAGAAGCTCCCCGTGGACACCGCCTGCAAGAACGCCTCGACCCGGGTCTCGTCCATCCCGCCTCCTTTTACGTTTTGTAAATACTACTTCTATATACCATCTATTCCATCATATGCAAGGACCGTTCACCATGGGGCTCCCATCGACCCAGAAGGAGTTCGTCCGTGTTGCCCAGCGTTTCCCACGTCCTTGCCCTCCCCCGCCTCCAGAACGCCGCCACCCAGCAGGAGCCCATCCTCACCCGCTCCTTCGCCCTCGGGTTCGTGGCGTCGTTCGCCCTGCGCGCGAACCTCTTCGTGCTCTCGGTGGTCATGTGCGCCTACTGCATGGACCGGTACGGAGCCGACGTGGCGTCCGCCTCGGCCGCCTGCGGCATCTTCACCATCGGCTGCCTGGCCGCGCGGTTCCTCGGCGGCCCCGTCACCGACCGCCTGGGCCTCCGGGCGACGACCCTGGTGGGCCTGGGCCTCACCTGCGCCTCGAGCCTGCTCTACCTAGCCGCCGGCACCCTCGACGCGATCCTGGCGATCCGGCTGGTCCACGGCCTGTGCTACGGCGTGGCCTCCACCACGGTGACCTCCATCGCGTCGGCCGACCTGCCCGAGAGGCGCCACGGGGAGGGCATGGGCTACTTCATGCTGTCGGTAACCCTGGCCTCGGCCGTGGGACCGCTCCTGGGCATGGTGCTCTCCGCCGGCCCCGCCAGCGACCTGCTGTTCATGGTGGCCGCGGGGCTGGCCGCCGTGGCCATGGCCGCCACGGCCCTGACCGGCCCCCTCCCCGCCGACAAGGCCCGGGAGGCCACGGCCCTGGAGGATGTGGACTCCCTCGAGCCGGGGGCGCCCTCCGTGGACTTCGATCCCGCAGGGGTCCGTCTCCTGGCCACGCCCCGGCCCCTGGCCCGGTTCCTGGAGTGCTCGGCCCTGCCCGTGGGCGCCGTGGCCTTTGTGGGCTACCTGATCTACGGGGCCGTCTCCACCTACCTCGACCCCTTTGCGAGCCAGGCAGGCCTCATGGGGGCGGCCAGCGTCTTCTTCGTGGTCTACGCCCTCACCATGCTTGCCACCAGGCCCATGACGGCCAAGCTCCTCGACACCCGCGGCCCGGCCCCGCTGCTCGTGCCCGGCTTCGTGGCCATGGGCGCCGGCATCGTCGTCATGGGCATGGCGGCCAACGGCGCGGCCCTGCTGGTGGCCGCGGCCCTCATCGGCTACGGCATGGGCGCCATCCAGCCCACGGGGCTCGCCATGGCCACCCAGCACCTGGACCGCAGCCGCTACACCGTGGCCAACGCCACCTTCTACATGATGGGCGACCTCGCCTGCGGCGTGGCGCCGGTCATCTTCGGCCTCATCGTGCCCATGGTGGGCTACCGCGGCCTGTTCTGCGGGTTGGTGCTCGTTGCGGCGGCGGGCGTGGCGCTCTTTGAGGGGCTGCACCGCAAGCAGCTGGTGTAGGCCCTAGCGATTCGCCGCCTCGCTCCGGGGCCCGGCGAGGCGGTATGCCGTCCCGCGGTCGTCGCGAATCAGATAGCCCCCGTCGACCAGCATGCGGCGAAGCCACACGTAGTCTTCCATCACTGGGGCGAGCACCTCGTTGACCTGGGATTCGGAATAAGGGCGGCCCGGCTCGAACCTCCTCGCCGCCCAAGCGACAAGGGCCTCCTTCATCGCCCGCTTTGCGGGAATGGACGTCACCCGTCCTTGAGAATCAAGGTAGCGCCTAGCAAAGTCAGAGACCCTGTCCTCGCCCATGGGCATGCCTTCCTGCCGGGGAAACATTTCTTGTCTAATAATACCATCCATTTGCCGATGGGTCGCGATCCTGAGCGGCCCTCGCGTAAGACCCGAGGAAAGGAGGGGCCCTGGGGTGGGGACGGGCCGTCGCCCCAGGGCCGCGGAGCAGGCCGCCGGTCGGGCCCATTGCCGTCCCGTCCGGACCGGGCGAAGAAATGCCCGCAGAACGTTCTACGGGTGCCGAGAGGCGCCGAAAGTACCCACAGAAGGTTTTACGGGTGCCGAGGGGCGCCGGGACCACCCGCAGAAGCTTCTACGGGTGGAAAAGTACCCGCAGAACGTTCTACGGGTGCCGAGAGGCGCCGGGGCCGCCCACAGAAGGTTTTACGGGTGCCGAGAGGCGCCATGCCTCGCCGCTCGCGCCTACCCGCCGACCGGCCCCCCGCCTACCGCCGCGTGAACACCAGCGTCGTGCCGTCGTCTGCGCTCCGGTCGGCGTCCAGCGCGTACCCGCCGCGGTCGAAGGCCGCAAGGCCCTCCTCCGACCCCACGCCCTGCTCGGCGCACCACCGCACGAAGGTACCCCGGGCCTCCTTGGCGGCCGTGGCCCGCTGCACCCACCGGCCGTCATCGGCCACGGTGCCAAAGAGGCAGGTCACACAGCGTACGCCTGCCGCCAGCCACGGCAGCACGGCCCGGGCGTACTCCTTGGAGGCCACGTTCACGAGCAGCCCCTCCCCCTCCGGAAAGAGGGACCGGGCCAGCCGCGGGCCCCAGAAGCCGTAGAGGTCCCGGCAGCCGGAACCGCCCCAGCCGGCCCCCGCGGCAAGGCGCGCCCCCATCTCCAGCCGATAGGGCGCCACGGCGTCAAAGGGACGCAGCACCCCGTACAGGCCGGAGAGTATGCGCAGGTGCCCCTGGAGGTACGCGAGCTCCCCGTCGGTCATGACCGACGGGGCCATGCGCGTGTACTGGATGCCGCGATAGGCCAGGACCGCCGGGGCACGACCGTCCGGCCCCCACGCTTCGAGGGTGTCCAGGGCCTTCCCGGTGAGGGCGTCCGAGGTCTTCCAGAGCCGCTGGAGCTCCCCGCGGCCCATGGCCCGCAGGTCCCCCGTGAGCCGCTCGGCCTCGGGCAGGAACGCCGGCTCTGCCAATGGCAGCGGTCCCTCGCACACGGCCATCCCCTTGGCCGGCGAGACGATCAGCCGCAGCACGGCGCCCCTCCTAGTAGAGCGGCAGGTCGCCGGTGATGGGGTCCACCTGCTCGGGGAAGAGCGGCTCAAAGGCGAGGCAGGTGTAGGTGGGCTCGCCGTGGAACTCGGTGATGCCGGCGTCCCTCACGAGGGAGACGACGAAGCCCCGGTCCATGCCCTGCTCGGCCACGTCGAGCAGGGCCTCCTCGCCGTCCACGTAGACGCACACCTTGGCCACGCCGGCCGAGAACCACGCCGCCAGGGCGGAGTCGTCACCGGCGGCGAAGACCGGCTCGCCGTCGTCTGCCAGCGCTGCCGCCAGACCCTGGGACCTGTGGGCCGCAAGGGCCTTGAGCACGGCGTCCACGCAGGCGTGGCCCGCCTGGGCCGCGATCTTTCCCTTGCGCATCTTGAGGTCGCGGCGCATCACGATCATCTGCTTGGCCTTGTAGGCGGCCATGGCACCTCCCGGGACGAAACGGTCACTCCGCGTAGTCTACGTCCACATGGACCGTGAAGGTGTAGTCGGGGTGGCGCTTCTCGAGGTCGTCGATGATGCGCCCCTTGAACGCCGCGACGTCGGTGACCGAGAAGTCGCGCACCACGTCGAAGACCACGCGGTTGTGGTCGTGGTCCACATAGAGCCCGTGCATGGACAGCACCCCCTCGTGGGCCATGACCTCGGCACGGATGGAGTCGTTGAACTTCTTCCACTCCGGGTCCTCGGGGTCGGCGCCGTAGACGCCGCAGGTGAGGATGATGTTGTGCTCGCGGTACACGCGGTCCGAGATCTTGCGCGAGAGCGTGTCGATCTCCATGGCCGTCATGTTGGCCGGCACCTCCAGGTGCACGGAGCCGATCATCTCGTTGGGGCCGAAGGAGTCCAGGAACAGGTCGTGGGCGCCGATGACCGGCGGGAACGACGCGATCTCGGCGCGCAGGCCCTTGGCGAGCTTGGGGTCGATGCGCTCGCCGAGGATCTCGCTCACGATGTCCCGCAGCATGTCCCAGCCGCTCTTGGCCACCACGACGGAGATGAGCGCAGAGATCCAGCCGTCGATGGTGACGTGCCAGAGCATGGTCACGGCGATGCCGACGAGGGTGGCCCCGGTGACGAGGGCGTCGAACAGGGCGTCCACGCCCGAGGCGTCCAGGGCGTCGGAGCGGGTCTCCCGGGCCTTGCCGCGTGTGTAGAGGCCCAGCCACACCTTGACGGCGATGGACAGGACGATGACCACGACGGCCACCCAGTCGTAGGTGGACAGGGTGGGGTGCAGGATCTTGAGGATGGAGTCGCGCAGGGTAATGACGCCCGTGGCGAACACGGCCGCCGCCACGAGGAGCGCCGAGAGGTACTCCACGCGGCCGTAGCCCATGGGGTGCTCCCTGTCGGCCGGGCGGGCGGCGAGCTTCACGCCGACGATGGTGACCACCGAGGAGACGGCGTCGGTGAGGCTGTTCACGGCGTCGAGCACGATGGCGAGGGAGTTGGACGCGAAGCCGATGGCCGCCTTGGCCGCGGCGAGCGCCACGTTGGCCACGATGCCCACGGCGCCGCAGCGCACGACGACGGCGTTGCGATCGCGCTCGTCGGAGGGCGCGTAGGGGATATTCTCGCCGGAGGGGCCCCGGGAGGCACCGGACACCGGGACGCGGCCGGTCTTGCCTGCGGGTTTCTCGGCAGTGGGTTTCTCGTCGGTGCGGGTGCTTGCCATGGGGTGCGGTCGCCTTCGTTCGTTCGCGTTCTCACAGGACATCAGGTTCCTACCCGCCCACCCCCGGACCCTACACCCGGGGCGCGTCCCATGGGTGTCCCGTGGCGGGCCGCGACGCCGATTCAAGGGACCGGCCCCTCGGGGAACAGGGTCTTTTGCAAAGCAAGGGCAGCCCCGCAGGGGCGCCGGAGAAAGGGGACGCGATGTCCGAGCACATGAACGCCGAGAAGGCCGAGAAGACCCTGGTGGACGACGTCATCCGCGAGGGGGCCCTGGAGAACGAGACCCACTCCATGGAGGCCTCCATCAAGCCCAACTACGACGTCGAGGGCAGCTACGGCGACCCCGCGGTGGCCAAGGCCGTCGACGGCGCCGAGGACCGCGTCGTCGAGGAGAACCTCACCGTGGGCACCGACGAGAACGGCAACCGCTACGCCGAGGTCTCCGAGAGCGTGACCGGCGAGGAGTAGGCCGGCCGCCGGGGCCGGGCCGCGTCGACCCGGCCCCTGACAAGATTTCGCCCGAGGGCGCCCCCTGACCGAACCCGTCGGCCCGGGGGCGCCCTTCTCCGTTGCAGGGCCGCCCGGGCCCACCCCCGGCGGCCCCGAGACAAGAAGGCGCCCCCGGCCGGCACGGGGTCCGACCGGGGGCGCCCGCCACAGCCGCCGCCTAGGGGCGGCGCCGCCGGACGAGGCCGAGAAGCGCAGACGCCGCGGACGCCGCCAGGGCCAGGGCCCCGGCCACCGCCGGCCCGTCGCCGGTCACGGGCAGGAGGCCGAGGGGGTGGCGCGAGACGATGGCCCGCCGGCCGTCGGAGCCGGTGGAGGGCAGCTCGCGGTCGGCCGGAAGGACGCCGCCGTCGGGGCCCGCCCCCGCAGGCCAGACGGTGTCGCTGCCGTAGCGCGGGTGGGTGCGCTCGTAGAGGCCCCACCCGCCCGCGGGCGAGAACGGCTCGCCCCGGTCGGGGCCCGACAGGGGCAGCGACACCTGGGAGGGCATCTCCCCGTAGGCGATGGCGACGTTGCCGATGTCGCGGCCCGCGGCGTCGGGGGTCACCAGGGCGTCGAAGACGAGGGTCACGGTCTGGGGGCCGCAGACGGTGCCCACCGAGACCGCCAGGGTCCTGCTCCACGGGTCGTAGCACCGGTCGCCCACGGCGGTGTCGGCACCGTCGGGGCCCAGGAGGCGGATCGAGCCCGAGACCGGCTCGAGGCCCCGGGGGACGTCGTCGCGCAGCACCGCGCCCATGAGGGCCGACCCCTCCTGGCGGAGGGAGAGCGAGAGCCGGTAGCGGACGGTGTCGCCCACCCGGGTGGTGCCGTCGGAGCGGTCGAGGTTCTCGGCCTCCTTGGTCACCACCACATCCTCCGGGGCCGGGTCGGACCCCAGGATCAGGGGCGGGGTAGCCGGCGGGGTGGCGACCTCCACGACACCGGGGTCGTCAGGGTCGTCGGGCGCGTCGGGGTCGAGGGACGGGAGGTCGTCGGGGTCCACGGCGGTGCCCGGGACGGGGGCGTCGGGGTCGCTTGGGGCCTGGGGCACGGAGGCGCCCACGTAGGCCACGTTGGCACCGTCGGAACCCAGGGCGGAGGCCCCCACCACGGCCTCGAAGGTCACGGTGAGCGACTCGCCGCCCCAGAGCTCCCCGCAGTGCAGGGCGAGGATGCGGGTCTGGGCGTCGTAGCACCCGTCGTCCACCGTCAGCTCGCGGCCGTCGGGGGTGGTGAGGCGCACGGTGCCCGGCACCGGCTCGATGCCCGCGGGGAGCGGGTCGGCCGCCCGCACGTCGTCCACCCGGGTGGCCGGGGAGCCGCCGAGGGATACCTCCACCGTGTAGCGCAGGCGGTCGCCCACCAGGGTGCGCCCCGCCTGGGCGGGACGGCTCAGGTTCTCGACGGTCTTCCGGGAGGCGAGGGCGCCGTCGGCCGGCTTGCCCGGGACCACCTGCCCGCCGCCGGGGGGCGTCACCGCCGGGGCGTCGTCCGGCTCCACGGGCCCCACCGTGGGGGGAGCCCCCTCGCTCTGGTCGGGGTTGGGCCGGGTGCCCGTGGCCGAGGCGCTGTTGGAGAGGTCCGCGGCGGCCGCGTCGCGACCGACGGCGTCGTCGGCCACGACGCACTCGAAGGTCACCGTGGCGGACGACCCGCCGTACACCGTCCCGCAGGCGACCTCGAGCACCGCCCTGCCGTCGGCGCCGGGGGCCGAGAGGCGCCACCGGCCCGGCGCGAGGGGCCCGTCGCCCTCGGCGGGCCGCCCGTCGACGTCCAGGAGGTCGGCGCCGTTGGTCAGGTGGACCGAGCCGCCGTCGAGCTCGAGGCAGGAGGGCAGGGCGTCAGTGACCACGACGTCGGTCCAGGCCGAGCCCGCGGCCCCGTTGGAGGCCGTGACGGTGTAGCGGAGCCGGTCGCCGGGGCGGGTGGGGCCGTCGGGGTGGGTGAGGTTGACCACGGCCTTGGCCACGGCGGGAGCCGGCTCCACCGACGCGTCGGGCAGCACCGTCACCTCGAAGGAGAAGGTGGTGCCCACATAGGCGCCGTTGGGCTCCTGCACGATGGTGAGGTTGCCCTTGCCCACCGCCTCGGGGTCGAGGGTCACGGTGATGCGGCCGGCCTCGTCGCGCACCGGCACGCCGTCCTCGTCGCATACGACCTGGGCCGTGAAGACCGACCCGTCCGAGGCCGTGACCCTCACCGGCGCGGAGCTGGCGGTGGAGAGCTTGAGCTCCACGCGGCCGGGATGGGGGTCGTCTTCGGTGGGGGCCCGGAAGACCGTGGTCACGGTCCCCTCCACCAGGAGGTTTCCGTCGTCGCCCGCCTCGGGCTTGTCCTGCTCCACCACCAGGTGGTTGGCCGGGTCGTCGGGGTCGTCGGGGTCGCCGGGGACCGGATCCACCTTCGCCCCGGGGTCCACGGGGTCGATGCGCACCGTGGCGGAGGGGACGCCGTCGTCCTCGGTGGGGTTGGCGCTGGCCAGGTAGTTCTTCGAGGGCAGGTAGCGCACGGTGACCTCGTGCTCACGGTCGTCGGTGGCCGTGGGCACGAGGACGTCCTGCTCGGCGGGCACGAAGGTGTACTCGAAGCGGGTGGTGCTGCCCCCGGCGCCGTTGTCCACGCTCCAGGCGTTCTGGGGCAGCGTCACAGAACGGGCGCCGTCCACTACCTCGGGCTCAAAGAGAAGCTCCACGGGCTCCCCCACGGCCTCGCCGTCCACATAGAGCTGGACCTTGCCCTCCGGGGCCTTGCAGGTCTCGGCCACGGGGCGCTCGGGGTCGTCGTCGAAGAAGCCGCCGGAGATGTCGGCCGCCACCTTGATGGCCTGGCGGGCGTCGTGGCCGTCCGAGCCGGGCGCGCCGTCGGTCACCCACTGCGCCTCCACGAGGGCCACCCGGGAGGGCACCGGGGTGATCTCGCACCAGCCCACGGCCCTGTGGCCCCAGTAGTTCTCCTTGAAGTCGGCGTAGATGGGGTCGGGGTTGTCGGAGAACTGGGTGGAGGTCATGGTGAGGCGCATGACGCCCTCGTCGGAGGGCAGGCCGCCGTCCTCCGACACCTCGGGGCCCACGGGCTCGCCGTCGCGCCCGGTGTAGACCTGGTACTTGTAGGTGACCTTGTCGGGGTCCGAGAGGGTCTTGGGCAGGGTCTCGTCGGTGGTGATGGAGTTCCCCGCCCCACCGATGTCGTAGGGCTCGAAGGGCAAGCCGTCGTAGGGCTTCACAAGCTTGTCGGTGTAGGAGGCCGGCAGCTCGAAGTCCACGTAGCGCTTGAGGGTGTCCTCCTGGCCGGGGTTTCTGAAAAGCGGGTTGACCTTCTGTACGTCGCCGTTCTCGTCGACGTAGGAGAGGTTGACCGTGACCTGCTCGGAGGTAGCCTGCTTGGGCAGCCACAGGTAGAGCTTGCCGTCGTAGAAGCGGTGGGGCGCGCCGTAGTCGTAGCGCTGGCCGGCCACCAGGAGCTCCCAGTCGTGGATGAGGTTGTCGCCTCCCACCACGGTGCCGTCCGCGTTCACATGCTTGATCTCGGCCGACAGGTCTATGGTGACCATGAAGACCTTGTTGGGGTCGTTGGGGTCGCCGGTGTTGTAGCCCGGGGCCATGCCGGCGTCGTTGCTCCAGGCGGTGTCGCCGATGCCCAGGAAGTAGCGGACGGGGTCGGTGCAGAACACCGACCCGCCGGAGATCACCACGAAGCCGCCGGACCCGCCGATGTCGGGGAAGACGTTGTAGCGGCCGCCGTCGGAGTGGGCCCCGCCGCCACCGGTTCCGTGGTGGGGGATGAGGGTGCCGCCGGTGACGGTGACGGTGTGGCCGGCGTTGGTGGACCAGCACGCGCTGCCGAAGGCGCCCCCGTGCCACCCGCCGAACGACTCGATGAAGCCGCCGTTGATGTTGATGTCGCCGGCGTAGGTCACGCCGCGGCCCAGGCGGGGCGTGGGGATGGCGTCGGGGAGCATGGCCCCGTAGCCGGAACTGTCGCTGTGACCGGCGCCGATGCCGGCCCCGTGGAGGCTGCCATGGGTCTCGATGGTGCCCCCGTTGAAGGTCATGGCCGTGGCGGTGCCGTTGGCCTCGCCGCCGGCGCCGATGCCGGCCGAGTAGCTCGCACCACCCTCGCCGGAGAAGTTCCACCCGTAGACGTCCACCTTGAGGCGCCCGCCGTTGAAGGTGAGGGTGCCGCCGTCCTCGTAGGAGGAGCCGCCGATGCCCGAGCCCTGACCCCCGCCGTGGACCTCGAGGTACCCGGGGTCGTCGCTGTCGAGGGCCGAGGCGTGGGACCCGGCCCCCACCGCGGTGCCGTCGGACAGGACGATGTCGGCCACCACCTTGTCTCCCTCCACCCGGGCCATGGCGCCCGACGCGTCGCGGTTGTCGCGCCCGTCGTCGACCACGAGCGAGGAGCCCTCGCCGCAGCGGATGCCGGCGTAGATGGAGCCACCGGCGGTCACCGTGAGGCTGTTCTCGGTGCCGTCGGCGACCTTGAGGTAGAGGGAGGTGGGGGCCACGATCTGGGACCCACGGGCGGCCCGGCTGCCGTCGGCCGTGCCGTAGAGGTTGGTGGCCACGTCGATGGGGCAGGCCGCGGCAGAGGCGATGTGGACCCCGGCCAGGGTGAGGTCGGCCGCCACGCCGGGATCCACGCGCACCGTGGTGGCGGAGGTGGCCACGCCGTCGGCGTTGGCCAGGGTCAGCGGCGCGGGGCCCGTCACGTGGAGCACCGTGCCGTCGAGCCGCCAGTCGACGCCCTCGACGCCGCCCGCCACCTTGAGGTCGCCCGCCGCGGACCAGGCGCGGCCGTCCTGGGCCGCCTGGGCCCACAGGCCGTCTACCCCCTCGGCAAAGGCCCGCGCCACCGGGGCAGGGACGGCCACCGACAGGGCGAGAAGGGCGGCGAGCAGCAACTTGCGTCCGCGCCGGCCGAACGACGGCTTTACCATGGCAGGCTCCTCCTCAAGGGGCAGGGGCCGCCTCCAACGGGCCGCGGCCCACGTTCAGGTCAATCTTGAATTGACCTGAATATACTCTTCAATTCCCTTGAAAAGAAGTGCCCTTTGCCATGGCCTACCGGGCCCGTCGCAACCCGTCCCCCGCCGGCACCTCGACGCCGTCCACCGTCAGGAGCGGCCCGTCCACCCCCGAGAGCACCACGTCGTCGCAGTCCAGGAGCCGCACCCCCGAGACCACGAGCCCTCCCCGGGAGAGGGCGTCCACGCCGCCCGCCATGGCCGGCGCCCCCTCGTCGGGGTCGTCGTCAAAGGCCACCGACACCCGGCGGAACACGAGCCGGTCCACGGGGTCCTCCGGGAGGCCCGCCACCCAGGCGGCGCACCACCGGGCGCCGCGCACGGCGATGTCCTCGAACGTGAAGGGGCCCAGGCGGGGCGTCGTGGCGTCCACCGGCCGGCACGAGCGGTCCTGGACCCAGGCCTCCATGCCGTCGGGGTCGCAGTTGTAGAAGGCGTTCACCACGAACGGCACCCCCACCCCCTCCATGGCGATGCGCCTGAAGACGACGGAGGTCACCAGCGAGTCCCGGCCGCGGCCCCTCCTCGTCTTCACCCGCAGGCCCCGGTCGGTCCGGGTGAAGACACAGTCCTCCACCACCACGTCGGAGACGCCCCCGGCCGTCTCGCTGCCGATGACCACGGCCCCGTGGCCGTCGTGCATGGAGCAGTGGGTCACGCGCACGGCCGTGCAGGGCGGGCGCACCGGGCGCTCCATGGAGAGCTTGCCGCTCTTGATGGCCACGCAGTCGTCGCCCACGGAGAACTCGCACCCCGAGACCAGCACGCCCGTGCAGCTCTCGGGGTTGACCCCGTCGGTGTTGGGGGAGTCGGCCGGGCCCTTCAGTGCGAGGCAGAGGAACCTCGCGTCGCGGCAGAGCACCGGGTGCACGTTCCAGCTGGGGCTGTCCCTGAGGGTGCAGCCGACCAGGGCCACCCGCTCGCACCCCTCGAAAAAGACGAGGCGGGGCCGGGCGGCCACCCGGATGCGCTTGGGGTCGTGCCACCAGGTGTCGGCGGTGGCCCGGCCGTCCACCGTGCCGGGGCCGTAGACGCAGGCGTCGCGGACCCCCACGGCGTTCACGACGGCGGCGAACATGGCGCAGGACTCCCCCTCCCAGGTGCCGAGCGGGTACGGGGCGCCGTCGTCGGTGCGGGCCTGGCTGGGAGGGAGGAACGCCCGCCCCTCCCGGTCGTAGACGGCCAGGAGCTCGGCCCCCTGGGCCAGGTGGAGGGAGACGCCGTCCTTGAACCACAGGCTCGACACCCGGTAACGCCCCGCCGGCACCTCCACGGTGCCGCCCTCGGCGCAGCAGGCCACGGCCGCCTGGATTGAGCCGGTGTCGTCGCGACGGCCGTCGCCCGCGGCCCCGAAGTCGCGGACGTCGAGCCGCACGGACTCCGGCGGCGTCTCCACCACGGCCTCCCAGGGCGCGGACCCGTCCACGGGCTCCAGCCGCACCACGTTGCGCGTGCCCGGCTCGAGCCCCTCCACGTAGACGACCACGCGGTCGGTGAGGCCGCGGTCCTCGCCGTTCACCAGCACGCGGCGCGGGACCGGGAGCGAGAAGGCCCCGGGGCCGGCCTCCACCACGGCGGCGCGGGCGCAGGCCCAGGCGACGGTGGCTTTCCGGGGCATCCAGACGACATCGGCGGTTTCCATGGGCCGGCTTCCTCTCGGCTCGATGGGACAGAAGTGCCCGACCATTGGGACAAAAGTGTCCGGGTGATGGGACAGCGGGACAGGGGGACGGGAGCCCTCGGGTGCGACATCGCCGCGCGGGAGGGCCCCCGGTGGAGCCCGGCGGCGCTGCAGGTGACGCCGCCCGCCCGGACGGGGCCCGCGCCCCGACATGGCGCGGCTCCCTTGACCTCCGGGCACACTGGTAAGTAAACCGTATTACATCTTTTCTTGCCAAGACTCCCCCGCGAACGGTCGTTGGAACCAGTTTCAACGGCAAATCCTGTCAAGAAACCCCACGTACTCGTCGTTTCTTCTTGACTAAACCGGTTTTCTAACCCACACTGGCACCGTCAACCGCCCTTCGGGGCCCGTGAGAAAGGCACCACCATGGACCGACCCTTCGACGTCATGGGAAGCTTCTCCCTCGAGGGCAAGGTCGCCCTCGTCACCGGCGCCGCCTACGGCATCGGGTTCGCCATCGCCAGCGCCCTGGCCCAGGCCGGGGCGAGGGTGGCGTTCAACTGCCGCAGCCAGGAGCACCTCGATGCGGCCCTCGAGGACTACCGCGCCGCCGGCATCGACGCCCGCGGCTACATCGCCGACGTCTGCGACGAGGCCCAGGTGGCCGACCTCGTGGCCAAGGTGGCCGACGAGCTCGGCACCATCGACATCCTGGTGAACAACGCCGGCATCATCAAGCGCATCCCCATGGAGGAGATGAGCGTCTCCGACTTCCGCCAGGTGGTGGACACCGACCTCACCGCCCCCTTCATCATGGCCAAGGCCGTCATCCCCGCCATGGTCGAGAAGGGTCACGGCAAGATCATCAACATCTGCTCCATGATGAGCGAGCTCGGCCGCGAGACCGTGAGCGCCTACGCCGCGGCCAAGGGCGGCCTCAAGATGCTCACCCGCAACATCTGCAGCGAGTTCGGCGAGGCCAACATCCAGTGCAACGGCATCGGGCCCGGCTACATCGCCACGCCCCAGACCGCGCCCCTGCGCGAGCGCCAGGCCGACGGCAGCCGCCACCCCTTCGACGCCTTCATCGTCTCCAAGACCCCGGCCGGCCGCTGGGGCACGCCGGAGGACCTCATGGGCCCGGCGGTCTTCCTGGCGAGCGACGCCAGCGACTTCGTGAACGGCCACATCCTCTACGTCGACGGCGGCATCCTCGCCTACATCGGCAAGCAGCCCGCCTAGCCGCGCCCCTGGCCGTCCGAACGCGCCCTTCCGTCCGCGCCCGGTGCCGGGTGTTCCACCCAGCCGCGCCCGGCACCGCGCGCCTCCCTCCCCTCCCAAGCAGAAAGGAACCACCGTGAGAATCGCCCTCATCACCGAGAACTCCCAGAACGCCAAGAACCCCATGATCGAGAAGGCCCTCCGCGACGTCGTGGAGCCCCTCGGCCACACCGTGCTCAACTTCGGCATGTACGCCGAGGAGGGCTCCGCCCCGCTCACCTACGTCCAGAACGGCATCCTCGCCGCCGTGCTGCTCAACGGCGGCGCCGCCGACTACGTGGTGACCGGCTGCGGCACCGGCGAGGGCGCCATGCTCGCCCTCAACAGCTTCCCCGGCGTGCTCTGCGGCCACGTGGAGGACCCGCTCGACGCCTACACCTTTGCCCAGATCAACGACGGCAACGCCGTGGCCATCCCCTTCGCCCTCAAGAACGGCTGGGGCCAGGAGCTCAACCTTGCCTACACCTTCGAGAAGCTCTTCTCCTTCGGCTCCGGCAACGGCTACCCCGCCGACCGCGTCGAGCCCGAGCAGCGCAACAAGAAGATCCTCGACGCGGTGCGCGCCAACAACTTCCGCCCGTTCCCCGAGCTCCTCGACGGCATCGACCGCGACCTCGTGCGCGGCGCCCTGGCCGGCGAGCGCTTCGACGAGCTCTTCTTCCCCAACGCCACGGACGAGGCCGTGGTCGCCAAGGTGCGCGAGCTGCGCGCCTAGCCCCTGCCCAGGCCACGGGAAAGGCCCCGGAGCGTGCGGACGTCCGCGCGCTCCGGGGCCTTTCTTTCCCGCGGCCGTCGAGGCCGCTAGGCCATGGGGGGCAGGGTCGTGGCCCGCCACATCACCGAGCACGGGAGCACCTGCTGGTGGGGCACGGCGTCGGTGCCGTCGATGAGGTCGAGCAGGATCCTCGCGGCCGCCTCGCCCTCCTCGGAGGCGGGCTGCTCGATGCAGCTCACGGCCGGGCTCGCCACGGCGGCCCAGTCGGGGTTGTCGAAGCCGAGCAGGCCCACGGTGCCGGGCATCAGGTCGTAGAAGGGGCGCATGGCCACGTAGACGTCGGGCAGCGCCCAGCAGTTGGGGGCAAAGACCAGGGTGCGCCGGCCGGGGTCCACGTTCCGCTCGAGCCAGGCGGTGAGGTCGCCCACGTCCACGCCGGAGTCGGGGACCGTGTAGGAGGAGTAGTCCGCCCCGGCCGCCCCCATGGCGTCCACGAAGCCGCCCGTGCGCTCGATGCGCGAGCTCAGGAGCTCAGGGGCGGCCCCCACCAGCAGGAAGCGGTCGTAGCCGGCCCCCGCCAGGGACGAGACCGCCGCGTGGACGGCGTCGTAGTTGTCGGTCTTCACCCAGCTGCCGCCGTGGTCGTAGAACTTGGAGTCGAAGAACACGAGCTCCTTGCCGGCCTCCTCGATGGTGCGGGACACCTCGCGGAACTGGGCCGTGGGCTGCACGATGAAGCCGTCGACCCCCACCGCCAGCAGGCGGTCGATGTAGGCGCGCTCCTCGGCGACGTCGTCGTTGGAGCTGCTCACGAGCACCCGGTAGCCGGCCTCGTGGCACACCCGCTCGACGCCGCGGACGATGCGGCCCGAGAACGCGTTGGCGATGTCGTTGACCACCACGCCCACGAGCCGGCTCGACTTGGCGTTCATGCCGCGGGCCAGGGGGTTGGGCACGTAGCCCGTGGCCTCCACGGCGGCCCGGATGCGCTCCTGGGTGGCGGGGGCCATGCGGTCGGTCTTGCCGTTGAGGTAGAAGCTCACCGTGGTCTTGGAGGTCCCGGCGAGCTCGGCGATGTCGGTGATGGTGACCCGTTTCTTCTTGGCTGCGGCCATGGGCTCCCCTTTCGGCGGTAAATCGGTTTTCATCATAGCCGAGAGCGTAGGGGCGGGCGCGGCGAGGCCGGAAACGGCCGGGGCCCCTACCCCCGGAGCCGGGCCAGGCAGCCGGCGAGCCCGTCCGGGCTGCCGTTCTCCACGATGGCCGGCACCCAGGGCTTGGCCACGGCCGCCCATTCCAGGACGGGCGAGAGGTCCACCCCGCCGGTCTCGCCGATGCCGTGGCACACGATGCGCCGGCCCGTGCCGTCGCACCACTCGGGGCGCGCCTCGTCGGCCACCACCTCGAGGTCCTTCACGTGGAGCGCGACCACGGCGTCGCCGCACAGGTCGATGAACCGGGAGAAGAGCTCGGGCGCCCGCCCCACCGCCAACGGGTGGAGCAGGCTCACCGGGTCCCAGACCACGGCGAGCCCCCGGCCGCCGAGGCGGTCGAGGAGCTCGTGGCACCGCTCGGCGGAGCAGGCGCACTCGTTGAACCCGGGCTCCACGGCCAGGGTCACGCCCGAGGCCGCGCAGGCGTCCAGCGCCCCCTCGAGGCCGTGGGCGAGCCGGTCCATGGCGGCGGCGCCCAGGCGGTCGGGGCCGATGGCGTTCTCCCGATTGGGCCGGCCGCACTCCGTGGCCACGACGCACCCGCCGAGCCAGGACGCGAACCTCGCGCAGGCGCGGAACTCGGCCAGCTCGTTCCCGAGGCCCTCGTCCTCGGTCAGGGCGAGGTTGCGGTAGCAGCCGAGCACGGCCACCGAGACGCCGGCGCGCGCCGCAACGTCCGCCAGGTGCCGGGCCAGGCCCGGGGTGAGGCCGGTGCGGTCGATGCCGTAGGAGGCGTAGACGAGCTTGCTCGGCAGCTGCACGCAGGAGAACCCCAGGTCGCCGGCGCGGAGCACCCGCTCCTCGAGGGTGGCGCCCGGCACGTCCGCGAGCCGGACCCCCGGGGTCACCGGCCAGGGGGCGGCGGCCGGGGAGGCGGCCGTCGGGCCCGTCACCGCCCGGCGCCGTTCACGCCGGCGACGTAGCCGCCGAAGGGGTCGTCGCAGGAGCACGGCCCCGCGGGGCCCGCCGGGTCGCAGGCGCCGGCGAGGCGGTCGTGGCGCATGGTCTCGATGTAGGCCAGCACCAGCGGGGCCACGCCCTTGGCGTCGTTTCGCACCACGGGCTCGCGCATGTAGTAGTCGAAGGTCCCCTCGCGGTGACCCTCGTTGCCGAGGCCCGCCACCAGGCAGATGTTGTCCAGGGACAGCACGCCGTCCTCCTCCGAGAGGCAGGTGCGGCAGATGCCGTCGAAGGTCTCCCGCCCCAGGTCGTAGCAGCGGGCGTCGAGGACGCCCAGGCGGGCCCCCTTCATGAGGGCGTTGGCGAAGATGGCCGAACCCGAGGTCTCGAGGTAGTTGGGGGCTATGCCGGGCAGGTTGATCACCTGGTGCCACATGCCGGTCTCGCGGTCGCGGTAGGGCTCCATGGAGTCCATGAGATCCTGGAGCATCTGGCGCAGGACGTCGCGCTCCCAGCTCATGGAGGCGGGCATGAGCTCCCAGGTGTCCACGAGGGCCATGGCGAACCACCCCTCGGCCCTCAGCCAGAAGTTCTGGGAGAGCCCGGTGACCGGGTCGCACCAGAACTGGCGGCGGCTCGAGTCGTAGGCGTGGTGGTAGAGGCCGTTGCGGTCGTCGCGCATGAGGTCGCGCACCACCATGAACTGGTGGAACGAGTCGGAGCAGGCCCTGCGGTCGTGGAAGGCGAGCTCGTACTGCATGTAGAACGGCTGGGCCATGTAGAGGCCGTCGAGCCACACCTGGTGGGGGTAGATGGCCTTGTGCCAGAAGTTCCCCTCCTTGGTGCGGGGCTGGCGCTCCAGCTGGCCGTAGATGGTGTCCATGGCCAGGCGGTACTTCTCGCGGCCCGTGAGCTCGAAGAGCTTGTAGAGGGTCTTGCCGGCGTTGACGTTGTCGAGGTTGTACTCCTCGGGGTCGTAGTGCTTGATGGTACCGTCGTCGGCCACGAACCAGCTGATGTAGCTGTCGGCGAAGGCGAGGTAGCCGGGGCTCTCCGTGATCTCGTAGAGCTCGATGAGGGCCTTGATCATGCACCCGTCGATGTAGTTCCAGGTGTTGGGGGCGCCGGACCGGATCTTCTCGATGTTCCAGGCCGGGGCCTCGGGGGTGGAGTCCTCGATGAGCTGCCTGATGTAGCGGTCGAGGATGGCGTTGCAGCCCATGGGAGGGTCCTCTCTCTCGATAAGGGGCGGGACCCGCAGGCCCCGCCCCCAAGGCGGTGTGGGTGTGGGCCTCGCGGCCCCTAGGCGGCCTGGTCGGGCGCGGGGTCGTGGGAGGTTCCCTCGGCCACCTCGGCCGCGTCCTCGGGGGACAGGCCGAACGACAGGAGCTTGCGGGCCGGGAGCTCGGCCTTGATGCGGGCGGTCTCCTCGGGGGTGTGATAGCCGATGGTGTTGTGGCCGAAGCACAGCTCGTAGGGGACGCCGGACAGCTCCTCGCAGATGCGCTTGACCTCGGGGTCCACGTCCTCCATGCGGCCGCCGGCCTTGATGCGGGCGCACTCGTTCTGGACGACGGTGTCGGTCTCCTGGTCGAGCTTCATGAGCTTGGCGGCCACGATGCCCAGGACGGAGAGGCCGGCCACGCCCACGAGCATGACGGCGAGGACGCCGGTGGTGACGGTGGCGGGCTGGGTCACGTCGCCGGAGGTGCCGGAGATGTAGCCGCAGGCGGTCATGACGATGCCGAGCACGGCCACCACGGCGGAGTTCATGAGCTTGCCGCACAGGTGCATGGCGGCCGAGAAGGTGCCCTCGCGGCGGCGGCCGGTGACCACCTCGTCGACGTCGGCCACGAACAGGTAGGCCTGCCAGGGGATGTAGTAGACGGCGCCGGTACCCAGGCCGAAGACCACCACGATGGCGGTGATGCCGGCGAACCCGGCCGCGCTGGCGGCGTCGATGCCGAAGACGCCGCAGAGCACGTAGGCGACGGCCGCGGCGATGACCACGCCCTCGGCGACCATGTAGGGCTTGCGGAAGCCCTTCTTGGCCACGATGCCCATGACCACGAGGGTGGAGACGAGCTGGAGGATCGAGCTCATGGACTGCCAGGCGCTGGCGTTGGCCTTAGGCAGGAACAGCACGTACATCACGAAGTAGGCGAACAGGGAGTTGAAGAGCCACTCGGCGCCGAAGCCGAACAGGTACATGCCGAGGAGGTTGCGGAAGGTCTTGATGCGCAGGGTGGAGAACATGTCGATGAAGAGCTTCTTCAGGCCCTCGACGGGGCTGGCAACCCGCTCCATGGTCTCCTCGGACACGGGGCGCTCCCACGTGGTGATGTAGACGAAGGTCATGGCGGCGGCCATCATGACGCCGAAGGCGCAGCCGAGGACGAAGAAGGCCATGGGGTTGTCGTTGCCGAAGACCACGAAGAAGATGCCGGGCAGGGCGGCGGTGAGGAAGTTGGCCACCTTGCCGAAGATGGCGCGGAGGCCGGAGAGATAGGTGCGCTCCTTGTAGTCGCTGGTCATCTCAGCCGGTAGGGCGTCGTAGGGGATCATGACCATGGTGTACATGAGGTTGTAGAGCACGTAGACCACGAAGTAGTAGGCGAAGCCGTTGGGCACGACCACCCACATGAGCGGGTTCAGGATGCCGAGCACCGGGATGGAGAGCAGGATGAAGAAGCGGCGACGCCCGAACCTGCGGCCGAGCCAGGTGTTGTTGAAGGCGTCGGTGACGAAGCCGCAGATGGGGTTGGCGAAGGTGTCGACGAGCAGGGCCGCCGAGTAGATGAGGGTGGCCTCGGGCATGGTGAGGCCGGCGTACTGGGTGTAGAAGATGACGAGCCACGCGCTGGAGATGGCCAGGGCGCCGGACCCCACGAGGTTGCCCGAGCCGTAGCCCAGGCGGGTGGCGAGGGAGACCCTGTGCTCTTTGGGTTTCATTGACGGTTCCTCTCTGATGGCCGTCCCGGCCCGGACGGCCGGGCGGGACACGTCGATGCGATGCGCTTCCCATGGGCTCCCCCGCGGCCGCGTCCGGACACGGGAGGAATTCGACGACGCGGGTAAGCCGGTGCGTAAATCGGTTTATCCGTGCATCTCGCTAACTGGCATCCTAGTTTATCCGGCGCGGAGATTTGGGCGATAAACTGGCGTTTCTCCAGCAGACTCTTTGTTTTTCAGCAATAACGGGGACGGTCGGGCGGCCCCGCGGGACCGGTGGCGGCGCAAGGCCCCGGACTTTTTATCGATGGGGGCATCCTCGGTTTTTGTTGGGATAAGCGCAGGTGCAAGCCTATCCCCCCGAAAGGCGGCGGATTATCAGAATATGTTCTGTTGAGTTGATTTTTTCAGCTCAGTAAATCGGTTTGCTTCCGGCGAGCGGTCGTTGGAACCAGTTTCAGCGGCCGCGCCCCCGTCCCACCACCGTCCCACCACCCGGACACTTTTGTCCCAATGGTCGGGCACTTTTGTCCCAACCTCGCCCGCCGTCGAGCCGCCGTCACGTTGGTCGGGCTCGCATGGCGTCGCCACCCCCTCCCCCACCTGAACGCGGTTGGGGGCGCCCTTCTCGGCACCTGAACACACCTGGGGGCGGATTCCGGACCCCTGAAAACGGATGAGGGCGACTTCCGGCGCAGAAGCGCGTTGGGAGTCGCCCTCAATCGCGTTCAGGTGGAAGAGGGGAGTGGGAGGAGTGGGGCGCAGCGGCCGGGGGCTCACCGGCCGCGACCCCCCCCCCGTCAGACGGCGCGGACCGTCGCGACGTCGGCCCAGTCGGGCGGCACCTCGTCCGTGAGGACCGTCGCCGCATCCAGCGGGTCGAACACCACCGGCCCCACGCGGCCGAGCTTCGTGTGGTCGGCCAACAGGAAGGGCCGCTCGGCCCGCGCGATCGAGAGCCTCTTCACCTGCGCCTCCAGCCGCTCGGCCGTGGTGAGCCCGTACTCGCGGCTCACGCCGTTGGCGCCCCAGAACCCCAGGGTGAACCGATAGCGCGACAGCGTCTCCACGGCCTCGGGCCCCACGAGCGCCGCCGTGGCGGGCTTGACCTCGCCGCCGAGCACCACCACCGAGAGCCCGCGGGCCGCGAGAGCCGCCGCGCTGTCCAGCGAGTTGGTGACATAGGAGGCGCGGGTCTCCTCGATATGGTCCACGAGCACGCGGCATGTGGTCCCGGCGTCTATGTAGACGAGGTCGTCGGGGCCGATGAGCGATGCCGCGTACCGGGCGATGCGCGCCTTCTCGGCCGTGTGGAGGTCCGCCCGCTCGCCGATGGTCAGCTCGCGGCGCACATGCTCGTCCTCCAGGCACACGGCGCCGCCATGGACCTTCACCAGGCGCCCGGCGGAGTCGAGCTTGTCGAGGTCGCGCCGGATGGTCGACTCGCTGATGCCAAACGACTCGGCCAGCTCGGGGACGGTGGCCGCCCCGTTGCGGCTCACCGTCTCCACGATCCGGTCCAGGCGCTGCCGCGCGATCACGCCTGCCGCTCCTCGGGGTACACGACGCCCCAGGCGGCACGGAGGGACGTCATGAGGTCCATGACGTCCGCCGCGTAGCCGATGAGGGCGCGGGCGTCCCCGTCGCCGGCCACGGCGCGCTCGAGGTCGGCCATCTCGTAGCAGAGGGCGTAGGCCTCCTCGCCGGCCGCGACCTCCTCCACCGAGCCGTCCTCGGTCCACACGATCCTGGCGCTGTCGGCGCGGGGGTACTCGTCCACCTGGATGTAGCAGCGGTCGAAGGAGAGCACGCCGCGCTTGGGCTGCTTGGAGTGGAGCGAGAGGCTGACGACGGCGAGCTGCTGCTCGGCGTTGCGGGCGACGATGCCGCCCTTCTCGTCCACGCCGGTGGACGCGAGGTTGCCGAGGGAGACGAGCTCGTCGGGCTGGCTCTCCATGAAGAGGCGGGCGAAGGTGAGGGCGTAGACGCCGATGTCTAGCATGGCGCCGCCGGCCAGGCCGGGGTTGTAGAAGCGGTTGGTGAGGTCGCCGTACTCCTTGTAGCTCCCGAAGCTCACCTGCACGAGGTTGAGCGGGCCGAACTCGCCGGCATCCGCGCGGCGGCGGAGCTCCCGGTAGAGGGGCATGTGGAGGATGGTGGTGGCGTCCATGAGCTGGACGCCGTTCTCGGCGGCGAGGGCGCGGGCCTCATCGAGCTCGGCGGAGTTGAGGGTGATGGCCTTCTCGCAGAGCACGTGCTTGCCGGCGGCGAGGGCGTCGCGCAGGTAGGCGATGTGGGTGTTGTGCGGCGTGGTGATGTAGACGGCGTCGATGGCGGGGTCGGCGTAGAGCTCCTCGACGGTCTCGTAGACGCGGGGCACGCCGTGGCGCTCGGCGAAGGCGTGGGCCTTGGAAGCCGTGCGGTTGGCCACGCCGGCAAGGCGGCGGCCGGCGAGGGCGAGGGACTCCGCCATCTGGTTGGCGATGACGCCGCAGCCGATGACGGCCCAGTTGAGCCGGGGCGCGGTGAAGACATCGTCGGGGAACGGCTGGGACTGGGCGCGGGCGAAGGCGGCCTCCGCGGCTGCGGCGGCGTCGAGCGGGGCGTGCTCCGACATGGGACCTCCCGGTGATAGGTGCGGCTGTGGCGCCGGTTCTTGCGTGACTGTGGCTAGTATTGCGCATTTTTGCGCGTTTTGCGCGAGAATGCACAGAAAATGGAGAGACTGCCGCCCCGCCTTGTCCCAACACCCGGACACTTTTGTCCCAGCCTCGTCCGCCGCCCTGCCCGCCCCCAGCGGCCCGGCCTCAGCCGTCGAGGTTCTCGATGGCCAGCTCGCGGCAGACGATGTCGGCCACCTTCCAGGCGCAGAGGCCCGTGAGGGCGATGCACTGCTCCCTGTGCTCGCCGGCCGCCATGTCCATGCCCCGGGTGAGCACACGGCAGCAGACGGCGTTCTTGCCGTTGTTGGCCCGGAACCAGTCGTGGAGCTCGTTGGAGAGGGCCATGGCGCGGCGCACCTTGGGGTCCGCGGGGCCGTCGGGGGTCGTACGCCCAAAGAACATGCCCAGGGCCATGACCCCGCCGTTGAGCGCCCCGCACACGCAGCCCGAGCGCCCCATGCCCACGGCCATGGCCGAGCTCATGGCCACCACGTCGTCGGCCACGTCGAGGTCGAAGTTGTCGCAGACCGCCCGCATGAGGGCCTCGCAGCAAAAGAAACCGCCGCGATAGTTCTCCTCGGCGTCTCGGGCCACCTTGTTGGGGCTCACAGCCACGGCACCTATGTTCATGGTTTTCTCCTTGTCGCATTTTTATATATCAATGCAACAATACCATGGTTTTTCCAAACAGGAACCGGGCCCGTGCCGCGACCTTCGGCGGCACGGGCCTGGCGGGACGGGCGGCTGCGGCAGGGGGCGGGACCCTAGTCGCGGGTGAGCTTGCGGTGGATGCGATGCGGGCGGCTGGCCTCGGGGCCCAGGCGCCTCTCGCGGTCCTTCTGGTAGCTCTCGAAGTTGCCCTCGAACCAGTGCCAGTGGCCGGGCTCCTCGTCCGTGCCCTCCCAGGCCAGGATGTGGGTGGCGATGCGGTCCAGGAACATGCGGTCGTGGCTGATCACCACGGAGCAGCCGGGGAAGTCGAGGAGCGCGGCCTCGAGGCTGGAGAGGGTCTCGACGTCGAGGTCGTTGGTGGGCTCGTCCAGGAGCAGCAGGTTGCCGCCCTGCTTGAGGGTGAGGGCCAGGTTCAGGCGGTTGCGCTCGCCGCCGGAGAGCACGCCGGCCTTCTTCTGCTGGTCGGCGCCCTTGAAGCCGAACGCGGCCACGTAGGCGCGGCTCGGCACCTCGGTCTCGCCCACCATCATGAAGTCGTTGCCGTCGGAGACGACCTCCCACACGGTCTTGTCGGGGTCGATGCCGGCACGGTTCTGGTCCACGTAGGACAGCTTCACGCTCTCGCCCAGCCCCACGGTGCCGGCGTCGGGCTCCTCGAGGCCCACGATGGTCTTGAACAGCGTCGTCTTGCCCACGCCGTTGGGGCCGATGACGCCCACGATGCCGTTGCGCGGCAGGGTGAACGAGAGGTCGTCGATGAGGACGCGGCGCTCGCCCGAGGCGTCGTCGAAGCCCTTCTCCAGGTGCTCCACCTCGAGGACCTTGGCGCCCAGGCGCGGGCCCACGGGGATCTGGATCTCGGCGAAGTCCAGCTTCTTGGCGCTGCGGGCCTCGGCCTCCATCTGCTCGTAGCGCTCGAGTCGGGCCTTGTTCTTGGTGAGGCGGGCGCTCGGGCTGGAGCGCACCCACTCGAGCTCGGCCTTCATGCGCTTGGCCAGGCGCGCCTGCTGGGTCCCCTGGGCGGCGATGCGGGCGGCCTTGGTGTCGAGGTAGGTGGAGTAGTTGCCCTTGTAGGGGAAGAGCTGGCCGCGGTCCACCTCGCAGATCCACTCGGCCACGTGGTCGAGGAAGTAGCGGTCGTGGGTGACGGCGAGCACGGCGCCCTCGTAGTTCTGGAGGAAGTGCTCGAGCCAGAGGACGCTCTCGGCGTCGAGGTGGTTGGTGGGCTCGTCGAGGAGGAGCAGGTCGGGGGCCTCCAGCAGCAGGCGGCAGAGGGCCACGCGGCGGCGCTCGCCGCCGGAGAGCACGGAGACCGGCGTGTCAGGGTCGGGGCACTGCAGGGCGTCCATGGCCTGGGAGAGCTGGGAGTCGAGGTCCCAGCCGTTGGAGGCGTCGATCTGGTCCTGCAGGGTGCCCATCTCGGCCATGAGGGCGTCGAAGTCGGCGTCGGGCTCGGCCATCTCGTTGCCGATCTCGTTGAAGCGGTCGATCTTGGCCAGGAGATCGCCGAAGGCCTGGCGGATGTTCTCGATGACGGTGGCGTCCTCGTCGAGCTTGGGCTCCTGCTCGAGGATGCCCACGGTGTAGCCGGGGGTGAGGCGGGCCTCGCCGTTGGAGACGTCCTCGATGCCGGCCATGACCTTGAGGAGCGTGGACTTGCCCATGCCGTTGGGGCCCACGACGCCGATCTTGGCGCCGGGGAAGAACGAGAGCGACACGTCGTCGAGGATGACCTTGTCGCCGGCGGTCTTGCGGGCCTCGTACATCTGGTAGACGAACTCTGCCATGGGCGTCCCTGCTTTCGTGGCTCGGAGGGGCTTGGGTGTCAGCCTTCCATCATGCATCAGGACGGGCGCCTTCCCAAGAAATCCCGACGGCACCGGGGCCCGGCCGGGCGTGGCAGAGGCGCCTGGCCCATCTGTCACTTATCCTGTTTCTTGATTGATGATCTGCGGGCGCCTGCGCAAGGTGGGACAAAAGTGCCCGACCATTGGGACAAAAGTGTCCGGGTGATGGGACAGGGGCCCCGGTCTCACGGGCGCATGTAGAGCTTGTTGCTCCTCGGGAACTCCCGCTTGCAGGCGTCGCGGAGGGCCCGGCGGGCCTCGGCGCCGGCAGGGACCTCCACGGCCTGGGAGGAGAAGCCCCGCTCGGCCACGGTCACCGTGCCGCCCGCGGCGGTCACCGTCACGGAGCGGTCCTTCTTGAAGGTGAGGAGCTCCACCGCCCCCTCGGCCCCGCGGCCGCAGAGCCCCTGGGCCCGGGAGAGCGCCTGCTTCATGGCGACGAGCCTCATGACCGCCCCTCCCTGCCGAGAAAGCGCCCGAGCTCGCGGAGGAAGTCCCGGCGCACGAGGGTCTGGGTGATATAGACCACGCCCGCGGCGTCACCATCGGCCCAGAACGCCACCCGCACGCTGCCGGCGTCCCGGGAGTTCACCCGGCACTCCCTGAGGGGGCGCCCCCGCCAACGACCGGCCCCCTTGCAATGGGAGAACCCCGCCCCGGCCTGGGCCGCCACGACCTCGCGGACCCGGTCGCCGAGGTCGGGCCAGCGGCGGAGGGCCCGCTCGCAGCCGCGCTTGTCAAAGGTGACGTCCATGGCGCCAAGGTCTCCTCTCCCCCGGGCGGCCCCTCGCCCGGGCCCCTTGCCGACACCGGGCCCTCGTCCGGGCCCCTCCATGGTCCCCTATGCCCCCAAAGGGTCCCCAGTAGATCGGGGACCCCGCACACCGGCGGGGCCCGCCAAGGGTGCCGTCGGCCCCGGAGGCCTATGCTGGCTACACGGTCCCACACCCGGCCCGAAAGGCACCCATGGCCGCCACGCCCTCCGTCGTCACCCACACCATCGAGCCGCTCTTCGACGGCCGCAGCCGCGTCCTGCTCCTCGGCACCATGCCGAGCCCCAAGTCGCGGGAGTACGGCTTCTACTACGGCCACCCCAGAAACCGGTTCTGGCCCGTGATGGCCCGCCTCTGGGACGAGCCGCCCGCCACCACCGTCGCCGAGAAGAAGCGCCTCATGCTGCGCCACCGCCTCGCCGTGTGGGACGTGCTCGCCGGCTGCGAGATCGTGGGCGCCTCCGACGCCTCCATCAGGAGGCCGCGGCCCAACGACCTGTCCCGCATCCTGGACGCCGCCCCCGTCGAGGCCGTTGTGACCTGCGGCGCCGCGGCGGCCCGCTACTACGAGCGCTTCGACGCGCCCCTCTGGCCCGACCTGCCCCACCTGGCGATGCCCTCCACGAGCCCGGCCAACGCGCGCATGTCCCTGGACGCACTCGTGGAGGCCTACGCACCCGTAAGGGACCTGGCCGAGGGGCGCCCCGTCGTCTAAAGGAGCTGACCGCCATGACCCGTCCCGCAGCCATCGAGGTGCGCGGCGCCCGCGTGCACAACCTCAAGGACATCGATGTGGACATCCCCCTGGGCGAGCTCGTGGGCGTCGCGGGCCTGTCGGGCTCCGGCAAGAGCTCCCTGGCCCTGGGCGTGCTCTGGGCCGAGGGGTCCCGCCGCTACCTCGACGGCCTCTCCACCCACACGCGCCGGCGCATCGCCCAGACGGCCCGCGCCGACGTGGACGACGTGCGCCACGTCCCGGCCGCCCTGGCGCTGCGCCAGCGCCCCGGCGTGCCCGACGTGCGCTCCACCTTCGGCACCTCCACGGAGCTCCTCAACTACCTGCGCCTCATGTTCTCACGCCTCTCGTCCCACCGCTGCCCCAACGGCCACCTGGTGCCCCCGTCCCAGGCGGTGGCCCTGGACGAGCCCATCGTGTGCCCGGTGTGCGGCGAGTCGTTCCTCGGCCCCGGCGCCGAGGACCTCTCCTTCAACGCCGGCGGCGCCTGCCCCACCTGCGGCGGCACGGGCGTGGTGCGCGAGGTGGACATGGACTCCCTCGTGCCCGATGGCTCCAAGACCCTGGAGGAGGGGGCGGTGGCCCCGTGGCGCCAGCTCATGTGGTCGCTCATGGCCCAGGTGGCCGGCGAGATGGGCGTGCGCACGGACGTCCCCTACGACGAGCTCACCGACGAGGAGAAGCGGATCGTGCTGGACGGCCCGGCCGAGAAGCGCCACATCCTGTACAAGGCCAAGGGCTCGGACACCGCCGCGGAGCTCGACTTCACCTACTACTCGGCCAAGCGCACCGTGGAGAACGCGCTGGCCAAGGTCAAGGACGACAAGGGCCTCGCCCGCGTGTCCAAGTTCCTCACCGAGGCCCCCTGCCCCGACTGCGGCGGCACGCGCCTGTCGAAGGCGGCCCGCTCGCCCGAGGTGGACGGCATCGACCTGGCCCAGGCCTGCGAGATGACCCTGGAGGGGCTGGCCGACTGGGTGCCCCGGGTGCCGGGCACCATGCCCGACGACATGGTGGCCATGGCCCGCTCCATCACCGACGAGATGCGCGCCCCCATGGAACGCCTGCTCCAGCTGGGCCTCGGCTACCTCACCCTCGATCGCGCCTCGTCCACGCTCTCCACCGGAGAGCGCCAGCGCGTGGCCCTGGCCCGGGCGGTGCGCAGCCGCTGCACCGGCGTGCTCTACGTGTTGGACGAGCCGTCCATCGGCCTGCACGCCGCCAACGTGGAGGGGCTCCTGGGCGTGGTGGACGACCTGCTCGACGACGGCAACTCCGTGGTGCTCGTGGACCACGACGTGCGGGTGCTGGCCCACGCGGACCACCTCGTGGAGATGGGGCCCGGCTCCGGCGCCGACGGCGGCCGTGTGGTGTGCCAGGGCACCGTGGCCCAGGTGGAGGCGGACCCGGCCTCGCGCATAGGCCCGTTCCTCTCGGGGGCCGAGCATGTGGCCGTGCGCACGCCGGCGCCGGCAGAGGGGACCTTCGACCGCGGCGCCGTCCGCGTGGTCACCGAGCCGCTGCACACGGTGCGGGCGCTGGACGTCTCCGTCCCCGTGGGACGCCTCACCTGCGTGACCGGCATGTCGGGTTCCGGCAAGACCACGCTCGTGCTCGAGGAGCTCGTACCGGCCCTCCGGGCGGCGGGGGCCGGGCTGCCGCTGCCGGAGAGCGTGGACCTGGTGGAGCCCGGCGGCATCGGGCGGGTGGACCTCATCGACGCCACGCCCATCGGCGCCAACGTGCGCTCCACCGTGGGCACGTACTCCGGCGTGCTGGACGCCCTGCGCCGGGAGTTCGCCAAGACCGACGAGGCCCGCGCCCTCGGCCTCAAGGCCGGCGACTTCTCGTACAACACGGGCTCGCTCCGGTGCCCGGCGTGCGACGGGTGCGGCCAGGTGTCGCTGGACGTGCAATTCCTCCCCGACGTGGACGTGGAGTGCCCCGCCTGCCACGGCAGCCGCTACGCGCCGGCCGCCGACGCCGTGCACGACGGGGGCGGCCGCACGCTGCCGCAGCTCATGGCCCTCACGGTGGACGAGCTGCTCGACGCCCTGGACGGGCCGCGCGCCGTGCGCTCCAAGCTGGAGACGCTGCACGACCTGGGCCTTGGCTACCTCACCCTGGGCGAGGCCACGCCGGCGCTCTCCGGCGGCGAGGCCCAGCGGCTCAAGCTGGCGAGCGAGATGCGGCGCGACCAGACCGGAGCGCTCTTCGTCTTCGACGAGCCCACCATCGGCCTGCACCCGCTGGACGTGGCGTCGCTGCTCGGCGTGCTCCAGGGGCTCGTCGACCACGGGGCCACGGTGCTCGTGATCGAGCACGACCTGGACGTGATCGCCAACGCCGACTATGTGGTGGACCTGGGCCCCGGCGGCGGCGAGCGGGGCGGCACCGTGGTGGTGGCGGGCAGCCCGGCCGAGGTGGCGGCCTGCCCGGAGTCGGTCACGGGCCGGTTCCTGGCGCGGGAGCTGGACGGCCGCGGCGAGTGACGTCGAGGGCGTGGCGTGTCGCGTCGTCATGTGGATGTCGATGAACATGAGGGAGGGGGCGCCGTGGCGGTCCTGATGCTGGGCAACAGCCTGACCACGCGGAACGGGATGCCCGACCGGCTGGCGGAGCTCCTCGGGC
Organism: Caniella muris; assembly: GCF_943193035.1. NCBI lineage: Bacteria > Bacillati > Actinomycetota > Coriobacteriia > Coriobacteriales > Atopobiaceae > Caniella > Caniella muris. The sequence goes on from NZ_CALPCK010000001.1 coordinate 1,225,526, forward strand.
GCGAGGTGGCCGTGCACGCCCGCGGCGGCGCTCGGCTGGCGGAGCAGGCCAACCCGGCCACACGGCTGGGCGGGGCCACGGCGGCGGCGCTGGCCGCAGGCGGCGTGGATGCGCTCGTGCTGCAGGAGATGAGCCACGGCCCGGTCACGGCGACCGGGCGGTTCCTGGAGAGCGTGGCTCGGCTGGCGGCCATGGCCCGGGAGGCGGGCGCGGTGCCGGTGGTGTACGGCACGTGGGCCTTCGGCGCCGGGAGCGCGGCCCTGGGGAGGCTGGACCTCTCCCCTGCGGAGATGCACGGAGCCATGCAGGCGGCGCTGGGACGTGCGGAGCGGGAGTGCGGCGTGGCCGTGGCCAACGTGGGCGCGGCGTTCTGGGAGGCCGGCGACGGGAGCGCCGTGGGCGCCGGCCTCCTCGCCGCCGACGGCGTGCACCCGAGCGAGGCCGGCAGCGAGCTGGCAGCCCGCGTGCTGGCAGGGGCGCTTGGGGAGAGGGGCGGGGCCGGCAGCGACGCGTGACCGCCGTCGCCTCGAACCCGCGTCGCCGCCCCCTGTCACGCCCGTCCGGTATGGTGGGGCCGTCGAGAGGAGGGGCCATGCACCTGCACCACCCGCGCCCGCGCCGCGCCACCGTTGCCGCGGGCGCATGCCTCGCCGCGGCGGCCACGGCCCTCGCCGGCTCGTCCTGGCTCGCCGCGCACCCCTCCGACGCCTGGGCCTGCGGCCCCTACGTGGCCCTCTCCGACGCCGTGGGGTTTCTGCCCGGGCTCGTGCCCTTCTCCGTGGCGGAGTGGGTCATCGTCGCGGCGGCCGTCGTGGCCGTCGTCTACCTCGCACGCTCCGTCGCGGCCGTCGTCCGTGCCGGCCGCGGCCGCCGCCTCGCCGCCGCCGGGCGCCGCGCGGTGCCGGCCGCAGCCGTGGTCGCGGCAGCCTGGGCGCTCTTCATGGCGCTCCAGGGCCTCAACTACAGCCGGCCCACCTTCGCCGAGCTCACCGGCTACGGGCCGGCCCTGCAGGAGGTGCGTGCCCTCCCGGCCGAGGAGCGCGCCGGGCGCCTGGCGGCCCTCTGCGAGGAGCTCGGCCGGCGCGTGGACGAGGGCCGCGCCGCCCTGGGGCCCGTCTCGGACGGCTGGCTCCGCAGCCGGCCGTCTACCGCCAGCGGCGCCGCCGGCGACTTCCCCGCCATGGCACGGGCAGCGACGTCGCAGGTACGGGCGTTGAACGACCGCTACCCGGGCCTCTTTGCCGTGGACTTCTCGGACCCCAAGCCGGTGCTGGCGTCGCGCGCCATGTCCCTCGTGGGCATCACCGGCGTCTACTTCCCCTACACGGCAGAGGCCAACGTCAGCTGCGACTGGCCGCGCCTCTCCATCCCGGCCACCATGGGCCACGAGCTGGCCCACCGCGCCGGGTTCATGCGCGAGGACGAGGCCAACTACATCGGCTACCTGGCCTGCGCGGCATCGGACGACCCCCTCGCCCGCTACAGCGGCCTCACCATGGCCTACGACGAGGCCATGGCCGCGCTCCACCGGGCCGACCCCGAGGCCTGGGCCCGCATCCACGGCGAGAGGGACCTGGCCGTGGCAGGTGACCGCGCCGCCCGGGCCGACATGGCGGCGGCCTACCGCGGCCCCCTCCAGGACCTCGGCGACGCCGTGAACGACGGCTACCTCAAGGCCAACGGCCAGCAGGCGGGCACGGCCAGCTACGGCCTCATGGTCGACCTCCTGCTGGCGGACCCGGCCCTCCGGGGCGCCTGAGACCGCTGCGCCCCTTGCCCCTTCCACCCCCTCGCCCTCTCCCCTCTCACTCTCCCTTCTCCTCCGCACTCCTCCTCCGCATTCCTCCTCCGCACTCCTCCTCCGCACCTGAATGCGGTTGAGGGCGACATCGGGTGGCGCCGGACCGGAGAATCCGCCCCCAAGCGCGTTCAGGGAGGGGAAATCCGCCCTCAGACGCGTTCAGGTGCGGAAGGGGCCGCCCTCGGACGCATTCAGGTGCCGAGAGGGGTGCCGAGAGAGGGGGCAGCAAGGGGGACGGCGGCAAGGGGTGCCGAGAAGGGGGGTGCCGAGGGGGACAGCCGCGGACGGCCCCTACTCCGCGGCCGCCTGGCCGCGCTCGGGGTCCCACTCCCTCGCGTACTCGGCGAAGAGCCGGTCGAACAGGTACGCCACGCCGTAGGTCGCGAAGACCCGGTGCAGCGGCTCGCCCTCGGCCATGGCGTGACCGATGAGCAGGGCGTCGTCAAAGGGGGTCTGCACGAGCTCGTCGTCGCAGGCCGAGACGAGCACCTTCCAGGCCCCGCAGCCCTCCAGGAGGTCGAGGCAGCGCTTCACGGAGCCGCCCGAGGTGGACACGGCCACGAGCAGGTCGGCAGGGCCCAGCGACGCCAGCAGGGCCTCCTTGGGGTCGCTCTCGCACACCAGGCGCACGAGGCGCCCCTCCATGACCATGGCGCGCTGGAACTCGGCCAGAGCGGCGGCCGAGGAGTCGGCGGTGAGCACCACCACGGAGCGCGCGTCGTGGAGCGAGGAGACCAGCGACGCCGTCACGGGCGTGCCCAGCGCGGCGTCCACGGAGTCGTAGAGCCGGTCGATCTCGGAGCGCAGCCGGCCCGCGTCGCCGCCGGACGCCACATAGCCGAGGAAGAAGTCGCGGAAGAGCTGCCACTCGCCGCCGCAGCGGGCGACGTCGGCGAGGCCGAGGGTCGTCACGGCGCTCCGGAGCTCGGGGCGGGTGACGTCGGCCGCGGCCATGACGTCGCGGCTGGATATCTGGGAGAGGGAGCCGAAGTGCTCGAGGAGGTAGGCCGCCACCCGGCCCGTCGGGGAGCCGGCGCCCCCGTTGTAGGCGGCGAGCAACGACGTGAGCAGGTTGCGGCGCGAACGGTCCACGGGAGGGCTCCTTGTCGCTCGGAGGCTGTTCTCCCCACCATACCGCACGGGGCACCATCCCTCCTTACAGAAGCGTCACCGCCCTGTCACCTCCTTCGATGGCCCGTCACCGGGCCCCTTGGGACCATGGGGCCACCGGGCGCCGGACGGCCGGCGCCCCAGACAGGCGGGAGGTCCCCATGGCAAGGAAGGTCGTCGTCGGTCTCGTGGCCGCGCTGGGCGTGTGCGCGATCGCGGCCGTGGTGCTCTACGGCGAGTACAGCGACCCGGGCCGGGTCTACGTGCAGGTGGACGACAACCGCGTGCGGTCCATCGAGCCCCACGGGGGCATGGTCTACTCCTACTCCCTGGACGGCGCCACGCCCGACGGCAAGCCGGCGCCCGTGACCCTCGACACCGAGCGAATCCTGCGCGACAAGGCCTACCTGCTGCTCGAGACGCGCCCCCTCGTGGGCGTCGTCTCGTGGGAGGAGGTGGCCTGGGACCAGATACCCGAGGCCGCCCGCGCCGCCCTGCCTGCCCCGGAGGCAGCCGGGGCGTGACGGCGCGGCGGCGCCCGGCACCCCGCGGCCGGACCCCGCCCGCGGCCGGTCGCGGGGCCGTCGGGCCCCCGGTTACCCTAAAGTGGTGCGTGCATGGTAGGTACGCAAGGGAGGGGTGCCATGGCGCCACGGGAGAGCTGGAACGCGACGGTGCTGGTCGGTCAGTCGGGAGGGCCCACGGCGGCCATCAACGCCACGCTCGCGGGCGTCTTCGAGTGCGCCCACCAGCTGGGGGCCCGGGTGCTGGGCATGCGCAACGGCATCGAGGGCGTGCTGGCCGGCCGGGTGGTGGACCTCGACGGCCTGCTCTCGGACCCGCTCCAGCTCGACCTCCTCCGCCGCACGCCGGCGAGCCTGCTCGGCAGCTGCCGCTACAAGCTCCCCGACCCCGACGGCGACACCGCGTCGTTCGAGCGGCTCTTCTCGCGCTTCGAGACCCTCGGGGTGGACGCCGTCCTCTACATCGGCGGCAACGACTCCATGGACACCATCGAGAAGCTCGCCCGATACGGCGATCGCGCAGGCAGCCCCATCCGCTTCATGGGCGTGCCCAAGACCATCGACAACGACATGGTGGGCACCGACCACACCCCCGGCTACGGCAGCGCGGCCAAGTTCGTGGCCTGCGCCGTGAAGGAGGTGGCGCGCGACTCCGCCGCCTACTTCCTCAAGAGCGTCACCATGGTGGAGATCATGGGCCGCGACGCCGGCTGGCTCACGGCGGCCTCCACCCTGGCCGGGCGCCCCGGCGCCGGCGGCCCCGACCTCATCCTGCTGCCGGAGGCCCCGCTCGACGTCGACGCCTTCGTGGCCGCCGTGGAGGGGCTCCTGGAGGAGCGCGACACCGTGGTGGTCGCCGCCAGCGAGGGCGTGGTGCGCGCGGACGGCGAGCCGCTGTTCCGCGACGAGTCCGTGGGCATCGACGCCTTCGGCCACGTGGCCACCCAGAGCGGCGTGGGCCGTTACCTGGCCGCCCTCGTCAAGGGGCGCCTGGGCGTGAAGACGCGCGCCGTGGAGTTCTCCACGCTCCAGCGCTGCGCCTCGCACCTGGCGAGCGCCACGGACCTCGAGGAGGCCTCCACCCTGGGAGGCGTGGCGGTGCAGGCGGCCAAGGACGGCTGCACGGGCATGGTCCCGGTGATGAGCCGCGAGCACAACCGGCCCTACTCGGTGTCCTACGGGCTGTCGGCCATCTCGGCCGTGGCCAACCGCGTGCGCCCGGTGCCGGCCGAGTGGATCCGCCCCGACGGCATGGGCGTGACCGACGAGATGCGCGAGTACGTGCGCCCGCTCATCCAGGGCGAGGCCGCGCCCACCTTCGTGGAGGGGCTGCCCTGGCACCTGTGGCTTCCCGAGGAGGACGTGTGAGGGGTCCGCTGAGGGCCGCGGCCGCCGTGGCCGTGGGCGCCGGGGCCGCCGTGGCCGCCGCTGCCGCCGCGACCGTGCTGGGACGGAGGGACGACCGCTTCGTGCCCACGATGTTCGGCGTGGCGCACCTGTTCACCACGGAGGGGCCCGACGGGCGCGCCATACGGGTGCTGTCGCTCGGCGGCGGCTGGCAGACGGTCATGTACCTGGACGACCCCGACGAGCCCGCGGCCGCCTACGCCCGGGGCTTCGACCTGGTGCTGCGCGACGGGGCCGCCGAGGGGGCTGGGGGCCCGGATGGGCGGGCTGCCGTCGAAGGGTCCGGCAACGGCCGGTCGGTCCTCGTCATCGGCGGCGCGGGCTGCGCGTGGCCGCGGCACGCCGTGGCCGTGGACGACGCCGTGCAGGTGACCGTGGTGGAGGTGGACCCGGCCGTGGTGGCCGTCGCCCGCCGGGAGTTCCACCTGGACGACGCCGTGGCCCGGGCCGGCTCCACCCCCTCCGGCGAGCCCCGCCTGCGGGTGGTGACCGACGACGGCCTGCGGTTCCTCGCGCGGAGGGCCGTGGAGGGCGGCAGGCCCTTCGACGCGGTGATCAACGACGCCTACGCCGGCACCGACGCCCCCGAGGCGCTCCTCTCGCCCGTGGGCCTCTCGCTGGCCAAGGGCGCCCTGACCCCCGGCGGCCTCTACGTGGCGAACGTGGTCTGCTCCCCCACCGACCCGTCGCCGGTGCTCGCGGCGCGGGACGCCCTGCTCGGCACCTTCTCCCACGTGTGGGACGTGCCGTGCCCCGACCCCCTGGCCGAGGAGGAGAACCACCTGCTGGTGGCGAGCGACGCGGACCGGGAGGTGCCGGGCGCCTACCCCCTGTGAGCGAGCGGCCGCGTCCCACCAGTCGGACACTTTTGTCCCAGCGGTCGGGCACTTTTGTCCCAGCAGCCGCGCCCCAACGGGCCGGCGCCCCGGCCGTCACGCGGACGCCGGCGCCCGCGGAAGCTTCTGCGGGCGCCTTTCCACCCGTAAAAGCTTCCGCGGGTGCCGACGGGGACGCCCCATCGCCCGCAGGACGTTCCACGGGCGGTTTCCCGCCCGCGGAAGCTTCTGCGGGTGGCCGGGCACCCCCATGCGTCCGAGTGGGACAGAAGTGCCCGACCATTGGGACAAAAGTGTCCGGGTGATGGGACAGCGCCGGCAGGGTGGGCCCGGGAGGCGAGGCCCCTACAGCTCCTCGCCGTCGGTGGCGATCACGTTCCGGTACCAGTCGAAGGAGTCCTTCTTGATGCGGGCCCCCGTGCCGGTGCCGTCGTCGTTGATGTCCACGTAGATGAACCCGTAGCGCTTGGCGTACTCGCCGGTGGTGAAGCTCACGACGTCGATGCAGCCCCAGGGGGTGTAGCCCATGAGGTCCACGCCGTCCTCCACGGCCTTCTCCATCTCGCGGATGTGGGCGGCCAGGTAGTCGATGCGGTACCGGTCGTGCACCCTTCCGTCCTCGAGCACGTCCAGGGCGCCAAAGCCGTTCTCCACGATGAAGAGGGGCTTCTCGTAGCGCTCGTACAGCTCGTTCAGCGCGTAGCGCAGGCCCACGGGGTCGATCTGCCAGCCCCAGTCGCTCGCCTCCACGTAGGGGTTGTCCACGGTATGGGCGTTGCCGCCGGACAGGCCGTCGGACTCCTCGCTCACCGAGGCGCGCACGGCGTTGGACATGTAGTACGAGAAGCCGACGTAGTCGGGGATGCCGGCGGCGATGACCTCGAGGTCGCCCGGCTCCATGCGCGGTTCGCGGCCGCCCTCCCACATGCGCCTGGCGTAGAAGGGGTAGTGGCCGCGCATCATCGTGTCGTAGAAGTAGTAGCGCTCGTGCATGGACTGCTGGGCGAGCAGGACGTCGTCCGGGTCGCAGGAGTAGGGGTAGTAGGGCACGTAGGAGCCCATCATGCCGATCTTCATCCCGGGGTCGATGCGGTGCCCCTCGCACACCACAAGGGCGCTGGCCACGAACTGGTGGTGGGCCACCTGGTAGAGGGCGCGCAGCGGGTCGTCCTGCTCGGAGAAGAGGATACCGGAGTTGGTCCAGCCGAACAGGTCGTTGGTGACGTTGGATTGGTTGTTGATCTCGTTGAAGGTCATCCAGTAGCGCACCTTGCCGGCAAAGCGCTCCATGCAGGTCGTGGCGAAACGGTAGAAGAAGTCGATGCAGCGGCGGTCGAGCCAGCCGCCGTACTCACGGGCCAGGTGGTAGGGCATCTCGAAGTGCGAGAGGGTCACCACCGGCTCGATGCCGGCGCCGATCAGGGCGTCGAAGAGGCGGTCGTAGAAGGCCAGGCCCTCCTCGCAGGGCTCGGCCTCGTCGCCCTTGGGGAAGATGCGGCTCCAGGAGATGGAGGTGCGGAAGCAGCGGAAGCCGAGCTCCTGGAACAGCTTCACGTCGTCGGCGAAGGTGTGGTAGAAGTCGATGCCCTCGTGGTTGGGGTAGCGCTCGCCGGGGAGCACGCCGTCGGTGATGCGGCGCGCCTCGGTGACCGAGCCGCCGGTGAGCACGTCGACCACGGAGGGGCCGCGGCCGTCCACGTCCCACGCGCCCTCGAGCTGGTGGGCGGCCACGGCGCCGCCCCAGAGGAAGTCCTTCGGCATCTTCATGGTTCTCGTCCTTTCACGGAGGTGGCGAGCGTGCCCGCCGGGGTGTTAGCGAGGTGTCCCAGGGGCCGGGGCCTTCCGGCGCGGCCCGTGGGACAAAAGTGCCCGACCATTGGGACAAAAGTGTCCGGGTGGTGGGACAGGGGGACGGGGCCTAGGCCATCTCCACGGCCAGCTCGGGGCGCACGAAGGCCATGAGCTCGGCGCCGGCCTCCACGGCACCCTCGGCCACGGGCTCGAGCTCGTAGCCGGCCGGGTCGGTGACCACCATCATGGTGGTCATGGCGAGGCCCTCGCGCTCCACCACGGAGCGATCCACGTCGCAGAGCGGGTGGCCGGCGTCCACCACGTCGCCCACGGCCACCTTGGCCGAGAAGCCCTCGCCGCCCAGCCGCACGGTGTCCAGGCCGATGTGCACGAGCATCTCCACGCCGCCGGCGCCGCGCAGGCCGTAGGCGTGGCCGGTCTCGGAGACGAGCACGACCTCGCCGGCCATTGGGGCCGCGAAGGAGCCACCGGCGGGCTCGATGGCCACGCCGTCGCCCATGGCCTTGGAGGCGAACATGGGGTCGTCCACCTGCTCCATGGGCACCACGGTGCCGTCGCACGGGGCCACGAGGGACGGGGTGCCGGAGATACCGGCGGCGGCCCCCTCGGCCACGGACTCGCCCTCGGCCTCCTCGCCGATGCCCAGGGCCAGGCAGAGGGCCACGGTCACGACGATGGAGACGGCGCAGCCGAGAAGCATGCCCGGGAAGCTCGTGGGGTTGGAGGCGCTGATGGAGTTGACGGTGGTGAGCAGGCTCGGCAGGCCGGCATAGGCGTAGTTGGCGGAGTGGAAGAAGGAGATGGCCAGGGCACCGGCGGCGCCGCCGATGCAGCCGAAGACGAACGGGCGCTTGAGGGGCAGGATCACGCCGTAGATGGCGGGCTCGGTGATGCCGAAGACGCCGGTGATGCCGGCGGACAGGGCCACGGAGCGCTGGTCCTTCTTGCGGGACCCGAGGAACACGCCGAAGCACGCGGCGGCCGCACCCACGACGGCGCAGGTCTGGAAGGCCTGGAAGGTGTCGAAGCCGTAGTTGGCGAAGTTGGCCATGACCATGGGGGTCACGCCCCAGTGCACGCCGAAGATGACGGCGACCTCCCAGAAGCCGCCGATGACGACGGCGGCCAGGGCCGGGGCGGTCTGGTGCAGCCAGTTGTAGCCGAGGGCGATGCCGTTGGCCACGACGTCCGAGGCCGGGCCGATGGCGCAGATGGTGAGGGGCACCATGACCACGAGGCACACGAAGGGCACGACGATGGGCCTGACCACCTCGTTGACGGTGCGCTCGAGGAAGCGCTCGAGGAAGGAGAGCACGAACACCAGGCAGAGCGGCGGGAGCACCGAGCTGGTGTAGGTGGTCTGGGCCAGGGGGATGCCCAGGAAGGTGAGCTGCTGGCCGTCGGCGATCATGGCCGCCATCTCGGCCCACCCCTGGGAGCAGAGCGCCGCGCAGCAGGCCACGGCGATGTAGGTGTTGCACTTGAAGTGCTTGGACGCCGTGATGGCGATGAGCACGGGCAGGAAGGTGAAGGGCGCCCACGACACGAAGCTGAGCACGGAGTAGGTGCTCGTCTCGGCGAAGGCGGGGGCGAGCACCGTGCCGATGATCAGGCAGCCCTGGATGAGGCCGGCGCCCGCCAGCAGGTACACGAAGGGCGCGAACACCGCGGACATGGTGGCGATGACGCGGTCGAGGACGGACTGCTTGACCGCGGGTGCGGCGGCCTCGTCGAACGTGGCGATCTTGGCGAGGGCCTCGTAGACGTCCTTGGCATGGGTGCCGATGACGACCTGGTACTGGCCGCCGCTCTGCACCACCTGGATGACGCCGGGCATCTTGGAGATGCGGTCGGTGACGGCGTCGTCGGGGGTCTGGGCGAGTACGAGGCGCAGGCGCGTGGCGCAGTGGGCGGCGCTGAGGATGTTCTCGGCGCCCACCGCCTCCTGGATGTCTGCGGCAAGCCGTGCGTAGTCGCGCACCTTGGTCTGTGCCATGGGGTCTCCTTCTGGGGTCGCGGCCTGACGGCCGTGCCGTGCTGACAAGAACGACCCTATCGAGCGGCGCTTTCGTCCACAACGCACCTGCGTTGTTTTGGAACGCGTTACGCGGCGGGTAACGGGGACGGCGCGCGGCGCACCCGCCGCCGGGGCGCGGCGTCCGCTCAACCCTCCAGGAGGCGCTCGCCGAGGCGCTGCGCCATGGCCTCCACCAGCACCACGACGGGCACCTGGCTCGTATAGTCGACGCTCTGGTCGTCGCGGGTGACCGTGGTGCCGTAGGAGAGCCGCACCGTCGCCATCCTCGAGAGCGTGGAGCGTGAGTTGGCGCAGACGGCGACGATGGGCACGCCCCGCTCGGCGAGCTTGCCGGCCATCTCCAGGATGACGCCCACCTCGCCGCTGGCCGAGAGGACGAGGGCCACGCTCTGCTCGGGATGGGTGCGGAAGACCGGGTAGTAGATGTCGGAGAAGGCCACGGCCAGCTTGCCCACGTTGGAGAGGTAGCGGGCGGCGTAGTGGGCGATGCCGTCGGAGTTGCCCACGCCGAAGACGAGCACCTCCTCGGCGGGGGCGAGGAGCGACACCGCGCGGTCGAGGTCCCCGTCGAAGGCCCCGCGCTCCAGGCGGGAGAGGAAGCCGCGGAGCTCGTCGCCCCGGAGGGCCCCGGGCTGCACGGCCCGGTCGCCGGCGAGGTCCTTGAGGCGCAGCTTGAACTCGGCGTAGCCGTCGCAGCCCATCTTGCGGCAGAACCGGAGGACCGTGGAGGTGGAGACGTGCGCCCCGGCGGCGAGCTCGCGGATGCGCATGTAGGGCACGGCCTGGAGGTGGGAGGCCACGTAACGGTAGACCTCGAGCTCGAGGGCGTTGAGGCTCTGGATCTGCTCGGTGGAGAACAAGGCGGCTCCCTTCCTCGGGCACGGCCGCGACAGGGCGTCTGGCCCGCCTGGCACGTATCCCATTCATCATTTGATTATGCGACAGGCGGCGCGGCCCCGTGCGGCCCGTGGGACAGAAGTGCCCGACCGTTGGGACAAAAGTGTCCGGGTGATGGGACAGGGGGCGGGGCGGGTCAGTCGAAGACCGCCACGTAGCGGGCGTCCTCCTCCCCCACCTTGACGGTCATGACCCGGTCGCGGCTCACGAGGCGCCCCGGCGTCCCGTCGCCGGCATCCTCGTGCCACCCGCGGAACCGGTGGCCAGCCACCTCGTAGGCGCGGAGCAGGGCGTGGTCGCCGGCCATGAGGCCGCGGTCGCCCACGGCATCGCCGCCGTCGGGGCGGGGCGGGTACGGCACGGCGTCCACGGCGAGCGTCGGCGGGAAGTCGCCCCTCTCGGCGAAGCTGGCCCAGGCCTCCTCCACGCGCCCTTGGGGCAGGCGCCCCACGAGGTCGGCCCCGTCGAGGACCAGGGAGTGGCCGGCGGCCAGCGACCCGGCCGAGAAGGCCTCCTGGGCGAGCACCGCCCCCTCGGGGTGGCAGACGGCGCAGGTGGCGTCGATGGCGGCGTTGTCCTCCCGGGCGGTGAGGCGTACGAGGTAGCGGCCGTCCACAGGCAACCACAGGCAAAGGCGGTCGGCGCGGTGGTCGGCATAGACGGCCACGGAGTCGGGGGTGTCGAGGAGGTCGGGGTCCACCTTGCCGCCCACGATCCGGCTCACCACGCGGCCGCCCTCGGCCCGGGGCTGGAGCGCCGCCCCCTCGAGGCTCACGGTGCCGTCGTCGAAGGTGTCGGTGGGGTGCGGGTCGTCGAGGCAGACGACGTCCACGTCCAGGGTGCCGTAGAAGGTGATGCGCCGGGTGTCGGCGCGCCAGCCGTCCAGGACGTCCTCGACGAGGGCGTCGACGGCCTCCAGGCGCGCCAGGTAGTGCTGCTCGTTGTGGGTGATGGGGCTCAGGGGCTTGAGGAACTGGTCCTCCACGAAGTAGCTCAAGGCGTGCCAGTAGGCCCCGGCGGCCAGCCGGGCCAGGGAGGCCGCGGCTTTCACCCGCTCGAGGCCGCCCGTTCCGGCCACCCGGCAAAACGCCTGGAAAAAGTCGCTGAACGGGTGCCAGCGGCGCCCGGCGGCATGGGGCAGCGTGTACATCTCGGCCACCGTGGCGGCACAGCACACCGCCTCATGCACGAAGGTGTCGGGGCCGGCGATGCCGTGGACGGTGTAGGCCCGGGCGCCGCCGAGGGTGAGGAAGCGCCTGTCGGCGTCGGCCTTGGTGCGCTGGAAGGCCCGGTAGGACGTGGCGATGGAGGGCAGGAAGACGTCGGTGCCGTACCGGCGGAACCCCCAGTACGCGGCCGGGATGCGGCCGATGAAGTCCTCCGGGTGGTTGATGTTCCAGATGTTGCCGTAGCGCGGGCCGTGGGCGTCCCCGTCGAACGTCGTGAGGCTGCAGGCCAGGGTGTAGGTGTAGACGTGGTCGGGCGTCACGGAGAAGCCCCGGTCGCCCCAGATGTCCAGGTCCATGCCCAGGATGTTGGAGACGGGGCCGCCGCGGCTGTGGCCGCAGTTCCAGATGCGGGTGGTCGCGGTGTCCAGGCCGTGGTCGCGCAGGTAGCGCTCGATGTTGCCCAGGCACTCCAGCTCGCTGGCGCGGAAGCCCTCGTGCCAGCGGAGCGAGGCGTAGCCGCCGTCTTCCACGGAGTCCGCGACGTCGGCGTTGGAGAGCCACTCGAGGGTGGGCGACGTCCCGCGCACCACGCAGGCCACGAGCTCGAACTCCTCGCCGTCGGGGCCGACGAGCGCCTGGTGGCCGAAGGCGTAGGCCACGAGGTTGACGTCATGGTCGATGTCGGTGTGGTCGTCCCTGTTGCGATGCAGGTAGGAGCTGATGTCCACGTCCTTAAAGCCGTAGGCGGCCATGGTGTCGAGGATGTAGGAGAAGCCGTTGGCCTGGCGGTTGCCGTAGGTGGCCGAGGCGAGCCCCATGGACGACGTGGCCAGCAGCGGGTTGTAGCGATCCGCCGGGAGCGAGAACCACGCCGGGTCGAAGGGCGCCGTGCAGGAGGCGGGGATGTAGCCCTCCTTGGTCTCGTGCTCGATCTTTGGGTCGTCGGTGCCGTAGGAGACCTCGACGCGCCGCAGGGTGGGGCTGGCGAGGAGCTGGTCGTAGGGTATGGCGGGCTGCATGGGGCCTCCCGAGGGATCGGTGGGCGCGGGTCTGTCGGGATGGTCTCTACCCCGCGACGCACGCATCCCGGCGCCCCGTCCCAACACCTGTCCCAACACCCGGACACTTTTGTCCCACCTCGCCGACGGCGCGGGGCCGCCCCGGTCGAGGCCCCCGCCGCGGCGAGGGCGCGGGCGACGTGCGGGGGCGCCCTGCAACGGCGGCGTGCGGCGGGGCCGCCCTGTAGGGGCACCCTGCAACGGGGTGTTGCGGCAGGGGGCCGCTGCGGGGCGGCGGGTCGCGCATCGGGGCGCCTTTGCGTGCCGAAACCCGCCCTCCAAGGCCCCCTTGCGGCGAAAATGCGTTGGAGGGCGCACGGCAACGCGGGCCCGCGCCAGAGGGGCGTTGCAGGGCGGCCCTGCAGGGCGCCGTTGCGGAGAGACCCCGACTCGGGCCACGGTCGCCGCCGCGACCTAACATCACGATCGCAATATGAGAAGTGACAGATGGGCCAGGCACCCCAGTCACGCGCACCCCGTCGCGCGCGAGGGGTGCCGCACCCCCTCTGCCACATCCGGTAGCATGGGGCGCGGCACGGCGGCGACGGCGAGGAGGGCCCATGGCACAGGAGCGACGCTATCCCACCTTCGGAGAGGTGCGCTTCTCCGTGCTGCGGCACTTCGAGGCCCGGCGGTTCGCGTACGCCGCCGCGCTGCTCCGCGACGCCGAGCCGCCGGAGCCGTTCGGCCTGGACCTCGGCGCCCCCTCCCAGCGGGAGCTGGACGCCGACCCGCAGCCCTGGCTCGAGGCCGCCGACGAGCTCGGCCGCGGCATCGCCGAGGCGCGACTCTCCCACACCGCCGTGACCCGCGCCGACCCCGCCACCGGCACCCCCATGGAGCTGCCGGCGGCCCTGGTCGGCCTCACCCCCGAGGACGTCTCGCGCCTCTCGGGACCCTTCTCGGCCACGATGTCGCGGCTCAACGCCCACGCCCGCGCGTTCCGCCCCTACGGGCCCTTCTCGGCCGGGGAGACCGAGGAGCTCCTCTGCCTGTCTGAGTGCTGGGACCGCGAGGAGGTCGCGCTCCTGCTGGAGGTGGCCAACTGGTTCCTGGCCAACGACCCCACCGGCCTCACCGCGCGGCAGCTGCCCATCGACGGCCTGGGGAGCAAGTGGCTGGACGACCGGGACCGCCGGCACTGCGTGCTGCTGCTCACCCATCGGCGCAGCCTCGGCCTCTCGGAGCGGGAGCGCGTGTGGCAGTGGCGGCTGCTGGACCCCGAGTGGACGGCGGACCCGGGGCACCCCCGGTTCGCGTTCGCGCTGTCGGGCGACGCGCCCTGGGAGCCGCCGTACGAGCCGAGGACCGTCGTGGTGAGCGAGAACCGCGACTCCATGGAGGCGTTCCCGCTGTCGGTCCCCGGGGCCGTGTGCCTGTGGGGGCAGGGCGCCACCGCGCCGCGGGCCCTCGACGACCTGCCGTGGCTGGCGGCGGCCGAGCGCGTCTACTACTGGGGCGACATCGACGCCGCGGGCCTGGAGATTGCCGACCGCTTCGTGGCTGCCTGCGAGGCGCGGGGCGTGGCCGTGCGGACCCTCGCCATGGACGGCGGCACCTACCGGCGGTTCTCGCGCTTTGGCGTGGACGTGGACGAGGGCACGCACCGTGCCGCGCGGCTGAACCACCTGAGCGGGGCCGACAGGATCCTCTACAAGCGGCTCTGCTCCAAGGACTGCCCGGGCCCGCGCCGCGTGGAGCAGGAGAAGGTCCCCTACGAGTGGGTGCTGTCCCAGATGGCCGAGACGGGCGGCCCCGCCGTGCAGCAGGCCGCGGACGATGGGACAGCGGGCACCGCCGGGACGGCGGGCTCCGGCGAGCCGGACCGACGCGGGGCGACCGGGACCACCGTGACGGTGCGCCTCTCCCCCGAGCAGTCCGAGCTGGTGTCCGACGCGGCCCGGGCGGCGTCCATGGGCGTGGAGGCCTACGTGCGCGCCATGGCCCTGGAGGCCGCCGACGGGTGGGAGTAGGGCGCCCGGGCAAGCCGTCCCGTCACCCGCGGATCCTCATCGTGCCGATCATGTGGATGAAGGCGGGGTCCCCGTGGTCCACGATCTCGCTCGCGCCGCGGTCCAGGGAGGCGACCTCGTCCATCTCGGCCTCGGAGAGCTCGAAGTCGAAGATGTCGATGTTCTCCTCGATGCGCTCGCGGTGCAGCTCCTCCACATCACCCAGCCGGACCTCTCCCGCTCCCTGAGGTGCCTCGAGGCCGAGCTGGGATGCGAGCTGTTCGACCGCTCCCCCAACTCCATGACGCCCAATGGGTGCGGTCGGGTGGCCGTGGCGCGGGCCTCCGCCGTGCTCTCGGCCTACGACGACCTCGTCACGGCGGTGGCCGAGGAGGGGCACCGGTGCCGTCCCCTGCGCATGGGCACCCGCGCGCCGGCGCCCCTGCGGGCCGTGGTGGCCGCGGCCCTCGGCAGGTAGCGGGGCGGAAGCAGACCGGCCCGGGACCCGCCGCCTGTCCCAATGGTCGGACACTTTTGTCCCACTTCGGGGGGCGGCCCTTCGCCACTTTGACCGGACACCCGCGGAAGCTTCTACGGGTGATTTCCCGCCCGCAGAAGCTTTTGCGGGTGTCGGCGGCGCCGTTCTGCCACCCGCAGAACGTTCCGCGGGTGATTTCCCACCCGCAGGAGCTTCTGCGGGTGGGCCGTCCGGCGATTGGGACAAAAGTGTCCGGGTGATGGGACAATGGGACAGGGGGCGCGGGGCGAGGGCCCCTAGTTGAAGCTCTTTGCCCAGTTGACCAGGGAGTCGTGGTAGGTGTTCTCGGCCACGTCGCGGCGCATCTGCTCGGTGACGGGGCCACGCATGGCCATCTGGGCCAGGACCGAGAGCTGCAGCTCCTGCACGGTCATGTCCTCGAAGGGCCTCTCGTGCCCGAGGAGGAAGTCCATGGACAGCTCGGGCGTCTCCCGGCCCTCCCCGTCGTCGGCTTCGCGAGCCACAGCCTCCCGGGCGCGGTCGAGGAGCTCCTGCTCGGCGGCACGGGCCTCGGCCGCGCGGGACTCCTCCTCGGCACAGCGCCGCTCGGCATCCTCCCGCATGCGGCGCTGGGCCTCGCGGGCGGCCTCCGCGGCCGCAGCGGCACCGCTATCCGCAGCACCCTCCCCGGCGGCGCCGTCCGCGGGCCGCCACACCTCGCCCGAGCACGCCTCCATGGGCAGGTCCACCACGCCGTCGTGGGCCCTCGCCGTGCGCCCGGTGAGCGCACCCGTGTAGGCCGGACGGCCCAGGGCGTCCACGGTCACCGTGGCGGGGCTGTCGTCGTTGTTCACCGAGACGATGGCACTGTCACCGCCCTCCAGCGTGCGGGCGAAGGCGTACTGCCGGTTGGTGAGGGCCAGCTCGCGGTACTCGCCATAGGACAGGGCGGGCGTCTCGCGGCGGATGGCGCCCAGGGCGGCGATGAGGGCGGCCGACGGCGAGTCCCGGAAGTCCGCGAGGTCCAGAGCCGGGCGCAGCATGTCGTCGGCGTAGGGGGTCCGCTTGCCCTCGATGGCGAACTCGCTTCCGTAGTAGACGGACGGCGTGCCTGGCAGCGTGTACATGAGCACGTGGACCGGCTCGAAGTGGCGCTTGTCGTCCAGCTTGGTCCAGATGCGGTCCACGTCGTGGTTGTCCACGAAGTTGTAGAGGCGCAGGCCGTCCACGCGGTCGCCGCCCATGTCGTAGTTGCGCTTGACGGTGTGGGCGATCTCGAAGTAGTTGTGGTCGTTGTGGCCGCTGTAGAGGGCCTTGTGGAGGCTGTAGTTGGTCACGGCGTGGAGCGTGTCGCCGTTGACCCAGCGGCTGTACTCGCCGTGAATGACCTCGCCCATGAGCCAGAAGTCGGGCTTCACGGCGTTGGCCACCGCGCGCAGGGCGTGCATGAAGTCGAAGTCCAGCACGTCGGCGGCGTCCAGGCGGATGCCGTCGATGTCGAACTCCGCCACCCACATGCGCACGGCGTCCAGCAGGTAGTCGCGCACGGCGGGGTTGCGCTGGTTGAGCTTGACGAGCAGGTCGTAGCCGCCCCAGGTGTCGTAGGAGAGGCCGTCGCCGTAGGAGTTGTCCCCGCCGAAGTCCACGTTGCAGAACCAGTCGCGGTAGGGGCTGGCCTCGCGGTGCTCGAGCAGGTCTCGGAAGGCGAAGAAGTCGCGGCCCACGTGGTTGAACACGCCGTCGAGCACCACGCGGATGCCGCGGTCGTGGGCGGCGGCCA
This sequence comes from Caniella muris, assembly GCF_943193035.1. Taxonomy (NCBI): domain Bacteria; kingdom Bacillati; phylum Actinomycetota; class Coriobacteriia; order Coriobacteriales; family Atopobiaceae; genus Caniella; species Caniella muris. The sequence continues at coordinate 1,242,388 of NZ_CALPCK010000001.1, forward strand.
CGAGGTCCCGGAGGTCGTCGTTGGTGCCCAGGCGCGTGTCCACGAGGCGGTAGTCGCAGGTCTCGTAGCCGTGGCCCACGCTCTGGAACAGCGGGCCGATGTAGAGCGCCGTGACGCCGAGGTCGCTCAGGTGGTCGAGCCAGGGGACGAGCTCCGGCAGGCGGTGCCGCGGCTCGCCGTAGGGGTTCTGGCGCGGTGCGCCCAGGAGACCCAGCGGGTAGATGTGGTAGAACACGGCCTCGTCGTACCAGGGCATGGGCGATCCTCTCCACGCGGGTGCTCGTTCCAGAGGCCCGAGTCTAGCCAACGGCGGCAGAATGTTCAACTTTGTTTCAGTCTGTGAACCGTTTGCCGGGCCCGCGGGGTGCGTACCCGTTCCGGGGGCGGCGGGCGCCGGCGGCCCGGATGAGGTGTCAGGCCTCGCGGCGCGCAGCCCCGCCGGCGAAGAGGATCCGCCGGCACTCGGCGTAGGTCACGGCGTAGTAGAGGGCCATGAACGCCACGACGCCCGCCACGGTGGCCCCCGCCATGGCGCCGAACCCGCCGGCCCCCACGCCCATGGCGAGGAGGTAGATCAGGGTGAGGCCCACGGCGTCGTGGAGCAGCGCGCCCGTGAGCGGCACCCCGAAGTACACGGCCAGCTGGGAGCGGAGCGAGCGGCCCATCATGGCGTCGTCGGCGCCGAGGTCCGCCAGCACCCGGTAGCGGGCGGCGCTGTCGGCGGCCTCGGAGAGCTGCTGCAGCGCCAGGACCGCCATGGCCGACAGCAGGAAGGCGATGCCGTAGAACAGGCCGATGAAGCCGATGGGCGCCCATGCGAACGGGTCGGCTATGCCGGCGGAGGGGTCCACGCCGTCCCTGATGCCCACCGAGAAGGCCAGGCCCGCGACCACCATGCACACGCCGCAGGCCAGCAGCACGCACACCATGGCCATGGCCATGGCCGAGCTGGACGCCTTGGCCTCCACCTGGCGCACCGTGAAGCACGTGAGGCCGGAGAGGTAGCGGCGGGGGTGCCTCCGCAGCCACGCGGGGACGCGGTGGGCCAGCGAGCGGAACAGCAGGTACGTGCCCGCGAGGGCCACGATGCCAAAGGGGAGCAGCATCGCGAGGAACATGCCGGGCTGGAGCAGGACCGTCGCCCACACCGCCGCCACGAGCACGGCGCCGCCGACCAGCTGGAGCCGCTGGGCCCACGGGCGCCCCTCGCCCAGGAGCCGCTCCGGACGCCTGTCGGCCGAGAACAGGGCGGCGGGGGTGCTCCTCGACACCACCCGTCCCGACGAGACGCAGGCCACGGCCACGAGCGCCGCGAAGCAGCCCAAGGTCCAGAGGAACGAGCCCGTGGAGAACACGAGGGCCGGGGCCCAGGTCACGCCGAAGACGTAGGCCTCGAGCAGCATGAAGTAGGGCGAGAACACCACGCCCGCGGCGACGCCGGCGGCGAAGGAGGCCGCGCCCACGAGGAACCCCTCGTAGCGCAGGATCCTCGACACATGGGGGCCGTCCATGCCCAGGATGGCGTAGAGGGCGAACTCCCGCTTGCGGCGCCTGAGGATGAACCGGAACCCGTAGCTCACCAGGAAGGCGAAGACGATGACGACGAACACCGAGAACGCGCTCATCACCGTGTTGAGCTGCTGGGATCCCAGGGTGGCGCGCTGGCGCTCGGTGAGGGCCATGGCGGCGAGGTAGTCGCCGGACGCGGAGAACGAGTAGAGCAGGCAGGCCGCGAAGGCGAGGGTGGCGAAGAACACCGAGTAATCCTTGAGGCTGCGGCGCACGTTGCCGAGGGCCAGCTTGAGGTACATGGCGGGGCCTTTCGGGAGGGGGCGGGTCGTCGGGCGTGGGACCGGCGCCCGACGCCCGGCCGGCTGGCAAGGGGGCAGCCGGCGACTCCCATGGTGCGCCGCCCGGGGCGCCGCTGCCATCGCCCGGGCTTACATCGCGGTGACGGAGGTGTAAGGGTGGGGCCCGCACCGCCGCGGCGGTGCGGGCCCCACGGGCGATCCCTCCCGGCAGGGCGGCCCCTATGCCTCGGCGCGGGCCCGGGCGAGGGCGGCCCGGGCCGGGCGGGCCGCCCTGAGGGTGACCCACGTGGCCACCGGACCCACGAGGAAGAGGTTGAGGCAGAACGCGAAGGCCCAGATGGCGGGCAGCGTGGGCACCCAAGCGCCGAGGACGTCGTCGACGCCGCCCACGACCACGCCGTACAGGCTCATGACCGTGGCCATCACCAGGATGTTCGTGAGGGCCATGGCCACGGAGCGGGATCGGTCGCCGGAGAGGCGGCTCACGAGCCTGGAGGCCACGAGCGCCACGATGGGGTCGCCCACGACCAGGCGCACCGCCATGGCGGCGACCCAGCCGACGCCGTAGGCGGGGGCCGCCCGGGCGAAGGCGTCGGCGGGGAGCGCGCCGTGGACCACGTGGCCCCAGGGGACCATGAGCAGGAGCATGCCCGTGAGCATGCAGACCTTGAAGACCCAGGTCTCGTAGCGGCCCTCGGCGCGGCCCACGCGCTTGGTCACGTAGTCGCCGTAGGTCGCCCTGGCGACGGGAGCGGTGTTGCCCATATGGAGTTGTCCTTCTGGTGGGAGGTGGAGGTGCCCGGGCGCCCGAGGCGCCCCGCGGGCCCGTCGCGAAGGCGGCGGACGGCCTGACGGCGGCCGCGCAACCAGCCTAGCGCAAAGCGGGGGCATCGCGTAAGCGCCGGCGTCGACCGGAGGGCGCCACAGCCGGAGGGTGGCCATGCTCGACGGCACCGCCGCCGCTCCCCTAGCCCAGCTCCTCCACCTTGGCGCCGTTGCGGCCCACGGCGACGTCCAGGGCCGCCAGGGCCTCCAGGACCTTCTCGGCATCCTGCCGCGCATGGGTCACGCGCTCCTTCTTGAGGCCGCGCCCCGCCTCCACCGCCGCCACGGCCGCCGCGTAGTCGCCCTTGTGGGCGGCGTTGACGGCATGCCAGTCCACGCCGGCGAACCAGCCGGCGACGGTGAGGTCCAGCGGCACCCTGCCTTCCAACATGAGCATGGCGATCACCGGGTAGCCGGCGTAGCCCTGCCAGTACGTGGCGTTGTCGTTGCTGCGGTAGACCTCGCGGCCGTCGGCGCCCGTCTCGCGGCGCACCGTGTAGCGCCTGGCGCCGTCGCTCGACACCACGGTGCAGGTGGCGCCGTCGTCGCCCAGGCACGCATGGCCGTCCTCGACGGCCGTCCAGGCCTCGTAGACCTTCTCCACGGGAGGCAGCTTCTCCACAGGGACCATCCCCTTCATCTGTCAGAAGTTCGAACCGTTCCAGCCGAAGTCGGGGGTGGAGCCGTACCGCACGTAGACGCGCGCCGGGTCGATGCCCAGGACGTCGCGGAGTTCGTCGCAGATGGGCCCGGTCATGGACCCCCAGACCGCCGGGTCCACGGCGGCGCGGGAAAAGACGTCCACGGTCACGTAGGCCGCGGACTCGTCGGCGGAACCGCCCATATAGATGGGCAGGTCGTCGTCGAAGACGCACATGAGCCAAGGCTCGCTCTTGCCCGGGACCTTGGCGATGAGGGCGCCGTAGAACGACTTCAGGGTGCCGCGCTGGCTCTCGGAGACGGGCTCGGAGGTGTAGGTGCGGATCACGGGCATGGCCTCTCCTCTCACTGGCTGACGAGTGGGTTGTACCCGCCGACGGACCCTGCCGGCGCGCCCATGGCCACGAGGGCCGCTGCCACCACCTGACCGTCACGGCACACGAGCACGGAGGACGAGGACGGCGGCTCCGGCCGGGGCGCGGGGCCGACGGAGGGCGGGAGCCCGGCGTCCGCCAGCGCGGGCAGGCGGGAGGCGTCCACGCCGTCGGCACGCAGGACGTCCAGGCGGTCGCCCTCGAAGCACTGGCGCAGGAAGTGCACCTCCATGTCGCGGACCTCGAGGCGGTCGTAGACGGCCGACGGGAACGCGTCCACCACGAGGCCCGGGTAGCGCAGGTTGGTCATGTGCCGGAACGAGTCGAGGTCGGTGAAGCCCACGGTGTGGGTGCGCACGCGGTCGAGGGGCGCGGGGTCGGCCGGGAGGTCGCGCCACGGCCCCACCGGCGCCGTGCCGAGGTCGCGCTCCAGGGCCGACGGCGGCAGGCCCACGGCCTCCGGCGCGGCCACGGCCCGGGCGCGCACGTCGTAGAAGCAGCTCTCCACGCGGCCCGCCGCCACGAGGGCGCCGTCCTGCTCGACGAGGACCTCGTTGTTGAGGAAGCGCGCACCCGGCGCCGCGTAGATCCAGGCGGTGAGGGTGACCGGCACACGCACGGCGGCCTTGCGGGCCACGGCCAGCCGGTAGCGGGCGAACATCCAGCCGATGCCGCGGGTGCGCACGAGGTCGTCGTGGTCGAGGCCCAAGGCGGCGGCGTGGCCGAGCACCGACTCCTGGAGCATGGCGAGGAGCCCGAGCGTGCCGACCCGGCCGCTCTCGTCGGCATCGCGGTACAGGGGCGTGTAAACGGTCCGGAAGGCCACAGGTCTCTCCTTGGGGCGGGCGCGAGTGCGGCGCCCAGTCGCGGGGCTGGTGCGCGGGGTTTATTCCCCGACGCCACCCGGACACTTCTGTCCCAATGGTCGGACACTTTTGTCCCAACCTCACACGGTTTCATGCACGGCCGCTCACAGAAGACCCCATAGCGCAAAAAGCGGTTCAAAAGAGGTTCACCAAGGCCCCCTTGGACAGAGGGGCCTTGGCGAACGCGGGCAACCCATGCAGGGCGCCCATTGCGATAAGTGACAGATGGGCCAGGCACCTCTGTCACATCGTGCCTAGCGCGGGGACCTGCCGCTCTCCTCCGTCAGCAGACGCAGCAGCGGCTCGGCCGATGCCAGGCCCTCGGCGTCGGCCTGCCACCGCCAGTTGCCCTCGGCCTGGCCCGGGACGTTCATGCGGGCCTCGGTGCCCAGGCCCATGACGTCCTGCAGCGGCATCATGACCACGCGCGTGTCGCTCCGGAGCGCGTCGGCCATGATCCTCTCGGCGACGGTAAGCGCCTCGTTGTCGTCGGCGATCCCGTAGGCGGAGCGCACGAAGCCCAGCAGGGTGTCGGTGTCGTGGGTGCTCGTGTAGGCCACCTTGCCCGGGGTCGGGGTGTAGCCGCCCCTGAGGTCGGCGTCGGCGAACTCCAGCACGTCCATGCCGGGGAAGCCGCACTGGGCCACGAGACCGCGGATGGCCGGCGTGATGGTGCCCAGGTCCTCGGCGATCACGGGCAGCGGGCCAAAGACCTCGGCCGCCCGCTCGAAGAGCGCCTTGCCCGGGCCCGGCAGCCAGCGGCCCTCGGTGGCCTTCTTGCCGGTGGGCACCGAGTAGTAGTTCTCAAAGCCCACGAAGTGGTCCAGGCGCACGTAGTCGTAGAGCTCGAAGGCCCTGCGCAGGCGCTCGACCCACCAGCCGTAACCGTCGTCGGCCAGGCGGTCCCAGTCGTAGGTGGGGTTGCCCCACAGCTGCCCCTCCGGGGCGAAGGCGTCGGGCGGCACGCCGGCCGACTCGTCCTTGCAGCCGTCCTCGCCCAGGTTGAAGACCTCGCGGTTGGCCCAGGTGTCGGTGGAGTCCTCGCTCACGTACATGGGCATGTCGCCGATGAGCGACACGCCGCGGTCGTTGGCGTAGGCCTTGAGGCCGTCCCACTGCTCCTGGAACACCCACTGGCAGAACCGGTGGAAGCCCACGCGCCCCGCCAGCACCGGGTCGTCGAGCAGCGCCGGCGAGTACTCCCGGTAGCGGGCCGGCCAGTCCTGCCAGGCCACGGACTCCAGCGGGACGCCGTCGTCCGCATCCACGGCCACCTCGCCGGCCGCCACGGCATCGCGCACGGCCATGAAGGCGCAGTAGGGGTCGAGCCAGTCGGCGTTGGCCTCCGAGAAGGCCGAGAGGCGTGCCTCGGTGAACACGCGCTCGTCCACGCGGCCGCGCCCGGCGAGGCCCGCCGGCAGCCCGGCCACGCCCTTGGCCTCCCAGGCCTCCCAGAGCCCCTCGAGGGTCCTGCCGCACCCGTCCACCAGCGCCGTGTTGCCCGCGAAGGCGGAGAGCCCCGCGTAGGGGCTGCCGAAGGAGTCGGTGGGGTTCACCGGCAGCACCTGCCAGTAGCCCTGGTGGCAGCGCTCGAGCCAGTCCACGAAGTCGTAGGCCTCGGGGCCCAGGGTGCCCGGCCCCTCCTCGCGGGGCAGCGACGTGATGTGGCACATGACGCCCAGGCCCCGCTCGAAGGGCTTGGCCAGGGGGCTCGGCCCGTGGAAGTAGAGCAGGGCGCTCCCCAGCTGGCCCAGGGTCACCACAACCTCGTCACCGTCGCACTCGGGCACGCGGCCGCTCACCAGGTCGTCGCAGAGCTCGGCCACCATGGGCAGCCGCACCTCGTGGACGTCGGAGAGCGAGCGGTTCACGAGCACGCAGATGCGCTCCCCGGCCTCGTCGTCGCCGGCCGCCGGCGTGCGCCAGAAGCCGTAGACGTCGGGGCCCACGGAGAACGGCTCGAACCCGCCGTTCACGAGCATTGGGAACTGCCGGCGCAGGTCCATCGCGTTCTTGTAGATGGCGCCGCAGTCGGCGTCCTCGTGGCCCCAGGGGTAGGTGCCGCGGTTGTACGGGTCGGTGTAGCCCTCGAGGCCGGCCTCGTCGCCGTAGTACACGCAGGGCACGCCCGGCGAGCACATCTGCACGAGGGTGGCCAGCCACAGGCGCCCCTTGGCGAGGCCGCGCTGCCCCTCGGAGAGGCGGTACCCGCGGCGCTGGTCGTCGGTGAGGGAGTCCTTGTCGGGCGCGCCGCCCAGGATGGTGAGCAGGCGCGTGCGGTCGTGGCTGCCCAGCAGGTTGAGGGTGGCGTAGAAGGCGTCGGGCGGGTAGTTCTCCTTGAGCGACGCCATGCGCTCCGCCATCTCCTCCGCGGGCCAGGTGCCGCAGACGTAGTGGAGCAGGGCCTCCCTGAACGGGTAGTTCATGGCGCTGTCGAGCTCGGTGCCGCAGAGGTACTTGCGCACCTCGCCGTAGGCCAGCTTGTTGGAGGCGTCCTCCCACACCTCGCCCAGGAGCAGGGCGTCGGGCAGCACGCGGTCCTCGGCGGCCTTGATGCCGGCGATGAAGGCGTCGTTGAGCTCGTCGGCCACGTCCAGGCGCCAACCGCGGGCGCCGGCGCGCAGCCAGTGGGCCACCACGCCGTCGGGGCCGTAGACGAAGTCCTGCCACTCGGGGTTGGCCTTGTCGGTGTCGGGCAGGTCGTCCACACCCCACCAGCAGGTGTAGGTGCCGTCCTCCTGCATGAGGTACCAGGGGCGGTACGGCGAGTCGGGCGACTGCCAGGCCCCCACGGAGTCGTAGTTGCCGAACTTGTTGAAGTAGCGGGAGTCCACGCCCGTGTGGTTGAACACGCCGTCGAGGATCACCGAGATGCCCATCTCGGCGGCCTCGGCGCACAGGCGGCGGAACCCGGCCTCGTCGCCCAGCATGGGGTCCACGGCCAGGTAGTCACCCGTGTCGTAGCGGTGGTTGGACTGCGCCTCGAAGATGGGGTTCAGGTAGATGGCCGTGAAGCCCATGTCGCGGATGCGGCCCAGCTCCTCGCGGATGCCCTCGAGCGTGCCGCCGTAGAACTCCCACTCGGCCACGCGGCCCGAGTCGTCGCGCTTGTACGCGGGCGGCTCGTCCCAGTCATCCACCAGGGAGCGGGGCACGCCGCCCACGCGCTCCTGGGAGAGGGCCGCCTCCGTGCGCTCGCGCCAGTCGGCCCCGCGCTTGTAGCGGTCGGGGAAGATCTGGTAGACCATGCCGCCCTTGTACCAGTCGGGCGTCACCTCGCGGGGCCTGTACACGGTAATCTGGAACGACGGGGGCATGTGGTCGTACATCTGCCCCACGCCGCCGGTGCGGCCCTCGCGGGCGCCGTAGTAGCGCACGGTGCCGTCGGAGCCCTCGAGGAGGAAGGCGTACCAGACGATGCCGAGCTCCTCGCACGGGACCTCGCCGGTGAAGGTGAGGCGGCCGTCGTCGGCGGTGTCGACGAGCTCCATGGGCAGGAAGGTCTCGCCGACGCCGTCGACCCACGTGCGGATGGATGCCTGGGTTCCCGGGTCGTCCCACACGTCCACGGTCAACGTGACGACGCCGCCCTGGGGGGCGGCGCCGTATGGGTCTCTGTACCGGGAGCCCCTGCTGTTGTGAAGGGCTCTCATGGTTTTCCTCTCGTTCTCGGGGTGCCGTCCGACTAGCCGCGGTCGGGCGAGATCACCTCGGGGTGGAGCGACGAGTACAGGTCGATGTAGCGGTTGGCCGCGACGGTCCAGGAGAAGTCCTGGCCCATGGCCTGCCGCTGGAGCGAGGACCAGGCCTGCTTGTCGGTCCAGAATACCTCGCAGGCGTTGAGCACGCAGTCGCACATCTCCTCGCCGTTGAAGTTGGCGAACGAGAAGCCCGTGCCCTCGCCGGTGTAGCGGTTGTACGGGGTGACGGTGTCCTTGAGGCCGCCGGTCTCGCGGACGATGGGCAGGGTGCCGTAGCGCATGGAGATGAGCTGCGACAGACCGCAGGGCTCGAACAGCGACGGCATGAGGAACATGTCGGCGCCGGCGTACATGCGCTGGGACAGGCCCAGGTCGAAGTCGATGACGGCTCTCATGGACCCTTTGTACTTCCAGTCGAAGTAGCGCAGGGAGTCCTCGTAGGCGCGGTCCCCCGTGCCCAGCACGGCCACCTGCACCGAACGGCCCAGCAGGCGCTCGAGGCCGTACTGCACGAGGTCGAGGCCCTTCTGCTTGGTGAGGCGGGTCACCATGGCCACGAGCGGGCGCTCGGCGTTGACCTCCAGCCCGAGCTCGCGCTGGAGGGCCTCCTTGCAGGCGGCCTTGCCCGCCATGTCGTCGATCGAGTAGTTGAACGGCACGGCCGGGTCGGTGGCCGGGTTCAGGGAGTCCACGTCGATGCCGTTGACGATGCCGTGGAGCGCCCCCTCGCGCTGGCGGAAGATGCCGTCCAGGCCCTCGCCGAAGAACGGGGTCTTGAGCTCCTGGGCGTAGGTGGGGCTCACGGTGGACAGCAGGTCGGAGTAGATGAGCGCGCCCTGCATGTAGTTCACCGTCTTGGGGGCGCAGTACATCTGGCTGACGGCCTTGGGAGCCGAGAGCAGGCCGGCGGTGTCGAGCACGGAGTCGCCGTACTGGCCCTGGAACTTGGCGTTGTGCACGGAGAACACGGTGCGCACGTTGTCGTAGAGCGGCAGCCCCTGGTAGTACTCGCGCAGGAAGACCGGCGCGAGGGCGGTCTGCCAGTCGTTGCAGTGCAGGACGTCGGCCCGGAAGTCAGGCAGGTACTGCAGGCTCTCCGTGATGGCCTTGGAGAAGAACGCGAAGCGCTCGCCGTCGTCGAAGTAGCCGTAGAGGCCGCCGTCGCGCTTGAAGAAGTGCTCGTTGTCGATGAAGTAGAACTCCACGCCGTCGGACACGATGCGCTCGAGGCCACAGTACTCGCTGCGCCACCCCATGTTGAGGTAGAAGTCGCAGACGTGCTCCATCCGGTCGACGTACTCCTGCTTGATGGAGCCGTACTTGGGCGTCATGACCGCGACGCGGCAGCCCGCGGCCGCGAGGGCCTTGGGCAGCGAGCCGGCCACGTCGCCCAGGCCGCCCGTCTTGGTGAACGGGGCGGCCTCGGCGGAGGCGAAGACGATGCGGAGCTTCCTGCGAACCTTGGCGGACACTAGAGGGATCCCTTCCCCTTGATGAGGACGTCGTCGGTGGTGCCGCGGAGCTCGGTACGGGCGGGTACCACGTTGTCGCGGTCGATGATGGCGTTCTCCACGCGGGCGCCGCTCTCGACGGTGCAGGACTGCATGATGATGGAGTTGCGGACGGTCGCGCCGGCCTCGACGATGACGTTGCGGCCGAGGATGGAGTTCTCCACGCAGCCGGCGATGCGGGAGCCGCCGGCCACCAGGGCGTTGGACACCTTGGAGCCCGGCTCGTACTTCGCGGGCGGGTTGTCGTGGGCCTTGGTGTAGATGGGGCGCTCGTCGCCGAAGATCTCGTCGTCGATCTCGGGGTCGAGGAGCTTCATCGAGTTCTTGTAGAAGCACTTGGCCGAGAAGACCGCCATGGCCGGGCCGTCGAAGGTGAAGGTCTGGACGTTGACGCGGTCGAGGTCGCCGATGAGGGCCTCGAAGAGGTCGAGGTAGTCCACGGCCTTGTACCAGCCGAGCAGCTGCTTGAGGATGTCGATGGAGACGATGAAGGTGTCCATGAAGGCGGTATCGCCAAACTGGACGCCCTGGTGCACGCCGGTCACGCGGCCGTTCTCGGTGTGGAAGCCGGTGAGGGAGACGTTCTCCTCGGAGGCGCGCTTGGTCACCACGGTGATGTCGGCGCCGGACTTCACATGCTCGTCGATGAGCTCGCTGTAGTCCATGTTGAGGATGATGTTGGCGGCCGAGAGGACCACGTAGGGGCGGGTCTCCTTCTCGAGGAACATGCGGTTCTCGATGAGGTCGCGGATGAGGAAGCGCGCGCCGGAGCGGGAGCTGCCGAAGGCGGAGCCGGGCAGGTTGAACAGGCCGCCGTGCTTGCGGTCGAGCGACCAGTCCTTGCCGCTCTCGACGTGGTCCATGAGGGCGCGGTAGTTGTAGGGCAGGATGAGGCCCACGGTGCGCATGCCGGCGTTCACCATGTTGGACAGGGCGAAGTCGACCATGCGGTAGCGGCCGGCCACCGGGAGCGCCGCAGGGGGACGCGACTCGGTGAGGGCACTCGGGTTCTTGACGGAATAATTGGCGGTGATGAGTCCGATGCAGCGATCCACGGTTACTCCTCCCCCTTTCCAACGACGACGTTGTCACCGACGACGACGGTGTCCTTGACCTTGTCGACACTGCCGAACTTGACGTTCTCCTCCACCACGGCGCCCTCGCCCAGGATGGCGTTCACCACGTAGGCGCCGGCCATGACCTTGGCCCCGGGCAGCAGGATGGAGTCGACCACGTGGGCGCGGGGGCCCACATAGGCGTCGGTGGACAGGATGGAGTGCTTGACCTCGCCGAACACGCGGCAGCCGTTGGCCACGAGGGAGTCGTCCACCGAGGCGGCGGTGCCGATGAGGTGGGGCGGCCGGGTGGGCGCGTTGCTCATGACCGGGAAGTCCTTGTTGTACAGGTTGAACTCCGGGTTGGCGCCCAGCAGCTGCATGGCGGTGTCGTGGTAGGACGAGATGGTGCCGACGTCGCGCCAGAAGCCGTTGAACTCGTAGCAGAAGATGCGGCGGCCCTCCTCGAGCATCCTCGGGATGATGTTGTTGCCGAAGTCGTGCTCGGAGTCGGGGTCGGCGGCGTCCTCCTTGAGGGCCTGCACCATGAGGTCGGTGGAGAAGATGTAGATGCCCATGGAGGCGAGGTTGGAGTCGGGCTGGGCCGGCTTCTCGGTGAACTTGATCACCGAGTCGTCCTCGTCCTTGGTGATGATGCCGAAGCGGCTGGCCTCGTCCCACGGCACGGGCATGACCGAGATGGTGAGGTCGGCGTTGTTCTTGATGTGGACGTCCAGCATCTTGCGGTAGTCCATGGAGTACAGGTGGTCGCCCGAGAGGATGAGCACATACTCGGGGTCGTTGCTCTCGATGTAGCCGAGGTTCTGGTAGATGGCGTCGGCCGTGCCGGCGTACCAGGAGCCGCCGGCCTCGGTGGCGAACGGCGGGAGCACGGAGACGCCCGCACCGCGCTCGTCGAGGTTCCAGGCCGCGCCGGTCCCGATGTAGCTGTGGAGCAGGTAGGGCCTGTACTGCGTGAGGACACCGACGGTGTTGATGTCCGAGTTGGCGCAGTTGGAGAGCGCGAAGTCGATGATGCGGTACTTGCCGCCGAAGGACACGGCGGGCTTGGCGATGGACCGGGTCAAAGCCCCGAGACGGGAACCCTGGCCGCCGGCAAGAAGCATGGCGAGGCACTCCTTCTTGCTCATTTGACACCCCTTCCGATCTGTCAGGGGGGCCGACGGCGTCGGCCACTCCCTCAATTTGAAAATACTCTAAACGTGCCAGATGTCTTCAGCGTACTCGCGGATGGTTCGGTCGGAGCTGAAGAATCCCGAGTTCGCAGTATTTGCAAGTGCCATCTGGTTCCAGCGGCGGCGGTCGCCGTAGACCTCGCCCAGGTGCTCCCAGGCGGCCACGTAGGAGTGGAAGTCCTTGAGGACGAAGTCGGCGTCGTTCTGGTGCATGAGGCCGTCGTGGATGAGGCTGAAGTCGCCGGACAGGCGGGCGAAGGTGCCGTCCACGAGCTCGTCGACCACGCGGCCGAGGCGGTCGCGGTCGCGGTTGTACTCGTCCCAGGCGAAGTAGTCGCCGCGGGACTTGTAACCCTCGACGTCGGCCACCTCGAGGCCGAAGATCTCGATGTTCTCGCGGCCGGCCAGCTGGGCGATCTCGACGTTGGCGCCGTCGAGGGTGCCGAGCGTGATGGCGCCGTTGGCCATGAGCTTCATGTTGGACGTGCCGGAGGCCTCCATGCCGGCGGTGGAGATCTGCTCGGAGATCTCGGCGGCCGGGTAGATGAGCTCGGCGTTGCCCACGGAGAAGTTGGGGATGAAGGCCACCTTGATCATCTCGTTGGCGCGGGGGTCGCCGTTCACGACGTCGGCCACGGAGTTGATGAGGCGGATGACCTCCTTGGCGTAGGTGTAGCTCTGGGCGGCCTTGCCCGAGAAGATGAAGGAGGTCGGGCGGGGGCGGTAGGAGGGGTCGGCGACGATGCGGTTGTAGACGTCCATCACCTTGAAGATGTTGAGCAGCTGGCGCTTGTAGGCGTGGAAGCGCTTCACCTGGACGTCGAAGACGCTGTCGCAGTCGAGCTCCACGCCGGTCTGCTCGCGCACGTACCGGGCCAGGCGCTCCTTGTTGAGGCGCTTGGAGTCGGCCATGGCGTCGAGGAACACCGGGTCGGCCGAGAAGGCCTCGAGGCGCTTGAGCTCGCTGGCATCGTCGAGCCAGCCATCGCCGATGGCGTCGGTGATGAGCCTGGAGTAGCTGGGGTTGGCGTTACCGAGGAAGCGGCGGAACGAGATGCCGTTGGTCTTGTTGTTGAACTTCTCGGGCGTGAGCTCGTAGAAGTCCTTGAGGACCTCGCGCTCCAGGATGTCGGTGTGGATCTTGGCCACGCCGTTCACGGAGTGAGAGCAGATGATGGACAGGTTGGCCATGCGGACCTGACCGTCCCAGAGGATGGCGGTGTCGCGCAGCAGGTCCATGCGGTCGCCGTGCTCGGCCATGAAGTTCTCGCGGTAGCGGCGGTCGATCTCCTCGATCCACATGTAGATGCGGGGCAGGAGGCGGCGGAAGACGTCGATGGGCCACTTCTCCAGGGCCTCGGGCAGCACCGTGTGGTTGGTGTAGCTGATGGAGCGGGTGACGATGCCCCACGCGGTGTCGTAGTCCAGGCCCTCCTCGTCCACGAGCACGCGGAGGAGCTCGGCGCCGCACATGGCCGGGTGGGTGTCGTTGGTGTGGATGGCGATGGCCTCGGGGAACGCGGCCCAGTCGACGGTGCCGTCGGCGCCGGTGTGCTCGCGCTTGAAGGTACGCATGATGGAGCCGATGCCCGCGGCCACGAACAGGTACTCCTGCTTGAGGCGCAGGATGCGGCCGTGCTCGCCGGCGTCGTTGGGATAGAGGATCGTGGAGATGGCCTCGACGTCCGTGCGGAACTTGGAGGCGTCGGCGTAGGCGCCCTCGTTGAAGGCGTCGAGGTCGAAGCGCTCCTCCACGGGCTCGGCAGCCCACACGCGCAGCTTGTTGACGGTGTTTCCGCCGTAGCCCACCACGGGGATGTCGTAGGGCACGGCGTTGACGGTCTCGCCGCCCTCGAGGGTGAACCAGTAGCGGCCGTCCTCCTCGTGGCGCACCACCTGGCCGCCGAACGTCACCGGCACGGCGGACTCGGGGCGGCGCACCTCCCAGGGGTATCCCTTGGCCAGCCAGTTGTCGGTCTCCTCCACCTGGCGGCCGTCCTTGATGACCTGGCGGAACAGGCCGTAGCGGTAGCGCATGCCGTTGCCGTAGCCGGCGATGCCCTCGTGGGCCATGGAGTCCAGGAAGCACGCGGCCAGGCGGCCGAGGCCGCCGTTGCCGAGGCCGGGGTCGACCTCGCAGGAGGCGACGGCGTCGAGGCTCGTGCCCATCTCGGCGAGACCCTCGCTCACGGTGTCGAGGATGCCGAGGTTGAGCAGGTAGTTCTCCAGGAGGGGCCCGATGAGGAACTCGAGGGAGAAGTAGAAGACGCGCTTCTTGCGCTGGGCCTCGATGGCGTTGTCGTTGCGCACGTGGATGGCGCGGGCGCGGAAGGCGACGAGCTTGCAGAGGGCGGCGAAGCGCTCGTAGTCGTCGGCCTCGTCGAAGCCCTTGCCCACCTCGGACTCGACCATACGGCGGTACTCGCGTTTGAACTGCTCGGTGTCCTTGAAGATCTCGTTTTTCATGTATGCGCTCTCTCTCGAAGTCATGGGGGCCGTCCCCTAGCGCTTGGTGGAGCGCTTGGACGGCTTCTTGGCGGTCGTCTTCTTGGCCGGGGCCTTCTTGGCGGCCGGGGCGGCCTTGGCGGCGGAGGCGGCGGCCTTCTTCACGCGGGCCTCGGCGACGGAGGCGGCGGGCTCGGCCTTCTTGGCGGCCTCGGCCTTGGGCGCGGCGGCCTTGGCGGCCGGCTTGGGGGCGACGGGCTTCTCAGCGGCGGCCTTGGCCGGGGCCTTCCTGGCGGGCGCCTTCTTGGCCGGGGCCTTCTTGGCGGGCGCGGCCGCAGGCGCCTCGTCCTTCGCGGCAGCGGCGGCCTTCTTGGCGGGCGCAGCCTTCTTGGGGGCAGCCTTCTTGGGCGCCGCCTTGGGCTTGGGGGCCACGTAGGACGACTTGCCGGTGCGCTTGAGCACCACGCCGGCCAGGGGCGGCACGCGCAGGACGATGGAGTCCTCGCAGCGGTCGGTGGCCGTGGGCGTGGAGACAAGGGTGCCCTCGTTGATCACGCCGGAGCCGCCGAACTCCACGGCGTCGGTGTTGAAGACCTCCACGTAGTTGCCCTCGCGCGGGACGCCGAGGCGGAACTCCTCGTGGGTGGCCGGGTCGAAGTTGATGACCACCACGCGGTCGTCCACGGGGCGGTCGCCGTGGCGCACGTAGGAGACGATGGACTGCTCGCTGTTGTCGGCGTCGATCCACTCGAAGCCGCTCTCGTCGTAGTTGTGCTGCCAGAGGCCCTTGTTGTCTCGGAAGAAGCGGTTGAGCTCGCGGACGAAGTGCTGGAACTTGCGGTGGGTGTCGTACTCGTCGGTGAGGAACCACTGGATGCCCTCGTAGTAGCGCCACTCGATGAACTGGGCGATCTCGTTGCCCATGAAGTTGAGCTTGGCGCCCGGGTGGGTCATCTGGTAGAAGGCGAGGTTCCGCAGGCCGGCGAACTGGCGCCACCAGTCACCGGGCTGGCGCTGGATGAGGGACGCCTTGCCGTGCACAACCTCGTCGTGGGACAGCGGCAGGACGTAGTTCTCGGAGTAGGCGTACATCATCGAGAACGTGAGCAGGTTGTGGTTGCCCGGGCGGTACGGGAAGTCGGTCTTGCAGTAGTTGAGGGTGTCGTTCATCCAGCCCATGTCCCACTTGTAGTGGAAGCCCAGGCCGCCCACCTCGGCGGGACGGGTCACGAGGGGCCACGCGGTGGACTCCTCGGCCATCATCATGGCGTCGGGGTGGTACTTGCCCACGGTCTCGTTGACGTGGCGCACGAAGTCGATGGCGACGAGGTCCTCCTCGGTGCCCTTCTCGTTGAACTTCTTCTGGGAGGGGTCGTCGACGCCGAAGTTCAGGTAGAGCATGGAGGTCACGCCGTCCATGCGGATGCCGTCGGCGTGGTAGGCCTCGAGCCAGAACAGGGCGTTGGAGGTGAGGAAGGTGCGCACCTCGCCGCGGGCGTAGTCGAACTTGTAGGTGCCCCAGTTGGGGTGCTCCTCCTTCTCGTAGAGCTTGTGGCCATTGAAGTGCACGAGGCCCTGGATGTCGCGGCAGAAACCGCCGGGCACCCAGTCGAGGATGACGCCGATGTTGGCCTGGTGGCACTTGTCGACGAAGTTCATGAAGGCGCAGGGGTCGCCGTAGCGGGCGGTGGGGGCGTAGTAGCCGGTGGTCTGGTAGCCCCAGGAGCCGTCGAAGGGGTGCTCCATGACGGGCATGAGCTCGATGTGGGTGTAGCCCATGTCGGCCACGTAGCTCACGAGCTCCTCGGAGAGCTCGTCGTAGGTGAGGTAGGAGCCGCCGCCCTCACCGGTGCCGAGGCCGTCGAGGCCGTCGTCGTGGCGCTTCCAGGAGCCCAGGTGCACCTCGTAGATGTTGAGCGGGCGCTTGAAGTGGTCCGTGCGGCCGCGGCGGCCCATCCACAGGCCGTCCTTCCACACGTGGCCGGAGAGGTCGGCGAGGCGGGAGGCGGTACCCGGGGGGCACTCGCTCCAGAAGGCGTAGGGGTCGGCCTTGTACTGCTCGGAGCCGTCGTCGCACAGGATGTAGAACTTGTACAGCTGGCCCTCGGCGGCGCCGGGGACGAAGCCCTGCCACACGCCGCCGTTGGGGGTCTCGGTCAGGGGGTCGGCCTCGGTGTTCCACTCGTTGAACTCGCCGATGACGGTGACCTTGCGGGCACCGGGGGCCCACACGGCGAAGGTGTAGCCGTCCTGGCCGTCGACGGTGGCCTTGTGGGCACCCATCTTCTCCCAGCTGCGGTTCCAGTCGCCCTTGGCCAGCAGGTAAAGGTCGTCTTTGGTGATGGTGTGTTCGGTGGCGCCCATGAAGCGCCCTCCCTTCTCTGCGGCCGTGGCCCCGCGGAACCCGGCCCTCCGTTCAGGCTGTTGCCCGACGCTCTTCAGGGTATTTTGCGATTACGTGAGCCTACGATACCCGGTGCATCCCACATATACAAGTAAAACAGCGCCGCCCACTGCGATTTTTGTCGAAATACCCCTCTAAAACCAGTGTTTATGCTGGTACATCCCAGTATTATTTTTTCTTTGCAAATGGGGTCCATCGGGGATAAAACTGCGATAAACCGTCGGCGACCGTCGGGGTTGACCACGGAACGGAGACATTTTTTCACACTATAACCCTTATTTTTTCAAAGGGATTAGTTAGGTACCGGATAGAATTCTCCCCGCGGGGAGGCCCTGGCGAGTGCCCCGGTGCGGCCTGCCGGGAGACGAGAAAAGCCCGGCCCCTCCGAGGAGGGACCGGGCTCGAATCCAGGGGTCGGCCTTGGGCCGGGCGCCTTAGTAGTTGACGGCGCGCTGCTGGAAGTAGGACTGCGGGTGGCCGCAGACGGGGCAGACCTCGGGGGCGGTGGGGCCGACGTGCAGGTAGCCGCACTTGAGGCACTGCCACACGGTGGTGTCGCCGCGGGAGAAGACCTCGCCGTTCTCGATACGGTCGACGAGCTTGTTGTAGCGCTCCTCGTGGGTCTTCTCGATGTCGCCGACGAGCTTGAACTTGGCGGCGATCTCGGAGAAGCCCTCCTCCTTGGCGACCTTGGCGAACTCGGCGTACATCTCGGTCCACTCGTAGTTCTCGCCGGAGGCGGCGTCCTTGAGGTTGGTCATGGTGTCGGGCACATGACCGCCGTGGAGGTACTTGAACCAGAGCTTGGCGTGGATGGACTCGTTGCCGGAGGTCTCGGAGAAGATGTCGCCGATCTGGACGTACCCGTCCTTGGCGGCCTGCTTGGCGTAGTAGCTGTACTTCATCGCGGCCTGGGACTCGCCGGCGAAGGCGATCTCCAGGTTCTTCTTGGTCTGGGACTCGTTGAAATCGATGGTAGGCATCCTGTCCTCCTTGGATGTGATGGCCTGTGACACGGGCATTTGCCCAACTTTCAGAGGTTAGGATACCCAACCGCGCCGACGGGGACGGCCCTATCAGCAACTCCACATTCCGTCCCCACTGCGGCAGAACCCCTCGGCCGCGAGCTCGTCCAGGAGCTCCCCCACCAACCCGGCGGCGGGCTCCGGACGCCCCCTGGCCGCCTCCTGCTCCCCCAGGCAGGCCACGGCGTCGTCCAGGGTGAGGCCGCCGGCCCCGGCCTCCCGCGCCTCCAGGAGCAGGCGCACCAGGGCGGCGCGCTTCTGGCGCCGGGAGCCCTCGAAGGCCGACTGGCGCCCATGGGCGGCCGACCGCCGGGAGGGGTTGGGCACGGTCCTCTTGAGATGGGCCCCGTAGTCGAGGAGGGCGTAGTACCAGCGGCGGGCCCCCTCCTCCGGGCAGGCCTCCTCCACCAGGGGGACGAGCACCCGGTCGGGGACCTTCTCGCCGTCGGGGAAGAACTCGTGGAGAAAGACCGCCCTCACGTTGGTCTCGAGGTAGACCCCGGGGAGATCGAAGGCGAAGGCGCGGATCCCAGCCGCCGTGGCGGGCCCGATGCCGGGCAGCGAGACGAGGTCGGCCGCGTCCCGGGGCACCCGGCCGCCCCAACGTTCGCAGATCTCGGACGCCGCCCGCTGGAGGGCCAGGGCGCGGCGGTTGTAGCCCAGCCCCTGCCACTCGGCGAGGACGTCGGCCGTCTCGGCGGCGGCCAGGGACGCCGGGTCGGGGAAGCGCGCGAGCCAGCGCTGCCAGCGCCCGTCCACCCGCGACACCTGGGTCTGCTGGAGCATGACCTCGCTCACCCACACCCCATAGGGGTCGCGGGTGCGGCGCCAGGGCAGGTCGCGCCAGTGAAGGCGCCCCTCCGCGAGCACGTGGCGGCGGAACGGGTCCATCGAGGCGGGCCGACGGCCGTCGGCGTCGGTCACTCCCACAGCAGCACCGGCCATCCGCGGCGCTTGGCCACCGAGCGCAGGGAGCGGCCGGGGTCCACGGCGTAGGGGTGCTGGGCGAGGGAGAGCATCTCCTCGTCGGAGTGGTGGTCGCCGAAGGCGTACTCCACCACCCAGTTGCCGGGACCGAAGCGCCCGTCGGCCCAGCGGGTCACGGCGCGGCACTTGCCGGCACCCTCCACCACCTCGCCGTCCACGGCGCCGGTCATGTGGCCCTCCTCGTTCACGGCCATGCGGGTGGCGAGGAACGCGTCCATGCCGATGTGGCGCGCGGCGGCCCGGGCGATGCCGTGGAAGGTGGCCGAGACCAGCACGCACACGCACCCGTCCTCGCGGCAGGCCCGCACCTGCTCGAGGGCGGCGGGGCGGTAGAATCGCGTGAGGACGTCGTCGTGGAAGCGGCCCATGATCTCCTGGATCTGGGCCCTGGTGAGGCGGTCGAGGTCGTTCACCAGGTAGCCGCGCACGGCCGCCTGGTCGTGCGGGAGATGCAGGGTGTAGCGGGCGCCCCAGAGCATCACCTTGAGGGCCGAGAGCGGGCTGATATAGCCGTTGACCAGCAAGTACTTGGTGAACTGGGTGCCCGACTGGGCCGAGATGATGGTGCCGTCGTAGTCGAAGACGGCCAGACGCGCCTTGGGCGCGGCGGCCTGCCCCCGTCGACCGGTGCTGCTGTCATCCACTCTGGCCACTGGCCGGACTCTCCTCGAAAACGTTCCCATAGCGGTGCAGATACCCCAACAGCATAGGGCCTATCAGGGGCAGGGGGAAGAAAGGCGCGAAAAGGCCGGCGGCGGCGTTCATAAGAAAAAGGGCCGGAGGAAAACCTCCGGCCCTGCAGGTCCAAAGTGGCGGGATGTAAGGGACTTGAACCCTCGACCTCCGACGTGACAGGCCGGCGCTCTAACCAGCTGAGCTAACACCCCGTGCGCCTTGGCGCGAGCGTTAGTATTGCACGACTGCGGCCGGCGATGCAAGCGTGAATCGGAACTTTTTTCCCGACGCCGCCGTTTGGGACAAAAGTGCCCGACCATTGGGACAAAAGTGCCCGGGTGATGGGACAGGGTCCTACCCCAGGGCCACGGTCTCGGTCACGTCGTTGTCGAAGGAGAGCACCAGGTTGGAGCCGTCCAGCTTGGCGGACGAGACGGTGCCGCTCCCCTCCACCGGGGTGCCGTCGTCGTGGGCGAGCACCGACTCCACGGAGCCGTCGCCCATGACCCACGAGACCACGTTCCACGACTCGCCGAGGTTCTCGGGGATGAGGAAGCCGCCGTTGTAGAGCACCACGGTCACCGGCGTGCCCTGGAGCCGGAACAGCACCTGGGGGTCGCCGTCGGCGCCCTGGGTGCGCACGAAGGAGTAGCCCGCGCCGTCGTCGTCCTGGCGCACGCCGTAGGTGTAGCCGGCGTACTCGATGCCCTGGCCCTGGTCGTCCTGGGTCTGCTCCACGCGGGTGGGGGCCTGGCCCTCGCCGCCGTCGAGGGACGTGGGCACGGTGTGCAGCGCGCCGATGACCACCACGGCGAGCACGACCACCACGCAGGCGGCCGCCACGCCCAGGCCGATGGCCACCGGCCGGCTCACGCGGGCGCCGCCGTGGCGGGAGGCCACGTGGGGGCGCTTGCCCTGGTGCAGGCGCGCCGAGCCGCCGCGGCGGAAGTTCTCTCGGGCGGCCGAGGCGGCCTCGGAGGCCGAGCCGCGGTCGTGGAGCACGGCGCCCTGACCCGAGGCGAGGGTGGAGAAGGCGCCGGTCTCGGAGGGGTCAACGCCGATGGGGCGCGGGGCGCCGTCGGGCACGGTGACGACGTCCTCGGGGCCGGAGACGGGGGGCACGTCCACGGGGCCGGACGCGGCGCGGGGCACGGGGGCCGGCCCCCGCTGCCTCCGGGCGCCGGGGCGGCGCGGCTCCGGCGACGTCCCGGGCTTTGCGGCGTGCTTGGCGTGTCTTGGCGTACGGGACGACCCGTCGCTGTAGGGGTTGTTCGCCATGGTCTCCTCGATGTGCGGGCCCGTGCCCGTGCCTCGGCAATGGTTACCCCAGCATCTTAGACGGTTTGGCAACCCCGGATACCCGCCCGTCGCCCGCCCCGGTATCCACGAACGTGAAAACGGGCCCCTCTCCGCAGCAACTCCACGGAGAGGGGCCCGTTCGGCCGAGGCGTCGGTCAGAGGGCTAGCGGCGCGCCTCGCTCACGGTGCGGTGCACGGTGCCGGCCGAAAGCGCCCAGCACACCGCCATGTAGCCGCCGTAGACCACCACGAACACCAGGGCGCCGGCCGCCGTGGCCCCCACGATGTCGAAGGGAGTGATCAAGGAGACGATCTCGCCCACCTTGGTGAGGGCCACCGCCGAGTGGGCCACGCCCACGGCCAGGGGCAGCAGGAAGTAGAAGAGCACCTGGCTGAGCAGGGAGCGGTCCTGGAGGCCCCGGGGGCATCCCAGCTCGTTGAGGAGGCGGTAGCGCCCGGCCGAGTCGGCCACGCCGGAGAGCATCTGGATGGCGAGCACCGCGGCCACCGACATCACGAGGACGAAGCCGATGTAGACGGCCATGTAGCCCACGAGGCCCGTGAGGCTGCCCGAGCTCTCCCGCTGGGAGGCGAAGGTGCTGGAGTAGGTGAAGGATCCCACGGCGCGGCCGCCGTCCATGAGCCAGTTGGCCCGCTCCACGTTGGCATCGGACTCGCCGCGGGCGAGCAGGGCCGATGCGGGAAGGGAGTTCTCGTTGAAGTACTCGTCGAAGGCCTCCGCCTGGTCGTCGGGGACCATGAACTGCAGGAAGGACGTGGCAGGGGCCAGGCCGGCCACCATGTCGTCGGGGACCACGAGGGTGCCGAGGTTCTGGGAGACGCCGGAGTCGAACAGGGCGGCGCTCTCGTCGGTCACCACCTCCTGGACGGTGAGGTCGCGGCCGGCCACGGAGATGGGCCGGTCCGAGGCGGCCACCTGGTCCCAGAAGCGGCCGAAGGTGGAGGGGCTGTCGGTGGTCACGATCACGGACCCCTCGTCGAGGGACACCGGCTCCATGCCCAGGAGCTGTCGGGAGGCGTTGTAGCTGGAGAGGGGCTCCAGGACAGGGTAGGTGTCGGCCACGACGTCCGCGAGATTGTACTCCCGCCAGAAGCCCATGGTGCCGGTGGCCTCGGCGACGTCGGCCAGGGACGTGCCGCCCTCGGGCGCCCCGGGGGCGTGCTGGTCGTAGGTGTTCACCTGGGCCGTGCGGGCCCAGAACCGGTCGAAGTCGATGCCCAGGCTCCGGTAGTTCTCGACCATGTCCACGGGGGCGGTGGCCTCGGCGAAGGCCTGGCCGCTGCCCTCGGAGGAGAACGCCTGGATGTTGCCGGAATCGAAGTAGAAGGCGTTCACCGACGCGGTGTAGGGGTTGCAGCGCAGGAGCGAGTCGTTGAGGGAGGTGGCCAGGGCCATGCCCGTGGTCACCGAGGTCACGGCGAGGAAGAGCACCATGGCCGTGACCCCCATGGCGGCCGAGCTGGAGTTGATGCGGCTCGCCACCTGACGCACGGTGAACATGTGGAGGTCGCGCAGGTAGAAGTGCTTGAGGCTCTCGGCCCCCTTGACCAGCACCGTGGGCAGCGCCCAGAACAGCAGGAGCGTGCCGGCCGTGACCATGGCCGTGGTGATGGCGAACTGCATGTTGGCCTGGCCGTCGTCGCCCGACGTGGCCCCCATCATCACGGGGAAGCCCATGGTGAGCAGGCGCTGGTAGGCCCAGACGATGAGGGCCACGGACACCACCAGGGCCACGGCGGAGAGCACCGGGCGCCTGAGGCGCACCGACTCGTTGGCCCTGCCGCCCCGCACGAGCTCCACCAGGCGCAGGCGCGAGATGGTGCGCAGGTTGAACAGGAGCATGACCGCGAAGGTGACGGCGAAGCAGGAGGCCACGGTGACGATGGCCTCCTCGGAGACGATGAAGCGGAACTCCTTGACCGTCTCGTTGAACATGGCCGCCGAGACGAAGACCAGGAGCTGCGAGGCGAAGAGCCCCAGCACGAGCCCCACCAGGAAGGCGGCCACGGAGGCCACCAGGGTCTCCACCGCCATGATGAGGCCCACCTGGCCGCGGGTCATGCCCAGGATCTGGTAGAGGCCGAACTCCTCCTTGCGGCGGCGCACGAGGAAGTTGTTGGCGTAGACCATGAGGAACCCCAGGACCACCGCCAGGCCGTAGGTGAGGCCGTGGAGCAGGTCGGCGATGAAGAGCAGGGTCTCGCTGGCCGACCCGGACAGGAACTCCCCCTGGACCCCGATGGTGTTGAAGGCGTAGAAGACCGCCACACCGAGGGCGATGGTGACGAAGTAGACGGCGTAGTCGCGCAGGGAGCGGCGGACGTTGCCGAGGGCGATCTTAACGAGCATCGCCACCCCCCATCACCGAGATGACGCGGTTGACCTCCGCGAAGAACTCCCGGCGGTCGCGGTCGCCGCGGCGGACCTCGGTGAAGAGGCTGCCGTCGCGGATGAACAGCACGCGGTGGCAGTAGCTGGCGGCGTAGGCGTCGTGGGTGACCATGAGGATGGTGGTGTCGTAGTCGCGGTTGAGCCGCTCGAAGGACTCGAGGAGCACCTTGGAGTTCTTGGAGTCCAGGGCGCCCGTGGGCTCGTCGGCGAGCACGAGGGCCGGGTCGGCCACGATGGCGCGGCAGGCGGCGATGCGCTGGGCCTGGCCGCCGGAGACCTGGTAGGGGTACTTGTCGAGCACCTCGGACACGTTGAGGGAGGCGGCCACCTGCTCGGTGCGCTCGCGGATGAACGACGGCTTGCGGCGGGCGATGGTGAGCGGGAGCTCGATGTTCTCGCGGCAGGTGAGGGTGTCCAGGAGGTTGGAGTCCTGGAAGATGAAGCCCAGCTGGGTGCGGCGGAAGTCGGCCAGGGCGCGCTGGCGCATGTGGGCGACGTCGGTGCCGTCAACCACCACCTCGCCGGAGGTGGGGCGGTCGATGGTGGCGATGCAGTTGAGCAGGGTGGTCTTGCCGGAGCCGGACGGGCCCATGATGGCCACCGACTCGCCCTTGGCGACGGTGAGGCTCACCCCGTCGAGGGCCCGGGTGGCGCTGGCGAGGCCTCCCCCGTACACCTTCACCAGGTCGCGGACCTCGAGGACGTTGGACATGGCGGTTCCTTTCTCCAGGGATCGTGCGGTGGGGAGGGTCAGCGGGAGAACACCCAGAGGGCGGCCATCATCACGGCGCCCACGACGGTCATGAAGGCCGTCCAGCACGCCAGCTCGACGGTGGACATGGAACCGTCCAGCACGGCCTGGTTGTTCTCGAAGTAGGTGTCGAGGGCCCGCTTCATCATGGTGCTCCTCCTCACGGGTCGGCGTTTCTGACGACTCCCATGGTGGAGGAGGGCCCCGGGGGCTGCCATCGATTGGGCTTACGGTGGGTGA
Source organism: Caniella muris (assembly GCF_943193035.1). Taxonomy (NCBI): domain Bacteria; kingdom Bacillati; phylum Actinomycetota; class Coriobacteriia; order Coriobacteriales; family Atopobiaceae; genus Caniella; species Caniella muris. The sequence goes on from NZ_CALPCK010000001.1 coordinate 1,266,626, forward strand.
CAGTGCCGTAAGGGAGGGCCCGCCGGGGCGGGCCGCAGCCGGCGGGCCGCAGCGGGCGGGGCCCGTATCGGCACCCCTCCCGGCGGCCCCTATCGGCACCTTCCTCGGCACCTTCCTCGGCACCTGAACACGGTTGAGGGCGGGCCCCTGCGCCGGTTTGCGCGGGAACCCGCCCTCCAGGGCGCCCAAGGGTGCGAAATCCGCCCCCAGACACGTTCAGGCGGGGAAAGGGTCGCCCTCAGACGCGTTCAGGTGCGGGAGGGGGCGAGAAGGGGTGGGGTGGCCGACGGTCGCGGGCCGACGGGCGGGGTCAGGCCATGCGACGGGCCTCGATGGCCCTGCCGAGGGTGACCTCGTCGGCATACTCCAGCTCGCCGCCCACGGGTAGGCCGGAGGCCAGGCGCGTCACCTTGACGCCCAGGGGGCGGATGGTGCGGGCCAGGTAGGTGGCGGTGGTCTCGCCCTCCACGTCGGGGTTGGTGGCGAGGATCACCTCGGCCACCTCGTCGGAGGAGAGCCGGGCCATGAGCTCGCGCACGTGGAGCTGCTCGGGGCCCACCTTGTCCATGGGCGAGACGACGCCGCCCAGCACGTGGTAGAGGCCGTGGTAGACGCCGGTGCGCTCGATGGCCGAGACGTCGCGCGGCTCCGCCACCACGCAGATGGAGGAGCGGTCGCGCGAGGTGTCGGCGCAGACGTCGCAGACGTCGCCCGTGGCGTACGAGAAGCACACGGGGCAGAAGTGCACGAGGCGCTTGACGTCGAGGATGGCCTGGGCGAGGCGCCGGGCCTCCTCGCCGTCCACCGACAGCAGGTGGTAGGCGATGCGCTGGGCCGACTTGGGGCCGATGCCGGGCAGGCGCCCGAGCTCGTCGAGGAGCCGCGTGAGCGCTCGGCGGTCGCCGTCGGGGGATGGGGAGGGGGCGCCCGGGGGCGCCCCCGTGGGGTCGCTGCCGTACAAGGGGCTAGAACAGGCCGGGGATGCCCATGCCGCCCAGGCCGGTGGCGGAGGCCACCTCGCTGTTGGCCGCCTCGGAGGCGGAGTTGAGGGCATCGTTGACGGCGGCCAGGATCATGTCCTGGAGCAGCTCGACGTCGTCGGGGTCGAGGGCCTCGGGATCGATGGCGATGGACTTGAGCTGCATGTCGCCCGAGGCGACCACCTTGACCATGCCGCCGCCGGCGCTGGCGGAGACCTCGAGCTCCTTGGCCTTGTCCTGGGCCTGGGCGAGCTGCTCCTGCATCTTCTTGGCCTGCTGCATGAGCTGGTTCATGTTCACGCCGCCCATGTTGCCGCGGGGCATCCCGCCGCGGGGCATGCGGTTCTTAGCCATGGGTTGACCTTTCTGTCGGGTGTGCGCCGGCGGGGGCCGGCGGTGCTGTCACAACTGTAGCGGTCGCGGCACCCCATTTGCCCGGTCGTGCCCCTGTCCCAACAGTCGGACACTTTTGTCCCACGCAGGGGTGCCGAGCCGGCTCGGGGCGGCCGGGGACGGCGGGGCCGATGCCCCGGGGCCGGTCAGGCGCCGAAGGGGCCGTCGCCCTCAACCGGGAGCACCCGCACGCCCTCGCCGAAGACCGAGGAGGCCAGCTCGAACGCCGAGGCCTGGTCGGGCGGCAGCGTGGAGGGGTCCACGGCCTGGGGTCGGGCGGCGGCCTGCGAGGCGGCCTCGGCGAAGGGGTCCGTGAGGCCGGGGGGCGCCGGCTGCGGGGCGGGCGCGGCGGGGTTGGGCGCGGGGGCCGGCTGCGGGGCGGCCGAAGCCGACACCGGGGCGGGGGCCGACGCAGGCTTGGGGGCCGACGCCGGGGCGGGTTGCCCGGCCGGTCCGTCGGGCTGCTCGGCGGCGCCGGCGGTCGGGGCCATGCCGTAGGCCTCGAGGGGGACCCAATCGTCATCGGACTCGGGGGGCGCCACGGCGGTCGCCGTGGCCGCAGAGGCCTCCTCCCACGGCGGCACGGACGCACCGGGGGCCGACGCCGAGGAGGGCGCCTGCGATGCGGGCTGGGGCGTGGCCGGCCGGGCGGCGGGGGCCGACGCCTGGGGGGCCGGTGCGACCTGGGGGGCCGTCGGGCGGGACGAGGGCTGCGGGACGGGGCGGGAAGCAGGGGCGGGAGCCGCCGTGGCGGGAGACCCCTGCGCCGGTCCGACGGGCGCACCGGCGGCACGGACCTCGACGGTGCGCTGGCCCATGGCCTGCGAGAGGGCCTGGGAGACGGCCTGGGAGACGTCGGGGCGGCCGAGGAGGCCCTGGACGAAGCCGGCCTGGGGCGACTCGATGACCAGCGTGTGGCCGTCGTCGCTCAGGGGGCGGGCGTTCATGAGGAGGGCGTGCGTGGGGGCGCTCGTCTGACGGAGCACGGAGAGCACGGTGTCCCAAGCCGCGCCGAGGCGCGGGTCGCCGGGCGTCGACGTCGCCGACGGCGCGGGGGCGGCCGGTGCGGGCTTGGGCGCCGGCGCTGGCGTCGGTGCGGGAGCGGGTGGCTTGGGCGCGGGCGTCGGCTGCGGGGCGGGCTTGGGCGCCGGCGTTGGCGCGGAGGCCGATGCGGGCTTGGCCGCCTGGGCCGCGGGCTGCGGGGCCTGGGCCTGCGGCTGCCGCGGCGGGACGGCGGCGGCAGCGGCGGCCGAGGCCGGGCGGGCCTCCCGCTCGGCGGCGGGCGCAACCTGGGGCGCGGCCGCCCGTTGCGGCGCCGCGTTCCTCTCGGCAGCCGCCGGCGCCTGGGACCGCCCATCCCCCGCCCCGAGGGCCGGCGCCGCAACCTGCACCGGCGCCGCACCGGCGCCGCCGGCCAGCGCGCGCTCGAGCACGGCCACGCGCTCGGCCAGGGCCTCCACCGTCATGTCGGTCTCCGGCCGCACGAGGCGCGAGACCGCCACCTCCAAGGTGAGGCGCGGGTTGCGGGCCGTGCGCATGGAGAGCGCCGTGGAGCCCAGGCAGTCCAGGTAGCGCGAGATCCTCTCGGCGGACTCCAGGGTCCGCGCCTGGGCCGCCAGGGCGGCGCGCTCCTCCTCGGTGCCGCCCAGGAGCGACTCCACCGGCCCGGCGACGGCGGCCACGTAGAGGTCGCGCAGGCGCCCCACGAGGCCGTCGCAGAAGCGGAGGAGGTCGTTGCCGGCGGACGTCTGGTCGGCCACCAGGCCGAGCAGGGCCGCGGCGTCGCGGGAGGCCAGGGCCGCCACGGCGGCGTCGAGGGCGGCGGAGTCGGCCACGCCCAGGAGGTCGCGGGCGTCGGCCGCGGTGATCGACCCGTCGCCGAACACGGAGAGCTGCTCGAGCGTGGAGAGGGCGTCGCGCATGCCGCCGCGGGCGTGGCGCGCCACGATGTCGATGGCCTCCGGCTCGGCCGAGAAGCCCTCCTCGCGGCAGACGTACTCCAGGCGCTCGCGGATGTCGGCGTCGTCGATGGAGCGGAAGTCGAAGCGCTGCACGCGCGACAGGATGGTGGCCGGGATCTTCTGCGGGTCGGTGGTGCAGAGCACGAAGACCACGTGGGCCGGGGGCTCCTCGAGGGTCTTGAGCAGCGCGTTGAAGGCCGCCGTGGTGAGCATGTGGACCTCGTCCACGATATAGACCTTCTGGCGCGCCACCGTGGGGGCGAAGTCCACGCGGTTGACGATCTCCTCGCGGATGGCGTCCACGCCGGTGCGGGAGGCGGCGTCGAGCTCGTGGACGTCGGGGTGGTGGCCCTCGGCGATGGCCACGCACTGCTCGCACGTGCCGTCGGGCAGGTGGCCCGCCCCCTGGTCGCAGGCCACGGCCTTGGCGAGGATGCGCGCCAGGGTGGTCTTGCCGGTGCCGCGGGGGCCGCAGAAGAGGTACGCGTGGCCGAGGCCGCCGCTCTGGACACCCCGTTCGAGGGTGGACACCACGGTCTTCTGGCCCACGACGTCGTCGAAGGTCTGCGGGCGGTACTTGCGGTACAGAGACTCCATGGCTTTCCTCCCGTCCCGGCTCGGGTTGTCCATTGTACGCGACCGGGACGGCGGCAAGAGAAACGGCGCCCCGGGTTGGGGCGCCGTTCGGCGGTCGTCCGAGAGAGGGAGAGAGCACGACCGCAGGTGAAGACGATGGCGCGCCCGCCAAGAGGGATGCGTCTGGCAGGGGGCGGGGTGCCGGGCCCCACAGCCAAGTGGCCAAGGAGAAGAGGAGGCGAGGCGCGCCGTTGTCGTCCTTGTACCGCGGGGGCGGCCCCTCATTCTCGGCCGCGGGAAAACGGGGGACCCTCCCGGCGAACGGTAGGTTTTGGCGGGTGGGCGACGGAGGGCGGGGATAGGGGGCGTTCGGTGAGCGGACAGGGGCCCTTCGGTGAGCAGAAATCCACTCACCGAAGGGCCGGGCGGCCCGAATCCGCTCACCGAAGGCTACCAAGCCGCTCACCGAGGCCATGAGCGCACCAAAAGTGGGACAAAAGTGTCCGGGTGGTGGGACAGGTGCTGGGATAAGCGGTGGGACACGGGGCAGGGCCCCGGCCGCGCGGTGCGGTCGGGGCCCTGCGAGACGGGGCGATGCCGGGTGGCGCCGGTGAGGGCTACAGGCCCTTCTCGATGGCGTCGGTGATGGCCTCCTCCACGGCCACGGCGCACGCGACGGTGGCGCCGACCATGGGGTTGTTGCCCATGCCGATGAGACCCATCATGTCCACGTGGGCCGGGACGGAGCTGGAACCGGCGAACTGGGCGTCGGAGTGCATGCGGCCCATGGTGTCGGTCATGCCGTAGGAGGCGGGGCCGGCGGCCATGTTGTCGGGGTGCAGCGTGCGGCCGGTGCCACCGCCGGAGGCCACGGAGAAGTACTTCTTGCCGTTCTCCAGGCGCTCCTTCTTGTAAGTGCCGGCCACCGGGTGCTGGAAGCGCGTGGGGTTGGTGGAGTTGCCCGTGATGGAGATGTCCACGTTCTCGTTCCACATGATGGCCACGCCCTCGCGCACGTCGTCGGCGCCGTAGCAGTTCACCGCGGCGCGGGGGCCGTCGGAGTAGGGGATCTTCTCCACGACGGTGAGCTCGCCGGTGTAGTAGTCGAACGACGTCTTGACGTAGGTGAAGCCGTTGATGCGGGCGATGATCTGGGCGGCGTCCTTGCCGAGGCCGTTGAGGATCACGCGCAGCGGGGTCTTGCGGGCCTTGTTGGCGTTGTTGGCGATGCCGATGGCGCCCTCGGCCGCGGCGAACGACTCGTGGCCGGCCACGAAGGCGAAGCACTCGGTGTCCTCGCCGAGGAGCATGGCGCCGAGGTTGCCGTGGCCCAGGCCCACCTTGCGGTCGTCGGCCACGGACCCGGGCACGCAGAAGGACTGCAGGCCCACGCCGATGGCGGCGGCGGCGTCAGAGGCGGTCTTGACCTCGCCCCTCTCGGCCTTCTTGAGGGCGATGGCGCAGCCCACCGTGTAGGCCCAGACGGCGTTCTCGAACGCGATGGACTGGACGCCCAGGACGATGGCGCGCGGGTCGATGCCGTGGTCCTCGCAGATCTTCTGGGCCTCCTCCAGGGAGGAGATGCCGTACTCGGCGAGGGTCTCGTTGATCTTGTCGATGCGGCGCTCGTAGCCTTCGAACGTAACTGCCATGGGTGACTTCAGCTCCTTTCCTACTCGTGACGGGGGTCGATGACCTTGGCGGGGTTGTCCCACTGGCCATAGCGTCCGGTGGCCTTCTCGACGGCGGCCGCGGCGTCGAGACCGTCCTTCAGGGCGTCGGCGAGCACGCCGAGGTTGATGAACTCGAAGCCGACGATCTCGTCCTTGTCGTTGAGCGCCTGCTTGGTGACGTAGCCCTGGGCGAGCTCGAGGTAGCGCGCGCCCTTGGCCTTGGTACCGTACATGGTGCCCACCTGGGAGCGCAGGCCCTTGCCGAGGTCGTCCATGGCGGCGCCGATGGGCAGGCCGCCCTCGGAGAAGGCCGTCTGGGTGCGGCCGTAGACGATCTGCAGGAACAGCTCGCGCATGGCGGTGTTGATGGCGTCGCACACGAGGTCGGTGTTGAGGGCCTCGAGGATGGTCTTGCCGGGCAGGATCTCGGAGGCCATGGCGGCGCTGTGGGTCATACCCGAGCAGCCGATGGTCTCGACGAGGGCCTCCTCGATGATGCCGTCCTTGACGTTGAGCGTGAGCTTGCAGGCGCCCTGCTGCGGCGCGCACCAGCCCACACCGTGGGTGAGGCCGGAGATGTCGGAGACCTCCTTGGCCTGGACCCACTTGCCCTCCTCGGGGATGGGTGCCGGGCCGTGGTAGGCGCCCTTGGCCACAGGGCACATGGCCTCCACTTCTGTCGAGTAAATCATGCCGCTCCTCTCTCTTTCTCTCACTGGAGCGGGTGACGCGGCGGGTCCCCCGCTCGACGACTCCCCCCATTCTAAACGCGGGGAGTGCCGGCGCGGGCCGCGAGGCCTCAGTCGCGCGAAACGCCACCGGAAAGCACACGGTCGGCGTCGGTGACGGCGCGGAGCGGCCGGCACGGGTTGCCCGCGGCCACGACCCCGGGCGGCACATCGCGGGTGACCACCGAGCCGGCGCCCACCACGGAGCCGGCGCCCACGGTCACGCCGGGCAGCAGGCACACCTTGGCGCCGATCCACACGTCGTCGCCCACCGTGATGGGGAGGGCCCGCTCCCAGCCCGCGTTGCGCTCCTCGGGCACCAGCGGGTGGCAGGCGGTGTAGAACCCGCAGTCGGGACCCACGAAGACATGGCTCCCCAAGACGATGGGGGCGCCGTCCATGAAGTAGGCGCCGTGGTTGACGAAGCACCCGTCGCCGAGGGTCACGTTGGACCCGTAGTCCACGGTGAGGGGCGCGAGCACCTCCACGGCCGCGCCCACCGAGCCGAGCACGGCGCGCATGAGGGACTCGGCCCTCTCGGCGTCCGCCGGGTCGCAGGTGTTGAAGGCGTGGCAGGCCGAGGCCGCCCGGCGACGGGCCTCGAGGAGCTCGGGGTCGAAGTTGGCGTCGTACCAGAGGCCGGCGGCCATGCGCTCGGCGTGGGTGGCGGTCGCGGCGTCCATGATGCTTCCTCTCTGTAGAAACGGCGGTCGCGGCGCTCAGGGCCGGCGCGGGCCCCGCACCGCTATACTATGGGCCATGCGTGTCCGGCAGGGGCGGGCGACACCATGTCCCGAACCTGGTCAGGACCGGGAGGTAGCAGCCATAAGGGGCCTCTGGTGGGCGCCCGTTCCCGCCTGGCACGCAGCGCGCCCCTCGAGCCGTGCGGCCCGGGGGGCGCTTCCGTACCGATTCGCCCGAGGAGCGCCATGGACTTCATCGCATTCATCGCCGGCCTGCTGCAGGACCCCATGGCGGCCATCCAGGGCTGGATCGCCCAGGGGCCCATGGTGGCCGTGGGCTTCATCTTCCTGGTGGTGTTCATCGAGACCGGCGTGGTCTTCATGCCGTTCCTGCCCGGCGACTCCCTGCTGTTCGCCGCCGGCGTGCTCTGCCACGGCGAGGCCGGCCAGGTGCTGCCCATCTGGGAGCTGCTCCTGTTCGTGTGGGCCGCCGCCATCCTCGGCGACCAGTGCAACTTCTTCATCGGCCACTTCCTGGGCCGACGCATCATCGACAGCGGCCGCATCAAGGCCCTCACGCCCGAGCGCGTGGCGCAGTCCGAGGCCTTCATGGACAAGTGGGGCGGCGTCTCCATCTTCCTGGGGCGCTTCTTCCCCTTCATCCGCACGTTCGTGCCGTTCCTGGCCGGCGTGGGCGGCATGAAGTGGCACCACTTCTTTGGCTTCAACGTGCTCGGCGGCATCGTGTGGTCGTCGCTCTTCACCCTGCTTGGCTACTTCTTCGGGCAGATCCCCGCGGTGCAGGAGCACTTCGAGCTCGTGGTGGTGGGCATCGTGCTCATCTCGGCCATCCCCGCCGTTGCCGGCCTGGTGAAGGCGCGACTCTCCCACCGCAAGGAGAGGCGGCTGGCCGAGGAGGACCGGGACGACGAGTAGGCGGGCCGCGGACGGGCTGGGGCCCGGCCCCGGGACGGCCTGCCCTCGTGGCGCCTCTCGGCACCTCCTCCCTCCGCACCCCTCTCTTCCCCGCCCCTCTTCCGCACCTGAATGCGGTCGAGGGCGACCCTCTTGGCACCTGAACGCACCTGGGGGCGGATTTCGCGCACCTGAACACGAACGAGAGCGGGCCCGGCGCCGATGCGGCAGCCGGACCCGCCCTCAACCGTGTTCAGGTGGGAAGTCCCCCCCTGCCCCCGAGGTGGGAGGTCCCCCCTACCCCCGCCAGCGGCGGACGAGGACGAGGGCCGTCCCCGCGACGAGCACCGCGGCCGCGGTGAGCGCGGGCAGCGGGGTCGCCGCGTCGCCCGTGGCGGGCAGCACCGAGACCGGGCGCACGTCGCCGGAGGCGGCGGGGTCGGAGGAGCCGCCGGTGTCGGGCAGCGGAGCGTCCGGGGCGCCGGGCGTCGAGGTGCCGCCGTTCTCGTCACCGGGCGGGTCGACGGGGTCGGGCACCTTCTCGAGGAGCACCTCGACGGAGTGGTGCTCGCCCACGTCCTCGAAGGTCCACCTGCCGGCCTCCAGGAGGTCGGGGCGCTCCACGCCGTCGACGATCACCTTGGCCACGCGGTAGCCCGCGGCAGCGCTCCACTCCACGGTGTAGGAGCCGTGGCGGTCCACCAGCGCGCCCGCCGTGATGGAGCCCATGCCGCCGGAGAGCGAGGTCTCCACGCGCAGCTGCTCGGGCGCCTCCCCGGGGGCCGTGCGGGACGGCACCTCGTCGTCGCCGGGGGCGTGCCTCTCCACCACCAGCGTGACCCTGTCGCCGTCCTGGAGCGTGCCGGCCGGGATGGTCGCGGTTCCCGTCTCGGGGTCCACGGGGAACTCGCGGTCGCCCACCACGACCTTGACGGGCACGTAGCCCTCGGGGACGTCCCAGGTCACGGCCACGTCCTTCGTGGGGTCGACGACGCCGTTGCCGGGGGCCGCCGGGTCACCGGGGTCGCCCACGGTGACGGTGCCGGGGCCGCCCTCCACGCCGGGGACCACCTGGACGAGGCCGTCGGCGGCGAGGGAGTCGGGGTTCACGGGGTCCTCGCCCTCCTTGGCGAAGTACACCTTCACCACGTGGTCCTCGGCGATGCCGGAGAAGTCGAGGGCCATCCCGGCGGCGCCGGCCTCACGGGGGTCCAGGGAGGGGTCGGGGAAGACCGGCGTCGCGGCGCGCGCCTGCCGGAACACGCCGGCGCCCTCGAAGCGCGCGGCCTGCACGAGCGACCCCGCGGCGGCGTCGCGCTCGTCGTAGTACACCGTGCCGTCCACCTCGATGTAGGTGATGCGGGAGCCGGCGTCCGGCGTGCCGAAGACGTCGCGGTAGCCCTGCCCCTTGAACACGGTGCGCGAGGGCGCGGCCGTACCCGGGCCGAAGGACTGCACGGACACCCGGTAGACCACCGGCGACAGGGAGACCACGACGTCCTTGTCCTCGCGGATGTTGTCCAGGCCGATCTCGCGGTCGGCGGGGCCGGCGGCGGGAAGGCCGTTGACCGAGACGCCCGAGACCTCGTAGACGGCGTAGTCGGCGGAGTCCACGTCGGGCGTCGTCTGGATCACCGGCTCCCAGGCCACATGGTAGGAGCCGCCGACGCCCACCGTGGCGCCTCCGGTGATGCTGCCGGGGCCGCCCTCGATCCGGGTGGTCACGCGCAAGTCGTCCGCCCGGAGCGACGGGGCTCCGTCGGCGCGCTCGGTGTAGACGTCCACCACATGGTTGCCCGAGATGGACGAGAAGGCCACGGAGCCCCGCGCGACGGCCGCGTCGTCCAGCGGGACGCCGTCCACCCAGACGGCGGAGACGCGGTAGCCCTCGGCCGCGGCCCAAGAGACCAGGCCGTCCCCGCCGGGCTCGAGCACCTGGGATGGGCTCGTCTCGGCGCCCGCCCCGTAGGTGTTGACGGTCACGGTGTAGAAGCCCGAGGAGGACGAACCCGCGATGACGGGGTTCCTGGCCAGGGTGACCACCACCGTGTGGTCGGCCGAGAGGGACGGGAGGTCCAGGGAGGTCGACGCCGGGTCGACGGCCCGGCCGTCCAGCTCCACGGAGACGACGTAGCAGTCGGGGCCCGGCGCCCAGGTCACCCGGCCGTCGGCGCCGGGGGCGTAGGCGGTCGTGGGCGTGACGGTGGCGCCCTGGGTGGCGCCCTCGAGGCGCGTGGTCACGGTGAAGGCCGCGGGGTCGTCGGACTGCCCGGGGTCGGGCGTCACGACGTAGGTGACCTCGGCCACGTAGTCGGTGCCGTCGGGGTTGGGGTAGGTGACCTCGACGGTGTACTCGCCGGGCTTGGTGGGGTCGATCTCATCGACGGGCACGCCGCCCTTCTTGATGACCGTCACGGGCTCCACGCCGTCGGGCAGCGGCGGCACCGTGCCGCCGGTGGGCGCCGGGCCGTCGGGGCCGAAGGTCTCCCACACGAGGCGCTCGACATCCTCGGGCGCCACGGGGTCGGGGGTCGGGTCGGCCGGCTTCACGGGCTCGGTGACGGAGACGGGGTGGCCGTCGGTGACCACCACGGTGCGGCGGTCGGTCACCCGCAGGGACGCGGGCACGAGGGTCACGGAGTAGTTGCCGCTCGGGGTCACGAGCGTGCCGTCGTCGCCGGTCAGGAGCCTGTCGAAGGAGAACGAGAGCCCGTAGGTACCCATCTGCGGGCGGGCGTGGCTGAGGGCCAGGCCGCCGGCCGTGCGGGGGCTGAAGGAGACGGCGCCGAGCTCGTCCTCCAGGGTGTCGCCCGGCGCGAGCATGTTGGCGGGCCACGCCACGGGCCAGGTGTGCCCGGCACCGTCGGCGGCGGTCCCGGTGGCGGAGGCGGCGTCGAAGACGGCGGCGTCGGTGTGGGCGGGCTCGGTATCGGGCGCGTCGGGGTCGACGAGCGCCACGTCGCGCACCCAGGTCGCGGGGCTCGCGGCGGGGTCGGAGAACCAGCGGCTGGACACGGTGAGCGGGCGCGGCGTCACGGTGCCCCTCACCGTGAGGTCGCCGGCGTCGCTCAGGCCGGGCAGACGGTAGTCGGCGGCGTCGGCGCCCGCCAGGCGCGCCCCGTGGAGGACGAGGTCGCGGGAGCCGGCGTCGGCCGAGGAGAGCTCGGCCGCGTCGAACTCGAGCCAGACGGAGGCGCCGGGGACCGTGCCGTCCGAGACGGAGACGCGGCCGCCCTCGAGGTAGGGCGAGCCGTCGTAGACCTTGGTCCAGCGACGGGCGGACACCTCGACCGTCTCCCCCGTCTCCGGGTCCTGGGTCTCGAAGGCGCCGGGGCCGTCCGGGTCGGCCGGGACCGTGGCGTCGAGGGCTTTGGGCCGGATGGTGAAGGTGGCCGTGCCGGGGACGTAATCCTGGATGGTGGTCCCGGAGGCGTCCACGCTGTAGACGCCCGAGGAGGTCACGCGGTAGGTGCCGGCGTGGAAGGGCTCGCCCTCGGCGTTGGCCTCGTCGGGGCGCAGGTCGCGCCAGCCGCCGGGTGCGGAGGCGTCGCGCACCTGGTAGACACGGGTGACGGCGGCGGGCGTGACGCCGGCCTCCTGGTTGTTCGCGTCCATGTGGTGCGTCTTGACGTCGGTGTCGCCGTTGACGTTCTCCCGGACCCTGAGGGGGTCGCCCACGGTCACGTCGTCGGCCTCGGTGGTGATGGTGCGGCCCGTGGGGTCGACCACGATGTCGACCTTCACGTAGACGTCCACGGTGGCATCGGCGCCGCCCTCGCCGTCGCCCGCCTCCTTGTCGCCCGGCATGTCGCCGTACTCGATGATGTAGGGCAGCGGATAGGTGCTGTCGGGAAGGTCGTTCCAGCGGCCGTCGCGCGCGGAGTTGCCGAAGTCGACCGCCAGCTGCATGTACTTCTCGTTGCCGGCGGACTGGTCGGGCTGGCTGGAGGCCCAGAGCATGAACATCTGCTCGCCGGTCTCGGGGTTGGTGGCCGGGTACCAGCGCTGGCCCGTGGAGGCGTCGCCCATCTTGAGGCCGGCCTCGGGTCCCGAGACCCAGTAGTAGGCACTCACCACACCGGCGCCGTTGAACGTCCGGCTGTCGGCCCAGCGGGTGGGGACGCCGACGTTGTCCGTGCGGTAGTTCTGCGCCCAGTCGCTCGTGCGCTGCGTGTAGGCGTCGTCGGTGGTGCCGCCGATCCAGGTGTCGGTGTGCACCAGCGAGAAGACGAAGTCCTGCTCGGCCTGGCTCGTGACCGTCACCAGGTAGCCCTGCATGCCCATGTAGGCGTGCTCCTCGGCGCGGCGGAGGGCGGTGGACCAGCCGGTGCTGTCGCGGCCCACCTCGTAGTAGTGGCCGTTGAGCGAGTTGTAGTCGCGGGTGGTGCTCACCGGCGCCAGGCTGGCCACGATGCGGAGGCCCTTGGTGTTGGTGTTGTCCGCCAGCTGGACGGTGAGGTAGCGGGAGAGGAACTCCTGCCACTGCTCGGCGGTGGCGCCGCCGGCCTGCGTGTAGTTGATGGAGCGGTTGCCGTGCTTGTTGCCGCTGTAGCGGACGAAGCCCGCGGGCAGCGCCTCGCTGTTGTTCTGCTGGTGGGCCGAGTTGAAGTAGATCTCGTCGGCGGCGGTGATGCCCGTGGTGAACTGCACCGTGATGCTCTGGAACTTGGCGCCGGCGGGCTCGGTGGTGACCTTGAGGTCGGGGAAGCTGTAGGTGTTGGCCAGCCCGTCGACAGGCGTGGCGGCGCCGGCCTTGATGAAGAGCTGGACGTCGTCCTGGTTGGCGCGGGTGGCCGTCACGGGCACGACGTCGGCGAGCCCGGCGGCGCGGACCGCGACGGGGGCGACCGGCGACACGGCGACGAGTGCCGCCAGGGCCGCGGTCGCGAGCAGGCGGAGCGGCCGTGCGGGCAGGGCGGTGCCGGAGGAAGGGTCGGTGCGTTTGAAGGTGCGTCTCATGGTGTGCCTCTTCCCGAGAACCTTGGCTTGCGACCACCGGTACGGGGAGTCCGGTGGGCATTATCCAAATTCATCTGAAAGAGTATAGCGCAGAGTACCTATTTTTCTCCCATTCCGGGAGGGCGGGGCGTCATGCCGGCGGGGCGTGGCGCGGCCACGGCCGGGCCATCCTCCGCGTGGCCGGGTCCTCCCCCGGCATCTCTCCCCTGGCACCCCCGTCACCTGAACGTGATTGAGGGCGGGTCCGGTAGCCGTATCGGCGCCGAATCCGCCCTCAACCGTGTTCAGGCGCGGTAAATCCGCCCCCAGATGCGTTCAGGTGCCGAGAGGGTCGCCCCCAACCGCGTTCAGGTGCGGAGAGGGGGTGCAGGGAGGGGCCGCAGGCGCGGAGGGGCCACAGGCGCGTGGGGCGGCGGGTGCCACAGGTGCCGAGAGGGGCGACGGCGCGTCAGGCCTTGAGCAGCACCTTGTCGTCGGCGAGGTCCGTGCCGGCCGTGGAGCGGAAGAGCTCGAGGAGGTCGTCCACGTCCATGGAGGCGCGCTCCTCCCCCGAGACGTCGGCGACGATGCGGCCGTCGTGCATCACGAGGGTGCGGGTGCCGTGGGCCAGGGCGTCGCCGAGGTCGTGGGTGACCATGAGGGTGGCCACCCCCTGGTCGGCCACGATGCGGTCGGTGAGCTCGAGCACGCGCTCGGTGGCCGCCGGGTCGAGGGCGGCGGTGTGCTCGTCGAGCAGCAGCAGGCACGGGTTGCCGATGGTGGCCATGAGCAGCGTCACGGCCTGGCGCTGGCCGCCGGAGAGCGCGCCCACGGGCACGTCCATGCGGTCCTCCAGGCCAAAGCCCAGATCGCGCAGGCGCTCGGCGATGAGCTCGCGCTTCTCGCGGCGCATGGCCGGCCTGAGGGCGCTGCCGCGCTTGGAGCGGCCCAGGGCCAACGCCACGTTCTCGGCCACGGTGAGGCTGGGGGCGGTGCCCATGAGCGGGTCCTGGAACACGCGGGACAGCACGCGGGCGCGGCGGTAGTCGGGGTCGAACGTCACGTTCCTGCCGTCGATGGACACGAGCCCGGCGTCCGGGGTCACCGAGCCGGCGATGACGTTGAACAGCGTGGACTTGCCGGCGCCGTTGGAGCCCACCACGCAGGCGAACTCGCCGGCCCCCATGGACAGGTCCACCCCGTCGAGCGCCCGGTGGGCGACGTTGGTGCCGGGGTTGAAGGTCTTCTCGACACCGCGGACCTCGAGCATGGCCATGTCACTCGCCTCCCTTGAGGGCCTGGGCGTCCTCGGCGAGCAGCCGTTCCATGGCGCCCTTGGCCTTGATGCGTACGGAACGCTCGCCCAGGGCGGCCCTCACCGAGGGGACGGCCATGAAGGCGCCCACGATGACGGCCGAGACGAGCTTGAGCGCGTTGGCGTCGATGAGGTTCACCGACAGCGCGAGCTGGATGATGAGGCGGTAGGCCACCGACCCCGCCACGGCGCACACGAGGCCGCGGGTGACGGACCGGCGGCCGCCGAAGACCTCGCCGATGATGACGGAGGCGAGGCCCACCATGACCATGCCGGTGCCGCTGGAGAGGTCGGCGAAGCCCTGGTACTGGGCCAGCAGCGCGCCGGTGAGGCCCACCATGGCGTTGCCGAGGGCCAGGCCGCCCACCTTGAACGCGTTGGTGTTGATGGAGCTCGCGCGGCTCATGGCCTCGTTGTCGCCCACGGCGCGCATGGCGAGGCCGGCCTCGGTGCGGAAGAACCCGGCGAGGGCCGCCACGGCCACGGCCACCACGAGCACGACGAAGCCCATCTTCACGGCGTCCACGGTGGCGGCGCCGCCGAGGGCGGAGACGATGGGGTCGAAGCACCGCACGGTGGACAGCAGGCTCACGTTGGGCGCGCCGAGCACGTAGATGTTCACGGAGTAGAGGCCCGTCATGGTGATGATGCCGGCGAGCAGGGGGTTGATCCGCGCCTTGGTGACGAGGAGGCCGGTCACGCAGCCGGCCAGGGCGCCGGCCGCGCAACCCACGGCGAGGCCCAGGTAGGGGTGCCCGGCCACGGTGAGCACGGCCGAGCAGGCCATGCCGAGGCCGAAGGAGCCGTCGACCGTGAGGTCGGCCATGTCGAGGACGCGGAAGGTCACGTAGACGCCCACGGCGAGCAACGAGTACTCGAAGCCGAGCATGAGGGCGTCGAAGAGAACCTGCAGGGTCATGGGGAGATCCTCCTGGGGAGACGCGGGCGCCCCGCCGGAGGGACGGGGCGCCGGGGGTGCGGGGCGCAGCTAGTCGATGACGCGGTAGTCGCCGGAGTCGGAGACCTCCACGCCGAGCGCCTTGGCGGTGGTGCCGTTAACGGCGTAGTCGTCGGAGGCGAGCACCTCCACGGGCATGTCGGCGACGGGGGTGCCGGTGAGGGCCTTGATGGCCATGTCGGCGGACTTGGCGCCGAGGGTGGTGTTGGAGCAGGAGACCGACTCGAGGGCGCCGGACTGGACCATGACGGGGTCGGTGCCGAGGACGGGCACGCCGGCCTTGGTGGCGGCCTCGGTGAGGGCGGTCATGGAGCTCTGGACCACGGAGTCCACGGGCACGTAGATGGCCGTCACGTCGGAGGCGAGGGCGGCGCCGGTCTGCTGGACCTCGGAGCTGTTGGTGACGGTGCGGACCTCGACCTCGATGCCGCGGCCCTTGAGGTACTCCTCGGCGGCCTTGGCCGTGACCTCGGCGTTCTTCTCGCCGGAGCAGTAGAGGATGCCCACCTTGCCCGAGAGGGCCTTGGGGTCGAGCTTGTCGGCGAACTCGAAGATGGCCTTGACGTCGGAGGTGTTGGAGGTGCCGGTGATGCCCTTGTCGGGCTTGTCGAGGTCGGCCATGAGGCCGGCGGCCACCGGGTCGGTGACGCTCATGAAGACCATGGGCGTGGCGATGCCCGCGTTGGCGCAGGCCTGGGCGGCCGGCGTGGCGATGGGCACGATGACGTCGTAGTCGGAGGACTTGAGCTGGGCGGCGATCTGGTTGAGGGTGGAGGTGTCGCCCTGGGCGTTCTGGACGTCGTAGGTGACGTTGTCGTAGCCCTGGGCCGCCATCTCGTCCTTGAAGCCGTTCATCATGGTGACGAAGGCGTCGTTCTCCACGACCTCGACGAAGCAGACCTTGACGGGGTCGCTCTTGTCGCCGGTGGAGCCGGCCTCGTCCTGGGCCGAGGTGGCCTGGCCGCAGCCGGTGAGCGCCACGCCCAGCGCGAGGCAGAGCACGAGCGCGCAGATCAGGCCGCCGCGGAGGCCGCTCTTGGGAAAGCGCTTGGGGTCGGGGGTCGTCGGGTTCATCGCTCGCTCCTTTCTGGGTCCGGTGGCGCCGGACCCGTGGGGCGGCCATGAAAAAGCGCTCGCCCCCGGTCTGGATCGGACTCAAGGACAAGCGTCTCGACGTCGAAACACCTGCGGTGCCACCTTGATTGACGGAGGAGGTCTCCGTCCTCTTTGCGGGCGCGTGCACGCCCTGCTCTGTAACGGGAGCTCCCGTCGCGGCTTCCACGCTGCTGCGCTTCTCCGCGCCCTCGGCGGGTCCATTATGCCGTCCTGCCACCACCCGCATCTCAGCTGCACGGGCTCTCTGTAGGCGCTTGGGGCGGTTTTACTTCCGCTTCGTCGGTTTGGGGTACCGGTATTCGGTTGAGAAGGACTCTAGACCCGGCCCGGCGCGCCTGTCAACGGGCGCGGTCCCGCTTTACCGAGTTGAAACCCAGCTGGGTCCCCGAGGCGCAGTTGGCTAGAATCTTGTCGTCACACGCACCCGACCACCCCCGAAACGGACCCACCCATGCCCCACTCCAAGCCCAAGCGCCCCGAGGCACCCGCCGAGAAGCCCGCGTTCCACGCGAGCTACGAGCTCACCAGCCTCATGACCCAGGAGGCCACGAGCCTCCTCGTGCCCGGCGGCGCCACCAACCCCGCCTACATCGCCTGCGCCGTGTGCCTCGTGGCGCTCGTGGCGTTCTGCTTCCTCGTGCCCGACGCCAACCCGGCCGTCGCCGTGGCCGGCGCCATCGTGTGCGCCGTGCTCCTCGTGGTGGCGGGCCGCTGGGGCGACGCCGTGGCCCGCCGCGTGGCGGCCCAGGGCTGGAGCGCCGTGGCGCTGCCCGAGGACGCCCGCCGCGTCACCGTGGACGTCTGGCCCGACCGCATCGAGGTGGTCCGCGCCGACCGCGACGCCGAGGTGACGCCGCTGGCCGAGGTCAAGGACGTCAAGCACTCCGACTCCATGATCGTGGTGCGCTTCCGCGACGGCTCCCTGGCCCTCATCCCGCGCCGCGCCCTGTCGCTCCAGCGCTTCCGCGCCTGTCTGGCCCTCGTCGAGTCCCGCGGCTCCTCCGAGGGGCGCTGACGACCGGGGCGTCCCTCCAAACCGTACGAGAAAGGGGGCCCATGGCCCGCTCAAAGCAGTCGAAGAAGGGGAAGGCGGCGCCCCTCCCCAAGGGCGTGCCCACCGACGCGCCCCTCGTCAACGAGACGCACCTCACCAACGACATGGTCAAGGAGGGCTGCCGGCTCACCACCTCGGCGGTGCTCCGGCTCGTCTACTTCGCCTTCGGCATCGCGCTCGGCGTGTTCGCCCTGGTGTGGCGGCTCGCCTTCGGCGCCGACACCCTCGCGTTCGTGCTCGTGCTCCTCGTGGGCCTCATGACCGTGTGGCAGGGCTCGCGCCTGCCCATGGAGAGCGCCCGCCGCATGATCTCGCAGCTCGACAAGGCCGGCGAGGCCTCCCGCGACCGCGTGTTCTACGCCACCGAGGAGGGCCTGGGCGTCAAGGTGGGCGACGGCCCCTTCAAGGTGTTCCCGTGGCGCGCCTTCAACCGCGCCGTGGCCACGCCCACCGTGTGCTGCCTCACCATGGCCGGGCAGTCGGCCCTGGTCATCGTGGCCATGGACGGCTTCGTGCGCGGCGGCAACGCCGAGTTCGTGCACTTCGTGGGGTCCCACGTGGTGGAGCCGGACCGCGGCGCCTTCGTGCGAGGATGCGAGAAGGTGTGCCGCACGCTGGACGGCTGGGGCAGCGTTCAGGCGGCCCAGCGCGAGCGGGACGCCGCCAAGAAGGAGGCCCGTCGGCAGAGGAAGCAGGCGCGCCGCGACCGGCGCCGCTAGGAGGAACCCATGGCAGCATCCGAGAGCATGCCGGCGATGAGCGCCGGCGACGTGGTCTACGAGTCGACCCTCGTCGTGGACGAGCCCCTGCTGAGGGAGCTCGTCTCGGCCAAGGACCGGTCGATGAACAAGCGCGACGGCCTGGTCATGGCCGTGGTCTGGGCCGTGGTCCTGGCCGCCTACATCTGGGGCACCGTCGCCGCGGGCGTCATGACGGCGTGGGGCGTCGTGGCCGGCGTGGCCATCCTGGCCCTGCTCGGCTGGTCGGTGGCCCTGGCCGTCACGGGCTTCACGCTGTTCTGGCCCAAGCGCTCGTGGCGCAAGACGGCCGACCACTGGTTCGCCCGCCACGGCGTGGGCACGGGCAACGACCAGCGCTGCGAGCTGCGGTCGAGCGCCTGCCTGTCCGAGGCCCGCTGCTGCGTGCTGCGGGACGGCCGGCCCGCGGGCTCCGTGGCCAAGCCCTACAAGGCCTTCTCCCACGTGGAGGAGACCGAGCACCTGGTGGTGCTGGTTGCCGGCGACGGCGAGGTGGGCAGCGTGCTGCACAACATGTTCTCGCCGTCCTACGCCGACAAGCTCGCCGAGCGCGCCGACCTGGAGGACATTTGCTGGGACAAGCGCACCCTGCGGGGCGGCACCCCCGAGCAGCTGGTGGAGTACCTGGAGCGCAAGGTGGGTGCCCGGTCCTAGGGCCCGTCCCATCACCCGGACACTTCTGTCCCAATGGTCGGGCACTTTTGTCCCATCACCCTGTCCCATCACCCGGGCACTTCTGTCCCACGCCACCGTGGCGCGATGCGGTCTCCGGCATGGGTTTTGTCGCCTCTCGGGCCGGAAACCCATGCCACAGGGGCCTCCGGCATGGCCGGCCCTCCCCGCCGCCACCTGCCGTCACCCGGGCACCCCTGCCCCCCGCGCGACCGGCGACCTTCCGCAGGGTCCCCGATGCCCGGCGCGCCCCATCGGCTAGAATTGTGGAGTTTGCATATCACGGCAGCACCCAGGGAGAGGACAGGCCTGTGAGCGACAACGAGAGAACCGAACCCGTCTACGTGACCACCGGCATCGCACTCACACCGCGCATCCTGGCAGGCATGCTCACCGGCGGAAAGTCCATGGGCGTCAACTGGGCGGCCAAGTTCGCCGAGATCGGCGACGCCGACGTCTTCGAGAACGCCTCCAAACCCACCATCGTGGAGCCCCTCGGCACCGACGGCGACGACATCCTCGCCGCCCTCCTCCCGCCCCAGATCCTCGTCGAGATCACCGCCGACGAGGCCGCCATCGACCACGTGCGCGACGGCGAGTGGCCCGAGGCCCTCCTCGACGAGGTGACCGCCCAGTTCTGCGAGAACGAGGAGCTGGCCGAGCAGGTCTACGAGCGCTGCACCCGCCTCATGTCCGGCGCCGACGTCGTGGCCTTCCACTGGAACGCCAACTACATCATCCACATGCTGTCGGTGGAGAACCTCGACAACGCCTACGTGCGCAAGGTCGCCCAGTTCTACCAGCGCTTCTCCGACTCCGACCCCGTGGGCGGCCTCTTCGCCCTGTTCATGCTCGCCCTCCTGGGCCCCGCGCGCTTCGACCGCGTGGTGACCGCCCTCGGCGGCTCCCTCGGCCTTTAGCCCCGGCCGCCCAACGCCGCCCCGGCCGTCCGGCACCCGCCCGGCGCCGCCGCCCGCACACACCCAAGCCGCGCCACACGAAGGCGCCCGCCGCAGGAACCTCCCACGGCGGGCGCCTTCCTCATCGCACGTCCCACGCCGGCGCCCCGGCGACCCGTCACTGGTCGATGGGCCACTCCCGGCCGGTCTTCTCCCAAGCCGACCAGTCGTTGACGTCGCCGGTGATAGCCCACTCCTTGATGGCCGTGTACACGTGCCTGTCGCCGATCACGGACGTGGCGTTGTACAGGCGCGTGCGCTGCTCGTCCTCGCCGATCTCGTCGATGGCGCGGCCCCACTCGCCGTAGCCCTCGTCGCCCATGATCTTGAGCAGCGTGGCCGGCAGGTCGCGCTGGCTCACGGGGGCGTGGCTCACCTTGAGGGGCTCCGCGTCGGCCTCGGCCGACTGCGCCGGCTTGATCATCAGGAAGGGGCTCGAGGGCTCGAAGATCTCGTCGGCCAGGTACCACTCGCCGTGGTCGGCGGTGATGATGACGGTGGTGTCGTCGTAGACGCCCAGGCGCTTGAGCTCGTCGAGGTACGCCTGCACGATCTTGAGGGAGCCGCGGATCTGGTCCACGAGGTCGGTGGTGCCCTCCTCCACGCGCTCGCCGTCGACGCTCAGGGTGATGGGGCTGTGGGCGCCCGACATGTGGATGAGGCGGTAGGTGCCCTTCTCCCCCTCCACGGTGTCGCCGACGGACAGGCCCGTGGTCCGGAGGGTGTCGAGCATGGCGGCGTCGTCGAGCTTGAACGGCGTCTTGTCGCCGGCGTCCCCCTCGCCCACGAGGCTGCCCACCACATCGCCGGAGTAGAACCAGAACGGCGGCTTGAGCGCCCACGGGGCCTCGCGGTAGAGCGAGCACTTCCAGAGCTCGGTGACCGTGGGCCAGAACGGCGCCTCGAGGTCCACCCGGTGGACGTTGCCCACGCGGCCCACGAGGGAGGCCGTGCCCTGGGGCATGTCGGTGGCGTAGACGTTGACGCCGTAGCCCGCCCCCCGCATGGCGTCCACGAGGTTCTCCTCGGAGTACCACTCGGCGATCTTGGCGTTGTCCCAGACCTCGTCGCCGTCGTCGAGGTTCTGGCCCGTCACGAGCGAGCTCATGGCGTAGCGGGTGGGGATCATGACGCCCGACGTGTTGGCGTAGCGGGTGAAGCCCGTGAAGCCGTCCAGGGCGTCGGGGTAGCGCACGAGGGTGTGCTTGTCGATGAACGAGTTGTCCAAAGTGTCGAGGACGATCATCACCACGTTGTCCTTGCCGGACAGCTCGTACATGCCCTCCGTGGTCACGAGGGGCTTGCCGTCCCACACGGTGCTCTGGGACTCCGCGGCGTCGAGCACCTGCTGCTGCTCGTTCCACGTGGTCACGAGGCCCACGGACTGCACGGCCACGAGCACCACGGAGAGCACGCAGGCCGCCGTCTTGGCGGAGCGGCCCTTGAGCAGGGCGAGGGCCGCGGCGCCGGCCACGAGGGCCACCCACACGAGGGACGAGACGAGCGTGATCTTGGTGTAGTCCTCCCAGGCCACGGCCTTGCCGTCGGCCACGGGCAGGCCCGTGTTGAGGAACGCCGACTGCACGAAGCAGGCCACGGACAGCGCCGCCACCACGGACACCGCCACGGTGAAGCCGCGGCCGCGCACGAGCGACAGGAGCAGCGCCCCGCCCGCGGCGAGCGCCACGGCGAAGCCCACGAGCGGCCCGAACAGGGGCCCGACGCCGAAGGTGAAGCTGTCGAGGCTCGTGGCCACGATCTCGAGCGGCGTCACGACGCCCAGGGTGTAGACGAGGCAGCCCCAGGCGACCAGGGCCAGGAGCAGGCGCGGCAGCCACCGCACGTTCTGGGGGCGGTTGGGCCCCACGAGGGCCTCGTCGGCCGTGGCGGCGGCGTCGGCCTCGGCGAGGAGCGCCGCGGCGCCCGGGGCGGACGGGTCGATCTCGTGCACCTCCGGGTCGCGCACCTTGTCGCGGTTCTCGTCGATCTTGAGCAGGGCGAACACCCGGCGGCGCACGCGGCGCCACACGACGCCGACCACGGCCGAGAGGGCCACGGCCACGCCGGCCAGGGCCTGGATGGTGTAGGTGACCACGGACGGGTCGACGTAGGCGAGGGCCGGCGTGGGGGCCAGGGCCAGGGTCACGCAGGCGAGGGCCCAGACGCCGTCGAGGGCGAGGCGGGCCAGGGTGCGGCGGGTCTTAGGCCTCACGGCTTCCCTCCTTGGGGTCGATGGCCGCGGGGGCGACGGCGGTGTCGCCCGCGGCGGGTCTGGCGTCGGCCGCGCCGGTGCGGCGGGCCTGGGCGGAGAGCACGGCGTCGAGCAGGTAGCGCCCGGCCACCTCGCCGCCGCGCCCGTGGTTGAAGACGAAGCCGTCGTAGACGTCCTCGATGACGCGGCGCCAGTGCTCGGGCCGGGCCACCATGGAGTGGGCCACCTGCCCGAGGGAGCCGATCTGGTCCACGGCCACGCTGCGGCCGATGCGGTTGCGCAGCGATATGTCCGTGGGCTCGAGCCCGATGTCGCGCCAGTTGGGGTTGCCCACCTTCATGGGGGTGTCCACGAAGACCGTGGGGCGCCCCGTGGTGAACGAGTACTCACACGAGATGGACGACCAGTCGGTCACGAGCACGCTGGCGTCGAAGATGGACCCCTCGCCGGAGAAGTCCTCGAACGACACGGAGCCCGAGACGTCGGCGAGGCGCCCCTTGAGGGCCTCCCAGCGGGGGCCGTAGCGCTTGACGTACTCGGGGTGCGGGCGCACCACGACGGAGAAGCCCGCGTCCACGAGGGAGCGCACGGCCTCCTCGCCGCAGAGGTCGAGGAGGTTGTCGTCCTGCCACGAGGGGGCCACGAGGGCCATGGGCCGGCCGGTCGGGGCCGCCGCGGCCGGGGCCCCCCTGAAGTGGCGGCCCCGCACGGGGGCCGGGGCGCGGTCGCGGAACTCGGCGCGCTCGCGGTCGAGCAGGTCGTAGCCCACCTCCACGAGGTTCTTGGCCGGCACGCCGCGCAGCCGCTCGGAGGCGCGGGTCTCGGCCACCTGGTGCGGGCCCACGCAGAAGATCGTGTCGTAGTGGTCGTGGCAGTTGGCCGCGCCCACAAGGTGCATCGATGTCATGTGGTGCAGCATGTCCACGTACTCGATGTCCTGGCGCACGTAGGAGCGCTTGAGGTAGTAGTTGTCGAGGTCGGCCAGGGAGGCCACGAAGACGTCGCAGTCCATCTTCATCATGAGGGTGATGAGGCGTTTCTCGCCCACGTAGTAGGGGATGAGGCGCGGCTGGGTCTCGTGGATCTTGAAGACCTGGTCGTCGGGGTCGTTGGTGATGTAGTGGATGCGCACGTCGGAGTGGGACAGCAGCCACTCGATGGCGCCGCGGAAGTACTTGTAGAAGCCGCTCCCCTCGGAGTAGAAGACCAGCGACTTGTCGATGACGTCGTTGAAGCGGGCGATGTCGGCGCGCTCGCGACGGGCCAGGGGGTCCGGCCTGAAGCGCGACCCGGCCCGCTTGTTGAGGTTCTCCAGGGCGGCGAGCTCCTCCTGGGAGGCGCGGAGGGCCGGGTAGTCCACGCGCTTCCTGGGGTCCATGATCGCGTTGCAGGCCAGCTGCACGCCGATGGCCATGAGGTTGGAGCAGATCCAGTAGAAGACCATGCCGCTGGCCACCGACACGCCGAGGACAGCCGACAGCGCGATGGACAGGCCGTTGGTGGAGGCCTTCTCGGCAGCGGACTGCTCGCGCTGGAGCGGGTTGATGTGGTTCTGGGCGAGGCCGAGGGCGGCCGAGGAGAGCGCCGCCAGCACCGGCATGGCCCACGACCAGCCGCCGTCGCGGATGGGCACGAGGCCGAGGAGCTCCGTGCCGGGGGCGCCGGAGGCCGTGATGGAGCGGATGACGTCCACCAGGCCGAACAGGATGAGGATCTGGATGGCCAGCGGGAGCATGGAGAGGAGCGGGTGATAGCCGTGCTCCTTGTAGAGGGCGTTCTGGGCCTCCCCGATGGCCTCGCGGTCGCCGAAGTACTTGACCTTGATGGCGTTGACCTGGGGCAGCAGGCTCACCACGAGCAGCGAGTTCTTCTGGCACCAGAGAGAGATAGGCATGAGGATGACCTTGGTGACCACCGTGAAGAGGGCGATGGCCACCCACCAGTTGCCGGTGAGGCCGTAGATGGGGTCCAGAACGGCCCCGAAGAGGTCGGCGAGAATCTGCAGCACCGCGGTCCTTGTCGTCTGGGGTGGGCGTGATTTGAAAAAACCTTTCAGATAATACGTTTCTGCGCGCAGCTCCATAGAAACTGCGCTCAGAGCTCACGCCAACGGCCAGGAAGCCCCCGCCAACGGGGACGGGGGCAGAGACGGGATACCGGGCCGGCCTGTCACACCGAAAAGGCCGCGTCCAGCTGCGCCGCCGTGCGCTCCCAGGTGAAGCCCGTCTCCACGCGGTCGCGGAAGGCGGCGGACCGGCGTGCGCGCTCCTCAGCCGGCAGGTCCGCCAGGCGCGAGACGGCGGCCGTGACCTCGTCGGCCGTGACGCCCGTGACCTCGCCCCACGAGGAGTCGCCCAGGACGTCCTCCACGCCGCCCACCGGCGAGATCACCGGCAGGCAGCCCCAGGCGCCCGCCTCCAGGAGCGACGTGGCCATGCCCTCGGAGCGCGTGGGCGACACCAGGCAGTCGGCGCTGGAGAGCAGGGCGGAGACGTCGGCGCGGTCCAGGCGCCCCACGAGGCTCACGTTGGGCAGGTAGTCGGCCACGGCGCGCACGTGGTCGTCCTCCGGGCCGGCCCCGGCCATGACGAAGGAGACCTCGGGCAGCAGCCGCGCGGCGTCGAGCACGGCGAGCGGCCCCTTCTCCACGACGAAGCGGCCGACGAAGCAGGCCATGAAGGTGTCGGGCGCGATGCCCAGCTCGCCACGGAAGTCGCGGCCCGAGGAGCCCTCCCGGAAGGCCGGGGCGTCGATGGCGTTGCTGACCACGGCGTCCGTCTCGATGCCGAAGTGCGCCAGCCAGCGGCAGGCCGCCAGCGACACGCCGGCGAACGCGGGGCGGGCCGCCTTGACCCGGGAGGTCACCAGGTGCTCCCAGCGCTCCACGAAGGCGTCGGCCGCCGGGATGCCGAAGGACAGGTGCGCGCTGCCGTGCTCGAGCACCACCGAGGGCACGCCCTTCTCGGCGGCGTAGCGCAGCCCCTCGAGGGAGTGCGGGTAGAAGCGCGCGTTCACGAGCACGCGGTCCACGTCCTCGGCGAGCAGGCGGTTCCAGATGCGGCGGTAGGCGCCGTCCTTGACCGTCACCGGCAGGCGGCCGTCCAGCAGCTGCGCGGCCGGCAGGCGGACCACCTGGAAGCCGTCGCGGTCCTCCCGGGCCGGCGCGTCCTTGCGCGCGGACGCCACCACGGTCACCTGGTGGCCCTCGTGGACGAGCTCGCGGGCGAGGTTGTCGGTGAAGAGCTCGACCCCGCCCAGGGAGGGCAGGTACTGGGCCGAGAAGATCGCGTAACGGTGCGGCGCCATGGAAGCGGACCCCCTAGTCTCAGAGCCGGCCCCGTGCCGGCCCGTCCATCGTGGACCTTGGACGAGGGGTATGGTACTGAGAAACCCGTTGCCCATGCAGGCACCATCGCGCCTGCGGCTGGAAGGAGCCCCATGGCCGCCCGCAGATACCCCGGAGACTCGCTCGAGCGGCTCCAGGCCGAGATGACCCGCATACTCTCCGTGTTCGACGGCGTGTGCTCCGAGCTGGGCCTCACCTACTTCGTCGACAGCGGCACGGTCCTCGGCGCCGTCCGTCACGGCGGCTTCATCCCCTGGGACGACGACGTGGACGTGGCCATGCCCGTCGACGACTACCGGAGGTTCCTGCGGGAGGCGCCCGCCGTGCTGCCCCGGGACCTGTCCCTCCACACGTGGGACAACACCGAGAACTACCCGATGCTGTGGGCGAAGCTCTGGAAGGACGACACCCTCTTCGTCGACCGGCCGTGCCGGGAGGCGGGCCTCCGGCAGGGCATCTTCATCGACGTCTTCCCCTACGTGCCCCTGGACGCCGACCCCGCGGCGGCCCGGCGGCAGCGGCGGCGCATGCTGGCCTGGCAGCGGGTGAGCTACCTCAAGTACATCGCCCACCCCAACAACGTGCCCAACGGGGCGGCCCGGGCGGCCTGCGCCGTGGCCCACCAGGTGGCGCGGTTCGTGCCCAAGGGCCTCATCGGCCGTCGCTTCGAGGACGCCTGGGCGTGCAAGACGCCGGGGGACACCTGGATCAACCCCTGCTACGCCCAGGGCGCCCCGATGCCCGGGGAATACCTGCTGCCGCCGCGGCCCATGGAGTTCGACGGCCTGACCGTCATGGGGCCCCACGACCCCGTGGCCTACCTGGAGAGGAAGTACGGGGACTGGCAGGCGCTCCCGCCGGAGGACCAGCGGTTCACCCACGCCCCCGAGGAGCTGGACTTCGGCGCCTAGGACGCCTGCCCCTGGGGGAGGCGGCTCTCGGAGAACAGGTCACGCTTGATCTGGGTGGTGGACACCTCGGGGGTGCGGGGGACGTAGACCACGTCCACGCCGCGGTCCTCGAGAAAGTCGAACCTCCCCTCCCAGTCGTCCCCCATCACCAGGGTGTCCACCTGGTACTTCTCGCAATCCGTCACCTTCTGGTCCCAGGAGTCCTCCGGGATCACCAGGTCGACGTAGCGGATGGCCTCCAGCAGCTGCTTGCGCCGCTCATAGGGGAAGTAGGTCCTCTTGCCCTTCTCGCGCTCGTTGAACTCGTCGGTGGAGAGCGCCGCCACGAGGTAGTCCCCCTGGGCCTTGGCACGGCGGAGCAGGTTGATGTGGCCGTAATGCAAGAGGTCGAAGGTGCCGTAGGTGATGACCCGCTTCATGGAGGTCTCCATTTCTGCATCAGTTTAGATTTGCCGACTCTACCACCGCCGCAGGCCGCGGGGATGCCGGGTGGGGGCACCCCGGGCGAGCGGGCCATGCCGGAGGCCCCTGCGGCATGGGTTTCGGGCCGCGAGGGGATGCCGACCCATGCCGGAGGCGCC
Organism: Caniella muris; assembly: GCF_943193035.1. Lineage (NCBI taxonomy): Bacteria > Bacillati > Actinomycetota > Coriobacteriia > Coriobacteriales > Atopobiaceae > Caniella > Caniella muris. The sequence goes on from NZ_CALPCK010000001.1 coordinate 1,293,355, forward strand.
TGTGGCATGGCGACGACGGTCCGGGGCACCGCCCCTCGAGACCCCTCTCACGGCCGGCGGGCAAGCCGGGACCTAGGGGGCGACCCGTCGCACCGCCTTCTTGAGGACGGGGAAGAGCGGCGACGGGACGAGCGCGAGGACCGTCTCGAAGCGCGCCTGGTCGGGAGCGAGGTCGCGGTGGCGCCAGATTCCCACGACGTTTCCGGCCAGGCGCGCCCTGCTGAACTCCCGAGCCTCCTTGAGGGCGGCGACGTCGCCGTAGCGTGCCTCGAGGTCGTCGATGACGCCGTCGTGGTCCGCGCAGCGCTTGGCGCGGTAGTCGGCCTTTGTGTCCACCCCCTGAAGGGCACCGGTGACGTTGGCCCCGTGGCGGCGGTAGGACGCCAGGGTCTCGGGCACGTAGGAGACGACGCCCTCGATCCCCGCGCAGGCGATCGCCCACTTGTCGTGGCCGGTCCTACGGCTGAACGGCACGATGGAGCGGGCAAAGGGGCCGCGCATGCCCAGCACCATGCCCGGCGCGAGGCACTGGAAGACGTCGTGGGCCACGACGTCGTCCCCCGTATCCCAGGTGTCGATGAACCGGCGGGAACCCTGGTGCCGCACCGTAGGGCTGATGACGTTGCCGGTCCCGTCGATGGTCCGGTAGTCGCACACGGCCAGCAGCGACCCGTCCTCCTCGAGGGCCCGCACCATCGTGGATATCTTCCCGGGGTCCCAGACGTCGTCCTGGTCGCAGAAGAACACGAAGTCCCCGTCGCTGGCTCGCGTCAGCTTCTCGAAGGCCCCCACGTAGCCCAGGGACTCCGTGCCGCCGGGCAGGAAGCGCACGGGCACCGGGGCCAAGGCCGCCTCGATCGCCGACCGGTCCACCGGGTCGTCGGGGCAGTCGTTGTAGCAGACGACCTCGAGGTCGGGCCAGTCCTGTCCCTTGATGGAGCACAGCTGCTCCTCGAGGTAGCCGGGGTCGGGTCTATACAGGGACAGAAGCACGTTCACCTTGGGCCCACCGGTCTCTTGCACCATTGGGGCGCCCCCTTCTCGGTCTATGGCGGTTCGCCGGCCACCGCCCCTCGGGCACGGCCGGCGACGGAGCGGCTGGGCGCCGGGCCCCCAGACGCATCCTCGAAGCGTTCGGAACCATTGTTGCCAAACCCGTTCCGAGCAACACGGTACCTACCCACCGGGGACCCAAGCTCCCCAACCCCTTGAGACTCCCCTCATAACCGGTCATACTTACGCCCTGAGCGGGCGCGGGGGCGCCCGCACCCAGAGAGAGGTGGCCCATGGGCCAAGACATCCGCGAGGCCGTGGAGCGCCTCAAACGCGAGCGCGACGCCGTGGTGCTCGCCCACTACTACGTGCCCGGCGAGACCCAGGACCTGGCGGACTTCGTGGGGGACTCCTTCGCCCTGGCCCGCATCGCCTCCACGTGCGACGCGTCCACCGTCATCATGGCCGGCGTGCGCTTCATGGGCGAGTCCGTGAAGCTCCTCAACCCCGGGCGCCGCGTGCTGCTGCCCGAGCCCTCCGCCGACTGCCCCATGGCCCACATGGTGGACCCCGCGTTCGTGGGCCGCTGCCGCGCCGAGGAGGACGACCTCGCCGTGGCCTGCTACGTCAACTCCACGGCCGCCCTCAAGGCCCTCTCGGACGTCTGCGTGACCTCGTCCAACGCCGTGGACGTGGTGCGGGCGCTCCCCCAGCGCACGGTGCTCTTCATCCCCGACGAGAACCTCGGGCGCTTCGTCGCGGGGCAGGTGCCCGAGAAGCGCGTCATCCTCAACCCGGGCTGCTGCCCCATCCACCGCGACATCCCCGCCGGCTCCGTGGCCGCCGAGCGGGACCGCCACCCCGGCTCCGTCGTGCTCGCGCACCCGGAGTGCCCCGCCGACGTCCTGGCCCTCGCCGACGTCGTGGGCTCCACGGCCGAGATCATCCAGGCCGTGGAGGGGTCGGACGCCGGGGACTTCGTCGTCTGCACCGTGGAGGGCGTGGGCCACGAGATCGCCCGGCGCTGCGAGGGCACGGGCAAGCGGGTGCACTTCCCCGCCCCGGCGCCGCGCTGCCCCGACATGGCCGCTATCACGCCCGAGAAGGTGCTGGCGTGCCTGGAGACCGGCTCCGGAGAGGTGCCGCTGCCCCCCGACGCCGACGCCGCGCGGGCGCCCCTGGAGCGCATGCTCGAGCTCGCCGCCCGGGGCGGTGGCGCCCGGTGAGGGTGGAGGACTGGGACGTCGTCGTCGCCGGCGCCGGCGTGGCCGGGCTCTTCTGCGCGCTCAACCTGCCCGAGGGCACCCGCACCCTCGTGATCTGCAAGGAGGACGCCGCCACCTGCGACTCCATGCTCGCCCAGGGGGGCATGTGCACGCTCACCGGCCCCGACGACCGCGAGCCGTGGATCGCCGACACCCTGGCGGCCGGCCACGGCGACAACGACCGCGCCGCCGTGGAGGCCATGGTCGACGGCTCCCCCGCCGTGACCGAGGCCCTGCTCTCCCTCGGCGTGGCCTTCGACCGCCGCCCCGACGGCTCGCTGGACCACACGCGCGAGGGCGCCCACAGCCGGCCGCGCATCGTGCACCGGGCCGACACCACGGGCGCCGCCGTCACCGAGGCCCTGCTCGCCGCCGTACGCGCCCTGCCGTGGGTGGAGGTGCGCGAGCGCTGCCCCATGGAGGACCTGTTGGTGGAGGAGGGCACCGACGGCCGCCGCTGCGCGGGGCTGCTCGCCCGGGACGCCGACGGCCCCGTGGAGCTCCGTGCCGGGACCGTCGTGCTGGCCACGGGCGGCGTCGGCGGCCTCTGGGAGCGGTCCACCAACTACCCGTGCCTCACCGGCGACGGCATCGAGGCCTGCCGGCGCCACGGCGTGGCCGTGGAGCACCTCGACTGGGTGCAGGTGCACCCCACGTCGCTCTACTCCGAGGGGCCCGGCCGCGCCTTCCTCATCAGCGAGAGCTGCCGCGGCGAGGGGGCCGTACTCATCGGCGCCGACGGCAGGCGCTTCTGCGACGAGCTCGCCCCACGAGACGTGGTCACGGCCGCCATCCGGGAGCAGATGGGGCGGGAGGGGTCGCGCTCCGTGCGGCTGGACTTCTCGGCCGTGGGCGAGGACGTGGTGCGCGGGCACTTCTCGCACATCTACGAGACGTGCCTCGCCGCCGGCCACGACATCCTGGCCGAGCCGGTGCCCGTGGTGCCGGCCCAGCACTACCTCATGGGCGGCATCGCGTGCGACCTGTGGGGGCGCACGTCGCTCGACGGCCTCCTGGCCTGCGGCGAGACGGCCTGCATGGGCGTGCACGGCAGCAACCGGCTGGCGAGCAACTCACTGCTGGAGGCCATGGTGTTCGCCGCCCGCTGCGCCGAGACGGCCTCGGGCGAGCCTCCCCGCGTGGCCCCCGGCGCCGCCCATCCCGAGATGCGGCCGCCCGCAGGCGCGGCCGCGGCCGCCGACGCGACGGCCTGAGACGAGAGGAGCCCCATGAGCCCCGAGACCATGACCCTCGTGGCCGAGCCCGCCATCCGCGCCGCCCTGCTGGAGGACATGCCCTTCGGCGACGCCTCCTGCGACGCCGTGGCCCTGCGGCCGCGGCGCGCCCGCGTGCTCCTCATCGCCAAGGGCGACGGCGTGATCTGCGGCCTCGACGTCTTCGAGCGCGCGTTCCGGCTGCTGGACCCCACCGCCCGCCTGGTGGCGGAGGTCGGCGAGGGCGACGACGTGGCGGCCGGCCAGACCCTCGGCGCCGTGGAGGGCGACGTGCGGGCGCTCCTCTCGGCCGAGCGGGTGGCCCTCAACCTCCTGCAGCGCATGAGCGGCATCGCCACCCACACCCGGGCCATGGTGCGCCTGCTCGAGGGCACGGGGATCCGCCTCGTGGACACGCGCAAGACCACGCCGGGACTCCGGGTGTTCGAGAAGGAGGCCGTGCGCGTGGGCGGGGCCGGCAACCACCGGTTCTGCCTCTCCGACGGCGTCATGCTCAAGGACAACCACCTGGACGCCGCCGGCGGCATCGCGGCCGGCGTGGCGGCGGCCCGGGAGCGGGCGCCGTTCGTGCGCAAGGTGGAGGTGGAGGTGGAGACCCTCGGGCAGGTGGCCGAGGCCGTCGAGGCCGGCGCCGACATCGTCATGCTCGACAACATGGGCCACGACGCCATGGCCGCGGCCGTGGCCCTCATCGACGGCCGCGCCGAGGTGGAGGTCTCCGGCAACGTGGACGAGACCCGCGTGGCCGAGCTCGCCGACCTGGGCGTGGACTACGTGAGCTCCGGCGCCCTGACGCACTCGAGCCCCATCCTGGACCTGTCCCTGAAGCACCTGGAGTACCTGGACTGAGGGCGCCCCCGCTGGCCCCCGCCCGTTGCATGGCTGATGATGGGACAAAAGTGCCCGACCATTGGGACAAAAGTGTCCGGGTGTTGGGACAGGCTAGACGCGCCGCACGAAGAGGCCGCAGAACGGCTTGGGCGTGAACCAGGTGGACTTGGGGGGCATGAGCTCGCCGGCGTCGGCCACGGCCATGAGCTCGTCGATGGCCGTGGGGTACACCGTGAACGCCACGGCGTCGCCGGCCTCGCGGGCGGCGGCCTCCAGCGCCTCCGGGCCCACGGTGCCGGCCACGTAGGTCAGGCGCGGGTCGCGGCGCGGGTCGGCCACCGAGAGCACCGGCCCCAGCACCCGCTCCTGCAGGGCCGAGACGTCCAGGGCGGCCACCGGGTCGTCCCCCTCGGGCTCGGGCGCCCTGAGCAGCCACCAGCGCGCGCCGTCGAACATGCCGAACGCGCCCTTCTCGGCGGGGGCCACGGGGCCGTCGGCCGGCGCCGCCGAGAAGCCCGCGGCCTCCACGGCGGCCGCGAGCCCCTCGCGCTCGGCCGTGCCCACGCCGGTCACCATGCGGTGGTACGGCAGCACCTTGAGCTGCCCGGCGGGAAACATCGCCACGAGCACCCGGTTGCAGGGGGCGTCGGCGGGCAGGGACGGGTCGCCCGCGCGGCGCGCCAGGGCCACCCGCACGGCCGAGGCGGCCCGGTGGTGCCCGTCGGCCACGTAGGCCTCACCCACGCCCGAGAAGGCCTCCGCCAGCGCGCGACCCCGCCCGCCGGCCGGCACGCGCCACACGGTCTGGGCCACGCCGTCGGCCGTGAAGCGGTAGAGGGGCTCGCCGCCCTGCACGTCGGCCACGGCGCGGGACACGTCGTCACTGTCGCCGAAGGTCAGGAACACGGGGCCGGTCTGGGCGCCCAGGGCGTCGATGTGCGCCGCGCGGGCGTCCTCCTTCTCCTCCAGGGTCGACTCGTGGCGCCGCACGGTGCCGTCGAGAAACGACTCCACGGGCAGGCAGCCCACCACGGCCGTCTGCCGATGGCCGCCTTCCTCCATGGTGTAGACGTAGAGACTCGGCTCGTCGTCCTCCACCAGCACGCCGCGCTCCCGGCGCCACTCCAAGAGGTCGCGGGCCTTGGCGTAGGCCTCGGTGAGGTCCACGTGGGCCTCGAGCGGGTAGAGGGTGTCGGGCCAGTCGATGGCGAGGAACGACAGCGGGTTGGACGCCACCAGCCCGAAGGCGCGGTCGCGGTCGAAGACGTCCAGGGGCGCCGAGACCTGGCGCCCCACCAGGCGGGGCGCCGGCCTCAGGCAGCGGAACGGGGTGAGCTCCATGGCGGCTACCGGTAGAGGTCCAGCAGGCCGTCGCGGGTGGCCGGCACGCCCTCGAGCTCGCGCTCGGGCCGGGCGGCGGCCACGTACCAGTCCCAGATGTCGTCCAGGGCCGGGGTGGCCACGCCGGCGGCGGCCGCCACGTCGCGGATGGCCTTGAGGCCGTAGGCGAAGTCGGCCGAGAAGTAGCGCGACGAGAAGTCCGGCACCCAGCGGCCGGCATCCGTCTCCCTCATGGGGGAGCGCAGCCCCGCGAAGGCCGGGATGTGCGAGATCTTGCGCGTCATGGACGGCACGTCGGGGCTCTCGTAGTGCTCGGTGAGCGGCCGCACCCCGGAGAGGTCGAGCTCCGGCAGGGCGGCGCACACGGCCTGGACCTCGGCGTCGGCGGCGAGCAGGGCCTCGGACGCGGCGTCGTCCCAGCCCTCGTAGAACAGGTGGTTCTCGGGGTAGGAGACGCCGGGCGCCCAGTCGGAGAACATCGTGCGGATGCGCGACGTGTGCAGCACCGGGTTGGACGGCGTGAGCGTCATGGCCAGGTAGCTTCCCAGGCACGTCGCCGGCATCCGGAAGAGGTCGGCGAGCTCGGCCGCCACCTCCGCCGTCTCGGACGACGGGATGGCCGCCACCTGCAGGGACGGCTTGCGTCCCAGCTCGTAGACGCTGCGGCCGCGCTCGGCGATGCGGGCCACGGAATGCACGCGCTGGAGGCCGCACACCACGGCGCCGGCCTCGAGCAGCCCGGCGCAGTAGAACTCGGCGTCGGCGCCGGGGACGAAGCACACCCGCTGGCCCGGTTCCACGAGGGGCGCGAGCCCGTCGCACAGGCGCCCGAACAGGTAGACCGGGTAGGTCACGAAGACGTAGCGCGCGCCGGCGGCCCCCTCGGCGAGGTCGGCCGTCACGCAGGCGAGCTCGCCGGTGGACAGCACGTCGCCGTCCGGCGCGAGCACGTCCACCGTGCGCGACCACTCCTGCGGCCGCGAGGTGACCACCGCCACCTCGTGGCCCCGGGCGGCGAACTCCGCCGCCATGAGCATGCCGACGTTGCCGGCACCCACCACACAGACCCTCACGGCCCCTCCTAACCCAGGTAGCCGCGGAGCGCGGCCACGAGCCTGTCGTCGTCGGCCCGGTCGCGCACGGCGATGCGCACGAACTGGCGCCCGTCACGCACCACCTTGGCCGAGAGGTCCTTGATGAAGAGCTCCCGCTCGCACAGCAGGCGCTCGGTGAGCTCGGAGGCCGTCATGGCGCCCTCGACCTCCACGAACAGGTAGTTGGCCTGGCTCGGCATCACCCGCAGGTGCGGCACCCCGGCCAGCTCCGCGGCAAAGCGCGCGCGCTCGGCGCGGAGCTCGTCGAGGCTCCGGGCGTAGTCGGCCTTGTACTTCTCGGCGACCTGCAGGTAGAACTCCGCGAGGGAGTTGATGTTCCAGATGGCCACGTCGCCCTTGAGGGCGTCGACGAGCCCCTTGTCGGCCGAGGCCGCCACGCCCAGGCGCAGGCCCGGCACGCCGTAGCTCTTGGAGACGGACTTCACCACCACCATGTGGGGGAAGCGCGCCAGGCGCCCCTCGTCGAGGAAGCTGTTGCCCGGCTCCTCGGCGAAGTCCGCGAACGACTCGTCGTAGACCAGGCGCACGCCGTTGTCCTCGCACCACTGGGCCACGCGGCAGACGTCGGCCACCGGCAGGTAGTTGCCCGTGGGGTTGTCGGGGTTGATGAGCACGAGCTGGCGCACGGGGTGCTCGGAGAAGAAGGAGACGATGTCGTCGGCCGTGTAGGCGAAGTCCGGGTCGGAGGGCACGTAGGTCACGGTGTCGGCGGCGCGGCCGCGGTTGGGGTACTCCTCGAACGTGGGCCGGATGTGGCCGCAGGGGCCCTCGACGGCGGCGTCGGGGTTCTCGAAGAGCGCCTTGATGAGCTCGGCGGCGCCGTTGCCCACCACCACGTGGTCCTGGGACACGCCGAAGTTCTTGGCCGCGAGCAGGGAGTTCACGCGCATGCCCGAGGGGTACTGGGTCACGAGGGTCTCGAAGCTGGCCTTCATCTCGTCCATGAGGCGCTTGGGCGGGTAGAACGGGTTCACGAGGTAGCAGAAGTCCACGAGGTGCGGGTAGCGCCAGTAGCCGCCGTAGCGCGAGGCCACGAGGCGGGTGCGCACCTCCTCGCCCACGGCGAACATGGACTCGGCGATGTCGAGGTCCTGCAGGTCGTCGATCTCGTACCACTTCTGGCCGGTGAGGCGCTTGGCCAGGATCTCGCTCGTGTCGACCATGGTGATGACGCGGAGCACCTGCTCGTAGTACTCGTTGTTGCCCAGGGCCTGGCTGTAGGCCTTGAGGAACGGCACGTAGACGTTGCGGGAGAACTCCTTCGAGAACTTGTAGATGTTGACCGTCTTGTAGTAGCGGTCCATGTCCTCGAAGCGGAACCGCTTGCCGGGCACGAACGACAGGATCGAGTCGTCGTCGTCCAGGGTGACCACGGTGCCGTCCATCCAGCTCTCGTACTTGTCGACGAGGGCGAGGGTGGGCCGGGGGTCGTCCACGAGCTCGGAGAGCACGCCCTCCTCGAAGATGAGGTCGCTCTCCAGGAGGATGGTGTCGTCCTCCTGGAGCTGCCCGGCGGCCAGGGCCAGGGAGTAGATGTTGTTGGTGCGGTCGTAGACGGGGTTGTCCACGAACTCGACGGGCGTGGCCACGTCGAGGGTGGAGATGTAGTCCTTGAGCTTGGCGGCCTCGTAGCCCACCACGATGACGATGCGCGAGAGCCCCAGGCGGTCGAGCTGGGCGAGGGCGCGCTCGATCATGGTGACGCCGTTGACCTTGACCATGCACTTGGTGTTGTGGGCGGTGAGCGACTTCAGGCGCTTTCCCATGCCGGCCGCGAGAATCAGTCCTTGCATTGCCTCTCCTCAGCGTTGGGGGGTGTTCACGACGTAGCGCGGGTCCATGGCCTGGAGCTCCGCCAGGGAGTCGATCTCCGCGATATCGTCGAAGGTCACGGGCTCCACGTGCACGTCGTAGCGGTCGCGGGCCAGCACGCAGGGGACGTCGTCCCAGAAGCGCTGGCGGTTGGCCTCCTCGGCGAAGGCCACGGGCAGGTCCTCGGCCAGGCGGGCGCCGTCCTCGGCGGTCCAGTAGCTCACGCCGAACATGTGGCAGCAGTCGGTGCCGCCGCGGTGCAGGTCGAGGATGCGGCCGTCGGCGTCGGTGTCGAAGCACCAGTCCTCGGTGGACGCCACGGGGACGCCCAGGTAGCACGACCGGTAGCGGTAGGGGGTGATTATCGAGGGGTTCTTGATGTAGAGGTCGCTCTCGAACACGTAGGCGTTCCTGAACCGGTCGCCGGCGGCCACGGCGCTCGAGATGTTGTTGGTGGTGTCGAAGAGCGGGTTGTGGACCAGCTCCACCTGGGGCCAGCGGCGGCGCAGGAGCTCGAACTGCTCGGCGCGGTAGCCGGTGACCACGCAGATGCTCTCGATGCCGGCGTCCACCAGGGGTTTGACGATGGTGTCGATGATGGGCGTGCCGCAGACGTCCACCAGGGGCTTGGGCGTGTTGACGGTGATGGGCGCCAGGCGGCTGCCCAGGCCGCTGGCCAGGAGCACCGCCTGGCGGGCGCGGTAGGGCTCGAGGTCCGCCAGGTCGGCCTCGGTGGCCGTGCCCGCCCTCCAGCGGTCCAGGCGCTCGTCGAACTCGGCGCGGGTGAGCGTGCTCACAGGGCTGCTCCCTCCTGGGCGCGCTCCGGCGCCCCGATGCGTCTCTCGGCGGCGGCCGAGAAGGTCTTGGCCGCCTTGTACCAAACGTAGAGCCACTCGCCCACGGGGTTGCCCATGGCCTCCTTGTACATGGCCCACACATACCAGTACCAACCCACCACGGCCACGGCCGAGAGGAACCGCGCCTCCTCGGCGTCGGTGGCGGGGCGCCCCAGGTAGACCGGCAGGACGGCCAGGGCCTCGTCCACGGAGTAGCCCGAGCCCTGGGCCACGAAGTTGCCCAGGTCGCAGAACGGGTCGCCCATGGCGGCGTACTCCCAGTCGATGAGGCGCATGGCGTCGTCGGTCACCAGCAGGTTGGGGCCGTAGAAGTCGTTGTGGCAGAGCACGGGCTCGCCGGCGTCGGCGGCCATGGCGCGGGCGAGCACGGCCACGCGGGCCTCCAGGCCGTCGAAGTCGCGGGGCAGCGGGTAGTCGCGGCGGCGGAGGAGCCCGGCGATCCTGGTGCCCTCCTCGAAGAAGTCGAACGACCAGGGCGACGTGGCGCCGCTCCCGTGGAGCCGCCGCACGAGGGCCAGGGCCCGCTCCACGTCGCGGGGGTCGCGGTAGTCGAAGTCCCGGCAACCCTCCACGAAGCGGGAGACCTTCCAACCCTGCTCGGGGTCCTCGAAGACGTAGGTGTCGTCGAGGCCGAGGTCGCGGGCCACGGCCAGGGCGTGGGCCTCGGCGGCGCGGTTGACGATCTGCTCGGTGCCGGCGCCGGGGTGGCGGTAGATGTAGCGGGTGCCCCCCACGGAGAAGAGCGTGGAGAGGTTGGTGAGGCCGGCCGAGACGGGCGCGAGGCCGCGGATGTCGTCGCGGGGGCAGCCCAGGGTGGCGCAGATGTTCTCGAGGATCGCGGAGTCCACGTTGGCAAAGAAGTCGTGGTCGAAGGCCATGAGGTCGCCGATGTAGTCGAACTCGAAGACCGTGCCGGCCGGCAGCTCCTCCACGGCCATGGGGAGCTCGGCGGTGTGCTCGGCGAAGACCTGCTCCCAGAGCTTGGGCGCCGTGGCCGGGAGGACGTACTCCTCGCCGAGGATGGCGAGGTAGCGCTCCGCGAAGGCGCGGTCGAGGTAGGCGGGGCCGAGGAGGTAGAGGCCGCCGTCGCCGCCGCGGGACGCGTGCGCGATGTGCCCCTGGGGGTCGAGTGTGACGACCTGCTCCTCGGTGGGGCCCGCGGCCCGGCAGACCGAGAAGACCGACTCGTAGCGGTAGGGGCGGAAGGGGTTCTCGCAGAAGTACTCGTCGGACGACACCACGTAGGAGTTGCCGAGCCAGGCGCGCGCGGCCCAGACCGAGCCGTTGTTGTTGCGGGAGGCATGGTCGGGGTTCTCCACGAGGGTGACGCCGAAGTCCTCCTCCAGGTAGAAGAAGGCCTCCTTCATGTGGCCCACCACCACGACGACGTCCTGGACGCCGGCCTCGCGGAGCTGGCGGATCTGGCGCTCCACGAGCACCTCGCCGCGCACCTCGAAGGCGGCCTTGGGGCGCTCGAAGGACAGCGGCGACAGGCGCGTGCCGGCACCGGCCGCGAGGATCACGGCGTTGCGCACGCGGTAGGGCTCGAGGGTGGCGAGGCCGTCCGGGGTGGGGGCGCCGTCGGGGGCGAGGAGGCCGTGGGCACGGAGGGTGCGCACGGCCTTGTTGACCGAGCCCACCGAGATGCGGCCGGCCGCCGCGACGGCACGCTGGGGGCGGGGGCCGTTGAGCGCCGCGTCCTGGAGCACGGCGAACTCGTAACGGGTGAGGGTGCGCGGGGACAGGGGTCTCTCCTTAAGGTGCGGGCAGATGCGGTGCGGGCAGATGTTCACGATGGTATGAACACCACTTACAGGTGAACATCATAGCCCCGGGCGGAATGCCCCTCCCGGCAGCGCGGCCCCCTCCACCCAAAGCCCGCACCGGGAGGCGACGCACCCCCTCTCCGCACCCCTTCCTGCGCCTCTCCCCTCACCCCTTCCTGCTCCTCTCCCCCTCTCCACGCCCCTCCCCTCCCTGCACCCCCTCTTCGCACCTGAACGCGTCTGAGGGCGACTTCCGGCATCGGCCCACGGCGAAATCCGCCCCTACGCGCGTTCAGGTGGCCCGATTCCGCCCTCAGCCGCGTTCAGGTGCGGCCCGGGTCGTCCTCAGACGCGTTCAGGTGCGGATTTGGATTTGGGACGATGCTGGCGTGGCGGGCCGGGAGGGTCACGCCTTGGCGCGCGAGACGAGCCCCCTCGCCACCGCGCCCAGCCAGGTGCCGCCCTGGGGCCGGTAGGGCTCCCCTCCCAGGATCAGGCCCTCCACGCGCAGCTCGCCCAGGCGCTCCGGGCCCAGCGCGAATGGGTCGGCCGAGAGGACCGCCATGTCGGCCACCTTGCCCACCCCGAGCGAGCCGCGCTCGTCCTCGTCGAACGTGGCCCACGCGCCGTTGTACGTGCACATGCGCAGGGCCTCGGCCACGGTGAGCGACTCCCCCGGCACGTCGTGGTTGCAGGCGCGCTGCATCCAGAGCACCGGGTCGGGGTCGGTGCAGGGCGCGTCGCTGCCGGCCGAGAGCACGATGCCGGCGTCCCAGTAGGTGCGCAGCGGGTTGAGCCGGTCGGCGCGCCCGCGTCCGAGGATGCGCGCCAGGTAGGCGTCCGGCTCCTGCGGCCAGCCGATGAAGCTGGTCTGCACGGGGAACTGGATGCCGTACTCGCGGCAGATGGCCAGGCCCTCCTCGGTGGGCAGGCACGCATGGATGATGCCGTGGCGGTGGTCCTCGCGCGGCGTATCGTCGAGGGCGGCCTTGAGGGCGCGGGCGGCCTGGTCGAACGCGGCGTCGCCGATGGCGTGCATCTCGATCTGCAGGCCGGCGCGGTTGGCCTCCACGCAGAAGTCGCGCACCTGCCCGTCGGTGTAGTAGAGCACGCCGTTGCCGCCCTCGTCGTCGACGTAGGGGTCGATGAGGGCGGCGTCGTGGCTGCCGAAGCACCCGTCCAGCGCACAGGCGAAGCAGCCGCCGATGCGTGGCAGGCCGCGCCTCCGTGCCACGGAGACATCCATGGACTGCGGAAACACACGCACCTGGAAGCCGGAGCGGGCGCTCCTCGCCAACCAGGTCTCGAGCGAGATGTCGAGGTCGCCGGCGAAGCCCACACCCGAGACCGAGTGCACCATGCCGATGCCCTTGGACGCCAGGTAGTCCATGGCGCCCTGGATGTTGGAGACGAGCTCGGGGATGGAGAGGCTTCCGGTGACGTAGTCGGACACCGCGAAGAACGCCTCCTGGTTCATCTCGCCGGTGTCGGGGTGGTAGCCGCGCAGACCGGCCACCTTCCTCTCGACGAGGGCGAGCAGTGCCGAGTTCACCACGCAGGCATGGCCGTCGTACTTGACCATCATGATCGGGCGGTCGGGGCAGGCCTCGTCGAGCTCGGCGCGGGAGAGGAGCCGGCCCTCCTCCACCGAGTAGGGCGACGCGCCGAAGGCGATGAGCAGCTTGGCCGACGACGTGCGGGCGAAGTCAGCCACCATGGCCTGGATCCGCGCGTTGGAGCGGGCGTCCATGACGTTGAGGCCGGCGTGGAACGTGGCGAAGGAGGCCAGGTGCTCGTGGGTGTCCACGAAGGCCGGGCAGAGCGCGCGGCCGCCCAGGTGCTCCCGGGGCGCGTGGGCGTAGGCATCGGGCAGGGCGTCGCCCACATGGAGGATGCGCCCGCCGTCCTCCACGAGGTAGCGGGCCCGGGTGTCCCGGGCGTCGACGGTGAGGACGGTCCCCTCGTACACCTTCATGGCTCTCCCTCCGTTGGCTGCGCCGGCAGCACCCCAAGGGTAGCAGCTGGGACAGCGGGAATGGGGCCGAGGCACGGGCCGGCAAAGTGGGACAGAAGTGTCCGGGTGCCGGGGCAGGTGGGTGCCGGGGCAGGTGCTGGGACGGAGCTCGGCACCTGAACGCGTCTGGGGGCGACCCCCTCCCCACCTGAACGCGGTCAGGGGCGGATTTCGCCCGCCTGAACACGGACGAGGGCGACTCCCGGCGGTTTCGCCCGCAGGGAGTCGCCCTCAATCGCGTTCAGGCGGCAAGGAGGAGGTTGGTGGCGAGGGGGTCCAGAGGACGCCCCCTACCTGTCGTGCGCCTCCAGGAACCGCTCCACGACGGCGTTGTAGCCCTCCCGGTCCTCCAGGTGCACGCAGTGCGTGCCGCGCAGCAGCTCCCAATGGGCGCCGGGGATGGCGTCCACGATCTGCTTGCACACCAGGGCGGTGGCCTCGTCGGCGGTGCCGGAGGTCACGAGGGTGGGGATCGTCACAGACGGCAGCCCGTCCACCACGGACCAGCCGCTCAGCTTGCCCGTGACCACGAACTCGCTCATGCCCTGCATGACGTGGTAGACCTCGTCGCCGTGGGGGTCAGGCCAGGGCTTGCGCACGTCGTCGGGGCGCTCGTCCTCGGGTACCGCGCTCACGTGGCGCCGGTAGTACTCGGCACTCGCCGCCTCGACCTCGGGTCGCCCGTAGTCGCCGTCCTCGTCGGCCTGGGCCAGGGCCTCGGCCATCTCCCGGGGCAGGTAGCCGCGCAGGCGCACGGCCTCCTCCAACCAGAGGTCCATGGACGCCGGCGAGCTCGCCACCACCATGGACGCCACACCCTCGGGGTGGTGGCAGGCGTACTGCATGGCGAGCATGCCGCCCCAGCTCTGGCCCAGGATGTGGCAGCGGTCGAGCCCCAGGTGCCTGCGCAACGCGACGAGCTCCTCCTCGAAGAGCCCCGCGGAGGCCTCGGCCGCCACGTCTGCCAACGGGCTGGAGTTTCCGCACCCCACCTGGTCGTAGTAGACCACCTGCCGCCCGCACCTCTCGGCAAGGGCATCCAAGGACCGCAGGTAGTAATGGCTGTTGCCCGGCCCACCATGGATGGTGAGCAGCGGCAGCCGTCCGGGGGCGCGCTCCCCCACCACGCGGTACCAGGTCCGGTAACCGTGGAAGTCCATGGTGCCGGTCTTCTCGGCGACGGTCGCGGCCACAGCATCTCCCCTCGTCGCGCCCCCGCTTCACCGGGGCGGTCCGCACCAGCATAGGGCCGGGCCGTTGCCTGTCAGTTAAGAGACAGGAAAGGGAGGGCATCCGCCCGGCAGACCCGACCGGCCGGCGGCGCACCATTCACTCAAGCGCGTCCACGACGGAGGAGACCACCATGACCGAGAACCTCGAGCGCAGGCAGTTCGTCAAGGCGGGCGCCCTGGCCACGGCGGCCGCTGCGGCGGCCCTCGCCGGGTGCAGGCAGGGGCAGGGCGGCGGCCAGTCCGCCGGCCAGTCCGGCGGCACGCTCAGCTACGGCATCCAGAACCCCACCGGCGTGGAGCCCTGCACCCTGGAGGACGAGAACGCCATGGCCGTGTGCTACCAGCTGTTCGACCCGCTCACACGCTACGACCCCACCACCAAGGAGCTCGTGCCGTGCATGGCCCTCACCTGGGAGTGCAACGACGCGGCCGACGAGTGGACCTTCCACCTGCGCGACGACGCCACCTTCCACGACGGCTCCAAGGTCACGGCGAAGTCGTTCGTCTACGGGTGGACGCGCCTCGTGGACCCCTCCACCACCGACACGCCGTCGGCCGTGGCCTACCACCTGTCCATGGTCGACGGCTACGACGACCTCGTGAGCGGCGAGGCCGTGGAGTTCACGGGCCTCTCGGCGCCCGACGACACCACCTTCAAGGTGCGCCTCTCCGCACCCTACGCGGACTTCCCCTTCGTCTGCTCCGCCTGCACGCTCGCACCCATCCCCGAGGGCCGCGGCCGCGGCGACGACTACCACGCCTACGCCATGGCGCCCGTAGGCAACGGCCCCTTCAAGATGAAGGGCGAGTGGAAGGACGGCCAGTTCGTGGAGCTGGAGTCCTACGAGGGCTACTGGGGTGACAAACCCAAGGTCGCCGGCATGCTCTTCACGGTCTACCGCGACACGCTCACCGCCTACAAGGAGGTGGAGGCAGGCAGCTGCGACTGCGCCAACGTGCCGCTCAACCAGGCGTCGCAGTCCAAGGAGCGCTACGGCGAGGCCGAGGACGGCGGCTACGTGGCCAACCCCGGGCACCAGTACTTCTCGGGCGAGATGCTCTACACGCAGTACCTGGTCTTCAACGTGGAGGACCCGCTGGTGAAGGACGTGCGGGTGCGCCAGGCCCTCTCGCTGGCCATCAACCGCGAGGCCATCTGCACCACGGTCTACCAGGGTGCGGGCACCCCGGCCACCGACATCGTGCCGCCGGCCATCGCCGGCTCCACGCCGGGCACCTGGCAGTGCTCCTTCGACCGCGAGAAGGCCGGGCAGCTGCTGGACGAGGCCGGCTACCCCGCAGGCGCCGACGGCCGGCGCGGCCTGGCCGTCAAGCTCATGACCAACGCGGCCAACGACAAGACCGAGTACGAGGCCATGATCTCGGACTGGGACGCCGTGGGCATCGACGCCTCCATCGACCAGGTGGAGTACGCCGCCATGCTCGACAAGTACTACTCCGGCGACTTCTCCGTGGCCGCGCGCGGCTGGTACGCGGACTACCCCATCGCCGACAACTACCTCTACCCGCTGTTCTACTCGGGGTCGTCCGACAACATGAGCCACTTCAAGGACGAGCGGTTCGACGAGATGATCATGGCCGCCCGCGCTGTGGAGGACGAGGAGAAGCGTGTGGCCGCCATGCACGAGTGCGACGCCTACGCCGCCTCGCTCATGCCGGTGGCGCCGCTCAACTGGCGAGGTCTGGCCAAGTGCGCCACGGCCCGCTGCCACGACTTCCGCATCACGCCGCAGATCCTGCCGCAGGCGAGCACCATGTGGCTGGAGGTGTGACGGCGAGGCGACGAGCGGCCGTGCCCCGATGGCCGCGTCCCAATGGTCGGACACTTTTGTCCCAACCGTTGGGACACCCCGGCAGGTGGGACAAAAGTGCCCGACCGTTGGGACAAAAGTGTCTGGGTGATGGGACAGGGGTGCGGTCAGCGGCCGGTGCCGCGGCCCATCGCCCCGAAGGTCCGCAGGAAGATCTGGAGGTCCAGGGCCGGCGAGGCGTGCTCGATGTAGTAGAGCTCCAGCTCCTGGCGGGTGCCGGTGGAATAGTCGGCGTCGTTGCGCGCCTCCACCTGCCACCAGCCGGTGATGCCCGGCAGACGGCTGCAGAACTCGGCGGCGCAGTCGCCGTACTGGCCCAGCTCGGCGTCGACCACGGGGCGTGGCCCCACGATGGACATCTGCCCCGCGAGGACGTTCAGGAACTGCGGCAGCTCATCGATGGACGTGCGGCGCAGGAAGCGGCCCACGGAGGTGATGCGCGGGTCGTCGTCGACCTTGCGCTCCTTCTCCCACTGGTCCAGCTGCTCGGGGGTGAAGTAGCGCTCCACGTCGTCGGCGTCGGCCGCCATGGACCGGAATTTGAGCAGGTTGAAGTGACGGCCGCCCAGCCCCACCCGCTCCTGGGTGTAGAAGGGGCTCCCCTTGGACTGGAGGGCGATGACCACGGCTATGACGAGGCAGGGCACGAGCAGTACGACGATGACGAGGAGCGACACCACGATGTCGGCGAGGCGTTTGACAAAGCGGTAGCCCCACGGGTCGCCTGCACGGCCCATGGCTCTTCGGGGGGAGCCGCTCTCTCTTCTCTTCGTCAGCACCGTTCGGGCCTTATCCACAGACTTCGTCCCTGAAATACAGGGTCAAAAGATTACCCATAGAAACGGATTTATCTTACGCTAAGTTACTTTCCAAGTCTGTGTGTGACAAAAAATGCACCTCTGGACCAGCTGGTCCAGAGGTGCATCATCGCAAGGGCATCCGGGGCAGCGGCCCCTTCAGCCGGGGTCACTCCTCCCCGGCGTCCTCCCCGTCGTCGTCGGGGCGCTGGTCGTGGCCGCCGCGCAGGCGGTCGAGCCAGCCGTCGCGGTCGGCGTCCTCCCCGGCCTCCTCGCCCTCGTCGGGCTCGGCCTCGGGCTCGGGCGCGATCACCCGCAGCAGGGCGATGCGGCGGCCGCGCATGGACTGCACGCGGAAGCGCCAGCCATCCACGTCGAACACCTCACCCGGGCCCGGCAGGCCGTCGGCGAGGTCCAGGATGAACCCGGCCACGGTCTCGTACTCGTCGGACTCCTCGATGGGCCAGCCCAGCTCGGCGGCGTCGTCGATGGGAAAACGGCCGTCCACGAGCCACTCGCGCTCGGAGAGCTTGGTGAGGTATTTGTTGTCGGGGTCGAACTCGTCCTCGATCTCGCCCACGACCTCCTCCACGATGTCCTCGATGGTGATGACGCCGGCGGTACCGCCGTACTCGTCCACCACGATGACCATCTGGTCGTGGCTCGTCTGCATCTCGGAGAGCAGCGGGATGATGTCCTTGGTGTCGGGCACGAAGTCGGCCTCGCGCACGTAGCCGGCGATGGGGGCGTCGCCCTTGCCCTCGTCGATGATGGGGCTGATGAGGTCCTTGATGTGGGCGATGCCCACGATGCGGTCCACGTCCTCGTGGTAGACGGGGATGCGGGAGTAACCCGTCTTGCGCATGCACGCGAGCACCGAGCTCAGGGTCTCGGTGTCCTCGAGCGCCGTCATGTCCACGCGGGGCACCATGACCTGACGGGCGGCCGCGTCGCCGAGGTCGAAGATCTCGTGGATCATCGACTTCTCCTCGTCGGTGAGCTCCTCGGCGTCGCTCACCATGTAGCGGATCTCCTCCTCGGAGACGTTCTGGCGCTCGTCGGCGCTCCGCACGCCCAGCAGGCGGGAGATGCCGTTGGCGCTCTTGGCGGTGATCCAGATGAGCGGCTTGGCGGCCACGGTGAAGCCTTTGAGAAAGCCTGCCACGCGCTTGGAGACGCCCTCGCAGTCGGCCAGGGCGATGCGCTTGGGCACCAGCTCGCCGATGACGATGGAGAAGTACGACACCACGAGGGTGATGATCACGGGCGCCAGGCCGGCGGCCACGGTGGCGGGCACGCCCACGGAGGCCATCCACACGGCGAACGGGTCGGACAGGTTGGTGGCGGCCACGGCGGAGCTGGCAAATCCCACGAGGGTGATGGCCACCTGGATGGCGGCCAGCAGGTCGCCGGAGTCGCCGGAGAGCTCGAGGGCCGTCTTGGCCTTGGCGCTGCCCTCCTCGGCGTCGCGTTCCAGCAGGGGGCGCTTGACGTTGACCAGGGCCATCTCGCTCATGGAGAAGAAGCCGTTGACCAGGGTCAACAGCAAGGTGACGACGATACTTACGGCTATGTCCATCTACGTGTTCGACCTACTTCGCTAGGAGCGCGCGAGCTCGAACCCGGCGGCCTTGACGGCCTCCTCGACCTGCTCGGGCGTGAGGTCGCCCTCGAAGGTCACGGTGCCCGAGGCGGAATCGGCGGCGACGTCGGTGGCGCCGCGGTCCTCGAGCTCCATGGTCACGAGCATCTCGCAGTGCTTGCAGTGCATTCCCGATACGGAAATCTTTCCCATAGCTTCCTCCTTGCATAATCGGGATACGAGAAGGGGCCCGCTAGGCGGGCCCCTCCGATACTACCGTGAACCGCCGGCTCACTCCGCGGCGGCCACCATGGTCCGCACCTTCTCCTGAAGGTCGTCCAAGTAGGCCTGGTCGGGGCGCCAGTTGAGGCTCACCGGGTCCAGGGGCAGCTGGAAGCCGGTGTCGGCGAGCACCTGCTGCACCTGCTTCTGGGCCACCGGCGCCCAGCCGTAGGATCCGAAGGCCAGGCCGATGCGGGTGTCGTTGCGCGGGGAGAGGCCGCGGAAGTACGTGAGGAACTTGGCGACGTTGGGCATCATCTGCATGTTGAGGGTGGAGGAGCCCACGCACACGTACTTGCAGTCGAGGATGTAAGCCAGGATGTCGCTCTCGTGGGTGTACTTGAGGTCGAAGTACCGGCAGTCAATCTCCTCCTGCACGAAGGCCTCGCAGATGGCCTTGGCCATCTTCTCGGTGGAGTCCCACATGGTGTCGTAGACGATGGCGCACTTGTCCACGCGCTCGTTCTTGGTCCAGCGGCCGTAGCACTCGAGGATGTCGGGGATGTGCTCGGTCCAGATGACGCCGTGGGCCGGGCAGATCATCTCGAGGTCCAAGCCCTCCACGGCGGCGAGGGCCTTGCCGGCCTGCATGCCGTAGGGCTGCACGATGTTGGCGTAGTACTTGCGGGCCTGCTTCATGACCTCGCAGTAGTCGGAGTCCACGTCGAAGCGCGTGGTGGACGCGAAGTGCTGGCCGAAGGCGTCGTTGGAGAAGAGCACCTTGTCGTACTCGTCGTAGGTGACCATGTTGTCGGGCCAGTGGACCATGGGGGTCTCGACGAACGTGAGGGTACGCTTGCCGATGTTCAGGGTGTCGCCGGTCTTGACGGGCTGGAAGTCGATGCCCGCGCCCTGGTAGTGCTTGGCGAGCTCGCCGACGGCCTTGGTGCTGCAGTAGAAGGTGGCGTTGGGGCAGGCCTGGGCGACGAGGGGCAGGCTGCCGGAGTGGTCCATCTCCACATGGTTGGTGATGACGACGTCGATCTTGGCGGGGTCGATCACGGACGACACGCGCTGGAGCAGCTCGTCGTGGAACTTCTCCTTGACGGTGTCGATGAGGGTGACCTTCTCGTCAACGATCAGGTAGGCGTTGTAGGTGATGCCCTTCTCGGTGGTGTAGCCGTGGAAGTGGCGCTCGTTCCAGTCGAGGGCACCCACCCAGTAGATATCGGGCTTGATCTGCTGTGCGACCTGCATCAAAGCTCCTTTCAAGCCCCGGGGGAATCCCGGGGGCGCGAGCCGGCCCGCGGTCGGGGCCGGAGTGACGGTCTGCGTCTGAATGTACCCCCATAAGGGGCGGCGGACCCCATCGCGGCGCCTTTCGATGGAGCTTCCACGGGTTTTGACGGTTTGGCATACCAAGGGGCCGGGTGGGCCGGGCCTCCTCGGCACCTCTCCCCCTCGGCACCCCTCCCCCTCGGCACCTGAATGCGATTGAGGACGACCCGGGGAGCTGGCGGGGGCCGAAAACCGCCCCTGACCGCGTTCAGGTGGGCAGAATCCGCCCCTGGACGCGTTCAGGTGCGGAGGAGGTCGCCCTCAGACGCGTTCAGGTGCGGAGGGGGGCGAGGGGGGGGGTCGAGGGACGAGGGGACGAAGGAGGGCGCCGAGAAGGACGAGAAGGGCCCGTCCCCCTGGGGGAGACGGGCCCTCTCAACGGCCGGTTCGGTTGGCGCGGCCGAAGCGGCCGGTTCGCTTGGCGCGGCTGGGCGTCGGGGCGTCAGTCCTTGCGGCGCCTGCCGCCCTTGAGCACCCGGAGGGCGCCGGCCGTGATCGCGGCCGCGCCGGCGCCGATCCACGGCAGGAGGGGTGCCACCACGTCGCCGGTCTTGGCGATCAGGCCGGTGACGGGCACCACCACGGCCTTGAGGGGCTCGGGCAGCTTCTCCACCAGGTCGGAGGGCTGCCCGGGGGTGCCGGGCCCCTGGGGCCCACCGGGCTCACCGGGCTCGCCAGGCTCCTCGGGCTGCCCGGGCTCACCGGGCTCCTCAGGCCCACCAGGCTCCTCGGGCCCGCCGGGCTCGGCGGGACCCTCGGGGGCGGTGTAGGTGTTCACGAACTCCATGGGGGCGTCGGCCGGGCAGGCCTCGTCCACATCCGCGCCGTCGTCGGACCTGACCCGCGTGACGGAGGCGGCCATGGAGAGCCCGCCGGTGGCCTCATCCCTGGTCACCTCGTAGACCACCCGGTACAGGGCCTGGGAGTAGGCCATGCCCTCCTCGTCACCGGCCTTCTCGCCCACGAGGTAGGAGTAGGTGCCGGGCTCGGAGAAGGTCACCGCGCCGAAGGTCCCCATGGGGCTCTCCTTGGTGGCCGTCACGGTGGCGGGGTCGGGCATGGGCGCGCCCTCGGTCTCGGCGGTGACCACGAGGTCGAACGCGTCGTCGTCGGTCCAGTCGCGGCCCACGAGGACCTTCTTGGCGGCCACGCCGAAGGCCGGGTCGACGACGGGGGTGGCCGTGAAGGTGTTGTCGAACACCGCCTCGCCGCCCGCCACCTCATGGGTGGCGGAGAGCGTGCCGTCGCCGTCGTCCACCACGGTGGTGGTCACGGTGTAGACGGCATCGTCGTAGGTGATGCCGGGCTTCCCGTCGTTCACCTCGACCAGGGTGTAGGTGTACACGCCGGGCTCGGTGTAGGCGACCGGGGACAGGGTCACGGTGCCGTCGGCGGCGTTGGTGCCGCTGGCCGCCACCTCGCCGTCCTCATCCACGAGCTGGAACCGGAACTCGCCGTCGGCCAGGGGGCGGCCGTCGAGGTTCTTGGTCACCTTCACCTGGTCGGTGACGGAGGTGTCGAGCGCCTCCACGCCGTAGGTGTTGGTGAAGGTGAAGGGCAGCCCCGTGACCTCGGTGTGCAGGCGGCCGTCGGCCCCCTGGACCAGCCTCACGACGACCGTGCGGGTGGGGTCGGCGTCGTTGGTGACGCCGGGCACGGAGCCGGTCTCGGTCACGGTGTAGGTGAACGTACGCTCCGTCTCACCGCCCAGGCTGTCCTGGGTGTAGGTGATGGGCGGGAAGGCCACCGAGCCGGAGCGGTCGTTCGTCGCGGTACCGAGGACGTTGCCGGCCTCGTCCGTGAGGGTGAAGGTGTAGGCCCCGTACACGGAGTCGGGCACGGAGAGGCCCTCGGCCGCGGTGAAGACCTTGGTGCCGGCGACGGTGAGATCCACCGGGTCGGCCTCGTAGGCGTTCACGAAGCCTGCGGGCGTGCCCTCGGAGGGCCAGACCACGGAGCAGGTCATGGTGCCGTCACCGTTGTCGGTCACGTCCACGGCCACGGTCACCGTGGGGACCTCGGCGCTTACGTTCTCAGGCAGCGCGTCGGTGACCTCGGAGAGCGTGTAGGTATAGCGGTAGACGGGCTTGTCGGCGGTGCCCGTCTGCACGGCCACGCCGGAGGCCACGTCCTGCAGGGCCTGGTCGGAGGTGTAGCGCACGGCGCCGAAGTCCACGGTGCCGTCGGCGGCGTTGGTGGCGGTGGCCACCTCGTTGCCCTTGGCGTCGCGCATGACGAAGGTGAACTCACCGGCGGCCAGGGGGCGTCCCGCGAACTCCTTGGTGGTGCTCACGCGGCCGGAGCCCTCGGCGGCGCCGGGGTCGCTCTCGGCGTGGTAGCCGTTCTCGAAGGTGATCGAGCCGTGGTCACCGGACACCTCGGTGCCGTCCACGGAGGTGGTGGCGGAGATGGTGCCGTTGCCGTTGTCGGCCACCCTGACCTCCACCGTGTGGGTGCGCCGGTCCACGGTGTAGCCGGGCGCGGCCTCGGAGGTCTCAGCCACGGTCCAGGCAAAGGTCTTGCCCGCGTCCTCCAGCGTGAACGTCACGGCGGAGAGGAGCTGGGAGAGCGTCTTGCCGTCGGCGGTCACCACGGCGGCGGGGGCACCGGACGTGGCGGACGCCTGGTTGGTCAGGGACGTCTCGGCCAGCTTGGCGGCGGAGGCCTCGTCGGCCGGCGTTACCGAGAAGGAGAACTGGCCGGCGGCCATCGGACAGCCGGTGAGGGTCTTGAGGACGTTCACCGAGGCCACGCCGTCCATGGAGCCGGTGGAGGCGTAGGTGTTGACGAACGACGGGATCGTGACGGGGGCGCCGTCGGCGTTCCGGTAGGCCACGGTGGCCTCCAGGCGGCCGCTGCGCCCGTCGTCGCCCACCGTGACCACGGCGGTGAAGGTGCTGCCGTCATAGGTCACGCCATCCTCGGTGGTGCCCCCGCCCACCTCGGAGACCGTGTAGCGGTACTCGCCGGGAGCCGTGAAGGTGATGGCGCCAAAGTCCGCCTGCCGCTGGTTCTCGCTCACCGTGGCGGTCTCACCGCCGGCGGCGGGCATGGGTGCGCCGTCCTGGGGGGCCAAGGTGAAGGAGAAGGTCTCGCCCTCCCGGAAGTCGCGGCCCACGAGCCGCTTGGAGACGGACAGGGTGGCCCTGGCGGCCGCGGGGGTGTAGGTGTTCTCAAAGGTGACGGAGCCGCCCTCGACCACATGCTCGGCCTCAAGCTCCCCGTTGCCCTTGTCGGTGACCGTGGTGACCACGGTGAACTCGCCGTCGTCGTAGGACACGGACGGGGCGTCACCGGCGACCTCGCTCAGCACGTAGGTGTACGTGCCGGGCTCGGTGTAGGTGACCGGGGACAGCTCCACGGTGCCGTCGGCCTTGTTGGTGCCCTGGGCGACGGTCTCCCCGGTGGCGGCGTCGACGAGCCGGAAGTGGAACTCACCCTCGGCCATGGCGCGGCCGGTGAGGGTCTTCCTCACCGCGATCTGGTCGGTGACGGAGGAGGCCAGCTCCCCCACCCCGTAGCTGTTGGTGAACGTGAAGTCCGGGCCCTCGCCTCCCACACGGGCCGACAGGGAGCCGTCCTCGTTCTGGGACAGGATGACCGTCACGGTCTTGGCCTCACCGTCGTTGGTGATGCCGGGCACGGATCCCGTCTCGGTCACGGTGTAGGTGAACGTGCGCTCCTCGGCCCCGCCCAGGCTGTCATGGGTGTAGGTGATGGGCGGGAAGGCCACCTGCCCGGAGGCGTCGTTGGTGGCGGTGGCCAGCTCCTTGCCGTCCTGGTCGGACAGCGTGAAGCTGAACTTGCCGGCCAGGGACTCGGCGTCCACGCCGTCAAGGCCGTCGGGCACCGAGAAGACCTTGGCGCCCACGATGGACAGGCTGACGTCCTCGGCACGGTAGGCGTTCTTGAAGGTGCTGCCGCTCTCCGGCCACGTGACGTCGCAGGTCATGGTGCCGTCGCCGTTGTCCGTGACGTCCACGGACACCACGATGGAGGAGACGCTCGGGGTCACGAGCCCGGGGAGCTTGGCCTCGTCCTCGGAGAGCGTGTAGGTGTAGCGGTAGACGGGGTTACCGTCCGCGTCGGCGGTCATCGTGGCGATGCCCTCGGCCACGTCCTTCAGGGCCTGGTCGGAGGTGTAGCGCACGGCGCCGAAGTCCACGGTGCCGTCGGCGGCGTTGGTGACGGTCTTCACCTCGTTGCCCTTGGCGTCGCGCATGACGAAGGTGAACTCGCCCTCGTCGAGCTTGCGGCCCGTGAGCTCCTTCTTGGCCGTCAGGCGGCCGGAGCCCTCGGCGGCGCCGGGGTCGCTCTCGGACCCGTAGGCGTTGGTGAAGCGCACCTCGGCGGTGCCGGAGGTCACCTCGGTGCCGTCGACGGAGGTCGTGGCGGTGATCTTACCGGCGCCGTCGTCGGCCACCCTGACCGTAACCCTGTGGGTCGAGGAGTCGAGCCGGTAGCCGTCTGGGGCCTTGTCGGCACCCTTCTCGGAGACGGTCCAGGAGAAGGTCTTGCCGGCGTCGGCCTGGGTGAACGCGATGGCGGAGAAGAGCTCGGAGAGCGCCTTGCCGTCGGGGCTCACCGCGGCGGCGGGCTCGCCCGCGGCGGCGGCCCGGTTGGTCAGGGACGTCTCGACCAGCTTGGCGGCGGAGGCGTCGTCATCGGGGCTCACCAGGAAGGAGAACTGGCCGGCGGCCAGCGGGCGCCCGGTGAGGACCTTGGTGACGTTGACCGAGGCCACGCCGTCCATGGAGCCGGTGGAGGTGTAGGCGTTCTTGAAGGTGACGGACTCCGGCGTGCCCTCCTTGCGGGACACGGACAGGGTGCCGTCGCCGTTGTCGGTGACGGTCAGGACGATGTCATGGACGGTCTCGTCGTAGGTGATGCCGGCCAGGCCGCCCTTCACCTCGCGCAGCGTGTAGGCGTACTCGCCCGCGGCGGAGAAGGTGAGGTCGCGGTCAAAGGTCACGGTGCCGTCGGCGGCGTTCGTGCCGGTGGCCACGACGTCGCCGTTGCCGTCCACGAGCTCGAACGTGAACTCCCCGTCCTTGAGGGCGCGGCCGGTGAGCTCCTTGCCCACCTTGACCTGGTCAGTCACAGGCGAGGTCAGGGTCTTCACGCCGTACCCGTTGGCAAAGGCCGCCGCGTCGGCCTCCTCCCCGTCCTTGGTGACGGAGGTGGTGGCCGTGACGGTGCCGTCGCCGTTGTCGGTCACGGAGACCGAGAGGGTGTAGACGGACGTGTCCATGGTGTAGCCGGGGGCCGGGCTGTCCGCGCCGTTCTCGGAGACGGTCCAGGAGAAGGTCTTGCCGGCGTCGGCTTGGGTGAACGTGACGGCGCCGAGCAGGTCGCCGAGGGTCTCGCCCTTGTCGTTGACGGCCTTGGCCGCCTCGCCCGCCTTGGCGGCGACGCTGTGGAGCTCCACGGCGCCGAGCTTCTCGGAGGCCTTGGCGCCGTCGGTGTCGACCGGCTCCACGGCGAAGGTGAACTGGCCGTCGGTCATGTCGCGGCCGGTGAGGGTCTTGGTGACGTCGAGCCTGGCGGCGGCGTCGCCGCTCAGCTTGCCGGTGGACGTGTAGGCGTTGGTGAAGGCCATGGCGCCGTCGGCCGGCTCGTACGGCTGGCCGTCCTTGGTGTAGGAGGCCACAGACGTCAGGGCCTTGGTCTCAGCGTCGTAGGTCACGTCCACCGTGACGGTGTAGACGGAGCGGTCGTATGCGAGGCCGTCGCCGTCGTCACCGGCCTGCTCCGCCACCGTGTAGGTGTAGGTTCCGACCCTGTCGAAGGCGATCTCGCCGAAGGCGGCCCTGCCGTCGTTCTCGCTCACCGTGACGGTGCGGCCGTCCTCGGTGGGCATGGGGGCGTCGCCCTCGCCCGCGAGGGTGAAGGTGAAGGACTCGCCGTCCTTGAAGTCACGGCCGGTGAGCTCCTTGGAAACGGAGAACTGCTGCTTGGCGACGCCGGGGGTGTACTTGTTGCGGAAGGCCGCCCCCTCGGCGGCGGCACCGGGCACGACGGTGCCGGTCAGCTCCGCGCTGTCAGGGGTGAAGCCGTCCTGGGCGGACTCGGTGAGCTTGATGGAGCCGCCCTGGCCGAGGCCGTAGATGCGCCCGGACTGGCCGCCCGAGAGCTCGAAGGTGCCGCCGTCGGTGAGGGCGACCGCCTCATCGGTGCCGTCGACCACCAGGTAGGCGGTCTGGCCCTCCCCGAGGCCCGACACCGTGAAGGTGAAGGGGCCCTGGGGCAGCGTGGAGGGGTCCGCCACGTCGTCCGCATAGACGGCCTTGGACACGGGCACGCCGCCGTCGTTGACAAAGGCCAGCGTGTTGGCGCCGAGGCGGTTCACCGTGAGGGAGACGCCGCTGCGCACCACATGGTAGGCGGCGCTGGCGGTGTGGGTGTCGTAGGCCATGCCGTCCACCACGGCGCTGCCGTTACCCAGGTCGATGCGGTCGCCGGAGGGCAGGACCTCGGTGAGGTCGGTGCGGTAGGTGCCCTCCCGGAGGAACACGAGGTCGCCCAGGGGGATCGAGCCGTCGGCGTCGCTCCTGAGAGAGTAGGTGCCGTCGGCGCCGGGCTCGAGGCCCTGGACGCGGACCTCCCCGACCTTGGCGGCCACCCACCGGCCTCCGTCGTCATCCCACCGCTGGATACGCAGCTCGAAGCCGTAGCCCTCGGCCGGGGCCTCGGCGTCGAGGGTCACCTTGGAGAGCCGGGCCACGGCCTGGCCCACCCCCTCGAAGGCGTTGGTGAAGGCGAGGCCGCCGTCGGCCGGCTCACCCCACTCCCCCCAGGTGGCGCCGCCGTCGGTGGAGGAGCGCACCTCGACGGAGGGGGTCGCGGTGCCGTCGAAGTTGTCGGTCACGGTCAGGTGCACCTGGTAGCGCACCGGGTCGTAGGTGACCCCCGCGGAGGAGCCGGGGTTCTCGGCCACCACGAAGTGGTACTCACCGGGGCCGTAGGTCCCGGAGGGCAGGAGCGACGGGATCGGGGCCGTGGAGCTCACCGACCCGTCGGGGGCGGTGTCGGAGGTGCCCTCCCCCACCCAGGTGGAGGACGGGGTCACGCCGTCGGTGCCGTAGGTGTCGTCGGTGACCCAGGTGGAGAAGCCGAAGGACTGGGACGGGATGGGCCCTCCCTCGAAGGTCTTGGTACCGGGCAGCGCCACCGCGGCCACGGGGGCCTCGTAGCGGTTGGTCCAGGCGACCCGGTCGGCGCCGTCGGGATAGGCCACGGCGGTCGAGAGGGTGCCGTCGCCGTTGTCGGAGACCTCCACCGTGACCGTGCGGGGCGCGGTGTCGTAGGAGACGCCGGCCAGGGCGTCACCGGCGGCCGGGGCCACCTCGCGCAGCACGTAGGTGTGGGTGCCCAGGTCGCTCCGGGCGCCGTCGTGGACGTAGGTCAGGGCGTCGAAGGGCACGGTCAGGGGACCCGCGCCGGCCCCGGCGGCGGACACCGTGACGGTCTTCTCCTGCAGCAGGGTCTCGACCCCGCCGGCCGAGAGCTCCGACAGCGTGAAGGTGAAGGTGTCACCCTCGCGGAAGGGACGCCCGTCCATGGCCTTGACGGCCTGGATGGGGGCCTCGCCGCGGGCCTGGTAACTGTTGGCAAAGGTCACGCGGTCGCCGTCGACGCCGGAGTCGTCGGGATAGATCACCTGGGAGCGCACGACCTCGCCGCCGTCACCGGCCTCGACGTGGACGTAGACGTAGATGTCGCGGGTAGCGGTGTCGTAGGTGACGCCGTCGAGGACGCCGCCGGTGGCGCCGGCGGGCACGTTCTCGGCCACGGTGTACTTGTAGACCACGCCGCGGTGGAGGGTCTCGGCATCGGGGCTCTCGACGACGGAGGCGCTCGCCTGCTCAAAGCGGATGCCGCCGAACGACACCAAGCCACCGGCGTTGTTCTGGGCCGTGACCGTGTTCCCGGTGACGCCGTCGGGCATGGGGGGCACGGAGGCCCCGTCGTAGGGGTAGCCCTCGGCGTCGCCGCGGGTCATGACGCCACCCGCCAGGGCGGCCACGTCGTCGGCGTCCATGGGATGGGCGCCCACGCCCGTCAGGGTGAAGGTGAAGCGGCCGTCCTCCAGGGCGGTGCCGGAGAGGGTCTTGCGCACGCCGAAGAAGCGCCGGACCTCGGAGGTGTCATAGGTGTTGGTGAAGGTCACCGGGTCACCGGGGGCGTAGCCCTCCACCGGCTGGGGGTCCTGGTCGGCGGAGCCCCCCGTCCAGCGGCCCACCGTCACGTCGCCCACCACGAGGGCGGAGGGGTCGGCGGGGTCCACCGTCACCGGGATGCCAAACTGGTAGACCGTGGGGTCGTAGGTCACGCCGGCCACCACGTTCTGGGCCGTGGCACGGCTCTCCCAGACCGCGTAGACCCATCCCCCGTCGGGGGACGGCGCGTCGAAGACGATGGAGGGGAAGGCGGCGGAGAAGTCCGCGGCCCCCTGCACCTTCCGAGGGGCGGACTCATCGCCGGCGGTCCCGCGGTACACGGAGCTCAGGTCGAGGGTGCCGTCGTCGTTGACCCCCTCCACGGAGACCTCCACCGAGGACACCGGGAAGTCCCCGGAGCCGTCGGCCCGGGGGGCCTGGGGCAGGGGCGCGGAGCCCATGGCGTCTATCTCGAAGGAGAAGTGGTCGCCCACCCTGAAGCCGCGGGGCTCACCGCTAGCGAGGTTCCCCTCCATGACCTTGTTCAGGCGGATGCCGTCCCAAGTGGCCGTGGTGGTGTAGGCGTTGGTGAAGACGGCCCCCTGGACCGTGCCGCCCGACGCGGTTCCGGAGACGGCGGTCCCGTCATCGGGGTCCGCCGCGGCACCCCCGGTGCCCTCCCTGTCCACGAGGGAGAAGGCGGGGTCGTCCACCGACTCCTCGGAGACGCTCCACCGGGTGCCCGGCACGAGCTCGACGAACACGGACTGGCCGGCCTTGAGGACCACCGTCGCCTTGCCGCCGGCCCAGGTGACGGTCTGGGTGACCGGCTTGCCGTCGGCGTCGGTGACCGGGGTCCACCCGCCGTCCTGGGCGGGCTCGTAGACGGTGAGCTCCTCCTGGCCGTCGGAGCGGCCGGGGGCCGTCACGGTGAAGGTGAAGTCGCGGTCGGGGGCGGTGACGCCCTCGGCGGCCGACACCGCCTTCTGCACCCGCACGGCGGTGTCGGGCACGGTCACGCGCCCGTTGTTGCCCAGGCGCTGCACCACCTGGTAGTCGCTCGCCTCGCCGTGGGTGTAGTCGAAGAGGGGCGAGAGGGAGAGGGAGGCGGTGCCGGTGGGGTTGCCGGCCTTGGGGATGGCCGCCCAACGGGCGTTGCCCAGGCGCGGGGAGCCGATGCGGGTGACCACGGCGCCGTCCACCACCTCGACGGAGTC
Organism: Caniella muris; assembly: GCF_943193035.1. Lineage (NCBI taxonomy): Bacteria > Bacillati > Actinomycetota > Coriobacteriia > Coriobacteriales > Atopobiaceae > Caniella > Caniella muris. The sequence goes on from NZ_CALPCK010000001.1 coordinate 1,322,963, forward strand.
CTGGGCCGTGAGCTCGGCGCCACTGAAGGGCACCACGTACTGCACGATGCGGGCGGAGCCCTGACGGTGGTAGTCGATGACCACGTAGTAGGTGCCGTCGGGGTCGATCTGGTCGATCGAGGTGAGCTGGGTGCCCACGCTGCCGCCCTCGCCCAGCTCCCCCTCGGTGCCGTCGCCGTAGACGGGGCGGTTGGCCTGGAAGTAATAGAAGCGGTTGCTGGCCGAGGGGGCAAAGGTCACCGTGGCGTCGCCCACGGTCCGGGTGCTGCCGGGCCCCTCGGCGTCGGCGGCGCCCTTGGCGCTGTAGCGGTTGCTGTAGAAGTCCACGCCGCCGTCGGCGTTGCGGTGGGCGGCCTTGTAGTCGGCGTCCACCCGGGTCAGGTCCACCGCCCCGTTTGAGATCACGGCGTCGGAGAAGCCCACGGTGTAGCGGAGCCTGAACGGCTGGGCCTCCACCGACCCGCGGTTGGAGGTGTAGTCGGTCTGGTTGCCACTCCCGTCGACGGTGATCGTCTCCACGCGCACCGGCAGGGCGTCGGCGGGGAGCACGCAGGTGAGCTCCTCGGTGCCGTCGTCACCGGTGTCCACGGAGAGCTTGATGTCGCCGAGGTTGAAGGAGGTCCCGTACACCGGGTTGACGACCTCCCGGTTGGGGAGGGAGTAGGTGCCGTCGGCGTTCTTGGTCACCGGGTAGGCGGTGCCAAAGAGCTCCACCTCCTGCACCTCCCGCACGGTCATGTAGCGGCCGATGGGGTCGCGGTAGGTGAGGGGCGTCGCCGTCTCGCCCATGGCGTCGGTCACCGGGTTGAAGGCGGTCTGCTGGAGCTGGGTGATGATGCTTGCGAAGATGTCGGAGAGGTCGTCGGTGCCGGCCACGTAGGCGCCGTCGTTGTAGGCGAGAGACGTTATGTCGTCAGCAGCGGCGGGGTGGCTGAGGGTGACGGTTGCGCCGTCCCCCACCTGCACCGAGGGGCGCCCCCCATTGCGGTAGGTGTTCCAGGCGGTGGCTATATCCTCGGCCTGGGAGGAGAGGGGGCCGTTGGCCGGGTCGAGGTAGCGGGCCGGGTCGAGGGTCACGTTGGCAAGGTTGAGCTCGTTGCCGGTGAGGTCGCCCACGCGGACGGTGAAGACCTGGGTGCTCGAGGGGCCGTCCACGCCGTAGTGCCTGTCCACCTGCTGCTTCCAGTAGGAGGCCTCCATGAGGGCGAGCATGCCGTTACCCCAATAGATGGAGTCGGTATTGCCACTGCCCACCTGGGAACCCGAGGTGGGGTTCCACCAGTCCGTGGCGCTCTGGGAGTAGGTGGGGGCGCCGTCGCTCAACAGGACCACGGCGGGGACGCGCCGGAGCTCGGTGCCGCCCACGGTGAGGGTCGTGTCGGAGGCCTGGGCCAGGGGCTGCATGCCCCGGTAGATGCCCATCTGGGTGTTGGTGCCGCCTGCGACTCTCACAGTGGTGTCAGGCCGGCCGCTGGCGGTCACGGTGAGGGTGGGCCCTCCGCCGCCGGTTCCGGTTCCGCCGCCGGTCGTTCCCTGGTAGGTGAAGCTCGTCTTGTCGTAGTGGCCCAGGGGCAGGATCGGGTTCTCCCGGTTGGCATCGCGACCGCTGCTGCTGAAGGTGCTCACGGCCACGCGGTTGTAGGGGTTGGCCTCCATGAGCTGCTTGACCGTGGCGTCGAGGGCCTCGGTGGCGGCCCTCATGCGTCCGCCTTCCATGGACCCGGACAGGTCGACGATGAAGGCCACGTCCAGGGGGTTCTCCACCTCCCTGTTGACCACCCTCGACGACCCCAGGGCCGAGAAGGTGGTGTGGAAGACCCCCTGGGCGCCTTGGGCGGCGTCGGTGGTCACCGACTTGTCGGTCCACACACGGCCGGCAAAGCGGCCGTTGAGGGGCTCCTCGTTGCCGAGGATGGCGCTGAAGCCGTCGGCAGTGGAGGGGTCGGCCACCCACGTCAGGGTCTGGGTCGAGGCCCCCGCCGTGGTGGCCCCCACGGCGACGACAGCCGCCACGGCCGCTGCCAGCAGGGCGGCGGCCCAGCGCAGGCCCGGGCGTTTCTGGGGGCTCGGCTGCCGACGGGACCCGAGGCGCCTTACGTCCATGGTCTCTCTCCTTCTTGCCTGTATATAAGGTGTGCATAGACAGGCCGGTGGTCATTTGGACACTTATTCGTTCTGCCAGTCTTTACCGGTGAAGGAGGCAAATCAAGCTTCTGTTTTGTTGGTAATAAGTTCCCTGTATATATGGGAGAGAGTAGTTTTATCGTGTTACTTAAAACAGAGTGATACTATCCATCTCTCTGACACCCTACGGCCGACATCGCACAGTCTGTCAGTTAGAAAAAGAGTCTTCTGTCATATCCGGATGACATCAAGAAACGGCGGCGTGAAACCGTCCGCCATCGCCGGCGGCGGAATACCCTCTGCCTGAAATAAAAAGAGGGCGCAATTTAAGGCACAGGGCCCCCGTGCCCCGGGTCCCCTCCTCAAAAAATCGGCAAACGGTTGCCTATGGCCCCGTACGCGAAGGAACCACATCCCCTCGGAACCGCGTCCCCTCAGGGGCGCCTGAAACCCGCCAAGGGCGGGCCCGGTCCCCCGCCCCATCAGAAAAAAGGCGCCCCCGACGGCACGGAACCGTCGGGGGCGCCCTCAAGCGCTTGGGTATGGGTGGCCCGGATCCGGGCCCGGTGGGAGGCTACCTCCCCTGGCTGCGACGCTCCTGGTACTCCTTGGCCAGGCGCTCCTGGACGTCGTGGGGCACTTGCTCGTAGCCCTCCACCTCGACGGTGTACTCGCCGGTGCCGCGGGAGAGCGACCTCAGGCGCGTGGCGTAGTCAACCACCTCGGCGTACGGAGCGCGGGCCTGGATGGAGACCTCGCCCTTGTCGGTGGTCTCCATGCCCTCCACGCGGCCGCGGGAGGCCGAGATGTCGCCCATGATGGAGCCGGCGTAGCTCTCGGGCACGGTGATGTGCAGGGTGGCCATGGGCTCCAGCAGCACGGCCTCGGCCTGGGATACGGCGTCCTGGAAGCCCAGGCGCGCGGCGGTGCGGAACGCCATCTCGTTGGAGTCCACCGGGTGGAACTGGCCGTCATAGAGGGCCACCTTGACGTCGATCATGGGGTAGCCGGCCAGCACGCCGTCGCGCATGGTCTCCTGGGCGCCCTTGTCCACCGCGGGGATGAAGCCGCGGGGCACGGCGCCGCCCACGACCTCGTCCAGGAACTCGTAGCCGCCGTCGGGGTTGGGCTCGATGCGGATGCGCACGTCGGCGAACTGCCCGGCACCGCCGGTCTGCTTCTTGTGGCGGCCGTGGCCCGTGGCGGTGCGGCGGATGGTCTCGCGGTACGGGATGCGCAGGGGCACGGTGTGGGCCCCCACGTTGGCGCGGCTCTCCAGGCGGTCAAGCAGCACGGAGACCTGGGCCTCGCCGATGGCGCTGATCACGGTCTGGCCGGTGTCCTCGTCGCGGTCCACCTTGAGGGTGGGGTCGGCGTCGGCCATCTTCTCGAGGAAGGTGAAGAGCTTGTCCTCGCTGCCGCGCTGGTCGGCCTCGATGGCGATGCGGTAGAGCGAGTTGGGGAAGCGGAACGCCGCGGCCTCCACCTTGCCGGTGGCCGAGAGCGTGTCGCCGGTCTGGGCGTCCAGCTTGGGCACCACCACGATGTCGCCGGCCTCCGCGCTCCTCACCTCGGTGGTGTCGCGGCCCATCATGCGGTAGAGGTGCGCCAGGCGCTCGGTCTTGCGGGTGCGGGCGTTGACGAGCTCCAGGCCGGGCGTGACGGTGCCGGTGAGCACCTTGGCAAAGGCGAGGCGCCCCTGCTGGGGGTCGTTGAGGATCTTGAAGACGAAGACCACCGGGCGGTCGTCGTCGGGGTCCACGTCGAGCAGCTCGCCGTTGACCAGCGGGACCTTGCCGTAGGTGTCGGGGCTGGGGAAGTACGCCACGATGTCGTCCAGGAGGGAGACGACGCCCTCCTCCTTGGTGCACACGCCCGCGAACACCGGCACGAAGATGCGCTCGGCGATGGCGCGGGAGAGCAGGCCCTCGACCTCGTCGTCCGTGAGGGGCTCGCCCTCCAGGTACTTCATCATGAGGTCGTCGTCGGCCTCCACCACGAGGTCGCAAATGGCGTCGCGGGCGGCCTGGGCGGCGTCCACGTACTGCTCGGGCAGGTCGAAGACCTGGGCCTTGCCGTCGGGGCCGAGACGGCGACCCTTCATGCGGATGACGTCGACGATGCCCTCGAAGTCGTTGCCCACCCCCATGGGCAGCGTCACGGGGGCGAGGCGGTTGCCGAAGCGCTCGGTGAGCGCCGCGAGGGTGTCATCGTAGGCCGTCTCGGAGCGGTCGATGCGGTTGACGAAGACCGCGCGCGCCAGAGAGAGGTCCTCGGCGGCGTACCAGAGGCGCGTGGTGGTGGACTGGGCCCCCGAGGCGGCGTCCACCACGAAGACCGCGGTCTCGCAGGCGGCCATGGCCGAGTAGGCGTCGCCGATGAAGTCGGGGTAGCACGGGGCGTCGATGACGTTGAGGCGGCAGCCCTCCCAGTTCACGGGCGCCACGGAGAGCTTGATGGAGAAGGAGCGCTTCTCCTCCTCGGGGTCGTAGTCGAGGGTGGGTTTGGTTCCGGAGTGGCCGCCCAGGCGGCTGGTGGCACCGCTCAGGTGGAGCATGGCCTCGGCGAGCATCGTCTTACCAACGCCACCCTGGCCTACAAGCACGACGTTCTTGACCTTCTCTGCCATGGCTGCCTCCCAATAAGAGACGTCGCCGCGGCTGCGGGGCCGCGGCGTGGTTTACCTTCTGTTCAGCCTACCCCACAACTGGTATGGCAGATGTGTCGAATCGACGCCCGTCCGCGAGCGGCGGGTCGCGCCGGGGCGGGGGCGGGGCCGGGTCGGGGCAGGGCCGGTCGGAAATCGCGATTCCATGCCCTTGCGGCCGCCGCCGCAGCGCCGATACCGGCAGGAAACCGCGATCGCAGGCCGTTTTGCCGCCCCCCTCCCCTCCGGAGCCGGCCGGAAACCGCAATCTCAGACAACCGGGGCCGAACGACGCCGCGGAGAGGGACGGGCCGCCCCGTCGGCCGGTCCAGGCAATCACGGGGCCCGTACATCAACGGCCGGCAGCTTGTGCCACACTTTTTGAAGTCGATGAGTCATCGAGGAGAGGAGCCCGTCCATGCTGCGAGTAGGAATGCTCACGAGCGGCGGCGACTGCCAGGCGCTCAACGCCACCATGCGCGCCATCGTGAAGACCCTGGCCTTCAAGACGGAGGGGAAGGTCGAGGTCTACGGCTTCCTCGACGGCTACCAGGGCCTCATCTACAACCGCTACACCCGGCTCTCGCCCGAGGACTTCGCCGGGTCGCTCACCCACGGCGGCACCATCCTGGGCACGAGCCGCACCCCCTTCAAGGAGCTGGACAAGCCCACGGCCGACGGCGTCCAGAAGGTGCCGGCCATGGTGTCCAACTATCGCAAGCTGGGGCTCGACTGCCTGTTCATGCTGGGCGGCAACGGCTCCACCAAGACGGCCAACCGCCTCTCGCAGGAGGGCCTCGACGTCATCGCCCTGCCCAAGACCATCGACAACGACACCTGGGGCACCGACATGACCTTTGGCTTCACGAGCGCCGTGGAGGTGGCCACCAAGTGCATCGACGACATCCGCACCACGGCCACGAGCCACGGGCGCGTGTTCGTCATCGAGATCATGGGCCACAAGGTTGGCTGGATCCCCCTGTACGCCGGCGTGGCCGGCGGCGCCGACGTCATCCTGCTGCCCGAGATCCCCTACGACATCGACAACGTGGTGGAGGCCATCGACGAGGCCCACGCCGACGGCGAGCGCTACGCCATCATCGTGGCCGCCGAGGGCGCCATCTCCAAGGAGGACGCCGCGCTCTCCAAGAAGGAGTACAAGGCCAAGCTGGCCAAGCGCGTGATGCCGTCCGTGGCCTACGAGATCGCCGACCAGATCGCCGCCCGCACCGACCGCGAGGTCCGCGTGGCCGTGCCCGGCCACACCCAGCGCGGCGGCCAGCCCGACGCCCAGGACCGCATCTTCGCCATGCAGTGCGGCGTGGAGGCGGCCATGGGCTGCCTCGAGGGGAAGTACGGCTTCATGGTGAGCCAGCGGAAGGGCAAGATGTGCCGCGTGCCCCTCAAGGACGTGGCCGGCAAGCTCAAGTACGTGGACCCGGACGGCGAGATGGTCCGCGAGGCCCGCGACCTGGGCATCTCCTTCGGCGACCGGTAGGGCCGCACGGCAGGCGGCCGACGGTCGACAGGCCCCGCGCGTCGGTTGGCGCGCGGGGCCGTTTTGTCGGCACGGGCGGGGCCTGGGCCTCTCGGGGGACGGGCCTCTCGGCAGGACGAGATGTCCCCGAATCGTGTACATTTCCACCGTAAATCATGCTTAAAATTAATGCATACCTCTCGAATGTAGATATGTAAATACATACATATCTACAGAGAGAGGAGCGGACGCCATGGCGCCCCGCACACCGCACGGCCGCAACCACCGCAGCATCGCCGACATCTTCCCCGACCGGAGAATGACAGCCGGGCTTCTGGGAGCCGCGCTCGGCGCCTCCGTCGTCCTGGTCGGGGCGACGCCCGCACTGGCGGCGGAGGACGTGGCGCAACCGGTGGCGGCGGAGGACGTGGCGGCGCCGGCAGACGCCGACCCCTCGGACGGGGACGTCGCGGCCGCGGACGAGACGGCGGCAGCCGACAAGGGCGTCGCGGCCGGCGAGGCGAAGGCAGCCGACAAGGGCGCCGTGGCCGGGGAGGCAGCCGACGACGCGGCAAGCGGCGGCGAGGCGACATCCGATGGGGCCGCTGCAGCCGGGGACCCCTCCCCCACCGCCGCGGCGCAGGCCCCGGCCGCCGACGCGTCCCGGGAGGTGGGCTCCGTCATCTACAACGGCACCGAGGGATCCCTCAGGGGCGACGGCGCCGTGGCGCACGGCACATCCGTCTCGGCCACCGACACCGCCACCGGCGCCACCATGGCCACGGGCTGGAACAACGACAGCGCCATCCTCGACCTCACCAAGTCGGGCGCCGCCTTCGAGGGGCACGTCAGGATCGAGAACGCCACCGACGAGCGCCTCAGGGTGGAGGAGATCGTGATGCTCAACCGGTTCGCCAAGACGGCGGGCCAGCTCTCGGACCCCTACCGCCCCGACGTCGTCGTCGACGGCAGCCGGGTCCGGGGCGACTCCCTCAAGCTCGGCCTGGACGACGAGGAGACCCTCTACAGCGTCGAGGCCGGCCGCTACCTCACGCTCGACCAGCTCCGCGCCGCCGACCCCGGGTTCTCGTGGGACCGCCTCATCGCGATCATGGCCGTCGGCTACCTGGACGCCCGTGCCTCCCTCGACACCGCGATTCCGCTGAGAATCGCAAACTACGACGCCATACGGGCCCAGGTGGAGTCCATCGCGGACGGGACCGCCGACAAGGCGCTCGCCTCCGCCGCGGGGAGCCGCACCTTCGACCTGGGGGCCTACTGCTACTACTGGCGCGGTGGCGACTTCCGCACCGTCGACTCCGCCGGGTCCAGCGTCGCCGTGGGGGCGCCGAGCACCGCCTTCATGGACGCCGTCCGCCGCATGACCCGCGGCGAGGCCCGGTGGGACGCCACCGTCATGACCACCGACGAGGACGGGACCCGCATCTACGACCCGGCGCCCCGGGAGGTCCAGGACGCCCTCAAGCCCCTCTCCTACTCCGACTTCATCTTCGTGAACCGCGGCGTGGCGGGCGACGTCCTTTACACGGACGGCTCCTTCGACATCAAGCTCGAGAACGCCTTCGACTCCATCAAGGACCTCGGCTACACCGTCAACATCCTGCCCGACGGAAGCGGGATCTGGCCCTACTACTCCTACACCACGAGCGACCGGGACTCCTCCGTCATCCGCTCCAACGGGGTCATCTACCTGCAGGTGAGCCGGGTGTTCGACACGAGGGACCTCTCCCTCGACCGGCCCGGTCCCTGGGATGCGGCGGACAACCTGCTCTCCGCCGTGGCGGAGCGCTACGACCGGGGCACCATGCGCCTCGCGGGCACGGAGGACCTCGCGGCGGACGGCGACTACGGGTTCGAGCTCTTTGACGCCGACGGGAACCTCGTGGCCTCCGGCCGCGGCGACGGGCATGTGGACCGTCTCGCCCCGGGCACCTACACGGTGCGCTACTCCTACGCCATCGACCCGACCCACGTGGTCACCAAGACGGCCACCGTCACCGTCGCGGACCCCGACGCCGCGACGGACACGCACGACGACCCGCAGCCGGGCAACGACCGGGGCGGCGAGCCCTCGGCGACGCCCGACCCCGCGACGCCCGCGGAACCGGACCCCGACGGCGGACAGGCCCATGCCGCGGGTACCGGTGCCATCGCCTGCCAGGCCACGGCACCCGACGCCATGGGCCCCGCTGCGGACGAGGGCGGCGCGGCCGTCTCCCCCGCGGTGGCGAGGACGGCAGCCGGCGTCGGCGCCGTGCCACGCCTGGGCGACGGGGGCTGGGCGTTCCTCCTCGGCATCGTGGCGGTGCTGGTGGCGGTGGCGCACAGGCTCCGGGCCCTGGCCTCGTGAGGGGGTCGGGCCTCCCGGAGCGCCCCGGCGCCTAGATCTCCTCGCAGAAGCTCACGAACTCCAGGCGCTGGATGGCGTCGACGAAGGCCTGCTTGCGGTCCATGGTGGGCAGGGTGATGGTGAGGGTGGCGGCCACGAAGGAGCTGCCGCTCTCACCTCCCGTGAGCAGGAAGTTGTCGTAGGCGCAGTCCCAGCTGTGGAGCTTCTTGAGGAACTCCTTGACGGCGTGGCGGTTCTCGAACTCGACGTAGACGTCGAACTTCTTGGAGAAGCGGTGCACCAGGGCGTCCAGCCGCGAGAGCACCGTGAAGGTGAAGATGACGAAGACCAGGGCCAGCAGGGTGGCGTCCACCTGACCGATGCCGGCGCAGAGGCCGATGCAGGCGCAGACCCACAGGCCGGCGGCGGTAGTGAGGCCCCTGACCTCGTTCTTTCCGGTGACGATGATGGTGCCCACGCCGAGGAAGCCCACGCCGGAGATGACGGCGGCGCCGTTGCGCACCATGTCGAGCTGGGCCCCGGGGATCTCCTCCAGGATGTACTGGCTCACGATCATGGAGAGGGCCGAGCCCAGGCACACGAGCACGTGGGTCTTGACGCCGGCGCCCTTGTTCTTGAACTCCCGGGTCATGCCGATGACGGTGCCCACGACCGCGGCCAGGATGAGCCGCAGGAAGACCGCGTCGGTGCTCCACCCGGCCGCCGTGGCCCCGAGGCTCGCGAAGTACTGACCTAGCATGGACGTGCCACCTCCAAGGGCGCCGGACTATCCCTCCTTTGGCTCCATACCCCCTCGGGGCCGCGGATGTCCCCTGATTCCCGGCCGGTCGGCCAAGCGGCGGACCGAGGCCTCCCCGGGGCCGCGAGGCTGTCCCACCACCCGGACACTTTTGTCCCAATGGTCGGACACTTCTGTCCCAATGGTCGGGCACTTTTGTCCCAGCGGCGCCGAATCCCATGACGGAGGCCGCTGCGACATGGGTGGGTGCCAAAAAACGAGAAACAGGCAGAGCGGCGGATAGGCCGGGCACCGCCGCCATGTGCGGCCGACGGGACGACGGCCCGGACGAATCACCCGCAGGAGCTTCTACGGGTGAGAAACCGCCCGCAAAACGTTCCACGGGTGGCGGGGCGACCCTATCGGCACCCGCAGAAGCCTCTACGGGTGGAGTGGCACCCGCAGAACGTCCTGCGGGTGCCGACGCCCGCGTGGCAGCAACCGTGCCCGACCAAAATGGGACAAAAGTGTCCGACCATTGGGACATCGGTGGGACGGGGGGCGCCTGTCAGCGGCGGCGACCCGGGCGCGCCGCCGTCGCCGCTGCCGCCGCGGCGCCGAGGCCCGCCATGGCACCCAGAGCACCTGCCACGGCGGCCACGTCGCCGGTGACCGGCACCACGGCCCGGCCGCCGGTGGCCGGCAGCACCGCGCCGGCGCCGTCCAGGGAGAAGTCGTAGGAGGCCTCGGCCAGGAGGTTTCCGTCGCGGTCGAGAAGGCGCACCACGACGCGATAGTCGCCGAGGCCGTCGGGGGCACCGGCCAGGCGCCGCCAGCTGCCGTCGGGCTCCCTCACGTAGTAGACCTCCTCCACGCGGCGGCCCTCGGGGTCGGAGGCGCCGTCGAAGGGCTTGCCATCCACGAGGACGCGGGGGCGCACCTGGCCGTCGACGACGTCAACACCCTCGACCGTCACCACGGGCCGGCCCTTGTCCGGGTTGCCCGGCGTGGGGTCGGGGTCCCCCGCCGGGGCCGGCTCCACCACGAAGACGGCGCTACCGGGGCCCCAGGGGCTGTCGGGGTCCGTGGGCACCGACACCACAAGGTAGGTACCCGGCTCCGTGGGCACGCCGTCCACGGGCTCCCAGTGGCGGGGGTCCACAGGGTCCTGCCTCCAGTAGGTGCGGGTGACCTCCACGGGGCCGCCGTCGGGGGCCGTCTCGGTCACCCGCGGGTCCTGGCCGCTCACGATGTCGTCGGCGGACACCGACACGGGCTCCTTGGAGGGGCCGGGGGCCTCGTCGCCGTCGGTGTCGGCGCCCACGATCCGGAAGACGTCGCTGCCGGGCAGCGTCGGGCTCGGCCCCGGGTTCCGCTCGGAAGACACCACGAGATAGGTGCCGGGCTCCGTGGGCTCGCCGTCCACGGGCTCCCAGCCGTCCCCCACCCTCTTGAAGTAGGAGCGCTCGGTGTCCACAGGGGTGCCGTCCAGGGTGTCCGTGATCTGGAGGGGGCCGCCCACCGGCACGTCCTGGGCCACGGTGGAGATCTGCCCGTCGCGCACGGGCCGGGACGCCTTCTCGATGCGCACGTAGGCGCCCTCCACGGCGATGCGGTAGTTGCCCAAGGTGTAGCGACCCTCCTCATCGGGCTCCAGGCCCCGGAGGGCCTCCGGCCGCACGGTCACGAGGTAGAGGCCGGGTGCGGGGTCCGAGGGGTCGAGACCGCCCATGTCGAAGGAGGCGGCGCCCAGCAGCCCCTCGAGGCTGTCGCCCGCCACGAGGTCGGCCCCGAAGGAGAACGACCCGCCGAAGGGCCGGTGGGCGGGGGCCGTCCCCACGGACGTCGAGGTGGTCACCGTGACGTCGCGCGGGGTCACGGTGCCCTTAAGCGTCAGCGAGTCGCCGCGGGTGTAGCCGATGACGATCACCTTGTCGGCGTCGGCACCCGTGAGCTCGGTGTCCTTGAGGACGATGGGGTGGGTGCCCACCGAGGAGCCGTCGGGGGCGTAGGTCACCTGGGCCGGGTCGAAGGAGAGGGCCACGTCAAAACCGGCGGGCACGAAGGGCAGGATATGGGAGCCGTCGAGGCCGTCGAACGCCGGCGTCCCGTCGTAGACCTTCTCGTAGGACCACCACTCGGGGTCGACGGCCACGAAGAAGTCGGCGTTGGAGTCGGTGTTGGAGTCGGTGTAGTTGCCCTTTTGGGTGGGGATGAACTCGGCGGTGACCCGCTGGCTGCCCAGGCCGTCCGCGGCGCGGGACGACGAGGGCGCGGCCGGGTTCACCAGGAGGGACCGGTAGTCGTCGGGCCCCACGGTGAGGGTGGCCACCGACTGCCGGTAACCGTCCTCGAGCTCGTCGTCACCCATGTCCGCCACGGCGACCGGCTCCCCCACCTTCTTGCCGTTGATGTAGAACTGCACGGCGCCCTCCGGTGCGGCGCAGGTGAGCGCCTCGGTCACCGCGTCGTCGTGACGCGGGCTCACATGGGCGGTCAGGCGCACGTCGGCCGTGGAGCCCACCCGCGCCACCTCCAGGCGCGTCTGGGTGTCGGCCGGCGTGATCTCGGCGTAGTCGTAGTAGCAGCGGTGGCCGTAGAAGCTCTCGGCAAAGGAGGAGCCGTCCTGGGCGTACTGGTCGGAGCTGATGGTGAGCTTGTACTTGCCCACGTTAGCGTTGAAGCCCTTGGTGATGGCCGAGGCCGTGTCCACCTCGTAGACGTTGGAGCCGTCGCCGGTGTCGGGGCGGCGGATGAGGTCGCCGTTCTCGTCGGTGGCCAGGCGCTGGGACTCCATGACCATGGAGGTGGCGTTGTCGAGCTTGTTCTTGTCCTGACCGGCGGCCACGGGCGGGTTGTCCACCTCCACGGCCTGCTGGGCCACCTCGGAGAGGAGCTTGCCGGAGACGTCCTCGCCCCAGGGCAGGCCGTCGTAGCGCTTGGTGAGGTTCTTGAGGGTGGGCACCTTCTCGGGGTCGATGGAGAAGATCACGTACTGCTTGAGGTGGTCTCCGCCGTTCTGGACGTCGTCCATGTAGTAGGGCTCGGTCCTGACCACGTTGCCGTCCTTGTCCACGGCGGTCAGGTTGACGCGCACCTCGCCCTCGGTGGTCTTGGGGAGCCACAGGTAGAGGTTGCCGTTCTCGTCGGTGGAGTGGGGCGAGCCGTAGGGGTACGACACCCCGTTGACCGTCATGGCAAACGACGTGATGCGGGCGTTGGCCCCCAGGGCGCCGGGCACCTTGATGGTGCGCATCATGACCTGACTGCTCTTGTCGAGGGCGCCGTAGGCGGTGTCGGAGGAGAAGTTGGTGTAGAAGTCCGAGGGCAGGTTGTCGGGGTCCACGGGGTCGCCGATGTAGGCCTGGTACTTCTCGTTGGTGGTCTTGCCGTTGTCGTGGGTCACCTGGCCGATGCGCACCGAGCCGCCGGTGACGTAGACCTCGCCGCCCAGGGCGCCGATGGCGTGGGCATAGCCGTAGGAGGGGTCCTGACGGGAGGTGTCGGGCATGACGGTGCCGCCGGTGATGACGATCTGGCGCCCCACGTTCCAGCAGAAGCACCCCTGGCCGATGGCGTTGCCGTGGTCGGCCGAGATGGGGACCACCACACCGCCGTTGAAGCGCAGGTTGCCGGCACAGACCTTGGAGTGGACCGGGGTGCCGGAGTTGGCCCCGAAGCCGTTGCCGGGGAGGCGGTCGCTGAGCTTGGCGTCGGGGAACCGGTAGTTGTTCTCCCTGCTGGTGGAGCCTGCGGTGGTGTAGCTGGGGCCACCGCCGCCGATGCCGGCGCCGTGGTAGGAGGCCCAGGCCGTGACCGTGCCGCCGTTGAAGGTGATCCAGGTGTCCTCGGTGGTGCCGTGGCCGCCGTGGGAGCCGCCGATGCCGGCGCCGAACCCGTAGGTGCCGTCGCCCACGGCCCGGGCCGTGATGGAGCCGCCGTTGAAGGTCATCTCTCCGGTGGTCTCCCAGTCGCTGCCGCCGATGGCCGCGCAGAGGTAGCCGCCCTGGACCTCCAGGGACCCGGGGTTGCGGCTCTCAAGGTTGCTGATATTGGTCGTGGGGCCGTCGGCGCCGGCGGTACGGACGGCGCCGTCGCGGTCCACGTAGACCGTCCCCTCCTTGATGCGGCCGCCGGTGACGTCCACCGGGGCGCCGTCCACGTCCACGTTGGCCACGTCGTCGTCGATGACGAGGACCGTGTCCTCGCCGCAGCGGATACCCGGGGCATAGGCCGACGCGGCAGCCTCGAGGCGGTTGGTGGAGCCGGCCGCCAGGGTGATGTGGACGCTGGTCTTGGGGTCGACGGAGTTGCCGGCGGCGTCGCGGTTGCGCTCGATGGTGAACGGCACGTGGGAGGCGATGTCCACGCCGTCCAGCGTGATGTTGGCCTGGGTGCCGGCCTCGATCCACACGGTGGCGTCCACCGTGGCGCCCCCGGTGGAGAGGGTGAGGGGCGTCGAGGAGCAGATCACCAGCTTCTTGAGGGTGCTTGTGACGGGGCTGCCGGGGTTTCGCGTCCAGGTCTCGGAGGCGTAGTAGTAGTCGCGCCCCTCCACGCCGCCGGTGACGGTGACGGGGCAGGCGTCGGCCGGATGGGTGTAGCCGGCCGGCGGGGCGGCCGCAGCCGGGGTCGCCGGCAGGGCCACCAGGGCCGTGCAGGTGAGGGTGGCAGCGGCCAGGGAGGCCAGGGTGCGGGTAAGAGAGTTCATTTGTACCGCCAATCGCCCTATGTTTGCAGCATTTTTGCAGCGTTCTTTAAGTTAGATTTCAAGCGTAGGACCGGAATCTATCCCTGTCAATAAAGGCGGGACCCCGCCGGCCAGGCTCGGCCGTCCCACCACCTGTCCCATCACCCGGACACTTTTGTCCCAATGGTCGGGCACTTTTGTCCCACTTTGGTCGGACCCCTCCGGTGGTCACACGGGGATCGGGCCGCACCCATCAGCCAAACGGGCGGCGCATGCCGGAAGCCTCTGCAGTATGGCGATGGCCATAAAGGGAGAACCAGGTGGAGTGACAGATGGGCCAGGCACCTCTGTCACGTGCCGCACGAGGGACCCCGACCGCGGGCGCCACGATGGGCGGCGCGAGGGACCTGCCAAACCAAACGAAGCGTGCGCCACGGTAGCGGAGTTTTTTCGACCGGTACGCCACAATGACGCAGGACAGATGCCGGGGAAGAGGGCTTGGACCACCAGCCCCGTGTGACAGCGAAAGTGCCGAGTGGCGGGACAGAAGCACCCGGCCAAGATGACGGCAGGGTGCCCCGCCAGAGCGACATGGGCGATAAGGCAAGGAGGGCCGAGGGGCGCAGTACCTCTCAGCCATCATCAACTGCGTAATAGGAGAAGTGGCAGATGGGCCAGGCACCTCTGTCACGCAGATCGCCCGCAGGAGCTTCTACGGGTGAGAAGCCGCCCGCAGGACGTTCCAGGGGCGCTGGCGCCCGCGCGGCAGCACCGTTCCCGGCCAAAGTGGGACAAAAGTGCCCGACCATTGGGACAAAAGTGTCCGGGTGTTGGGACAGGCAGGCGCGGGCGGGCGGTCATGAGAACGACCCCGCGTATCGCCGGATACACGGGGTCGTTCGGGCTGCGCATGTCGCTTCGATGCCGCCGATTCGGGGCAGCGGGGCGGGGCCTTAGTTGGTCACGGCCTCGTTCTCGCGGTCGGCCTCGGCGATGATCTTGGCCTTCTCGTCGACGGCCATGTTGGAGAGCTCGTCGGCGTAGATCTTCTTGCCGGTGGGGTGCTCCTCGAGCCAGAGCTTCTCAGCGGTGGCCTTCCAGCTCTCGGCGTAGGGCGTGGTGCGGGCGCAGAGGTCGTCCACGCTCTCGGGGGCGGCGTAGTCGGTGCAGGGGGCGTCGGCCTCGTGGACGATCTGGGGCAGGATCTCGGGGTTCTCCAGCATGGGGCAGGGCTGGAGGAGGTTGTCGTTGAAGGGGTAGTGGGCGCGGTAGGCCTGGAAGATGGGCTGCTGCAGGCACTCCAGCCAGCTCTTGTCGTGGATGTTGGCGTTGGAGTAGTGGATGAAGACGCAGGGCTCCACGTCGCCGGCCGCGTTCACGTGGCAGAACACGCGGCCGCCGGCGATGCAGCCGCCCACGTACTCGCCGTCGTTCTGGAAGTCCATGGCAAAGATGGGCTTGCCGCCGGTGATGCCGCGGATCTCGCGGATGCGGTGGAACATGTACTCGCGCTCCTCGGGCGTGCACATGAGGTCGGTGCCGGCACCGGCGCCCACGGGCATGAGGTGGAAGTACCAGGCGTAGCGGCAGCCCTTCTCGATGAGCATGTCGAGGTACTCGTCGGAGGTGACGGTCTTGTAGTTCTTGGTGGTGTAGGCGGTGGAGGTGCCAAAGAGCAGGCCGTTGGCCTTCATGAGGTCCATGGCGGCCATGACCTCCTGGAAGGAGCCGTCGCCGCGGCGGCCGTCGTTGGAGTCCTCGAAGCCCTCGACCGAGATGGAGAAGGCGATGTTGCCCACGCGCTTCACATCGTCGCAGAAGGCCTGGTCGACGAGGGAGGCGTTGGTAAATATGTTGAACATGCAGTCGTTGTGCTTCTCAGCCAGCTTGACGATGTCCTTCTTGCGCACCAGGGGCTCGCCGCCGGTGAGCATGAACATGTGGGTGCCCAGGGCCTTGGCCTCGGAGACCAGCTTGTCCATGTCGTCGAAGGACAGGTTGTAGCGGTTGCCGTACTCGGCGCTCCAGCAGCCGATGCAGTGCTTGTTGCAGGCGGTGGTGGGGTCGAACAGGATGATCCACGGCACGTTGCACTGGTACTTCTCGGCGTTCTCGGTGCAGGTACGCAGGCCGCGGAAGGCGGCCTCGTAGCCGCCGTTGAGCACGGCCGTCTTGATGATGTTGTGGTCCACCTCGTCCATGAGGGAGAAGAGGAACTGCTCCCACTTGGAGCCGGGGTACAGGCCGGCGCGCAGGCCGCGGGCGGCACCGGGGGCGGTGTCCTTGAGGAGCTTGGAGCCCATGTCCACAAGCTTGTCGAGGTTCTTCTCGCGGTCCTTGCTGGAGGCGGCGTTGATGATGCCGTCAAGGGCAAAACCGAAGGCGGTACGCTCGGCGGCGTGCGCGATCTTAGACTGCATACTCTCCCCTTGCTGTCATGCGGGCTGTGGCCCTGCGTTGTTGGCTGGCTTGCATGTACCCCCTTTTTTTAGGGAGAAGACGCCGGACGGCAAAACCACTCCCCTCACCAAGGTGGCACCGAGCTGTTTTCAACCTGTAGGCAATTACGCCCACAGCGGAGATAACCGCTGCTCCAGCCCCCATGTTCTCAAGTGCAACAGTCTACCCCCGACAAGGATTTGATGAGACTGGAGACCGCGCGTGATATACGGGAGTGGGTTGGGGCGAATAGGTCCCGCGGCGGACGGCGAGGGAAGGCGCCCCGCGAGCGGGACCCGGCCGCGGGGCGCCGAGGGGGCGGTCAGGCCAGGCCCACGCGGCCCAGGTTCTCGCGGATGTGGGCGCAGCTGGCGTGGAAGGCCGCCTGCTCCGGCCCGGTGAGGTCGGGCACCATGAGGGCCTCCACGCCGGAGCCGCCCACGACGCAGGGCACGGAGCAGAACAGGCCCTCCTCGCCGTAGATGCCGTCCATGAGGGTGGAGCAGGCGAGCACCGCGTGCTCGTTGGACACCACGGCCCGCACCAGGCGCGCGGCGGCGTTGGCCACGGCGTACTCGGTGCACATCTTGCCGGCCATGGCCACGTAGCCGCCCCGGCGCGCGGCGTCCTCCAGGGCGGCGCGGTCGAGGGAGAAGCGCCCCGGCTCCTCACGCTCCAGCTCGGCCAGGGGCTTGCCGCCAAAGTTCACCTGGCTCCAGCAGGCAAACTGCGTGGCCCCGTGCTCGCCGAGCATATAGGCGCCCACGGAGTGCTGGTCGATACCCGTCTCGCGGGAGAGCACGTGCCTGAACCGGGCGGAGTCCAGCTGGGTGCCGGTGCCGATGACCCGACGCGGGTCAAAGCCGCCGAGCTTCCAGATCTGGGTCGCCACGACGTCGCAGGGGTTGGCGACGGTCACCCACACGCCGGAGAAGCCCGCGCGGGCCAGCACGGGGATGAAGCGGCGGGCGGTGTCGGTGGTGTAGAAGAGCTCGCCGTCGCGGTCCTCGGCGGCAAGGCGCACCTTGCCGGCGGCGTTGACCACGACGTCGCACGAGGCCAGGGCGGCGTAGTCCTCGCCGCAGTTCTCGATGCGCACGTTGTGGGGGCAGAAGGCCAGGCTGTCGGAGAGGTCCTGGACCTCGGCGGCCAGCTTCTTGGAGTTGTCCTCGTCGCCCGAGGCGATGTCGCAGAGCAGGAGCTCGTCGGCGATGCCCTGGAGCATGAGGCTGTTGGCCACGTGGGCGCCCACGTGGCCCAGGCCGATGATGCCGACGGATACGCACGTTCCCATGGGCAGGTCCTTTCACGCGAAGGGGCGCCCGGCCGCGGCGGTCGGGCGCCCCCATGCTACGGCCGTCGCGGCGCGGCGGCAGGCAGGCCGTGCCACACGTCACCCCACGGTCACGAACGGCCGTGGGGCGGCGTCACCGCCCGAGGCGTCAGAAGGAGACGTACTCCCACGTCACGACGTCGCCGTCCGCGACCTCGTACTCCCCGCAACCCACCGTGGGCTGCTCGCCGTTGACGGAGTAGGTCCAGCCGGAGTTGCCCTCGGCGGCCTTGCCGTCGATGGAGGTCACATAGGCGCCGTAGGAGCCGTCGCTCGACTCGAAGTCCACCCCCGACGCCTTCAGGACGTCGAGGACCGTCGAGCCGTCGGGCACCTCCACGGTCTTCTCCGCGTCTCCGACCTTCTGGGTCACCGAGACGGACGCCTGCTGCTGCCCGGACGCCTGCTGCCCCGCGTCCGCAGGCGCGGAGGGGGCGGCGGAGCAGGCGCCGAGGGCCGGTGCCGCCGCGATGAGCGCGGCGGCGAGCAGTGCCGCGACGCGGCTGCGCAGGGGCGGCGTGCGGCGGCCGGCTGCGGGGTTCTGGGCTGTCTTGCGGTTCATGGGCGTGCCTTCCTCTCGTCGATTGCCCGTCTTTCCCGTCTGGGAGAGCGGCGCGGCGGGGAGGGACGACCCGGTCTGCCGGGGCGGCACCCGGGCGATGGCGCCGGGTCACGGGGGCAGGCGGGGCATCACAGCACCGGTACCACGACCCACACGCCCGGGACGGTCGAACCTATCGAGGACAGGCAAGTCTCCTGACTCACGGGTGTCGGCCTCGGCCGACGGTGCGGGCCCCTTCTCGGGACCGGGCCCAATGGGTATGCGCCCGCACCTTTGCCCGAACACAGTAGTGGCGGCTGTCCCGGACTCAAACCGGGTTCCTTATTAATCTACTAAGCAGACAGCTGTTCGAACCGTGCCCTCGGGTTGCGATGATATGCGGTTGCCTTTAGCGTACCGCATCCGCCGGGCGCGCCGGCGCGTGGCAGCGGCCGGCAGGACGGCTAGACTTCTGGTGTCGACGTCGAGAGAGCAAAAGGAGCCCCCATGGGATTTGCCACCCCCACCTGCCCCATCGCCAAACGGTGCGGCGGCTGCGAATGGCTGGCCGTCCCCTACCCCATCCAGCTGCGCCGCAAGCGCGAGGCCGTGGTGGGGCTTTTCTCGGACCTCCTGGGCTCCGGGGCGAGCGAGGCGGCCCCGGGCGACGTGGACATCGTGGGCATGGAGGTGCCGCGGGGGTACCGGCACAAGGCGGCCACGCCCTTCTCGCCCGGCAAGGGCGTCGTGATCCGCAGCGGCTTCTACGAGCGGGGCACGCACCGCATCGTGCCGTGCGCCGCCTGCCTGGTCGAGGACCCGCGCTGCCGGCCCGTCCTCAACGACGTGGCCCGGGTGGCCGAACGGCTGAAGATTCGCGCCTACGACGAGGACAAGGGCCGCGGCATGCTGCGCCACGCCGTGGTGCGCACCGGTTGGAGGACCGAGGAGGGCCTGCTCACCGTCGTGACCAACGGCAACATCCTGGCCCACGGCCGCGAGCTGGCCGAGGCCGTGGCCGAGGCGGCGCCGCTCAGGCTGTCGGTAGTGCAGAACATCAACCAGCGGCGGACGAACGCCATCCTGGGGCCCACGTCGAAACCCCTGCTGGGGCCCGGCGTCATGCACGACTCGCTGCTGGGCGTGACCTTCGAGATCGGCCCCACGAGCTTCTACCAGACAAACCCCGAGCAGACCGAGGCGCTCTACCGGCTGGCCATCGACGGCGCGCGGCTGGAGCCGGGCCAGACGCTGCTGGACGCCTACTGCGGCATCGGGACCATCGGCCTGTGCGCGGCCAAGGCCGTGGACGGCGTCTCCGTGGTGGGCGTGGAGCGCGTGGAGGGGGCCGTGGCCGACGCGCGGCGCAACGCACGGGCCAACGGGCTGGGCGACCGGGCGCGGTTCGTCTGCGCCGACGCCACGGCCTACCTGGCCGACTCCAGGCGCAACCGCACCGGGTTCGACGTCGTGGTGCTCGACCCGCCCCGCGCCGGCGCCACGGAGGCGTTCCTCTCGGCGTGCGACGCCAGCGGGTGCGGGCGCATCGTGTACGTGAGCTGCAACCCGGTGACCCAGCGGCGCGACCTGGACTTCCTCGTGCGGCGCGGCTGGCTGCTGGAGTCGCTGACGGTGGTGGACATGTTCCCGCACACCAAGCACGCCGAGACGGTGGCGGCGCTGCGGAGGCGGTAGCCGGCGGGAGGGCGCGCCGGACCCGCATGATGCGACAGAGGTGCCTGGCCCATCTGTCACTTTGCCTATTTCTCTATTGATGAATGGCGCGCATCGGGGCTCCGTGGGACAAAAGTGCCCGACCATTGGGACAAAAGTGTCCGGGTGGTGGGACAGGGGGCCTGCTGCTAGCCCCTCTGCACCATGGGAAACACCAGGTGGAACTCCGTGCCCGACTCGCCGTCGGAGAAGACGCTCGCCTCCACGCCCATCTTGCGGCAGAGGTCGCGCACGAGGAACAGGCCGATGCCCGTGGAGTTGGACCGGGCGAGGTCGCGGCCGTTGGAGCCCACGAAGCCCTTGTCCCACACCCGGGGGAGGTCCTGAGGCGCGATGCCCACGCCGTTGTCGGCCACGGTCAGCTCCACGCGCTCGGCCGAGCCGCCCGCCGCCAGCCTCCGGCCGGTGAACGAGAGGCGCGGGCTCTCCTCGGCCCCCATGTACTTGCAGGCGTTGTCCACGAGCTGGCCCACGATGAAGCCGCACCACTTGGGGTCGCAGTAGACCGGCTGGTCGAGGCCGTCGAAGGAGACGGAGACGCCGGACTCCTGGATCAGCGTGGCGCGGGCGCGCACGGCGTCGCGCACGAGCTCGCCGAGGGTGGTCTCGCGCACCACGTAGTCGCGGTCCACGGTGTAGGAGCGGGCGAAGAAGAGGGCCTGGTCCACGTAGTCCTCGATGCGCTGCAGCTCCGGGGCGATGCGGCCGGACACCGGGCCCGGGTTGGCCTGGACGATGAGGGAGGCGGCGGCCACCGGGGTCTTGACCTCGTGGCTCCAGCGCTCGATGAAGGCGCGGTACTCGGCGGAGTCGGCCCTGACGGCGGCGGCGTCGGCGTTGGCCTGGGCGAGCAGGGCGTCCACGGCGTCGTCCACGAGGGCGGCGCGGCCGGAGCGCAGGCTCGGGAGGTCGCAGGCCAGGTCGAGCGCGTTGGGGGTGTCGCCGGGGCGGGCGCGGCCGATGAGGCTCACGCGCCTCCAGAAGCCCGCCGACGGCAGGTACTCCATGGCCAGGCGGCCCGCCTCCACGGCGGCGAGCGTCACCAGCACGAGGTAGACCATGTCGCGCGGCGTCCCCACCAGGCGGAGGAGCCCAGCGACCACGAAGAGGGCCACCCCGTAGAGGGCGAGGCCCGGCAGCTTGGGCTTCAGGAACCGGAGGAACTCCATGGTCACACCGAGTAGCCCTGGCCGCGGTGGGTGACCAGGTAGTCGCGCACGCCGATGCGGGCCAGCGTCTGGCGCAGCCGGTTGATGTTGACGGTCAGGGTGTTGTCGTCCACGTAGGCGTCGGTGTCCCAGAGCTCGCACATGAGGGCCGTGCGGGACACCACGGACCCGGCGTTGCGCATGAGGTAGGCGAGGAGCCGCAGCTCGTTGCGGGTGAGCTCCACGGTCTGGCCGTTGGCCGCGGCGGAGGAGGCCTCGATGTCGAGGGAGAGGCCGTTGTGCTCCACCACCGGGCGCGACCGGGAGCCCTGGACGCGGCGGAGCAGGGCCTCGATGCGGGCGGCGAGCACGTGGGCGGAGTAGGGCTTGGCCACGAAGTCGTCGGCCCCCATGGTCATGGACAGCACCTCGTCCACCTCGGAGCTGCGGCTCGTCACCACGATGATGGGGACGTCGGAGCGGGAGCGGATCTCCCGACAGACCACCGTGCCGTCCACGCCGGGCAGGCCGAGGTCGAGGAGCACGAGGTCGCAGGCGGCATCGAACACGGTCTGCGACGTGCGGGAGAAGTCCGTGACGGGCACCGGCTCGTAGCCGCGCTGGGAGAGGATCTGGGCCAGGGCGTCGCGGATGGCGGCGTCGTCCTCGACCAGTGCGATGCGCGTCATGGGTCCTCCTTCTGCCTGCGGCGGGTGGGTGCGGCGGTGCGGTTGCGGGCGCGGCCGGGGCGGCGGGGCGGCTGCGGCCGGCCGTGGCCCGGGTCAGATGCCGCGGCCCTGCTTGGCGGCCGTGGCCTCGCGGAGCCTCCCGAGCTGGGCCGCGAACGTCTCGGCCGTGGGGCCGCCGTTGTCGGATGCGGGCACCACGCCGTGCTCGTCGGAGACGAGGAAGACCTCGTCGAAGGGCTCCCCTGCGGCGACCCTCTGAGCCAGTGTCCCATCAAAGGTCACCGGGCGCCCTAACGTTTCCGTAAGGTCCACGAGCAGGGTGCCGGCGCCGCCGCAGGTGAACGTGTCGCCGAAGCCCGCCAGCAAGGCGCCGTCCGCGACGGCCCAGAGCGTCTCGGGCGCCACCGACGTACGCGCGCCCTCCTCGGCCGACGCGGCGGCGCGGGCGGCGAGGGCGGCGGCCGAGGTGTCGGCCAGGGGCTCGTAGGGGCCCACGGCCATGGCCCCGTGGCCGGCGGCATCCACGGCGAGCATGAGGACGCCGTCGGGGTCGTCGGCGGCGCCGGCGTCAAGGGTCTGCTCCAGGTGCTGGCGCACCCAGGCGAGGAACTCCGGCGTGGGGGCCCAGCCGTCGGTGACGCGCTCGCCGAGGGCGCGGATGTGGCGGCCGGCCATGGGGATGCGGCGGTCCGAGAGGCGCCAGCGGCACACGAGCACGGGCTCGCCCAGGGTGAACTCGTCGAGGGCGGCGAGGTCGGCGTCGGTGTAGTCGCGGTCTGGGTCGAGCATGGGGCCTCCTGGGACGGTCGTATGGGGCCGGCAGGCGCGCCGGCCCCCACCATGGTAGCGCCACCGCCCCACTGTCCCACTGTCCCACCACCCGGACACTTTTGTCCCAATGGTCGGGCACTTTTGTCCCACCTCGCGGTTGAGCTGTCGCCACGTCGGTCGGGATCCCCGGGTGCCACACGGTGTCCCCGATGCGCGCCTTCCATCAATCGAGAAATATACCAAGTGACAGATGGGCCAGGCACCTCTGTGACGCCGCGAACGGGACAGGGGGCCGAGAGGCTCGATGCCCCTCGACCCCCTGTCGGCCCGACGGTCCTCGCCCTAGTGGCGGAAGTGCCTCCTGCCCGTGAAGACCATCGCGATGCCGTGCTCGTTGCAGGCGGCGATGACCTCCTCGTCACGCACGGAGCCGCCGGGCTGGATGATGGCGGTCACGCCGCGGGCCGCGAGCTCGTCGACGTCGTCGCGGAACGGGAAGAACGCGTCGCTCGCGGCGGCGAGGTTCTCCGGCGCCAGCCCCATGCGCTCGCACGCCTTGTGGGCGCGGTCGCAGGCGATGATGGCGGAGTCCACGCGGTTGGGCTGGCCCGGCCCCATGCCGATGCCGGCGTCGTCCTTGGCCACGAGGATGGCGTTGGACTTCACGGTCTTGACCACCTTCCAGCCGAACTCCAGGTCGTGGAGCTCCTGCTCGGTGGGCTGCCGCTCGGTGACCACGCGGTAGTCGTCGGGCGTCTCGGTCACGCGGTCGACCTCCTGCACGAGCAGGCCGCCGTCCACCGTGCGCATCTCCAGCGCCGCCGGGGCGTCCACGCCGCCGGTGGCCAGCACGCGCAGGTTCTTGCGACGCGCCAGGCGCTCCAGGGCCTCGTCGGTGAACGACGGGGCGATGAGCACCTCCACGAACTGCTTGTTGACGTCGGCGAAGTGTTCCACGAGCGAGAGGGGCACCTCGCGGTTGCAGGCGATGATGCCGCCGAAGGCGCTCACGGGGTCGCAGGCGTAGGCCTTGTCGTAGGCGGCGGTGACGTCCTCGGCCACGGCGGAGCCGCAGGGGTTCTGATGCTTGAGGATGATGCACGCGGGCTCGTCGAACTCGCGGACGGCCGCCCACGCGGCGTCGGTGTCGAGAAGGTTGTTGTAGGAGAGCGGCTTGCCGTTGAGCTGCACGGCGTTGGCCAGCGAGTGGGCCGGGGCGTCGTCCTCGCGGTAGAACGCGGCCGCCTGGTGCGGGTTCTCGCCATAGCGGAGGTCCTCCTGCTTGGTGAGGCCCACGGTGAGGCGCTCGGGGAACGCCGTGGCCTCGGCGCCCTCGGCCTCGGCGAGGCGGCCGGCGAGCCACGCGGAGATGGCGGTGTCGTAGGCCGCGGTGGTGGTGTAGGCCTTCACCTGGAGGCGGCGGCGCAGCCCGAGGGACGTGGCGCCGCCATGGGCGGCCATGTCGTCGAGGATGTCGGGGTAGTCGGCCGGGTCGCACACCACGGTGACGCTGTCGGAGTTCTTGGCGGCGGAGCGGAGCATGGACGGGCCGCCGATGTCGATGTGCTCCACGGCGTCGGCGAACGTGACGTCGGGCGAGGCGACGGTCTTCTCGAACTCGTAGAGGTTGACGCACACGAGGTCGACCATCGGGATGCCGTGCTCCTCGGCCTCGGCCATGTGGCCGACGTCGTCGCGGCGGGCGAGGAGGCCCCCGTGGACCTTGGGGTGCAGCGTCTTCACGCGGCCGCCCATCATCTCCGGAAAGCCGGTGTAGTCGCCGATCTCGACCACGTCCACGCCGCCGGCCGTCAGGGCCTTGGCCGTGCCGCCGGTGGAGACGATCTCGACGCCGTAGGTGTCCTGGAGCTGTCGGCAGAACTCCACCACGCCGGTCTTGTCGGTCACCGAGACCAGCGCACGCTTGACGGGCCTGTCTGTCATTGGGCCTCCCCTTCTCTCCCTGGTTTTGCCGCTGCCTGCGGCACGGCGGGTCTCTCGCTCCCGCGGTTCCCATCGTAGCCGAACGAGAGGAGCGCCTCGGGTCCGGGGCGGGGCGGCGCGGGGCGGTGCTGCGGCGCGGCCGTCAACTGCCGGCCGTCGGCCGTCGGCCACCACGGCACCTGAACGCGGTTGAGGGCGACCCTCTCGGCACCTGAACGCGTCTGGGGGCGGTTTTTGCGCGCCTGAACGCGGTTGGGGGCGGATTCCGGCGCCGCCACGTCTTCGGAGTCGCCCTCAACCGCATTCAGATGGGGAGAGGAGGGAGGAAGGGCGAGAGGGCGACGGCCCGGCAACCACCGGGCATCCCGTCACCCGGCGCTCCATCGCCCGACACCGTCACCCGACTCCTTCCGCGGCGAGGCCGGCGGCGCTCCAGCCGAAAAGCGCGCGCCTGAGCCGTACCCGGTTGCGCCACACGCCGGGACGCGGCTCCTCCGGGTCCATGCCGAGGTGCCCGCGGACCACGTCCATGAACGCGTCGCAGGCGGCGGGATCCATGAGCTGGCCGCGGGTGAGGGAAAGGCAGACGATGCCGCGCGCCGCGTACAGCGTGCGCTTGCGGGCGTCATGGTCCGCAGCGCGGGCGTCCCCGTGGGCGGCGTCGCTGTCGTACTCCACCACCAGGCCCGCATCCTCCCAGCAGAAGTCTGGGACCACGGTGCCCGCACCGACGATCCGGGCCTCCTCCGGCATGAGCCCCATGGGACGGTTGACCTCCGGCGTCGGGATGCCGTGGCCGCCGCGTCGGCGCGGGAGCGTCATGAGGCAGGCGATGCGACCCTCCATGGGCGAGGCCGTGCGGTCGCACACCCCCTGGAGCATGCGGTCGACGTGCTTGGGAAAGCAGCCGCCGCGCAGCAGGACGGCGGCGTCCATGAGGTCGGCGACGGTGGCGAGCGGCTCCCGCCCGTCGAGGCCGAACGGTGCGTCGTCGCAGGGACGGAAGGTGCCGGTGAGCTCCCAGGCCAGCTCCCGCGCCACCGTGACTCCGGCCCTGAGGGCCAGCTGCGCCCACGAGACCTCCGGCGCCACCGCCGTCACCGTGCTGTCCCCATGCGGCGAGCGGGCCTCTACGAGCGGGACCGGCTCGCGGCACGCCGCCGGAACCACATGGCACACCGCCCGCTTGACCCGGCGGCGCACGTCCTGCGAGGCACACAGGACGTGGATGGGGCACTCGGCCGGGTGGCGCGTCCACCGCCTCAGCCGGCGGACGCCCTCGGTGCACATGGCCGCGCCGAGGGTCTCGACGGACTCCTCGGCGTCGAGGCGCCGCACGGGGGCCCACCCCTGGCGCCAGAGCCAGAGGGCGGACTCATGGGACACCACCGGCCCCGCCCCGGGAGACGGGGGGTCGACGGCCTCGATGGGGACGATCTCGCAGGTACGCTCCACTGTCATTCTCTCTCCTCCCTCGGTCCTTCCGTTAGGGAGGAGAGCGTAGCAACCGCGTCCGACCGCGATTCGACGCCTTTCCGACCGTTCTCCGACACCCTCTGGCGGCACCGGTGTCAGGGGGTGTCGGGGGGCTGTCGGAAGTGCGTCAGGGTGTCGGACGGCGCCGGGGAAGGGCGGGCGGCTCCGGAGGCTGGCACCCTCTCGGCACCTGAACGCGCCTGGGGGCGACCCTCTCGACACCTGAACGCGGTTGGGGGCGGATTCCGGCCGCCTGAACGCGGATGAGGGCGACTTCCGGCGGTTCTGCCCGAGGAAAGTCGCCCTCAATCGCATTCAGGTGCCGAGGGGGGCACCAGGGGGAGTGCCGAGAGGGGGCGCCAGGGGATGGCGAGGGAGGCCCCGCGGCGCGCCGGCTGCCTCAGGCCCTGCGGTGCAGCCGTGCCGCCAGCGCCGTTGCAGCGGCTGCGACCGCCGCGGCGATACTGAGGAGCACGCCGCCGCCCCGCTGGAAGTCGCCCGTCTCGGCCACGAGGCCCACCGCCGCGTCGCGCCGCTCCCCCACCGGAACCACCTTGGCCCGGCCGTCGACAGCGGAGGCATCCGCGCCGGCCGCGGCACCGCCCCCGTCAGACCCCGCGCCGGGACCCTTGTCCACGGCCTCACCGGAGCCGTCACCACCGGACACAGCCCCGCCGGAGCCGCCAGCGCCGTGGTCACCGCCGGACACTGCCCCGCCAGACGTGCCGCCACCAGACGCGTCACCGCCGGGCACGTCGGCCGGGTCCTCCGACCAGCGGGCGTAGAAGGTCTTGTCGCCCGTGGCGTCCGCGCCCACCTCGGTCACCGGATCGCCGGAGAGGTCGGCCGTCTCGTACCACCCCTCGAAGGTGTGGCCGGCCTTCGTGGGCACCGGCAGCTCGCACCCCTCGCCATAGACGTAACCGTCGGGGGCGCCTTCGGGCAGCTCGCCGCCGTCGGCCTCATAGACGATCCCGTAGTCGTTGGCGCGCCAGAGGGCGTAGAACGACTTGTCACCCGTTGCGTCGGGGGCGATGCGCTCCACCGGACTGCCGGTGAAGTCCTCCGTGGCGTACCAGCCCTCGAAGGTGTAGCCGGCCCTCGTCACCATCTGGGGCAGCACGAGGCCGGTGCCGTAGGTGTAGTGGGTGAGGCGGCGATCGAGGATCCTGCCCCCCTCGGGGTCGAGATAGACGAGATAGGTGTCGGGGACCCACCGCGCGTAGAAGACCTTGTCGCCCGTGGCGGTCGCGTCGATCCGCGTCACCGGGCTGCCGGAGAAGTCGGCCGCCTCGTACCAGCCGCCGAAGGTGCAGCCCACATGGGTGGCAGACGGCAGCGCCACGGAGGTGCCCGGGGTGTAGGAGGTCACGTCGGGGCCGTCCAGCGTGCCGCCGTTCAGCTCCAGCCGCACCGAGCACGGCAGCGGCGACCAGCGGGCCGTGAGGGTCGTCGGCGCCGTCACGGGCGTGGCGAAGTCGTAAGCGGCAGTCGCGCCGGGCGCGAACCAGCCATCGAGCCCGTAGCCGTCGCGCACCGGGTCGACCGGTCGGGAAGCCGCCTGGCCGGCCTCCACGAACTCCATGGCAGGCGTGGGCGAGCCGCCCGCGGCATCGAAGGCCACGCTGTGGAGTGCGGCCGAGGCCGTGGCCGCAGAGGGGGCGACGCCCATCCCGCCCAGGGCCTCCACCGTGACCACATAGGTCCCAGGGTCGGCAGGTGCGTCCACCCCCACGGAGGAGACGCCGGCGGCCACATCGGTGTCAAAGACCGTGGTGTCGGGGGCGTTCGCCCCGGCGGCCTCCACCACGTGGTAACCGGAGGCCCCGTCCACGTGGTCCCAACCCACGCCGTCGTGGGCGGCGTTCCAGGTCACCGACGCAGGGGCCGCCAGACGCCACTGGGCCGTGAGGGTGACAGGGGCCATGATCTGGGCACCCCATCCCGTGAAGTCGTAGGGGGCCACCAGGGCGCCGCTCACCGGGGAGGCGGTCCACCCTTTGAACTCGTTGGCCCCCCAGGAGGGGTCGACAGGCCTGTCGCGGAGGCGGCCGCCCTCCTCCACGAGCATGGCCACGGGCTCCACCGCCTCGCCGTTGTTGGGGTCGAGGGAGACCGTGAGGAGCTTGTCCCGGGCCTGGGTGATACCGGAGCTCGAGCCGCCGGCCGACTGGGCCACGCCCACGGCGAAGGTGTAGGCACCCGGATCGGTCACGGTGAAATCGAAGCTGGTACCCTGGGTCTTCTCGTCATCGACCTGAACGCCGTTCTTAAGGATTCTGATGTCGTAGAACAGGGCGCCGTCCACGGCGTCCCACGAGGCCGTGGCGGTGTCGGGCCCGGTGACGGTCCAGCGCATGTTGGAGATCATCCGGGTCTGGTCCGCCGCCTCCACGGCAGCCCCGTCGGGGTCGGCCAGCGCCGGCGTCACGGCCACCGACAGGCCCGTCCCCGCGATGCATGCGGCGGCCACGACGGCGGCCGCCCTCCCCTTCCAGCGATATCCAGATGTGCCCACGACCGGGACCTCCTCGAACGAGCCTTCCGTCCCGTGGCTGGCAGCCCCGGGGCTCTCGGCCCGGTTTTTTCCCACTGGAGTTCCCATAAAACGTGAAAAATCAAACGCGTTTAAAGACTCGCAAGCATGAGGGCAACCTGTTGACAGAAAAAGGCCCCCGCGGGTGCGGGGGCCTTGGGAGGAACGCTCTGGCTCTAGGGCAGCCTACATGTGGATGCGGGTGCCGCTGGTGCCCTTCATGGCCTCGGGGGCCTTCTCGAGGGAGCCGATGATGGCCACACGGCCGGGGCGGCTCTTGGCGAACTTGACGGCGGCCTTGACCTTGGGCTCCATGGAACCCTTGCCGAACTGGCCCTCGGCCAGGTACTTCTCGGCCTCCTCGACGGTGATGTCCTCGAGGTCCTGCTGGTCGGGCTTGCCGAAGTTGATGGCCACGTGGTCCACGGCGGTGAGGAGGATCAGCTTCTCGGCGTCGCAGTCCTCGGCGAGCAGCTCGCCGGCGAGGTCCTTGTCGATGACGGCGCCGACGCCCACGAGGGCGTTGTCCTGCTCGTACACGGGGATGCCGCCGCCACCGCAGGCGATGACGATGTACTCCTCGTCGAGCAGGTGGCGGATGGAGCCGATCTCAACGATGGACTTGGGCGCCGGGGAGGCGACGACGCGACGGTAGCCGCGGCCGGAGTCCTCCATGAACTGCCAGGTGGGGTTCTCGGCCTTCTGGGCGTCCGCCTGCTCCTTGGTGAGGAACTGGCCGATGGGCTTGGTGGGGTTCTCGAAGGCGGGGTCGTTCTTGTCGACCTCGACCTCGGTCACGATGGTGGCCACGTGCCACGGCTTGCCCTGGCGACGGATCTCGTTGCCGAGGCCCTTCTGCAGGTGGTAGCCGATGTAGCCCTGGCTCATGGCGCCGCACTCGGGCAGGTCCATGGCCGGGATCTCGCGGTTGATGTCGTTGGCGGTGGCGAACGACTTCTGGATCATGCCCACCTGGGGGCCGTTGCCGTGGGTGATGACGATCTCGTTGCCGAGCTCGATGAGGCCGAGAAGAGCGGGGGCGGCGACGTCGATGCGCTCCATCTGCTCGGAGGGGTTGTCGCCGAGGGCGTTGCCGCCGAGGGCCACGACGATGCGGTCGGGCTTGCCCGGGGCCTTGGTGTAATCAGAAGCCATGTGTGTCCTCCCAATAGTCCATTGAAACGCAAAGCCCCGTGCCGAGAATCACGGGGCGCCTTACCTTTTCAGGTATACCCCCGAGGCGCCCAGAGATTATGGAGAGCTTATGCATTGCGCCGAGCGGTAGGTATCTCGTTTTCAGTGGTAGATAGGTTTTTTCAAGATACCGTGTATGAAGCTATCCGTGAATTTCATGCGATAGAAGTTGCATCGGGTCCAAAACTCAGCCATTTGCATAGTCCTTGGGCGCCTTTGCAGGAACCTGCCGGCCCCGGGCGCCGTTGAGACCCCGGGGCGGGGGCCCACAGGCGGCGCCACAGAAAACCGGGTGCCCGGCCTCGCGCGAGACCGAGCACCCGGGACCCATGACAACCCGTCGGATGGCCTCAGAAGGCGCCGCCACCTCCGCCGCCGCCGAAGCCGCCACCGCCGCCGCCGGAGAAGCCGCCGCCACCGCCACCGCCCGAGCTCATGGACGACGCGGCCACGGCCGCCGTGGACGCCTGATAGCTCGAGGCGGCCGCATCCCCGAAGACCGACGCCGGCGACCCCATGGACCCGTGGGCGCTCCACCAGATGTAGGTGGGCATGAAGCCGGGGTCGTCCAGGAGCTCGGGCACGGCCACGCGCAGCTGCTCGATCACCTCGTCGGCCACGCCCAGGACCACGGCCATGACCAGCAGGCGGTTCCAGAGCACGACGTCGGTGGGCACGGCCTCCTCCAGGCGCGTGAAGTCCTTGAGCCAGCGGCGCAGCGCCTCGAGCTTGGCGCGCAGCTCCACGGCCTCGGCCGAGTAGGCCTTGAGCCGGCCCACGACCACGGACGACGCCACGATGCCGGCAACGGGCAGGAGCAGGGTGAGGAAGGCGGGCAACGGGGCCTCGAACGCCAGGAGGGCGACGAACCCGAGGACGAGGGCGACGGCGCTCAGGACGATGCAGAGGACGCAGAAGCCGGCGCCCGTGGACTCCCCGGTGAGGAAGCCGCGCGCGGTGCAGGCGCCCTCCACGGCGGACGACCAACCCTCGTAGGCCTCCACGAACTCCTCGGGATGCTTCTTGGCCACCTTCTTGAGACGCGAGAAGTCCAGGGCCACGCGGCCGTCGGCGGGCGGCTCGTAGCCCGTCACGAGGGGCGCCACGTCGTCGAAGATGCAGGTCATGAACGCGCGGTCCACGGGGTCGGAGAGGCCCTCGGCGCGGCGCGGGTTCTTGACCAGCTGGTAGTCCTCCCGGGGGCGCCCGAGGATCCCCTTCTTGGGGATCTCCACGAGGTTGAGGTCGACGGCCCCGGCGTCGGAAGCGTGCATGAGGGTGGCGGTGAAGCCTTCGGGCGTGGCGTCGCCGTCGTTGAGCAGGGCGCCGAGCACGGCGGGGTGGTCGTCGGAGGGGACGTCGCGGAAGTACTCGTCCTGGAAGACCGGGCGGTGGCGCCTCCGATAGCGCGAGAGGACCCACAGCGGCACGGCCACCGAGGCGGCGCCCGCCGTCACCACGGCCACCCCGGTGCCGCCGTAGACGGCACGGGCCATCTCGCGGCGCCGGTTGGCCTCGTCGGCCCAGCGCTGCTCCTCGGACAGGATCGAGTCCATGCGCGGCGTCGAGGAGGGCGTCACCGAGGAGAGCCAGGAGACCGGGAAGGTGATGCGGGCCTCCGCGAAGTCGTCGCCGCCCACCGCGGGCACCGAGAAGACGACGTCGTCGCCGTTGAACGACACCGAGCCGCCGAGGGTGCCGTGGCCCCAGGCCCGCACGTTGCCCTCGGGCTCCACGGACTGGCCGGCGGGCACCGGCAGGTGGACGGTGCACGTGACGTCCTGGGAGGTCTCGTCCCAGCCGTCGGACACGAACTTCCAGTAGAGCTCGCCGGTGTCGGCCCAGGCGGACGCGAGGCCCGGCAGCCGGTAGACGATGCGGTAGGTGACGTCCTCGTCGTCGGCCGGGTTGTAGAGCTTGACCTCGGTGTAGGTGCCCTCGGGGTCCAGCTCGTAGGTGCCGGTGGCCCCGGAGTAGCCCTCGGAGAACGCCTGCAGCTGGCCGGACGGCGAGACCACGCCCACCGACTCCACCTGCGGGTCGACGGAGCGACCCTCGTAGTCGCCGGCGGGGAGGCGCCAGTACACGCCGTTGAAGCTGCCGTCGAACGAGAAGGTGCGGTCCTCGGTGACGACGAGGGTGCCGTCGGGCTGCAGCGTGGCGTCGATGTCCACGCGCGGGATCTCGTACGACTTGGCGAGGGCGGGTGCGGGCGCGGCCAGCCACGCGGCGAGCGTCACCGCGACGACGGCCAACAGGAGCGGGAGGGCGCCGAGCCGACGGCGCCGGACATGCTCGACCATAGGGCCACCTCCAAAGGAGCGGACGGTCCCCACAGTCTAATGAATTGCTTATGTCCCCACAAGGGTTTTTCAGGTTTACCGGGCGGGGCGCGGGGCGGCTGGGGCTGGGGCGTGCGGCCGGCGTCCCGGGCGGCGTTCCCCTGAGGACACCGTTCCCCAGAGGGCACCTGAACGCGTCTGAGGGCGACCTCCTCCGGCCTCCTCGGCACCTGAATGCGTCTAGGGGCGGAAATCCGCCGCATGAACGCGTTGCAGGGTGATTCTCGCCGATATGGGCCCGGCAGACCCGCCCTCAACCGCATTCAGGTGCGGAGGGAGGGGCCCGGCCGGCGCGGGACAAAGGTGGGACAAAAGTGTCCGACCATTGGGACAGGCGGCGTCAGTGACAGTGCTTGCAGGGACCGTATCCCAGGGCCACGGCGTCGTCGAGGGCGATGGGGTGCTGGCTCTCCTTCAAGTGACGGCAACCCCTGTTGTGGTACTTCTTGCCGGTATCGGTGATGTACACCGTCTGGCTGTTGCGCTGCGCCTCCGCCTCCTGGGCGCGGCGGGCCTCCTCGGCCGCAGCCTGCTCCGCAGCGGCCTGCTCGGCGGCCCTACGCTCCGCCTCCGCCTGCTCCGCGGCCTTGCGCTCCGCCTCCGCCTTCTCGGCGGCGGCCTTCTCCGCGGCGGCTTTCTCCGCGGCGAGGGCCTCGGTCTTGGCCGTGTCCACGGCAAAGGTCACCGAGACCTTCACGGCATCGCCCGAGCCGTCCACAGTGAAGGACGACGGCCCGGCCGAGAAGACCGTGTCGCCCAGCGTGACCTCGGCGGACTGGGCCGTGGCCACGTAGGATCCGGGCTCCAGGTCGAGGGATGCGCCGGACCCGGGCGCCACGGAGAGGGTCTCGGACACGGCGCCGCCCTCGTCGGAGGTACCGGCGACGGACACCGCCACCTCGGCGGGGCCGGTGCCGTCGGCAGGCCATTCGGCGGGCACGGCCACGGAGAAGGTCACCTGGGACGGCTCGGCGGGGTCCTCCTCGGGCTCCTCCACCTCGGCCACGGCCACGGGCGCCGGGGGATCGGCCGGCTCGGGCTCGGGTGCGGGGGCGCCGCCGGCGAACGCGCCGGAGACCACGGAGAGGGCGAAGCACGTTCCCACGACCCACGGCGCCACCACCTTGGCGGAGAAACCACGGGCATGGCCCATGGCACCCTTCACCACGGCACGGACGTCCTCGTCGCTGACGGTGGCACCGGGGTCCCCGGCGCCACCGCGAGACGCCCGGGCACCGCCCATGGCCCCAGTGACCTTCTGGAAGGTGGATCTGACGAGGTCGCTCAGGCCGTTTCCCATGGGTCCCCCTCGGTCGCAGGATTCCATCGTTGATGGTCGGTTCATGGTCAGAATATACTAAGTTTCCTGACCATTGACACAAACGGTCGGAAACCTGTCAGCGACGCCACCCCCGGGAGAGCCCATGGTCCCCTTCCCCAACCCGTTCAAGAAACCGGCCGTCGAGACCCTGTGCGCCGTCGTGGGCTCCGACCCCTGTGCGGAGGTGGCCGACGAGGACACCGCGTTCACCCACGACGTCGTGGCACCCGTCCCCGGCTCGGAGGACCCGGACACCACGCGGCGGCAGCGCAAGGCGCTGGAACGCTGGCGGGAGCTCGCGGGCAACGACGCCCGGGCAGCCGTCAGGCGCACGGCCGGCGGCGTGGAGACCGTGCTCGCGGCCGACGGCTCCGTCATCGGCGACGCCGTGGACGAGGCCGAGCTCCTCGCGGCCATCAAGGGCACGCGGCCCTTCCGCCACGCGTCCGCCTTCGCCCGCGAGGAGGCCAAGGCCGCCGCATGCGAGGCCGAGCAGGCCTACAACCGGCGCGTCGCGGCCATCGAACAGATCGCCGCCCTCGCACCCACGCCCCGGGACGCCTCTTGGTACGAGGCCAGCATCGCCGAGACCCAAGGCTGGACGGCCGACACCGAGCCCTTCGCCGAGCCGGAGCCCTCCCTCGACGCCATCGCCGCCGAGCTGGGAGAGGAGGCCCGCCGGGCCGTGAACCCCCTCGCCTTCTGGAAGACCACGCAGCTGCGCGAGGAGTACGTGGCGTCCCGCGCCCGCGACCGCATCGCCGCCGCCCGCCGGGCCTGGGGCGAGCGCCGCGACGCCTGGGTGGCCGCGCAGGGCGAGAAGGTCGCCGCCCTCGAGGCGGCCCGGGAGGAGGCGGTGGCCCAGCTCCGGGCCGCGCTGGACGGCGACCCCGCCTACGTGCGGGAGGGCGTGGTGCGCCGACTCGACGAGATGGGCCTGCCCCTGGAGGTGTCCGTGGAGGTGGGCTTCTCGGCACCGGAGCTCCAGGTCTCGCTGGACCTCTCCGGCAAGGGCGGCATCCCCGAGCGGCAGCTCGTAACCCTCAAGAGCGGCTGGCTGCGGGTGAAACCCAGCGGCGCCCGCAGGAAGCTGGGCAAGGAAGCCGCCCGGGACCTCGCCTGGGTCGTGGCGGCGGTGGGCTTCGACGTGAGCCCGGCCGTGAGGCGCGTCAGCGTGACGGCCACGTTGGACGGCAAGACGCTCGTGACGGAGGAGATCGTCCCGACAGACCTGACGGCCGAGGAGGGCACCACCGCGGAGAGCTAGCCCGCGATGCCCGACCGGTGGGACAAAAGTG
Source organism: Caniella muris (assembly GCF_943193035.1). Lineage (NCBI taxonomy): Bacteria > Bacillati > Actinomycetota > Coriobacteriia > Coriobacteriales > Atopobiaceae > Caniella > Caniella muris. Next base: position 1,357,756 of record NZ_CALPCK010000001.1, read on the forward strand.
TCCGAGTGGTGGGACAAAAGTGTCCGACCATTGGGACAAGCCGCCCGGGACGGAGCTTAGGGCCTGGCGAAGGGCTCCGCGGGAACGAGAAGGCCCACCAGCAGGAGAAGCGCCGCGACCGCGGCGACGGAGAGGACCCAGAGGCCGCGGCGGCGAACTCGGGATACCGTGCGGTGCTTAGGACGGGCGGTGTGCATGGGTACCTCCCAACAAACCGGACGATTCCAACAGTTTAAAGGTAACGGTCCTTGAAATCCACCGCCTACGACCGGTGCCGGGACCCCGTCAACGGGAGAACGACCTCGTCCATGAGCCTGGCGGCCAGGGCCGGGTAGGAATGGCTGTCCACATAGGCCGCGTCGACGTCGACGGAGGTGGTCCCCTCCTCGAGCCACTGGCGGTAGAGCCCCGCCACGAACCTGCGGGCCCGCACGGCGTCGGCCGCGGCCGTGGGCGCCTCCATGACCACGCCCGCCCGGGCCGACTCCACCACCCGCCGCGCCTCCGAGCCGCCCAGCTCGCCGGTGCAGGCCCCCAGCACCGGCACCCCGGCCATGAGGTACTCCCAGAGCTTGCCGGTTATCACCCCCTGCTGGGCGGAGGTGTTCCACGTGGAGAACGCCAGCAGCGCCGAGGCCTGCTGGAGGTCGAGTACCTCGTGGCGAGGGAGCAGCCCGAGGTCCCGCACGGAAAAGGAGACACCCTCCACCGTGGCCGCCTGGCAGCGGAAGACCGCGGAGCTCGCCCCGGCATAGACGAACTCCAGGTGCTCGCCGTCTATCTCCCCGTCGTCGACCATGGCCTGGAGCAGGCGCAGCACGGTGGCGATGTTCTCCGTCTCCCACGGGAGGTGGTAGAGGGTGCCGGTGTAGGAGACGCGGAAGCGGTCGAGGGGGCGCCCTTCCCCCTCCGGACGCCGGGGGCGGTCGGCGGGGTCGAAGCCGTTGGTGAGCACGTGGACCGGCTGACCGGGGCGGGCAAAGGTCAGGGGCACCGTGCCCTCGGACACTGCGAGCACGGCGTCGGCGGAGGCCACCACCTCACCGTAAGCCTTGCAGAGGCGCCGGTCGGCGGGGTTGCGGGACACCGGGTCGCGGAAATCGGCCAGCCACACCACGTCGGGGCGGCGGCGCTTCTCGGCCCGGGCCACGAGGTGGGGCCAGCCGGGACCGCACGTGGAGACGATTACGTCGTAGGCAGAAAGATCCATGGCCGAGCCGCGGGCGGCGAGGAGGCGCCCCAGGGCCAGGTCGACCCGGCGGCCAAAGGACTTCAGGTCCTCGAAGGCGCCCTTGTAGGTCACGGCCGCCTGGACGGGGCCGTCGCCCTCTCGGGCCCTGAGGCGCCGGGCCACCCACGACCTCGCCCCGGTAAAGGCCCGGACGGCCACCGGGGGCCTCAGCAGGCGGAAGGTTCCAAAGTGCTCCATGTCGGCCAGGAGGGTGTCGTCGCGGCGATACCGCCCCGCGGGGTCGGAGAAGTCCTTGCGGGTGGTGAGGACGTCGACCTCGACGCCATGGTCGAGGGCCAGGTACTTCCCGAGCTTGGTCCAGCGCAGGGTGGCGACGCTCTGGAGCGGGGCCATGTGCTCGCCTATGAGAAGAAGCCTCAAAGCCCGCCCTCCATCGCCGGCCGGACAACCCGTGGGGCACCATAGTCGCACAGGTTGCCTATTTTGAGGAGGGCGGGCCCCGGTCCGCTCACGGAGCGGGCACGGGGGCCTCTCTTACGAGAACGTCCGGGCCGCGGGGGTGCGGTCCACCGCGAGGGGCTCCGTGGCCTCTGGCGAGGTGGTCACGGTGTAGGTGACGGTGGTGGTTTCCTGCGGGGCGTCGTTCAGCTGGCAGCGCCAGACGTCGAATCCGTACACCGAGCACTGCGTGGTGGAGAACACGCCGCCCGTGGCCTGCACGTCGCTGATGGTGCCGCCCGCCGGGGCAAAGAGATACAGGCCCGTCACCATGTCGCCGCGGCTGCGCTTCATGGCGGCGTTGCTGCCGGTGACGTACTCGGGGGCCGTCGCGGCCTCCTCCTCGGTCATGGCGTTGGCCACCGTAGTGGTCACCTGGTAGCTCGTGGAGCCGTCGGCGTTCTTCACGCCCTCGCCCACCTGCGTGTTCATGTTCAGGTACCAGTCGATCTTGGACCAGGTGTAGTCCGTGGTGTAGGTGCCCAGCACCGGCTTGGCGGGGTCGTCGGAGAGCCTGCCGGAGAATCCCAGGGCGTCGATGGCGCCCTCCTGGGCCTCGTCGGCCATCCACACCTGGAAGTTCCGCCTGAGGGCCCCGTCCATGAAGGTCTTGGCCAGGTCGCCGCTGTCCGCACTGCCGATCCCGGCGAAGACCGCCCTGAACGACGAGCCGGCCACCCCGGCAAAGAACGTGTCCTGGGCCTCCACGGGCAGGTTCCAGTAGGTGTCGTGCATGAGCACGGTGGCGGCGTTGGAGCCGTCCACGTGGATGCCCTCAACGTCCACGGACTGACCCGTCACGGCGAGGAGGGACTGCAGGAACACCGGGCTCACCGCTACCACGCCGTTCACGGCCTGGTGGTTCCAGTTGAGCCACACCTGGGCGGCCATGGAGGCGGCGCGGGGGAACTGCGGCGTGGCCAGGGCGACGGCGGGGTTCTCCTTGGCGCCGGTCATGTTGAGGGCGTTCATCTCCTCGTCGGTGACGTCCACGCCGGTCTCGCCGTCGCGGCGCTGGGCAAAGGGCTCGAACGTGTCGCCCAGGCTGATCCTGCCGTCGGTCACCGTCATGGTGCCCCAGGCGCCGGGGAAGCCGCCGGCCGCGTTGGTCTCCACGTTGTTGAGGGCCAGGACGAGGTAGGTCTTGGTCTGGCCGTCGGCGCCGAGCATGGAGGGGAGCTGGGGGAGCACATCGTCGGCCTCGTCGAGCAGGGAGTCCGCCGTGGCGAGGGTGGAGCGGGCGCCGTCGATGAGGTCGTTGAGGCGCTGGATGTGGAACGGCTCCATGGACCGCACCGTGTGGATGGTGTCCTGAAGGGGCTCGCGGATCTCGAGCACGGCGTCGATGAGCTTGCGGAGGATCTCGATGTCCACTTGGCCGCCGTCCTTGACCAGCGACTTCACCGAAACGCCGTTGAGGTCGTTGGAGAACGGCACGAGGCCGTTGTGCACGAGGATGTTGGCGGCGTTCACGAGCTCGCGGGCTTGGCGCACGTCCTGACCGTAGGTGGGCACCAGCTCGGCGAGGCGCCAGAGCGGGCTCGAGACATGGTCCGCCATGGACTGGGTGCTCTGGGCGAGCGAGGCGGCCGAGCCGGAGAGCTGGTCGGACTTGCCGTTCATGAGGGCGTCCTTGTAGACCGCGAACTCCTGCTTGACGTCGTCCACCTCGGACTGGATGGCCTTGACGTCCTGGTACATGGCAAAGCCGCAGGCACCGGCCACGAGGGCCAGCACGGCGACGACGATGAGGGTCACCTGCCACCAGCGCGGGCCGCGACGGCGGCGCTTGCCGGGGGCGGGCCTGCCGGAGCGGGACTTCACGCGGTCGAGCTCGGAGGCGCCGTGCCGGGAGGGGGCGGGGGTCGCGGGGGCAGAGGCCGTAGGGGCCGCCGCCGTCCGCGACGCCCGGGTGGCCCGGTGCGGGGACGGCTGGGGGCCGGCGCCCTGGGTGCGGCCGTAGGAGGAGGCGGTCTGCCTGGCGTGGGAGGCCCGGCGGGCGGGGCCCTGGGACGGCCGCTTCTTGGGATCGGACGGGCCGGGGGCCATGTGCTTGGCAGACACGGAACCTCCTAGGGAAGGCAAAGACGCCGCGGGGCGCCGGCGATGGCATGGGGTCGCCGAGGCCGAATGCGACCCGGGCAGCTAGCCCACCAGTATATACATGGATTTATGGATTGTTTTCTTGCCCTCTGAAGAGGGTGGCGGTGGGACCGAATCTCCACGGGGCGGGGCGGGACGGAACCGCAGGCCCGCCGAAACCGGGCACAGGGGCCGGCCGTGCCCCGACCTCACAGGGTCTCGGTCACGTACCAGACGCCCTCGTCCTCCTTGAGGCCGGCAAGGTACTCGCCCGGGGTCATGACGGGCACTGCCGAGCGCCTGAACCCGGCGACGTCGCGGGTGAGCAGGACGTCCGCCCGACAGCACTCCGCCGTCACCGCCACGAGGCAGTCCTCGAAGTCGTCCCACCCGCGCAGGCAGGCCTCCCTGACGCAGTCGGCGTCCACAGACGCCACCTGCAGGAAGCCGAGGCTCTCGAGAAACGCCTCCTGGAGGTCGGCGGGGTCGACGCCCTTGGAGGAGACGTAGAAGACATCCGTGAACGACTTGGCGCTGCACCACAGCTGGACGTCCCCGAGCATGGCGGCGACACGGAGCTTGACCATGGGGTCGAAGAAGCGGGGGCGGGCCGAGAAGTAGTCGATCAGAAGGCACGTATCAAGAAAGAGCCTCGTAGTCACGGCGCCTCCCCTCCGCGAGGGCGGCCTTGTAGTTTCCGCCGTCCGCAGGGACGGCGTCCGGGAACGTCGTGGCCTCCAGCGACCGCCGCAGCTCGTCGGCCTGGGCGGGGCTGAGCGCCCGCGCACCCAGCGGACCGCGACGCCCCTGGACCTTGGATGGGCGGCCGGGGAGCTCGCCCGTCTGGATGAGGTAGTCGAACGCGGCGTTGACCAGGTCGCTCACGGTGGCCCCCTGGGCACGCAACCGGCTGAGACCCTGCCGGCGGACCTCGTCGGGGACCCGGGCGCTGATGGTTGCCATGGTGCCTCCTCACAGCCGTGGGATTAGGAAGAATTGTAGCACGTATTACATCAACATAGAGAAAGTCCGATTCGAAGGGCCCGCGTGTCGCCAGGAGGAAAATGCCCGCATGAAGGCACCGGTTCAAAATACGATTTCATAAAAACTTATGAAAGTAGCAGCGGGCCGCGGGGCTGGGTCATCCGGCCGGAGACGATCGCAATATGCAGAAGTTCCATACTGCCGACGGCGCACATCGCCGCTCTAACAAAGAGCGCCGACGAGGAGTTGTCCTTTTACTGTTCCAACAGCCCCTCCATTAGCCCAACCACTCGCGACGTCGTCTTTCTGACGTCAAAATACCTATCCCATTTCTTGTGAGACGAACGACCCATCGCCGCCAGACGGCCACGCCCCATCTCGAGAAACGACGTAAGCGCCCCGGCAACTTCCCTTGCCGACGGATTGTCCCCCAACAAGATTCCGTTGGAGGCGTCGACCTGCTCCACAACACCGCCCCCAGCCCGACTGGCCAGAATCGGCATCGAGAACGAGAGCGCCTCCGTCACCGAAACCGGACACCCGCCCTCGGAAGATGACATGGTCGCAAACAGGTCGATAGGGGTGTTGCTATAATAATTCATAAGTGAATCATTTGGAACGTTCCCTAGGAACGTCGCATCAAGAGACTCCCTCTCTGCAAAGGCACGCACCTCATCCAGCTCAGGGCCGTCTCCGGCATGAATCCACCGTATCGAATCACGCCCCACGAGGGCGATGCCCTCAGCCAGCAACCGAACACGTTTGAGGGGAATGACACTCGAACAACTCATCACGGTGAACTTGCCTGCACCATCGCGCTCGAAAGCGCTGTGGTCCGAGCATCCAAGCCGAGCAAGTTGGTACTGCCCGGGCATGGCCTCGGGCCCAAACGTACGACAGAAATAATCCCGACCAACTTGGCACGAGAAAAGTATCCTGTCGATATTATTTTTCATTTGAATGCGAAAGGGTTGTCGCCCAGCTGGAATTCTATGGTTATAGAGGTCATATCCATTCGTCCTAGAGACAACATGACCCACGCCGCAGTCCTGACGAAGGAGCGCTAGAGCCAGCGCCGAGGTATTGAGCCAGAACGAATAGAACAAGGTTCTCCCCATTGAGCCCAGGAGACCTAAGTCCTTGAAAGCCGAGCGTGCCCACAACGCCTTGGAAAGATACGCCCAGGCCGTCTTGGCCTGCATTGGAGAACAGTGGCGGACCTCCTGCCAGAACATCGGTGAAGCAGCAGCAAGAAGGCCATATCTAGCCTTGGTGGCCGAATTCCAAGGGATTCTCGGCAAAAGGACCTGGACCTGGGAGAGAACCTTACGGCTGCAAGCAGGGTTCAATGTCCGCGACGACCCCATAGGGACTATGGCGACATCCCAGTTCTCGAGAAAGGCACGTATTTCTGGCTCCACAAAGGGCTGCTCAATAGAGCCAAACGGATAGGAGTCGGTGATCATGACGAGCTTCGGACGACAACTGCGCACAACGCTCCTCTGTCTACAGTTGATATAAATACTATTTTATTACTTAAAGACGGAAAGGCGTCTTAGCCCTTGACTCTTGCTGCTACCCGTTACTTTAAGATGGCCAGATTGCTCTCCTGAACACAGGCTGCAAAGCCCAGACAGAAAGTAATTGTAGGCAAAGCAAAGCATCGCGCTTTCTGCCACCCCGACAACGCAAAAAACCACGATGCCCCAAAAGACGACACCCGTCGTGCCATTTTTTGCCGACCTAAACAAAAAGATTATTATCGATGTCAGGAAAACTACCGTAAAGACAATGCCAAATACCAGGAGAAGCCTGTAATACGCGTTGTCGAGGAGAACCCCAACCGCGTTTGGGTTGTTTGGCAGTGGCACTGCAGAATAGTCCCTGCCCATAAGCGTAGGAGGCGTCTTCGTCAGGTAGTAAGAACCGAAGTTCAGCCGCTGGGAAAGCACCCTATCCATCATGTGAGCAAACGGAAGGCCGGCACGGTAGAGGGCAAGCAACGCATACGAACCAGCAGCGGCCAGAACGCCGACAGAAAAACCTATCCAGCCAACTCTCCCGCTCTTTCCCTCAAACCTCCCCATCCAAACCAGAACAACAAGAAACAGGGCCATGATCGTCATGGTTCGCGAGTCACACAGTCCCAATATGATCGCCACGCTCCCGATCGGAACGAGGAGCTCTGCGAGACGCAGTCGGCCGTAGCGAATCACGATATAGTCCAATGTAATCATAAAAACAAATAATCCGAACCCATTTGGATGGGCAAAGCCATAGGCAAAACGACGGCTTCCATCGACTCGAAAACTCTCCACGTCCGGAACAACGCCCAGCAAATTGCCGAGAATACTGGGGATGCCAATGAGTAGCATCGCCACCATAGAAACCAGGGCCAGAGCCTTGATATCCGACCCTTCTGCGCACAGTATAAATAGCGTCAGCAGCATTGCGTCTATCGCAGAAAAAGCCGACAGCACCACAGACGCTGCGACCAGCGTGATTTTTGGAACAGGATTGACTCGCCAGTAGCCGCCTAGACAGAAAAGCACCAAGAGAGCCAGCGCTATCGCCTTGCTCTCCACACGATAAAGCGCCTCGACGTCAAGGCCGAGCACCGGAAAGAGCAAAACCGCTCTAGATATCGTCAGCGTCACATACGCGAAAAAGATAATATAAAAGAATAATTCTCGGTTATACTTAAAAAAAGCACTGGCATAGACCATTCTTTGATCCATGCTTCTTGCCGGGGAATAATGCTTGGGGAAAGACCTGCGAGGCTGTACTGCAACCAGCCTTGACGGCAAATTGCGCAAGGCCCTATTCATTTGCAACACTCCTTTTTGGTACACCTTGCTCGACACTGCGCACATTCATGACATCCTTCGAATAAGTGCCCAGTAACGGACGGGGCCGCCACGATAAACATCGTCCCATACGTGCCCCTGCCGCCCCCAAAAGTTGAAAAAAGGACACTGATCCAAATCCTCCCTCGCCCCACCCGGCAGCAAGGCCGCAATCGGCCGGAAAGCTGAACACCTATGCACAGCCCCTTCGCTTTGCCAACTCCCAGAGAATGGTCGCCCTCTCTTTTAGCCTTTCAAAAACCCCACGGCCTTTTGGGGTGGCATTTGAATCGTGTATACGATGATCCAGCAGCACGTCGTCCAGTTTATACACACCTCCAAATGCCTCGCATGCCAGGCCAATCCAGCGATCGTAGTTCAAAACTGTTTTTGGAAGTGGAAGGACATAACGAAGCGCTCGACGATCGAGGGCCATGCAGCACCCTGAATAACGGGATGCAATTAGATTCCTAAAAAACCCAAGCTCAAAATCATCGCCAGGCTGAGAGGCGCCCCCCACAGGAGCTCCGCTCCTATCAACCCGATTCCAACGGTGGATTACAAGGTCTGCCCCAGACTCCTCGAGAGCCTCCACCATCGCCTGACGCTTTCCTGGCAACCACACGTCGTCTTGGTCGGAAATAAAAACAACATCCCCCACACAGCGAGAAAGGGCATTGTTGAAATTGCCCACGACGCCAAGATGACTGTTGCGAACCGGCCTGATGCGCGAATCCGCCCCGGCCCGCCGCAGAATGAGCTCCCATGCGCCATCCGACGATCCGTCGTCAGAAACCACAAGTTCATCGTCACAAGTAAGCTGGGCAAGTATGGAGTCTAGCTGTTCTTCTATGAACTGTTTCCCATTATAACTTGCAAGGGCCACGGACACCCGAGGGGCGCATTTTCCTTGCTCGACCATCCTAGTCTACCCTCCCTGTCAAGCGTCCGCGCAGGTAACCAGGCCACTCTGACAACGCAAGGACGCCATCGCCCAGTCCCCTCCTTCCGTCAACCAATGTCTCAGCGGCCCGACCACTAATCATCGAAGACAGGCTCTCTGAAAACAAGTTGAACACTGTTGCATGCATGGTATGCTCCACAAAACCGGTCACGATGCATCGACGGGCACACGTGTCGAGCGCACGGCAGAAAGCTGAACCCGACGCATATCTCGAGGGCAATGCAACATAGAAAGACGAACCACGGTCCATAGGGCTGACGGACCGCTGCTGCCCCGACGAGGCTCCGGCTGGCGCAGGCGCATCATTCCATATACTTCCATTACGCTCCCTTCGCCTCGCGATTCAGCTTCCTAGAGGTCCTTGATTGCGTGAACATAACACCCGCAGCTGAGCACCGCGCCCATCGTCATCGTCCCCGTGTAGGCCAATGCCGCGCCCTCCAGCTGCATGGAAGGGATGAGGATTACCGAAAGCGCAACGTTGAGCACGATGGAGGCGATGCCCACAGCGGTGTTGGCGGTAAGCCGCTTCTGGGTCACGAGCAGATTTCCCGCAGGTTGGCGAAAAGCCGCCGTAACGAAGAATCCGACGATCAGAATCTGGAACGACGGCACGGCATCTAGGTACTGCTCGCCGAATACAAGGCCGATGAGCGGCCCTCCCAGTGCGCCCATAACGAAAGCCACGCTCCCCACACACGCCGCGCTGACAAGGGAAAGTCGCAGGTAATTACGGCGCGTCCAAGGGCCATCGGTATTGTGGGAAGCGAAGTAAGGGTAAATATAGGTAATAAGCATGGTGGGGATGAACAGCAGTGCGAACGGGATGGTGGTGGCCACCTTGTAGGAAGCCACGGCGGTGTCGCTCGCCAGGTACTGCCCCACGAAAAACGTTCCCAGCAGCGCAAGCGCCTGGCTAAGCCCGTTGTTGAGGGACGACACCAACGCCACGTACCAGTACTCCCTCTTACTGAAAGTGTGGTCGCGCTCCTCCGGCATCGGCTTCGGCAGCGGGTGCCGCCACGCGAGCACGGCGAAGCTCGCCACGTAGGCGGCGTACTGACCGGCGATGAGCCCCGGCACGCCGGCAACGAGGGCTCCGCCTATGGAGAGGCCCGCCAGAAGCAGGGTCTGGACGTTAGTCATATAGGCATAAGCCCTGTTGTCGAGGTTCGACCGCAGGTACACGAGGCGAAGCTCGCACAGGAGCACCACGAGGGGATAGAGGCAGTACAGGGCCAGCAGAGGCTGGGAACCCGGCAGCGCCCCCGGCGCCACCAGGGCGTAGACGAGGATGAGGACGGCCAGGGCCACGTCGGCCACCCTGCCCCAGCGCTCGCCGTAGCGAAACACCGCCAGCATGAGGGGGCGGTCCTCCATGTGCTCGCAGCAGAGCTGGAGCAGGGCGGACGAGGCCCCCAGCCCGTTGAACAGGGCGAAGATGCTCACGATGTTGAACACGTAGGAGTAGAGGCCGTACTCCGCCTTGGGGATGAGCCACACCAACACGATCATGGTGAGGCTGGAGACCGCCTTGTTGATCGTCCCGGCACCGAAGATATGGAAGAACCCCGTCCGGTAGAGCTTGGCGAAGGGTCCCTTGAGGCGGTCGAGGGCCGCCACGGTCAGAGGACCTCGAGGGCGGCCGCGACCCGCTCGACGTCGTCTCGGCCCATGTAGGGCCCCATGGGCAGGGACAGCACGCGGCCGCACAGCTCGCAGGTGACCGGACAGCCGTCGGGACAGAGTCCCACGCCGTCAAAGGCCGGCTGCCTGTGCATGGGGCGGGGGTAGTAGACCATGGTGGGCACCCCCTGGTCCTTGAGGGTGGCCTGCACCGCGGCGCGGTCCGCGCCCTCGGGCACCTTCACCGTGTACTGGGCCCAGGAGCTCAGATAGCCTTGGGGGACCTCGGGGAGCCCCCAGCCGCGCGCCCCGAGGAAGGACAGCGCCTCCCCGTACCAGGCGGCCACCCGGTTGACGTCGGCCACCTCATGGCCGGCAAAGGCCTCGAGCTTCACGGAGAGCACGGCCGCCTGCAGGGTGTCCAGGCGGCTGTTCATGCCCAGGCGCACGTTGTCATATTTCATCGTCCCCTTGCCATGGACGGCGAGGCTCCCCATGAGGGCGTCCCAGCCGTCGTCGTCGGTAAAGACCGCCCCGCCGTCGCCGTAGCAGCCCAGGGGTTTGGCCGGGAAGAAGCTCGTGGTGGAGATGTCGCCGAAAGAGCAGGCGCGGGCCCCGCCGATCATGCCGCCAAAGCCTTGGGCGCCGTCCTCCAGGAGGAACATGCCCTCCCCGTCGCACACCTCGCGGAGGGCGGGGAAGTCGGCCGGGAGGCCGAAGAGGTCCACGGCGACGACCACCTTTGGGGAGAGCCCCGTGCTCTCCCGCACCCAGGCCACCGCCCGGCGCAGCGAGGCGGGGTCCATGTTGTAGGTGGCCGGGTCAACGTCCACGAACACCGGGGTGGCCCCCACCAGGGGCACCACCTCGCCGCTGGAGAAGAACGTGAAGTCCGGCACAAAGACGGCATCGCCCTCGCCGACGCCCCAGGCCAGGAGGGCCAGCTCCAGGGCGTCGGTGCCGTTGGCGCAGGTGAGGCAGTGGTCCATGGACACATAGTCGGCCAAGGCCCCCTCGAGCTCCGCCACCGGGGCGCCGCCGATGAACCGCCCCGAGGACAGGACGGCCTCCACCGCACCGTCGACGGCGGGTTTGAGCGCCGCGTACTGGGCCTTGAGGTCCCTGAAATCCATCACAGCGCCTCCTTCAGGCCCGCCCCGGCCTCGTGGTAGCGCCTGCCGCAGGCGGGACAGGCGAGGTCCGCATCCAGGCGCTCGCCGCACTCGCAGACCCAGCCCACCTGACGGGCCGGAACGCCGGCCACCAGGGCGTGGGCCGGCACGTCGCCGGTCACCACGGCGCCCGCCCCCACCATGCACCACTCCCCCAGCTCGTGGCCGCACACCACCGTGGCGTTGGCGCCGATGGAGGCGCCGCGCCCCACGACGGTCCTGCGGTAGCCGGCCCTGCCCTTGGGATAGGGGGCACGGGGCGTGAGGTCGTTGGTGAACACGCAGGAGGGCCCGCAGAAGACGCCGTCGGCCAGCTCCACCCCCTCGTAGAGGGAGACGTTGTTCTGCACCTTGCAGCCGTCGCCCACGCGCACGTTATCGGCCACGTTGACGTTCTGGCCCAAGGTGCAGCCGCGGCCGATGACGGCGCCCGCCTGTATGTGGGAGAAGCACCACACCTTGGTGCCCTCCCCTATGGCCGCACCCTCGTCGACGAGGGCGGTGGGATGCACGAAGGCGCCCGGGAAGCGGTCCTCGCTCACAGCGACCCCTCCCCGAACTCCCCCGCCATGTCGGTGGAGGCAAAATCGCCCAGGGGCAGCCTCACCGGTTGGCCGGTCTTCTGGCTCTTGTAGATGGCGAGCACCACCTCGAGGGCGTCGCGGCCGGCCCTGGCGTCGATGTAGGGGGGCCGGTCGTCGCGGATGGCCTCGGCCATGTCGGCGTAGACGGCGGTGTGGCCGTTGCCGTAGACGTTGCTCGTGGCCTCCTCCAGGCCCTTGTTGGCCAGGTCCGCCTCGGTCTCGTCGGCGAAGTCCCACACGTCGATGTTGTTGGTGGACGTGCCGCCGATCTTCACCGTGCCGGTCTCACCGATGAGGCAGAGGGTCTCCTCGAGGTTGCGGGGGTAGACGTTGACGGTGCCCTCCACGGTGGCCACGGCGCCGTCGGCGAACCTGAGCACGGCCACGCCGATGTCCTCGGCCTCGAGGTAGCCGTGCTGACGCTGACCGGTGGCACCGTAGACCTCCACCACGTCGCCCCCCATCATCCAGCGCAGCAGGTCGATGCCGTGGATGCACTGGTTCATGAGGCAACCGCCGTCCTGGGCCCAGGTGCCGCGCCAGGGGGCCTGCTCGTAGTAGGCGCGGTTGCGGTTCCAGCGGATGTTCACGGCCCCGTTGGACAGCCGCCCGAAGCGACCCGCCTCCAGGGCCTCGCGGGTCTTCTGCACGGCCACGTTGAAGCGGTTCTGGTGGCAGGCACACACCTTGACGCCGGCCTCGTCGGCCCGGCGCACGATCTCGTTGGCGTCGGTCATGGCCATGGCCAGGGGCTTCTCCACGATGCAGTTCACCCCGGCGTCTATGAGGTCCAGGGCGATCCCGGCGTGCTCGCCGCTCTCGGTGGCCACGGCCGCGAGCTCGATCTCGGGGTGCTCGGCCAGCATCTGCCGGTAATCGGTGTAGCGGGCGATGGAGCGGTCGCCCTCGAGGCCGTGCTTGGCCAGGAGCGACTCCATGCGCTCGGGCAGCACGTCGCAGACGGCCACGAGGTCGAAGCCGTTGCGCTCGATGGCGGTGACGTGGTTGGTGGAGATGCGGCCGCAGCCGATGATGGCGCACTTCACGCTAGGCCTCCTTGGCGACGTTCTGGGTCAGTTCCACGAGCTCCCGCACGATGCCTTCGGCGGCATGGCCGTCGCCGAAAGGGAGATAGGCCGGATCCACGCGCTGGGGCGTGGCCATGGCCGAGAGCACGCTCTCCTTGTCGGGCCGTGCCAGGATGTTACGCCCGTCGACCATGGTCTCGGGCCAGCACTCGAAGTCGAGGACCGTCGTGCACTTGACGCCGGCGAAGAATGCCTCCCGCTGTAGGCCGCCCGAGTCGGTCACCACCCGATCGGCCCGGTTGACGAGCCATACGCTCTCGAGGTAGCCCACCGGTTCCACGAACAGCACGTTGCCGTACCCACCGGTGGAAGCAAGCTCGAGGGCGACCCGCCTGTTGCGCGGGTGCACGGGATAGATCACCGGCACGTCGAGAGACTGCATGGCGTCGAGCACGCCCGCCAAGGTCCCGGGGTCCCGCGTGTTCTCCTCTCGGTGGCATGTGAGGTAGCAGAACCGTGCCGGGACGTCGACGGGAAGTCCCGACCCCAGGTCGGTGAGGGCTGGCTTCCGGGACCTCGCAGAATAGGCGAGGAACGCGTCGTACATGGGGTCGCCCACAAATGAGACGCGGCCGGGGTTGTGCTCCAGGACGAGGTTGTCCACCCCCGTCTGGGTGCTCGCCAGGAGCAGGGAGCTCACGGCGTCGGCGCACACCCGGTTGATCTCCTCCGGGTTGGTCCGGCTGTGGGTGCGAGCGCCTGCCTCCACATGGGCCACGGGGATATGAAGCTTGGCGGCGGTCAGTGCAGCCGCCAAAGTCGAGTTGGTGTCCCCGTAGAGAAGCACGCAATCGGGGCCCTCGGCCTCCATGACCTCCTCGAGAGAGACCATCATCCTCGCCGTCATCTGGGCATGGCTTCCGCCCGAGACACCGAGGTTGTGGGCGGGCTCGGGAATGGAGAGCTCGTCGAAGAACGTCTGGCTCATGTTGGCGTCATAGTGTTGGCCGGTATGCACCAACACCTCCTCGAGCGACCCCTCGCAGGCGATCGCGTGGGAAACCACGGCGGCCTTGATGAACTGCGGCCGAGCCCCCACAACGGTGAGAACCTTGTTCGCAGCCACCTCAGAGCACCTCGATGTTGTCGCGGTTCACGACACCCCTCATGGCGTTCTTGGTGTCAAAGACGGCCTGGGCGTTCTCTTGGACCATCTCGTAATCCACGTTCGTGTGACCGCAGGCCACGAGCACGAGGTCGGCGGAGGCCACGACCTCCGGGGTGAGCTCGGGTATGGACTCCCGGGTCTCACCCTTGTAGCGATAGCTCGACACCCAGGGGTCGAAGTAGCTCACCTCAGCGCCGCGGCGCTCGAGAAGGTCGACCACCTTCAGGGCCGGACTCTCACGGTAGTCGTCGATGTCCTGCTTGTAGGCCACGCCCAGCACCAGGACTCGGGACCCGTTGAGGGCCTTCTGACGGCCGTTGAGCACCCGGGCGGCACGGTCCACGCAGTACTCGGGCATGCGGTCGTTCACCATCATGGAGGCCTCGATCATGGAGGTGTGGAAACCGTACTCCCGGGCCTTCCACGAGAGGTAGTAGGGGTCGAGCGGGATGCAGTGGCCACCGAGGCCGGGGCCAGGGTAGAACGCCGTGAAGCCGTAGGGCTTGGTCTTGGCGGCGTCGATGACCTCCCAGATGTCGATGGCCATCTCGTCGCAGAGCTGGGCGAGCTCGTTCACCAGGCCGATGTTCACGTTGCGGTAGGTGTTCTCGAGGATCTTCTCCATCTCTGCCACCCGGGGGCTGGAGACCCGGGTGACACCGCCCTCCAGCACCGCCTCGTAGACGGCGGAGATGCACTCGAGGGCCTCCTCACCGATGGCGCCCACCACCTTGGGGGTGTTCTTGGTCTTGTAGACGCGGTTGCCCGGGTCCACACGCTCCGGCGAGAACCCGAGGTAGAAGTCCTTTCCGCACACGAGGCCGGACCCCTCCTCGAGGATGGGGCGGATGAGGTCCTCGGTGGTGCCGGGATAGGTGGTGGACTCCAGGACCACCATGGCGCCCGGCTTGAGGTGGGGGGCGATCTCTCTGGCCGATGCCTCCATATAGGAGGTGTCGGGCTGCTGGTGGGCGTCCAGGGGTGTGGGCACACAGAGGGCTATGAAGTCGCACTGGGCCACGCGGGAGAAATCGTTGGTGGCCTCGAGCATGCCGGAGGAGACGAGCTGCGCCAGGTCCTCCTGCACCACGTCGCCGATGTAGTTCTGACCGGCGTTGACCATCTCCACCTTGGCGGGCTGCACGTCGAAGCCGATGGTGCGGAAGCCCGCCTTGGCCTTCTCCACGGCCAGGGGCAGGCCCACATAGCCGAGGCCCACAGTGCCACAGGTGATGGAGCGGTCTTGAATGCGGTCGAGAATGTCTCTGTTCATGGCTTGTACTTTCCTTGCTGCACAGCAATCTAGCGGCATGATGTTGGTCGCGGTCATTTGTCACATAAATGACCTTTCAGCATCATACTCGCCCAGAAAATGACCCACTGCCGCAACGAAGCAACCGCAAGAAGAAATCTATGCAAGTGCGCTAAATCGACTCTTTACCGGTTAAATCCCCCGCGTTTATGGACAGATTTCTCAGAAAATATCTTGAAACTGGCCCCATGGCTGCGTCCATGGAGACATGCAGCTCCGCAAACTTGCGAATCCGTTCCACAAGTTCCCTCTCCGTACGATTGGAGACCAGCGACCTATAGAACCGGACCACCTGTTCTATATCAAGAGGGCTCTCATCGGCCGGAACCCGTAGGCAAAAGTCGACGTCGCGCCCCTCTAAAACATCGATGGAACCAGAGTAGACAAAAGGCAGTCCCTTAGCCAAGTACTCCCTGGTTTTAAGCGTCGAGGCCCGGTCAAGTCCGATGCGGTGAAGTCCGAGCGAAGCTATGCCCATCTGACAGCGGTCGTAGACCCGCGCGATGTCCTCAATTCCGAGCATCCCACGGAATGTGACCATGGGAGAAACGTCGAGATCGTCTGCAAGCCGCCTGAGAGAGGCCAGCTCTGGACCATCCCCGATCAACTCGAGGTGCACCGGACCGGCTGGCTCGCCTTCTCGACGGTAGACGGCCATACCCCGAAGCACGCGATCGGCCCCATGCCACCGCGCAAAAGCCGCAACGCACATAAGATTAAGAACGGGTGCGGCTTCTCCTGAGGGGGAACGCGAGGGCATGTCGTCAAGATCAACCCCGTTGATGATAGGAAGCGTAGGAATGCCAAGAATTGAATCGGCGCATGACAGGTCGGCCACATAATCGACCACGTCTCCAAGTCGCCTTCTGTGCATGAGATCCTTGACATGAAGGGGGAGGCGCCTCCATGTACGGTCTTCCGCATCGTAAGGCCAGGTGGGAACCTCGAATACCACGGGAGCGCCAGGGCACTCGCGCCGATACACCTCCAAGGCGCGCAACATCCCCGCACTCACATACGACGGGCGACGGATATAGAGAGCCCGATAACCCGGAGCCAGCGCAGCACGCCACGCCCCGTAATCTGAATAAAAGGGGAGCCTGTCGAGCAGCTTCTCACCTTGCGTGCTGTGTCCCTCTACGCCCACCAGCTCGACGTCAAACCCCGCATTCGCAAAGGCCTTCATCTGCCATTTAATCTTTCGAGCAATACCCGGCGTCGCCCTCTGAATGCCGGGCCAGTCGACAACCACAAAACCCAGGCGCCCAACGCCGCTCATGCCGCCACCCCCTTGTAAGGGCATACAACGCACGATCTGGAGCCGGGCGTTGGACTACCCGCACTTTTGAGCGCCGGAGCACACGTTACCGAACTTTCGTACTCCTCCAGCGTCATGCTGCCACGAGAACCGTTAAGGGTCTCCTTCATGCCCATCATTTCTTTACCGCCGTAGCCCCTCTTGTCCCTATGCACCCGGACACCCGCGGAAGAGCACCTTGCTCCGTCCCATCCGGTTGCCGGCAAGCCGCGCCGCGCAGTCCGCCGCAAATGCCATGGCCTCGACCGGCCTGCCCTCGCGAAGCACCGCCCCCAGCACGCTCTTTGCCAGACGGGAACCCTCCCCCACCTCGTCGGGGACATCGAGCTCCCCGTCGTAGGCGGCCAGGAAGGCACCCACGGCCCTGTTTCTCCGGTACTGCTCCTTTGGCGTAAGGTTGTGGGAGTGGTAGACTTCGGCCTCCGCCGCATAGGCCACCTTGTAGCCGGCCTTGAGCAGTCTGGCGGCCATGAGCATGTCCTCGTTGGTCTCCACCTCGTCAAAACCGCCCACCTCGAGATAGGCGCTCCGTCGATAGCAGGAGCACACGTCGGAGGCAAAATAGGTCTTGATGCCCAGGCGGGGCAGGTCCTCGATGGTCCTCACATTGGACTCGGCCGGATAGTTGAACTCCCTCACCAACTGCTCGAAACGACGGGCGTCGGGCTTGGGGAGCTGGCGACCGCTCACCAGGGCCACCAGCGGGTCCTTGTCCAGCAGGGCCACGAGGTTCTCGAGGTAGCGCCCATTGGCGGGAACGGCGTCCTGGGTCATGAAGGCAACGTAGTCGCCGGTCGTCTGACGCAGGGCAAAGTCTCGGGTGAGCCCGTGGTTGAACTCGTCCCGAGCGATTCTCACCACGCGCACGCCTGGATAAGACGCGGCCACCTCGCAGGTGTTGTCGTCCGATGCGGAATCAACCACCACGATCTCGTCTGCGGGGCGGGTCTGGGTACCCAGGGCCTCCAGAAGGGCGGGCAGCTCGTTCTCCCCGTTCAGCGTGGGCAAAACCAAAGAAATCGCGGACACAGTGGCATTTTCCTCTCACAGTTTTACCCTCTAAAGGTAATACCGCGAGATGCACCCAGTTATGTCACTTTAAAATGCACTCAGCTTTTTCAACAAAGAGCATAGACCGGGAAGCCCCGTGCCACAGAAAACGCCCCCGGCGGCCACAAGCCACCGGGGGCGTCGACAATCCGGCGTCAACAGCCGCCTACTCCCCCTCCAGAAGCCCCATCAATCCCCGGCCTCGAGCAGACAGCTGGACCTGGGCGAACATAACGAGAAGGTCGACTCTGCCAACAGGCGCTCCCAAGCCTCCTCGTTCACGCGATACCCGTCGGAAGAACAGTCATTATGAAATAATTTTACAGAACTTCATGGGACATCGCTGGTCCCCTTGATCGGATTCAGTAGCAATAAGAGCCTTTTTAGGGACGTCTTATTTATACTAATTGGCATTTAGTATAAATAAGACGGCACAAAACCAGGCCTTATTGCTACCGGATCGCGAGGCCCCCAGAAGTTGCCCTCCGCTCACAATCCATCATCGTGCCAATAACCAAGTTTCATTATTGTTGAGATGCCCGCCACGGCATAACGAAAAAAGATGCCCGTGGGCACGTGTCGCACCCACGGACATCTCTGCCTCAAAGAACCGTCAACAGCCGCCTACAGCTCCTCCATGTACGCGGCCAGCGTATCCCTCCACGGCTCCGGCTCAAAGCCGGTCCCGCGGATCTTGGCTAGGTCCAGGCCAGAGAAGTGCGGCCGCGGGGCCACCGGGCCCTTCGCCCCCTCGTAGTAGGCCTCCGTGGTCACCGGCACGACGGCGCTGCCGTTGCCGTTGCGCGCCTCAAAGACCGTCCGGGCGATCTCGGCCCAGCTCGCCGCCTCGCCGGCACCGGTGAGGTTGTAGGTGCCAAAGGGCGCGGGCTCGCTCGGCTCCACGTCGCCCTCGCGGTAGCCCAGCAGCCAGAAGATGGCCCGGGCCATGTCGTCGGTGAAGGTGAGGGCGCCGATCTGGTCGTCCACCACGGTCACCTGCTCCAGGGCATCGTCGCCGTCGGCCACGCGGTCGGAGAGGGCCGCCATGGTACGCACGAAGTTCTTGCCACGTCCCACCACCCAGGAGCTGCGCAGGATGTAGTGGGCGGGCGCCACGGCCACGGCCAGGTCGCCGGCGGCCTTGGACTGCCCGTAGACCCCCAGCGGGCCAAAGGGCTCGTCCTCGCCATGGAGCTCCTCGACCCCGTCAAACACGTAGTCAGAGCTCACGTGCGCCAGCGTGATGCCGCGGGCGGCGCAGGTGGCGGCGAGCAGGGCCGGCCCCTGGGCGTTGGCGGCCCAGCAGGTGCGGCGCCCCTCCTCGGTCTCGGCGGCGTCCACGGCCGTGTAGGCGCCGCAGTTGATGACCGTGCCGTAGAGGCTCCAGTCAATGCCGTCGTAGGCCGCGGGGTTGGACATGTCGAAGGTGTCGATGTCGCAGTAGTCAAAGGATCCCGCCAGGCCGCGCTCCTCGGCCAGGGACCGCACGGCCTGGCCCAGCTGCCCGTTGCAGCCGGTGACCAAGGTGCGCCTGGGCCCCATGGCCAGGGCGTCGGCCAGGAAGGGGTGGTGCTGGTCGGCCTCGGAGAGCGTGCACTGCTCCAGCGGGATGGGCCACTGGATGGCCAGCTCGGGGTCGGCCAGGTTCACGAAGGTGTAGGTCTTCTTGAGCTCGGCGGACCAGTGGGCGTTCACCAGGTAGGTGTAGGCCGTGCCGTCCTCCAGGGCCTGGAAGGCGTTGCCCACGCCGCGGGGCACGAACACCGCCACCGACGGGTCGATGACGCACGTGAACACCGTGCCAAAGCCCTTGCCCGGCCGGAGGTCCACCCAGGCGCCGAAGACGGAGCCGCAGGCCACGGAGATGAACTTGTCCCACGGCTCGGCGTGGATGCCGCGGGTGACGCCGCGGTCGGCGTTGAAGCTGATGTTGTTTTGAACCGGGTTGAACGAAGGCAGGCCTGCGGCCTCCATCTTTGCCTTCTGCCAGTTCTCCTTGAACCACCCGCGGTCGTCGCCGTGGACCGAGAGGTCGACGACGTACAGCCCGTCGATGGGCGACTCCGTCGCCGCAAGCTCGCGCTCGAACTCCATGGATACGGCCCCTTCCTACTGTCCCTGCTCGGCGTACTTGGCCTCCGTGGCCTCCTTGGCGGGCATCCACCAGTCCCTGTGCTCCGTGTACCAGGCGATGGTGTCCTCCAGACCCTCGGAGAAGTCGTTGTGGATGGGCTCCCAGCCCAGCTCCTCGCAGGTCTTGGTGGGGTCGATGGCGTAGCGGCGGTCGTGGCCGGGGCGGTCGCGCACCCAGTCGAAGTCCTCGGGGTCGCGGCCCATGGCGGTGAGGATGGCCTGCAGCACCTCGAGGTTGTTCCTCTCCCCGTCGGCGCCGATGAGGTAGGTCTCGCCGGGGCGGCCCTTGGTGAGGATGTCCCACACGGCGCGGGAGTGGTCCTCGGTGTGGATCCAGTCGCGGACGTTCCTGCCGTCGCCGTAGAGCTTGGCGCGGCCCCCGCAGAGCAGGTTGGTGACCTGGCGGGGGATGAACTTCTCGACGTGCTGGTAGGGGCCGTAGTTGTTGGAGCAGTTGGAGATGGTGGCGGGCAGCCCGTAGGTGCGGTGCCACGCCCTCACGAGCATGTCCGACGACGCCTTGGAGCTGGAGTAGGGCGAGCTCGGGCGGTAGGGGTCGTCGGGGCGGAAGCGCCGCGGCTCGTCCAGGGCGAGGTCGCCGTAGACCTCGTCGGTGGACACGTGGTGGAAGCGCAGCCCGTGCCTGCGGGCGGCCTCCAGCAGCCGGAACGTCCCCTCCACGTTGGTCCTAACAAAGGGCTCCGGGTCGGAGATGGAGTTGTCGTTGTGGCTCTCGGCGGCGTAGTGCACGATGGCGTCGTGGCCGGGCACCACCCGCTCCAGCAGCTCCGCGTCGCAGATGTCGCCCACCACGAGCTCCACCCGCTCGGCGGGCAGGCCGGCGATGTTCTCGGGGTTGCCGGCGTAGGTGAGCTTGTCGAGCACGGTCACGTGGGTCTCGGGGTGGTTCTCGGCGACCCAGCGCACGAAGTTGCTGCCGATGAACCCGCAGCCGCCGGTGACGACGATGTTTCTAGGGGAGAAGGTCTCCTGCATGGGTGCTCCTCGTTCCTCGGTCGGGGACTGTCACTCGCTGATGTGGTGGGGGACGAGACGGCCCTCGGCCACCTCGGCGAGGTGCCTGCCGTACTCGCTCTTGCCGTAGCGCTCGGCCGCCGCGAGCAGCGCCTCGCGGTCGACCCAGCCGTTCTCGAAGGCCACCTCCTCGGGCACGCACACCGGCAGGCCCTGGCTGCGCTCCACGGCGCGCACGAAGTCGCCGGCGTCGTAGAGGCTCTCCATGGTGCCGGTGTCGAGCCAGGCGTAGCCGCGGCCCAGCGTCACCACGGAGAGGGTGCCGTCCTCGAGGTAGAGGCGGTTGAGGTCGGTGATCTCGAGCTCGCCGCGGGCGCTGGGCTCCACGAGCTTAGCCAGGTCCGTCACGCGGCCGTCGTAGAAGTACAGGCCGGTGACGGCGTAGGAGCTCTTGGGCCGGGAGGGCTTCTCCTCGATGGAGACCACGTTGTAGTCGTCGTCGAACTCCACCACGCCGAAGCGCTCGGGGTCGTCGACGTGGTAGCCGAAGACCGTGGCGCCGCCCTCGCTCTCGGCGTGGGCCACGGCCCCGCGCAGCACCTTCTTGAGCCCCTCGCCGTAGAAGATGTTGTCGCCCAGCACCAGGGCGCACGGCTCGTCGCCCACGAACCGCTCGCCGATGATGAAGGCCTGGGCCAGGCCGTCGGGGCTGGGCTGCTCGGCGTAGGAGAGCTCGATGCCGAAGCGGCTGCCGTCGCCCAGGAGCCGCTCGAAGTTGGGCAGGTCCGCCGGGGTCGAGATGACCAGGATCTCGCGGATGCCCGCCATCATGAGGACGGAGAGCGGGTAGTAGATCATGGGCTTGTCGTAGACCGGGAGCAGCTGCTTGGACGTGACCTCGGTCAACGGGTAGAGCCGGGTGCCGGATCCGCCGGCGAGAATGATGCCTTTCACGGGCGCCAGACCTCCTCTGGTAGTGAGCGGCACAGATCGACGGGCCGCGATGTATTGCCAGCGACCCACATGCGCCGACACCAACCAATATTGCCCCCAGCGAGACCGGCCACCCAGAGGCCGGGCCGGTATTCACCCAAAGCGCAGGATGCGACGGGCGTTAGAATCACGGGTATATGTGAGGGGACCAGACCCCAAGCAAGCAGAAAGGAAAACCCATGGTCATCGACGAGCACCTCGGAGAGCTCCTCAACACCCAGATCAACAAGGAGCTCTACAGCGCCTACCTGTACCTCACCTTCGCCGACTACTACGAGGAGCGCGGCCTCAAGGGCTACGCCAACTGGTACATGGTCCAGGTTGAGGAGGAGGTGGCCCACGCCAAGATCCTCCGCCGCTACCTGCTCGACAACAACTACCCCGTGAAGATGCTGGGCATCGAGCAGCCCACCATGGCCTTTGACAGCGACATCGCCCCGCTCAAGGCCGGCCTCGGGCACGAGCACTACATCACCTCCTGCATCAACGACTGCTACGCCGCCGCCGCGGCCGCCAAGGATTACCGCACCATGAAGCTGCTGGACTGGTACATCTCCGAGCAGGGCGAGGAGGAGATCAACGCCGAGGACATGATCAAGGACTACGAGCTGTTCGGCGGCTCCCCCGACGGCCTGTTCAGCCTCGACACCAAGTACGCCGCCCGCACGTTCGTGGCGCCCGCGAAGGCGATGTAGGCAGGCCCGTTGGACACTCCCGCAGGAGACAGTTCGCACAACCTGACCGCGCCCGGCCACGGGTCGGCGCGCCGTGGGGGCGGAGGGGCCGTCGTGGGCCGCTTCGCCCCCTCCCCCTCCGGGCGCATGCACCTGGGCAACGCCTTCTCGGCGCTCATGGCCTGGCTGGGCGCCCGGAGCCGCGGCGGGTCGGTGGTCATGCGGGTGGAGGACCTCGACCCGCGCTGCCAGGTGCCGGGGCGCGCGGAGGCCATCATGGACGACCTCCGGTGGCTGGGCCTGGACTGGGACGGCGACCCGGTGTTCCAGAGCCGGCGCGGCGACGCCTACGAGGAGGCGCTGGCACGGCTTGCGGGGCTGGGGCTCACGTACCCGTGCTTCTGCACGCGGGCCGAGCTCCACGCGGCGAGCGCGCCCCATGCGAGCGACGGCAC
Source organism: Caniella muris (assembly GCF_943193035.1). Classification (NCBI taxonomy): domain Bacteria; kingdom Bacillati; phylum Actinomycetota; class Coriobacteriia; order Coriobacteriales; family Atopobiaceae; genus Caniella; species Caniella muris. The sequence goes on from NZ_CALPCK010000001.1 coordinate 1,380,810, forward strand.
CTACGTGTACGCGGGGACCTGCCGCGGGCTCTCTGCCGAGGAGGTGGCGCGCCGGAGCGCGGTGCGGGCGCCGGCCGTGCGGCTGGCGGTGCCCGACGCCGACGACCCGGCCGGCACCGTGGAGGTGGACGACCTCGTGGCGGGGAGGCACCGGGAGGTGCTGGCCCGGGAGTGCGGCGACTTCCTCGTGCGGAGGAGCGACGGCGTGACCGCCTACCAGCTGGCCGTGGTGGTGGACGACGCCGCCATGGGGGTGACGCAGGTGGTGCGCGGCCGCGACCTGCTGGGGTCCGCCGCGAGGCAGCGCTACCTGCAGCGCCTGCTGGGCCTGCCCGAGGTGGAGTACGCCCACGTGCCGCTGCTGGTGGCGACCGACGGCCGGCGCCTCTCCAAGCGCGACGGCGACCTCGACCTGGGCGCCATCCGGGCCCGCGGCGTGCGGCCCGAGGCCGTGGTGGGGCGCCTGGCCCACGCGGCCGGCCTGACGGACGACGACTCCCCGACGACGCCGACGGAGCTGCTGCAGGGTTTCTCCTGGGACCCGCTGCAAGGCCGCGGGGACATCCCCTGCGACAGCGCGTGCGGCGGCATCACAACCTGAACCGCCGTCCCACCACCCGGACACTTTTGTCCCAATGGTCGGGCACTTTTGTCCCACTTTGCCGCTTTTACACTTATCGACAAAACTTCCCATCGGTTTGTACTTTTGAACATTCCGCGAAGTGTCCCTTATTAACAGCCGCGGCACGCCCCGTGAGATATTCTCTCCCCACCCCCTCCCGCACCGCCCGCCCACGCCTGGGCCGGCGAGTAAAGGAGGGTCCCATGCCGTTTGCCAGACGACAGAGCAGCTCGGACATCTACCACATCACGACCCGCGGGTCGGGCAGGCAGATCGTCTTCGAGGACGACGACGACCGCCGCGAGCTCCTGAGAATCCTCGACGAGGGCCTGGAGGCCAACGACGTGGGGCTTCTCGCATGGTGCCTCATGGACAACCACTTCCACATGGTCGCCGAGGGGGACGCGGACGACATCCCGAGACTCATGCACCGTGTGAACTCTACCTACGCCCGGGTGTTCAACCATCGGCACGACCGTGTGGGACATCTTTTCCAGGGCCGCTACCTGCGACTTCCGGTGGAAGACGACGGGTACCTGCTGACCCTCGTCCCCTACGTCCACCGCAATCCGGAGCGGGCGGGGCTCTCCCCCACCAACGCCTACCCGTGGAGCAGCTACCACGAGGTGATGGAGGGGTGCGGCCGTGTGGACGTGGAGCGGCTGCTCGACCTTTTTGGCGGGTGGGACGGTTTTGAGGAGGCCCACGCCGGCCAGGGGCCGCCGCCGGCTCCGGGGACCGTTCGCCAGAGGGACGTGCAACCCGAGGCGCTTCTCGAGATGGCGCGCAGCCTGTTGGGCGGAACGGACCCGAAGGAGGTCAAGGCGATGGCGAGGGGCGAGCGGGACCTCGCGCTGGCGACCCTCCGGAAGGGCGGGATGACCGTCCGGTCGATCGAGCGCCTTACCGGCGTGTCGAGGGGAGTCGTGTCCCGGGCCTCCTTGGGTTAGGGGACGGTGAACCCGTGGGACAAAAGTGCCCGACCATTGGGACAAAAGTGTCCGGGTAGTGGGACGCGGCGATGGGTTATGATGGGGTGCGCACCCGGAGAGCTGACCGAGAGGCCGAAGGTGCTCGCCTGCTAAGCGAGTATAGGACTCAATCCTATCTGGGGTTCGAATCCCCAGCTCTCCGCCAGTGACTGCCCCAGCCCGCAGGCCCCCGTGGCCTGCGGGCTGCTCTTGTTTTCCGGCGCCCCGGCAGACCGCCGTCCCCATGCACGAAGCCGTATCCAAGCTGAATAAAATTCGTCCTTGACACCCTTGGACCGCCGTTACATACTATTTCTCGCACGCGGCGTTACCTCAGCTGGATAGAGGGTCTGACTACGAATCAGAACGTCACAGGTTCGAATCCTGTACGCCGCACCACTCGATTTTCCAGGCCCTCCGGGGCCTTTTTTCTTGCTGGTCTGGGCCGGGCGCACGGGAGAGGCGCCCGGTTGCCCACGCACCCCCATGCACCGGTGGCCACCGGTTATGCAGCCTCCCCGCGGGGCCTCAGTCCTCCGGTAGGATCTCGACCCAGCAGCCGTCGGGGTCCGCGATGAAGTAGAGGCCCATCTTGGGGTTCTCGAACACGATGCAGCCCATTTCCTCGTGGAGGCGGTGATAGGCGTCGTAGTCCGAGACGCGGAACGCGATGTGGGTGTCCCTGCCGCCGTTGTCATAGGGCTCGGTGCGGCCGCGGTTCCACGTGAGCTCCAGCTGGAACGGGGAGTCGTCGTTCTCCATGAAGGTGTTGGTCCACGATCCGTCCTCGGGACCGGACTCCCTCACCACCTTGAACCCGAGGGCCTTCTCATAGAACGCGACGGTGGCTTCCTTGTCGAGCACGTGGGTGCAGCGATGGACGAAACGGGCTCCCATGACGGGCCTCCTCGGACGAAGCGGGCGGGTGCCGGACGCCGCCTCTGAAAAAGGCGGTATTCGGTGGTTGACAAACGAGGACCCTACCACGATACTCAATATCAGTCGCGGCGTTACCTCAGCTGGATAGAGGGTCTGACTACGAATCAGAACGTCACAGGTTCGAATCCTGTACGCCGCACCACTCGATCTTCCAGGCCCTCCGGGGCCTTTTTTCTTGCCGGTCGAAAGCGCCCCCAATCCGGGTCGTGCCGCCGGGCGCCTTACAGCCAGAAACCTTACAGCCAGAACGGGTCGCCCCGCACCGAGCACGGCACCCGGGCCGCCATGAGCAGCCCGAGCAGGTCGTCGAACGTGGCGCCGGGCGCCGAGAGGTCCTGTACCAGCGTCTGGACCTCGCACCCCTCGGGGCATCGCAGGGCGGCCCGGAGCGGCTCCCCCTTGGGCACCGTAACCGCGCGCCGCCATGGCCCCTGCGCCCCGGACGCCACCCGCTCCAGCACCGCGACAGCGTGGCCGAGGTCCGCCACGGCCACGGACGGGCCGTCGGGCCCCTGCAGGCCGGGTGACAGGGGCACCACGGGTGCCAGGGGGCGGGCAAGGGCTGCGGGGCAACGGCTCACGGGCTCTCCTCTCGGTGTTGACAGGAGTATACCCTAAATACGAACATATGTTCTGTTTAGAGGCGGCAGGCGGCGGTAGAAAGGTCTCGTTCACAAAAAAGAGGGAGGTCCTATGGCGGCTAACAAGGTTGATGGTGTGGGTCTCGCCCTGGCCGGCGGCGGTTGGCGGTCCTACGCCCAGGTGGCGGTGCTCGCCGACATGGAGGCCAACGGCATCCCCGTGGGCGCGGTGGCGGGCACGTCCATGGGCTCGCTCGTGGCCACGCTCACCGCGGCGGGGCTCTCCTCCACCCAGATCGAGGACCTCCTGCTCAAGATGGACGTCAGCGTGGAGGAGGCGGGCATCGTCAAGAACATGCGCCGCCACGTGATCTCGGCCGTCACCCGCCAGGGCTTCGTGGACAACGGCGTGCTGGTGGAGCAGGTCCGCCCCCTGCTCGAGGAGGCGGGCGTGACCACCTTCTCGGACCTCAAGATGCCCCTGGCCATCACATCGGTGGACATCATCACCGGCGACCTCGTGGTGTTCACCGGCACGGACGGCTTCTTCGAGGGGCCGGGCGCCTGGACCACCGTCCCGGGCGACCACGACCTCGCCACCTGCATCGCCGCGTCGGGCGCATACCCGCTGGTGGTGCAACCCGTCCATTTCCTAGGCCGCACCCTGGTGGACGGCGGCCGCCGCATGAACCTGCCCACGCCGCTGTTCGACCGCTCGGCGGTGGACGCCGTGGTGGGCGTGCACATGCTCAAGACCTACAAGGCCGTGAACGACCTCTCCATCCTCAACGTCATGGGCAAGTGCATGGACTACGGCGCCCAACAGCTCGAGATCCTCTACGCCCAGGCGGCCGACGTCGCGGTCAACGTGCCCGTGCCCGGCGAGGACACCTTCAACCCCGGCCACGGCGAGGGCGTGGTGGACTTTGCCCGGGAGTGGCTGCTCAAGCACCCGGTGGACTGGTCGGCCGCGCACCCGAGCCTGCTCGACTCCGTGCGCCGTGGCGCCGCGGACTACCTGAGCCGCCTCTTCCGCGGGGGCGGAAACGGGTAGGAGGGGTAGGGCCCAAGCCGGCGATTTGGGACAAAAGTGTCCGGGTGATGGGACAGGGGGCCTGCTACTCGGCCGGCGCCTCCTCCCCGGTGTCGTCGGCAAGGCGCGGCCACAGGGCGTCCACCAGCAGCGACACCGCCAGCCCCATGAGAATGAGGCCCCACGCCGGATGCCACGCCCCTTCGAGCAGCCCCACCACGAGAAAGCCCGAGAGCCCCAGCCAGAAGCACAGGCCGGCCACGGCCCCGCGCAGCTTGCGCCCGCGCTTGCCGCGCACCACGGCGTTCGCCACGGAGCACAGGCTCTCCCAGGCGGGGATGACGGCAAGCAGGCAGCCGCCCACATCCCAGCGCTGCTCGAAGAGCCCGAGCCAGAGGAACGCGATAATGGCCAGCGGCGCATAGGGGATGCGCGAGACGAACGCCCGCGGCTTGGACCCGTGCCCCTCGGCCCGGTGGGCGTCCGCCCAGCTGTCGTAGCGCTCGTCGTCGATCCACACCGAGCCGTCCTCCTCGGTGCGCACGGTATGCTCGCCGTCGGACGCGTTCACGTGGATGCCGCCGGGGCCCACCTCCACGTGGTCGCCGGTGCGGCGGTCGTGCACGTCCACGCCGGCCCACCCCACGGAGACCGACGCGTCGGCCGACGTCACCCGCACGCCGTCGTCCCACGAGCACTCGACGGCGTCGCCGGCTCCCGCCGCGGCCTCGACCGGTTCCTCGGCCGCCGGCCCCTCCGGACCCTCTCCTCCGGCCGGCCCGTACACCAGCTCGTCCAGGGTCACCCCGTAGAGCCGGGCGAGCGCGATGAGATTGTCCGTGTCTGGGCTCGATTCCGTGCGCTCCCACTTGGAGACCGCCTGCCGCGAGACCCCGAGCCTCTCGGCGAGCTGTTCCTGGGTGAGACCGTGCTCGCGCCGCAGGGTGGCCAGGCGCTGGGCAATGGAGACGTTCATGGTCGGTGCCTTCCTGTACGTGGCCGGACGGATGGGACCACCGTGCCGCGACGGCCGGTTGCAGGCCACCACCTTTGGGTTGAGAAACGGGAACGCCCCCGCAACTTTGGGTTGCGGGGGCGCAAAGACACAGGTGAAAGACCCTGTTATGCGTTCACGCCCTCCTCGGGCTCGATGACGGTGACCCCGCCCATGTAGGGCACGAGGGCCTCGGGGACCGTGACCGTGCCGTCCTCGTTCTGGTAGTTCTCGATGATGGCGGCCATGGCGCGGCCCACGGCCAGACCGCTGCCGTTGAGCGTGTGCACGTAGCGGGTGCCCTTGAACTCGCTGGGGTCCTTGTAGCGGATGTTGGCGCGGCGGGCCTGGAAGTCCCAGCAGTTGGAGCAGCTGGAGATCTCCTTGTAGTCGCCGTAGCTGGGCAGCCAGACCTCGAGGTCGTAGGTCTTGGCGGCCGAGAAGCCCAGGTCGCCCGAGCAAAGCGTGACCACGTGGTAGGGCAGGCCGAGGGCCTGGAGGCACAGCTCGGCCTCGTGGGTCATGGCCTCAAGCTGGTTCATGGAGTCCTCGGGGCGGGCGAACTTGACCATCTCCACCTTGTCGAACTCGTGCACGCGGATGATGCCGCGGGTGTCGCGGCCGGCGCTCCCCGACTCCTCGCGGAAGCACGGGGTGAAGGCGGTGTACTTGAGCGGCAGCTTGGAGCCGTCGATGATCTCGTCGCGGTGGATGTTGGTGAGCATGACCTCGGCGGTGGGGATGAGGTACAGGTTGGGCTCCACGTGGTAGAGGTCGTCCTCGAACTTGGGCAGCTGGCCGGTGCCGTAGAGGGTGGCGGCGTTGGTGATCACCGGGGGCCACCACTCCTTGAAGCCCGCCTTGATGTGCATGTCGATGAAGAAGTTGATGAGTGCACGCTCCAGGCGGGCGCCCATGCCGCCCAGCAGGTAGAAGCGGCTGCCGGCGATCTTGACGCCGCGCTCGAAGTCGATGATGCCCAGATCGGGCCCCAGGTCCCAGTGGGCCTTGGCCTCGAAGTCGAACTCGCGCGGGGTGCCCCAGCGCCTGACCTCGACGTTCTCGCTGTCGTCCTTGCCATAGGGCACCGACTCGTCGGGGATGTTGGGGATGTGGCTCATGAGGTCGGTGAGGGCCTCCTCGACCTCGCCACGGCGGGCGTCGAGCTCGGCGATGCGCTCCTTGTCGGCGGCCACGGCGGCCTTGGCAGCCTCGGCCTCGTCGCGCCTGCCCTCGCGCATGAGGCGGCCGATCTCCTTGGAGGCGCTGTTGCGCCGCGCCTGCAGGCCCTCCACCTCGGCGATCACGGAGCGGCGCTCGGCCTCGAGCTCGAAGAAGCGGTCGCGGTCCCAAGAGCCGTTGCGGGAGGCCATGGAGGCGTCCACGGCGTCGGGGTTCTCGCGAACAAACTTGATGTCGAGCATGGTGACCCACTTTCGCTAGGGCTCGTTTGATGCGCCGTCGGGCGCCGTACCTGCGGCTGGGCAGGCGGCACCTGCGCGGCCTGACGCACCAGTATATACTTGCGCCTACGCGCCCGGCCCCACCGGACGGGCCCGCAGGCCCTTTTGCATGAGAGGTTCCCCCATGGATTTCGTGACCTGGCTCTTCGACACCCGCGCAGGCGTGGCCGCCATCTTCATCGGCGGCATCGCCCTGTGCCTGCTCATCGCCTTCATCCTCGAACGCCGCACCAAGAGGATGTACTTCGACCACCCCAAGGGTGACGGCGAGGACGACGGCATCTTCTCGGGCATCTTTGGCGGCGACGACGAGGACGACGAGTAGGCTGCGGCCGCCGCCCAGCGACCTTCATACAGCGACCTTCATCGGGGCCCGTGCCGTGGGATGCCGCGGTGCGGGCCCTTGTCGCGCCTCCCTCCATGCCAAAGGCCTCTCCGGCATGGGTCTCTCGGCAAAAGCGGCACCTCCGGCGCGCCGATTCCATGCCAAAGGCGTCTCCGGCATGGGCCGCAGGGGGTCGGCGGGCAGCGGGCCCATGCCAGAAGCCGCTTTGGCATGGGTTGAGGGGTCTTGCGAGGGGCCTCAGGGCGCCCTGGCGGCGGCAGGTCCATGCCAAAGGCCGCTTTGGCATGGCGGCTCGACCCCGCACCCCTGGGGTCCGAACGGCCGTTGTCTAAAAAACCGTTGCCTCCGAGCGACGGACGTGTATAATTTCGACTCACGCGGGCGTGGCGGAATTGGCAGACGCGTACGGTTCAGGTCCGTATGAGGGTTCCCTCATGAAGGTTCAAGTCCTTTCGCCCGCACCATCGCACTTCCAGAGCCCCCCGGGGCTCTTTTTTTGTGCCGCCGCGCCTCCCGCGGCCCCGTCCCCGGACACCCCTACCTCGGCACCTGACAGGCCCCGTCGGGGAACGGTCGGGCGATTGTCGGGTTTTTGTCAAACGATTTTTGAGAAGTCCAATATAAACCGGCATATTTAGTGCATACTGATTCCCATGAGTACCGTATTGACCGACCTGGGTGCTTGGATCGCATACGCCTCACGAGCCCCGCTCACACCGATCCCGAAGGAAGAGGCGGACCGCATCATGGGGGAGGCCACGTGCACGGCACGGCAGGCCGACGCCGTTCGCGACCTGCCGTGGTACAGCGAGATGGGCCCGTTCGCCCGCAGCCTCGCCGGCCTCCCCGACACGCAGCGGCTGCCGGTGCACCTCATGGTGGCCCCGGGGCACGACCGCTGCCGACGGGACGGCGCGGTCCCCCACCGTACGCCGGCCTTCGAGACGCCGATGTCCCCTCTGCTCCGGGTCGAGGGGCCCCTTGCGGGGGGCGACCCGGTCCACGTGCCGACACCCGGGCTCTACCTGCTGCTCAGGGCCGCGACGCTCGGGGTGGCCGGCACGGCGGCGCTCGGGTGCACGATGGCGGCGAGCTACCTGTGCGACCCGGCGATCGGCCGGTGCCTCCCCCGCGACCCCCTGATAACCGCAGGTGCCGTGGAGGAACTCTGCCGGAAAGCCCCCGCGGCAAAGGGCAGGGCCGTGCTCGAGGAGGCCCTGGGCGCCGTCGCCGACCGTTCGCGCTCCCCCATGGAGACCGCCCTGACGGTCATGCTCGCCCTGAAGCCCGCCCATGGGGGCATGGGGCTGCCAAAACCCGAGCTCAACGCCAAAATTGAACTCCCGGACGAGCTCAGCCGGGCCGTCGGGGGCCAACGGTCGATGCTCGTGGACCTCTACTGGCCCGACGCCGGTGCTGGCGTGGAGTACGACAGCACCGAGTTCCACGACAACCGCGAGCAGGCCATCAAGGACCGACAGAGGCAGCTGGCCTCGGACCTGCTCGGCATAGACGTGGGCCCGTGGACCTCGGCCGTCGTCCACGACGAGCGGCTCTTCTCCATGGCCTGCGCCCGGCTGGCCGAGCGGCTGGGGCTGTCGTGGCACCCCGACGACCGCTTCACCTGGCAGCGCCGGTGCCTCCGGGCGGTCATGCTGGGCCCCCACCGGTTCTGGTGACGGACGGGACCATGCCAAAGGCGGCATCGGCATGGGACGGCGGGCGCGGCAGGGGGCCGCATCCATGCCACAGGGGCCTCCGCCGTGGGCGGGCCGCCCCCAACCGGGGCACCCGCGGTACACTGGTGCGGTCAGGCGGCCCCACCACACCCCAACCGCACCCGAGGACTCGCCCATGGAGACTCAGACATCGCCGGCCCTGCTCCTGGGCCGCTACCGCACCATAGAGCTGCGCGATACCGGCGGCTTCGGGTCGGTCCTGGTGTGCTGGGACGTGCGCCTGCAGCGGCGCGTGGCCGTGAAGTGCCTGCCGCTGGACGCCGAGGGCGACGCCGCGTCGGTGGTCGACGAGGCCCTGACCGAGGCCCGCGCCTCCAGCTTCCTCACCCACCCCAACATCGTCACGGTCCACGACTTCGCCGTGGACGACCGCTACGCCTACATCGTCATGGAGTACGTGGACGGCGTGACCCTCGCCGAGCTCATGGCCCGGGTGGAGGGGGGCGTCCTCATCTGGTGCGAGGTGGCCCACGTGCTGAGGTCCGTGGCGGCCGCCCTGGCCTACGCCCACGACAACGGCGTCCTGCACCTGGACATCAAGCCGGCCAACGTCATGGTGGCCCGGGACGGCTCGGTGAAGCTCGCGGACTTCGGCATGGCCTCCATCGCCAGCGCCGCCGGCTGGGGCGGGGCCCGGGGCGGCACCGTGGGCTACATGCCCCCCGAGCAGCTCTCCGGCGACCTCGTCGACGAGCGCACCGACGTCTTCGCCCTGGCCGCCGTCTGCTACGAGGCCCTCACCGGCCTGCGGCCCTTCGAGGCGACCACGCCGGCCGCCTCCCTCAAGCTCATCGAGAAGGGCGCGCCGCCGCTCTCCGACGCCGAGGAGGGCCTGGCCGGCCCCGCCACCCTGGCATTCCAGACGGCCCTCGCCCCCTCCCCCGCCGGCCGCATGACCGACCCCGAGGAGTTCGCCGGCGAGGTGCTGCCCTCCCTCGGCGACCCCGACGAGGGCCGCGACTCCATCGTCTCGCTGCTGGACGACGAGGGCTCCGACGAGGAACCCTTCGACGAGGACGCCTGGCGCGCCCTCGACCCGCCCGGCCGCCGCATCCCCTGGCTCCCCGCCGCGGCCGCCCGCCTGGCCTCGGCCGGCTGCACCGCCGCGCTGGCATGGCAGTGCGCCGCCCCGCTCGCCGGCCTCGGGCCCGTGGCCGTGGTCTGCCTGATCGTGGCGGCCGCCGTGGCCGGGGCGGCGGTGCCCACGGCGGCCTGCGCCGCGGGGCTCGCCCTCGCCGGCGTCGCGTGCGCGGCCGCCGGCATCGCCGCCGGGCTGCCCGCCCAGGCCGTGGTCGGCTGCGCCGTCGCGGTGACCTGCGGGTTCGTGCCCCTACGCCTCGCGGGCGGCCGAGCGCCGCTGGCCCCCGCGGTCCTGGCGGCGCCGGCCCTCGGCGCATGGACCGTGTGCCCGGCCCTGGCCGGCTTCGCGCTGGAGCCCGCCGCCGCAGCCGGAACGGCGGCCGCCGCGACCGTCGTCACCTGGGCGGTCACCGGTCAGGGGGCGCTCTGGTCGGCGGACCCCGCCGCCGTGGCCCAGGCCGTCGCCTCCGTGCCGGCCGCCCTGGCCTCGCCGGGCCCCTGGGCAGCCGCGGCCTTCTCGGCGGGGGCGGCCGCCCTGGCCTCGGCCATGGGGCGCAGGGGGTCCGAGGGCGCCGCGGCAGCGGGGCAGGTGCTCGCGCTCGTCGTCACGCTCGTGGGCTGCTCCCTGGCGGGGGGTCTGGAGTTTGGCGGGATATGGGGCGCACCGTCGGGCGCCGCCATGGGCCTTGCGTTAGGCTCTACGGTACTTATGATCGTCGCGATCACGTTGTTCGGGCCTCCCGAATTGCGTCGGGAAGGGGAAGACCGTGAACTTTCTTAACGTGTTCGAAGAGCGTATAGCAGGCATCTTCGGATCGTCGTCCCAGGCCGCAGCACCCCTCTCCTTCAAGAAGCTCGCCAAGAAGGCCTCGTCGGAGATGGAGAACGAGACCTACGTCATCAACGGCGTGGACACCGCGCCGGCACTCTTCACCGTGCTCGTGTCGCAGGCGGACGACGCCGCCATGCGCCCGCTCTACGCCACCCTCACCGAGGAGACGGCCCTGTTCCTGGAGGCCCACGCCCAGCGGCGCGGCTACACCTTCGTGGGCCAGCCCCTCGTGCGCTTCATGGTGGACCCCGCCCTCAAGCACGGGAAGTTCTCGGTCTTCGCCGAGAACGTGGACGCCCGCACACTCGACCGCCTGCGGGAGGAGGAGCGCGCCTACACCGGCGCCCCCGCGGGCCAGCCCCGCCAGGAGCCCCGGGCGGCCGACCTCGACCTCGGGCTCGGGCCCATCGGCACCCCGGCGGCCGACCCCTCCCAGGACGGCCTGGACGTCATGAGCCCCGACACCGTGCTCGACGTCGTGGAGGACGCCTACGCCATGGAGCACGGCCCCGCGGCGCCCCTGCCCGCCGGCTACCGCAGCCCGGGCACGCCCGTGCCCCCGGCCCAGCCCCGCGCCGGCTATATGGGCTCCGTCGCGCCGTCCGACGAGGTGCGCGCCCAGCAGGCCCGCGCCCGCCACAACGACCAGCGCCTCGCCGCCCCGGCCCCCGCACCCGTCCCGGCCCCTGCGGCGACCCCGGCCCCGGCTCCCGCGCCGGCCACCCAGCGCCGCAACGTGCCCCTCGTGAACCCCCACGCCAACCAGCGCCCGGCCTCCACGCCCGTGGGCGCCCTGCTCATCGACCGCCAGTCGGGCCGCACCTACTCGTGCACCTCCGACCGCTGCGTCATCGGCCGCGAGCGCACCACCGGCGGCATCGTCCTGCGCGACCCCAACGTCAGCCGGCGCCACGCCGAGCTCTCGCACCACGGGTCCGGCTGGACCATCACCGACCTCAACTCCACCAACGGCACGCTGGTCAACGACGTCGACGTCGACCAGTGCGCCCTTCGTGACGGCGACCTGATCACCCTCGGCCTCACGAACCTCGAGTTCCGGGAGGGCTGATGATCGACATCGTCCTGTTCGCGGGCCGCATCCTCCTGGTGGTGCTGCTCTACCTCTTCCTCTTCGCCGTCATGCGCACCGGCATCGGCCTGGTGAAGGGGCAGCGCAAGGACTCCGCCATCTGGACCCTCGACCTCGAGAAGGGTCCCCGCAACCTGCGCGGCCTGCACGTGGACATGCTGGGGCCGGTGGTCATCGGCCGCTCCCCCAGCTGCGACATCGTCATCGACGAGCCCTTCGTGAGCGCCAACCACGCGCGCCTCACCATCCAGGGGCCCGCCCTGGTCCTCGAGGACCTCGAGTCCACCAACGGCACCATGGTCAACGGCCGCACCGTGACCGAGCCGGTGACCCTGCGCGACGGCGACGACCTCCAGGTGGGGGACGCCGTCCTTAGGGTGAGCCGCCGATGACGGACGAGCAGCACCTGCCCGTGCCCGCGAGCGTCACCCAGGCAACGGCCCCCTCCCGACCCATGCTCGACCTCGAACGCAGACCCGGATCGGACTCCGAATCCGGGTCCAACCAGCGTCTCGCATGGGGGTCCCGCTCGGACGTGGGCCTCATCCGCGACCACAACGAGGACTCCTACCTTTGCCGGCCGCCGCTCTTCGCCGTCTCGGACGGCATGGGCGGCCACGCCGCCGGCGAGGTGGCCAGCTCCATCGCCATCCACACCATCGCCAAGGAGGCGCCCTCCTCGGCGGACTCCGCCCAGCTCGGAGCCGCCATCGAGGCGGCCAACATGGACGTCCTCACGGCCCCCGAGACCGGGCGGGGCCGCGAGGGCATGGGCTGCACCGCCACGGCCTGCATCATCGAGGACGACCGCATGGCCGTGGCCCACGTGGGCGACTCGCGGCTCTACCTGCTGCACAAGGGCGCCCTCGTGCGCGTGACCCACGACCACTCCTTCGTGGAGGAGCTCGTGGACGCCGGCGAGATCACGGCCGACGAGGCCCGCGTGCACCCCTCGCGCTCCGTCATCACCCGCGCCCTGGGCTCAGACCCCGACATGTACGCGGACCACTTCACCATCGGCGTCGAGGCCGGCGAGCGCGTGATCCTGTGCTCCGACGGCCTCTCGTCCATGATCACGGACGCCGAGATCGAGGACATCTGCGTTACCTCGGCGAGCCCCCAGGTCTGCGCCGACGCCCTGGTGTCCGCCGCCCTCATCGCCGGCGGCCACGACAACGTGACCGTCATCGTGGTGGACATCAGGAACGACGGCAAGGAGGACATCCGCCGCCGCGGCCGCCGCCGTGCGGTCCTGGCCTGGGTGGGCGTGCTCGCGGCCTTCCTGGCCGTGGCGGCCGCCGCACTCTCCCTCTTCATCAACAGCACGTTCTACCTCGCCCCCTCCGGCGACACCGTGGGCATCTACCAGGGCATGGAGGGAGACTTCCTCGGCGTGCCCCTCTCCCACCTCGTGGAGGAGACCGACGTCCCGGTGGCCTCCCTGCCCGAGGCCGTGCAGGGCCGCCTCTCCGAGGGCATCTCCGTGGAGTCCGAGGACAAGGCCCGCACCACGGTGGAGGACTACCGCCGCCAGATCCAGGAGGCCGCCGACCAGGCCAAGGAGACGGCCGACACGCTCAAGAGCTCCGGCGACCAGGGAGGTGCCGCGTCATGATGGGACACGTCTCCACCTACGCCCAGGAGCGCCTCGAGCGCGGGGCCAACCGGCGCACCACCGAGCTCCTGCTCCTCTGCGCCGGCGCCGTCCCCGTGCTGCTCATCTACGCCATGTACGTGGTGGACACCGGCGCGGCCCTCACCTTCGAGACCGTGGCCGTGCCCATCTGCCTGTTCGCCGCCTTCGCCGCCGCGCACCTGGCCGTGCGCATGCTGGCCCCCGGGGCCGACCCGGCCATCCTGCCCATCGTCTTCGTGCTGTCGGGCATAGGCATCACGTTTGTCACACGGCTGGCGCCCACGCTGGCCATGAACCAGGTGACCTGGCTGTTCCTCTCGGTGGCGGCCATGGTGGTCACGCTGTTCGTGGTGCGCAACCTCGACGAGCTGGCCGACTACAAGTTCACCATCGGCATCGTCGGCGTGGCGCTCATCCTGCTGCCCATGGTCTTCGGCACCGAGCAGGGCGGCTCCAAGCTGTGGCTCAGGCTGGGCTCGTTCTCCTTCCAGCCCGGCGAGCTGGCCAAGATCGCCATCGTCCTGTTCCTTGCGAGCTTCTTCGCGGCCAACCGCGAGCTCCTGAGCGTGTCGAGCCGCAAGATCGGCCCGCTCACCCTGCCGCGCCCGCGCATGCTCGCGCCGGTGCTCTGCATGTGGGGCCTGTCGCTGCTCATCGTGGTCTTCGAGCGCGACCTCGGCAGCGCCCTGCTCTTCTTCACCATCTTCGTGGTGATGATCTACGTCACCACGGGCCGTGCCAGCTACGTGCTCATCTCCGTGGCCCTGCTCGCCGTGGGCGCCGTGGGCTGCTACTTCCTGTTCAACCACGTGCGCGTGCGCTTCAACATCTGGCTCGACCCCTTCGCCGACGCCCAGGGCGGCGGCCTCCAGATCGTGCAGTCGCTCTACTCCCTGGCCGACGGCGGCCTCTTCGGCGCCGGCGTGGGCCGCGGCATGCCCCGCCTCATCCCTGTGGTGGAGTCCGACTTCATCTTCTCGGCCATCGGCGAGGAGATGGGCCTGCTCGGCGCCAGCGCCGTCCTCCTGCTGTTCATGCTGTTCGCCGTGCGCGGCTTCGCCACGGCGGCGCGCGCCAAGAGCGACATGGCCGCCTTCACCGCCACGGGCCTCACCACCTCGGTGTGCTTCCAGGCTTTCCTCATCGTGGCCGGCGTCACCAAGTTCATGCCGCTCACGGGCGTGACGCTGCCCTTCATGAGCCAGGGCGGCTCGTCGCTGCTCGCCAGCTTCATCATCGTGGGCCTGCTCCTGCGCTGCGGCGACCAGGGCACGGGCCACAACGTGCTGGTGAGCGGCTCGGGCGTGGCCGGCTCCACCGTCACCCCCGCGCTCCACGCCAACGGCGTGTCGCAGGTGCACGACGCCCTCAAGGACAGCCCCTACGCCATGGTGAGCTTCGGCATGGAGACGCCCGAGTCCGGCGTGCTCGGCCGCGTGGCCCTCTCGCACCGCCTCACGGCGCTCGTCACCTTCTTCACGGTGCTCTTCGCCCTGCTCATCGCCAACCTCACGTTCATCCAGGTCATCAAGGCCGGCGACTACCAGTCCATGCCGTCCAACAACCACACCATCGCCCGTTCGGCCAAGGTGCAGCGCGGCGCCATCATCACGTCGGACGGCGTGACGCTGGCGGAGTCGCTCAAGCAGTCCGACGGCACCTACGTGCGCAGCTACCCGGCCGGCAACCTGGCCGTGCACACCGTGGGCTACCTCTCCACCCAGTACGGCGCCACCGGCATCGAGAGCACCATGAACAACGCCCTCACCGGCCACGCCGACCACTCCAGCTGGCAGGGGGCCATGAACTCCCTCGCCGGCATCGAGCAGCCGGGCGACTCCGTGGTGCTCACCATCAACTCCAAGATCCAACAGGCGGCCGACGAGGCCCTCGCCGGCCGGGTGGGCGCCATCGTGGTGCTCGACCCGTCCACCGGCGCCGTCCTGGCCAAGTCGAGCGCGCCCACCTACTCCTACGACGACCTCGCCTCGGCCATCACGGGCGCCAGCGGCAACGGCGCCCTCGTCGACCGCACCACCCAGGCCCTCTACGCGCCCGGCTCCACCTTCAAGGCCGTGACCCTCTCGGCCGCCCTCAACTCCGGCGCGTTCTCGCTCGACTCCACCTTCGACGCCCCGGCCTCCATGGACATCGGGGGCGCCGCGGTGACCAACGACGGCGACCGCGAGTACGGCACCCTCACCCTGCGCGAGGCCTTCGCCGTCTCGAGCAACGTGGCCTTCGGCCAGCTCGCCGTGCAGGAGGGCGCCGGCGAGCTCGTCAAGTACGCCGAGGCCTTCGGCTACGACGGCTCCCTGGGCCTGGACTTCTCGTGCATCCCCTCCGTCATGGCCAACCCCGGCGACATGAGCGAGTGGGAGACCGCCTGGGCCGGCTGCGGCCAGCCCGTGGGCGAGCACGCCGGCTCCAACGGGCCCCAGGCCACCGTCATGCAGAACGCCGTGGTGGCGGCCGCCATCGCCAACGGCGGCGTGGTCATGAACCCCTACGTCGTCGACTCCGTGCTCTCCCCCGAGGGCACCCAGATCTCAAAGACCGCCCCCAAGTCGCTCGGGCAGGCCATCTCGGCCGACACCGCCCGGGAGGTCACCGACGCCATGGTCTCCGTGGTGGAGTCGGGCACCGGCGGGGCGGCCTCGCTGTCGGGCGTCACGGTGGCCGGCAAGACCGGCACCGCCGAGACCGGCAGCGGCATCAACTCGCTCTTCATCGGCTTCGCACCCGCCGACAAGCCCACCCTGGCCATCTCGGTGTGCATCGAGGGGTCCAACGACGCGGAGGCCCGCGGCGTGGCGACCTCGATAGCCGGCAAGGTCATCGCCCGGACCCTCCAGATCCAGGCGGCGGCATGATGGAGACGACCGCACCACCCACGCACCACTGACAGACATCGACGGCACCAGGCACAAACGCAGTTAAAACAGGACACAGGCAGGGCGCCCACATCTCGAGCACCACGGCCCCGGCACGTACGGAACAGGAGCGGAATATGCCAGAGCGGATCCTTGGCGGACGCTACAAGGTACAGGGAAAGATCGGCATCGGCGGCATGGCCACGGTGTACCGCGGGACCGACGAGGTCCTGGGGCGCACGGTGGCCATCAAGACCATGCTGCCGCAGTACGCGGCCGACCCCTCATTCGCCGCCCGCTTCAAGCAGGAGGCCCAGGCGGCCGCCGCCCTCCAGAGCCCCTACATCGTGGGCATCTTCGACTGGGGCAAGGACGGCGACACCTACTACATCGTCATGGAGTACCTGCGCGGCACCGACCTCAAGAGCGGCATCCGCACCCACGGCGCCCTCGACTCGCGCAAGGTGGCCCAGATCGGCTCCCAGATCTGCCAGGCCCTCTCGGTGGCCCACAAGCACGACATCATCCACCGCGACATCAAGCCACAGAACATCATGGTGCAGCCCGACGGCACCATCAAGGTCATGGACTTCGGCATCGCCCGGGCCAAGAACAGCCACCTCACGGCCGACAACTCCGTGCTCGGCACGGCCCACTACGTCTCGCCCGAGCAGACCCAGGGCAAGCCCCTCGGCCCCACCTCCGACATCTACAGCCTCGGCATCGTCATGTACGAGGCCAGCTGCGGCAAGGTGCCCTTCGACGGGGACGACGCCATCTCGGTGGCCCTCAAGCAGGTCAACGAGCAGCCCGTGCCGCCCTCGCAGGTCAACCCCAACGTGGACCCGCAGCTCGAGGCCATCATCATGAAGTGCCTCATGAAGGACCCGCAGGCGCGCTTCCAGACCGCCGACGAGCTGCGCCGCGCCCTCACCGACTACCTGGCGGGCCGCGTGGTCTCGGTCTCCAACAACGCCACCACGATGATCCCCGCCGGCCCCACCAGCCGCATGAACCGCGCCGGCGGCACCCAGCAGATGAACCGCGTCTCCAACCCCTCCGGCGCCACCCGCGTGGCCGCCAAGGTGGAGAGCGATGACGAGGACGACGAGCCCTCGGGCGGCGGCACCGGCAAGAAGGTGGGCATCATCGTCGGCGTGATCGCCGCCATCGCCCTCGTCGGCGCCATCGTTTACTTTGCCTTGGGCAACCAGAACACCACCCAGTCGGTGCCCAACTACATCTCCATGACCCAGGACTCCGCCGTGGCTGCCATCGAGCAGACCGACTTCTTCCAGGTGGGCTCGGTGACCCAGGAGTACAGCGACACCGCCGAGGAGGGCACGGTCATCGACCAGGACCCGCAGTCCGGCACCCTCCAGGAGCGCGGCACCAAGATCAACCTCACCGTGTCCAAGGGCAAGAAGCCGGCCCAGGAGGTGACGGTGCCGTCCCTCGACAACATGACGCCCGACCAGGCCCAGGAGGCCCTCTCCAAGCTCGGCCTCGTGGCCAAGGCCGGCGACTCCGTGTTCAGCGACTCCGTGGACAGCGGCCTCGTGGTGAGCCAGTCCCCCGCCGCCGGCACCACCGCCAAGGAGGGCGACACGGTGACCTACAGCCTGTCCAAGGGCAAGGACTCCAAGTCGGTGCCCGACGTGCGCGGCTACTCCGAGTCCAGCGCCACCTCCACCCTGCAGAACGCGGGCTTCGCCGTGTCGGTGGGCAACTCGGTCTACAGCGACTCCGTCGACGAGGGCTGCGTCATCTCGTACACCCCCGACGGCGAGCAGCCCGCCGGCACCACCATCTCGCTCACCATCAGCAAGGGTCCCAAGCCGACCCCGCAGCAGCCCACCACCCCCACGACGCCGTCCCAGGGCGGGAACTCGGGCGACAACTCGGGTAACCAGGGTGGCGACACCGGCAACGAGGGCGGCAACTCCGACAACCAGGGCGGCGACACCGGCAACGAGGGCACAGGCGACACCGGCTCGGACTCCAACACTCAGTAGCCGACGGCATCATCGAGAGACCCGAGGGGCCCGCGCATCCGACGACGCGGGCCCCTTCCCATGTCTGTCCCATTGGTCGGACACTTTTGTCCCAACACCCGGACACTTTTGTCCCACGCGAGCCCCTGCCGCCGTCCCCTGCCCCGCCGTCCCATGCCGCCCGTGTCCCCCGTGCCCCTCGGCACCTGAACGCGGTTGAGAGCGACTCCGGACGGCCGAACGGGCCGGAATCCGCCCTCAGACGCGTTCAGGGGCGCCAAATCCGCCCTCAACCGCGTTCAGGTGGGAAAGGGGGCGCCCTCAGACGCGTTCAGGTGCCGAGGGGAGACGGCCGGGAGAGGGGGCCGGCCGCCGGGTCGCGGCAGCAAAAAGGCCGGGACGCCCGTTGGCGGTCCCGGCCTGCGGTTATCGTGGTGCGCCTGGGCGGATTCGAACCGTCGACACCCGCTTTAGGAGAGCGGTGCTCTATCCCCTGAGCTACAGGCGCGTTGTGCAAAGGCTATTCTAGCCTACTTGGCACCCCGCTTGCGCTGCTCGCGGGCCAGACGGGCCTCCTCCTCGCGCCGGAAGTCGTCGTCCACGATCTGCTGCATGCGCTTCTCGGTCATGCCGGCCACGGTGGCCTCGATCTTGCGGCGGATGGGGCGCACCTTCACCCAGTCGAAGATGAAGCCGCCGATGATGCACACGTACGCCAGGATGATGCAGACCATGGCGGCCATACCCATGGGGGTGCCCGGGTCGCTGGAGGCGCCGGGGACGATGAACATGCAGATCCAGGAGACGGCCGTGAAGGCGAGGCCGGCCCCCAGGAGGATCCACCACAGGCGGCGCAGGCCGGCGTAGGCCGGGTCCTGGCGCTGCAGGATGTTGCTGACCACCGTCACACGGTCGCGCTCGTCGCGCTCGCGGCGCTTGAGCTCCTTCTTCTCCTCCTTGGAGAGGGTGGCGGGGTTGGCCTTGGAGCGAGCCTTGGACCGGCGCTCCACGACCTGCACCGTGGAGCCCGCCTGGGACACCGGCTTGGCCCGGGAGGCGCCCTTGCGCGTCATGCCCGAGACGCCGTCGGTGCGCTGCTTCTGGGAGCGGTCGTTGTTGGGATTACGCTGAGACATGCTGCTCCTTTGCGGGAACGAACGGCTCCCCGCAGACGATCTCGTACGCCTCCTGGTACCGCGCGGCCGTGCCCTCGACCACGTCGGCCGGGAGGTGGGGCGGCTCCCCCTCCATGTCCCAGTTGGCCCGCAGCCAGTCACGCACGTACTGCTTGTCGTAGCTGGGCTGGACCTCGCCCTCCACGTAGGTGGAGGCGGGCCAGAAGCGGCTGGAGTCGGGGGTGAGGCACTCGTCGATGAGGACGATCTCGCCGTCGATGAGTCCGAACTCGAATTTTGTATCGGCGATGATGATACCGCGCTCGGCGGCATACTCGGAAGCCGCCTTGTACAAGGCTATGGAGAGGCTGCGCAGACGGTCCGCCACCTCGGGCCCCACGATCTGGGCGCACCGCTCGAACGAGATGTTCTCGTCGTGGTCGCCCAGCTCTGCCTTGGTGGAGGGGGTGAAGATGGGCTCGGGCAGTTTGGAGGCCTCCCGGAGGCCGTCGGGCAGCGCGATACCGCACACGGTGCCGTCCTCGTCGTAGGTCTTCTTGCCGGAGCCGGTGAGATATCCGCGCACGATGCACTCCACGGGCAGCGGCTGGGCCTTCCTCACGAGCATGGCGCGGCCGTCCAGGTAGTCGGCCCACCGGGAGAACTCCTCGGGGAAGTCCGCCACGTCCATGGAGACCATGTGGTTGGGCACAAGGTCGGCGAAGCGGTCGAACCAGAACGCCGAGATGCGGGTGAGGACCTCGCCCTTGGATGGGATCTCGTCGGGCAGCACGAAGTCGTAGGCGCTGATGCGGTCGCTCGCCACCATGAGGAGGTTGTCGCCGCAGTCGTAGATGTCGCGGACCTTGCCCGAGCCGTCCGGCCGCCTGTCCATGGTCTCCATATGGGTCCTCTCCCCCGTCTGTGGGCCTCGGCGCCCCTCTCTCCGGACGCACTGACCCTCCATTGTAGAGGAACCCTAATGCGTAGACCCGAGGCCGCGGACGCGGTGGGAGGGCTGCTCGGCGGGGATGTGGACGATGAACACGGTACCCTGCCCGAGCTCCGACTTCACCTCCACGAAGCCGTTGTGCTTGGAGACGATCTCCTTCACGAGGGAGAGGCCCACGCCGAGGCCGCCGCTCACGCGCTCGCGGCTGGCATCGGAGCGCCAGAAGCGCGAGAAGACGCGGGGCAGGTCCTCCTCGGCGATGCCGATGCCCGTGTCGGCCACGGAGATGACCACGTCGGAGCCCTCGCGGCCCACGGACACCACCACGTGGCCGCCCTCGGGCGTGTAGCGCATGGCGTTGCTCATGAGGTTGATGACGGCCTGCTTGATCATGTCGGGGTCAGCCGCGCAGCGCAGCTCGTCGGAGGGGGCGCGGCCGATGTAGGTGAGCTCGAGCCCCTGGTCGCGGAAGAGCCCCTCCTGGCTCTCCACGATGCCGCCCACCAGCGCGCCGATGTCGCAGGTCTCCAGCTTGACGGCCGTGGTCCCGTTCTCGATGCGCGAGAGCCGCAGCATGGCGTCCACGAGGCGCGACAGGCGGCGCACCTCGCTGGCCACGAGGGCCAGGTGCTCGTCGTCGGCCGGCAGCACGCCGTCCTGCATGGCCTCCACGTTCACGAGCATGGCCATGAGGGGCGTACGCAGCTCGTGAGCCACGTCGGAGGTGAGGCGGTGCTCCATCGTGAGGTCGCGCTCGAGGCTCGTGGCCATGTCGTCGAAGGTCTCCCCCAACCGGCCGATCTCGTCCTCGCCGTCCACGCGGCAGCGGGCCGTGAGGTCGCCGTTGCGCAGGGCCTTGGCGGCCTGCGCGATGCGCCGGATGGGCTTGGAGAGGGAGTGCGAGATGAACACGCCCATGATGCAGGCGAGCAGCATGGCGGCGCAGGCCGCGGCCGCGATGGCCCCGTAGGAATTCTTGCGGAACGCGGCGTCGGACTTGGTGAGCAGGGCGTCGGAGCCGAAGGCCCACACGCGCACGGTGCCCACGCGCTTACCGTCCACCTCCACGGGGGCCGTGACGGCAGACTCCGGCGCGGCCGGGGCGAGCGACACGGAGGGCGCGCCGTCCTCGCCGGTGGCGGCCGAGGCGGGCCATGTGTCGTCGTAGATGATCGTGCCGTTGGCGTTGATGACCTGGATGCCCACGTCGGACGCCTGGGCGCTCGCGGCGCTCACCACCTGGTTGGTGGAGGCGCCCCAGCCGTCGGCGGCCTTGTAGGCGCGGGCCAGCATGCTGGCCGTGTTGGAGGCCATGCGCTCCATGTTGTCGCGGGTGTAGCTCTGGAACTGCCCCTCCCACACCACGCCGAGCACCGCCACGAGCAGGGCGGCCGTCATGACCGCCGTGAGGGCGAACGACAGGATGAGCCGGCTCGAGAAGCTCGGCCCACGCCCGACGTCCGCCCTACCGGTCTGCCATGCGGCGCCCTGGCCCTCGGTGTGCTCCTGGCCGTCCTGGCCCTCGTGGGCGGTGCTGTGGGAGTCGGCGCGGGCCATGGGCTACTTCTGCTCCTCCGCCGGCTTCTCCGGGGCCTCGAAGCGGTAGCCCACGCCGTGCACGGTGTAGAGCCACTTGGGGTTGCGGGGGTCGTCGCCCAGCTTGGCGCGGAGGTTCTTCACGTGGGAGTCGATGGTGCGCTCGTAGCCCTCGAAGTCGTAGCCGAGGACCTTCTCCACGAGCTCCATGCGGGTGTACACACGGCCGGGATAGCGGGCCAGGGTGGTGAGGAGCTTGAACTCGGAGGCCGTGAGGTCGACCTCCTTGCCCTCCACCATCACCTTGTGGCCGGAGATGTCGATGACCAGGTCGCCGAAGTCCAGGACCTCGATCTGGGGCTCGGCCTCCACGCGGGCGCGGCGCAGCAGGGCACGGACGCGGGCCACGAGCTCACGGGGCGAGAAGGGCTTGATGAGGTAGTCGTCGGCGCCGAGCTCGAGGCCGATGATGCGGTCCTCCACCTCGCCCTTGGCGGTGAGCATGATGATGGGCACGTCGGAGGTGTCGCGGATGGCGCGACACACGCGCTCGCCGGACAGCTTGGGGAGCATGAGGTCGAGGATGATGAGGTCGAAGGTGTGCTTCTCGAACTCCTCCACGGCCGACTGGCCGTCGCCCACGGAACGCACCCAGTAGCCCTCGCGCTCCAGGTACGCCTGCACGGCGTCGCGGATTACCTTCTCGTCCTCAACCAACAGAATGCGCTTGGCGTCTGAAGCCATGGAGGGCCCCCTTGCTCGCAAAAAACCGGTGCAACGGCCCGGTGTCGCGGGCCGTTCCATATAACTGAACAAATACCAGTCTACCCCAGCAAGGGAATTTCCATCCAAAGGGGGGCACGGGTGACAAGGGTGAAAGGGACCGGCCCGCCTAGGCCACGGAGAAGGCCCGGACCGACACCGCGGAGGGGTAGCCGGTGGTGGGGTCCTTGACGGTGCAGAACGTGACGAAGGTGTCGCACGTTCCCACGCGGGCCGGGTACTCGCCGTAGTCGACGGCGCGGTCCTCGGCGGCCAGGGTGCCGTAGGTCGAGTTGGCGAGGTCGGCGACCACGTAGCTGGCCCGCACCTTCACCACGAAGACGTCGCCCTTGCCGGCCGGCGCCGCCAGGGGCTCGCGGGCCACGGAGACGAACGAGCCGTCCCCCTGCGACACGTAGGTGCCCATCTTGCCCAGCTGGCCGCCCGACTGGTAGTTGGCCTCGATCTGGAAGACGAAGCGCTCCCCCATGCGCACGGCCGAGAAGGGCCTGACGGTCTGGGGCAGCACGAGCTGGTCCACCTGCTTTGAGAGGTCGGACGCCAGGTCGTAGGCGGTGATGCCGTAGTAGACGCCCTCATCCTCGCGCACGCGGGGCACCAGGGTGACCACGCCGTCGGAGACGGTGGGCTCGCAGGCGAAACGCCCGTGGGAGGTCACCGCCACAGAGCCCTCGGCCCGGCCGGCGCGCCAGATGTGGCAGGTGGAGTCCTGGGTGGACTGCGACCCGGAGGCCATGGGCATGACGAGCCACACGACGGCGTCGCCGGAGCACGCCATCAGGGGAGGCTCCCACTCGGTGTCGGCCGAGTAGAGCTCCACGGGCTCGCCGGCGAGGGCGCCGCCCGAGAAGGCCGAGCCGTAGAGGGTCCAGGAGCCCGAGACGGTGTCGAGCTCCACCCAGGCGTAGACCGAGTCGGAGCAGCGGGCCTCGTAGACCACGTAGGTGGCACCCTGGGTGCGGGGGCGCTCCACCACGGTCTGGACCGTGCCGGAGGCCAGGGAGAACGCGCCGGCGCTCACGGGCGGGTTGGCGTTCTCGCCGGTGAGCGTGCAGGCGATCCACTGGCCCTCCGACGGCGTGAGCACGGTGCCCAGGGGCAGCGTCCACGCGCCGGTCTGGGTGAGGCCGGGGGCGGCGTCGGCGGCGGTGTAGGAGTCGAGGACGCTCGTGGCCGAGCCCTCGTCGACCACCACGGGGTCGGGAGCCTGGGTGTCGGCCTGGCCCTTGGACGAGCAGCCCTGGATGGAGCTCAGGGCCGAGCCGAGAAGCGCCACGGCGCCGATGCCCGCGCCGCCCTTGATGAGGGTGCGGCGGTCGATGGCGGGACGGTCGGCACCCTCGGGGCGCGGCACGGCGTAGCCGGCGGCCGTGCGGGTGGCGGCGGGCCGGGTCTTGGGCGTCTTGGGCCTGGTGCTGCCGGACGGGGCCGGGCGGGTCCGGCCGGCAGCCGGGCGAGCGCCGCTGCGGCCGGCGGCCCGGCGCGGCGTGGGCCGGCGCTGGGTCGATGCCATGGGCTACACCTCCGCCTGGGCCGCCCGGAGGGCGCGGGTGAGCTGGTCGGCGCAGGAGGTGGGCCGGCGGCCGCAGGTGTTGCCCTCGAGGAGGGCCACGATCTCGTCGACCGGGCGGCCGGCGCACAGGGTGCCGATGGCCTTGAGGTTGCCGTCGCAGCCGCCCTCGAAGGACACGGAGCGCAGGGTGCGGCCGTCGTCCTCGAGCTCTATATGGATCGCGCGGGAGCAGACCCCGCGCGGCACAAAGTCATGGGTGGTCATGAAGCTAAAACCCTTTCGTCAGGGGAGAAGTATACGACGGCCCGGGTTTTTCAGCTTGCATGCACAGACCCTGCGCACGGTTGTCACGGCATCATCACGGGACACGGCCCCCTGTCCCATTGGTCGGACACTTTTGTCCCATTTTTCCGGGGCGGCCCGTCAGGGGGCGGATGACATAAATCGAGAAATAGGGGGAGTGACAGATGGGCCAGGCACCCCTGTCGCGCCTGTCACTCCCCCGCAGCGGGCGCCTCTACAGCGCCATCAGGTTCTCGATCGCCTGGATGTACACGGCCAGGGCCTCCTTGAGGGCCGCCTCGCTCACCGCCTCGTTGGGACCGTGCATGGAGCCGGCCCACTCGGGCTTGTCGGGGTCGTCGCCCTCCGGGCCGAAGGACACCGCGTTGGCGAAGTGCCGCGCGTAGGTGCCGCCGCCCATGGTGAAGGCGTCACCCTCCCGGCCGGTCACCCCCTCGTAGGCGTCGATCAGCGCCCTCACCTGCGGGGAGTCCGGCTCGATGTAGGAGGACTCCATGACGTGGGGTGCGCTCATGCGCATGCCGTGCTCCTCGGCGAAGCGGAAGAGGACCGCGTGCAGGTGCTCGGAGGTCGTCGACGTCGGGAAGCGGATGTCCACGGTCTGGGTGAAGCGGCCGTCCACGGTACGGGCCACGCCGCCCACCATGGTGAGGGGGCCGAACTTGTCGTCGGCAGAGTCGAGGCCCACGGAGGAACCGTCGGTGGAGGCGAGGAGCCCCTGCATGAACGCCACGTAGCCGCCCTGGGTGCGCTCGTCGTACAGGCCGTTGTCCGCGATGTAGCCGATGAGCACGCCGATGGCGTTGACCGTGCCGTCGGGCAGCGAGGCATGGCCGCCCACGCCGGTGGCCGACAGCTCGGCCAGGCCGCCGCCGAGGTCTCGGACCTCGATGCCGTCGGCCGCGGGCAGGCTCGCCGCCTGGGCCTCCACCACGGCCGTGGCGGTGCCGGGCACGGCGTTGGCCACGGTGCCGCCGCTCACCGAGACGAGGGGCGCGCCGGCCACGGGGCCCGAGAGGAACGTGGCCGTGAGGTGGCCCTTCTCGCCGCAGCCCACGCAGAACTCGGCGTCGGGCGTGAACAGGAACCACGGCTCGCCCTCGCGCTCGAGGTAGGCCGCCACGTCCTTCATGCCGGTCTCCTCGTTGACGCCCACGATGCAGCGCAGCGTGCGGGGCAGCGGCCTGCCGGCGCGGCGGAGGTACTCGGCCGCCCAGAGCGTGAGCACGAAGGGCCCCTTGTCGTCCACGACGCCGCGGCCCACGAGGTAGCCGTCGCGCTCGCGCAGCTCGAAGGGGTTGGAGTCCCAGCCGGGCCCGGCGGGCACCACGTCCACATGGGCGATGGTGGCAAGCACGCCGTCGCCGGTGCCGGAGAGGTCGGCGTAGGCGATGCGCCCGTCGATGTCGCAGGTCTCGAGCCCGTGGCGCCGGGCCTGGTCGAGCGCCTCGTCCATGGCCGCGCGGGGGCCGGGGCCCCAGGGCGCGCCGGGCGCCGCGGCGGCGAGGTTCTCCACGGAGTCCACCGCCACCAGGGCCGCGATGTCCTTCTTGACGCTCGGCCACACCTCGTCGACGAACTCCGAGATCTCCTTCGAAACAGCCATGCCCTCTCCTCTCTCCTGGGTTCCACGGGGGTCTTCGTGCCCATTGAGCCCCGTGCTGAAACGTGGGGACCGGAAAAGAGCGGACAAGTCGCCTACTCGAAGGAGAGCTCCCCCAGACGGTCGAAGACCGCGTCCACGCGGGTGAGGAAGGAGCGCGGGTCGAAGATGGCGTCGAGGGCCTCCTCGGAGAGGGACACCCGGGGGTCGGCGGCGAGCTTCTCGCGGAAGGTGGTGCCGGGCTCGCCCGCCTGGATCTCGCGCCAGGTGGCCATGGCGTTCTCCTGCACCACGGCGTAGGCGTCCTCGCGGCTCAGGCCCTCGTCCACCAGGGCGAGCAGCACCTTGGACGAGAAGATGAGGCCGCGGGTCTTGTTGAGGTTGGCGAGCATCTGGGCCGGGTAGAGCACGAGGCCGTCCACGATGCGGATGAGGCAGTGGAGCATGTGGTCGAGGGCGATGAAGGAGTCGGCCATGGCCACGCGCTCGGCAGAGGAGTGCGAGATGTCGCGCTCGTGCCAGAGGGCCACGTTGTCGAAGGCCACCTGGGCGTTGGCCTTGACCACGCGGGCCAGGCCGCAGACCTTCTCGGCGGTGATGGGGTTGCGCTTGTGGGGCATGGCCGAGCTGCCCTTCTGGCCGGCGCGGAAGGGCTCCTCGGCCTCGAGGGTGTCGGTCTTCTGCAGGTTGCGGATCTCGGTGGCGATGCGCTCGCAGGTGGCCGCCGTCGTGGCGAGGACGCCGGCGAGGTAGGCATGGTGGTCGCGGCTGATCACCTGGGTGGACAGCGGGTCGGCGTCCAGGCCGAGGTGCTCGCAGACGTAGGCCTCCACAGCCGGGTCGATGGAGGAGTAGGTGCCCACCGCGCCGCTGATGGCGCCGCAGGCCACGTTGGCGCGGGCGTCCTCGAGGCGCCGCAGGTCCCGGTACAGCTCCCACGCCCAGCTGCCGAACTTCATGCCGAAGGTCATGGGCTCGGCGTGGATGCCGTGGGTGCGGCCCACGCAGAGGGTGTCGCGCTCCTCGAAGGCGCGGCGCAGGCAGATGCCGCCGAGGCGCCGGACGTCGTCGACAATGATGTCGGTGGCCTGCACCAGCTGCAGACAGAGGGCGGTGTCGCCCAGGTCGGAGCTGGTCATGCCGTAGTGCACGTGGCGGCTGGGCTTGGGCTCGCCCTCGGGGACCTCGGCGTCGATGTGCTCGCCCAGGTTGGTGAGGAAGGCGATGACGTCGTGGTTGGTGACCGCCTCGATTGCGTCCACCTCGTCCACGTCGAAGCCCGCATGGGCGCGGATCCAAGCGGCCTCCTCCTCGGTGATGCCCGACTCGCCCAGCTTGGCGTGGGCCTCGCACGCCAGCACCTCGATCTCCTGCCAGATGGCGTACTTGTTCTCGAGCGAGAAGATATGGCCCATCTCGGGGCGGGTGTAGCGGTCGATCATGGGGGGCGTCCTTTCCGGATGGCGGGGGCCGGCTGCTAACTGGGGACGATTCTACCGGCTGAACCGCGGCTGTGCGGACTCACGGGCCGCCGGGACGCGGTGTATTCTTGTGTGGATCTCGGGAAGGAGGGGGGCCATGGGCCACGACGACATGAACGGCGCCATCGCGCGCCCGGGGCGCAGGCCCATACTCAACGCCGGCATCGCGCTGTGTGCGGCCGTCGTGGTGAGCCTCGTCGTGCTCACCTGCGCCCTGGCGGACCCGGCCGCGACGGCCGGCGAGGCCTCGGTCTGCTCCCTGGCCTGCATGGTGGTGGCCTACGCCGTCCCCTGCGTCGCCGGCATGGTGGTGGTCATCATGCGCGACATCTGCGTACCCCGGCGCCTCCGCTACGCCATGGCCGCGGCGTCCTTCGGGTTCCTGTGCTTCATCGCGGCCTTCCCCACCATGGGCGCCATCGCGCTGCCCGCCACCGAGACCGCCCGGCAGCTCGACGCCTTCTCCAGCGAAATCGTGCGGCGCGGCACGTGGCTCATCGTGCTCCTCGGCCTCGCCATGGGCTTCGCCATGCCCGTGAGCACCCGGGCCAAGGACGGCCCGGCTCTGCGGGCGCCGAGGAGGAGGCTCATCCAGGCGACGCTCGCCTGCCTGCTGTGGATGACCCTCTCGTTCCAGCTGGCCTTCGCCGTGATGGCCAGCGACGCGGGGATCCTGGCCATGGGTCCGGCGGTGACCTTCGTCACACGCTCCACCTGCGTGCCGCTCGGGGCGTTCCTCCTCACCTCGCTCGTGGTGTCGTGGCTCTGGGGCCTGGCCACCTTCGGCTACCCCTCGTGGCTCCCCAAGCTGCTGTTCTGGGCGCCGCTGGCCGTGATGGCGGTGCTCTTCGTCTCGGACGTCCTCGACGTGCTCCAGCTCCACACGGCCCTGAGCGTCGACTTCAACGACTACCGCCTCTCGGACGTCGGCATCGTCTACACCACGATCCTGGGGATCCTCTTCGGCGTCGGCCTCTCGGCCGTGGACGACTAGGTCACTCCCCCGAGGGAAGCAGCCCCTTGAACCCGAAGAGCCGCTGGCGCAGCGTGGCCGACTTGATGCGGCCCAGGGTCTCCGTGGCCGAATTGGCCCTCATCAGGGCGTCGCGCAGGGCGGCGGACGCCTCCCGGGCCTCGTCCCGCTCCTTCTCGATGGAGGCGTTCTGGGCCTCGAGCAGCGACGTGAGCTGGGCTATCTGGGCGTCTTTGGCAACAAGCTGCTCTTTGAGGCCCTCGATGCGCTCCTCGTAGGCGCGGCGGCTGTCCTCGATCCACGAACGGTAGACCTCGGCCGTCTCGCTCTCCCGCGGCGCGGCGTCCACCGCGGCCGCCGGCTGGGCCTCCTCCGCCTTGGCAGGCTGGGGCTCGGCGCGCTTCATCAGGGTGTCGGCGATGAGGGAGGCGGCGTAATCATCGATGTCGAGCATGCCGCGCTCGCCCTTCTTGACCACGTGCTCGCCGCGCAGGCCCAGGCTGTCGATGGTGCGGATGACCGTCATCTTGGAGACGTTGCAGCGGGTTGCGAGTTCTTTGAGGGTGGCCACAGGGCTTGCTCCTTTTAGGGTGCGACAAACGTGACGGTCATTGTATCACCGCCGGCCCACCGTATCCCACTGCCGTTAAGGCGTGTTACCCACCGTCTTCGTGCGACGGCATGCCGTGACGAAAGTGACCTTGGACCTAACTCGACGCTCGTCGTAACGCACCGTACCTGAACGGGATATGCATTCCGTAACGCCAGTATCCACACGCTGTTATAAATACAGACTTAAAGAATCTGCACCGCGGTGCGATGCCGTTGCGAAGACGGTTGTGACACAGGACCGTACCCGTAACGCCGTAACATCAACTCACCATCATATAGATACGTTCACCGATTTCCATAACGGAGCGCCATGGGTCCCCTCTCGGCGCCACGGCGGGCCCCGTCAGCTCCCCGCCACGAGGCGCCGGCCCTCCAGGGCGCGCACCGTCGCGCCGCGGGACGCGAAGAACCGCTCCAGCCACGGCCCCACGGGCTCGGGTCCGAAGTCGAGGGACTCGTCCCAGGAGAGGGACTGGGCCCCGCAGGCGTCGTGAAGGTGTACCGAGCCGGAGAAACCGGCCTCGGCGAGGGCGCGGTTGCAGTCGACGACGTCGAACGTGGTGATGACGGCCATGGTCACTCCTCCCCCACCGGACGCTCCAGGACCACACGGTAGCCCCAGGTCCGGTCGTTCCCCTGCATGTAGGCCACGCGTTCGCTCAACATGGGGACCACCTGCACGAGACGCCAGCCGTCCCGTGCCTCCTCGGCCACGATCTCCATGCAGCGGTCCAGAGCGGCGCAGGCACCGTCGTTGTCCCGCACCCCCCTGGGAAGCAGCCCCTCGCCCACGTTCGTGGCCAGGAAGTCGCGGAACGGCACGTCGCGGTGGCGGTACTCGAAACCTGCCATGGGAACCCCCATCCCTCATGATTCCGTGGATTGTCCACGATTCTATATAAAAGGAACGCCCCCACCCGCCGACTGTCGGCGGGTGGGGGCGTCTGTGCCTATGGTGGGCCCTGTGGGGTTCGAACCCACGACCTTGAGATTAAAAGTCTCCTGCTCTGCCAGCTGAGCTAAAGGCCCGTGAACGCACGCGTCGCGCGCGGTGTGTGCAATCTTACCCTACTCCCACGCCCACTGGCCATGGATGAACACCGGGACCTCCTCGCCCTTGGCGGTGACGCCCGTGATGTCGAGGTCGTCGGTGCCGATCATGAAGTCCACGTGCTGGGCGCTCTGGTTGACGCCGGAGGCCTCGAGCTCCGTGGGCGAGAGGTCGTAGCCGCCCTCGTAGCACTCGGGGAAGCCCATGCCCAGCGCCAGGTGGCACGAGGCGTTCTCGTCGTAGAGGGTGTTGTAGAAGAGCAGGCCGCTCTCGCGGATGGGCGTGTTCTTGGAGATGAGCGCGCACTCCCCCAGGCGGGCCGCGCCCTCGTCGGTGGCGAGGATGTGCTCCAGGACGTCCGCCCCCTCGGCGGCGCCGAAGTCGGCCACGCGGCCGCCCTCGAAGCGGAACCAGAAGTCGCGCACCACGCTGCCGTTGTGGACGAGCGGCAGGGCCGAGTGGACGATGCCGTCGGCACGGTTGCGGTCGGGGGTGGTGAAGACCTCCTCCGTGGGGATGTTGGGGAAGAACCGCACCCCGCCCTGGGTCTCGGCGGCGCCGCCGTCCCAGATGTGACGCGGCGAGAGGCCGATCACGAGGTCGGTGCCGCTGCTCTCGCTCACGTAGTGGAGGGCGTCGAAGTGACGGCGGTTGAGCGAGCGCTTGTTCTTCTCGAGCGTGGCGTTGTGGGTCTCCCAGGCGCTCTGGGGGTCGTCGGTCACGCGGGCCACGGAGAGGATGGCCTCCCACAGCTCGACGACCGCCGCGTGGGGACCGAGGTCGGGAAAGACCTTCTGGGCCCAGGCGCGGGTGGGCACGCCGCCGATGCACCAGGCGTTGAGGCCGAAGTCCAACCCGTGACGCCACACGTCGCACTGGGTGTTGGAGGCCTTGCGGCGGGCCGCCACCTTGGCCTGGTCCACGCCGGCCATGCCGTCGGGGTCGTCGCCGTCCAGCCACAGGAAGGCGGCGCCCTGCTCGGCGAGGCCGTTCATCTGCTTGACGCGCCACTCGGGCACGCGCTCGAACCACCCCTTGGGCACGTTCTCGTACTCCATGCGGGTGACGGCCTCGTCGCTCCACACCACGGTGACGTGGCCGGCGCCCTCGGCGTAACCGGCCGCGACGACGTCGCGCACGAAGGAGACGGCCTCGACGGGCGCCTCCACCACGAGCTCCTGGCCCTCGGTGAGGCCGAGGCCCTCGCGCACCAGCAGGTGCGCGTACTTCTTGAGACGGGGTGCGAGCGCCCCCATCTGGATGTCGAACTCCTCGTCGGTAAGCTCACGGCTCATGACCGGGCAACTCCTTTCAGAGGTTTGCGGAAGACCTTGCGTGCGGGCGGGGCCGGCTCAGCAGCGGAACAGCCGGTCGTCGTCCGCCCCCGTCTCATACCCAAGGCAGAAGTCGAGCGCGTCCACGAGGTACGGGGCGAACGTCGACGCCTTGGTGGCGGCCAGCTTGGGCACCGGAATCAGCTTGCGCCAGAAGGGGGTGTTGCGCGCCATGAGGACGGATGTCGCATAGAAGTTCTTCATCACGTCGTCGTCGAACCCGAACCTCCGGTACCACTGGTCGGCGTTCCTCACCCCGTACTCCGCCAGGAAGGCCTTGGCGTCGCCGCGCGACTCCACCGGGCACGCCGGTATGACGAACCCCATGTGGCGGGCCACGTCCCACACCAGCTGGTCGGCCTCGGGGTAGAACGAGAGCTCATCGCCGACGGCCTCGTGGATGAGGGAGACCAGGGCCTCCGGCGTGATCTTGGGGTCGAGGGAATAGGTACCGTCGGAGTTGCGGTTGCGCACGACGAACGCCCTGACCGCCTCCGCCATCCCCCGGTCGAACCTCTCCTGCATGGCCTCCTCCTGTCTGCCACACACAAAAAAGCCCCCTTGGTGGGGGCCGGAAGCGCGATGGAGCGGGCAACGGGACTCGAACCCGCGGATGTCAGCTTGGGAAGCTGATGCCTTACCACTTGGCGATGCCCGCATCGGGCTTGCATTATAGCCCAGATGCGCCCGTGTGGCACGACGGGACGGCACGGCATCCCGTCCCCATCACCCATCCTCGACACCCGCGCCCATCGGCATCCCTACTCGGCACCTGAACGCGTCTGAGGGCGACCCCTCCCCCACCTGAACGCGGTCAGGGGCGGATTCTGCCCGCCTGAACACGGATGAGGGCGACTTCCGGGGGTTTCGCCCGCGGAAAGTCGCCCTCAATCGCGTTCAGGCGGAGATAGATGGCGGGGCCTACCCGTCGCGGCGGCGCGACCGTGCCACGAGCGCGCCCGTGGCGCCCAGGGCGACGGCCGCGAGGCCGCCGAGCACCGGGGCCAGGGAGGCCACGTCCCCGGTGACCGGCAGGATGCGTCCCACCGGCACGCGGGAGAGCGGCGTGAGGGCGGGCCTCAGGGTGCCGCTGCCGCCGGAGCCATCGGTGCCACTGCCGTCAGCGCCGCCGGAGCCGCCCTCGGCGGGGGCCACCGGGTCGGAGGCGCCGTCGGGGTAGGCGGCCGGCGTGGGGTCGAGGACCACGGAGCCGGCGAAGTCCTCCGGCTTGGCGGGGTCGCCCGGCGCGGGGGCGTCGTCGTCGCGGCCGAAGATCGTCTCCGTGGGCGCGTCGGACGGCCGCACGAAGGACGCCACGGCGTGGTTGCCGATGTCGCGGCCCTCGGCGTCCTCGGTCACCCGGGCGTCAAACCGCAGCACCGCCTGCTCGCCACCCTTGAGCGAGCCGCCGAACACCGAGATGGCGTGGGTCGCCGGGTCGTACACGGCGTCGGGCACGGCCACCGTCTCCCCGCCGGGGAGCTCCAGGGTCATGGTGCCGGCCACGACCTCCACGCCCACGGGCAGCTCGTCGGAGACCACCACGTCGTACACGCAGGTCTCGGCAGCGCCGCCGTTGGCCACGGTGACGGTGTAGGAGATGAGGTCGCCCACATGGGCCTTGCCATCCCCGTGGGGCGTCTTGTTGGTGGACTCCTTGGCCACGGTCACCTGGGCCGTGTCAGGGTCGGCGGGGGCCACGGGGCCCACGGTGCCGGGCACCGGGTCGCTCTCGGGGTAGGTGCCGTCAAAGAGCACGTAGCCCAGGGCCAGGGTGCCGGTCAGCCCGCGTGTGTCACCGGCGGCCTCGCGGCGGTAGGAGACGTCCACCCGATAGGTCGCGGGCTCGGAGAGGTCCACCTCGGCGTCGGGGGCCACCTCCTCCTCGGAGCCGTCGGCAGCCACGCGCACGAGCTTCCAGTCGCCCGCGGCGACGCCGTCCGGCAGGGTCAGGCCGCGGTCGGCCGCCAGGGCCAGGGCACGGTCCTTGAGCTCGGAGGCGGTGACGGTGCCCTCGGAGACGCGCTCGGAGACCGTCATGGCCGCCGAGAAGGTCCCGGGTGCGGGGTCGTCGCCGGGGCGCTCGTCCTCGGGGGTGTCGTCGTCCCACACCACGTGGTGCAGGACGGCCCTCACCCGGGAGCCGTCCTCGGCCACATAGGTGGCCGCAAGCTCGCTCCGGCCGGTCTCGACGAGCGAGGTGGCCTCGTCGCCGGTGACGGCGCGGCCGAGGGGCGCCACGGCGTGGGCCGCCGTGAACGCGAGGTCGGTGGGCTCGGCCGAGAGCTCGTAGCCGTCGGCCGCCGCGAAGCCGCGCAGGTGCCCGAGAAGCTCGTCGCGGGTGATGGAGGTGACCTCGGCGTCGGCGGCCACGGCGCGCACGTGCTCCGTGTACTCCAGCTCGACGTTCGCGGGCTCCTCGTCCTTGCGGTCGTCGAGGGTGGGGTCGGCGGGCGGGTTGTCGTCGCCGAAGGGCCCGGGGGTGTCGTCGGGCGGCGTCACCACGACCTTCTTGGGGGCGTCGGGGTCGTCGGGATCGGGGTCGGGGTCGCTCAGGGTGTCCGTGGGCAGCGTGCCGAAGGCGCGCCCCACGTTCACGAGCGACTGCGGGTCGGTGTGGCTCAGGCGCTCGGCGGTCACGCGGGCCCTGAAGCGCACGGTGGCCGTCTCGCCGCCGTAGAGGTCGCCCACGGCCACGTAGAGCGTGCGGCTGTCGGCGCCGTAGTCGACCGAGAAGTCGTCGGCCTTGAGCAGGCGCTCCTTCTCGGTGCCACGGCGGCACACGACCTCGATGGAGCCGGGCACGTACTCCACGCCAACGGGGAGCGTGTCGGCCACCACGGCGGCGTGGTACACGGAGCCCGCCTTGGCGTTGGTCGCGGTGATGGTGTAGAGCAGCTCGTCACCCACCTGCACGACCTCGCGGTTGCCGCGGTCCTCGGCACCGGCCGTCACGTTGACCCAGGTCTTGGCCACGGAGATGTCGCCCGCGGGCACGTCGGGGTCGGCAGGGACCACCACGAGGTCGTGGTCGTCCCCGTCGGTGACGTCCACCTGCACCACCACGGTGGTGGTGATGGAGCCGTCGTCGCCCTCGTGCTCCCAGGTGACGGTCACGCGGTAGGTGGCGGGGGCCGAGAGGGGCACGCCACCGGTCACGGTGGTCCTGCCGGCACCGTCGACGCGCGTCACGGACACCGTGGGCGTCACGCCCTCGGGGAGCCCCTTGCCGTTCTCGGCGGCGATGCGGGCGGCCACCTCGGCAAGCTCGTCGTCATCCATCACGGCACCGGGGTCCACGGTGCGGGTCTCGGTGCCCTCGGCGTCGTCGACGGTGTGGGACGGGTCGTCGGGGTCGGGGTCGGAGGGGTCGGACGGGTCCCGCTTCTCGGCCATGGGGTCGGCCCAGGCGCTCGCGGCGGGCTCGTCGGCGTTGCCCAGCTCCTTGCCGTTCTCAAAGTCAAAGCGCGTGTCCCACGGGAACACGTCGTCGTGGAACTTGTCCTGACCGTACACGCCCCAGGTGGCGCACTCGGAGCGCAGGGCCTCCAGGGGCCCGTGCTCAGGCAGGATCACGCCGTCGTTCACCGTGACGTCCATCACAAAGCGCACGGACTGGCCGCCGTAGAGGGCCGGCAGGCTCGCCACGGTGAGGGTGTCGCCCGAGCGCGTGTAGCCGCTGCCCTCCTCGAGGGCGGTCACGGAGCCGTCGGCCGCCACGAGGCGCAGGGACGAGAGCGTGGCGTCGGCCGGCACGGTGAGGGAGTAGACCGGGTTCTGGTACATGGTCAGGCCGGCGGTGTTGGAGACCACCGCGGTGTAGCGCACGGTGTCGCCCGGGCGCACGGTGCCGTCGGAGCGCGAGACGTCCCGCGCCGTCATGGACGCCTCGAGCGTGGGCTCCGTGGCGAGGTCCGGGTTCACGAACACCCGGAAGCTGCGGGTGGCCCCGTCGTAGGCGCCCGTGCCGTGGATGGTGGCGGTGATCACGGCCACGCCGGTACCCACCACGCGGGCCTTGGTGCCGGCCACGTAGGTGGAGGTGCCGGGCCGGTACTGGGCGCGGCGCCCCACGAGGCTGGCGTTGGGCTCCACGGCGACGACGCCGGGGTCGGAGCTCACGATGTCGATCTCGCCCACGGAGCTCGTGAGCGTGTAGACGTCGAACCAGTCCTTGTCCTTGCCGATGAACGTGGCGCCGTCGACCACCTGCTGGGCCGGTGCAGCCTCGTAGTCGGCGTCGACCACCCAGGTCTTGAGGGAGCCGTCGTCGCCCACCACCAGGTTGCCGGCGTCGTCGCGCTCGCCGTCGAGGTAGCTGATGCGGGCCGCGGCCACGTCGAGGGCGGAGGGGTCCTTGGCAAAGGGGTCGGCCGGGTCGAAGCCCGTGGCCGTCAGGGCGCCGCTGTAGAGCGTGAAGCCGGGCTGGGCCATCTCGATCTCGACGTTGGTGACCGGGCTCTCGCTCTCGTAGTAGTCGAGGTAGGCGCTGTCCTCGTAGGCCGGGCCCGTGGAGCGGTCGCCGCGCAGGGGCGGGTCGTCCGAGGTCACGGACGTGTAGCGCACCTGCACGGTGTGCTGGTTGTCATCGGTGGCGGCGAGGCCCCAGGCCTCGAGCTGGGAGCGCGTGATCTTGAAGTAACCCACCACGTGCTCGCGGCCGTCGACCTTCTCTACCGCCACGGGGACGGAGGTGTCCCTGAAGGTCTCCTCGTCGAGCTCGATCACGCCGCCCTGGGAGGCCGTGAGGGGCCGGCCGTCGAGGTAGAGGCTCACGGTGCCCGTGGGGGCCGCGCACGTGGCGGCCGACGGCGTGTCGGTGCCGGGGATGGTGCCGCTCGTCACGTCGAAGGGCACCACGAGGCAGTCCATGGTGGCGGTGTTGAAGTCGATGGCGGAGTCGGAGCCCTGGGCCCACGTGGGTTCGCTGTAGGAACGGGTCTCCCCTCCCACCTCGACGTCGACGCCGTGGCCGAGGGAGGAGATGTCGGCCTGGGTGGCGGAGTTCACCGGGTTGATGACGGCGTTGCCGCGGATGCGGTGGCCCCAGTACGACTGCATGCCGGGGTCGGAGGCGTACTGCTTGGAGACGATCTCGATGAGCTGGCGCCCGGAGTCCGTGGGCAGGGACGAGCCGGAGCCGATGATCACGGGGTCGCCGTTCTTGTCGACCTCCTCGGAGACGGTCTGGTAGGTGTACTCGAGGGAGCTGGAGTCGGTGAGGCGCTTACGGTCTCGAGGCCCGCGGTGGAGATGTAGTGGCCCTCCTCCTCGGAGAGCTCGAGGCCGGGCAGGGGCAGGCCGTCGTAGTACTTGTCGAGCTTGGAGAAGTAGCCGGCCACGACCTCGCGGGCGGCGGGGTCGAGCTCCTCGTTGTCGAGGTCGATGTTGACGTAGCGCTTGAGGGTGGACCCGGAGGAACCGCCGAGCTCCTCCACGTAGAGGGGCTCGAGGCGCTGCTCCTTGCCGTTGGCGTCGATGTAGTTGAGGCGCACCTCGATGCGGGCGGACTTGCCGGTCTCGGGGTCCTTCTGGAGGTAGGCGTCGGAGAGCCAGAGGTACAGCTTGCCGTCGTCGAACATGGTTGGCGCGCCGTAGCTGTGGGGCTGCCCGTTGACGAGGAGCTGCCAGCCGCTGATCTTGGAGTTGAGGCTGTCGAGCTGCTCGAGCTCGGCCTTCATGTCGATGGTGACCATGGTGAGCTTGGTGGTCTTGGTCTCGTCGGACCACGGGCCGTCGCCCTGGAACTTGCTCATGTTGGCGATGCGCATGGAGCCGCCGGTGACGATGACGGTGCCGTCGCGGCCGCCGAGGTCCCAACGGCCGCTCCCCGACGTGGGCAGCAGGGTGCCGCCGGTGACCTTGATGACCTTGCCCTTGGCGCCCGGGGCGGCCGCGGAGTCGCAGGCGCCGCCGAAGGCGTTGCCGTGGGTGAAGCCGCGGGCCTTGAGGAAGCCGCCGTTGATGGTGATGTTTCCGCAGGTGGAGTTGGGGGTGGTGGTGAGGGCGCTGGGCTGGCGGGCGCCGCCGTTGTAGGTGGTGCCGCCCTCGTAGCGCAGCGGGGCGCCGATGGCGGCGCCATGGTACGAGCCGTAGGCGTCGATGTCGGCGGCGTTGAAGACCATGTCGGTGGCACCGCCGCCGCAGCCGGCGCCGATGCCCGCGCCGGCGCTGGCGTAGTAGCTGCCGCTCACCGGGGAGTCGGCGTCGCCGCCGGCACCGGGGTTGTCGAGGTCCACGGCCACGCCGCGCCAGGTCACCGCGACGATGGAGCCGCCGTCGAAGACCATGAGCCCGGCGTTCTCCATGGAGCCGGAGCCGATGGCCGCGCAGCCGTAGCCGCCGGCCACCTTGAGGACGCCGGGGTCGTCGGAGGCGAGCTTGAGGATCTCGTCGCCCACGGCCACCTCGGTGCCGTTGAGCAGCGTGCCGGCCGTGGCGATCTTGCCGCCGTCCACCTCCACGTGGGTGCCGTCGACGAGGCGGTTGGTCACGGAGTCGTCGATGGTGAGCTTGGCGGTCTCGGCCACGTGGATGCCGGCGCAGTTGGTGTCGAGCTGCGTGCGCAGGTAGTTGGTGGAGCCGTCGGCCAGGGTGATGTGGAGCGACGAGCCGGGCCAGAGGTCGATGGGCGAGTTGCGGTCCGCGGCCGTCGAGGGCGCGGAGCTCTTGCTCGTGAGGTCCAGATTGTCCAGGGTGATGGAGGCGTCCACCCCCTCGGCGATCTTGATCGAGCCCTCGCCGGTGCCCGAGAAGCTCAGCGGGGTCCCCGTCTTCACGGTGAGCAGGAGCGGCGAGATACTCACGTCGTAGTCGACGCCGCTCACGCCGCCCGTGACCGTGACGCCGCCGAAGACGGTGGTCGACGTCCCCTCCCGGACCGCCTCGGCCACGGCGGCCACGCAGGGCTGGGGCACCGAGAGGGCCACGGCCAACACGGCGGCCAGCACGGTGCGCATGGACAGAAGGCGTGGGTGGGTGCGTTTGGACTTCATAGGTTCCACTTCCTTCCCTTATCGGGACAGCTGTATTCAGCCTGAATATAGATACACTACCTCACTTTTCCTTTTGCAGGACCCCTCGAAGGACGTTCGGCGGCGGTCCCCTCGGCCCGCGGGCCCCGCCCCGCCACAGGAAAGGGCCCGCACCTCTCGGTACGGGCCCTTTGGGGAGCGATGATGGGCGGTGCCCTCCTCCGCTGCCGTTACTCCTCGTCGTCGCGACGCTTGCGGCCGATGACCAGGGCGCCGGTGGCTGCCAGGGCGATGGCGCCCAGGGTGCCCATGGCGGGGGCCACGGAGGCGATGTCTCCGGTCCTGGGAACCGCGCCGCCGGTGAAGGGCAGCCTGCGCGTGGTGGTCGTGGTCGTGGTGGTCGTGCTCTGGCTCTTCAGCCAGTCGAGGTACTTCTGGTGATCGGGGTGACCCTCGTCCTTCCAGTCGTAGACGCCGTCACCGTTGGTGTCCCCGCCCTTGATCGAGTCGAGGTACTTCTGGTGATCGGGGTGGCCCTCGTCCTTCCAGTCGTAGACGCCGTCACCGTTGGTGTCCACGTTCTTGTCGGGCCTGCCGTCGCCGTCGGTGTCGATGTTGATGTCAGGCCAGCCGTCGCCGTCGGTGTCCACGTTGACATCGGGAGTGGGCACGGGGTCGGCCTTGGGATCCACGGGGTCCGGGACGCCGTCACCGTCCTTGTCCACGATGTTGAGGTCGGGCTTGCCGTCGCCGTCCTTGTCGATGTTGAGGTCGGGCTTGCCGTCGCCGTCGGTGTCGATGTTCACGTTGGGCTTGGACGCCTCGGGATCCTTGGGATCCACGGGGTCGGGCTTGCCGTCCAGATCGACGTCGACGATGTTGATGTCGGGCTTGCCGTCGCCGTCGGTGTCCACGTTGGTGTCAGGCTTGCCGTCGCCGTCGGTGTCCACGTTGGTGGTGGGGACCTTGGGTGAATCCGGGTCCTTGGGATCCACGGGGTCGGGCTTGCCGTCGCCGTCGGTGTCCACGATGTTCACGTCGGGCTCGCCGTCGCCGTCGGTGTCGATGTTCACGTCGGGCTTACCGTCGCCGTCGGTGTCCACGTTGACCTCAGGGACGCCGTCGCCGTCCTTGTCGATGTTGGTGGTGGGCTTCTTGGGGTCCTTGTCCGGGTCGTCGGGGTCGACGACGTCGGGGTCGGGCTTGCCGTCGCCGTCCTCGTCGACGATGTTGGTGTCGGGCTCGCCGTCGCCGTCGGTGTCCACGTTGGTGTCGGGCTCGCCGTCACCGTCGGTGTCCACGTTGTTGTCGGGCTTGCCGTTACCGTCGGTGTCCTCGTTCAGGAGGATGGTGGTCACGGCCACGTGGTGGTCGGCATCCACGTTGGTGAAGCCCTTGTCGCCGGCGGAGCGGGTGGAGACCTGGGACCCGCCGTGGTTGAACACGTTGTCGCTCACAGAGGCGGAGTCGCCGTCCACCTCGACGTCGATGATGTAGGGGACGTTGAGGGGCATGGCGGAGGAGCCGTCCTCGTCACCCTCGGCCTGGGTGGCCGGGGCGCCGTCGATCTCCCAGGTCACCTGGTGGTCGGCCCCGGCGCTCACCGTCTTGGTGGGCGTGATGGTGAGGGCGCCGTAACCGCGCACGTCGGTGGAGATGACGTAGCGGGGCTCGAATCCGCTCTCCTTGATGGGGTCGGAGGGGCGGTTGGGCTCGAGGACCACCGTCACCACGGTGTCGGCGGTGACGTTGTCGAGGCTGATGGTGTTGGCTGCGGCCCCGCCGTTGACGGAGACCACACGGTACCCAGCGAGGTCGGCCCAGGAGAGGGTGGCGCTGCCGCCGTCGGGCACGAAGCCCTCGCCCTCGGTCTTGGGCTCGGTGGCGAGCACGTTGCCCTCGGGGTCGGTGAAGACCACGGAGACGCGGTGGAGCTTGCCGTCCTGACGGTCGGAGACGACCTGCTTGGTATCCTCGGGCGTCTCGCTCTCGGCCACGAAGTAGACCACCACCATCTGGTCCTCGGTGATGTTGGTGATGCTCACCGAGGTCTTGCCGTCGGTGGTGACCGGCTCGGTGAAGACGTTCTTGTCGGCGTCGGGGCCGTTGGTGCCGTCGGCGTAGGCCTTGGTCATGAGGGAGAAGCCCTCGTCGGCCGGGGCGTCGTCGGAGAGTTGGGAGGCGGCGGCCGTCAGGGCGTCGTCGGCCGTGGCGCCCTCGGGCTCCTGGGCCTGGACGTCGTCGGACACGGGCTCGGTGCCGTCGGCCTCGTCAGCCACGGGGGCGGAGACGCTGGGGGCGACCGGGTCATCGAAGGGCTCGGTGGCCTGGGGCTCGTCGGACTGGGCGTTGCGCGGGTCGCTGGCGGGCGCCTGGGCGGCCGGGTCGGCCGAGAGCGCCTCGGGGTTCACCTGGTCGGCGAGGGCCTGGGGCTCGTCGGCGGTCTCCTGCTCGGAGGCCGTGGCGGCACCGTTCCAGGTGACCTTGCCCTTGATGGTCTCGGCGATCTTGCCGTCCTGCCCGATCAGGTGGGTGATGGTGCCCGTCTGGGACGCGGCGGCACCGTTGCGCTTGTCGGTGACCTCCACGGCGCCCACCCTAAAGCCGGACTTGGGGGTGGCGAGGATGTTGGAATAGTTGCCGTAGAGACCCACCGTGCGGGAGGCCACGATGGAGCCGCCGTCGGCGTTGGGGACGACCTGGCCGTCGACCACCTGGCGGGTGACCTTGTAGGTCTCCACCTTGCGCACCACAGGCTCCACGTAGACCTTCACGTCGGCATCCTGGGTGAGGGTGACGGTGACCTGCTGGTTGTCCTGGTCGACCTTGGCGGCGGTGTCGCCGGTGACCTCGACCTTGCTCACCTGGTAGTAGGTGTAGTCCTCGGAGTCGTAGTTGTCGCCGTTCTCGACCTTGTACTCCACGGTGTGGGTGTCGCCCTCCACCTTCTTGGAGACGAAGCCGCCGTCGATCTCACCGGCGCCGCCGATGATCTGGGTGGTCACCTTGACCCACTCGTCGGGGTCGGAGAAGTCCGGCACCACCGGGTCGGGGTCGGTGCCGTCCTCGGAGGCCGGCTCCTGGAAGAAGTAGATGTCGACGACGTGGTTGGCGTTGGGGGTGAGGCCGTAGCTGGCCGCATCCTTGAGGTTGGTCTTGAAGTTGCCGTTGGCGTCCAGACCGCCGCGCACGGTCTTGCCGTCGACGCGGATCTCGTAGGCCTTGTAGGCCGACCCGTTGCGGTCCCACGTGAAGGTCCAGTCGGCGCTGGCGGCGTCGGCGAACGGGATGGTCTTGCTCGAGGAGGTGAGGAAGGTGCTGTCGCCGCCGTAGCGGTTCACGGTGATGGTGTAGGCACCGTCGCTGCTGGTTCCGCCGATGGTGGGCATGGAGGTGCTCGTCACGTAGACGGCCACCTTGTGGTCGGCGGCAAGGCCCTTGAAGTCGAAGGTGTTGCCGGAGACCTCCACCTCGCGGCCGTCCACCAGCACGCGGGTGATCTTGCAACCGGAGCACACGTTCCACTCGATACGGGCGTCGGTACCGGCCAGGTAGGGCTTGGTGCCGGTGATGGTGCAGCCGTCGGAGGCGTTGCAGCCGTGGATCTCGGTGGTCACGGTGTAGGCCTTGCGGGGCACGTCGCCGCCGGTGGGGCCGGAGGGGTCGGTGGTGCCGGAGTCCTTCACAAACTCCACCACGATGTTGACGTTGTCGGTGAGACCGTCCTCAGGGGTGAAAGAGCCCTTGGCGATCAGGTCGTCGCGGACCACGCCGTCCACGGTGACCTTGGCCACGTGGCTGCCGGCGTCGGCCTTCCAACTGACCGTGGGCTTGGAACCCTCACGCTGGGCGGTCTTGGACTCCACGGTGCCGGTACCGGTGCTGTGGCTGTCGGCCTTCACCACCACGTCGAGGTAGCGGTCGTAGTAGAGGCGCAGGGCCAGGCTCGGGCTGCCGGTGACGGTGCCGGTGAGCACGTTGTTGGGGTTGTCGGCGTTGTACCAGTACCTGGTGCCGTCAACGGTGAGCTCGGCCGTCTTGTCGCCCTCGGCCACGGCCACGGTGGACTCGGTGGTGGCGGTGTAGGTCTTGGTGACGGAGGCGTCGTTCACACGGGTGTAGACGGCGTTGCCCTCGGCGTCCTTGGCGCCGGAGTTGACCCAGTACTCGACGGTGTACTTGGTGTCGTCGCGCGGGGTCCACGTGGCCTTGAAGGTGTGGTTCTCGGTGACGATGGGGGCACCGGTGCCGTCGGTGGTCTCCTCGCGGATCTCACCGGACTCCTCCACGTAGTGCCAGCCGGTGAAGTCGTAACCGGTCTTGGAGGGGGTGGGGAACCGGGCCATGGAGCTGGTGGCATAGGAGGGGGCGTTGGCCTTCTGGTAGGAGACGTCGCCCACGCGGCTGCCGCCGTCGGAGTCGAAGGAGACGATGAACTTGCTTGTGTCGTACTTCCACACCGCGTAGACCGTGATGTCGTGGGACGGCATGGTGGGGGCGGGCACGGTGGTCAGGCCGGCATCGGCCGTGGAGGACTTGGCGAAGGTGTTGGCGTAGTCGTCCATGGCGTTCTTGGTGGTGGACCAACCCTGGAAGATGTAGCCGGCCTTGGTGGGCACGCCACGACCCTGGACGGGGATGGCGAGGGAGCCCACGTTGGTGCCGAAGGCCACGTCCTCGATGGAGCGGACGTTGCCGAGGGAGCCGCCGTTGGCGTCGAAGCGCACGACGTAGTTGCCGACCTCCCACTGGGCCACGAGGTAGTAGGTGTCACGCTTGACGGCGCCGCTCTCCTCGTCGACCTCCTTGACGGCCAGCTGGTCGGTGACGTCGGCCACGTTGTCCTTGTTGTTGATGTAGGCGGAGTCGGCCACCTTGGTGGCGTCGTCGGTGTTGAGGAGCTTCCAGCCCACGAAGGTGTAGCCCTCACGGGTGGGGGTCACGTTGTGGTCCTCGATCTTCTTGTAGATGGAGGACTTGGAGACCACCTGGAACTCGGAGGAGGGCTTGCCGGAGATGTCGCCGCCGTTGGCCAGGTAGATGAGCTTGGCGTAGTCCTTGGAGTAGGACGGGCGGATGATGATCTCGTTGCCCTCGGGGTCGGGGGTGGAGCCCGGGGTCACCGGGTCGCCGCCGGGGGTGGTCCAGCCGCTGAACTTGTTGTTCTCAGGGTCGTCCTCGGGGTCGGGGACCTCGTCGTCCTCGGGCAGCACGATGATGGGCTTCTCGCCGATGACGTAGTAGTCGTCGATGGGGTTGCCGTTCTCGTCCTCGACGCGCACATGGGTGGGCTGGAAGACGGCCTTGTTGCCGACGTTGCCGCACTCGTCGCGCACCCACACCACCAAGGGAGAGGTGTCCACGATGTCGAGGTCGAACTCGAACTGGTGCTGGGGGATGGCCAGGGTCTCCCAGTCTTCGTCGGTGGGGGTGGCGTTGACGTCGTTGGTCACCCAGTAGGCCGCCACACCGGAGCCGCGGCCGTCGGTGATGAAGGTGATGCCGTCCTCGTCGATGCCCTCGCCGGTGTCGGTGAGGGTGATGGTGGCCTTGTTCTTACCGGTGTTGGCACCCTCGATGAAGGGCTCCTCGTTGTCGAGGTAGGCGGTCACATAGGTCTGGGAGACCTTGGAGACGTTGCCCTTGTCGTCGGTGACGGAGAGCTCGAAGGTCCAGCGGCCGTGGGCGCTGTTCTTGGTGAACAGGTAGTCCTCGATCTTGGAGGGGTCGTCGTAGGTCTTGTCGAAGACCTTGGTGTTGGAGGGGTCGTAGACGGTCCAGTGCCAGCTCACCAGCTTGCCGTCGTCACCGGAGAGGGTGCCGGTCATGGACTTGTCCACCATGTTGACCGGGACGGTGCCGTTGGTGTTCACCAGGTGCTGCAGGTGCACCGTCATGAGCTGCTCGTCGGTGTCGCTGTTGACGATGTAGAAGTTGGCCAGGGGCAGCTCGGAGCTGATGGGCGCCTGGTTGAACTTCTTTCCCTCCACGAAGTTCTTGTAGATGTAGCCGGCGATCTCGCCCACGTAGTCGTCGCCCATGGCGATGAAGCCGTTGTCGGCGCCGAGGCCCTGGTGGGTGGTGTCACCGTTCTCGTCCTTGGTGGAGTCGGTGACCACCTTGCCGTCCTGGGCGTTGGAGATGTAGAAGATCTCGTTC
Source organism: Caniella muris (assembly GCF_943193035.1). Classification (NCBI taxonomy): domain Bacteria; kingdom Bacillati; phylum Actinomycetota; class Coriobacteriia; order Coriobacteriales; family Atopobiaceae; genus Caniella; species Caniella muris. The sequence continues at coordinate 1,425,392 of NZ_CALPCK010000001.1, forward strand.
TCATTGAGGCGGTTGATGCCGTCGGTGTAGTCGGGGTTGGTGCCGCCGGCCTCGCCGAACTCGTCGGGGATCTGGGGGTCGTTGGAGGTGCCGGCGAGGTTGATGAAGTACTTCTGCTCGGCGCCCTGGAAGTACTGGGTGTTCTTGAGGGCGTCGAAGGCGGAGGCGGCGTAGCTCATCTCGAGGTCGGAGAACTTCATGATCGAGAGGGAGGCGCAGCCGTGGCTCACATAGTTGACCAGGGGTCCGAAGCCGTTGAACCCGGTGTTGTCCAGGGGCTGGTTCTTGAGGAGGTTCACCGGGTCGCCGAGGTTGCCGGACGCGTCGTAGGTCTGGTACTGCATGGTGACGCTGTTCTTGTTGAGCTCGACGGTCACGCGAACCATGTTCTTGGGACCGAAGTTCATGGTGGGCACCGACGCGACCTGGGTGCCGGTGGTGGCGGCCAGGGTGGTGTCGGCCCCCACGCTCACCTTACGCAGGGTGCAGGCGTTGCTGCCGGCCGTGAACATGAGCACGTAGCCGGAGACCGTGTTGTTCTCGATGCCGGCGTTGAGCCAGAAGCCGTAGCTGCCCAGGGTGTGGGTGTCGATGACGGCGGGGTTGATGTCAAAGGAGAAGGTACGGCGGGAGTCGCTCGAGGCGGGGTAGATCATGTAGTCGCTCAGAGCCTGCGTACCGTAACCGGCGAACACCATGGAGGACTTTCCCTGGTCGTCCACGGACGAGTAGATGTGCCGGTCGAAGTTCTTGCACTTGTTACCCGTGGTGTTGGTGTTGTTCTTGAAATAGCTCTCGATGGTGCCGGTGCCGTTGGTCTGGGAGTTGTCGGCCTGGCGGAAGGGCTGGTTGGCCCGTTGGTCGGCGGGCACGATGCTGTTATAGGTGGCCTGGTCGCGATAGTGGTCGCGCACGAGCCAGCCGCTCAGGTCGGTGGTGTCGATGGAGACGTCGGTGTTGGTGATACGGAATGCCGACGGGTCCATGCCCTGGTCGATGAGCTTCTGGGTGAGCTCCTGTTTGAAGTCGAGGAAGGTGCCGGGATAGTCCGCAGGGACCGTCACGGCGATGTCGACCTTGGGGGTGGGGTTGGCACCCACGTCGATGGCCCCGTAGGCAGGGCTCAACGCGCCCGACCCCAGAAGGCCGATGAAGGCGAGAAGGGTACACACTACCAGGCCATAGAGCCTGGCCAAATGCCGATGTACCCCTCCCTTCAGCTTCTTCAACATTTTCTGCACCTCTCATTCCCTTCGAGGTTAGATATGGGTAGATGTGAGACATTCTACGCCTCTAAATTCAGTTGGAGTACAGAAAAGCTCAGGAAAACTGTACTTACGGGACTCTGAAAGGGTAAATAGGCCGTTTTATCGGGTACTTTTGGCAAGATTGTCATATTTATTCATCCCGATACGGCACGATTCCGCTTCAGAAAGGTCCCATTCTGAAAAACAAATCCACAGGTTGCCATTCAACAGCCCATGCTGTATTTATCCTGAACTGTCGGATAGACACAGATAATTATCTAAAGGCGACGATGGGAACGGTCTCTCCACGGACCTATCAAGGGAAGGGCTCCATCGATTGTGCCGTCGAGGCCCTGGGAATCTTCCTTGAAGCGAAAACCCGACGATTGGAGGCCCCATGGCCGAGAAGAAGGCACGCACCCTCGAGCTCTTTTACAAGCCCACCTGCCCCTACTGCCACAAGGTCCTTGCCTGGATGAACGACCACGACGTGGACAACGTCACCCTGTACGACATCAGCACCGACACCGAGGCCGCAGACCGCCTGGTGAAGGTGGGCGGCAAGCGCCAGGTGCCCTGCCTGTTCATCGATGGTGAGCCCCTCTACGAGAGCGACGACATCATCGCCTTCCTCGCCAAGCTCGTCGAGCACCCCGAGGACGACCTCGCCCGCTGACCGGACCGTCTCAGACCAGGAGGCTGTTATGACCTTGTTCTACCTTCCCACCTGTCCCCACTGCCACCGTGTCATCACCTGGATCGAGGGTCAGGGCCTTACCGATAAGTTCAACTACATCGACTGCTCCAAGGAGGCCGGCGCCGCCGAGCTCCAGGAGGTCAGCGGTCAGCAGTCCGTCCCCTGCCTCGTGACGGACGACGGCACCTGCCTCGTCGGCGACGAGGACATCCTCGCCCACCTGCAGGGGCTCTACGCCTGACGCGGGTTTCTCCCAGAGATGGGAAGGGGCGCCCCCGACGGTCCGGATGCCGTCGGGGGCGCCCCTTTTTCCTGTAACAGGACCGTCCACCGTGTTACGGGTTTTACGGTGTCGGCGTCATGCCCTGCGGATGGTCTCCGAGACGATGAGGTTCACCTGGGCGACCTGGTCCGGGCTCACGTTCTGGGGGACGTTCTCGGCCGTATGGGCCAGGGCCGGCACCTCGCCGGGGTCGCAGCCCATGAGGGTGGCCGAGCGCACCGAGGCGCGCATGGCGCAGGTGGCGTCGGTGTCGGCCCAGGGTCGCGGCGAGCACTGCAGCTGCACGTGGAGGTCCCGGGCGATGCGGTCGATGCTCTTGAGCAGACGGCGGTCCACCTTGCGCACGTTGCCCGCCCCCTCCTCGGTGAGGAGGGTGAGCTGGCCGGCGCCCACGGAATCCAGGTTGATGAGGAACGCGCCGCGCAGGCGGGGGCGGTACTCCTTCACGAAGGCCTTGGCGCCCGCGTGGTCGAGCTCGCTGGCGCCCACGGCCACGAAGTAGATGTCGTGGGCCACGAGGTCCACGTAGTCCATGTCGAGCACGGCCTCGGCGAGCTCCGGGTCCTCCGTGGGGTCGGCACCCTCATCGTCGCGGAGCTCGGCGGAGCGGGTGGCGCCGCCCTTCCACGGGTGACGGTTGCCGTCGTCCTCGGAGAAGTTGTCCCAGGAGCCGATGCGCTCACCGTCGGCCTTGGCGTCGAAGTCCTCATCCACGCCGAGCCACTCGCTCATGGAGTCCTGCTCCTCTTTCTTGCGGCCGTGACCGTGGGAGATGCGGTCGCGCAGGGAGGTCTTCCGCGCCTTGTCGTGGGACGTCACACGAACGGGCTCGATGGGCACCGCAGCGGGCGCCTCCTGGGGCTGATCGGCAGGGACCGCAACGACGCGACGGCTCTGGGAGACCGTCACACGGCCGTCGGACGAGCTGGAGCGCACGGTGCTCTGGGACACCACCACGCGCTGGGACACGCCCTCTGCCGCCGGGGGCTCGGGTTCCTGGCCCGGGACCTCGTAGGCGGCGTCCTCCATGGCGTCGGGGGAGGGGCTGTCGGCGGCCAGCGGGTCAAAGGTCGCCTGGGTGGGGTCGGGGAGGTCGAACAGGGCCGCGCGGCGGGCGAAGCCGATGGAGCCGCGGGGCGTGAAGTCCGTCTGGCCCCAGGAGGGGTCGTCCACGACGTCGGGGGCGGGGGAGGGTTGGGTGGCCTGCTCCACGACTGGCATGGCGACGGTGGCCCCGTCGGTCGACGGGGTGGGCGCGACGGGCTCCTGCGGCTCCCCCTGCATGACATCCTCGACCGGGGCGACGTCCTCCTTACCGGCGGGGTTGTCGAGCATATGGCTGAAGTCGGGCACGGAGAGGGTCTCGCGGACGGTCACCGTCTCGGGGGCAGGCTCCTCGGCGCGGCGGGCGGAGCGCGGCGTGGGCTCGCTCACGGAGGAGGGGCCCGAGACGACGGGCTCGGTCGCGATGCGGCCGGTGGTCTGACGCACCTCTATGGTGCCGGTCTCCTGGGACGCGGCCTTGCGCGAGAGGAAGTCGGGGATGGGGATGGAGGGTCGCGTCGACTGGGCCTCGGCCACCGGCTCGGGCTCCGGGTCGACCGGTTCCTCCACGACCTCCTCGACCGTAACGGGCTGCGGCTCAACGTACTCGATCTGACATGTCTCGGGAAGGATGCCGAGGGCCTCTACCACGTCTTTTCCGTGGCGCACACCCTCGACCTGCTCCATCTCGGTGACGGTTCGCGTGACGACGCGCTGTTCCGCAGGCACCTCGTCGACCACGACGGGGGAGTCGAGGGCCCCATGGGCGACGGCCTCGGCCTCCGCCTGCGCGAGGAGCTCGGCGCGCTGGGCGCGCTCCTCGTCGGTGCCCCCGCAGACGTCCTCGGCCACACCGAGCATGGCGGCGAGGGAGGCGTTGTTGTCGTTGGCCGCGCCGGTGAGGGGCGCGAAGTGGGCGGCGATGTCGTTGATGCCGCAGACGAGGCCCGGCAGCGCGCAGACCATGCCGACGACCCAGATGACCCTGAGGGCGACTTCGGGAATCACCACGACGAGCTGGAGGAGGCAGCAGAGGGCCGCGACGGCCAGGCCCAGCGGGGCCCAGCGGAGCACAAGCCCGCTGTAGCGGGAGACGGCCGGGTTGGCGAGGAGCTCCTCGCGGCCGGTGTCATAGTGGGCCATCACGACGATGGGACGCACTCCGCGGCCGGCGTGGGGGCCGGTTCCCTTGTGGAAGCCCACGACGTTTTGGCTGCGGGCCGGGGGCAGGATGCGGCTGAAGGGGTCGATGCCCAAGTACCGCAGGACGAGAAGGCCACCGCTCACGGCGGCGACCACGAACCCGAGCACCGCGAGGCCGATGCCGCCGATGCCGGAGACCACCATGCCGAGGAACGCCAGCACGAGGAGGATCCCGCCGATGAAGCGGGTGTCGTTGGGGGCCGTGACGTCCTGGCGGGTCACCTCGAGGCCCTCGTTGGAGAGCAGCTCCTGCAGGATGTCTGCGGCGTTGACCTCCTCCTGGCTGTTCGCAGGTGCTATCTCGATCCGGGAGTCAAGGTAGTCGAGGTACTTCTCGCTCATGGACATCGGCGTCATCCTCCGTCGGTTCGGCCGTGAAGCCGGGTGCTTCGTTTATGGCACGTTCAAGGGCCGGAGCCAAAGATACCCGCAAGTATACGCCCTCATCCCTGCCAACCCGCAGGGTGGGGGAGGCCCCAGGAAGTCCCCTCAAACCGTCCGGACAACAAACATCGAACGTGACAGAAGTGTCCAGGTGGTGGGACAAGACACCCGGACACTTTTGTCACGTTGCGATTTTTACGGTGGATGTGACGGCGTACACCCCTTGGTACGCACCGGTTTACGGTCTCGTGAGACATAGGGAAGGATGGTGTATCACCGTGACAGAACCTGTTACCGCGACTCTCAAATCATATGTTTTGATATTAGTTACTAATGCATGCATCACATAACAGAGTCACAACAGCATATGTAACAACTATCACTAGCTCGTAATATCACTGGTTACAAAGAGGTGGAACGTTCTGGAACGCCCCGCCTCTCAATCAATACCGTGCATCCATACCCCAACGCGGCCTCAACCCTCGTGACTGCGTCTCCAAAGCTCGATGAAGCCCCCGAGGTTGTCCTGACCCAGACGGGTGACGTTAGAGCTGGGGAGCGAGTTGATGAACGTGCGACCGTAGCGCTTCGTGGTGAGGCGGCTGTCCAGGAGCACCAGCACGCCCTTGTCGCGGCTGGAGCGGATGAGCCTTCCTGCCGCCTGCTTCACGGCGAGCACGGCCTCGGGCAGGGAGTGGTGCCACCAGGCGCGGGGGTCCCGGGCCTCGCGCTCCTTCACCAAGGGGTCGTTGGGGTTGGCGAAGGGCAGCTTGGGGATGACCACGCACCGCAGGGTGTCACCGGCGGCGTCGAACCCCTCCCAGAACGACTTGAGCGCGAAGAGCGAGAGTCGCTCGTCGCCCACGAACCTCTCGCGCAGGCGACGGACGTTGGCACCCCTCGTCTGCTGCACGAGCTCCAAGCCGGCCTCACGCAGACGGGGGGAGACCATGGAGTGGAGCTGCTCCATGTCGCGGCGGTTGGTGAAAAGCGTGAGCACGGAGCCGCCCATCGCCTCGTGGATGGCCACGAGGGCGTCCGCCATGGCCGGAAGGTAGTCGCGGGAATAGGGGTCCGGCAGGTCGGAGGCCACCACGACGGCCATGTTGCGGTCGAAGTCGTAGCTGGAGGGGATGGTCAGGCTCCGCGACGCCCCAGGGCCGAGACAGTCCAGGCCCACGGCGTGCTCGAAGTGGCTGAAGTCCTGCCCCACGGCCAGCGTGGCCGAGCAGTACCCCACGGTCTTGGTCTCCGGGTACCAGCGGCTCGCCAGCTCGGCGCCCACGTCGAGCTTCTCGGCCACCAGACGCTCCTCACCCCGGCGGTTCTTGGCAAACGAGGCCTCGAGGTAGTAGACGAAGGAGTCGTCGGTGCCGTCGAGCACGGTCTTGAGGGCCAGACGCAGGTTGCCGAGGGTACGCAGGGGATCCCCCATCTCGGTGGAGGCGTCCTGGATGCCCTCGAAGGCGAGGGCCTGGGCCTCCTGGAGGAACCTCACGGCCTCCTCCAGCGCCGCCTCGAAGGCGCGGCCGCTCTCCGCAAGCTGCGCCCACTCGGCCGTGGCCCGTACCTTGTCGTCGATCCACAGGGTGACGGTGTCGTAGCCGCCGCGGCGCCCGCAGCCCTGGGCCACGAGCACGAGGTCGTCGAAGAAATCGGCCGAGAGCGTCATGGCCCGTGCGAGCGACGCGGAGCCCTTGGTGAGGACCCGCTCCACCGGCGTGCCGGCCTCGCTGGACGCGGCCTGGACCATGAGCTTGTGGATGGCGCCGGAGCGCACGCCGCCCAGGGTCTCGAAGGCCCTGCGGGCGTCGGGGGCGGCCACGGCGAGGGCCCATTGGCGCCGGGCCTCGGCGTCGAACCCATGGGCCTCGTCCACCATCCAGTGGCGGATAGGGGGGAGGATGCGCTGGTCCGCCGCAACGTTGGTGAGCAGCAGGGAGTGGTTGGTCACCACGATGTCCGCCGAGGCGGCCCTGCGGCGGGCACCGTGGAGCAGGCACCCCTCGGCAAAGAACGGGCAGCGGTTGTGCAGGCACTCCTCGGGGGTGGTGGTCATCATCTGCCGCGGCACGTTGCGCCAGCGGATGCCCAGGGAGTCGAGGTCGCCCTCGGGGGTCTGACAGGCGGCGGAGAGCGTCACGGCCACGGCCGTGAGCATGTCGGACTCCACGGTGTTCCGGGACCTCCCGGCTGCGTTCACCTGGTCCACCGGGAGGTCCTGCAGCATGGCCCCCTCGACCTTGCGCAGGCACGGGTAGTGGTCGTATCCCTTAAGACTTATATATTGCAGGCCACCGGGTAGGTTCTCGTCCAGGAGCGGGAGCTCGCGGGAGACCAGCTGGTCGGTGAGGGCGTTGGTCTTGGTGGCGACGCCGCAGGTCACGCCGTTCTCCTTGGCGAAAAGCGCGAGCGGCAGCAGGTAGGCCATGGACTTGCCCACGCCGGTACCCGCCTCCACCACGAGGTCGGTGGACGTGGCCAGTGCCTCGTTGACCGCCTGCGCCATGGCCTTCTGCGCGGGCCGGGGCTCGAACTCCTCGTAGAGCGACCCCACGACGCCGTCCTCGCAAAACGCCGCCTCGAGCTCGCCCCCGGGCACCGTCACCGGGTCGCAGAGGCGGTCCTTGGCGTCCACCTTCACCTGCGTCCGCTGGGCGCGCACGAGGTCGCGGCGCACCTGCACCAGGGAGAAGGGCACCTGCGCGCCCGCCTCCCCGGCGATATAGGCAAAGAGCGGCCGGTAGGGCCAGTCGACCTCCGGGTGCATGGAGGCCAGCTGGCCCGCGAGGCCGGGCGGAAGCGCCGCGAGGCCGCACAGGATGACGCGCCACATGCCGGCGAGGGCCTCGACGTCGGCCATGGCCCGGTGGGACACGGAGGGGCAGCCGAACACGCGGGCGAGGTCCTGGAGCCTGTGGCTGGAGAGGCGGGGGAGGGCTATGCGGGAGAGGGCGAGGGAGTCGATCCAGAGGTCCGAGACCTCGGAGCCGCCGCGGACCTTCTCCACGAACGTACGGTCGAACGTGGCGTTGTGGGCGATGACGGGGCAGCCGCCCACGAAGTCGGCGAGCCGGGCCACGACCTCCTCGGCACTCGGGGCGTCCACCACCATGGCGTTGGAGATGCCGGTGAGCTCCTCGATCTCGGGCGGGATGGGCCTGGAGGGCCTCACGTACGACTCGAAGCGGTCCACCACCTCCCGTCCGCTCAGGCGGGCCGCCGCGACCTCGATGAGCTCGCAGTCCCTGAACGACAGGCCCGTGGTCTCGGTGTCGAGGACGACGACGTCCTCCTCGATGGGGCCGAAGTCGCAGGCAGGGTCGGCCGCCCTCTCGGCAAGGGACCGGTACAGGTCGGCGACGGCCGCCGGCGTGCCCGCCATGAGCAGGTCGTCGACGGTGCGGGGCTCGGAAGTGGTGCTCACAGGGCTCCTTTTGACGGCGGAGGGACGTTAGAGACGACCCGCGCCCTCCTCCAAGGCCCATTCCACAAAGCGGCGGCACAGCTCGGGGAAGGGGATGCCGGAGCGCTGGGCGCTGTCGGGCAGGAGGGAACGCTCGGTCATGCCGGGGATGGTGTTGGTCTCGAGCAGCACGGGCTCACCGGCGTCGGTGACGATGAAGTCGCTGCGGGAGCAGCCGGAGCAGCCGAGGGCCTTGTGGGCGGCCACCGCGAGCTCCTGGGCGCGCGCGTAGGCCGCGGGGTCCAGGCGCGCGGGGATCACGTGGTGCAGCTCGCTGGGCTCGTACTTGGCCTTGAGGTCGTAGAACTCGGCGCCGGTGACGACCTCCACGATCTGCAGGGCCTCGGGCTCGCCGTTGCCGATGACCGGCACCGTGATCTCGGTGCCGGTGACGCACTCCTCGACGAGGGCGCGGTCGGACGACTCGTGGGCGACCGCGATGGCGTCCGCCAGCTGGCAGGTCTCGGTTACGCGGGTGACGCCGTAGCTGGAGCCGTTGAGCACCGGCTTGACGAAGAGGGGGAGGCCCAGCCGGGCCACCACGGCCTCGGGGTCGACCTCCTCACCGCGCGCCACGCAGATACCGGCGGGGCAGGGGATGCCCGCGTCGCGGTACACGAGCTTGGCGAGGTCCTTGTCGGCGGCCGTGGCGCTCGCCACCACACCGGAGAAGGTGTAGGGGATGTGCAGCACCTCGAGCATGCCCTGGATGCAGCCGTCCTCGCCGTACTTGCCGTGCATGGCGATGAAGGCCACGTCGTAGGCACCGGTGGAGAGCCTGACACCCAGCTCGGGGTCGGCCGCATCCACCAGGTCCACGGACTCGAACCCCGCCTCGGCGAGGGCGCCCTGCACGGCGACGGCGGAGCTGTGGCTCACGTCGCGCTCGTCGGCCCAACCGCCCCACAGGAGGCACACATGGGATTTGGTGACGTCGTTGCTGCTCATAGGGGCTCCGATCGGGCTTGCATGAACGGGTAGACTGGGACGGTACGCAGGTACCGGAGTCGAGGATACTCCACCCACCCTCTCCCATAGGATCAGGTGCCAGAATGCCCGAGAAAACCCAGCCCACAAGCCCCAGCCGCGAGAACGCGGAACAGAACGCCACCCCCGCGAGGCGCGGCCCCAAGGCCGACCTCACCGCCATGGACCACGACGAGCTCGTGGCCTTCATGGAGTCCATCGGCCAGCCCTCCTTCCGCGCCAAGCAGGTGGAGGACTGGGTGCGCCACAAGAACGTGCGCTCCTTCGACGAGATGACCAACCTCTCCAAGGCCCTCCGTGCCCAGCTGGCCGAGGTGGCCACGCTCGGCGGCGTGACCGAGGTCGCGCGCCAGGAGTCCCTGGACGGCTCCCGCAAGTATCTGCTGACCTTCGACGACGGCGTGTCGGTGGAGTGCGTGGGCATGCCCAACGGCGACCGCCTCGCCGTCTGCGTGTCCACCCAGGCCGGCTGCCGCATGGGCTGCCGGTTCTGCGCCACCGGGGAGGCCGGGTTCACCCGCAACCTCACGGCCGACGAGATCTACGCCCAGGTCGCCCACGTGGGCCAGGACTTCGGCCAGCGCGTGACCTCCGTGGTGCTCATGGGTCAGGGCGAGCCCTTCAACAACTACGACGAGACCCTCGCCGCCATGCGGCTCATGAACAGCGAGGACGGCCTGGGGATCGGCGCCCGCCACATCACGGTGTCCACCTGCGGCGTGGTCCCGCAGATCCGCCGCTTCGCCTCCGAGCCCGAGCAGTTCGGCCTGGCCCTCTCGCTGCACTCCGCCGTGCCCGAGACCCGCAACCTCCTCATGCCGGGCGTGAGGAAGCACAGCCTCAAACGCCTTCACGACGTCATGAAGGACTACACCGAGAAGACCCACCGCCGCCCCACCTACGAGTACGCCATGATCGCCGGGGTCAACGACGACGAGCCGCACCTGGACGCCCTCGTCGACTTCTGCCGCGGCACCCTCTGCCACGTGAACCTCATCCCCTTCAACGAGCACTCCGGCTCCAAGCTCAAGACCTCGTCCGAGGAGCGCATCGACCGCTTTGTGAAGGTGCTCGAGGGCGTGGGTGTGGAGACCACCGTGCGCCGCAGCCGAGGGGCCGACATCGACGCCGCCTGCGGGCAGCTGAAGCAGCGCCTGCGCTAGGACGCACGGGACAGAGCGGTCCAAAGGAGAACGGGCCTCCCAGCCGATGAGGCAGGGAGGCCCGTTCGCTGTGCGTCGTTGCCGTGACGGCCGGTGGGGGAGGGGCTAGTAGCCTGCCTCCTCCCACTGCCGCTCGATCCAGGCCCGGTTGGCCTCGAGGCGGGCGGCGTCCTGGGCGGCACCGGGGTCGCCGGAGAAGCGCTCGGCCATGGAACGGCCCACCTCCACGACCCGCTTGGCCGTCGAGGTCAGGTTCCCCCGGGCCTGCGGGGTCAGCAGCGCCATGAAGGCGGCCACGGCCCCGCCAACGACCACACCGGTCACCACGAACATCCCAAGGGACCTACGCATGGGCACCATCCTCTCCGTTGGCGGCAAGGAGCCCCATGAGACGCTTGAGGTCCTCCTCATCCTTGAACTCGATCTCGATGCGGTTCTTTCCCCGGCTCTGCTTCACCCTGACAGTGGTGTCGAGGGCCATGCGCAGACGCCGTGCCGCACGCTTGAAGGCCTGGGGCGCGGGGGGCCGGGTCGGCTTGGGCGATTCCGTGCCAGAAAACAACGGTGCGAGGGTTTCTGTCTGACGCACCGACAGACTCTCCTCCACGACCTTGCGGGCGAGCTTGATTCGACCCTCCTCGTTCGGCACGGCGAGGATGGCCCGGGCGTGGCCTGGGGTGAGCAGGCGCTCGCAGAGGAGCACCTGCACCTCGTCGGGGAGGTCCAGCAGACGGAGGGCGTTGGCGATGGCCGGCCTCGACTTGGAGAGAATCTTCGCCAGCCCCTCCTGGGTGAGGCCCTGGGACTCTATGAGCTGCCGGTAGCCCCGGGCCTCCTCGATGGGGTCGAGGTCGCTGCGCTGAAGGTTCTCGATGAGGGCGAGGGAGAACACCGCGTCGTCGTCCACCTCGCGCACGAGCACGGGGACCTCCGTGAGGCCCGCCAGCTTGGACGCCTGGTAACGGCGCTCACCGGCGATGATCTGGTACTCGCGTCCCACCTTGCGCACGAGGATGGGCTGGAGCACACCATGCTGCCTGATTGAGTCGGCCAGCTGCTCCAGGGCCTCCTCGTCGAAGTTCTGACGGGGTTGGTCCGGGTTGGGCTTGACCTTGGAGATGGGGAGGGTGGCCTCGGTCTCCTTGCCCACCTCGGCCGACGACTCGGCCATAAGGGCGTTGAGGCCCTTTCCCAGACCTGTCTTCTTAGCCACGGTCGATCACCTCCTGGGCGAGGGCCGTGTATGCGACGGCGCCCTTGTTGGTGGGGTTGTACTGGGTGATGGGAAGACCGTAGGACGGCGCCTCGCTCAGTTTGACGCTGCGCGGGATCACCGTCTCAAAGACCTGGTCGCCAAAGAAGCGACGGACCTCGGCCACGACCTGGTTGGAGAGCGTGGTTCGCTTGTCGTACATGGTCATCAGGACACCGAAGATGTCGAGGGCCGGGTTCAAGCTCTTCTGGACCATGGAGGTGGTCTCCATGAGCTTGGTGACGCCCTCCAGCGCGTAATACTCGCACTGGATGGGGATGAGCAGACCGTCGGCGGCCGTGAGGGCGTTCAGCGTGAGCAGGCCCAGGGACGGCGGGCAGTCGATGAAGACGTAGTCATAGCTGCCCTTCACGTCCTCGAGGGCGTTCTTGAGGATGGACTCGCGGGCCATACGGCTCACAAGCTCGATCTCGGCACCGGCCAGCTGGATGGTGGCGGGCACGATGGAGACGTTCTCCTCGACGGTGCCCACGATGGCCTCGTCCATGGGACGGTCCTGGAGCAGCGCGTCGTACACGTCGCTGGTCAGGTCCTCCTTCTCGATGCCGTAGCCGCTCGTGGTGTTGCCCTGTGGGTCCAGGTCCACGACGAGGACCTTCTTTCCCGCCTCTCCAAGGGCTGCGGAGAGGTTGACGGCGGTGGTGGACTTACCCACACCGCCCTTCTGGTTGATAATGGCCAAGACCACGGGCGAGTGTTCCTGACCGCTGCGATCTTCCTCCGTATACGGCACCGTTCCTCCTGTCTACCGTGACCCCAACGCTTCACTACGGCAAGTATACAGACGGCAGGTGCCCTGACGTTCCACGTGAAACAGGAAGCTACGGTGACAGCGACGCCCACGACGTTTCACGTGGAACAAATGGCAGGCGGTTGCACACTGGCCGGATGGCCGCACAGCGTCCCTGAGCCATGTTTCACGTGAAACGGGCTGCCGCGCCCGATAGGGGAGTGGCGGCCTGCTCAGGCGAGGGGCTTGTTCTTCGCCTCCCCGACAGGACGGGGGAGCTTTATGGAGGAGCGGCCGTCCTTTTCGTAGACGACGATCTCCCGGTGCCCCATGCCCTCGGGCAGGCTGAGCGTTTCACGTGAAACGAGCCTCATACCGACCTTCTCCGCCGTCTTCTGCCCAGAGCCGAACTCCTCGTCAGAGAGCCGCCCCTTCGACACGACGAGGCGGCCGCCCTTGGACAGGAGCGGCTGGGCGTACTCGACCAACACCCCCAGGGGGGCGACGGCTCGGGCAACCACGGCGCCGAACTCGCCCCTATGGTCGACCGCATAACTCTCGGCCCGCTCCTGCGTCGTCCCCACGGCGCCGAGCCCCATGGCGTCGGCGAACTCGGCCACGGCACGGGCCTTCTTGCCCACCGAGTCCATCAGGACGAAGGGGCGGTCCTCCATGACGGCCAGAGGGATCCCCGGGTAGCCGGCACCGGTCCCGATGTCCAGGACCGGGCCGTCGGTCTTGGCGACCTCGTCCTCCAACAGCAGGGAGTCTAGGATGTGGAGCACCAGGGCGTCCTCGGGGGAGGTAATGCGGGTGAGGTTCATGACCCTGTTCTTCTCGAGCACCATGTCAAGGTGGTCGAGAAGAAGCGTCCTCTGGCCCTCCGTGCAGGCGACGCCTTGGGAGGTGAGCAACTCGCCCAGCCTGCGGTCGAGCATAGCCCGGCCCACGCCGCCGACAGTGTCCTTCTCCATGATGCACGCTCCCTGCCAAGAACCGACGAACCACCAGAATCTGGCACGGACGAACCCACCGCACCGGTCCCACCTTGCCATAGAAAAAGGAGAGCCCGCACCGGAATGCGGGCTCTCCTTTAAAGACGCGGGCTGACCCAAGTATGCACCAAATTACCTATCGGTGTCGTCGACGGGCTCCACCACCACGTACCGGTCGGGGTCCTCGCCCTCGGAATGCGTGGAGACCTCGGGGTCGTCGCGAAGCGCGATGTGCACGAGGCGACGCTCGTAGGCGCTCATGGGGGAGAGGGACACGGGCTTGTCCGAGCGCTTGGCGCGGTCCGCGGCACGGCGGGCCATATCGCGAACCTTGCGGCGACGGCGCTCACGGTACCCCTCGATGTCCACGACCACGGGGTAATGGAAGCCCAGCTGCCTGTTCACGAGGGACGAGAGGATCTGCTGGAGAGCCTCCAGGGTGCGGCCGTGGCGGCCGATGAGGATGGCGAGGTCGCCCTGAGAGACGTCGAGGATGAGCTCTCCCTCGTCACCCTCGTACTCGTCGATCACCACGTCGTGCTCGCCGAAGCAGGCCAGGAGCTGGCGCAGATAGCTCACGGAGAGGTCGGCCACGGCGTCGACCTCCGCGTCGTCGATGGAGCCGTTCTCCACGAAGTGGGCCTTGACCGCCTCGAAGTCGACGGCAGCATCGAGGGCCTCCTCCAGGGCCTCGCCCTCGGTGTCCATGATTTCCTGGGGGTCCATAGGATCTCCTTCCATTGATACAAAACGAGGCACGGTGCTCTGCCCGTGCCTCGTTCAGACGACTTCGACTCTGTCTAGGACTTCTTGCGGGGGCGGGGGGCCTTCTCCTTGCGCACCACGTTCACCTGAACGGGGGCGTTGGCCAAGCGCTCCTCCTCTTCCTTCTTGAACTTCTCCATGATGCGGTTGGTGATGAAGAGCTGCTGGATGACGCCCCATGCGGCGGATGTGTTGTAGTAGAGCACCACGCCGACGGGCACGGTCCAGCCGAACCACATCATCATGCCGGCCATGACCACGCCCATGATGAGCGTCTGGGACTGCTGCTGCCCGGCCGTGGAGTTGCGGGTGTTGAGGTACATGGGCAGGAAGGTCAGGGCGCCGAAGAGCACGTCGAGCAGGATGTACACCCAGGCCGCGCCGATGCCGCCGGAGGCGAGCACTCCCGCGCAGGAGCCGTCGAGGGCGGGGAGGATGTTGTAGAAGTGCGCGCCGGACGGCACGTTCTTGAGCACCGTGAAGAGGGCGAAGAAGACCGGCATCTGCAGGAACAGGGGCAGGCAGCCACCGAGGGGGTTGAACTTGTGCTCGGAGTAGATCTTGCGGAGCTCCTCCTGCTGGCGGACGGGGTCGTCAGCGTAGCGCTCCTGGATCTCCATCATGCGGGGCTGCAGCACCTGCATCTGGGCCGACGAGCGGGTCGACTTGATGGTGAGCGGCGTCAGCAGGATACGGATGATGAACGTGAGCAGGATGATGGCGAGACCCCAGTCGCCACAGAAGCCGGCGATACCGGCCAGGACCTGGGTCAGAAAGCCGATGAACCATTCCCACATAGGTGTAATTCCTTAGATAGTTGCGGTCAGGGAACCGGGTCGTAGCCGCCCTTGTGGAAGGGGTGGCACCGGCAGATGCGTCGCACGGCCAGCCACCCGCCCTTGAGGGCCCCGTAGCGTTGCACGGCCTCGACGGCGTACTGGGAGCACGTCGGTCGGTAGATGCAGCACGCCGGGAGCAGGGGAGAGATGTAGCGCTGGTAGCCCAAGAATATCTTCAGCAGTATTCGCGCCGCAATACTCCGCCTATTCATCTCCACGGAGCGCCCCCACACCTGCCTTGGCGAGGGCCGTGCGGAGGCCCCGCCGGAGCTCCTCGGGAGAGGCGTCGTGGGTGCGGTCCGTCGCAAAGAGAATGACGTCATAGCCAAGCAGAGGCAGCCCACTCGCGCGGGCTGCCTCTCTCAAGACGCGTTTGCAGCGATTGCGATAGACCGCGTTACCGAGCCGCTTGGGCGCCACGAACGCGACGCTCGGCTGCTCCGATCCCTCACACGCCAGCACCGACACGCGAACGAACGGCGATCGGCCGCGGCGCCCCTTCTTGAAGACGCGCTCAAAGGCCTTGGCCGACTTGAGCGTTCTCACGGAGAGGAGGCCTTAGCGGGGGCGGGTCTTGGACACGGTGAGGCGCTTGCGGCCCTTGGCACGACGGCGGGCGAGCACCTTACGACCGGCGGAAGTGGCCATGCGGGAACGGAAGCCGTGGCACTTGGCGCGCTTCCGCTTATTGGGCTGGTACGTACGCTTCATTGGGAAACCCTCCTGGATACTGCGTTCTAGCTGCGGTTGGTTGCAGCACAAGCTCCACGATTGTAGGAGCCACCTTCACGAACTGTCAATTGTCACACAAAGACCACGTGAACGGGGGCGACGGCGTATGCCCACCGTCCCCGCGCAATCGTGCACCGTGTTCCGCACGGTGAAAGAAACCATTCGCGGTCCATGAAAAAACGCCATCGGATACTATGGGTTTGCGCGGTCCATTGCACCGGGATTCACGGTTTTCAACAGCATTTCACCCCTTGTTGAAAACACGACTTCCGCAACGAAAGAAATCCACCGCAAGATTTCAACACCCGACGAAATACTGTCGAAAGCGAGACCTCCATGGCCGATTCGTTCTATCCGTTCGTCGAGAACGGGCCCGAAGGGGCGCCCCAAGCGCCCGAGGGGGCCATGGAGGTCCGCAGCCCGGCGCGCGTGGCCGTCTACGACGACGCCGCGGCGGCGCCCCGCGTGGTCGTGGTGGAGCCCTCCGACGTGCGCACGTACCTCGAGGAGGTCACCGCGACGGTCAACCGCCTCGCCAAGGAGCAGGGCGGGTCCATCCCGTTCACCGTCATCCGCGAGTGCGTGGAGAACCTCATCCACGCCTACTTCACCGCCCCCACGGTCTCCATCCTCGACGGGGGAGACACGATCCGCTTCTCCGACCAGGGGCCCGGCATCGCCGACAAGCGCCTGGCCCTGGAGTACGGCACGTCGAGTGCCACGGAGGAGATGAAGCGCTACATCCGCGGTGTGGGCTCGGGCCTGCCCTACGCCTCCCAGTACATGGAGGACAAGGGCGGCTCCCTCACCATCGAGGACAACATCCAGGGCGGCTGCGTGGTCACCATCTCCCTGGCGGCCGAGGGGGACGTGTGGCCGGCACAGGCCCCCGCGGCCCCCTACGCGGCGCAGGCCGGGGCGCCCACGGGCAACCCGGTGCCCATGACGCAGCCCCCGGCGGCCGCGGCCCCGGCCTACGGCGCCCCGCAGCCCTACGGGTCGCCGTACCTGGCGGCCCCCGCGACCACGGCCTACGGGCAACCCGCTGCCTACCCGGCCGGATACCCGTCTGCATACCCCGCCGCATACCCGGCTCCCGGTGTCCCGGGCTACCCGGGCGCGTACCCGGCGGCGCCCACGCCCGGACTACCGGCCCAGACGGCGCCCGCACCCGCGCAGCCGATGTCGGAGCCCCTCAACAGCCGGCAGCTCCAGGCCCTCCAGCACCTGGTGGCCGCGGGCTCCGGCGGCGCCTCCGAGCTCGCGGAGCTCTACGGGTCGTCGGCCCCCACGTGGTCGCGCGCCCTCTCGTGGCTCGCCAAGGCGGGCTTTGCCGTGAAGCAGGGGCAGCGCTACGTCCCCACGCAGGCGGGGGCGGCGTACCTCTCGGCACCCCAGCGCTGACACCCCGGCCGGACGCCCCCCTGCTCCCGTCGCCTCCCCTTCTTCCGCCCCCCCTCCTTCCGGAACGCCTTCCGCACCTGAACGCAGTTGAGGGCGACCCTCTCGGCACCTGAACGCGAGTGGGGGCGGATTTCGCACGCCTGAACGCGGTTGAGGGCGGATTTTGACACGGCCCCTCGCCCGAAGTCGCCCTCAACCGCATTCAGGTGCCGAGAGACGTGCCGGGAGAGGTGCCGGGGGCGCCGAGGGGGCGGCGGCAGGGGAGGGCGATGGGCGGCGCGGCCGTCGACGAGTTTTCGACAACGGGCTCGGCGGCGGCGCCCATGCCCCTATAATGGTTCTCCCACTGTTTCCCGCACGAGGAGACCCCATGGACCAATCGATGCAATCGGACGCCCGCCTGCTCTGGGACGACGCCACCGACCTTCTGGCCGGTACCGACGCCCCCGAGCAGCTCGTGCGCATGATGGCGTCGTGCGACCCCCAGGACTTCTCGGGCGGCACCCTCACGGTGGGCGCGCCCTCCGGCTTTGCCAGCCGGGTGCTCGAGCGCGAGCGCCCCCGGCTGGAGGAGGCGCTGAGCAGCGCGGCCTTCGAGCCGGTGACGGTGGCCTTCTCCGCACCGTCGCGCGAGGTCCCCGCCGCCCAGGCAGCCCCGTCGGCTCCCGCAGCTCCCGCCGCCCCGTCGCCCCAGCCGGCACCCGCCGCCCAGGCCCCGGAACCCCGGACCCAGCCGCGCCCGGTCTCCACCGCGGGCGACCCCAACACCATGACCTACGAGGACTACCTCGCCCTGTACGGCAAAGGCTCCCCCTCGCAGGAGCCGGCCGCTCCCTCGGGGCAGGACGCCGGGCCCCAGCCCGCGGGCCGCGCCGCCAACCCCCTCGTGGAGCTCTGCGGCGAGGGCGACGCCAGCCTCACCTTCGACACCTTCGTCGAGGCCGACGAGAACCGCTTCGCCCTCCAGGCCGCCAAGCAGGTGGCCAACGGGTCCACGGCCTACAACCCGCTGTTCATCCACGGCAGCTCCGGCCTGGGCAAGACCCACCTGCTCCGCGCCATCCAGAACTACATCGCCACCAACGACCCGGAGCGCCAGTGCGTCTACCGCGTGGCCAGCGACTTCCGCGACGACTACGTGGCTGCCATGAACGGCAAGGACCGCTCCGTCAAGGAGAACCTCTCCCGCAACTACAAGGACATCGACGTCCTCATCCTCGACGACATCCAGCACATCGCCAACGCCCAGGGGACCATGACGTTCTTCTTCGAGACGTTCAATCACCTCATCGAGCACGGCAAGCAGATCGTGCTGGCGGCCGACGTCCCGCCGGCCGAGATCGGCATGGATGAGCGCTTCACGAGCCGTATGCTGCAGGGCCTCCCCGTGGCGGTGCAGTCCCCGTCCCTCGAGTTCAAACGGGTGCTCATCGACACCTTCTACCAGCGCATGAAGGGCGGCGACGGCCCCGAGGCGGCCGGCGACCTCACCTCCGACGACCTCTTCCTCATGGCCGAGCGCGCCGGCGGCAACATCCGCTCCATCCGCGGCTTCGTGCAGAAGTGCCTGTTCACCTCGGCGGCCCTGGCGGCCGAAGGCAAGTTCATCGAACCCGCCGACATCGTGGCCGCGGCCGCCGAGGTCTGGCCCGCCGACGGCGTGCTCGTCTCCATCGACGACATCCAGCAGATGGTGCAGTCGCAGTTCTCCGTGAGCCGCCAGGACCTCGTGAGCAACAAGCGCAACAAGGAGATCGCCCAGCCCAGACACGTGGCCATCTACCTCGCCCGCGAGCTCACCGACTCCACACTCCAGGAGATCGGCCGCAAGTTCGGCGGGCGCAGCCACGCCACGGTCAAGCACTCCATCGCCTGGGTGGAGGACCGCATGGACCAGGACCGCCTCTTCCACGACCAGGTCATGCGCCTGCGCGACCGCCTGGGAGGTTCGTGAACATGACCGCGTTCAAAACGTCGAGAAAGCCGTTCAAAACCGGCCTCCCGCTGTCGACGGGGTTTTCGACAGGCCTCCCGGCTGTCGATTTCGCCCCCGGTTGTGAACAGCTACAGATGTTCTGTTCACACCCACCCACCTGCACCGTCGACGGTCTTGAACATTTCGACACGTCCTACTGATACCACCATGTATTCTTCTTTCTAAAGAAAGGGTTAGTAATGAGATTCACCGTAAGCCAGACGGCCCTGCAGAAAGCCCTTTCCGTGGTGATCAAGGGCACCGCCGCGTCCTCGACCCTGCCCATCCTCACCGGCATCAAGATCACCGCCGGGGAGGGGACCCTGGAGTTCCAGGCCACCGACCTCGACATATCCCTCAAGCACCGCATCCCCGCCAACGTCGAGGAGGGCGGGACCACGGTGGTCTCGGGCAAGATGATCGCCGGCATCGTGAAGAGCCTGCCGGACGCGCCCGTGACCTTCGACTCCGAGGGCAACTCCGTGCGCCTCTCCTGCCAGCGCTCCAAGTTCAACCTCAACACCCTCGACCCCAAGGACTTCCCCGAGTTCCCGGCCGTGGAGGCCGAGCGGTCCGTGGAGCTGCCCGCCGGTGTGCTGGCCACCATGGTCGACCGCGTGTACCGCGTGGTGTCCCGCGACCTCTCCAAGCCCATCCTCGGCGGCATCTACCTCACGGTGGACGAGAACCTCGTGCGCCTCGTGGCCACGGACTCCTACCGCCTGGCCGTCTGCGACACCACCCTGGAGACCTCGACCCTCACCGAGCCCTTCTCCATGATCGTGACCGGCAGCGCCTTCCACGACGCCCTGTCCATCGCCGACGCCGACGCCCCCGTGCTCATCGGCGCCGCCGCGTCCCAGGCGGTGTTCTCCTTCGGCGACACGGTCTACGTCTCCCGCCGCATCGAGGGCACGTTCCCCGACTACCGCCAGCTCCTGCCCAAGAGCTGCTCCACGTCGCTCGAGCTCCCGGTGGAGGAGGCCTCCGAGGGCCTGCGCCGCGTGTCGCTCGTGGCGGCGCAGAACCCGCGCGTGCGGTTCGACATCGACGCCGACGGCGACCTCGTGACCATGAGCGCCATGGACTCCGACGTGGGCGACGCGTCCGAGCAGGTGGAGGTGCCCGTCGAGGGCTCCTCCGTGGCCATCGGCCTCAACCACCGCTACGTCTCGGACTGCCTGAGCGCCGTGAGCGACCGCGAGAAGGTGCTGCTCGAGCTCCAGGGCGAGATGCAGCCCGCGGTGTTCAAGTCGTTCGGCACACCCAACTACCTGCAGCTCATCATGCCCACGAGGCTCTAGCCCATGGGTCTTGCCCTGGTCCGCGCCACGCTGTCCGACTGGCGGTGCGCCCACGAGCTCGAGGTCGGGTTCTCCCCGGCCATGACCGTGCTCGTGGGCCCCAACGCCAGCGGCAAGACCAACACCGTGGAGGTGCTGCAGCTGCTCACGGCCGGGACCTCGTTCCGCCGCCCGTCGCCCGCGGACCTCGTGCGCCAGGGCTGCGAGGCCGGTCGGGCGGAGCTCCGGCTCGAGGGCGACGGGCGGGTGGTGGACGTCGCCTGCACCGCCACCGTATCCTCGCGACGTTTCACGAGAAACGGCAAGGCGGTCCGCCCGTCGGCCGTGCCGGGCACCCTGCTCTCGGTGCTGTTCACCCCCGACGACCTCGACCTTGTGAAAGGGCCGGCCAGGGGGCGCCGCGGCGAGGTGGACGGCTTTGGCAGCCAGGCCAACGCGGGCTTCTCCCGGGTGTGCCGCGCCTACGCGCGCTCCGTCGAGCAGCGCAACCGCCTGCTCAAGGACCCCGCCTGCGACCTGTCGGTGCTCGACGCCTGGGACGCCTCGGTGGCCCTGGGCGGCGCGACGCTCCTCTACCACCGTATGGGGCTCGTACGGAAGCTCGCGCCCCTCGTGCAGGAGGTCTACGGCGACATCGCGGGAGGGGAGCGCCTGGAGGTGGCCTACCGCTGCACCGTGCCCGGCGTGGAGGAGGGCATGGGCCGCGACGCCATGGCCGATGCCATGGCCGCTGCGCTGGCCGCCGGGCGCGCCGACGACCTGCGCCGAGGCGCCACCGGCGTGGGGCCGCACCGCGACGACGTGGACTTCTCCCTCGAGGGCAGGCCGCTCCGCACGTTCGGCAGCCAGGGCCAGCAGCGCACGGCGGTGCTGGCCTGGAAGCTAGCCCAGGTGCGGTTCGCCGAGGAGCGCCTGGGCGAGCGCCCGGTGCTCCTGCTCGACGACGTGATGAGCGAGCTCGACGGCACCCGGCGCTCGGCGGTGTCGTCGTACGTGGACACCGGCATCCAGACGGTGGTCACCACCACCCACCTGGGGTACTTTGACAGCGAGACGTTGGCGGGAGCCGAGGTGGTGCCCTATGGCGAGCGTGCCTGACAGGAACGGCGGCAGGCAGGTGCCGGGCCGCGGCGCCGTGGAGCGCCGCTGCGAGGCCGTGCGGGCCGGCGACCTCGTGGGCGCCTGCGTGGACACCCTGGCGTTCGGCGCCCGGGGCACCGAGAAGGCCGGCTGCGTGTGGAACCGCATCGCCGGCGACTCCGGCCGCCGCCACACCCGCGGCCTCTACGTGGAGGAGGTGGAGGGGGCCGACCCCGTGCTCCACGTCTACCTGGACTCCTCGCCCCTCATCCAGGACTTCCAGACCGACCACGGCCTCTACGAGCAGCGCCTCCGCTGGAGCGGCTTCCCCGTGAGCCGCGTGGTGTTCCAGCTCTCCCGCAAGGTGGGCACCCCCAAGGCCGACCCGGCCCGCGCTGCCGCCCCGTCCGCGGCCCCGGCGCCGCCGCTGCCGCCCCTCTCGGCCGCCGATGCCGCCCTCGTGGAGGAGACCTGCGCCGGGTTGCCCGACACCGTGGCCCAGCAGGCGCGCTCCGCCATGGAGGCCTGCCTGCGCCGCGCCCGCGCGCCCCGCCCGCAGGGGCGCGGGTAGGCGGTTTCAGACCCCGTTGCCCCCTGCCCCGGTATCCGGGTACCTTGCGGTGCCTGGAAGGCGCTCCAGGGCCGTCGTGGCGGCCGTGGGGGCCATTTGCCCCCTGTATCGACGGCCAAAAAAACGATAGACTGGATAAGTTAGGCTCAAGTCCCTTCCCAAGAGAGGACTCCCGTGGCAAAGAAGCAGGAATACGACGGCTCCGAGATCAAGATCCTCGAGGGCCTCGAGGCCGTGCGCAAGCGTCCCGGCATGTACATCGGGTCCACCAGCGCCTCCGGCCTCCACCACCTGGTCTACGAGGTGGTCGACAACTCCGTGGACGAGGCCCTCGCGGGCTTCTGCACCAAGATCCTCGTGACCATCCACCCGGACAACTCCGTCACCGTGGTGGACAACGGCCGAGGCATCCCCACCGACAAGCACCCCCAGCGCAAGATCCCCACCCTCGAGGTGGTCCTCACGGTGCTCCACGCCGGCGGCAAGTTCGACAACAACGCCTACAAGGTGTCGGGCGGCCTCCACGGCGTGGGCATCTCCGTGGTCAACGCCCTGTCCAAGAAGGTCGTGGTGCAGGTCAAGCGCGACGGCAACATCTACGAGATGGCCTTCTCCCGCGGCAGGACCACCGGGAAGATGAAGGTCGTGGGCAAGGCCAAGGGCACCGGCACCACGGTCACCTTCTGGCCCGACGACGAGATCTTCGAGACCTGCGTGTTCAACTACGACACCCTGCGCGACCGCATGCAGGAGATGGCGTTCCTCAACCGCAACCTCAAGATCGTGCTCACCGACGAGCGCGAGCTCACCCCCCGCGTGGACGAGTTCTGCTACTCCGGCGGCATCATCGACTTCGTCAAGTTCCTGAACGACGGCAAGGAGCTCGTGGGCGACATCAAGACCCCCATCTACATGGAGGGCGCCGCCGACACCGACGACCCGGCCAAGATGGGCGAGGTCGAGGTGGCCCTGCAGTGGAACTCGGGCTACGGCGAGAACGTCATGAGCTTCGCCAACAACATCTACACCCCCGAGGGCGGCATGCACCTCGAGGGCTTCCGCACGGCCCTCACCCGCGTGATCAACGACTACGCCCGCAAGGCCAACATCCTCAAGGACAAGGACAAGAACCTCGAGGGCTCCGACGTCCGCGAGGGCCTCTGCGCCGTGGTGTCGGTCAAGCTGGGCGACCCGCAGTTCGAGGGCCAGACCAAGGCCAAGCTCGGCAGCTCCTACATGAAGCCCCTCGTGCAGAAGACCGTGGCCCAGGGCTTCGCCGAGTACCTAGAGGAGCACCCCAAGCAGGCCCGTGCCATCGTCAACAAGGCGTCCTCCGCCGCCAAGGCCCGCCAGGCCGCCCGCAAGGCCCGCGAGGCCACGCGCCGCAAGGGCCTGCTCGAGAGCGCCTCGCTCCTCGGCAAGCTGGCGGACTGCTCGGTGAGGGACCCGGCGATGACCGAGCTCTTCATCGTCGAGGGCGACTCCGCAGGCGGCTCGGCCAAGATGGCCCGCGACCGCTCCACCCAGGCCATCCTGCCGCTGCGCGGCAAGATCCTCAACGTGGAGCGCGTGGGACCCAGCCGCGCCCTCTCGGCGGAGACCATCCAGAGCCTCATCACGGCCATCGGCACCGGCGTGGGCGACGAGTTCGACATCTCCAAGGCGCGCTACCACAAGATCGTGATCATGACGGACGCCGACGTCGACGGCGCCCACATCCGCATCCTGCTGCTCACGTTCTTCTACCGCTACATGCGCCCCATGATCGACGCCGGCCACATCTTCATCGCGCAGCCGCCCCTGTTCCAGCTCAAGCCCAAGGGCAGCCGCGCGCGCAAGGGCAAGTACATCTACACCGACGAGGAGCTCGCCCTCGAGGTCAAGGGCCTGGAGAAGGGCAAGTACACCGTCCAGCGCTACAAGGGCCTCGGCGAGATGGACCCCGAGCAGCTGTGGGAGACCACCATGGAGCCCAAGAACCGCATCCTGCTCCAGGTGGGCATCGACGACGCCGCGGCGGCGGAGCGCACCGTGTCCGACCTCATGGGCACCCAGGTGGAGAAGCGCCGCGAGTTCATCCAGCGCCGCGCCAAAGACGCCCGCTTCCTTGACATCTAGACAGAGAGGTTTGACCTGTGGCAGACGACAAGCGACTCGGTGACGGCGGGTTCGACGACGAGCTCGACTCCGGCGTCAACGAGGGCGATCTCTTTGAGAACGACGAGGTCCTGGAGGGCGCCGTGGGTCCCGACGGCGACGTCGACCCCGACGACGGCGACGACATCGAGATGACCTACGAGGAGGACGGCGAAGGGGCCGGCATCGACCCCGACTCCATCGAGCTGGACTCCACGACGGGCCTGCTCTCCGACGAGGGCGGCACCCGCCTCGACCTCACCGACATCCACGGCGGCACCCTGAAGCCCATCGGCCTCTCCAGCGAGATGCAGACGAGCTTCATCGAGTACTCCATGTCGGTCATCGTGGCCCGCGCCCTCCCCGACGTGCGCGACGGCCTCAAGCCGGTGCACCGCCGCATCCTGTACGCCATGCTCGACTCCGGCGTGCTCCCCACCAAGCAGCACAAGAAGAGCGCCTGGACCGTCGGCGAGGTCATCGGCAAGTACCACCCCCACGGAGACTCCGCGGTCTACGACGCCATGGTGCGCCTGGCCCAGGACTTCTCCATGTCGGTGCCCCTGATCGACGGCCACGGCAACTTCGGCTCCGTGGACGGCGACCCCGCCGCCGCCATGCGCTACACCGAGAGCCGTCTGGCAAAGCCCGCCATGGAGCTCCTGCGCGACCTCAACGACGACACGGTGGACTGGCAGCCCAACTACGACGAGTCCATCATGGAGCCCGCCGTGCTGCCCAGCCGCTTCCCCAACCTGCTGGTCAACGGCTCATCGGGCATCGCCGTGGGCATGGCCACCAACATCGCCCCGCACAACCTGGGCGAGGCCATCGACGCCGTGTGCATGATGATAGACGACCCCGACGTCACGGTCGACGAGCTCATGACCGTCATGCCGGGCCCCGACTTCCCCACGGGTGCCGTCATCATGGGCACCAAGGGCATCCGCGACTCCTACGAGACCGGCCGCGGCTCCATCTGCGTGCGCGCCAAGGCCCATGTGGAGAAGATCAAGGGCAATCGCCAGCGCATCGTCATCACCGAGATCCCCTATCAGGTCAACAAGGGCCTGCTCCAGGAGAAGATCGCCAAGCTCGTCAACGACAAGACGATCGAGGGCATCTCCGACATGCGCGACGAGACCAACCGCAAGGGCATGCGCCTCGTCATCGACCTCAAGACCAACGTGGTGCCAGAGGTCGTGCTCAACAACCTCTACAAGCACACCCAGCTCCAGACCACCTTCGGCGCCATCAACATCGCCCTGGTGGACGGCGTGCCCAAGACCCTCACCCTGCGCGAGATGATCGGCCACTACATCGACCACCAGGTCGACGTCGTGACCCGCCGCACCCAGTACCGCCTCAAGAAGGCCAAGAGGGAGCTGCACGTCCGCGAGGGCCTGCTCGTGGCCGTGGACAACATCGACGAGGTCGTTCACATCATCCGGAGCTCCTACTCCGATGCCGAGGTGCGCGAGCGCTTCCTCGACCGGTTCGGCCTGGACGAGATCCAGTCCAACGCCATCCTCGAGATGCGCCTCAAGCGCCTCACCGGCCTGGAGCGCGAGAAGCTCGTGGCCGAGATCGAGCGCCTCAAGGAGGAGATCGCCTACCTCGAGGGGCTCCTGGCCGACCGCACCAAGCTCCTGGGCGTCATCAAGGACGAGATGGGCGAGATCAAGGCCAAGTACGGCCGCCCGCGCCGCACCACCATCTCCAACGCCCCCATCACGCTGGATGTGGAGGACCTCATCGCCGACGAGGACATGGTCATCACCATCACCCACGCCGGCTACATCAAGCGCACCCCCGTGGCCGACTACCGCTCCCAGAAGCGCGGCGGCAAGGGCGTCCAGGGCGTCACCCTCAAGGACAACGACTTCGTGGAGGAGCTGTTCGTGGCCAGCACCCACGACTACATCCTCTTCTTCACCAACCTCGGCAAGGTGTACCGCCTCAAGGTCCACGAGCTGCCGGTGGGCGGCCGCCAGGCCAAGGGCAACGCGCTGGTGAACCTGCTCGACCTCGCCGACGGCGAGCACGCCACCTCGGTCTTCACCACGAGCGGCTTCCCGGCCGACGAGTACCTCATGTTCGCCACCGCCAGGGGCTGGGTGAAGAAGACGGCGCTCTCCGCCTACGACCGCACGCGCCGCGACGGCATGATCGCCATCAAGCTCCGTGCCGACGACCAGCTGGTCACCGTGCGCCGCGTGAAGCCCGGCGAGAAGATCATCCTCACCTCGTCCGACGGCAAGACCATCGTGTTCGACGAGGGCGACGTGCGCCCCAAGGCCCGCGACACCGTCGGCGTCAAGGGCATCACCCTCAAGGGCGACGCGCTCATGCTGGGCATGGAGGTCTCCAACGGCAAGGGCGACCTCTTCGTGATCACCGAGAAGGGCTATGGCAAACGCACGCCCGTCTCGGAGTACACCGAGCACAACCGCGGCGGCCAGGGCGTCTACACCATCCAGATGACCGCCAAGAAGGGCGACCTCGCCGCCGTGAAGGTGGTGGGCCCGCAGCACGAGCTCATGATCATGAGCACGGACGGCACGGTCATCCGCGTGAAGACGGCGGAGATCAGCCGCCTGGGCCGCTCCACCCAGGGCGTCAAGGTCATGAACGTGGCCGACGGCGACAGGGTCACGAGCGTGGCCCGCATGGTGGCCGGCAAGCCCAAGGCCAAGGACGCCCCCAAGGTCGACGAGGGACAGAGCTCCCTCGCCCTCGGCGTCGAGGCAGAGGACGCCGACGACGAGCCGCTCGACGTGGGCGGCGAGGAGAGCTACGACGAGTCGCTGCTCGACGACTAGCCGGGGCCGTCCCGGGGACGGACCCGCATGAACGGACCTGCATGAGGGGCCCGGTCGCGCCACGGTGCGGCCGGGCCCCTCGCGTTCCCGAGAGGGTCCCCGGATTCCGGCTGGCGAATCGAGCGCCGTCGCCGACGCCCGCGGATGGGACTTCGGCTATGCTAACCATCCAATGCGGTCCACAGTGCCGCCATGGTTTTCTCGTCCGGATGGGTACGTACGGAACACAGGAGCACAGGCGACTTTCAAGAAGAGCACGAGAGAGACAAAGGAGGCGAGCCATGACGATGATTAGGGTCGACATAGAGACGGTGGTCATCGGCGGCGGTCCTGTGGCCTCCTTGGTGGTGCTCAAACCCCGGTCAAACAGCCGGGTGGAGCCCCTTCCCATCCGCATCGGCTCCGTCGAGGCCACGGCCATCGGCATGGGCGTGGAGCATCCGGGGACGGACCGTCCCATGACCCACGACCTGCTCGGGCAGGCCATCACCGGCCTCGGGGCCACCATCACGTCGGTGGCCATCACCAAGGTGGAGGGCACCACGTTCTTCGCGGAGGTCAACCTCACCACGCAGTCCGGCTGCCACCTCTCCCTGGACGCCCGGCCCAGCGACGCCATCGCGCTGGCCGTGCGCAGCAAGAGCCCCATCTTCGTGGCGGAGTCGGTCATGAACACGGCGAGCTACCCGGATTTCGACGCGGTCAAGCGCGAACAGGACCGCCTGGACATCCAGGAGTTCGACAAGTTCATCTCCACGCTCTCGCCCGAGGACTTCACCACGGGTGCCGGCAGCGGCCGTCCCTGAGGCACGTCGGAGAAAAAATCCTCCGACGTGGGTTGACGGGGCGGGTTGGAAGGCATAGCATCATTTCTTGCGTTGGGCCCATAGCTCAGTTGGTCAGAGCGTCCGGCTGATAACCGGGAGGTCACAAGTTCGAACCTTGTTGGGCCCACCACTTTTTTGATAATAATCGCCCCAGCGTGAGCCGAGTCGCCGCTGGGGCGATTATTGATATATGGGGACGTAGCTCAGCTGGGAGAGCGCGGGCTTTGCAAGCCTGAGGTCGTGGGTTCGAGACCCATCGTCTCCACCAGCGATTCGCCTGCCCGGGGTCCGCCCCGGGCTTTTTTCTGCGTATAGCCCGATTTAAATAAGGGAATGAAATCCCCTAACATGTTGTTCGTTTTGGGCGCCGTAGCTTGCGTCCTTGTGAACAGCGTCCGCGGGTTCTGTGTTGGCCGCGGGGGGTCCGTAAAATGGGCCCATGTAGTTTGTCGCCAGTCCTTGGAGTGTGTGGATGAACCAGATCAAACGCCGCCCCTCGTGGGCCCTTTGGCATGTGCTGGGTGTTGTGGCCCTGGCCGTGCTCCTCGTTTTCCCGACCACGGCCCGCGCCGAGGTCGAGGGTGTCCAGGGCAAGACCTACCGCATTGCCACCGACACCACCTTCGCCCCCTTCGAGTATTCCGACAACGGCCAGCTCGTGGGCATCGATATGGACCTCATCAGGGCCATCGCCGAGGAGGAGGGCTTCGACGTCGACATCCAGTCCCTGGGCTTCAACGCCGCGCTCCAGGGCGTGCAGTCGGGCAACTACGACATGGCCATCGCCGGCGCCTCCATCACCGACGAGCGCAAGCAGATGTACGACTTCTCCGACCCGTACTTCGACTCCGGCGTGCTCATGGCCGTGCCCGAGTCCAGCGACATCTCCGGGTACGGGGACCTCGCCGGCAAGACCGTCGCGGTGAAGACCGGCACCGAGGGCGAGACCTTCGCCAGGTCCATCGCGGGCCAGTACGGCTTCGACACCATCTCGGTGGACCAGACCTCCACCATGGTCCAGATGCTGCAGTCGGGTCAGGCCGATGCCATGTTCGACGACTACCCCGTCGTGGCCTACGGCATCGCCCAGGGCAACGGCATGAAGGCGGTCACCGACAAGGAGGCCGGCAACTCCTACGGCGCCCTGGTGGCCAAGGGCAAGAACCCCGAGCTGCTCCAGGCCTTCAACGAGGGTCTCGCCAAGCTCAAGGCCAACGGCACCTACGACCAGATCATGGAGAGGTACCTGGGCGACAACGCCGTCAAGGCCGAGCAGCCCAGCTTCGTCGGCCTGCTCCAGCAGAGCGCCCCGGCGCTCCTGACCGGCGTCAAGAACACGCTGCTGGTGACCGTCGTGGCCTTCGCCGGCGCCCTCGTGCTCGGCATCTTCTTCGGCCTGCTCAAGGTCGCGCACAACCGCGTGGTGCGCGCCGTCGCGTCGTTCTACGTGTGGCTCTTCCGCGGCACCCCCCTGCTCATCTGGGCCTTCTTCTTCTACTTCGCCGTCCCGCAGCTCTTTGGCATCAAGCTGTCGGTCTTCGCCGTGGGCGCCATCGCCCTGGCCCTCAACGCCGGCGCCTACATCACCGAGATCGTGCGCGGCGCCATCCAGTCGGTGGACCCGGGTCAGACCGAGGCCGCCCGGTCCCTGGGCTGCTCCGCCGGCCTCACCATGCGTTCCGTGGTGCTCCCCCAGGCCGCCAAGATCGCCACGCCCTCCCTCATCAACCAGCTGATCATCATGGTCAAGGACTCCTCGATCCTCCTGGCCATCGGCTTCGGCGAGCTGCTCTACCAGGCCCAGCAGATCTATGCCGCCAACTTCCGCGTCAGCGAGGTGCTCTTCATCGTGGCCCTGTTCTACCTGGTCACGATCTCGCTGCTCACCATGCTCGCCAACTGGGCCACGAGGAGGTTCTCCGAATGAGCGACAACACCGCCCGTGACGACGTCCAGGCCGACGACGTCATCATCAGCGTCCGCGACCTGCACAAGTCCTTCGGCAAGAACGAGGTGCTCAAGGGCATCGACCTCGACGTCAGGCGTGGCGAGGTCATCACCATCATCGGCCCGTCCGGCGGCGGTAAGTCCACGCTGCTGCGCTGCCTCAACCGCCTGGAGGAACCCACGAGCGGCACGGTGAGCTTCGAGGGCATCGACCTCACCGACCCCTCCGTGGACATCGACGCCGTGCGCTGCCGCATCGGCATGGTGTTCCAGAACTTCAACCTGTTCCCGCACATGAGCGTGCTCGAGAACGTCACCTTCGCCCCCATGCACAACCTCGGGGTCTCCAAGGAGGACGCCGAGGCCACGGCGCGCAAGCTCCTGGACATCGTGGGTCTTGCCGAGAAGGCCGACGCCATGCCCCGGTCGCTTTCCGGCGGTCAGAAGCAGCGTGTGGCCATCGCCCGGGCCCTGGCCATGAAGCCCGACGTGCTGCTGTTCGACGAGGCCACGAGCGCCCTGGACCCCGAGATGGTCAAGGACGTCCTCGACATCATGCGCCGCCTGGCCGACGAGGGCGACACCATGATCGTGGTCACCCACGAGATGGGCTTTGCCCGCGAGGTGAGCGACCGCGTGATCTTCACCGAGGGCGGCCTCATCGAGGCCCAGGGCTCCCCGGAGGAGCTCTTCTCGGAGAACCCGCCGAGCGAGCGCCTGAAGGAGTTCCTGGGCAAGGTCCTCTGACGTAGGGTCCCGTGCTCCGGGCATCATCGAAGGCAACTGGGACGGGGGTCCGCATCCACCGATGCAGGCCCCCGTCCCCATGGCGCGACATGTGACAGAGGGGTCTGGCCCATCTATCACGCTGCCTATTTCTTTTCTGATGTCAGGGGCCGACCGGCCCCCAGCCCCGGCCCCCGGAGTGGTGACTCCATGAAGGCGGCCCTTTGGGTGTAGCGTTGTACAGTCGCCACCACCATGCCGCAGAGGAGGTCCCCATGATCAGCCCCGAGCTCGACGAGCTGTCGTGCAACCTCATCGGCGAGTGCCTCGACCGGTTGGCCGAAAGCGCCGACCTCGGTGTCGTGGCCACCGCGCTCGACGGGAACTCCATGCGTGTGACCTGCGCCTTTGACGACGACGGGGCCGACATGTGCCTCGAGGCCGCCCATGACTGGGTGCGCCGCCTCGCGGCCGGCACCCTCAAGGAGCCCGGCTTCTCCAAGCCCGTGTGCTACGCCATCGCCTACGCCGGCGCCGTCGACACGGGGTCGGGCTTCTCCGACGCGCTCGTCACGGAATTTGGGGACAAGGGCAACGACGTCGACTACTCGGCCTTCCTCCTGCTCGACGGGGTGGGTTCGGGCAGCGCCCTCCGCTGGAGCGACCCGGCCCCGGCGGGGGAGACAGAACCGCTGTTATAAGAAAGAGAGCTCCATGCTGCAAGAGAACCTGAGAAACGTCGCCATCATCGCCCACGTCGACCATGGCAAGACCACCCTCGTCGACAAGCTGCTGCGGGCCACCGACGCCTTCAGGGCAAACCAGCAGGTGGAGGACCGCGTCCTCGACTCCAACGACCAGGAGCGCGAGCGCGGCATCACCATCCTGGCCAAGAACATCTCCATCGAGTACAAGGGCGTCAAGATCAACGTCATCGACACCCCGGGCCACGCCGACTTCGGCGGCGAGGTGGAGCGCGTGCTGCGCATGGCCGACTCCGCCCTGCTCCTCGTGGACGCCTTCGAGGGCCCCATGCCCCAGACCCGCTTCGTGCTGCGCCACGCCATCGACGCCGGCCTCGCCATCATGATCGTGGTCAACAAGATCGACCGCCCGGGAGCCCGTCCCGAGGCCGTGGTCAACGACTCCCTCGACCTCATGATGGACCTCGGCGCCACCGACGAGCAGCTCGAGTTCGCCATGGAGCACGTGGTCTACGCGAGCGCCGTCAACGGCTTCGCCCGTCTCTCCCCGGACGACGGCAACGACGACATGTACCCCCTCCTCGACATGATCGTCGACTGCCTGCCCGCCCCCGACTGCGACCCCGACGGCCCCCTGGCCATGCAGTGCGTCACCATCGACCACTCCAGCTACGTGGGGCGCATCGGCATCGGCCGCGTCTACTCCGGCACCATCCACGCCGGCGAGCAGATCCTCGTGGTCAAGAACGACGGCAGCCGCGCCATGGCCCAGGCCAAGCAGCTCTTCACCTTCGACTACCTCGGCCGCACCGAGTGCGACGAGATCCGCGCCGGCGACATCGGCGCCGTGGTGGGCATCGACCGCACCGACATCGGCGACGTCTACACCGACCCCGAGAACCCCGTGGAGCTGGAGCCCATCGAGATCGACCCGCCCACCCTCTCCGTGGTCTTCGAGGCCTCCACGAGCCCCCTCGTGGGCCGCGACGGCGACATCGTGGGCGCCCGCCAGCTCAAGGAGCGCCTCATGCGCGAGGCCGAGAACAACGTGACCATGCGCATCGAGGAGCTGGGCGACAAGACCGGTGTCGAGGTGGCCGGCCGCGGCATCCTGCACCTCTCCGTCCTCATGGAGGCCATGCGCCGCGAGGGCTTCGAGTTCCAGGTGGGCCGCCCCCGCGTGCTCTTCAAGGAGGACGAGCACGGCCACCGGCTGGAGCCCGTGGAGCTCGCCGTCGTGGAGTGCCCCAACGAGTTCTCCGGCAAGGTCATCGAGGCCTTCGGCGAGTCCGGCGGCACCATGTCGAGCATGCAGGCCGGCGAGACCCACACGCACCTGGAGTTCAAGATCCCCACGCGCGGCATCATGGGCCTCAAGAACCGCATCCTCAACGCCACCCACGGCGAGGGCGTCTTCTACCACACGTTCTCCGAGTACGGCCCCTACGCCGGCGAGCTGGGAGTACGCAACAACGGCGCCATGATCTCCATGAGCACCGAGAAGTCCGTGGGCTACGCCCTGGGCACCCTGCAGGAGCGCGGCACCATGTTCGTGGGCCCCGGCGAGGAGTGCTACGAGGGCATGCTCGTCGGCGAGCGCTCCAAGCCCGGCGACATGGTGGTCAACATCGCACGCACCAAGAGCCTGGGCAACCAGCGCAGCTCCACCGCCGACATCGCCGTGCAGCTCACGCCGCCCAAGACCTTCACCCTCGAGGAGGCCCTCGAGTACATCATGGACGACGAGCTCGTCGAGGTGACGCCCAAGAACATCCGCATGCGCAAGCGCATCCTCAACGCCATCGAGCGCAAGAAGGACAACGTGCGCAGGGGCAAGGTGTCCAAGTAGCCGTTCAGCCCCCGTCGAATGCGAGCGCCCGGGTCTGGGATCCCAGACCCGGGCGCTTTACGTTTCACGTAGAACGTCGGCCAGGCCCGGACCCGGGCGCCGCGGGGCGCCCGTCAGTACGGCTTCGGGTAGAACCGCATGCCGTCGGGGGTGGGGACGAACCCAAGCCCCGCGAGCACCGGCGCCAACGGCCCCTCGCGGACGGCCTCGCCGTTCACGGAGCGCACCTCGATCCGCTCCAGGGCCCAGGACCGGCCCTGGGCCCGCGCCCGGTCCTCCATGGCGTCGAGCACGGCGGCCACGGCGCCGCCCCAGGCGTCCTCGCAGCCAAAGAGCGCCACGGCCTTGAGGCGGGGCGCCGCCCAGAGCACGGGCACCCCACCGAGGAAGACCGTCCAGGAGTCCGCGGAACGCTTGGGGCGCTCGGCGCCGTCGGGCCAGGGGAGGATCGCTCCCAGGGGCTGCCCCGGGTCGGCCGAGCAGAGCACGCGCAGCTGGCGGGCGGCCACGGGACCCTCGCCGTCCCCCGTGCCGTCGCGGTCCTCGCGGAGCGCCTCCACGGTGTCGGCGGCGGCAAACTGCAGGGGGCCGAGCCCCTCCACGAAGGTGCCGCGCAGCAGCGACCCGGCCTCCTCCATGGCCTTGAGCACGGGGTAGACCAGGGAGAGGCCGCCGGGGACCCCAGCCGCCTCGGCCGTGGCGGGGCAGGCCACGCCGTAGCGGTCGAGGAGCGACTCCGCGAGGGCGCAGGCCCGCTCGGTGTCGGAGGCGTCGCTCGGGCAGGCGAGCGACCAGCGCCCGGACGTCGCTGCGGCGGGGGACACGGCCGGGGCCTCGGAGAGGGCCCGGGCCGCGCGTCGGGCGGCGTGCCCCCGGTAGCGGCTGTGCGATCGGCGCCTCGGGGCCGGGACCTGGCCGGGCGCCTTGGACCGCGCGGCGTCGAAGGAGTCGACGAGGCAGATGCCGTCCCAGAGTAGGGCCTCGAGCGTCTCCGCCACGGCCACGGCACCGCCCGCGGCCTCGCCGCAGCGCGCGTCCACCACGGCGAAGGGCGCGGCGCCCTCCCGGGCCAGCACGTCCCATACCTGCGACCTGGGGCCCTCGCCCCCGTCGTCCAGCGCCTCCGGGCGCGCCGGTGCGGCACCGGCGCCGGGGGCCGGCAGCGGGGCGAAGGGAGAGTCGGTGGGCCAGAACGCCGCCAGCCGGCGCTGCCCGCCGTCCTTGGACGCAGGCGCCAGCCTGCCCTGCCACACCACGTCGCCCGAGGCCAGGAGCTCGTCGAGCATGGCGGGCCGGTAGCCGGGCACGCGGTCCGGGAAGACGGTGCCCTCCCACACCTCCGGTGGCAGGAAGACACCCTCAAAGAGCGCGACGGTGTCGGCAAGCAGGTCCACGGGGTCGCCGGCCTCTCCGCCCGCGTGGGGCACCTGCTGGCGCCCGAGGAGCGAGGCCGTGTAGGTGGCGTCGTCCACAGGGGCCGCCGCGCCCACGGCCCGCTCCCGGGCCCGGGAGCGCATACGCCGGAAGACCGAGGCCGCCACGGAGCCGCGCTCCCCGCCGCGGCCGTCCGGGCCGAACGGCGCTTGGAGGAGCGTGCCGTCGCGGGTGAGCCGTGCCACGGACTCCGCGGCCACGGCCGGCCCGCACCCCAGGGAGCGGGCGACCTCGCCCGCCGAGAAGGGGCCGTGGCAGGCGGCGAAGCGCGCCACGAGGCCGTCCAGGGGGTGCCTCTCGACGACGGCCGCCTCGGCGCCGGCAAAGCCCGCGAACGCCTCCCGCTCCGCCGCGGCCCAGGCGGGCACAGTCACCCCGAGGGCGTCGGCCAGCACGGCGCCGTCGGGCGCGGCGACCCAGCGCACCTCGCCGGCCACCACGGAGCGGAACACGCGCCGGCGGTCGGCGAGGGCCGTGAGCCACCCCGCGGCGTGGGACGGGTCGTCGCAGCGCTCGGCCACCCCGCCGTCCGACAGCGGGCCCAGGGTGCGCAGCATGCGCTCGACGTCGGCCTCGGAGGCGGCCTGGGTGCCGGGCGCGAGCCACTGGAGCTCGGCCTCCACCTCGGCGGCCACCTCGGGCGGCACGAGGGAGGCCAGGTCGTCGCCGCCGACGAGCTCGGCCAGGAGCGACGGGTCCACGGAGAGCAGGTCGGCGGCCTTCTCGGCGTGGGGGCGGTCGTCGTCGTAGAGGTGCTCCATGACGTAGCCAAAGAGCAGATTGGCGGCAAAGGGCGACGGCGTGGCCGTGTGGGCCACCGTCACGGCCGTGCGCCGGCTGCGCAGGCGCCGCTGCACCTCCTCCAGGGCCGGCAGGTCGTAGACGTCGCGCAGGCACTCGCGCATGGCCTCCAGGAGGATGGGAAAGCCCTCGATGCGCCGGGCCGCCTCGAGGAGCTGGCCCCCCTGCACGCGCTGGAGCCAGAGGGGCGCCCGCTTGCCAAAGCCCGCGGGGCGCATGAGGAGGGCTCGGGCGGCACACTCGCGGAACCGCGCGGAGAAGAGCGCCGTGTCGGCCACACAGGAGCGCACGGTCTGGGCGAGGACGTCGCCGTCGAACACGAAGAGCTCCGGCCCCGGCAGCTCCTCCATAGGCTGCATGCGCAGGACGATGCCGTCGTCGGCGGCCATGACCTCCGGGTCGAACCCGTAGCGGCGCCGCACGCGGTCGGCCACGGCCAGGGCCCAGGGGGCGTGCACGGACCGGCCGAAGGGCGAGTGGAGGATGAGGCGGAGGTCGCCCTCTTCGTCGTCCGCGTACTCCATGACCAGGTGCGACGCCCCCGGCACGGCCCCGGTTGCGGCGCGCTGCTGGGACAGGAGGGCGCAGAGGTTGTCGGCGGCCTCGTCCGTGAGGCCCGCAGCGGCCAGGCGCTCGGCGAGCGCCCCGTCGGGGCGGCCCCGGTGGGTGCCGGTGGCCGCGGCGTCGAGGAACTCGCCCTTGGCCATGCCGTCCTCGAAGGGTCGGCCCGCGCCCTCGCCGTGCCAGAAGGGCAGGCGCGACGCCCGGGCCCCGGTGCGCTCCACGAGCACGCGGTCGTCGTGGATGCGCTTGATGCGCCAGGTGCTCGTGCCCAGGGTGATGACGTCGCCCACGCGGCTCTCGTGGACCATCTCCTCGTCGAGCTCGCCCACGCGCCGCCGCTCCCGGCCCGTGCGCTCGCCCTCCACGAACACCGGGTAGAGGCCGCGGTCGGGGATGGTGCCTGCGCCCGACACGGCCAGGTTGCGGCTGTTGGGCAGCGCCGTGAGCTCGCCGGTCTCGCGGTCCCAGGTCAGGCGCGGCGAGAAGGCCCCGAGCCCCTCGGCCCCGAAGTCCCCGGCCAGCATGGCGAGCACCGCGTCGAAGGCCGCCCGGGGCAGGTCGCGGTAGTTCTCGGCCATGGTCACGCGGGAGAACCACTCGTCGGCCTTCCATGGGCGCTCGGCCACGGCGGCCACGGTCTGCTGGGCCAGGACGTCGAGGGGGTTCTCCACCAGGTGCGTCTCCTCGATGGCGCCGACCCCCATGGCCTCGGCCGCCACGGCGCAGTCCACGAGCTCCAGGCGGGTGCGCGGGAACATGACGGCCCGCGACCGGCCGCCCACGGAGTGGTTGGCGCGGCCCACGCGCTGCAGGCCGCCGGCCACCGAGAGGGGCGGTGCCACCTGCACCACGAGGTCCACGAAGCCCATGTCGATGCCCAGCTCGAGGCTGGAGGTGGCCACCACGCAGCGGAGCTCGCCCGATTTGAGCCTGGCCTCCACCTCGGCGCGGCGCTCCTTGGACACCGAGCCGTGGTGGGCCTCGGCCACGGGGGCGAAACCCTCGGGCAGCGGCTGCGTGTGGGTCTCGGCCGAACCCATGGCCGAGTGGAACGCCCTCTCGGGTCCCGAGGGGGCGGCGGGGGCCAGGCCGTGGCGCTGGGCGTAGAGCTCGTTCAGCCGGGCACACAGGCGCTCGCAGAGGCCGCGGCTGTTGACGAAGACGATGGTGGAGGAGTGCGTCTCCACGAGGTCGAGGATCTTGGCTTCCAGGTGCGGCCAGACCGAGCGCGACCCGGCGCGGCTCTCCCGGGGCAAAGGCTTGGAGGCCTTGATGTTGCTGTTCTTCCCGGCAGCCATGGCCGCCGCCATGGTGCGGTCGGTCTTCCAGGCGTCCTTGGCCGGCGGTACCGCGGAGCCCCGCTCGGCCGCCCGGGTGGAGAGGGCGGCCACCCGGGCCATGTCGGGCACGGGCACGCGCACGGAGAGGTCCATGTCGGGCGCGGCGCCGGTGCCCACCACCCGCACGGGGCGGCTGCCGCCCAGGAAGCGCGCCACACGCTCGGGCGGCCGCACCGTGGCCGAGAGGCCCACGCGCTGGGCGGGGCGTTCCAGCAGGCAGTCGAGCCGCTCCAGGGAGAGGGCCAGGTGGGCGCCGCGCTTGGAGCCGGCGAGGGAGTGGACCTCATCCACGATCACGGTCTCCACGCGTTCCAGCACCCGGGCCGCCTTGGAGGTGAGCATGAGGTAGAGCGACTCCGGCGTGGTGATGAGGATCTGGGGCGGCCTGCTCGCGATGCGCCGGCGCTCGGCCGGGGTGGTGTCGCCGGTGCGCATGGCCGTGGTGGGGGCGGCGATGTCGAGGCCCGCCGCTGCGGCCTCGTCCGCGATGGCGGAGAGGGGCCGGCGGAGGTTCCTCTCCACATCGGCCGCCAGCGCCTTCATGGGCGAGACGTAGAGGATCCGCACGCCGGGCTCCGCGGGTGAGGGAGGGTCGGCCACCAGGCGGTCTATGGCGGCGAGGAACGCCGCCAGCGTCTTGCCGGAGCCCGTGGGGGCGATGGCCAGCACGTTCTCGCCGTCCTGGATGGCGTCCCAGGCCTCGGCCTGCACCGGTGTGGGGGTCTCGAACTCGGCGAGGAACCACGAGCGCACGGCCGCGGTGAAGCGGCCCATGGGGGCGGGCGATCCTTCGGGTGTGCGGTGGGCCATGGCGGTGAATCATTTCTCGAAAAGTACGACAGATACCGTTCAGAGGGGTTATCGACCGTTCATAGAATTAGGGGACCATCATATCTTTCGTTGCAATTGTGCTGTCATTTTAATGACGTGGTTCTAATGAACGAAGGGAGAAACATGAAAGTCCGTAGGTCGATGTAAACATGTTTGTCCGGTCATTCATCAAGAACCCCGCCACGTACCTGACGCTTCTCTGGGCGGTGTGCTTCTGGCTCCGGTGGGAGTGGGTCATCCCATACCAGGGGATGTACTACTCGTTCCCACCCGGCGGCCTCCTGGTGACATTGGGCGAGACGTGGCTCCCCTGGGCCGTGGTCGCCGTCCTCTGGGTGCGCGATGCCCTCGCCCACCGCGGGTGACGGGGCGGCACGGCCGGGGGTCGGCCCAGGGGTTACGGCCCGCAGGTGGGCTCGACCCATGCCAAAGGGGCCTTTGGCATGGCCTCCCGCTGGCGGCGCCGCGCTGTGACGGCAACGGAGCCCGCCGACCAAGGTGACAGGCGGCCGAAAAAGGAGAAGGCCCGGGGTGTCCCGGGCCTTCCGACTCTCAATGGCGGAGGAGGAGGGATTCGAACCCTCGTACGTGCGGAGCACGTAAACGGTTTTCGAGACCGCCGCAATCAACCACTCTGCCACCCCTCCGTATATAGGGTGCGCGGCGCCCCGTGGGACGCCGCGTTAGGAATCTGGCGGAGAGTCCGGGATTTGAACCCGGGAGACGGGGTTACCGCCTACACGATTTCCAATCGTGCTCCTTCAGCCGCTCGGACAACTCTCCAGATGCGATTGCAACGGCTAGAATAACACAACGCGCGCATGTGCCACAGCAAAATCGTGAGTCCACACCTCGAGCCGGGGAGCCGTCCATGGAGTCGTTCTTCACGTCGTTGAGCCCCCAGTTCTCGGTGCTCGCCATGCCCCAGTGGATCGACATGGCCGCCGTGGTTGTGGGCGCGGCCTTCGGTGGGCTCACCGCCACCGAGCGCAAGCTCGACCTCTTCGGCGCCGCAGGCCTCGGCATGCTCTGCGGCCTCGGCGGCGGCCTCATCCGCGACATGATCATGCAGCGCGGCACCGTCTTTATGCTCGACTCCCCCTGGGCCATCCCCGTGGCCGCCGTGGCCGGCATGGTGGCCTTCTTCTTCTCCGGCCTTTTCCGCCGCATCGACCGCATCACCGCCGTCGTGGACATCCTCTCGGTGGGCATCTACACCGCCACGGGCACCGACAAGGCCGTGGTGGCCGGCCTCACCTTCGTGGCCTGCCTGCTCATGGGCGTGCTCACGGGCGTGGGCGGCGGCATGCTCCGCGACATCTTCCTGGGCGACGTCCCGCAGATCTTCCGCCCAGGCAACCTCTACGCCTGCTGCGCCCTGCTCTCGGGTGCCGTGTACTACGGCCTGGTCTACATGGGGCTCGTCAAGGGCGTGGCCGTGGTGGCCTGCGTGGCCGTGTGCTGCCTCCTGCGCTGGGCGAGCCTCCGCTACAACATCCAGACGCCCTCCCAAGTGGACCTCACGCCGCGGGTCATCGACTACACCCGGCGCCTCAAGGCGCGGCAGCCCGGCGACGTGAGCTACCACATCCCCTACCGCGCCAGTCGCTACGGCCACGGCGTGCGGGGGCCCCAGGAGCCCACGCGGCCGCTCACCGTGGCCGAGCAGGCCCGGCACCAGCGGGTGGAGGAGCAGGAGCGCGCCCAGCTGAAAGACGAGCTCAAGGCAGAGATCAAGGAGGAGCTCGCCGCCGAGGAGCGCCTGGCCGACGCCGGTCAGGCCACCGGCTCGGCCGAGGCCATCTTCGGCACGCCGGAGACCATGGACCGCCTGGAGCACGCCCGTGGCGAGGGGGACGGCCCCTCCGATGGCAGGACCGACGGGAAGGGCGCCTGAGGATGGCCCGGTTTGGGGTACCCTCGTTTCAACCGCGCAGCTCTCGATGAAAGGGTCTCCATGGCTGACACCGCGTTCGGCAACGGCCACTACCTGTCCCGCGCCTGGGCGATGCTCACCCAGGACAAGGGCTGGTGGAAGCCCGTCCTCGTCCTCGCCCTCTGCACGTTCGTGCCCATCGCGGGCCCCATCGCCGTGATGGGCTACATCTTCGCCTGGGCCCGCCTCACGGCCTGGGGCGTGGACGCCGCCCCCAAGCAGACCCGGGTGGACGTGGGCGGCTGCTTCAAGGCCGGCTGGACGGCCCTCGTGGTCTACCTTGGCTGGGGTGTGTTGCTGGCCGCCGTCGTGTACGTGCTCAAGGCCGCGTTCTCGCCCATGGGCTCGGGCGTCTCCTCCTTCATGAACCTCGTCCTCTTCGTGGGCCAGTGGATCTGCGGCGTGTTCATCATGGTGGCGGCCCTGCGCGCCGTCATCTACGGCAGGATCGGGCCGGGCTACGGCTTCTCCAAGGTGTGGACCATGGTGAGCCACGACTTCTCGGGCCTCGTCCGGGTCCTGGGTATCGAGCTTCTCGGCGCCGTCGCGGAGGCGCTTATCGGCGTGGTCGTGGGGCTCTGTCTCTTTGCCGCCGCGCTCCCCGCGCTCGCCCAGGTCGCGTCCCTGGCCACCTGGGGCGACGGCGACGCCTACGCCCTGTACTGGCTCCTCCAGACCGTGGGCTCGCTCCTCTCGGCGTGGCTGCCCCTCGTCGTGCTGGCCACCTACGTGACCATCGCCGTCCAGATCGTGTTCACCATGCTCGCGGTCACCGCCGCCGCCATCTGGATGCGGCAGTTCGACGTCCCGGCCTGGGGCGACCCCTCCGACCCGGTGCCCGTGGTCGGCGGCCCGTCGGCGCCCGCTCCTCCTGTGAATCCGGTCCCGGGCGGCGCCCTGCCTCCCGATAGTGGGTATCAGGCTCCCAATGACCAACCCAAGGAGGCCCTACCCATGGACTACAAGGCAAACGAGAACGTCACCGCGCCTACCAACGAGGATGTCTGGGACGCCGCCGAGGCCGTCGCCGACAAGAGCGGCAGGCTCGACCCCGACGCCCAGGCCGTCGACCACATGGAGTACGAGGACGACCCCACGGTGCGCCCCGCCACCTCGCCCGACAACGGCGTGACCCCGCCCACCCCCGCCGACACCTACGGTGTGGCCGCCACGGCATCGGCCGACTCCCCCGAGTACAACTACGCCGACTCCTCCGTGGCCGCCGCCGAGGAGGTCGCCCAGGACGACGGCTCCGTGGTCACCCCGCTCATCAAGCACGACGACGAGGACGCCGAGTAGGCCCGTCCGCACGAAGACCTTCTCGAGAGGGGCCGCCTCCCACGCGGGGGGACGGCCCCTCTTCCGTGCCGGGGCCCGACCGCGGCGGTCAGGACCCCGTCGAAAGCCGGTCGGAAACCGGTCGGGGGCGACCGCTACGCTGGTCCCAGGGACGCCGCGGCGAGACACGGGTGTGTGTTTGCCGAGGAAGGGTCCGGCGTGTGCTACTATCTTTCGCCGAACCTTTCCTGCCCCGGGCGCAGACCTTCACGACCCGGGGCCATCAGCCCAGAGGAGGTGAAACCATGAAGGCCTATGAGATCCTGTTCATCGTCGACCCCACCATCAACGACGAGACGCGTGCCGGCGCCATGAAGCGCATCGACACCGCCATCACCGAGAACGGCGGCGTGATCGACAACGTCGACAACTGGGGCAAGCGCAAGCTCGCCTACGAGATCGACAAGCTGACCGAGGGCGACTACACCCTCATCAACTTCCAGGCAGACCCCGACCAGATCGCCGAGCTCGACCGTGTGTGCCGCATCACCGATGCCATCAAGCGTCACATGATCGTGCGTCGTCCCGACCACGAGGAGTAAGCCTTGAAGGAGGCAGGCGGAGCCTGCCGGATGAGAGGGGCGTGAACGTCCATGAGCATCAATCGAGTCATCATCACCGGCAACCTCACCCGTGATGCCGAGCTTCGTGCCGCGCAGAGCGGGACGAGCATCCTGCACATCGGC
Organism: Caniella muris; assembly: GCF_943193035.1. NCBI lineage: Bacteria > Bacillati > Actinomycetota > Coriobacteriia > Coriobacteriales > Atopobiaceae > Caniella > Caniella muris. Next base: position 1,467,475 of record NZ_CALPCK010000001.1, read on the forward strand.
GTGGCCGTCAACGACCGGTGGCGCAACCCCCAGACCGACCAGTGGGAGGACCGCCCCAACTACATCGATTGCGTCATGTTCGGCAACCGCGCCCAGTCCATCTCCCGTTTCCTCACCAAGGGGACCAAGGTCGCCGTCGAGGGCCGACTCCGCTGGAGCCAGTGGGTCGACCGCGACACGCAGAAGAACCGCTCCAAGATCGAGGTCGTCGTGGACGACATCGAGTTCATGGGGCAGCGCGGCGACGGCCAGGGCAACCCCGGAGGCTACGGGCAGGGGGGTTACCCCCAGGGAGGCCAGGGGTCCTATCAGGCCCAGGCTCAGCAGGCCCCGCAGGTCCGCGAGCCCTACGCCCCCCAGCAGGCGGCGCAGCCCAACTGGGCGGCCGCCACGCCGGAGACCCCGGCCCCGGCAACGCAGGCCCAGCCCCCCATGGGCGAGACCTACGAGGCCGACATCCCGTTCTAACTTCCCGGCGGCCCCGCGGCCGCCGCAATGAAAGGTACCTAAGACATGGCCACTGAGTATCAGCGTCAGCCGCGTCGCAAGTATTGCCAGTTCTGCAAGGAGGATGTCGAGTTCATCGACTACAAGGACACCCAGCTCCTTCGCAAGTACATGACCGACCGCGGCAAGATCAAGCCCCGTCGCGTCACCGGCGCCTGCACGCAGCACCAGCACGACATCGCCAACGCCATCAAGCGCGCCCGCATCATGGCGCTCCTGCCCTACACGGTTCCCGTGGTCTCCAACCGCGGCGGCCGTCGTCGCGACTAGCACCCGGAGACCTCGGCAGTGGGTCCCGGCGGCAGGGACGGGCGCGACGAGGCGCCCGAGAAGGAGACATCGATCGTCAGGTACGGGGGCAACCGTCAGGGTGACTCCCGCAGCCTGGTGACCGCGCTGCTCTGGGCCGGGCTCGGCTCGGTGGCGGTCACGGGCCTCTCCGTCATCGGGGTGGCCATGGTCGCGTACGGCGTCTCCTTCGCCCAGGTCAACGGCCTCTCGCGGCCGCGCAAGGCCCTCGTGGCCCTCGCGTGCGCCGTCGGGTTGGTCCTCGGCCTCCTGTGGGTCCAGGGCGCGGCCGCCGTCCTGGTGAAGGGTGTCGTCGACTGCGCGCTCGCGTGGGTCGTCGGCTCCCTGGCCGCCGGTCGCCGGGCCACCGTCACCACGGACTACGCGGTGGCGGCCGTGGCCTGCGCGGCCTACATCGCCATCGACTTCGGGTTCGCGGCCCTCGCGGGCCTCGACGGCGCGGCGGTCCTCACCCAGGCGATCTCGTCCGCGGTGGACGAGGCCGCCTCGACCTACGGCCTCGACGTCGCCGCCCAGCTCAGGTCGTTCTCGTGGCTTCTCGGCCTCCTCTGGCCGTTCGGCTACTTCGTCCTGGCGGGCATGAACGTCCTGGCCGGCCACTACGGCGGTTTCCTCGCCCGCGGCCCGTCCGCGGGCACGGCGCCGTGGCGGCCCGTGACCTTCGACTCGCCCCTGTGGTCGGTCGTGGTCCTCATCGCGGGCGTCGCCCTGTTCGCCTTCGGCGGCGTCTTCGGGGCCGGCGCGCAGGTGGCCCAGGCCATCGGCCTCACCTGCGTGCTTGCCGTGAGGTTCGTCTTCCTCATGGACGGCTACGCGGTGCTCACCTGGTGGTTCAACCGCCACGGCGTGGGCTGCCTCCTCCGCACCCTGGTGCTGGTGGTGGCGATCGACCTCGAGGTCACGTTCTTCGTCGTGAGCCTCCTGGGCCTTGTGGACTTCTGGGCCGACTTCCGCCATATGCGGGCGGGGGACGGCCGTTCAGGGGCACAGGGGGAGTAGGAAAAGGAAGTGCCGGCCCTGGCGCCGGCGTCAGAAAAAGGAGAGTCCCATGAAAGTCATCCTTCTGGGTGAGCTTCGGGGCAAGGGCGGAGAGGGCGACATCATCGACGTCGCCCAGGGATATGCCGAGAACTACCTGTTCCCCAACGGCATCGCCCAGCCCGCCACCCCGGGCAACATCAAGCAGCTCGAGCAGCGTCGCAACAACATCGCCATCCGTGAGGCCAAGCGCATCGCCGATGCCGAGGCCCTCCGCGAGCAGCTCGACGGCAAGGTCGTCGTCATCGATGTGAAGATCGGCGACGAGGGCCAGCTCTTCGGCTCGGTCACCAACGCCATGGTGGGCGACGCCCTCAAGGAGCAGTACGGCATCGAGATCGACCGCAAGCGCATCGAGATCAACAAGCCCATCAAGACCGCCGGCCTCCACGAGGTCGTCGTGGGCATCTACCGCACCATCTTCGCCACCATCGGCGTCCAGGTGGGTGCCCCCGAGGACCTGCCCGAGGGCGACGAGGACGTTCCCGCCGACGAGGAGATCGTCGCCGAGGACGCCTCCGAGGCCACGGAGTCCGAGGAGGCCTAAGGGGTTCCCGGGTACGGCGAGTGGCCCGCTTTCAACAACGGCTTTTCGTCCACCCGTGGCATTCCACTGGCTTTTACCTGCACGATCATAAGAGGAGGCTGCCCGTCAAGGTCGACGGGCGGCCTCCTCTTTCCTGTGGTTTTCCAAAATGGTGCCATCTACCTGCTATTTTGTGCGGAGCGATGAAAGAACCGCTGGTAGGGCCCATGGTTTTGCGTGAATACGAACAGAGGTTCTACCTGTGTTGACAACCGTCGCGGGAGTGCCCGCAAAGTTTGTCGAAAACGTTCAAAACCGGCGAAGGCCCAGCACGGGGGCCTCTCCTTGGAAACATCGGGGTGATGATAAGGCAGAACGCCCGATTTCCCATAATCTGTCTAACCTCTTACCGGTCCCGATGGGCTAGGATACCGGTGCCGCACCCGTCGTGAGCCGAGAGGAGCCCATGGCCATCGCCACCGTGCCGGCGCCCACGTTCGGCGCCGCGCCCCCCGCCATGCCCCAGGACGTCGAGGCCGAGAAGTCCGTGCTCTCGGCCATGATGCTGTCCCAGGACGTCCTGCAGGAGTGCCTCGTCGAGCTCGAGGACAACGACTTCTACCTGCCGCGCAACCAGGTGGTCTACCAGACCCTGCGCGACATGTTCGACAACTCGCTGCCCATCGACCCTCTGAGCGTGGCCGACCGTCTCCAGAGCGCCAAGAAGCTGGAGAGCGTGGGCGGCCCCGCCTACCTGGCGGAGCTCGCGGCCAACACCTTCTCGCTCTCCTCCTGGCGCCACCACGCCGAGATACTGCGGCGCGACGCCACCCTGCGCCAGATCATCACGGCCTCGGCCCAGATCACGAGCCTGGCCTTCGACGCCCCGGAGGACACCAAGGAGGTCGTGGACTCCGCGGAGCGCATGATCCTCTCCGTGACCGACCGCGACGTGCGCTCCAACTACATCTCCATGCAGGACGCCATGCAGGCCCTCTACGCCGAGCTCCAGGCCCAGGCCGAGAGCGGCGAGGAGATCGCCGGCGTGCGCACGGGCTTCCAGCGCCTGGACGACATGCTCCTCGGCATGCGCGAGGGCCAGATGGTGGTCGTGGGCGCCCGCCCCGGCGTGGGCAAGACGTCGTTCGCCCTCAACCTGGCCGTGCAGGCAGCCGAGGCCGGCGCCACCGTGGCGTTCTTCTCCCTGGAGATGAGCTCGACCGAGATCGCGCAGCGCCTGCTGTCCGCGTACTCGCAGGTGCCGCTCCAGAAGATCCGCTCCGCCAGGATCGCCGGCGAGGACTGGGCCAACCTCATGGACGCTTCCGCGCGCCTCTCCCAGCTGGACATCCTCATCGACGACACCCCCGGCACCACGGTCACCGAGGTGAGGGCCAAGGCCCGCCGCATGCTCCGCAACAAGGAGAAGGCCGTGATCATCCTCGACTATCTGCAGCTCGTGAGCCCGCCGCCCTCCAAGCGCTCGGACTCCCGCGCCACGGAGGTCTCCGAGATGAGCCGTGGCATCAAGATCATGGCCAAGGACCTCCGCGTGCCCGTGGTGGCCCTGTCGCAGCTCAACCGTACGTCCGAGAACCGCACCGGCAAGCGCCCGCAGCTCTCCGACCTGCGCGAGTCCGGCTCCATCGAGCAGGACGCCGACATCGTCATCCTGCTCGACCGCTCCTCCACCCCCGAGGAGGCCGAGCGGGCCGACCGTCCCGACGAGGGCATCACCGAGTTCATCGTGGCCAAGAACCGCTCGGGCCCCGTGGGCACCATCGAGATGGTCTTCCTCAAGGAGTCCACGCGCTTCATGCAGCTGGACCGCAACCACGACGCCTAGCACCGCCGCTCCGTCCCTCCACCCGGACACTTTTGTCCCAATGGTCGGGCACTTCTGTCCCACCGCAATGTTATCATTATAGAAATATATTCAGTGATGCATTCGACGGGGAGGGGTGCCGTGGGTATGCGCGGATGGGCGTGCACTCGGTTACCGAGCTCCGAAAACTCGTTGCGGACGCTCTGGCGTCGGACACACACCTACCCCTGTCGTAGCTCAAGAGACTTTGTCTCGCAGGTAGGCCACCCATCCCCTCACCACACCGACGCCCGCGGCAAACCACCAGAACCAGACGGGCACGGTGAGAAATGCCGGTCGCGGACCCTGCCATATCGGGATGTAGCGGGTGAAAAGGAGGAGCGTCGCCGCCCCGAACGCGAGCGACGCGATGGTGAGCATCGTGCCCGGTTGCTCCCCTCCCCGCCAGAACCCTTCGGGAAACCGCCTATAGACCCATGTGAGGGCGGGTAGCGCGACGACGGGCCATACCTGGTTGGGGTGGCCCGAGCGCACGGCGAGGAGCCAGCAGGCGACCCCGACGGCGCCCGCCAGCGCCACAGCGCGCATCTCGCGGTTAGGAGGGACGGTTTCCATAGGACTCCTTCAACGGTCGCCGTGCATGCTGGCATCGTGGACCGCGGGGCCGCTCGTGTCTCTATACACCCCGTATCTTCCCGCGTTTATGACGGCGTGGCTCGGGTGTCTTGGTCCCCACCCGGCGACGTCGGCCGGCCCTTCTCGCCGTTTGGTGCTTTTTCACGGGCAAGGGGCCCGAAAACCACCAAACCGTGGGTTGTTTGGTGGTTTAGATGAGTTTGGAAATCGAAAAGTACCAAACGGCCGAAGCAGGCGCTTCGAGGGGGCGGCAGCTCGGCCGAAGGGGCGGCAGCTCCGTCCCGCTCCAGGCGGCGACCCCTCCCGCTTCGGCCGGCGCCCTGCCGGCGCCCCGGTCTTATCTATACTGGAGGGGTTCCCGCGCCGCGGGGGAAGCGGCGCCACTGTCTGTTAGGGGAGAGAGCGTATGGCCTCGACGATTCTTGTGGGTACCCAGTGGGGCGATGAGGGCAAGGGCAAGGTGACCGACCTCATCTCCGGTGAATACGACGTGGTCTGCCGCTGTCAGGGCGGCGCCAACGCGGGTCACACCGTGATGGCCAACGGCCACAAGTTCGGCCTTCACCAGATCCCGTCCGGCGTCATGTACGACGGCGTGGTGCCCGTCATCGGCAACGGCTGCATCGTCGACCCCTCGGTGGTGCTCGAGGAGTTCGCCACCCTGGACGCCCAGGGCGTCTCCTACGACAACCTCAAGATCAGCGGCAACGCGCACATCGTGATGCCCTATCACAAGGACCTCGACGGCGCCAACGAGCGGCGCCTCGGCAAGAACCTCATCGGCACCACGCGCCGCGGCGTCGGCCCGTGCTACTCCGACAAGGCCGCCCGCATCGGCCTGCGCATGCAGGACATGCTCGACGAGAAGATCTTCCGCCAGAAGCTCGAGTGCGCCCTGCTCGAGAAGAACCCCATCCTCGAGAAGATCTACGAGCTGCCCGGCTACACCGTGGACCAGATCTGCGAGACCTATCTGCCCTACGCCGAGCGCCTGCGCCCCTACATCATCGAGAGCTCGCGCTTCCTCAACGAGTGCATCGACGAGGGCAAGAACATCCTGTTCGAGGGCTCCCAGGCCACCATGCTCGACATCGACTTCGGCACCTACCCCTTTGTCACGAGCTCCAACTGCACGGCCGGCGGCGCCATCACCGGCTCGGGCGTGGGCCCCAAGCACGTGGACCGCGTGCTCGGCATCGCCAAGGCCTACCTCACCCGCGTGGGCTCGGGCCCGTTCCCCACGGAGCTGCCCCAGGGCGACGAGATCGGCGAGCTCCTCTGCGAGACCGGCCACGAGTACGGCGTGACCACGGGTCGCAAGCGCCGTTGCGGCTGGTACGACGCCGTCATCGTCAACTACGCCGCCCGTGTCAACGGCCTCACCGACCTCGCCGTGACCAAGCTCGACGTCCTCGGCTGCCTCGACACCATCAAGGTCTGCATCGCCTACGACGTGGACGGCGTGCGCTACACCACGGTCCCCGAGCACCAGTCGCTGTTCTACGACGCCAAGCCCGTCTACATCGAGCTCCCCGGCTGGAAGTGCGACATCTCGAACGTGCGCAGCTACACCGAGCTGCCCCGCGAGGCCAAGGACTACATCGACCTCATCGAGCGCCTCTCCGGCGTGCGCGTCTCCATCATCGCCGTGGGTCCCGACCGCGAGCAGACCATCAACCGCCACTGGAACTAGGCAAACAGCCCGCGACCCCGCACCGGAAAGGGGGACCGTTTGTTCGCCATCGTGACAGACACGCTGTCAGACCTCCCGCTGGAGTGGTGCGACGAGCACGACGTGCGGCTGGTGCCCATGCACCTGCGCACGCGGGCCGGCGACTCCCGCGACGTGCTGGAGGTGCATCCCGCCGACACCTACGTGACCCTCGCCACCAAGCCGTCGTCCGTGCGCACCTCGCAGCCGTCCCCCTCGGAGTTCACCGAGGTCTTCGACGGCCTGCTCGACTCCGGCGTGACCCAGATCCTGTGCGTGACGGCCTCCGCGGCGCTGTCCCAGACCTACGACAACGCCGTGGCCGCCGCCCGCGCCGCCAACAAGCGCGGCCAGGTGGCCGTGATCGACTCCAAGACGCTGTCGGCGGCCGAGGGTATCGTCGTGGCGGACATCGTCCACGGCCGCGAGGTCGGCATGGGCTTCGAGGAGGCTGTGGACCACGCCGCCCGCCTCGTGCGCCACGTGACGCTGCTGCTCATCACCCCGCCCGGTGCCCGGCTCTTCCCGCGCCCGGGCCACCGCGCCCCCATCAGGCGCCTCCGCCGCGTCATGGAGGGCTGGATGGGGGCCTACGGGCTCGTCACCCTCGACGAGCAGGGGCGCCTGGTCACGGTGGGCCATGCCGCGGACCAGCGCATGCTTGCCGGCCGCATCGCCCGCCTCATGAGCCTCGACGCCCAGCGCGACGGGTCCCTCCGCTACGTCGAGATCTGCGTGGGCTACCCCAGGAGCCTCTCGGTGCTCGAGAAGCCCCTGGACACCAACGAGTTCATCAGCCGCCGCACCTCGGTGGCCAACGTGTCGGGCGCCGTGGCCTGCCAGCTGGGGCTGGGGTCCGTGGGCATCGCCTACGCGCCGGCGTGCTACCTCGTGGGCGGCGACCTCGACGAGGGGGCCGGCTACTTCCACGAGGAGGAGCTCGAAGAGGTCGGGCTCTGATCCGGGCGGTCCCGCGGGGGAGCGGGGCCGCCCCTTTTGCGCCCGGCACCGCCGCGGCGCCCACGAGAGAGAAGAGAGAGGACACAGACCATGGACGTTCTGCTTTTGGGTGCCGGCGGCCGCGAGCACGCGCTGCTCAGGGCCATCCAGGCATCGCCGGAGTGCGGCCGCGTGTGGGTGGCCCCCGGTAACGGCGGCATGGCGGGCGCCGACGTCGCCCCCATCGACGAGAACAGCCCGGCCGCCGTGGCCGACTTCGCCACGGGCAACGGCGTCGACCTCGTGGTCATCGGCCCCGAGGCCCCGCTCGTGGCCGGTGTGGCCGACGCCTGTCGCGACGCCGGCGTGCCGGTCTTCGGCCCCGGCGCCGAGGCCGCGCAGCTGGAGGGGTCCAAGCTCTTTGCCAAGCGGGTCATGGAGCGCGCCGGCGTGCCCACGGCCGCCTATGCCTCGTTCACCGAGGAGGCCCCGGCCCTGGCCTACGTCGAGGAGCAGGGCGCCCCGCTCGTGGTGAAGGCCGACGGCCTGGCCGCCGGCAAGGGCGTGGTGGTGGCCCAGACCGTGGAGGAGGCCGCCGAGGCCGTGCGCTCGTGCTTCTCGGGCGCCTTCGGCGAGGCCGGGTCGTGCGTGGTGGTCGAGGAGATGCTCACCGGCCCGGAGTGCTCGCTCCTCTCGGTGACCGACGGCACCGCCGTGGTGCCCCTGGCCTGCGCCCAGGATCACAAGCGCGCCCTGGAGGGCGACCTCGGCCCCAACACGGGCGGCATGGGCGTCTACTCGCCGGTGCCCTTCGTGACGCCGCAGGAGCAGGCGGCCATGGAGACCGCCAACGAGAAGGTGGTGCGCACCCTGGCGGCCATGGGGATCCCGTACCGAGGGGTCATCTACGGCGGCTTCATGCTCACGCCCGAGGGGCCCAAGGTGCTCGAGTTCAACGCCCGGTTCGGCGACCCCGAGACCCAGGTGATCGTGCCGCGCTTCAAGGGCGACCTGCTGCGGTTCCTCTACGCGGCGGCCACCGGCACGCTGGACGCCGCCATGGCCTCCTGGGACGACGACTGGGCCGTGTCGGTGGTGCTCGTCTCGGAGGGCTACCCCGGTTCCTATGAGAAGGGAAAGCCCATCACGGGTATCGAGGAGGCCGAGGAGGTGCCCGGCGTCACGGTGTACCATGCCGGCACCGCCCTCGCAGACGACGGCACCCTGGTCACCGCCGGTGGCCGCGTGCTCGACGTGACCGCCGTGGCGCCCACCTTCGAGGGGGCGCGCGACGCCGCGTACGCCGCCTGCGACAGAATCGGGTTCGAGGGCAAGACCCTGCGCCGCGACATCGGCGCCAAGGCCCTGCGGGGCCGCGAGGCTTGGGAGGTCTAGGACGTGGACGAGGAGACCGAGGACGTGACCGTGGTGGAGGAGCCGGCGGAGGAGGCCTCCGACGGCTGTGACCACGCGTCGGGGGCGCCTTGCCGGAGGGCGTTCGTGGGTGGGGGAGACGACCCGCGCGACCGCGACCTCTGCGAGGTCATCGACTCCGAGGAGAAGGCCTGGGAAGGCAAGATATTCGACGTCGACACGCTGCGGGTGACCCTGCCCGACGGGCGCCCCGCCCGCCGCGACGTGGTGCGCCACCCGGGGGCCGTGGCCCTCGTGGCCCTCACCGACGACGGGCGCGTCTGCCTCGTGCGCCAGTACCGCACGGCCCTCGACCGGGTGACCGTGGAGCTGCCCGCCGGCAAGCTCGACCCCGGCGAGGACCCGGAGCACTGCGCCCGCCGCGAGCTGCTCGAGGAGACCGGCTTCAAGGCCGAGAAGCTCGCCCTGCTCACGTCCATCGTTACGAGCTGCGGCTTCTCCGACGAGCTCATCCACATCTACATGGCCACGGGCCTCACGTTCGCCGGGTCGGACCCCGATGCCGACGAGTTCCTCAACGTGGACCTCGTGGCCACGGAGGAGTTCGTCGACGCCGTCCTCGACGGCTGCGTGGAGGACGCCAAGACCGTGGTGGGCGCGCTGGCCCTGGACGCCATCAGCCGCCGCCTCGGCTGACCCCCTGTCCCACCACCCGGACACTTTTGTCCCAATGGTCGGGCACTTCTGTCCCAAAAAAACGGGGCTGGCGCGGATGCGCGCCAGCCCCGTTGCCAGTGTCAAAGGGGACGGAGGGTTCTGTCACACGGCGGGGCCGATCGGTGCCGCTCAGCCCTTCTTGATCTCGTCGGCGGCACTGACCCCCACGACGAGGAGGCAGTAGGCTCCGCGGACGAGCAGGACGACCCCGATGGCGACCCCGGCGATTTTGGCGACGATCAGAGGGTCCATGGCATAATCCCATCTTCGTAATTGGTTAACCGTAGTGAACGCTAGTAACGAGTTGCGATCCACTGATATTTCCTTTTAGGAATCGTGTATCTGATGTTTGAAGAATGGGCTCATGGTGCCGAGTGGTTTGAGTGGACCATTTTGATCCCCAGTTTAGGGTGCAACTATCAATCAGCACGCCTATTCCACTGGAATAGTTGTCATAGCACCGAACGATATTATAGTTCTTGATTTGAACCATGTAACTGGTGTTGAGGACAGCGGTGTACCAGTAAACCTTCCAGGTTCCACTCCCGTTGCCAAGGTCATACGAAGCCCGAGTAAGAGTGGGTGGATTATTGACGGGGGCCAACCCAAGGGTTCCTTCTGTGCCGTCGGGAAGACTGACGGTAATTTCTTGGGCGTTCTTGCTGTTGATGTCAACAGCAATCGTGTTGTCGTTCGAAGCAAGGGCGGTCTTAGGGGTGAAAATTATCAGAGCGGAAACCATCGCCATGAAAAGCGTGGCAAAACGAATGCGTTGCACGGTCATTATCAGCCTCCCATCTTGAATGGAACTGCCTCTACCAATGGGCCCATGACCACTATACGTCTCTCTAAGAGCGTCTTAATATATAAGAGTAAAATGTGTCGGTAAAAGGTATATATATTCATGTAAGCGTAAGTAAGTCCATAATTTAATCACTATGATAGAGACATAGAATCAAGTGAATGATCCATGACGTCATCGGGTCATTTCACCGCCACCGACGTCGCCGTGTTGACCACCCGCGACTCGCGCACCGTCGGCAGCTCGTGGGAGGACCGCTCCACGGTCTCCCCGGACACCGAGTACCGCACGTCCACCTTCTGGCCCGGCTCCGCCCGGCTCCCTTCGTCGTGTGTGCGATATAAACTGTCATACATGAATGCCATGGGGCCGATTCTGCATCAAATAGGGGGTATCGCCCAAAACGGTGCATATTCCTCGGTAGTTTGAGTTTTACTATCGCGCAACCGCGCGCCACGGCCGATTGCACCCGGCGCCACCCCTCCTGCGTCGAGACCCGCCCCGCCCGCATCCCGCGCGGCCGCGAGGGGTAGAGTCTCTACAGTCCGCCGTTTTCCCGTCCCGAGGAGCCACCCGTGTCTTCGCACCGCCCCACCCTGTTCCGCTCGTTCCTCGAGTACTACCGCCCCCACTGGGCCCTCTTCTGGGGCGACACCGCCTGCGCCATCGTGCAGGCCGGCACCGAGCTCGCCTTTCCCGTCATCCTCCGCGGCCTGGCCGACGGCCTCTTCTCCGACGGCTCCGAGGCCATCCTCTCCAACCTCTGGTGGATCTGCCTGGGCCTCGTGCTCATGTACGCCGTGCGCTACGGCTGCCGCTACTTCGTGAGCTGCTGGGGCCACATCATGGGCGCCCGCATGGAGAGCGCCATGCGCCGCGACCTCTTCGACCAGTACGAGCGCTTCTCGTTCTCCTACTTCGACCGCCACAACACCGGCGACCTCATGAGCCGCCTGGTCTCGGACCTCTTCGACATCGCCGAGGCCGCCCACCACCTGCCCGAGGCCATCATCGTCTGCACCATCGAGGTCGTGGGCGCCTTCGTGGTCATGTTCCTCATCAACTGGCAGCTGGCCCTCGCCATGGCCGTGGTCACCGCGGTGCTCGGCTACTGGTGCCTGCGGGTGAACCGCCGCATGAAGCGCATCTTCACCGAGAACCGCGAGCGCATCTCCGACGTCAACAGCCAGCTGGAGGACTCCCTCGGTGGCGCCCGCGTGGTGAAGTCCTTTGCCAACGAGGACCTGGAGCGCGCCAAGTTCGGCCGCTCCAACGACGCCTACCTGGGCTCCAAGGAGGCCATGTACCGCGCCATGGGCAGCTACCAGGCCGCCGCGGCGCTGCTCACCGGCGCCCTCTACACCATCATCATCGTCTTCGGCGGCTACCTCGTGGCGGCCGGGTCCATGACCGTGACGGACCTCGCCACCTACGCCCTCTACGTGAGCCTGTTCACCACGCCGCTCCAGACCCTCATCGACTTCACCGAGATGTTCCAGAAGGCCCGCGCCGGCTTCAAGCGCTTCGACGAGGTGCTCGCCACCAAGCCCGACATCGCCGACGCGCCCCACGCCAAGCCCCTCGAGGTCACCCACGGCCACGTGCGCTACAGCGACGTCTGGTTCTCCTACGGCGACGACGTCCAGGACACCCACAAGGCCGTGCTCCAGGGCTTCGACCTCGATATCGAGCCGGGCCGCATCTACGCCCTCGTGGGGCCCTCGGGTGGCGGCAAGTCCACCACCTGCGCACTGCTCCCGCGCTTCTACGACGTGGACCGCGGCTCGGTGACCATCGACGGCCAGGACGTGCGCGACGTGCAGCTGGACAGCCTGCACCGGGCCATCGGCCTCGTGCAGCAGGACGTCTACCTGTTCAACGGCACCATCGCCGAGAACATCTCCTACGGCCGCCCCGACGCCACGTTCGAGGAGATCGTGGAGGCCGCCCGCAAGGCCAACATCCACGACTTCGTCTGCGGCCTGCCCGACGGCTACGAGACCGAGGTGGGCGAGCGTGGCGGTCACCTCTCCGGCGGCCAGAAGCAGCGCATCGCCATCGCCCGCGTGTTCCTCAAGGACCCCCAGATCCTCGTGCTCGACGAGGCCACGAGCGCCCTCGACAACGAGAGCGAGCACGCCGTCCAGGAGTCGCTGGCGCGCCTGGCCGAGGGCCGCACCACCCTCGTGATCGCCCACCGCCTCTCCACCATCAAGGACGCCGACGTCATCGTCACGGTGGACGGCGGCCGTGTGGCCGAGGTGGGCACCCACGATGAGCTGCTGGCCCGCGGCGGCACCTACGCGCGCTACTACCGCATGCAGTTCGAGGGGGACCGCGGCTAAGGCCGTTTTCCAATACCATCGACCGATTTCGATGTATCGTTGGCCGGTTCCTGAAAGTTTTGACAGTCCCTAACAAGTAACCTTCTAGGGACATCCCTACGCCCCGGGCTTAAGGAGGACCCGTGATCGCGACAGTGTGGATATGGTTCTTCCTGGCATGCATCGCCGTCGGATATGTGTGCGGCATGTTCCTCACGGCCGACGTCGTGTGCCGGCTCGTGGTCCACAGGAGCGCGTTCGAGGTGGGGGACGGCAACCCCGGCATGGCCAACATCGGCCACGAGCTCGGTCGGGGCTGGGCCGCGGTCGTCCTCGTCGGCGACTGCCTCAAGGTGGTCGTGGCCACGCTCATCTGCTGGCACTTCCTCGACATCCTCCTCCCGCTGTCCGCCTCCCTCGCCGGCGTCGGCGCCACCCTGGGCCACAACTTCCCCGCGTGGCACCGCTTCCGCGGCGGCAAGGGCGTCTCCACCACCTGCGCCGCCATCATCCTGGCGTGGCCGGCGGCGGGCGTGGTCTCCTGCCTCGCGGGCCTCGCCGCCGTGGTGTTCGGCGGCTACCTCTGCTGGGGTGCCGTGGCCATCACCGGCGTCTACGAGTTCTTCTGCCTCCTGCAGCTCCTCATGGTTCCGCCGGCGATCCTCTCCGCCTACGTGAGCGCGTGGACCATGCTCGGCTGCGCCACGGTGCTCCTCGCCCTCATGGCGGCGGCGCACGCCCCCGCCATCCGCGGCATTGGGAGCGGGGACACGCCCCGGGCCTCCCTCTCCCAGAAGGTGCTGGGACGCCGGCATCCGTGACCGTCCCTCCCCGTCCCTCCCTATGGGAGTTGCGGGGATTGAACGTCCCGCACGGGCGCTGCGGGCCCGGTTGCCTACAATGGGCTGGTCATGGACGGGGCCGATCATCGATGGCACGACCGGGTGGGAGACTCGATGGCGCGTGAGAAGCGGAGCAAGTGGCTGACCGACGACGAGGTCGAGGCCCTGTTCGCCACGGTCGACGAGACCGGCCACTCCAACACCGCCACCGCCGAGAAGGAGCACCGCCGCCGTCGTCGCAAGGGCGTGGGCCTCGAGGTCGACCCCCTCTCCGGCAAGGACCCCTCCGGCTCCAACGTGGGCACCGTCATCGCCCGCACCGCTGTGGCGTTCGTCGTCGTGCTGCTCATCGCCATCGTGGGTGCCCAGGTGGGCTACGGCGTCATGCGCCGCTCCTCCACCGCCAACCTCACCGCCAGCGTGACGCCGCAGTCCGTGGCCTCCGCCCTCCAGGGCGGCGTGGAGTGGGGCAACGGCTTCACGCAGTTCCCCGAGGACTTCTCCGTGCAGGAGGCCGACGAGGCCACCGGCCGCGTGGAGGTCACCGTGGTGGACGTCACCAGCGCCAACGAGATGGAGGCCATGTCGGGCGGCTACATCCAGGCCACGGCCTTCGCCACCAACGCGCTGCTCAACCCCAACATCAACACCGTGATCTACCACATCGACGTCCACGACGGCGGAGACGGCAAGATCGAGAACGCCCAGCTCTTTGGCTTCCTGCAGCCCACGGCGCCGGTGAAGAACTTCATGACGTTCATCTTCACCAAGGCCACGTCCAAGTCGGGCGGCTTCAACATCTTCTGCACCATCACCGGCATCGACGGCCCCACCATGGAGCGCCTGCGCGAGAAGATCAGCTCCTCGCCGCTGGACTTCCTGGGCACCGACTCCTCGGATGCCGGGGACACCTCCGCCGACGGTGCCTCCGACGGCTCGGACTCCGCCGCCACGACCGACGCCGCATCCCCGGCGTCCGCGCCGGCCAAGGCGGCAGGGGGGTCGCAGCCGGCGGCCTGACGCCCCGTCGCTTTTTTGGCCGGCCACCCTGCCCCATAGCCGGGCCCCTGCCCGCCACATCACCGTCACCCAAAGGAGGGGCGGCCCGCGGTGTGTCCGCAGGCCGCCCCTCCCGTCACAGGCGGTTGCCGCCCCCGGGGCCTCAGGCCTCGAGCAGCCTCGCCACCTCGCCGAGCTTGGATTCGAAGCTCACGCCGCGCATGGCGTGCTCGGGCTGGTCCTGGGTGACCACCATGGCGTCGTGGACGAACCTGCCCGCGAAGTCCACGGCGTTGCCGAGGGACCGGCCGCACATGACGGCGGCCAGGAGGCTCGAGCAGAACAGGTCGCCCGTGCCGTGGAGCATGAAGGGCAGCTTCTCGCCGGAGACCTCCAGGGCCTCGATGCCGCTGCCGGCCACGTAGTTGCGGATCTGACCGTCGCCGTGGTCCACGCCCTTTACCACCACGGTCTTGGCGCCCATGGCCAGCAGCGCCTCCACGTTCTCCTCCACGAAGGCCTCGTCCACGTCCTGGCCCCGGTAATCGATGCCGGTGAGGATGGCTGCCTCGGTGAGGTTGGGGGTGAGGATGTCGGCGCCCTCCACGAGGCCCTTCATGGCCTCGCAGAGCTCGGGGGTGTAGGTGGGGTAGATCTTGCCGCCGTCGCCCATGACGGGGTCCACCACGCGCAGGGCGCCGGGGTGCTCGCGGTAGAGGCGCTGGATGGAGGCCACCTGCTCGGGGGCGCCCAGGAAGCCGGAGTACACGGCGTCGAGCTCCACGCCCTCCTTCTGCCAGGCGTCCAGGTAGGGCGACAGCATGTCGGTGGTGTCGAGCATGTAGAACTCGGGGTAGAGCGTGTGGGCCGAGAAGAGCGACGTGGGCACGGGGCACACGTCGCAGCCGGCGGCGGAGAGCACGGGGATGGCGACGCCGAGGGAGCACTTGCCGTAGCCGCAGAGGTCGTGCACGGCCCCCACCCGGGGGATGTAGGCGCCCTCGCGCTCGTAGAGGTAGACGTCGTTGGGGTTCGCAACGCAGGTCATGGGTTCCTTCTTTCAGACGTGGACTTATGGACCGACGTACCCGCACGATGCTACCCCTCGCGGGCCGCGGATTCACCCCTCGTTCAGGTGTTATCTTTGTCTGGTCGGGACGGGCCCCGGGTCGCGGGGCGGGAGAGGGGAGACGCCGTGGCACAGCCGCTGGTGGGCATCATCATGGGTTCCGAGTCGGACAGGCCGGTCATGGAGGCGTGCTGCACGCAGCTCGACGAGTTGGGCGTGCCCTGGGAGCTCGTGGTGGCCAGCGCCCACCGCAACCCCGCCAAGGTCCACGAGTGGGCCTCCACCGCGGCGGACCGCGGCCTCAAGGTCATCGTCGCCGCCGCCGGCAAGGCCGCGCACCTCGGCGGCGTCGTGGCCGCCTTCACGCCCCTGCCCGTGGTGGGCGTGCCCATCCGCACGAGCGACCTCGGCGGCCTGGACTCGCTGCTCTCCATGGTGCAGATGCCCGGCGGCGTGCCCGTGGCCTGCGTGGCCATCAACGGTGCAAAGAACGCCGCCATTTTCGCCACCCAGATCCTGGGTGCTACCATGGGCGGGTACCGCGAGGCTGTAGAGGGCCTGAAGGCCTCCATGGCCGAGGGCTGACACCTCGCCCAACCATCAAACCATCATCTAGGGAGCACCCTGTGGACAAGAGCCAGCTGCTCGACCAGATCAAGGACGCCATGCGTGCCAAGGACAAGAACCGCCTCTCCATCCTGCGCCAGGTCAACCAGGCCATGAAGCAGATCGAGGTGGACGAGCGCCGCGACGTCACCGAGGCCGACCTCACCGCCGCCGTCAAGAAGCTGCAGAAGGTCACGAAGGAGGAAGAGGAGGCCATCGAGCGCGCGGGCGCCGCCGGCCACGAGGAGCGTCTCGCCATGCTCCGCGAGCAGGGCGAGGTCCTCAAGGGGCTGCTGCCCGCCCAGCTCGAGGGCGCCGAGCTCGAGGCCCGTATCGACGCCATCATCGCCGGGGAGGGTCTCTCCACCAAGCGCGACATGGGCAAGGTCATGGGGGCGCTC
This sequence comes from Caniella muris, assembly GCF_943193035.1. NCBI lineage: Bacteria > Bacillati > Actinomycetota > Coriobacteriia > Coriobacteriales > Atopobiaceae > Caniella > Caniella muris. The sequence goes on from NZ_CALPCK010000001.1 coordinate 1,484,100, forward strand.
ACCCGCGAGACCCAGGGCAACTTCGACAAGCCGGCCGCGGCGGCCTACGCCGGGTCCAAGCTCTCCTAGGGAGGCGTCCGTGGCCAAGAAGCCCAAGAGAAAGTGGACTTTGCGGCGCAAGGTGCTCTTCTGCCTGCTGCTGGTGCTCGACGTGGTGCTCATCGGCGCCGCCCTGTGGTTCTGGTTCGACCGCATGGGCCAGGAGCGGACCGTGGCCGACCAGGTGGCCCAGGCCCAGACCCATGTGGAGGCGGGCACCGACGACACCCCGCCCAAGGTGGACTGGGCTGCCCTCAAGGCCGAGAACCCCGACGTCTGCGCCTGGGTGCAGATTCCGGGCACGCCGGTGAACTTCCCGGTGTACCAGGGCGAGACCAACGACACCTACCTGCGCACGGGCGCCGACGGCAACTACTCCCTGGGAGGGCTCATCTTCATCGACTCCCAGAACACGGGCCCGGACCTCACGGACCAGCAGACCATGGTCTACGGGCACCACATCAACAGCCAGGACCCGGCGAGCTCCATGTTCGCCTGGATCGACACCTACAACGACCAGCAGGTCTTTGACGAGCACCCCCTCGTGTGGTGGGTCACCGAGCAGCAGACGTGGCGCCTGACGCCGCTCTACTCCTACGTGCTGCCCGAGACCGACCACATGGAGGTGCCGCTGTCGTGGCCCACCGAGCAGGAGTTCCGCGACTACCTGCGCCACGACCTGTCCATCGCCGAGACGAGCCGGCCGGACGCCGACGCGGTCATCGACGCCACGGACCATGTGCTCACCCTTGTGACCTGCAACTACGACAAGTACGGCCGGGGACGCACCCTCGTGGTGTGCGTGCCTCAGCAGACCGTGGACGAGGCGTCCCGCACACCCGCGGCCTAGGGGAGGCCGGGGTCGGGGGACCTCCGGACGAGGAGAGAGATGCATCCTGTCAACACCGTGCCGGCCGCAGACGGCGACACCCTGCACGAGGAGTGCGGGGTCTTCGGCGTCTGGGCCCCGGGCCTCGACGTGGCCCGCATGACGTACTTCGGCCTCAAGGCCCTCCAGCACCGCGGCCAGGAGTCCGCCGGCATCGCCGTGGGCAACGGCTCCACGGTGCTCGTGCGCAAGGACGAGGGCCTGGTGGACCAGGTCTTCACCGACGCCGACCTCAAGGCCATGCCCGGCAAGGTGGCCTGCGGCCACGTGCGCTACGGCACGAGCGGCGGCGGCGGCTGGGAGGGCGCGCAGCCGCACCTCTCCACCATCAACGACACCATCATCGCCCTCGCCCACAACGGCACCCTGGTGAACACCGACGCCATGCGCCGGGAGCTCATCAACATGGGCATCCCGTTCCGCACCCACACCGACTCCGAGGTGGCGGCCAAGCTCATCGGCTACTTCACCCAGGAGACCCACCGCATCCGCGAGGGCATCGCCAGCACCATGGCCATGCTCGAGGGCGCCTACGCCATGGCCCTCGTGCGTGAGGACGCCATCTACGCCTTCCGCGACCCCGACGGCATCCGCCCCCTCGTGTTGGGCGAGCTGGCGTGCGGCAAGGGGTGGGTCGTGGCCAGCGAGACCTGCGCCCTCGATATCGTGGACGCCTCCTACGTGCGCGACATCGAGCCGGGCGAGATCGTCAAGATCAGCGACGACGGCCTGGAGAGCCAGCAGGAGTACCGCTCGGCAACGTCGTCCCCGTGCATATTCGAGCAGGTGTACTTCGCCCGCCCCGACTCCGTCATGGGTGGCGGCACGGTCTACTCGGCCCGCCGCCGTATGGGCGAGCGCCTGGCCCAGGAGGCGCCGGCCGACGCCGACCTCGTGATCGGCGTGCCCGACTCCGGCCTGCCCCCGGCGGAGGGCTTCGCCCGGGCCAGCGGCCTGCCCTTTGGCGAGGGCCTCATCAAGAACCGCTACGTGGCCCGCACCTTCATCCAGCCCACCCAGGAGCTCCGCGAGATGGGCGTGCGCCTCAAGCTCAACGCCCTCAAGGACGTCGTGGCCGGCAAGCGCCTCGTGCTCGTGGACGACTCCATCGTGCGCGGCACCACCATGGCCCAGATCGTCCGCATGCTGCGCGACGCCGGCGCCGCCGAGGTGCACGTGCGCATCAACTCGCCGGAGGTGCGCTGGCCCTGCTTCTACGGCATCGACACCGACACCCAGGACCAGCTCATCAGCGCCAACAAGTCGGTGGACGAGATCCGCGGGTTCATCGGGGCCGACTCCCTGGCGTTCCTGTCGGTGGAGGGGCTGCTCGCCTCCGTGCCGCCTGCGCCCGGCCACTGCTGCGCCTGCTTCACCGGCGACTACCCCGTGGCCATCCCGGAGGTCTTCTCCCGGGGCAGCTTCCTCGAGGGCTACGAGCCCACCAACCTCACGGACCCGTCGCCGACGGCCCTCATGAGCGTCCAGGAGGTGGCCGACGTCCTGGAGGTCTGCCGCGAGGAGTCCGAGAACGCCTGGGGCCACGAGGTCGTGGGCGCCTCCGGCCGCGGCGAGCAGGAGGGCTGAGGGGCCGGACCGCCTGCGGGGCCCGCGTCGGGTGCTGGCGGGTGCCGGGTCGCCCGCAGAACGTTCTGCGAGTGGGAACGACGCCCCAGACCGCCCGTAGAAGCTCTTGCGGGTACTTTTCCACCCGTAGAAGCTTTTGCGGGTGGCGGCCCGTCTCCAAGCCACCCGTAGAACGTTCTGCGGGTGGCGGTCCGTCTCGCTGTCCCCCTCCAGGGATCGCGGCGCCGACCTGACGGAAGCCGTCGGAAGGCGGTCGAGACCCGGTCGAAGTCCGGTCAGGACCGTCCTGTACCGTGGGTCCCATGAGTACCGTGCTGTGCGACCTGGGTGCTTGGATCGTATACGCCTCTCGAGCCCCGTTCACCGTGATCCCGAAGGAAGAGGCGACCCCCATCCTGCGCGACGCTGCGTGCGGCGCCCGGCAGGCGGAGGACCTCTGCCGGTTGCCGGCCTTCCAGGAGCTTCTCGACCTCGCCCACTGTCTGGCCGAGACGCCCCGGGACCGTCGGCTCATGGTGGACCTTCTCGTCACCGACGACCGGCGCCGCCATGGGTTGGACCTCTGCCGGCCCCACCTGCCCCCCAAGGGCATGGGGCCGTTCCCCCTGCTCCGCATGGAGGGATTCTTTGCCGAGGCGGGCGAGCCGTTGTACGTGGTGCCGCCCGACCTCTACCTGCTCATGCGGGCCCGGGAGCTGGACGTGGCCGCCCTGGCGATGGTTGCGACCACGCTGTGTTCGGCCTACGTGCCGAGGCCCGACCTAGGCGAGTGCCCGGGCAGACGCGAGCCCCTTGTGGGCAAGGCGGTCCTGGAGGGCTTCTCGGAGAACCTACCCTCCCGGTGCCAGGGGGCCTCCACGCTGCGCCGTGCCCTCGCCCTCACGGCCGAGGGGTCGCGCTCGCCCATGGAGACGGCCCTGAGCGTGGGGCTCTCCGCGCCGGGGTCCCTCGGCGGCTACGGGCTCCCGCTTCCCCGGCTCAACCACCGTGTCGACATCCCTCGGGAGCTCGGCAGGCTCATAGGGGGCCAGCGGACGATGTACCTCGACCTCTGCTGGCCCGAGACGGGGTGGGCGGTGGAGTACGACAGTGCGGCGCATCACAGCGAGGGGCTCGCCGTTGCCAAGGACCGTAGGCGCCGTGCCGTGGCCGACGCCCTGGGGATCTCCATCGTCCCTCGGGACAACCTCACGGTGGCGGACCCAGTATCTCTGGGCCTCGCCGTCGAGAGCCTCGCCGGCCACCTGGGCTGCCCGTTCTCCTGGGACCACTCCCTCTCGCAGGCGCGACGCGGGCTCCATGACCGGATCATGGGGCCCCACAGGTTCTGGTGAGGGGTCGAGGTGCGGGGCAGCCCGTCGGGGGTGCCGCCCGCAGAACCTTCTGCGGGCGGCGGCGGGCCTCAAAATCACCCGTAAAACGTCCTGCGGGTGGTGCCGTCCTCGATGGGACGGCCTGCCGTCTCGCGGGGAGGAGTCCCCCAATGGGATAAGGTTGGGGGAGCAGAGAGAGACGGGAGAGACATGAGCGAGCACATGAGCTATGCCGACGCCGGCGTGGATGTGGACGAGGGCGCCCGCGCCGTGGACGCCATCAAGGGGGCCGCGGCCTCCACAGACCGCCCCGGCGTCATGGAGGGGCTGGGTGGCTTCGGCTGCCTGTTCGACGCTGCGCCGTTCAAGGCCATGGAGCACCCGGTGCTCGTGAGCGGCACCGACGGCGTGGGAACCAAGCTGGCCCTGGCCCAGCGCCTGGGCCGCAACGACACCGTGGGCGAGGACCTCGTGGCCATGTGCGCCGACGACGTGGTGGTCACCGGCGCCGAGCCTCTGTTCTTCTTGGACTACGTGGCCGTGGGAAAGCTCCGTGCCGATGAGATGGCCCAGGTGGTGGGAGGTATCGCCGCGGGGTGTCGCAAGGCCGGCTGCGCCCTCATCGGTGGCGAGATGGCCGAGCACCCCGGCGTCATGGCCGCGGACGACTACGACCTTGCCGGCTTCTGCGTGGGCGTGGTGGACAAGCCCGCCATGCTGGGCAAGGACAACGTGCGCGAGGGCGACGTCATCCTCGGCCTGGCCTCGAGCGGCATCCACTCCAACGGCTACTCCCTCGTGCGCGCGGCGGTGACCGACCGCATGGACGACGCCGGCCTGTTGGAGCCCCGCGCCGAGCTGGGCGGCGAGTCGCTGGCGGACGCCCTGCTGGCGCCCACCGCCATCTACTCCGGCGCCGTGGTGCGGGCCCTCGCGGCGGGCGCCCCCGTGCACGCCCTGGCCCACATCACGGGCGGCGGCATCACCGAGAACCTCGACCGCGCCATGCCGGCCCACCTCGACGCCCTGGTGGAGCGCGGCGCCGACGGCTCGGTGGCCTGGGACGTGCCGCCGGTGATCGGCTACGTGAGCCGCGCCGCCGGCCTCACGGCAGACGAGGCCTTCAAGACCTTCAACATGGGCGTGGGCATGGCCGTGGTCTGCGCGCCCGGGGACGCCGAGAGGGTCTCCGCGGCCTTCGCCGAGCAGGGCTTCCCGACGTTTGCCGTGGGCCGCGTGGTGCCCGGCGAGGGCAAGGTGCGGTACACGGCGTAGGGAACCCGCCTCAAAAGATTGGCTGGTCAACGAGGGGAGGGGCCCGGGTCAAGCAACCCGGGCCCCTCCCCTCTGTGGCATTTCTGAGGCACAACCGTGGCCTGCTTGCGTATCGACGGTCGTGGAACCTCCCTTAATCTCACTTTTAAGTTAGACGACAGGAGGGAGTGGCCATGGGTCAGGTTCGCACGGTCGCCGCGGTGACGACGAGGACGCCGTGGATATACGTCCTCCCCGCCCTGGTGGCGCTCTTTCTCCTCCTTCCCTCCCTCTACCCCGAGGCGTCGACCGGCGGTGCCGACATCCTCGAGCGATACGGAGCGGAGAACTACATGGAGACGTCGCGCCGTCTTCAGCAGTGGAGGGACGACGGTGTGGACGGCGAGCTCGTGGCGCTGGAGGAGCGGGCCCTCGAGGCCCTCGGCCGCGCCCGGGAGGCGACCGACGACAAGGCGTTCTTCCGGGCGGCGGCGGACTACGAGAACGTCACGTTGGCCCTTGTCGAGCGCGGTGTGTGGGAGGACGACGAGCTCTTCATGAGGGCGAACTCCCTCAACGTCGTAAGGATCGCTGGGCTGGCAGAGCCGGTGGTCTACACCGCGGTGGGTGAGCTTCCGGCCCTCCCGTACCTGGCGTTTGTCTACGAGCAGGTGCCGTGGCTCCTGTGGGTGGGAACCCCGTGCCTGGTCGCCGTTGCCGGTGTGCTCTCCCGGACCAACGGGAGGCTCTTGGCCCTGGGTCCCTGCCAGGTCGTCGGGTCGCTCGGGTCCGGGTTGTTCTCCGGGCTGCTCTCGTGGGCCATGGTCATGGGGGCCTTCGTCCTCGCCGCCCTCGTCGTTGCCGCGCGAGGCGGGTGGGGCGACCCTGCCTATCCCGCGGTGTTCGTGCAGGGAGACCGGCTCGAGACGCTGGGGTGCGCCGACGTCCTCCTTCGGGCGTCCGCGGTGATCCTCGCGCTGTCCCTGTTCGTCGGGATGCTTGTGGAGGCTGCCTTCTCCCCGGTGGGCGACGGGCGTGTCCCCGCGGCCGTGGTGGCGGTCTTTGCCCTGCTGCCTATGGTGGTCGGGCATGACGGCGCCCCATGGGCACCGTGGTCCTACGTCCATGTGGCCCAGACCGCCGGTGTGTGCGCCTACTTCAACGGCGGGTCCCTTTCGGAGACGCCGCAGGCCTTCCCCTTGGCATTGACCGTCCTGTTCGGATGGGTGACCGGTCTGTCGGTCCTCGCGCTTGTCGGTAACGCCCTACGGCGAACGAACCGTCTTTAGGAGGTCCCATGTATCGCGTGGAAGGCCTGTCCATCTCTCGCAAGGGGCGCCCGGTCTTCAGGGGCGCGTCGTGCACGGTGCGTTCTGGCGAGGTCCTGGGACTTGTCGCCCCCAACGGCATGGGCAAGACCACGTTGCTGCGCTTTCTGGCAGGGACGTGGGCCCTCGGGTCGGCCTCGGCGGTGACGCTGGGCAACGACCGGGTGAGAGACCCCAAATCCCTCGGCCGGCACGTCTTCTACGTCTCGGGCGACAGGAGCCCGCTGTATCCCGGCCTGTCCCCGCGCCAGCACCTTCAGGCCGTGGGCCGCATCTGGGGAGTGCCCGTCGATGTGGGAGGTTGGGTCGAGCGGTGCGGAATGGGCGGGTACGCGGATGTCCCGGTACGTCGCCTCTCGAGGGGAATGGCCCAGCAGGCACTCCTCGCCGTGGCGTTTGCCGCGGGTCCCCGGTACCTCCTGCTCGACGAGCCCTTCAACGGCCTCGACCCGACGGCCGTGGGACGGAACGAGGGGATCGTGCGGGAGCTGGTGGAGAGGGGGGCCGGCGCCCTGGTCTCGTCCCACCTCCTCCCGCAGCTCGGCAGGTTGGCCGACAGGCTGGCCTATATCGATGGGGGAGCCATCCGTATCGACGGCCGGGTGGGGACGCCCGCGGGTGCGGAGGAGCTGTACCGGCGCGTATACGGGGAGGTGAGGGACGGGTAGCGCCGGTGCCGTCACCGTGGCAGACACCTTCAGGCGCGGTGCATATCGGGTCTACCGATATAAATACTTTCATGTAAACTGAATCAACACCGATCGATCCTGGCGCCGGCCGGCGGATGGCCGGTGCCTCCCGGCACGAGGGAAGCCATGGCCACGGTCTGCGTAGTCGACGACAATCCGGAGCTGCTCGACCTTGTCGGCGCGTTTCTCGCCAACGACGGGTTCGACGCCCGACTCTTCCCTACGGGGGAGGACTTCCTCGCGGCCCTTGAGGATACCGCCCCCGACCTCGTGGTGCTCGACCTCATGCTCCCGGGCCTGGATGGTTTTGAGGTGCTGCGCCGGGTGCGTGGGCGGTCCAGCGTCCCCGTGGTCATCCTGACCGCCTGCGGGGATGACGGGGACTACTGTCGCGGTCTGGCCCTCGGCGCCGACGACTACGTGGCCAAGCCCTTCAAGCCCCATCTCCTCATGGCGAGGATCAAGGCCCTGCTCCGACGGGTTGACTACGACCGCCCGGAATCCGCTGTCGGGCAACCGGTGTCCCTTGGGAACGTGGGGTTCGACCCCGCCCGAAACCGGTTTGTGGTGGGGGACAGGCCCCTCGGGCTGACCGCCCAGGAGCGCCGTCTTCTGGGCTTCTTCCTCGAGCATCCCGGGGAGGCCCTGTCGAGGGACCGTCTCTTGGAGGCGGTATGGGGCTTCGAGGAGGGCCGGGTCACCCAGACGCGGGCTGTCGACGAGGCCAACCGACGACTGCGAAAGAAGCTGCTCGCCGCGGGGGCCACGGCCTACAACCGTACGGTGCGGGGCGTCGGCTACGAGTTCTCGGACGGCCGGTGACCGCCGTGGGGCCCTCGGATAACGGCCGTCGGCCGGCCCGCGGCCTGATGTTGTTCGCCGCCGTCTCACTCGCGTGCGTCATGGTCTTCCCGGCCGTATATGTGGCGTTGGAACACGGATCCGTCGAGGCCCAGGCCCGGGAGGCGTTGTTGACGGCGGTTGCGGGGTCGGAGCCCGTCGACCCCGGCCTGCCGCCGGTCATACGGGTCGACCTCACGGTGCCCGGAATGGGGGACGCGGAGACGTACGGCTACTATCCGGCGCTGACCTCCCATATCAAAGATGCCGGTATCGCCCCGAGCGACGGGGTGCGGCGGTTCGAGAGCGACGGGAGGACCCTCCTCTACGTCGCCGAGGGGACGCTCAACCCGCAGGCTGCGGACCACAGGGTGTCCAGCGCCTTGGTCGTGGACGTGACGCCCCAGCTCTCGGTCGTCGGTCACACGGCAGCCGCCCTGTTCGCCCTGTCGTTCGTGGCCGCGGGGTGCATCGCCGTGCTCGGGTGCCGTCTGGCGAGGTCGAGCAGGGACCACGAACGGCGCCTCAACGAGTTCTTTGCCAACGCGTCCCACGAGCTCAAGACCCCAATCGCCGTGATAGACGGCTACCGGGAGGCCATGGTGGCCGGAGTGGTGGACCCGCGCGAGGGCCTTCCCGTGGTAGAGAGGGCCGTCGACTCGATGAGGCGGCAGGTGGAGGACATCCTCGCCCTCTCGAGGGCCGACGCCGGCGCGCTGAGGCCGGTGATGGAGCCCGTGGATGCCCGGGAGCTCGTCTGCGACGTGTTGGAGGACCTCGACATGGTCGCCGATGGGGAGGGCGTCTCTGTCTCCCTCGATGACCCCGGGACGCTCAGGGGCGAGACCGACGAGCGCATGTTGGCGGCCATGGTCACGAACCTCGTGACCAATGCCATACGTCATGCGTCCGAGCGCGTCCGGGTCTCCGTGACGGCTGAGGAGGGTGCCCTCCGGGTCGTGGTGGCAAACGACGGCGAGACCCTTTCTCCCGAATCGGCGGCCCGGGCCTTCGACCGCTTCTACCGCGGTGAGGGAGGGTCCTGCGGCCTCGGGCTTTCCGTGGTGGCTGCCTATGCGACGGCTCTGGGAGGCGAGGTCTCGCTCGGTGTCGAGGAGGGTCTGACCGTTGCAAGGTTGACCATAGCTTTCAACGGATGCTAAAAATAGTAAAAGCGTTCAAGACAAGGGGCGTGATGTCATGAAGTCTGCCGCTGTGGTTCGCTCCATGGTCCCCGGCCTTTGTGTGGCCGTTGTCGGCGCCGTCTGCATGGGGTGGTACGGCCAGGGTGTCTTCGACCACCTCACGCTCACGACGGGCGACATCCTCTGGCGCGGTGTCGTTTCCTTCTTGGGCAACCTGCTGTGGGTGGGCCTGGGGATGGCGGCGGCCCAGCTGGCTCCACGGCCCCAGGAGCGGAAGGGTGCCTTGGGCGTCGTTCTCATCGTGGTCGCCGCCGTCCTGCTTGCGGCCTGTGGGGCGTTCCGCGTGTGGGCCGAGTTCGAGCCGGCGATCGGCGGCGTGCACAGGGCCCTCATCATGGGGCATCCCGTGGCGCTGCTCTTCATGCTCGACGGCGCGCTGCTGGGTTATGGCATCAAGCTGGTGCGATCTTGATATGAGGGCGGGGTGCCCGACGGCGGAGGCCGTTGCCGGGCACCCTTTTGCGTTGTGCTCTACAGGGGCTCGCCTCCCTTGCGGAGCCTCGAGGTCCGAGCGCAGGGAGGGACAGGTCTAACGCCGGAAATCGCCCGAAAAAAGGCGTTAGGGCAAGGCCGTGGCGCCGCGCCGGCTGCCTCCGTTCGCCGCCGCCCTACTCGGCCCCCACCACGTGCACCCGCCCCAGAGCGTCCATCTTCACGCGGTCGGCGGCCAGCCAGCGCAGCACCTCGGGGTAGAGCTCGTGCTCCACGGCGTGGATGGCGGCCTCCAGGTCGTCGACGGACCAGCCCTCCTCCACCGCCACGGGCCGCTGGGCGATGATGGGCCCGCGGTCGTACTCGGCGTTGGCCACGTGCACGGTCACGCCGGTCACCTTGACGCCGTAGTCGTAGGCCTTCTCGATGGCGTGGGCGCCGGGGAAGCTCGGCAGCAGGGCCGGGTGCAGGTTGATCACCGAGTTGGGGAAGCACGCGAGCACCGCCGGGCCGATCTTGCGCATGTAGCCGGCCAGCACCACGTAGTCCACGCCGCGGGCCTTGAGCTCGGAGGCGATGACCTCGTCGGCCACCTGGGGGTCGGCGTAGACCTCCTTGGAGAGGGCCATGACGGGGATGCCCGCCTTGGCGGCGCGCTTGAGGCCGTAGGCCTCGGGGCGGCTGGAGAGCACGAGCTCGATGCTGGCGTCGAGGCTGCCCTCCTCGACGGCGTCGATGATGGCCTGGAGGTTGGTGCCGCTGCCGCTGATGAGGACGGCGAGCTTGATGGTCATGGGCGCTCCCTGGGTCTCGTTGGCCTCTGCCCTGCCAGTATAGAGGGACCGCCGCGGAGGACGGGGCCGGGCGTGCGGCTGGGGGCGCTCCCGGCGCGAGGGCCGCTCGGTCCCGGGGCCCGGATCGTCCGGCAACCATAACCTTCGCAATAGGAGAAGTGACAGATGGGCCAGGCACCGCTGTCACGCGCCGCCTCACTCGCTCCAGAAGAGCTCCTTGAGGTCCGCGCGGTTCTCGGCGTCGCACTTGCGCACGATGTTGTGCACGTGGGTCTTCACGGTGCCCACGGAGACCACGAGCGTGTCGGCCATCTGCTGGTTGGTGCGCCCGGCCAGCACGAGCCCCAGCACCTCGCGCTCCCGGGCCGTGAGGCCGTGGGCCGAGGCGAATCGCGGCATGAGCTCGTCCACGTGGTCGGAGAAGGTGTCGCCGGAGGCCGGCGGCACGGCGGTTGCAGGCGCCGCCGCGGCGACCGGCTCGGCCGCCGGCGCGGTGGCCGCAGGTGCCGCCGGTGCGGGTGCCGGCGGCGCCGCGGGCGTGGCCGCCAGGCGGAACGAGATCTCCCTCCAGGCGATGCGGTCCAGGGCTGCAGCCAGCACCACCATGAGCACGTTCTCGCAGAAGTTGCGCTCGGAGAGGTAGAGGGGCAGCCCGCCCGCCTTCGCGGGCTCCATCGCGAGGATCACCGTGGCGTCCTCGGCCACGGTGAGCGCCACGCCCGCCATGAAGAACAGGAGCAGCCGGCGGTGACGGCCTATCCAGGCGCGCTGCTCGTCGGTGGGGGCGGCCCGCCAGGCGTGCCAGGCAAAGAGGCCCATGCCTATGCAGAACACCTGGCGGCAGGTGTAGAAGAGGAACTGCCGGAGCGCCCCGTAGGGGAGGAGTGCCAGGCAGGCCACCTGGGCCGCCGCGAACAGCGCCACGGGCACGAGCAGGCGCCGCCGGGAGTAGGCGTCCACGGCCGTGAGCACCCAGGCCCAGAGCGATCCCCAGAGCACGCAGGCGATGGCCACGCGGGCCACGGGGTAGGTCACGGCGTAGTAGGCCTCGGCGGGGAAGGCCACGTTCTGGTGCAGGTGCTCGTCGAGGAATATGACGCCGAGCTCCACGAAGTAGGCCGAGAAGAACCAGCCCGCGGCCACGAAGGCGCGGCTCCGCTTGACGCTCCACGCCATGGCCTGCAGGACCGTGGAGACGAGGCACACCGCGAGCACGGCCAGAGTGTAGGCGAAGAAAAAACCGTCCACAGGCGCCCCCTTCCCGCTGCGGGTCCGGTTTCGAGTCTAACGCATAGTCAACCGTCGGTCTGTGCGGCTGAACAAGACCTAAACCTAGGTCGGCGAGCGGCATGCCCGGGGTTTATCTTGGGTTGATTTCAACGAACGGTCTCTAAACCCCAAATAACCTCGACGGATTCGCATATCAGACCGCATAGTCGGGCCATGGACAGACGGCGGGCGCCAAGGGCCCGCCCCACTTCTAGCAGAGAAGGAGCGCACCATGGCCGCAGGGTTCCCCAAGGACTACATCGACTCCAACGACCTCACCAAGGAGCAGATCCTCAAGATCGTGGACCTCTCCATCGCCCTCAAGAAGTGCATCAAGAACGGCTACTACCCCCACCTGCTCCAGGACAAGACCCTGGGCATGATCTTCCAGCAGGTGTCCACTCGCACCCGCATCTCCTTCGAGACGGCCATGACCGACCTCGGCGGCCACGCCCAGTTCTACGGCCCCGGCACCATCCAGCTCGGCGGCCACGAGTCGGTGGAGGACACGGCCCGGGTCATGGGCTCCCTCGTGGACATCCTCATGGCCCGCGTCGACCGCCACAAGGACGTCGCCGCCCTCGCCAAGTACAGCCCCGCCCCCGTGATCAACGGCATGAGCGAGTTCAACCATCCCACGCAGGAGATCGGCGACCTCATGACCATGATCGAGAACCTGCCCGAGGGCAAGAGGATCGAGGACTGCAAGCTCGCCTTCATCGGCGACGCCACCCAGGTGTGCGTCTCCCTCATGTTCATCTGCTCCAAGATGGGCATGGACTTCGTGCAGTACGGCCCCAAGGGCCACCAGATCACCGACGGCGGCCTGCAGGTCGACTCCGACATCGACCTCCTCGCCATCGGCGAGGCCAACTGCAAGGTCTCCGGCGGCACCATCACCATCTCCGACGACCCCGAGTGCATCAAGGGTGCTGACTTCGTCTACACCGACGTCTGGTACGGCCTCTACGACGAGCAGGTCGACGGCGCCTCCTACATGGACGTCTTCTATCCCACCTACCAGGTGACCATGGACATGATGAACCTGGCCGGCCCCGACTCCAAGTTCATGCACTGCCTGCCCGCCACCCGCGGCGAGGAGGTCACCGACGAGGTCATGGACGACCCCGAGCGCTCCCTCTGCTGGGTCGAGGCCGAGAACCGCAAGCACTCCATCCGCGGCCTGCTCGCCACCTTCTGCCCCTGGAACGTCGTGACCGACGAGGTCGACGCCGCCAAGCAGCAGCTCGTCGGCGCCCTCGAGGCCATGGACCTTCCCGTCTCCTCCGTCGAGTAGGCCCATCCCCGGGGCCCGGCCGCACTGCCTCCGCGGCCGGGCCCCTTCCCTTCCTCAAGAGAAAGGAGGAGCGCCGTGGCCGGCAAGAAGTTCTCGTTCCTCGACGTGATCCTCTCCGTGATCTGCGTCGTCTTCGTGGCCGAGGCCGCCGCCCCCGCGGCCGCCATCGGCAACGCCCAGTTCTTCTGGTGGATCTTCCTGATCGTCACGTTCCTTCTGCCCTACGGCATGGTGGTGGCCGAGCTCGGCACCACCTACGACTCCGACGGCGGCCTCTACGACTGGGTCCGAGACGCCCTGGGGGACAAGTGGGGCTCCCGCGTCGCCTGGTACTACTGGATCAACTTCCCCCTGTGGATCGCCTCGTGCGCCACGCTCTTCCCCGACATCATCGGCTTCGTGACCGGCATGGAGTTCACGGTGCTCGGCAAGCTGGCCATCGAGCTGGCCTTCGTGTGGATCGTCGTGCTCATGGCCACGTCCAAGGTCTCCGACTCCGCGTGGGTGCTCAACGGCGGCGCCATCCTCAAGGTGGCCATCGCCGTGGTGGTGGGCTGCCTGGGCATCTGGTACGCCACGGCCAACGGCTTCGCCAACGACATGAGCCCGGCCACGTTCCTGCCCGACCTCACCAACGTGAGCGCCCTGACGTTCCTGTCCATCATCCTGTTCAACTTCATGGGCTTCGAGGTGGTCACCACCTTCGCCGACTCCATGAGGAACCCGGAGAAGGACATCCCCAAGGCCATCATCCTCGGCGGCCTCGCCATCGGTGCCATCTACCTGTTCTGCGGCTTCGGCATCGGCGCCGCCATCCCCACCGCCGACATCGACCCCGACTTCGGCATGATCCTCGCCGTCCAGACCATGGTGGGCGACTCCCCGCTCTTCGCCGTCATCTGCATCGTGTTCCTGGTGACGCTCTTCGCCAACATGGCCAGCTGGTCGTTCGGCGTGAACTTCGTGGCCGACTACGCCGCCAAGCACGGGAACATGCCCAAGGTGTTCGGCATCGAGTCCAAGAAGACCGAGATGCCCAACGGCGCCAACGTGGTCAACGGAGTCGTGGCGAGCCTCGCCCTCATGCTGCAGCTCATCCCCGTCGACTTCATCTCCGACCAGATCTTCTGGATGCTCTTCTCGATGAACGTCGTGTTCCTGCTCATCAGCTACATCCCGATGTTCCCGGCCTTCCTCAAGCTCCGCTCCGTCGACCCCGACCGCCCGCGCGTCTTCACCTTCCCGTTCAAGGGTGCGGCCATGAAGGTGGCCCTCGCGGTGCCCGCCATCGAGCTGGTGCTGTCCATCGTGGCCACCATCGTCCCGCTCAACGGCTCGGCCGACGAGCTCTCCAAGGTCCCGATGCTCGTGGGCGTGCTCATCTTCGTGGCCCTGGGCGAGGTCGTGCGCATCGTCTCCGCCCGCGGCCGCGCCGAGGAGTTCGCGGGCCTCACCCCCGAGCTCGCCGCGGAGCGCCTGGCCGACGAGGCCGAGCACGGCGAGGACCACCAGTAGCCCCGTCGACCCCGACGGTTCCCGACCTGCCTGACCCATCGAAAGGAGTCCCCCATGAAGGTCATCCCCGAGTCCGTCTCCACCCCCGCCGCCGACGGCTTCCACATGCCCGCCGAGTTCGAGCCCCAGGACCGCGTCTGGATGCTCTGGCCCCGCCGCACCGACACCTGGAGCTTCGGCGCCAAGCCGGCCCAGGCCCAGTACGCCCAGATCGCCCGCACCATCGCCCGCTTCACCCCGGTCTACGTCTGCGTGAACGAGCCCGACTTCAAGAACGCCCAGGCCGTGTTCGACGGCGTCGACAACGTCCAGGTCATCGAGCTCACCTCCGATGACGCCTGGATCCGCGACACCGGCGCCACCTTCGTGGTCAACGGCGCCGGCGAGCTGCGCGCCGTGGACTGGCACTTCAACGCCTACGGCGGCCTCTACGACGGCCTCTACTTCCCGTGGGACAAGGACGACGAGATCGCGTCCAAGATGGCGGGCATCGTGGGGTGCGACCGCTACCGTCCCGAGGAGTTCATCCTCGAGGGCGGCTCCATCCACGTGGACGGCGAGGGCACCTGCCTCACCACCGACATGTGCCTGCTCTCCCCGGGCCGCTCCGCCTCCGTCAACGGCCTCGAGCCCTGGAGCGAGGAGCTGCGCGCGTGGTGCGAGGAGAAGCTCCGCGCGTACCTGGGCGTCGAGAAGGTCCTCTGGGTCAAGGACGGCATCGACCCCGAGGAGACCAACGGCCACATCGACGACGTGGCCTGCTTCGTGCGCCCCGGCGAGGTCGTGGTGATCGACACCGACGACGAGGACTACCCCTTCTACAAGGAGGCCAAGGCCGCCCAGGCCACCCTCGCCGCCGCCACCGACGCCCGCGGCCGCACCCTCAAGGTGCACACCCTCTGCCTGCCCAAGAAGCCCCTGTACATGACCCAGGAGGCCTGCGACACCATCGACGTCGACGAGAACGCCGAGCCCCGCGTGGCCGACGAGCCGCTTATCGCCAGCTACCTCAACTACCTCGTGACCAACAAGGGCGTCATTGTGCCCCAGTACGGCGACGAGAACGACGCCCTGGCCATCGAGCAGCTCCAGGCCATCTACCCCGACCACGAGGTCGTGGGCTGCCAGAGCTGGGAGGTCGTCTACGGCGGCGGCAACATCCACTGCATCACCCAGCAGCAGCCGAGCGTCGCCTAGGGGCGGTCCGGCCGAGGGGCCCATCTGACAAGGGGCCCGCGCCTACCCGTCGGCGCGGGCCCCCATACCTTGGGAGGAGGCCGCCATGCCGGCCAAGAGGTTCTCGTTAGTAGACGTGGTGTTGTCCGTGATCTGCGTGGTCTTCACCATCGAGGCGGTGGCGCCGGCGTCGGCCATGGGCAACGTGCAGTTCTTCTGGTGGGGCGTGCTCATCGTCACGTTCCTTTTGCCCTACGGCATGGTGGTGGCCGAGCTCGGCAGCACCTTCGACTCCGAGGGCGGCCTCTACGACTGGGTGCGCTCGGGGCTGGGCGACGCCTGGGGGTCGCGCTGCGCCTGGTACTACTGGGTGAACTTCCCCCTCTGGATCGCGAGCGTGGCCTGCATCTTCCCGAGCGTGCTCGCAGGCGTCTGGGGCGTCGCGCTGCCGCTCTGGGCGCGCATAGGCGTGGAGCTCGTCTTCGTGTGGGGCGTCACGTGGGCCGCGTGCTCGCCCGTGAGCGACGCCGACTGGATCCTCAACGGCGGTGCGATAATCAAGGTGTTCATCACGCTCGTGGTGGGCGGTGTGGGCGTGTGGTTCGCGGTGGAGAACGGGTTCGCCAACCCCATGGGGCCCGAGACCTTCCTGCCCGACCTCGCCAACCCCGACTCGCTCACGTACCTCTCCATCATCCTGTTCAACTTCATGGGCTTCGAGGTGGTGGCCACCTTCGCCGGGTCCATGGACAACCCCCGCCGCGACATCCCCGTGGCCATCGTCGTGGGCGGCGTCACCATCGCGGCCGTCTACATCCTGTGCGGCGTGGGCATCGGCGCGGCCGTGCCCACCGAGGCGCTCAACCTCGACTCCGGCATCGTGGACGCCGTGACCGCCATGGTGGGCGGCTCGTCGCCCCTCGTGTGGGCGGTGGGCGCCGCGTTCCTTGTCACGCTCTTCGCCAACATGGTGAGCTGGTCGTTCGGCATCAACTCCGTGGCCTGCCGCGCCGCCGAGGACGGCAACATGCCCCGGCCCTTCGCCCGGAGGTCCGCCGCCACCTCCATGCCCAACGGCAGCGCCCTCATGACGGGCGTCGTGGCGAGCCTGGTGCTCCTGCTCCAGGTGCCCCTCGGCGAGGACTCCGAGGTCTTCTGGGTGTTCTTCTCCATGAACGTGGTGTTCCTGCTCCTGAGCTACCTGCCCATGTTCCCGGCCTTCGCCCGGCTGCGGCGCACCGACCCCACCGAGCGCGTGTTCCGAGCGCCGTTCGGCGGCCGCGCCCTCGCCGCGGTGCTGGCGGCTCCCATGGTCGAGATCGTGCTCGCCGTGGCGGCCACGGTGGTGCCGCTCGGCCCCGGGCCCGACGAGGCGGTCAAGCTCCCGTTGCTCATGGGCACGGCCGTGCTGCTCGCGGCCGGCGAGGCCGTGCGGCTGGCGTGCCGCCGGGGCAGGTCCCGGGGCCGAGCGGCCGGCACGGGCGCGGGGACGCCGGCGCCGGGCGTCTGAGCCCGGTGCCCGCCATGGCCGCCGGGTTTCCGGCCATTGCCTACAATGGGGGCGGCGTGTCAGCGGGGGAGCGAGAGGGGTGACGGCGTGGACGAGCGGCTCAGGGCCTTCACGGCCTACGTCATGGCCCATCCCGGCGCCACCGTCGACGAGGTCGCCGAGCGGTTCTCCGTGAGCGACCGCACGGCGCGCGACTACCGCAAGCGCGCCAACTACGACCTCGCCGGCGCCGCCGAGGTCGTGCTGTCCCGCGGCCACCTGCGCGTCGAGGTCGTCGACGGCGCCCGGCTGCGCGCCCTCATCGCCGACGGCCCGGCCGACGCCGCCCAGGCCGTGGAGGAGGAGGGGCGGGACCTCCCCCTCGAGCTCTCCGGCAAGGCCTGGGAGGTGGCGGGCGCCATGGTGGACGCCGCCGAGGAGGCCTTCTCCCACGAGTTCTCCGACGACCTCGAGCTGCGCATGAACCTCGCCCGCCACGTGGAGCCCCTGGGCGAGCGCCTGCGGTCCGGCGAGGCGGTGGAGAACCCGCTGCTGGGCGACGTCAAGAGCCGCTACCCGCTGGCCTTCGCCATGGCGGCCTCGACCTCCGGCGTGCTCGAGGGGGCCTACGGCGCCAAGCCCTCCGACGACGAGCTGGGCTTCATCGCCCTCGCCTTCGCCCTGGCCCTCGAGCGGGGCCGCGAGCGCGTGCCCCGCAAGAACATCGTGGTGGTGTGCGCCACGGGCCACACGAGCGCCCGCATGCTCGAGCACCGCATCCGCAGCGAGTTCGGCCCCCAGCTGGGCCGCGTGGAGCTCTGCGACCGCGACGACCTGCTGTTCCGCGACCTCTCCCACGTGGACTACGTCTTCACCACCGTGCCCGTCGACGCCCAGCTGCCGGTGCCCACGGTGACCATCAGCTACTTCTTCAGCGACTCCGAGGCCGACCGCGTGCGCGGCCTGCTCTCCGACGAGGGCGACCTGGACCTTCTGCCGTTCTTCCCCGAAGGGCTGTTCCTCGGGCACCTGTCCGCGGGCACCAAGGCCGAGGCGCTCCACGCCCTCTGTGAGGCGGCCCGGGCGGCCGGTTACGTCGACGCCGGGTTCGAGGGCGCCGTGTGGGACCGCGAGGAGGCGGCGTCCACGGCCTTCGGCGGGGGCATCGCCCTCCCGCACCCCATGGGGCGCATGTGCCCCCGCACGTTCGTGGCCGTGGGCCTGCTCGACGAGCCGGTGCTCTGGGACGAGTCGGGCGAGCGGGCGGAGGCCGTGTTCCTGTTCGGGTTCGGCGAGGGCGACGGCGACCGCTTCGAGGGGCTGTTCGGCCGGCTGTCCGCCTTCCTCACGGACCGCGACGCCGTGGCCGCCCTCCTCGGCGAGCGCACGTTCGACGCCCTCGCCCGCGGGCTCTCGACGCCCCGGAGGCAGCTCCCGTAGGGGCGCCCGTCGCCGGGGATTTGATATATCTTTTACCGTCCAAGGCCCCGTGGGGGACCGGCGGCGCCGTGGAACCGGTTGCACCCCGCTCCTCCATACCGGGCCGGTGGGTGCCCCAACAGCGGAAACGCGTTGACCACGGCGAAACGGTCATACAGGGTGCCGAATCTCTCATATTTCTGTTGAGATTGAGCGATAATCGAGGGTAACGGTGCGTCGGCACCCGATCCGCCCCCGTCGTCCCAGCCATGGGGCCACAGGGGCGGCGCCGGTGCCTCCGGGCTTCCGGCACCAAGGGATCTCCCGGGGAAAGCCCCGGTACAGGGCCGCCTTGACGGGGCGGCCCACAACGCTTCAGAAGGAGAGGGTATGGCAAGGAAGTTCAAGTCAATGGACGGCAACGAGGCCGCAGCCTGGGTCTCGTATGCCTACACCGAGGTGGCGAGCATCTACCCGATCACGCCGTCGAGCCCCATGGCCGACCACGTCGATCAGTGGGCCGCCCAGGGTCTGAAGAACATCTTCGGCACCCCGGTGAAGATCCAGGAGATGGAGTCGGAGGCCGGTGCCGCCGGCGCCGTCCACGGCTCCCTCGGCGCCGGTGCGCTCACCACGAGCTACACCGCCTCCCAGGGCCTGCTCCTGATGATCCCCAACATGTACAAGATGGCCGGCGAGGGCCTGCCCAACGTGCTCCACGTGAGCGCGCGCACCGTCGCCACCCAGGCGCTCAACATCTTCGGCGACCACTCCGACGTCATGGCCTGCCGCCAGACCGGCTACGCCATGCTCGCCGAGGGCAACGTCCAGGAGGTCATGGACCTCTCGCCGGTGGCCCACCTGGCCGCCATCGAGGGCGGCGTGCCGTTCCTCAACTTCTTCGACGGCTTCCGCACCTCCCACGAGATCCAGAAGGTCGCCGTGTGGGACTTCGAGGACCTCAAGGACATGGTCGACATGGACGCCGTCCAGGCCTTCCGCGACCACGCCCTCAACCCCGAGCACCCCACCGCCCGCGGCTCCCATGAGAACGGCGACATCTTCTTCCAGCACCGCGAGGCCTGCAACGGCGCCTACAACGCGCTGCCGCAGATCGTCCAGGGCTACATGGACAAGATCAACGAGAAGCTCGGCACCAGCTACCACCTGTTCGACTACTACGGCGCCCCCGACGCCGACCGCGTGGTCGTCTGCATGGGCTCCTTCTGCGACACCCTCGAGGAGGTCATCGACTACCTCAACGCCCACGGCGAGAAGGTCGGCCTGGTCAAGGTCCGCCTGTACCGCCCGTGGTCCGTGGAGGACTTCGCCGCGGCCCTGCCCGACACCGTGAAGTCCATCGCCGTGCTCGACCGCACCAAGGAGCCCGGCTCCATCGGCGAGCCCCTTTACCAGGACGTGATCACCTCCCTGGCCGAGGCCGGCATCGAGGGTCTCACCGTCATCGGCGGCCGCTACGGCCTCGGTTCCAAGGACGAGCCCCCTGCGGCGGCCTTCTCGGTCTACGAGGAGCTTGCCAAGGACGAGCCCAAGCGCGAGTTCACCATCGGCATCGTGGACGACGTCACCAACCTGTCGCTCCCCATGGACCCCAACGCCCCCGGCACCGCGGCCCCCGGCACCATCGAGTGCAAGTTCTGGGGCCTCGGCGGCGACGGCACCGTGGGCGCCAACAAGAACTCGATCAAGATCATCGGCGACCACACCGACAAGTACGTCCAGGCGTACTTCCAGTACGACTCCAAGAAGACCGGCGGCGTGACCGTGAGCCACCTGCGCTTCGGCGACTCGCCCATCCGCTCGCCCTACTACGTGACCAAGGCCGACTTCGTGGCCTGCCACAACCCCAGCTACATCATCAAGGGCTTCAAGATGGTGCGCGACGTCAAGCCGGGCGGCATCTTCCTGGTCAACTCCCAGTGGTCCGACGAGGAGTTCGCCGAGCACCTGCCCGCCGAGGCCAAGCGCTACATCGCCGAGAACGACGTCAACGTCTACCTCATCGACGCCATCGACCTCGCCGAGCAGGTGGGCATGGGCAAGCGCACCAACACCGTGCTCCAGTCCGCCTTCTTCGCGCTGGCCGACATCCTGCCCGCCGAGGAGGCCCTCCAGTACATGAAGGACGCCGCCACCAAGTCCTACTCCAAGAAGGGCGACGCCGTGGTCGCGGCCAACCACAAGGCCATCGACGCCGGCGCCACCGCCTTCCACAAGTTCGAGGTGCCCGCCGACTGGGCCAACGCCACCGACGCCCCGGTCGACGACGACCTCAAGGGCCGCGAGGCCATCGTCAAGCAGGTGCGCGAGCTGCTCGGCCCCATCAACCGCATGGACGGCGACAGCCTGCCCGTGAGCGCCTTTGTCGACAACGCCGACGGCACCTGGGAGCTCGGCGCCTCTGCCTACGAGAAGCGCGGCACCGCCGTCATGGTCCCCCGTTGGAACCCCGAGCTCTGCATCCAGTGCAACAACTGCGCCTACGTGTGCCCCCACGCCGCCATCCGTCCCATCGTCATGGACCCGGAGGAGGCCGCCAACGCGCCCGAGGCCATGAAGACCATGGCCCTCAAGGTCCCCAAGGGCACCGACTACACCTTCACCGTGGCCGTGTCCCCGCTGGACTGCATGGGCTGCTACAACTGCCTCTCCGCCTGCCCCAAGTCCACCCAGCAGGACGGCGGCGCCCTCACCATGGTCCCGCAGGCCGAGGAGGCCGCGCAGGTGCCCGTGTGGGACTACGCGGTCAACGAGGTCTCCGAGAAGCGTGAGCTCTTCAGCGACAAGAACACCCGCGGCAGCCAGTTCTCCATGCCCATGCTCGAGTTCTCCGGCTCCTGCGCCGGCTGCGCCGAGACCGGCTACGCCCGCCTGGTGACCCAGCTCTTCGGCGACCGCATGTTCATCTCCAACGCCACCGGCTGCTCCTCCATCTGGGGCAACCCCGCGGCCACCTCGCCGTTCACCTGCAACGCCGCCGGCCACGGCCCCGCGTGGAACAACTCCCTGTTCGAGGACAACGCCGAGCACGGCATGGGTCTGCTCATCGGCTACGAGGCCGAGCAGAACCGCCTCGTCGCCCAGACCGAGAAGCTCCTCGAGGTCGAGGGCCTGCCCGAGGGCCTCAAGGACGCCGCCACCGCGTGGCTCGAGAACAAGGACGTCACCGGCGTCTCCCAGCAGGTGTCCGCCGACTACGCGGCCGCGCTCGTCAAGAGCGACGACCCGCTGGCCGAGGATATCGCCGCCAACAAGTGCTACCTGTCCAAGAAGTCCTTCTGGATCTTCGGCGGCGACGGCTGGGCCTACGACATCGGCTTCGGCGGCCTCGACCACGTGCTGGCCTCCGGCAAGAACGTGAACGTCTTCGTCTTCGACACCGAGGTCTACTCCAACACCGGCGGCCAGGCCTCCAAGGCCTCCAACCTCGGCCAGGTGGCGCAGTTCGCCGCCGAGGGCAAGGGCATCAAGAAGAAGCCGCTCGCCGAGATGATGATGAGCTACGGCTACGTCTACGTGGCCCAGGTGGCCATGGGCGCCAACCCCTCCCAGCTGCTCAAGGCCCTTGCCGAGGCCGAGGCCTACGACGGCCCGTCCCTCATCATCGGCTACAGCCCCTGCGAGATGCACTCCATCAAGAAGGGTGGCATGCTCCACTGCCAGGAGGAGCAGAAGCGCGCCGTGGACTGCGGCTACTGGAACCTCTTCCGCTTCAACCCCGCCGCCCCGGCCGGCAAGCGGTTCACCCTCGACTCCAAGGCGCCCAAGGGCGGCTACCAGGAGTTCCTGGAGAACGAGAACCGCTACGCCTCGCTGCGTCGCTTCTTCCCTGACCGCGCCTCCGAGCTCTTCGCCGAGAACGAGCAGGCCGCCATGGACCGCTACGACCACCTGGTCAAGCTCAAGGACATGTACGACGAGGAGGGCAAGGCCGAGTAGGCCCGACCCCACACCCCGAGGTCTTTGAGAAAGGGACCGCACCCGAGGAGGTGCGGTCCCTTTTCTGTGGGTCGGCGATGGTGCGGGCGGCCCGTACGGGCGGAGCGGGCGGGCTGCCACGGGCCGCGGCCGCGGGCGGTGTGGGAGGCTAGTCCTCGAGCTCCACCTGGCTCTGGGGGACGAAGCCCTTGTCGGCGGGCTCGTCGGGGTCGGTGGCCAGGGACACGTCGGCCCCCTCGACCTCCTCCGCCACGGACTGGGCGTCCTCCACGATCGTCGGGTCGGCCGCGTTGGCCTCCATCTCGGCAGCCTTCTTTTCCAGGTCCATGGTTCCTCCTCTGTCGGGGCGCCGCAGCGTCGTGTTTCCGTGGGGAGGTACGTACCCGGCCGGGGGCGGGGGAGCGGTCGCGCGGGCCGTCGCCACGGCAACGGCACGGGACCTAGACGTTGCGGAACCCGCGGCCCACGATCTCGGAGGTGCTCACGATGGTCATGAAGGTGCCGGGCTGGGTGAGGTGCAGGTGGTTGCGCAGCCTCACGGCCTCGGAGCGCGTGAGCACGCAGGTGACCTCGGTGAGGGGCATGCCGGAGAAGCCTCCGCGGGCGTCGCACATGGTGGAGGTGCGGTGCAGCTCGTCCACCAGGAACGCCTCGATCTCCTCGGGGTGCTGCGTGACCAC
This sequence comes from Caniella muris, assembly GCF_943193035.1. Lineage (NCBI taxonomy): Bacteria > Bacillati > Actinomycetota > Coriobacteriia > Coriobacteriales > Atopobiaceae > Caniella > Caniella muris. Next base: position 1,507,275 of record NZ_CALPCK010000001.1, read on the forward strand.
CGTGCACACCTTTGACTGGTTGAAGCCCTCGATGGCGTCGTCCACGATCATGGTCTTGGCGAGCAGGCCCAGGATGCAGAGCATGCCCGTCTCGGCGCCGTAGAGGCCCACGGAGAACGCGACGATGAGGCCGTCCACCACGAGGAGCGCGCGGCCGATCTGGAGGTTGGTGCGGGCCTTGAGGATCATCGCCAGGATGTCGGTGCCGCCGGTGGAGGCGCCCACGTTGAACACGAGGGCGCTGCCGGCGGCGGGCAGCATCACGGCGAAGCAGAGCTCGAGGAGCTTGTTGGAGGTGAGCGGGTCCACGACGGGCCAGACCCACTCGAAGAGCGAGACGTAGAACGACAGCGCGAACGACGCGAAGATGGTCCAGCCCATGGTGCGCACGTCGAGGAACACGAGGCCTGCCACCACGAGGGCCACGTTGAGGATCCACATGAACGCGCCCACGTCGAGGGTGGGGAAGAGCGTGGACAGGATGATGGCCACGCCCGAGGTGCCCCCGAGGGCGAAGTGGTTGGGGGCCTTGAAGATCACGATGCCCAGGGCCGTGAGGATGAGCCCCAGGTTGACGAAGACGGCCGTGCGGGCGAGGCTGGGCCTCTCCCGGCGCGACTGTGCGCGCCGCCCCTCGTCGAGCACGGCGGGGGCGGCGCTTCTCATGGGCGGTACGTAGGTCTTGGGTCTCTGGTCGGGTGTCACCGGGTCCGCCCTTCAAGCGGTTGTGCTGTCGGCTTGAAGGATGGGTCGGACGGCCGGTCTTGTCAAACGGCCGCCCTAGGCGAGGCCCCGCTCGGCGAGCTCGGCCATGATGGCCACGCCGGCGGAGGTGCCGATGCGCTCGGCCCCGAGCTCCACCATCTTGAGGAATATCTCCGCGTCGCGGATGCCGCCGGCGGCCTTGACCTTCACGGCGGGGTCCACGTTCTCGCGCATGAGGGCCACATCCTCGAAGGTGGCGCCGCCAGTGCCGAAGCCCGTGCTGGTCTTGACGAAGTCGGGGCGCACCTCGGAGGCGACCTCGCAGAGGCGGACCTTCTCGTCGTCGGTGAGGTAGCAGTTCTCGAAGATGGCCTTCACGGTGACGCCGTTCTCACGGCATGCGTCCACGACCTCGATCATCTCCCGCTTCACGAGGTCCCACTGGCCGTTCTTGACGGCGGTGAGGTTGACCACGTAGTCGATCTCGTCGGCGCCGTTGGCGATGGCGTCGCGGGTCTCAAAGACCTTGGTGGCGATGGTGGTCTGGCCCAGCGGGAAGCCGATGGCGGCGCCGGTGTGGACGCCGGTGTTGGCCAGCAGCGACGAGCAGAGCGCCGCCTGCACGGAGTTCACGGCCACCATGGCGAAGCCGTTGTCGCGGGCCTCCCGGCAGAGCACCTCCATGTCCTTCTCGGAGGCGTCGGCATGGAGGTTGGTGTGGTCGATCATGGCGGCGTAGCGGTTCATGGTCCCCCTCGGGTGCGGTGGCGTGCCTTTGACTGAACATATTACAGAATATGTCAGTGTAATCAAACGGAACTTGCGATAGAATCGCTGAGACGACCTAACCTAATGGAGAAAAGGAAAGACTTCGGTGAGTCAGACCCCCCGCTACATCGAGATCCGCGACGACATCCTGGCCCGGGTGTGCGACGGCACCTACCCGCCGGGCGCCATCCTGCCGCCGGAGCCCGAGCTCGCCGAGGCCTACGGCGTGAGCCGCCCCACCCTGCGCCGGGCCATCCAGCTTCTGACCGACGCCGGCTACGTGGAGAAGCGCCGGCGTCGCGGCACGGTGGTGCGTCGGCGCAAGGTGGAGCAGCGCTTCATGGACACCCTCATGAGCTACGGCGCGGACGTCGGGGCCCAAGGGGCCATCCCGGCCACGCGTGTGCTGCAGGCCCGGGCCCAGGGGGCCACGGCGGGGGTGGCCGAGGCGCTCGGGCTCGAGGAGGGCGACACCGTCATGGGCCTCATGCGCCTGCGTTCCATGGACGGCGAGCCCGCGGTGCTGCTGCGCACCTGGGTGCCTGCAGCGGCCTTCCCCGACCTGCTCTCCCACGACTTCGAGCGCGAGAGCCTCTACGACGTCTTCGCCGAGAGCGGCCTTCCTGTGGAGACCGTCCGGCGCGTGCTCGAGGCGGTGCTCCCCGAGCCCGTGGAGGCGGGGCTGCTCGGCATCGACGAGGGGCAGCCGTGCTTTCTCTTCAAGAGCGTGGGCAGGGCCAGGACGGGTCGGGCCATCGAGTACTCGGTGGCCCTCTACCGGGGTGACACCAACACCTTCACCGTAAGCCTCACCACGGGGGACTGACCGGCGCCCTGCCCTACCCGCACGGGCCCGTCGCCGGAACGTGCGCGACCGAGACCAAGGAGAGCCATGGCCCGAGACAAGACCCGTCCCGCCCCCCGCGGCGTCCTCGTGCAGGACCCGTGCCTCGTGCGCACCGTCTGGGGCGCCGCCCGTGTGGCCGCCGCCCGCGGGCTGGAGGGCACCGTGGGCACGAGCTGGGAGGTGAGCCGCCACCCGCACGGCGAGAGCTCCGTGGCCGAGGGGCCGTGGGCCGGCGTGGGCCTGGACGCCGTGCTGATTGCGGATCCCGAGGGCTGCCTGGGCGGCCACGCCATGGTGCGCGGCGCGTTCCTCGACGCGGCGGAGCCCCTCTCGGTGCAGGTGCACCCGCAGGAGGCCTACGCGCTGGCTCACGAGGGGGACCACGGCAAGACCGAGACCTGGTACGTGGTGGATGCTGAGCCCGGCGCCACCATCGTGGCGGGGACGTCCGCCGGCTCCGTGGAGGAGCTCGAGACGGCCGTGGCCGGCGGCGCCTTGGACGGGTTGCTCGTCCGCGTCCCTGTGGAGGCCGGCGACCTCGTGCATGTGCCCGCGGGCACGCTCCACGCCCTGGGCGCCGGAGTGCTGGCCGCGGAGCTGGGGAACGACTCCGACGTCACCTACCGCTTCTACGACTACGGGCGCATGGACGGGGAGGGCAACCCCCGCGAGCTCCATGTGGGGCAGGGCCTCGCCGTGGTGGACCCGTCCAGTCGTCCCGAGGTGACGGCGTGCGGCACGTCCCTCGGCGAGGGTGTGGCGGCGTCGGTGTCGGCCGACGGCTACGAGGCGTTCGTCCTCGACGTGCCCGAGGACCTCGTGTGGGATTTCGGCGGTCGCCCCGCCGCCCTCATGGTGGTGGCCGGCTCCGGCCGTGCCTCCTGGGACGGCGGCGCGGCGAGGTTGGCGTCCCTGTCGGGTGCATTCGTGCCGGCGGCGACGGGGGAGGTACGCCTCACGGGCCCCATGCGCCTGTTCTGCGCGACGGGCATGTGACGCCGGAGGGGCCCGACCGAGGTGGGACAAAAGTGCCCGACCGATGGGACAGAACGGCGGCGCGTATCGTCGGATACACGCCGCCGTTCGACCCGTCCCACCCGCACGGGCCCGCCGCCGGAACGTGCGCGACCGGGACCGGGGGTGGGACAAAAGTGCCCGACCAGTGGGACAAAAGTGCCCGACCAGTGGGACAAAAGTGTCCGGGTGGTGGGACAGGGGCGGCGGGCTACCGGTCGTTCATGTTGAAGCGGTCGCGCATGTTCACGCTCGTGGTGAAGAGCACCTTGCCGAGCACCTCGTCGGTGGCCTTCTGGATGAGGTCGCAGGTGGCCTGGTTGGCCTTCTCGAGCTCGGCCCGCACCGCGGCCTCGTCGGCGCCGTCGCCCAGGGCGTCCACGGCCTTGTCGGCGGCCGCCACCTGGGCGTGGCCCTGGCCCAGGGTGGCCTCCTGGTAGGCGGCCACGGTGTTCCAGTTGCTGCCGAACTGCGCGTCGGCCAGGGCGGCCAGCACGCGCATCTCCCAGTAGAAGGTCTCGGTGGTCACCCGCGGGGTCACGGCCAGGTAGTCCGGCACCGCGCCCACGTTGGTGAACATCGGGATGAAGGTGGAGTAGGTCATGTCGCCCATGGAGACCCACTGCACGGAGCGGTGGCTGGCGGCCACGGAGGGGCGGATCTGGATGAGCGAGGTCTCGTTGTTGCGGTTGATGCCGATGGGCCGGTAGAGCTTGCCCTGCTCCTTGGTGCCGAGGGTGCCGTAGGGGTCGTAGACGGTGTCCTGGTAGTGGCTCGAGAGCACGGTCTTGACGTCCTCCACGGTCACCTTGCGCTCGGGCACGCGGCACCAGGGCAGGTCGTCGCTGTCGGGCCGGTAGGTGGCGTCGGGGCCGTCGTAGGAGTCGGACGGGTTGAGGCAGCGCTGCATGTACCAGGCGCGCGGCGTGTTGTACACGTGGTCGGCGTAGTCGTGGCTGCCAAAGACGGGCCGCGGGTCGATGACGCGGGGCAAGCCGCGCAGGCGCTCGTCGGCACCGCCGGCGCCCACGGCCGCCGCGGCGGCCCCGAGCACGGTCTTGGCCACGGATTCCTTGGGCATTCCCAGGTAGAGGTGGTTGTCCACGATGAAGTCCACGAGGTCGGCGCTGCAGCGGTAGTCCTTGCCCTCGCCGAGGGCGTCCACGAGGTCCAGGCGGTCGATGCCCAGCTGGTTGGGTTGGCTCACGTAGGCGTCGTCGGGCACGCGGCGGGCGATCCAGTGGTGGCCGCCCACGGTCTCGAAGTACCAGACCTCGTCGGGGTCGCTCACGGCGATGCCGTTGGACTCGTAGGTGCCGTACTTCTCGTGCAGGGCCCCCAGGCGCTCCACGCCCTGGCGCGCGCTCGTGACGTAGGGCAGGCAGACGGTGACGATGTCCTCCTCGCCGATGCCGCCCACCCGCTCGGGCTCGTAGCCGGGCTCGCCCTCGGTGCCCACGGCGGGGCGGTAGGCCACCAGGGGGTCGGCCCCCAGCACCCGGGAGTTGGTGGTGATGGTCTCGGTGGCGCTCATGCCCACATTGGCGCTGTTGACGCCGGCCTCGGCCCAGACGCCCTCGACGGGGTCGACGTTGGGCATCGCCGTGTAGCGGAGCGGGTTTTCCGGCAGGTCGATGGTGAGGTGCGAGATGACGCAGCGGTAGGTGCGCGGCTGGTCGGCCGGCTCCACCACCACCATCTTCTTGGCGCAGAACGAGCCGTCGCCGTCGTCCTCGTTGCGGGCGATCATGGTGGAGCCGTCGTAGGTGGCCCCCTTGCCTACCAGCAGTGTCGTGCACGCCATGGCACTCTCCTTTCCAGAGGGCGGCGGAACGTGGCCGCCGGGATGTCCGACCCTGTCTATACCCGTGCCCCATGGCGCGGGGAGAAAAATATTCGATGTATAAACCAGCGGCCCCGATCGAAGGAGTCCGCTCTTTTTACACTTCTTCTACCTCGTATTATTCGCTGTGATGAGAGAAATATCCATTATCTTGCGATTGAAGTCCCTCCGTTCACGCATAGGGAACGACCGTTCACGCGACTGTCCCCAGCAAAGCCCGTCCCTTGATAATAGGATACATAGGTGAGTACAGACGTCTTTCAGGTTTTGGCCTGGGGCGTCGGTGCCGTATCGGGAGCGGGGCGGGGCCCCGCGAGAGAAGGAGAGAGCCTATGAAGACCCGATGGTTCAAGAGGGCCATGACCGGCCTGGCCTTTGCGGCTGCGGCCACCATGGCCGTGCCCGTGAACGCCCTGGCATGCACCCAGGTGTGGATGCCCGACGCGCTCACGGCCGAGGAGAACACCTGGTACGCCGGGCGTGCCGAGGACTCCTACGCCCGTGCCGTCAAGATCTTCGGTGTGGAGCCTCGCCACGAGGCCGGCTTCGTCTACCAGTCCAACGAGAACGGCGACGGCGCCGAGGGCGACAACTTCCAGTGGACGTCGCCCACCGCCACCTACCGCTACACCTACGTGCGCGACCACGGCAACAACGGCTGGGAGGGCTTTGACAACGCCTACTCCGCCGCCGGCATCAACGAGTGGGGCGTCTCCTGCTCGGCCACGCTGAGCATCTATCCCAGCACCGAGGTCAAGACCGCCGACCCCAACGTCGACTCCGGCATCGGCGAGTACAACTACGTCTCCATCGCCCTGGGCCAGTCCAAGACCGCCCGCGAGGCCGTGGAGCTCCTCGGCAAGCTCGTGGACGAGCACGGCGCCTGCAGCTGCGACCAGATCATCATCTCCGACAACACCGAGAGCTGGCTGCTCGACGTGGTCTCCGGCCACCAGTGGGTGGCCTTCCAACTGCCGGAGGACCAGGCCAGCGTCAACCCCAACATGGGCAGCCTCTGGTACAAGGTGGACCTCGACGACGAGGAGAAGTGCATCCACTCCGAGGACCTCGTGAAGACGGCCGAGGACGGCGGCTTCCTCAAGAAGTTCGACGACGGCACCCCCGACATCGCCCGCTCCTACAGCCGCACCAACGAGGGCAACGGCCAGTTCTCCCGCTATGTCATCGGCCGCGCCTACTTCGACGCCCTTGACGGCCTCGACTACACCGTCGACGACCAGGGCCGCATCACCGGCGTCACCGACGGCTCCCTCTTCTTCACCCCGGGCCGCAGTGACTGGACCACCTTCGACATGATCCGCTCCCTGGCCGCCCGGGCCGACAACGTCACCGGCCTCAAGGACGGTGTCGCCACCACGGTCACCGGTGTGGGTCGCCAGGACTCCCTCGAGAGCCACATCTTCGAGATCAAGCGCGGCACCGACGCCCAGGTGGCCACCGTTGAGTGGCTCGCCCTCAACCGCGACGAGTACTCCGTGGCCATCCCGTCCTTCGGCGCCCTCGTCACCGAGGTCAACTGGCGCTACGGCTCCCAGGAGCTCAGCACCCTCCACCAGGGCGACCGCTACAACAGCGACTCCGTGGCCACGGCCCGCGCCGCCGGCGAGTGGGACCAGTACCTGCCCTACGTGATGATGGACCTCAACACCCTCGCCAACGCCAACCGCTCCGACCTGGCCCCCGGCCTGCGCGCCTACCTCGACGCCCTCCAGAAGGAGCTCATCGCCGACAACGACGTGGTCGAGGCCGAGCTCCGCAAGACCCAGGGCACCGAGGCCCGGGAGGCCCTGGCCACCCGCGCCGCCGACAAGGCGGCCGAGAAGACCTGGGAGCGCTGCTACAAGGTGCTGCAGGAGGCCCGCGAGTGGCTCAACGGCAGCCGCGAGAAGCCCTTCGCCGCCTCCGACTACGACGCCGAGAAGGGCGCCCTCAAGACCCCGCTCGGCTACGCCGATGCCACCCTCGGCGAGGACCCCGTCGTGGAGCCCACCTACACCTGGCAGCAGGATGAGAACGGCAAGAAGCTCGTGGACGACAGCGGCGAGGCCGTGACCGACCAGTGGATCGACCTCGAGGGTCACCGGTACCACCTCGACGAGGACGGCTACGCCGAGACCGGCTGGATCACCGACGAGGACGGCCAGACCTACTTCCTGCGTCGTGCCGACAGCGCCTACGGCCCCGAGGGCTCCATGGGCACCGGCTGGCTCAACGAGGGCGGCCACGCCTACTTCCTGCGCCGCGCCGACAACGCCTACGGCCCCAAGGGCTCCCTCGGCACCGGCTGGCTCACCGAGGCCGACGGCCAGACCTACTTCCTCCGTCGCTCCGACAACGCCTACGGCCCCAAGGGCACCCTGGGCACCGGCTGGCTCTACGAGGGCGGTCAGGCCTACTTCCTGCGCCGCACCGACAACCAGTGGGGCCCCCGCGGCACCCTGGGCACCGGCTGGCTCAATGACGGCGGCCACACCTACTTCCTGCGCCGCGCGGCCAACCAGTGGGGCCCCAAGGGCACCGCTGCCCGCGGCTGGATGACCGAGGGCGGCCACCGCTTCTACTTCGACTGGAAGACCGGTCGCCTCTCCTAGGCTCCTTCCCTGACCTCGTCTGAGGCCACGGGCCTCCCCCGATGCCGCGGGGGAGGCCCGTTTTCGTGCGGGCGACGGTTTTTTCAGTCGCTACTATGGAAAAGAAGCAACCGGAGGGGCCCGCGGGCCGGTACGGAGGGGGGATTCCATGGGCCGGAGACCCAGCGCGACCATGAGCCCTGCGACCATGGCCCGCATCGCCATGATCGCGGCGCTCTACGGGGCGGCGACCCTGTTCTGCATGCTGTTCATGGGCGGCCTTGCCTGGGGGCCGGTGCAGCTGCGCCTCTCCGAGGCTCTCTGCGTCCTGGCGCTCTTCACCCCCGACGCCATACCGGGCCTCGCCCTGGGCTGCGCCGTGGCCAACGGCGCCAACATCGTGCTCGGCGGCACCGGCACGCTCGGGCTCCTCGACGTCGTGTTCGGGTCCGCCGCTACGGCCGTCGGCGCCTGGGTCATGTGGCGCTGGAGGTCGCGGCCGTCGCTGGCCGTCCTCGGCCCCGTGGTGGCCAACGGGCTCATCGTCCCCGCCTACCTGCCCCTGCTCCTGGCGGGTCTGGGCTTCTACACCGTCCCGTTCACGTCGATCTCGCTCGAGGGGGCGTGGCCGGCCATGTACCTCTTCGGCCTGGTGTGCACCTCCGTGGGCGAGGCCGTGGTCATGTACGTCCTGGGGCTGCCCCTGTACCGCGCACTCGAACGCACGCCCCTGCCGGCGATGCTCGCCGGCGGCACCGACCCGCGCCCGATGGGAGGAACCCGGTGAACCCCGTCATCGTCATCCCGAGCTACTGGACCACCTCCGAGGAGGTCGTGGGCACCTACGACCACGCCACCCCCGTGGACGCCCCCGAGCCCGAGCTCGCGCGCTGCCTGGAGTCCCTGGAGCAGGTGCGGGGCGTCATGCGGACCGTGGTCCTGCTCGTGGCCCCGCCTGAGGCCGCGGAGGCCGCCCGCTCGCGCGTGGACGCCATCTGCGCCGAGCACCCCAACCTCACGCCGCTCGTGGTGGGCGCGCCCGAGGCCCGCACGGTGCAGAACGCCGTCATCGCCGCCGCGCCCCGCCTGAGCGGGGAGACCGTGAGCCTGCGCGGCTACGGCGCCATCCGCAACCTCGGCCTCATGGTGGCCACCATCCTCTCCCACGACGTCGTGGTCTTCCTCGACGACGACGAGGTGGCCCTCGGCCCCGACTTCCTCGTGGAGGCGGTCTACGGCCTGGGCCAGCTCACCCGCCAGAACCTCCCGGTGGCGGCCAAGAGCGGCTTCTTCATCGACGCCGAGGGGTCCTGCCTTGCCAACGAGAGGCTCCCCTGGTACGACCGCGACTGGGACAAGAACATCGGCTTCAACCGCTGGATGAGGACGGCCCAGGAGGGCACGCGCATCTCGCGCTCCAACTTCGCCTGCGGCGGGTGCATGGCCATCCACGCCGAGGCGTTCTCCCAGGTGGCCTTCGACCCCTACATCACCCGCGGCGAGGACATGGACTACCTCTTCAGCCTGCGGCTCTACGGCATGGATATGTGGTTCGACAACCAATGGTGCGTGCGCCACCTGCCGCCGTCGACGCCGCGGCCGGCCAACCGCTTCAAGCAGAACGTCTTCCGCTGGCTCTACGAGCGCGCCAAGCTTGCCCATGCGGCCACCAAGCAGGACCTCAGCCAGGTCACCCCGGAGTCGCTCATGCCCTACCCGGGGCCGTGGGTCTCCGACGACCTCGACCGCCGTATCCGCAGCACCGCGCTGCGACGGGCCGTCGGCACCCGCGACCACGCCGAGTACCTGGCCGTCTGGTCCTCCGGCTACCGGGAGGCCCTTCAGAACGCCGAGCGCAACGCCCGCTCGTACCTCTCGTTCATGTCGTGGTGGCCCGCCATCGTCCAGCACCTCTGGGGCGAGCGCGACCTCGCGGCGTGGCTCGTGGACCACGGCACGCCCCCCGGCGTCGCGGCCTACAACCCCTACGTCGGCGACGGTCCCTCCACCGCGGCCGCCACGGGCCCGGTGGGCACCGGCGAGGGGGCGCCCTCCTGATGGCGCGACGCGACGGCCAGCACCACTACCTGGACAACTTCATCACCATCATCCTCGCCCTCTGCGTGTTCACCATGCTGATCCTCCTGGTGTGGGGCCTCGCCAAGGGCGAGCCTGTAGTGGCGGCCATCTCGGGCGTGGGCATCGTCGTGGTGATCTTCGCCGGCGCCGGCGCCTCGGGCGCCCCCGACTCCCTGCGATCCCAGGCCACCGAGCGCACCCTGCGCACGGCCTCCACCACCCTCGAGTACCTGCGCGGGGGCCTCACCATGGAGGGCTGCCGCGCCGTGTGCCAGCTCCTGCTCCCCGAGACCTGCGCCATGGCCGTGGCCATCACCGACCACGAGCGCGTCATGGCCTACGTGGGCGAGTACGAGGAGGACTTCCCGCCGGGCAGCCTCATCTCCACCCAGGCCACCCGCGACGTGCTGGCCAGCGGCCGCATGCAGACCTTCTCGCTCGTGCGGCGCATCGACGAGGACGCCATGGCCAACCTCGACGCCGGCAGCCGCCTGCGCCTCATGGGCTTCATGCCGGCCGGTATCGTGGTGCCCCTCTCGGTGCGCGACCAGACCATCGGCACCCTCAAGTTCTACTACCGCGACTACAAGGACATCGACCACACCCAGTACGCCGTGGCCGAGGGCTTCGGCGAGCTGCTGGGCACCCAGCTGTCCTTCTACGAGCTCGAGCGCCAGGCCCAGCTCACGGCCCAGGCCGAGGTCAAGGCGCTCCAGGCCCAGATCAACCCGCACTTCCTGTTCAACACCCTCAACACCATCGCCGCCTTCACGCGCACCGACCCCATGCGGGCCCGCTCGCTGCTCAGGGAGTTCGCCACGTTCTACCGGCAGACGCTGGAGAACTCCGACTCCCTCATCCCGCTGGGGCGCGAGATCGAGCAGACGCGCCGCTACCTCACGTTCGAGCACGCCCGGTTCGGCGAGGACCGCATCGTGGAGGTGGAGCACGTCGACCCCGACTGCCGGGCCGTGATGGTGCCCGCCTTCATCGTCCAGCCCATCGTGGAGAACGCGGTGCGCCACGCCATGCGCGAGGAGGGGGTGCTGCACATCGACATCCACGTGACCCGCGAGGACGGAGACGTGCTCATCGCCGTGGCCGACGACGGCGTGGGCATGGAGCAGGCGGCCGTGGACGCCATGCTCGCCAAGGCCGAGGGCTTCTCCACCGAGGAGAAGGGCACCGGCATCGCCCTGCGCAACGTCGCGGAGCGGCTGGAGCGCTTCTTCGGCGTGGGGTCGGGCGTGGACATCGTGAGCCGCCCCGACGAGGGCACCGTCGTCACGCTGCGCCTCGCCGCGGTGGAGGGCCCCGAGCCGGATGCCCCCGACGCCCTGGAGGGCGCCGGAATTGGCAACGGGGGGCAATAACCCCTAAACTCGGTGGCGGAGACCCTGTCCCTTGTACCGCGAGGTGATTCCATGCTCAGTGCGATGATCGTAGACGACGAGGCCCCTGCCCGTTCCGAGCTCCGCTACATCCTGGAGGAGACCGGACGCATCGACGGCATCGACGAGGCCGCCAGTGCCCGCGAGGCCGTGGAGAAGATCATCGAGAACCGTCCCGACGTCCTGTTCCTGGACATCTCCATGCCCAAGACCACCGGCATGCAGCTGGCGGAGGCCCTCCACAAGCTCAAGAACCCGCCCGCGGTGGTGTTCGTCACCGCCTACAGCGAGTACGCCGTCAACGCCTTCGACGTCGACGCCGTGGACTACCTCATGAAGCCCGTGGAGACCGAGCGCCTGGGCACGGCGCTCGACAAGGTGGAGGCCCGCGCCGTCCCGGCCGCCCCCGCCTCCCACACCCCGCAGGAGCGCATCCCCGTCGAGAAGGGCGGCCGCAAGGTGCTCGTCCCGGTGGACCAGATCCGCTACATCGAGGCCAAGGACGACTACTCCTGCATCTACACCGACAACGACCGGTTCCTCTCCACCATCTCCCTCGCCCAGCTCGAGAACCGCCTGGCCCCCCACGGGTTCTTCCGCGTGCACCGGGGCTACATCGTCAACCTCGAGCATGTGGAGGACGTCGAGGTGGTTTCCAGCGGCATCCTGCAGCTGGGCCTCGACGGCATCCCCGACAAGAAGATCTCCGTCTCGCGCCGCCGTGTGGTCCAGCTCAAGCGCGCCCTGGGCATCTAGGACCGGCACCGACAAGGAGGCACCCCTTTGCGCGAGATCCGCGTCGACATCGTCAGCGACACCCACGGCCTGATCACCGACGAGCTGCGTCACGAGCTCGCGGGGGCCGACGTCATCGTCCACGCCGGCGACATCACGTCGTCCTCCGACTACGCCCTGCTCAAATCCATCGCCCCGGTGCACCTGTGCCTGGGCAACAACGACTACACGGGCCAGTACGGCCCCGACATCAAGCGCAAGATGCGCTTCTCGGTGGACGGGGTCCGCTTCGAGGTGGCCCACTACCGGGACAAGCTCACGCCGGCCGCCGCCGACGTCTGCGTCTTCGGCCACACCCACCGCCCCTCCATCGAGCGCTCGCCCGAGGGCGGACAGGTGCTCCGCCGCCGGCGCGGCCGCACCGTGGGCGACCACGTGAACGTCACGGCGCTCCAGGACGGCTCCGAGCTGCTCTCACGGCCCCAGGCCGTGGACGACGAGCCCGGCGCGTGGCTCATCAACCCCGGTAGTCCCACGCTGCCCCGCACGAGCCTGGGCCCCACCATGGCGAGGCTCTGGGTGCGCGACGGCCTCGTGGAGGACCCCCAGATCATCCAGCTCCCCCTGAGCGAGGCCCAGGCGTCGAGCCCCTGGTTCTTCATGGGGATGTAGGCGGCTGCAGGAACGCGACGGACCCGAGGGGCCGCCGGGCGGGCAACCCGCTCAGCGGTCCCTCTCCGTGCGCCGGTGCCTGGGCTCGGGCGGTACGTCGGGCGTGGTGTTCCACATGGCCGTGTCCATGGTGGGGTCGGGGCGCGCGGCCTTCTCGGGCGCGATGCGCGCGGCCAGGGCCGAGCTGTGGCGCGGGTTGGCGGGCTTGGGCAGGAAGAGCGGGGCCACGACGCGGGTGTAGAACGCCAGCCACACGAGCGAGACGCAGAAGCCGGCCACCACGTCGCTCGCGTAGTGGACGCCCAGGTAGATGCGGGAGAAGCCCACCATGAAGATGACGGCGCCAAAGAACAGGCTCCAGAGCACGCGCATGGTGCGGTCGCGCTCGTAGCGCCAGATCATCCACACCAGCAGCCCGAAGAACGCCATGGACACCATGGAGTGGCCGCTCGGGAAGCTGTAGCCCACCTCGGAGATGAGGCGGAAGCCGTCGGGACGGGGCCGGTGCACGATGTACTTGAGCAGCTCGTTCAGGGCCACCACGAGCACGAGGTTGAGGGCGCAGCACCAGCCGGGGCGCCGTCCCGGGGCGAAGGCCGCCACGATGACCAGCATCACCAGCAGCGGGACCGGCGCGGCCAGGTTGGTGACGCTCGTCATGACGGGCGTGAGCCAGTCGGTGCGCATGTGGAGCACCACGAGCCAGTAGGCCAGCTGGTCCATGCGCACGATGTCCGAGAAGAGCACTTCCTCCAGGATGGCGATCAGGACGATGAGGGCGAGGCACACCACGATGGTGCGCCAGTGGTTGCGGCACAGCCCGGCGAACCTGGCGGTCCACGGGGTGCGGTGGCTCTGGGGCAACGGTGGCTCCTTCCTTGCGTGCCGTTCCGGCTCGTGGTGATTATGGCCCTGTGGCCCCCGGGCGGCCCCGGGGTTTCCCCTGTCTTTCAGAGATGTCATCTCTCCGGGGTTCCGGGTCATGAAAAAAGGCGCCCCGCCGCCGGCAGGGCGCCTCGACCGTTGTGGGGCGCGGGCCTTACAGGTACTTGGCGATCTCCTGGGCGAGGACGTCGCGGGGCTGGGCACCCACCATGGTGTGCACCGGCTTGCCGTCCTTGAACAGGATGAGCGTGGGGATGGACATGACCTGGAAGCGCACGGCCAGGTCCTGGTTCTCCTCGACGTTCACCTTGCAGACGTCAAGGACGTCGGCCATCTGGTCGGCGAGGTCCTCGACGATGGGGGAGAGCATGCGGCAGGGGCCGCACCAGCTGGCCCAGAAGTCCACGAGGACGGGCTTCTGCGCGTTGTTGATGGTCTCGTCGAAGTTCGCGGCGTTGAGCTCTTTGGCTGCCATGACAACCTCCTCGGTAAGGACGGGCACCGCGGGCGCCCGTCGCGCTGTGTTCTTGGGGGTGTCTACCCCGGACCACCCTCTTGCGATACCGTGGACGTGCCGGGGGCGCCGGCCCATCTCCGGCTCTCCACGAACCGGCGGCCGGCACGGGGCGAGGAGGGTCCATGGAAGACACCCGGGGCAAGGTCCGCTCCCAGTACGGGGCCAAGGCGCGCGAGGAGCTCGCGGCCCTCGAGGCCGCCGGCGCCGTGCTGGCGGGCAACGCCTACTCGAGCGTCCTGCTCGTCAAGGGCGAGCCCGGCCCGGCCGAGCGCTCCGGCGCGCCGCTCCTCTCGGGCCCCGACGGCACGGCGCTGAGGAGCGCCCTCGCGGCCCTGGGCTACGCCCCGGAGGACTGGTGCGCGGCGGCCGCGTGGGACCGCACGGGCGCCCCGGTGACGGCGGGGCTCATGGACCTCGTGGTCTCGACCCTCTCCCCGCTCACCGTGGTGGTGCTCGACGAGGCGGGCAGCGCGGCGGTGCGCGACGCCCTGGCGGCCGACCTCGTGGGGCTTGCCTCCATCGAGGAGGCCATGCTCAGCCCCGGGTGGCCGGTGCGCGCCCGGGGCATGCGCGTCATGGCCCTCGGCGGCTTCGAGGCCGCCCTCGACGACCCCGGGCGCAAGCGCGTCATGTGGGAGCGCCTCAAGCAGCTCCCCCCGCTCGACCAGCCGTTCTGAGGCCCCGCCCGACGCCCGCGGTTTTGTAAAAAACATATGAGTGCCCACAGGCCGTCCGGCGCGCCACCTTTGGAGTAGGCTGAAGAAAACGAGTGCGCGGGGGCCTTGCGACCCGCGGAGAGAAGGGAACAGCCATGGCCATGCCCAAGCCCGTCGACGTCACCGAGACCCCCGAGTGGGCCGCCCTCCAGGAGCACTTCGACCGCCTCCAGGAGGAGGGTGTCTCCCTCAAGAGATGGTTCGCCGACGACCCCGGCCGCGTGGCGTCCATGACCTTCGACGTCGAGGACCTGCGGTTCGACCTCTCCAAGAACCTCGTGACCGAGGAGACCCTCGACCTCCTCGTCAAGCTCGGCCGCGCCGTCGACCTCGAGGGGCGCTTCCGCTCCATGGTCCGCGGCGAGCACATCAACACCACCGAGGACCGCGCCGTGCTCCACACCGCCCTGCGCCGCCCCAAGGAGCAGTCCGGCTCCTTCGTGGTGGACGGCCAGGACGTCGTGGCCGACGTCCACGAGACCCTCGCCTCCATCTACGACTTCGCCGACAAGGTGCGCTCCGGCGCCTGGACCGGCGTCACCGGCCGCCCCATCGAGACCGTGGTGAACATCGGCATCGGCGGCTCCGACCTCGGCCCGGCCATGGCCTACGAGGCCCTCAAGGTCTACGCCGACGCCGGCCTCACCGCCCGTTTCGTGAGCAACATCGACCCCAACGACATGGCCGAGAAGACCCGCGGCCTCGACCCCGAGACCACGCTGTTCATCGTGGTCTCCAAGACCTTTACCACCCTCGAGACCATCACCAACGCCCGCGAGGCCCGCACGTGGCTCCTCGATGCCCTGCGCGACGCCGGCGCCATCGACGGCTCCGAGGACGCCGCCAAGGAGGCCGTGTCCCGCCACTTCGTGGCCGTCTCCACCAACCTCGAGCTGGTGGAGGAGTTCGGCATCGACCCCAAGAACGCCTTCGGCTTCTGGAACTGGGTCGGCGGCCGCTACTCCGTTGACTCCGCCGTGGGCACCATTCTCGCCGTGGTGCTCGGCCCCGAGCGCTTCCAGGACTTCCTGGCCGGCATGCACGCCATGGACCACTACTTCGCCCACACGCCCCTCGAGGAGAACGCCGTCGCGCTCATGGGCCTCATCAACGTGTGGTACGTGGACTTCTTCAAGAGCTACAGCCACGCCGTGCTGCCCTACAACCAGTACCTCTCCCGTTTCCCGGCCTACCTCCAGCAGCTCACCATGGAGTCCAACGGCAAGTCCGTGCGCTGGGACGGCACGCCCGTTGACTGCCACACCGGCGAGGTCTTCTGGGGCGAGCCCGGCACCAACGGCCAGCACGCCTTCTACCAGCTGCTGCACCAGGGCACCTCGATGATCCCGGCCGACTTCATCGCCTTCGTCAACACGCCCAACCCCACCCGCGACGGCGAGCAGGACGTCCAGGAGCTCTTCCTCGGCAACTTCCTGGCCCAGACCAAGGCCCTGGCCTTCGGCAAGACGGCCGACGAGGTGCGCGCCGAGGGCACGCCCGAGGAGATCGTGCCCGCCCGCGTCTTCGAGGGCAACCGCCCCTCCACGTCCATCTTCGGCGTGGCCCTCACGCCCTTCTCCCTGGGCGAGCTCATCGCGCTCTACGAGCACATCACCTTCGTCGAGGGCACCGTCTGGGGCATCGACTCCTACGACCAGTGGGGCGTCGAGCTGGGCAAGCAGCTCGCCAAGCAGATCACCCCGGCCCTCTCGGAGTCCGACGCGGCCCTCGCCGAGCAGGACGCCTCCACCCGGAGCCTCATCGAGTTCTACCGCGAGAACCGCACCTGGTAGGGGCCTGCCGCCAGGCACCGCAGCAAACCCGGGACCCCGTCGCACCCTCCCTGCGGCGGGGTCCCTTTGTGCAAGGGGCCGTGGGGCCGCGGTGGGAACCGTCCCGCACCGGGCGGGTCGCCGCCCGCGGCGGGTAGAATGGGAGGAATCCGGGAGCGTCGGACCCGGCGCGCAGTCGACCAAGGAGGCCCCGTGGCACAGCTCATCGACATCCAGAAGGTGGTCGTCGGACCCAAAGACCTCACGGCCACGGTGCGCGTCGCCGAGGGCGCGCCCCTCATGACGAGCGAGGACGTCGAGGCCACGGCCCATGTCTACTGGCTCATGCCCCAGATCGCGTCCCACGCCTGCCTCGGCGACGCCGCCCCCACCTTCCAGGACGTCATGGGCGACACCGAGCTCGCCCACCTGCTCGAGCACGTGACGGTGGAGCTCCTCGCCCGCACGAACATGGCGGGCGACATCGCCTGCGGCCGCACCCGCGCCACGGACGACGGGCGCACCTGGGAGGTCTCGTTCCCGTGCCCCGACGACGTGCTGGTGACCGGCGCCCTGTCGAGCGCCGCGTGGATCCTCCAGTGGGCCTTCGCGGGGGCCAACCCTGCCACCGAGCCCGACGTGGACGCCATCGTGGAGGGCCTGGCCCAGCTCGTGCAGGCCGCCTACGCCACCGCCGGCGACGGGGCGGGGCCCGCCGAGGACGCCGAGGGCGACCCCGAGCCCGCGCCCGAGGCCGTGTCCGATCCCGATTCCGACGGGGACGACGCCGTGGAGGAGGTCGTGGCCGAGGAGGGCCCGGCGGGCGACGCGGTCGCGGGCGCCGTGGCGGAGGGGGCCGAGGGGCCCGTCTCCTGACGCCCCGGCTGTTTATTGTCGGGGAAACGCGCGGCCCTGGGCGTCTGCCGGTAAACCGCGTCTAAACTGGGGTATAGCACCAACTCGAACACGGGCCTCTGTGCCCTCGAAGCAGCATTCGGAAGGCGCGCGGGCGCCAAAGGAGGAAGTGTCATGAGCAACGCTAACGGTGGTCTCGGGTTCGTCTTCGGCGCGGTCATCGGTGCCGGCATCGGTGCGGTGGCCGGCCTGCTTCTGGCCCCCCGCTCCGGCGAGGAGACCCGCGCCATGGCCGCGGACTCCATGAACGACGTGTGGGACAAGGCCGTGGACGCCTACGAGAAGGGCGCCAACCAGGTGGCCAGCAAGATCAACTCCGTGACCCCCACGGTCAACGCCAAGACCGACGAGCTCCGCGCCAAGGTGGACCTCGCCCGCGAGCGTGTGGACCAGCTCCGCTCCACCCTGTCCGACTCCGTGAACCAGGCCTCCGCCAACGTGCAGGACGCCATCAACACGGTGGCCAGCAAGGCCGACGACGCCGCCGAGAAGGCCGAGGCCGCTGCCGCCGACGTCAAGGTGGAGAACGTCGAGGCCTAAGGGCGCCGGCCCAAGGGTGCCCGGCGACCGGGCATGTCCGAGACACCCCGCCGGACCTGTGGCCCGGCGGGTTTTTTCTTGCCGGAACACCGTGGCGGCGGTGTCGCGCACGGCGTCCGGCCGGGTTATGATGGCCACAGTCGCAACGGCTCGAACGATGGGATTGTTGATGCTAACCATGGAGCAGCTCGTGGGCCAGAAGGTGTTCGTGCCCCGTCCCGAGGGCAGACGCACCAAGGCGGACGGCACCCCGGCTCCCCCCAAGCGCATCGGCAAGGTGCACAACCTCGTCTTCTCCCCGGAGGGCACCTCCGTGGTGGGCCTCATGGTCAAGCGCCCCGACGTGGCCGGCATGGTCAAGCGCGACGACCTGTTCGTGGCGCTCGACGCCGTGGGCACGTTCGAGGGCGGCATGCTCGTGGACGAGGCCGGCACGGGCGACGCCGCCGCCAAGGCTCGGGGCCTGGACCTCGACCGCTGCATCATCTGGGGCGGCATGGACGTCGCCACCCGCTCGGGCCGCCAGCTCGGCTACGTGACCGACGTGCAGTTTGACTACGGCACCGGCGCGGTGGACACGGTCTACGTGACCGACGGCGCAGTGGCCGCCTCCATGGTGGGCTCGGTGCCGGTGCCGGGCACCATGCTCGTGGGGTACTCCAAGGGCTTCATGGTGGTGGCCGACGAGGCCGCCGACCTCGCGCTCACCGGCGGCCTGGCTGCCAAGGCGGGGGAGGGCCTCGCCCATGCCAGGATCGCCGGCAAGGAGGCCGCGAGCAAGGCTGGCGCCGCGGCGGGCAAGGCCGTGGACAAGGGCTCGTTCGCCCTCGGCCGCGCCCTGGGCTCGGCCAAGCGCTCCATCGCCGAGGCCATGACCGACGACGGCTCCGACGACCCGCTGCCCAGCGCGGCCGCCGAGGCCGTGCGCGTGGAGGCCCCCGCCGAGCCCAAGGCCGTGGCCGGCGAGGCCGGCGAGCCGCCACTCTACGCCCCCGCGGGCACAGGGGACGCCCCCGAGGCCGCGGCGGCCGACCCGGCCCCCGAGGCGGAGCCCGCCCCCGAGGCCGCCGGGAACGACGCCGCCGCCCGGGCCGCCAAGGCCGTGGGGCGCCAGCTCGGCAAGACCCAGGGGATGTTCAAGTCCTTTCTCAAAGAGTTCGAAGAGGCCAGCAAGTAGCGGGCCCACGCCATAGACGTGGCGCGAGGCCACGGGATCGGAAACGGTGCGTACCATGAAGCACAGCAAAGACAACGACCGGCGCGTGGCGAGCCACATGGCCCGCAAGGCATCGCGTCGCAGCGACGCCCCCGCCCACGCCGCACCGGCCGGGCAGGGGAAGGCCGCCCATCCCGTCAAGGCGGCCGCCGCCAAGGCGCAGCCCGCCGCGGCCCAGAAGCCCGTCACCCGCCCCGCGGTCGAGAACCCCTACATCCCGCCCGCGGAGCCCGCCGCCGGCGCCCAGACCGGCTACCGCGCCCCGGAGCCCAACCCCGTGCTCTCGAGCGACGCCCCCATCGGCCACACCGAGCTCGGCTTCAAGCCCGTGCGCGAGCAGCCCGGCTCGGGCCGGCGCCGCCTCGACCCCAAGAAGCGCAACCGCGCCATCCTCGCGATCGTGCTGGTGTTCGCGCTCATCGGCGCCATGGCGCTCGTCTCGTGGCTCAACCGCAGCGTCACGTTCAGCCTCAACGGGTCCGACGCCACCGTGAAGGTAGGCACCACCATCGAGCAGCTCATGGCCGACAAGGGCCTCTCCTACACCCCCGGCGACATGCTCAGCGTCAAGGGCGAGGTGCTCAAGCAGGGCGAGGGCAACCCCTTCTCGGCCAAGGTGGACGACAGCGACCTCTCCGTGGACGACGCCCGCGCCTACCGCATCCAGGGCGGCGAGACCATCGAGCTGGGCGACGGCACCGACACCACCGAGCCCTACACCACCCAGGTGCAGGAGGAGCAGCCCAAGCTCGTCATGGACGGCACCTGGGGCGCCGTGAGCTACGTGAGCCAGTGGGGCAAGGTGGGCAAGGTGGAGATGCGCACCGGCTCCATCTCCGGCGAGACCGCCCAGGGCGACGTCATCCAGGAGGTCCAGAACTGCGTCATCACCGTCCGCAACGTGGAGCCCAAGGACGGCGAGAAGCTCGTGGCCCTCACCTTCGACGACGGCCCCTCCGAGTACACCCAGAAGTACCTGGACATCCTCAAGCAGTACGACGCCAAGGCCACCTTCTTCAACCTCGGCGAGAACATCGCCAACTACCCCGACCAGGCCAAGGCCATCGTCGACGCCGGCTGCCAGCTGGCCAGCCACACCCAGACGCACCAGCAGCTGCCCACCCTGGGCGCCGAGAAGCTCCAGTCCGAGCTCAAGGCCACGTTCGACGAGATCGAGAAGGCCGCGGGCGTCAAGACCACGGTCATCCGCCCGCCCTACGGCGACTTCAAGGAGCGCACCTGGCTGGAGAGCGGCGGGCTCATGAGCCTCTCGGTGCTCTGGAACCAGGACTCCCTCGACTGGAAGCGGCCCGGCGCCTCCACCATCGTGGACAACTCGCTGGTCAACATCACGCCGGGGTCCATCATCCTCATGCACGACGGTGGCGGGAATCGCGACCAGGACGTGGAGGCGCTGCCCACCATCATCCAGCGCCTCCAGGCCGACGGCTACAAGCTCGTGACCGTCGACGAGCTCCTGGCCAGCGACCCCAACGTGCCCGAGGACATCGCCACCGGCGACGCCACGGTGCCCGAGGGCTGCGTGTGGCCCACCGAGCTCGGCGACGCCTAGGGGCCCCGTGGGTATCGCTCAGCGCATAGAGGCGAGCATCGACGCCGCCTCGTGCATGCACCTGCTCGATCGCGAGCCGCGGGAGCAGGCGGCCGACTGGTGCCACCGGGTGCTGCTCCACAACATCCAGATGCTGTACATGCCGCCGGGCTCCATCCTGCGGGAGCCGGACCTCGCCGCGCGCATGGGGGTGTCCCGGACGCCGGTGCACGAGGCGGTCAAGCGGCTCGTCGAGGCGCACCTGGTCTTCGTGGCGCCCAAGCGGGCCACGTTCGTCTCCCTCATCGACATGGACGTCCACGCCCAGGGGCGCTTCGCCCGCACGGCGGTGGAGCCCCTGCTCATCGCCAAGCTGCAGGGCCGGCTCACGCCCGGGCAGCGCGCCGACTACGAGGCCAACATCGCCCGGCAGGCGGAGATGGCCCGCCTGGGCGCCAACCCGCGCGACGTGGTGACCGTGGACGACGAGTTCCACCACCTGCTCTACACCCACACCGGCAACGAGCTCGTGTGGGAGGCCAACCGCATGGTGTCGGCCCAGTTCGACCGCGTGCGCTACATGGGCCTGGTCCTGGGCTACGAGCGCCTCATGGTGGGGGAGCACGACTTCCTCCTCGACATCCTCGAGACCGGCGACGTTCCCGTGGTGGACATCTACGACATGGTTGACGCCCACCTCAAGGGCTACCGCCGCTTCATCGACCGCCTGGCGGCCGACCACCCCGACTACTTCGCCTAGGGCCGCCGTCGGCGGAGACGGCAAGTAAAGGGGTCGCGCGCATCGTCGGATGCACGCGGCCCCTCGGGTGCCGTCCATGGGTGCGGGGTGTGGCGCCCCGGCCGTGGGGCCTACCCCACCAGCGCGGCGGCCTCGCGCACCAGGCGCTCCACCGTGGCGAAGTCGCCGGCGGCCACCACGTCGGCCGGGGCCACCCAGGTGCCGCCCACGCAGAACACGTTGGGGGCGTCCAGGTACTCGTGGGCGTTGCCCGGCTTCACGCCGCCGGTGCACATGAACTTGACGCCGGGGAAGGGGCCGCTCATGGCGTGGAGCATGGCGGTACCGCCCACCACGGAGGCGGGGAAGAGCTTCACGTGGTCCACGCCCAGGTCGATGGCGCGCACGACCTCGCTCGGGGTGGCGAGGCCCGGCACCACGGGGACCTCGTGGCGCACGCACCAGCGCACGGAGTCCTCGGCGAGGCCCGGGCTCACGATGAACTTGGCGCCGGCCTCCACGGCGGCCTCGGTGGTGGGCACGTCGATGACGGTGCCGGCGCCCACGAGCAGGTCGGGCACCTCCTCGGCCATGCGGCGGATGCACTCGGCGGCGCAGGGCGTGCGGAAGGTCACCTCGGCCGCGGGCAGGCCGCCGGCCACGAGGGCGCGGCCCAGGGGCACGGCGAACTCCGGGTTGTCGATGGTGATGACGGGGATGATGCCGATCTGCTCGAACCGGTCGAGCACGGCGGTGACGGCGGGGTTGTCCTTGTACATGGTTACTCCTTGACGGGGGCGTGGGACGGGTCGGCCATGAAGGCGTCGAGCTGCTCGCGGGTGGGAAGACCCTCGTTGTCGCCACGGCTGGTGAGCTGGATGGCACCGATGGCGCAGCCGCGCGAGACGGCCTGCTCCACGTCCTGGCCCTCGAGCAGGGCCGAGATGACGCCGGCCGCGAAGCCGTCGCCGGCGCCCACGGTGTCCACGATCTCGTCTACCCGGAAGCCGGGCACGTAGCCCTCGCGCCCGTCCTCGCAGGCGTAGTAGGCGCCGTCGGCCCCCAGCTTCACCACCACGAGCTTGGAGCCGGCCTCGAGGTAGCGGGCCGCGGCCTCGCGCTCGTCGCGGGTGCCGAGGAGCACCTCGCACTCGTTGATGCCGGGCAGGAAGATGTCGGACAGGGCCGCCAGGGCGTTGGTGGTCTCGACCATGGTCTGGGTGTCGGGCCAGAGCTGCGGGCGCAGGTTGCAGTCGAACGACACCGTCACGCCGGCGTCCCTGGCCTTGCCCATGAGGTCGAGGGTGGCGGCACGGCAGGGGTCGGAGAGGGCCGGCAGGATGCCGGTGAGGTGCACCATGGCGCACTCGGAGAGGTCGATGCCGGCGAGGTCCTCGGGCGAGAGGGTGCTGGCGGCGGAGCCGGCGCGGAAGTAGTAGATCTCGGGGTCGCCCTCGGTCACCTGGCTTTTGAGCATGAAGCCCGTGTTGCGCTCGTCGGTCTTGATCACCATCTTGGTGTCGATGCCGATCTCGTCCATGGACTTGACGATGCGGGCCCCGAAGGGGTCGGGGCCGAGCTTGGTGAGGAAGGCCGCCTCGTGACCCAGGCGGGTGAGGCCCACGGCCACGTTGAACTCGGCTCCGGCCACGGCGAACGTGTAGCTGCCCACCGAGTCGAGCGGGCCGGGGTTGTCGGCGATGAACAGGCCCATGGGCTCACCCACGAGCAGGACCTTGTCGGACATGGTGCGGCTCCTTTCGCATTGGTGCCCCTCCGGGCTCAGTGCTTATATATTTCCACTCATGGCGGGCGATGGGGACGAGAATCGCGGTTTTTGGCCAATGGACCCCTTTTTTCCGTGAACGTTATCGCGTGAGAACAAACTGAAAGTCCTTGCATCAAGAATCCCATAAAACTACAGTTGAAATGCCGTAAATGCTAGGAATTGTCCAGCATCTATAAACGTAATTGAAAAATATCCCGAACTACCGTCTGCGGGGGGAAATATACCGTCTACCGTCTGAACATCACCTAAGGGGACGGCCATAGAAATATATAACCAGACACCGGGCCTGGCCGACACAGGCCCGCGACCCAGAGGAGGAACAGATGACTTCCCTTTTCGATCTCACCGGCAAGAAGGCCATCGTCACCGGCGGCACCCGCGGCCTCGGCCACGGCATCGCCGAGGGCCTCATGGAGGCCGGCGCCTCCGTCACCATCTTCGGCACCGGCGGGTCCGCCAAGACCGTGGCCGACGAGTTCTGCAAGAAGGGCTTCGACTGCCGCGGCATCATCGTGGACATCGGCGACCGCGTGGCCTGCAAGGAGGCCTACGACGAGGCCGTGGAGGCCATGGGCGGCCTCGACATCCTCGTCAACTGCGCCGGCGTGCAGTCCCGCCACCCCTCCGAGGAGTTCCCCTTCGAGGACTGGGACTGGGTCATCAACGTGAACCTCAACGCCACGTTCGAGCTCTGCCAGCTGGCCGGCAACACCTTCATCGCCCAGGGCCACGGCAAGATCATCAACCTCGCCTCCATGCTCTCCTTCTTCGGCGGCTTCACCGTCCCGGCCTACGCCGCCTCCAAGGGCGCCGTCGCGCAGCTCACCAAGGCCCTCTGCAACGAGTGGGCCTCCAAGGGCATCAACGTCAACGCCATCGCCCCCGGCTACATGGCCACCGACATGAACACCGCCCTCACCGACCCCACGAACCCCCGCTACAAGGAGATCACCGACCGCATCCCGGCCCACCGCTGGGGCACCGGCGACGACATGAAGGGCGCCGCGATCTTCCTGGCCTCCGCCGCCTCCGACTACCTCAACGGCGCGGTCATCCCCGTCGACGGCGGCTACCTCGTCAAGTAATCGCCCCCGAACAAGCCCCCGGAAGGAGCCCTTAGACCATGCAGGTCATCATCACCGACAACGATCACGCCGACATCGACACCGAGCGCCGCATCCTGGAGGAGGCCGGCGTGCCTTTCCGCCTCGAGCAGTGCGTCACCGAGGACGACGTCATCGAGCGCTGTGCCGACGGCGAGATCTTCCTCAACCAGTACGCCCCCATCACCCGCCGCGTGGTGGAGGCCCTGCCCAACCTCAAGCTCGTGGTGCGCTACGGCGTGGGCGTCAACAACGTGGACGTCGAGGCCTGCACCGAGCACGGCGTGCAGGTGGAGAACGTGCCCGACTACGGCATGAACGAGGTGGCCGACCAGGCCATCGCCCTCATGATGGCCCTCCTGCGCAAGGTGGTCCTCATGAACGACTACACCAAGACCGAGGGCTGGGACTACACCCGCTCGGTGCCCGTGCACCGCCTCTCCGAGCTCACCTGCGGCGTCATCGGCCTCGGCCGCATCGGCCGCGAGTTCGCCAAGCGCGCCCACGCCCTGGGCATGAAGGTGATCGGCTACGACCCCTACTTCACCCCCGGCGAGGAGTTCTCCTTCGTGGAGCAGGTGGACCTCGACGACCTCATGGGCCGCTCCGACGTCATCTCCGTGCACTGCCCGCCGGAGCACGCCATGGACATGTTCAACAAGGACGCCTTCGCCCGCATGAAGGACACCGCCTACCTCATCAACGTGGCCCGCGGCGGCATCGTCAACGAGGCCGACCTCGAGGTGGCCCTCACCGAGGGGCAGATCGCCGGCGCCGCCCTCGACTGCATGGAGAACGAGCCCGTGGCCCCGGGCAACCCCCTGTTCGCCCACGAGAACCTCCTCGTCACGCCCCACATGGCCTGGTACTCCGAGGAGGCCGCCGACGAGCTCAACACCAAGGTGGCCGAGGAGGCCGTGGCCTTCGCCTGCGGCGAGCCCATCCGCTACCCCGTCAACCACCTGGACTAACCCCGAGGAGGACCCATGCGCAAGCGCATCCCCATCCTGGTCGTGGGCACGGTGACCCTGCTGTTCCTCGGCCTCATCTACGGCTACTCCGTGGTCATGGCACCGCTCAAGGCCCAGTTCGACTGGTCGGTCTCGGGCATGACCACCATCTTCGCCCTGTCCATGATCGCCTTCACCGTGGGCAACCTCGTGGCCGGCAAGCTCCTCAAGCGCCATAACGTGCGGTTCGTCATGACCGTGGCCATCGCCTTCCTCCTGGTGGGCTTCGTGGGCTCCGCCTTCGCCGACGGCACCGCCAGCCTGCCGGTGGTGTGGCTCACCTACGGCATCGTGGCCTCGGTGGGCATCGGCTTCGTCTACAACGTCATCGTGCCCACCGTCACCGCGTGGTTCCCCGACAAGACCGGCATGGCCCAGGGCATCTGCCTCATGGGCTACGGCCTGGGCGGCTTCGTCCTCGGCCCCGTGCTCACCCAGCTCTACACCGTGGTCGACTGGCGCATCGTGTTCGTTGCCATGGCCGTGGTCTTCTCGGCCCTCGTCTTCGCCAGCTCCGTGGTGATCCACATGCCCACCGCCGAGGAGGCCGCCGAGCTGCCCGTCTCCCGCGCCGCGGGCGACAACGCCGGCAATGCCGCCGGCACCGAGGACGTGCCCACCAAGGGCCTCTTCCGCGACCCCACGTTCTACTTCTTCTACCTGTGGATGTTCCTGCTGGGTGCCGTGGGCATGGCCACCACGGGCATCGGCCGCGAGTTCCCCACGAGCCTCGGCGCCGACGCTGTGACCGCCGCCTTCGTCATCGGCTTCGTCAACATCGGCAGCGGCCTCGGGCGCCTCATCGGCGGCACCCTGCTCGACCGCATCGGCCGCGCCCCGTTCATGGTTGGCACCGCCTGCCTCTCCATCGCCGGCGCGCTGATCATGCTGGCGGCCCAGGTCACCGGCTCCATCGCCGTCCAGGTGGCGGGATGCCTGGTCACCGGCCTCGCCTGGGGCGCGGTCATCGTCACCATGGCCTTCGTGGTGCGCAAGGTGTGGGGCCAGGCCAACTTCGCCGAGAACCTGGCCGTCGTGAACTCCTACGGCATCTTCGCGGCCCTCGTGGGCTCCATCGGCTCCGGCGTGCTGCTCCAGGCCGTGGGCTCCCTGGCCACGGTGCTCGTGGTCATGGCCTGCTTCGGCGTCGTGGGCCTGGTGGACGCCCTGGTCCTCAACGCCCACCGCTCCAAGGTGGCCCGCCTCAAGGCCGCCCACGCCGGCGCCCGGGCGGAGTAGGGGAGGCCCCGGCCCCGTCGCCGTCCCTGTCCCACCCGCGTTCGACCCCTCGCAACCAACCCCGTAAGGAGGTCCCCATGAAAGACGAGAAGTGCGCCTACTGCATGGCCTGGGACGACCCCAGCCTCATGGACGCCTACGGCATCCCCCTGGCCGAGCTCGAGAACTCCAACCTCATCCTGTTCAAGGAGCAGAGCCACCCGGGCCGCGTGATCGTGGCCGCCAAGCAGCATGTGGACGACATCTCCGACCTCACCGAGGACGAGGCCCTGGCCTACATGGCCGACGTCCGCCGCGTAGCTGCGGCCCTGCACAAGGCCTTCGCCCCGCAGAAGATCAACTTCGGCGCCTACGGCGACCTGATGCACCACCTGCACTTCCACCTGGTGCCCAAGTACGAGAACGACGAGTACGAGTGGGGCGACGTCTTTGCCATGAATCCCGGCCGCGTGGCCCTCACCCCCGAGGAGTACGACGAGCTGGGCAAGAGGATCCTCGCCGCCCTGGAGGACTAAGGCGCTCCGAGACATGAAGCACGGCCGTAGGGGTGCCCCTGGTGACGGGGCACCCCCTTTTTTTGATCGGGGCCGCGGGCCCACCTGCCGTCAGACGGGGATTCGAAGGGCGGCGCAGCGGGCGGCCCATACCGCGATGGCGACAAGGGCGAACCCGAACACGGTGAAGACGGCAGCGGCCCCCCACGCCTGGGCGATGGCCCCGCAGAGGAACGAGGACAGGGAGGCCGTCCCAAAAGAGGCGAGGCTCAGGATGGCCATGGACCGACCACCTTCCCCTGACTCGACCGACCCGAGGTAGCTGGCGGTGAGAAACGCGGAGGCTGCACCGGCGGCGGCCCCCGACAGGGCGACCCCTGCGGCTGCCAGCTCGGCGGAGGGGGCTGCGGCAACGAGGCAGAGGGCAATCCCCATGATTGTCATGGAAGCCGCCACAACGAGGCCCAGGGGGTGGCGGCCTCTCGACGTGAGGGAGGCGGCGGCCCCTGCCACGGACCCGGCGCCATAGGCCGTCACAAGCAACCCCATGGTCGCCGCTCCCCATCCACGGTAGTCCACGAGGAGCGTTATGCCCGTGGAGAAGGCCCCGGAGCAGACGAGCTCGGATACGGCCACAAGTGCGAGCATGGCTCGGCACGGCCTTTTTTGCATGAGTTCGACGAGCGTTCGCAGGGTTCCCTTTTGAGGGCGGGCGTCGATGTCGTCGGGTCCGGTTCTGGTCGTCACCGAGTTCAAGGCGATGGCGGACAGCGCAAAGCAGGCGCCGATGGCCCCATATACGAGCGCCACGGGCCATTGGGCGAGCATAAGGCCGGCAAGTGCCGGGCCAAGCACCACGCCGCACCGCTGCACCACCGAGAACTGCTTCTGGACCATGGGAACCCGGGAGGGCTCCGCCACTGCCCACGGCATGGATTGGATAGCGGGAAGAAAGATCGCGTCGAAGGCGCCGACAAGGACTGCGGTCATCGCGAGGCCCGTCACGGTCTCGGCGCCAGAGCGAGCCGTGCTAAGGCACGCGATGAAAATCACCGCCGCCTTGAGAGCGCTGGATATGGTTGCGACCCTTTTTGTCCCAAAGCGGTCTGCGAGCATTCCTCCGGGGAGCAGGAGCAGGGCTCTTGGGAGGCTGCCGATGCCCATGACCGCACCCACGACCATCGGGTTCGGTGTCAATGCGGCCGCATACCACGACAGGCTGAGGTAATAGGCTTGGTCCGCTAGCAGTCCGACCGCATAGGACCCGAGCCATCGGGCCGTGTTCTTGGGTAGGGTCATCGGTCTTTCCCTTGTGCGGGTTTTTGCGAGCGCCTCTCTCGGGTGCCGTATCCTCATGGTAGGGTGTCTTTCAAATAAAGACAATATGTGTTGTACATATACTTCTCGGAGGGGCCCATGGAAGGAAAGAGGGACGTCCAGCTGCGCCTCAGGGCGCTCGGCAATGCGGAGCGGTTGCGCGTGCTGGCGTTTTTGCGAAACGCGGGGGAGGCCACTGTCGGCGATGTGGCAAAGGCGCTCTCCGTCGCTCCGGGAAGCGCGAGTTACCACATTGGCTGCCTGGTCGACGGAGGGCTTGTGGAGAGGGCCGACCGCCCTGATGGCGATAAGAGAAAAAGCTGGTGGCGAGCGGTTGATGGGGAGAGCCGGTTGGAAGGGCACGAGGAGGTCTCTTTGTTCCAGGCCGCAAACAGCGCCTATGGAGACGCCTACGACCGGTATCTGGCAAGCAAAGACAACTTGTCCGACGCCTGGATCGAGGCCGAGGCGGGGGTGGACACGGTTCTTGCCCTCACAGTTGATGAGGCCGCCTTGCTCAAGGAGGAGCTGGAGTCCTTTGTGCGGCGATGGATCGAGGCGAACAAAAAGACGGCTGCGGCCCAAGGAGAGGAGCGTGGGCAGGTCGCCCTTGTGGTGAGGGCGTTCCGCTGGATCCCGTAGGGCGTTCTACCTGCGCAAGGGGGCATGGCGGGAGCGGGCCACTCGCTCGTTGGCTCAACGCGCAGGTCCCATCCTCTGGTCTTGCTGGTTATGTTGGGCTATCGCTTGCTGCCGAGGCTCTAGCTGTCAAAGCGTTCCAAGGGCGTGCCGAGCAGCTCCCCGGCTTCGTCGTAGCCTTTGGCGAGCTCCCAGCCGCTTACGTAACCGGAGGTGTCCGAGGGATAGAGGTGTGTCCACGTGATGATGTCGCCCTTCTCCAGGGTCGCCATGACGTCTTGAACTGACGGCTCGTCGCTTTTGAATGTCACGAGCACGCAGATGCCATTGTTGAGGGAGTTGCTGTCCAGCACTCTCGTAACTACCAGGTACTTTTCGTCCTGTACGCCCTTCATTACGACCTCGCCGGTGGATGCAACCTTGACCATGCTGTCGATGCTCGGGCTGGACGAGCAGCCTGAGATCAGCAAAAAAGAGAGACTTGCAATGACGATCGCAATGGGAAGGGGCCTTTTAGAAGTAGGTGCCATGGGTGTAACCATATCCACTATATGAATAGTTAAGAAACACCATGCTTCCCCAACCATCGTAAACGTGCAGCGTGTTCATGGTCTGACCGTTTTTTAAGTATTGAGCGGGCATCAATATCGAGGAGTGTTCTTTCGCTTATCGGAAAGATGCTTGTGTCCTGCTGAGGCAGTGGTATCTTAAAATATCTGTGAGTATCTACTTTTTTCGATATTAGAAGAGAATTAGTCGGCGCAGGGTTACTTCAAGGCCGCATTGCATTTATTGCGTCCGCCTCCATCTGAGTGTGCACGACTGCTGCGGGCCACTCGCTCGTTGGCTCGACGCGCAGGTCCCATCCGGATATGTAGCCCAGGGTTTCGGGTGCGAGGGTGCTCATCCAGGTGATGCGGGTGCCGGGCGATACGGTTACGGCAGCTGCGACATTGCGAAATGTCACGAGCACGTAAGAGCCAGCCTCGAGCCGGGGGCTGTCGAGCACCTTGGCAACCACAAGGAGCTGCTCTCCTTCCCTTTGCGAGAAGACCGCCTCGCCCTCGGATGTTCCGGCCGCCGCACCCTCGCCGCCGGTCTGCGCCTGGGAGGCGTCGCCGTCGCCCGCGTTCGGCGAGCGCGCTGTCTCGGTTTGTGTGCTTGGTGCGCATGAGGTCAGGGCGCCTCCGGCCAGTAGGCCGGCGATTGTCATGAGGTGCCGCCGGGAAATAGCTGCCACGGTGCCTCCCTCTTTCGTGTGACAGGGGACGGTGCCATTTGTCACGTGCTCTATTTCATTCTAGATGAGTTGGCGCAGGGGGGCACGCGCAGTGGCAGGTCCGGGGACAGCGGGATAGCGGCGATGGCAGCAGCGGAGTCGCGGCAGGAGCGCGGCGCCCCGCCCACCCCTAGCAGAGCGTGGGGATCCCCATGGACGCGATCTGGCCCAGCACCGCCACGTCGCTCTCGTTGGTGACCACGGCCGTGAAGTCCCCGATGGAGGCAAAGCGGTAGCCGGCCCGGTTGGAGAACTTCCAGTCCTCGGCCAGTAGGAACCTGTAGGTGGCGTTCTCTATGGCGCGCTGCTTCACCAGGCCGTCGTCCATGACGTCGGCCATGACGGCGTGCTTTTGCAGCGAGATGCTCGAGCACGAGACGAAGGCCTTCTCAAAGAGGAGCGGCTCGAGCAGGCTGATGGTGGTGGGGCCGGTGAAGCCGCGCATGTCGGGGGAGAGGTACCCGCCGGTGGCCAAGGCCGTGACCTTGGGGTTCTTGGCCAGCACCGTGGGGATGTCGATCATGTTGGTGGTCACGATGCAGCGCTTGTCGCCCGCGGCCAGAAGCTCGGCGATGTAGAGGCAGGTCTTGGAGACGTCCAGGAAGATGGCGTCGCCGTCGGCGATCTCCATGTAGGCCCGGGCGGCCACGGCCCTGCGGCTGTGCTCGGCGGAGTCCTCCTCGGCAAGGTCGAGGGCCCCGTGGAGCAGGGCCGCCTCGCTGGCGGGCTCGGGCTCGGGCCGGTCGATTCGGGTGGCGCCGCCGTACTCGCGGCGGCAGAGCCCCTCCGCCGCCAGGACCTTGAGGTCCTTGCGGATGCTGTCCACCGAGACGGAGAACCGCTGGGCCAGCTCCTCCACGGTGGCGTGGCCCTCGGCGTCGATGTATGCGGCCATGGCGCGGCGGCGCTCTTTGGGAAACACGGGGCTCCTCGGGCGGTTGGCGGCGGGTTGGGGTGAAAAACCGGGAAAAGCAGACTGTCTCGAGACTCAATTTAGTCGCTGTATGGCGTCTTTTCCAGCTTCTTCCTGATTCATCTACCGTTCATCGTCAAATACCAACCGTTCGCGGGAGAAAACCGGAAGAAACAGGAAAAACCTAGGAAGTCCTGTCATTGTCAGGGCTGTCCAAGCATCATTAAGTTGTCTGAAGAGGAAAGGGGCGCCATGGCCAACGCTATCGAGTCCATGCTCAAGCGCGAGAACGTCCAGATCTGGGAAGGGGCTGACTCCTGGGAGGAGGCCGTGAAGGTGGCCGTCACCCCCCTGGTGGACGGTGGCTTCGTGGAGGACCGCTACATCCAGGGCATCATCGACAACGCCGCCGAGTTCGGCCCGTACTTCGTGATCTGCCCCGACCTCGCCCTTCTCCATGCCCGTCCCGAGCAGGGCGCCCTCAAGACCCAGCTGGCCGTCACGGTCATGCGCGAGCCGGTCTTCTTCAAGCCCGAGGGCCCCGGCGTGCGCGTCCTGGTGACGCTGGCCGCCACCGACTCCAACTCCCACATCGAGGTCATGCGCGAGCTCGCCACGATGTTCTCCGACCCGGCCACCATCGAGGCTGTGGCCTGCGCCGCCGACGCCGACGAGGCCTACCGCCTGTTCGTCGACGACGCCGAGGCGTCTGCCTGACAGGGCATCATCCGGCCTCCGGGTCGGCAGCCATAGGAAACGTGTAAGGAACCAACGCGACAAGAAAGGAGACGGATGATGGCAGTGCTCGACTTCTTCGTCAACATCCTGTCCACTCCGGCGATCCTCGTCGGCCTCCTCTCGCTCATCGGCCTCGTGCTTCAGAAGAAGCCCGTCGAGGACGTCGTGAGCGGCACCATCAAGACCATCGTGGGCTTCCTGGTGCTCTCCGCCGGCGCCGCCTACCTCCAGAGCGGCTCCCTGCTCGCCTTCGGCGAGGTCTTCAACTACGCCTTCAACATGCAGGGCGTCGTCCCCAACAACGAGGCCGTCGTGTCCATGGCCCTCAAGGACTTCGGTCAGGCCACGGCCATCATCATGTGCCTGGGCATGGTGCTCAACATCGTGCTCGCCCGCTTCTCCCGCATGCCCTACATCTTCCTCACCGGCCACCACACCCTGTACATGGCCTGCATGCTCGCCGTCGTGCTCTCCATCGGCGGCCTCGAGGGCTGGGGCCTCTACGTGGCCGGCGGCTGCGTGCTCGGCCTGATCATGGTGCTCTCGCCGTTCTTCTGCCAGTTCACCTTCCGCAAGGTCACCGGCACCGACTCCATCGCCCTCGGCCACTTCGGCGGCATCGGCTACGCCATCTCCGGCTGGGTGGGCCACTTCTTCGAGGGCAGCACCTCCACCGAGGACATCAGCTTCCCCAAGCGCCTCACCTTCCTGCGTGACACCGTGGTCTCCATCTCCATCACCATGATGGTGTTCTTCATCGTCGTCACCGGCGTGGCCGTGGGCCGCGGCATCCTCGACGCCGACCCCACCCAGTTCCAGTACCTGAACGAGCTGCTCAACGTCGGCACCGAGACCCACACCAACTGGCTCGTCTGGGCCCTCACCTCCGGCATGGCCTTCGCCGGCGGCGTGTACATCATCCTCTCCGGCGTGCGCCTCGTCGTGGGCGAGATCGTCCCCGCCTTCAAGGGCATCGCCACCAAGCTCGTGCCCGGCGCCGTGCCCGCCATCGACTGCCCCGTCGCCTTCCCCTACGCCCCCAACGCCGTGATCATCGGCTTCCTCGTGTCCTTCGTGGCCGGCATCGTGGGCCTCGTGATCCTCGGCGCCATCAACGCCTCCCTGGTGCCCGTCGCCCTGATCCTCCCCGGCGTCGTCCCCCACTTCTTCTGCGGCGCCACCGCCGGTGTCTTCGGCAACGCCCGCGGCGGTATCAAGGGCTGCGTGGCCGGCTCCTTCATCCACGGCCTGCTCATCACCTTCCTGCCGGCCCTGTGCATGCCCGTCTTCACCGCCCTCGGCTTCACCAGCGCCACCTTCTCCGACTTCGACTTCTCCATCCTCGGCATCGCCTTCGGCAACCTTGCCCAGGTGCTGCCCGGCTGGCCGCTCCTCGTCATCTGCGTGGCCTGCTACCTGGCGCCCATCGTCTTCAACCTCGTGGCGCCCAAGAAGGTCGAGGAGGCCAAGTAAGCCTCCGCGCCCGTGCACTCCCGGCGGGGGCGCCCTGAGCCTCACCGGCGCGGAAGGCGCCCCCGCCGATTTCTCCACACCGTGGACGTATCAAAGTTCCACGATGGAACCCGTACCTACTACCCGGCGCCCCAGGGCGCAAGCAATGGAAAGGAAGTCACCACCATGGCTATCTCCAAGATCATGTGCGCCTGCGGCTCCGGCCTCGGCTCCAGCCTGATGGTCCAGATGAACATCGACGACGTCCTGGCCGAGCTCGGCCGCACCGACGTCACGGTGGACCACACCACCATCTCCGACGTCCAGCCCGGTGCCGCCGACCTCTTCGTCATCGGCCGCGACCTCGAGAACTTCGTCAACGACATCCCCGAGGAGCAGAAGGTCGTCCTCGTGAACATCGTCGACAAGAACGAGCTGCGCGACAAGCTCAAGGCGAAGTTCGACGCCGAGTAGGCGCGGGCGCCCCACCCACCACAACGCAGGATCAGTGCGGCCCCTGATCTGGGCCGCGACTACCTGATGAGAGCCCCAGGCGGGCGGCCCTCCAGGACCGCCCGCCTTTGTCATAGCGATTCACCGTCAAGAAAGGAGACACGATGCAGGCAGAAGAGCTGGAGCGCGTGACCGCCCTCGCGGCCAAGATTCGCCGCGACGTGCTCGAGATGCTGCTCCCCCTGGGGGCCGGCCACCTGGGAGGGTCCTTCTCCATCGCCGACCTCATGGCCCTGCTCTACGGCAAGGTCCTGGCCTACGACCCCGAGAACCCCCGCTGGGAGGGCCGCGACCGCGTGGTCCTCTCCAAGGGCCACGCCGGCCCCGCTTGGTACGCGGCCCTCGCCGAGAGCGGGTTCTTCGACCGCGACATGCTGCTCACGCTCAACCAGGGTCACACCGACCTGCCGAGCCACCCCGACCGCCTCAAGACCCCGGGCGTGGACATGACCACCGGGTCCCTCGGCCAGGGCTGCTCCACCGCCGCGGGCATCGCCTACGCCAACCGCCTCAAGGGCTCCGACGCCTACACCTACCTCATCGTGGGCGACGGCGAGCTCAACGAGGGCCAGTGCTGGGAGGCGTTCCAGTTCATAGCCCACAACCGCCTCAACCGCTGCATCGTCATCATCGACGACAACAAGAAGCAGCTCGACGGCTACACCGTCGACGTCATGAACCCCTTCGACATCGCCGCGAAGATGCGGGCCTTCGGCTTTGCCACCCAGCGCGTGAACGGCCAGGACGTCGTGGCCCTGGACGCCGCCATCACCTGCGCCAAGCACACCGAGGACAGCGCCGTGGCCATTGTCATGGACACCGTCAAGGGCGCCGGCGTCCCCTACTTCGAGCAGCTGATGGACAACCACTCCGTGAAGTTCAACGCCGAGGCCAAGGCAGCCGCCGAGGCCGCCATCGCCGAGCTCGAGGCCGTCATCGAAGGGAGCCGAGCCTGATGTTCACCCTCGCCAAGGACCGTTCCCAGATGGGGACCGAGCTCCGT
The DNA here is from genome assembly GCF_943193035.1 of Caniella muris. Taxonomy (NCBI): domain Bacteria; kingdom Bacillati; phylum Actinomycetota; class Coriobacteriia; order Coriobacteriales; family Atopobiaceae; genus Caniella; species Caniella muris. The sequence goes on from NZ_CALPCK010000001.1 coordinate 1,542,261, forward strand.
GCCGTGGTGGTCTCCACCCTCCAGGAGCTCATGGCCGAGCGCGACGACGTGGTGGCCCTCGAGGCCGACCTCGGCGGCGCCAGCGGCTTCACCAAGATCGCCAAGACCAACCCCGACCGCTTCGTGCAGTGCGGCATCGCCGAGGCCGACATGATGGGCATCGCCGCCGGCATGTCCTCCGAGGGCTTCGTGCCGTTCTGCCACACCTTCGGGCCCTTCGCCACGCGTCGCGCCTTCGACCAGGTGTTCCTCTCCGGCGCCTATGCCGGCAACACCCTCAACATCTACGGCTCCGACCCCGGCTTCACCGTGGCCACCAACGGCGGCACCCACACCACCTACGAGGACGTGGCGCTTATGCGCACCATCCCCGGGGCCGTGGTGGCCGACGCCGCCGACGCCACCCAGATGGCCTGGATCGTGCGGGAGTTCGCCGGCCTGGGCACCGGCGTGCACTACGTGCGCGGCAACCGCAAGGCCGTCCGCGACGTCTACGCCCCCGGCTCCACCTTCGAGATCGGCCGCGGCAACGTGGTGCGCCCCGGTGACGACGTGCTCGTGGTGACCGCGGGCCAGCTGGTCTCCGACGCGCTGGACGCCGCCGAGGCCCTGGCCGAGAAGGGCGTCTCCGTCGAGGTGGTGGACATGTTCTGCATCAAGCCGCTGGACGTGGACCTGCTCGTCTCCGAGGCCGCCGGCAAGAAGGCCGTCGTGGCCTTTGAGAACCACAACGTCATCGGCGGCCTGGGCTCCGCCGTGGCCGAGGTCATGGCCGAGCGCGCCATCGCCGTGCCGCTCGTGCGCCACGGCGTGGAGGAGCGCTTCGGCCAGGTGGGCCCCGCCTCCTTCCTGCAGGAGGAGTACGGCCTGACCGCCGACGCCCTCGTGGCCACGGTCGCCGAGGCGCTGGCCTAGCCACCCGCCGCACGACGCGCGCGTGACAGAGGTGCCTGGCCCATCTGTCACTTCGCCTATTCAAGTACTGATAACCACTGATACCAACCGTGGAAAGGGGTAGGTCCCGTGAACCTGAACGCGTTGATCGACCACACCGTCCTCAAGGCCACCGCCACCCGCGACGACGTTGCCCGCCTCTGCGACGAGGCCGTCGAGCACGGCTTCGCCTCGGTGTGCGTGAACACCTGCTGGGTGCCCATGGTGGCCGAGCGCCTCGCCGGCACCCCCGTGAAGACCTGCTGCGTGGTGGGCTTCCCCCTGGGCGCCATGGCCACCGACCCCAAGGCCTACGAGGCCAAGTGGGCCGTGGAGAACGGCGCCGACGAGGTGGACATGGTCCTCAACGTGGGCTGGCTGCTCGAGGGCGCGGACGACGCCGTGCGCGAGGACGTCGCCGCGGTGGTGCGCGCCTCCCAGGGCCGCTGCGTCAAGGTCATCCTCGAGACCTGCTACCTCGACGACGCGCAGGTGGAGCGCGCCTGCCGCCTCTCCGTGGAGGCCGGGGCCGCATTCGTGAAGACGAGCACCGGCTTCGGCACCGGCGGCGCCACCGTGCACGACGTGGCGCTCATGCGCGCCGCCGTGGGCGACGCCTGCAAGGTCAAGGCCTCGGGCGGCATCCACACCGCCGAGGAGGCCGCCGCCATGGTGGAGGCCGGCGCGGACCGCATCGGCACCAGCTCCGGCATCGCCATCGTCGCTGGGTAGCCCGCGGCCACGACCGTTCGGCCGTCAGCCGACCCGGGTGGGTTCTTCAACCAATCAGGCTGGGTACCAACGTCGTGACCCGGCACTTCCGAGAAGGGACACACTATGAAGTTCTTCATCGACACCGCCGACCTCGAGCAGATCAAGACCGCCTACAGCTGGGGCTGCGTCGCCGGCGTGACCACCAACCCCTCCCTCTACGCCAAGACCGGCGGCAAGCTCGCCGACTTCGAGGCCCACATGGTCAAGATCGCCGAGGCCTGCCCCGACGTGCCGGTGTCCGCCGAGTCCACCGCCACCACCACCGAGGAGATGGTGGCCGAGGGCCTGCGCCTGGCCGCCCTCGCCCCCAACATCGTGGTGAAGCTGCCCATCTGCGCCGAGAGCCTCGCCGCCACCAAGGAGCTCAAGAAGCACGGCGTCGACGTCAACATGACGCTCATCTTCACCGTGCCCCAGGCCCTCATGGCCTGCTCCGCCGGCGCCCGCTACGTCTCCCCGTTCGTGGGCCGCTTCGACGACATCGCCGAGGACGGCATCGACCAGCTCTCCGCCATCGTGACCGCCGTCAAGAACTACTACGGCCCCGAGCACACCGAGATCATCGCGGCGAGCCTGCGCACCCCCAACCACGTGACCCAGGCCGCCCTCCTCGGCGCCGACATCGCCACCGTGCCCTTCGCCGCCATGGAGAAGTGCCTGCACCACCCGCTGACCGACGCCGGCCTGGCCGCCTTCGAGGCCGACTGGGCCAAGGTGTCCGCCGCGGAGTAGGGCGGCTGCCCCCGGCTGCCCCCGGCTGCCATCGGCCGCCACCGATCGGCGCCCCCCACCGGCACCCCCCTATCGGCACCTGAATGCGATTGAGGGCGACTTCCAGCGCGGAAACGTGCCGGAAGTCGCCCTCATCCACGTTCAGGGAGGCGGAATCCGCCCTCAGGCGCGTTCAGGTGCGGGGAGGGGCGCCCTCGACCGCGTTCAGGTGCCGAAGGGGCGAGGGACCGAGGGGCCCGGGGGTGCGGCGGGGGCGCACCAGGGGGTGCGACCGGCCGGGGCGCCCGGTCAATGTGGGACAAAAGTGTCCGACCATTGGGACAAAAGTGTCCGACTGTTGGGACAGGGGCTCAGTAGCCCAGAGCCTGCAGCACGAACATCACCACGGTGAGGGCCGCGATGACGCCGATGGTCGCCCACGTGATGGCCGTCCACACGCGGCCGTTGACGTAGCGGCCCATGATCCGCCGGTCGCTGGCGATGCGCACCATGTAGACCATGAGCACCGGCAGCAGCACGCCGTTGACCACCTGGGCCGCCATCATGATGCCAAAGAGGTCCACGTTGGGGACGAGCACCACGCCGGCCGAGAGGGCGATGATGGCGGTGATGATGCCGCGGTACACCGGGGCCTCTCCCCAGGTGCGGTCGGCCCCGTGCTCCCAGCCAAAGGCCTCGCACACGGCGCTCGAGGTGATGCCGGGCAGCACCGAGGCGGCGAGCACCGAGGCCCCCACGAGCCCCAGGCCGAAGAGCCTCTCGGCGTAGGCGCCGGCGATGGGGACCAGGGCCTGGGCCGCCTGGGCCGCATCGTCCACGGCGATGCCCGCCGGGTGCAGGGTCACGCCGGTGGCCATGATGATGAACCAGGAGATGGCGGAGGCCAGGATGGCCCCGGTGGCGGTGTCGATGCGCTGGAACGGGATCTCGGCGGCCCCCACGTTCTTGTCCACCACGTTGGACTGGGCGAGGAAGATCATCCACGGCGCGATGGTGGTGCCGATGTTGGCCACGAGCAGGCTCAGGTACTCGGGCGTGGCCTGGACCCGGGGCACCAGGGTGGCGTTGAGGGCGTCTCCCCAGTCGGGGCCCACCATGAAGCCGGCGATCACATAGGTGATGAAGACGCAGCAGATGGCCAGCAGCACCTTCTCGATGCGCTTGTAGCTGCCGCTCATGGTGAGCAGCCAGATGACGATGGCCGCCGTCGGCACGCTCACGGCGGCCGGGATGCCAAAGAGGGCCATGCCGCTCGCGATGCCGGCGAACTCGGACAGCGTGACCATGGTGTTGGAGACGAGCAGCGCCAGCATGGCGAACGCGCTCATGCGCACGCCGAACTGCTCCCGGATGAGGCTTGCGAAGCCCTTGCCGGTGACGCAGCCCATGCGGGCGGCGGTCTCCTGGACCACGATCATGAGGAACCCCATGATGGGCACGGTCCAGAGCTGGCCGAAGCCAAAGAGCGCGCCGGCGTTGGAGTAGGTGGCGATGCCGCCGGCGTCGGTGCCGGAGAGGGCGGCGATGAGGCCCGGGCCCATGGCCGCGAGCACGGTGCCCACGCGCATGGCCTTGGGGGCCGCCGGCGCCGGGCGCCTCTGGCCGGTGGGGTTCTGCGGGGTCCGGTCCCGCTTGAGGGCCGCCACGGGCTATCCCTGCATCCCGAGGAGGGCGAGGGCCACGGCGCAGAACACCGCGATGGCCACGGCGAGGGCCACCATGCGCAGGGAGAGGCGCGACACGTCCTCGCCGCGCCCGTCCTTGACCCGCAGGGCCTTGAGGTAGGCCGGCGCCGACCCGTAGCTCACCAGGGCCGCCGCGGCGGCGGCCCAGAAGCCGTCGACGAGGGCCTGGGTGACCGGCGTCTCGGGCACGATCTCGGCGAACCCGGCGGCGGCCAGCACCACGAGGGCGAGGTAGACGCAGGCGATGGCCACGCCGCGCACGACGAAGGCGCCGCTGGAAGGGGCGTCCTCGTCGTCGGGGTCGAACTCGATGAAGAAGCCCACCACGTAGCCCACCATGTCGTCGGCCATGAGCAGGCACACCGGCAGGGCCACCGCGGCGGCCAGGGTGCCGGCGCCGAGGCCCAGGGCGCTCCCCACGGCGCTCATCACGGCGGCGCCCACCACCCAGAAGAAGAACCAGAGCTGGCTGCCCAGGAGCCACCGGAGGTCGTGGGTGGGCCGGTCGGGGTCGGAGTCGGTGCGGCCGCCGGCGAGCTGCAGGTCCTCCTCGTGCTCCTCCTCGAGGACGTCGAGGGCGTCGTCCACCGTGACGATGCCCACGATGCGGCGCTCGTCGGTGACCACGGGGATGGCCAGCAGGTTGTACTTGGAGATCGCCTCGGCCACGTCCTCCTGGTCGTCGTCGGGGTCGGCGCAGATGACGTCGGTCTCCATGATGGAGGAGAGGGTCGCGCCCATGGGCTCGATGAGCAGGGTGCGCAGGGACAGCACGCCCAGGAGGCGGCGGTCGTCGTCGGTCACGTAGATGTAGTTGACCGTCTCGATCTCGTCCTCGTCCACGGTGCGGATGGCCCCGATGGCGTCGGCCACCGTGGCGGAGGGCCTCAGGTCGATGAACTCCGAGGTCATGATGCGTCCGGCGGTGTCCTCCCGGTAGCCCAGGAGCTGGCGGATGGCCCGCTCCTCCTTCACGCCCATGAGGCGCAGGAGCGTCTCGGCGCGCTCGTAGTCGAGCTCGCTCACGAGCTCGGCCGCGTCGTCGGGGTCCATCTCCGAGAGCATGCGGGACGCGTCGGCCGCGTTCATCTCGTCCATGATCTCGGCGGCCATCTCGTCGTCGTCGAGCTCGGCCATGGCCTCGGCCGCCTGGACGTCGTCGAGCTGGGCGAAGACCTGGCCGCGGAGGCGCGGGTCGAGCTGCTCGAGGATGTCGGCGATATCGGCGGGGTGCATGTCGTCGAGGGTCTTGTGGCTCACGTTGAGCTGCACGTCGGAGAGCTCGCGGTCGAGGAGGTCCATGTAGCTCCAGGCGATGATCCTCTCGGGGAGCTCGTGGCCGAAGACACGCCCCACCTTGACCGCCAGAGACTCCAGGCGCGGGGAGAGGCCGCGCAGCACGCCGCGGGCGCCCACCTCGGCGCCGAGGAGGCGCAGCTGGGACGAGCCGGAGTCGGAGAGCTTGAGGTCGTTCACGCGCACCACGCGCAGGCCGCGGGTGTCCACGATCTGCTTGTTCATGAGGTCCCGGTTGATGAGGACCTCCTCGGGCTGCAGGTAGGAGAAGCGGATGTCGGTGGCGGGGACCTTGAGGCGCACGGCGTCGCCGTCGAAGTCCTCCACGTACTTGCGCCAGCTGATCATGAACGGCGTCTTGCCCGGACCCACGAAGGCCAGGGAGGTGACCCGGGGGAAGACCTCGCCGGTGGCGATGCCCAGGTCGTTGACGGTGCCGACCTGCTCGCCCTCGGAGTCGACGACGGGAAGGCCCAGCATCTGGGACAGGTAGATCATGCGTGCTCCTTCGTGGTCCAGGGTCTCGCCCTGTCACGGTGCCGCCCGTGGGCGGCCGGACACCCCTCGCCCGGTGTCCGAACGGTCTCGGAGTCACGCGGGAGGGGTCATCGACTGCGAGGTCGGGGTTTCATCGATGTCCCTTCTCATGTAGTGAGGCTGCCGGCCCGTCGCCGGCGCAGACGGTTCGTAGTATAGCCGCCCCGGCCGCGGGCCAGAGGCCGGTTTTCCCACCCCGGGCCCATCGTTTGCGGGAGTTCGGGTCGCTGCGGTCCAAATACGATAAAGTCGGACAAAACAATACGTGAACAACGACAAAGGGGGTGCCCGGTGTTTCTTCAGGAGCGGCAGAACGCCATCGCCGACCTCATCGCCGAGCAGGGCCGCGTGGCCGTGGCCGACCTCGCGGCGCGCTTCGACGTGAGCGAGGACTGCATCCGCAAGGACCTCAAGCAGCTGGTGGAGGAGGGGCGTGCCAAGAAGGTCTACGGCGGCGCCATCCGCCCGGAGGCGCCCCTCGAGCGCGTGGTGCTCAACCGCGTGGACATCAACGCGGACGCCAAGCGCGCCATCGCCGAGCGGGCCTACGGCCTCATCGAGCCCGGCGACACGGTGTTCCTCGACGTCTCGTCCACCAACCACTACCTGGCGCAGCTCCTGGCGGCCGGGGACACCCGCTGCCAGGTGGTGTCGACCATGATCGACATCCTCCAGATCCTCGCCGCGAACCCGCTGGTCACGGCCGTGGGCACCGGTGGCACGGTCAACAGGGAGCTCAACGGCTTTGTGGGGGCGCGCACCGTGGAGGCGCTGGGGCCGCTGCGGTTCGACCGCGCGTTCATCGCCGCGCTGGGCGTGGACGCGGCGTCGGGCGACGTCCTCACGTTCGACGCCGACGACGGCATCGTGAAGCGGTGCGCCCTCGAGCGCTCGCGCGAGGCTTACCTGGTGGCCGATGCCGAGAAGTTCGGCGCCTGGGGCACGTACGCCTACGGCAACGTCCGCGACTTCACCGCGGTGATCACGGCCCCCGCGACCCCGGCCCTGGTGGAGTCGCTGGAGGAGGCCGGGGCGACGGTGCTCTGAGCGGCGCCGGATGCGGGCCCGTTGCCGGACCCGGCCCCCAGATGGGGGCCTCCATCGGTGGAGGTGCTGTGGAGTCATTCAGTCTGTCTTGTTCTTGTAGATACCACGACAGAATAGGATAAAGTAAGAGCAAGTAATAACCCCATCAGGGAGGACGCCATGCTCACCCAGCGCACCCAGGCCATCAAGGACAGCCTCTTCGCACAGGAGCGCCCCATCGACCTCGAGCGCGCCACCCTCTACATGGAGAGCTACGGCGAGACCGAGGGCCAGCCCGCCATCCTGCGCCGCGCCCGCGCCCTCGTCCACCTGCTGGAGAACCATGAGATCGTGATCGACGACCGCGACCTGCTCGCCGGCAACCGCACCCGCGTGCCCCGCGCCGGCGTGGTCTCGCCAGAGATGAGCCCCTACTGGATCCTCGACGAGCTCGACGAGTTCGGCACCCGCCCGCAGGACCGCTTCTCCATCACCGAGGAGGACAAGGCCTACTACCGCGACGTCCTCTATCCCTTCTGGCGCGGCCGCAGCCTCAACGACTGGTACCGCGCCCACGTGCCCGCCGAGGTGGTGGAGGCCCAGAGGACCCGTGTGTTCGCCGTGGCCCAGACCGACAAGGGCCAGGGTCACATCATCCCGGACTTCGAGGCCGTCATCACCCGCGGCTGGGGCGCGCTCCTCGCCGAGGCCCGCGGGCACCTGGCCGCCGAGCCGGGGAACGGGTTCTACCAGGCGGCCGTGATCGTGCTCGAGGGCACCGTGGCCTACATCCGCCGCTACGCCGAGGCCTGCCGCACCCTGGCCGCCACGGCCGGGCCCGCCCGCGCCGGGGAGCTCTCCCGCATGGCCGCCATGCTCGACCACCTGGCCGAGGGCCCGGCCCGCGACTTCTACGAGGGCCTGCAGGCGCTGTGGCTCGCCGAGCTCGTGTTCGAGCACGAGTCCAACGCCAGCTCCATCTCGCTGGGCCGCGTGGACCAGTACCTCTGGCCCCTCTACCGCGCCTCCCGCGATGCCGGCGCCGACCCCGCGTTCATCCGCGAGCTCATCCAGGACTTCTACCTCAAGTGCAACACCGTCGTGTTCGTGCGCAGCACCGAGAGCGCCAAGTTCTTCGCCGGCTTCCCCTCCGGCTTCAACATCGTGGTGGGCGGCGTCGACGAGACCGGCCGCGACTGCTCCAACGAGCTCTCCGAGCTGCTGCTGGACGTGCAGAACGACACCCGCCTGCCCCAGCCCAACCTCTCGCTGCGCATCCACTCCACCGCCCCGGCGCGCCTGCTCCGCACCGCCGCCGAGGTGATCCGCCTGGGCGACGGCATGCCGCAGGTCTTCTCCGACGACGCCAACATCCTGTCGTTCGTCAACCGCGGCGTCTCCCTCGAGGACGCCCGCGACTACGGCGTGGTGGGCTGCGTGGAGCTGTCCATCCCCGGCCGCATGTACGGCCTGCACGACATCTCGATGTTCAACATGGTGCGCTGCATGGAGATCGCCCTGGCCGAGCACCCGGAGGGCTTCGACACCTTCGAGGGGCTCGTCTCCGCCGTGGAGGCCGTCATCGACCGCTACGTGGCCCTCATGGTGGAGGGGTGCAACGTCTGCGACCTCGCCCACCGAGAGACCAGCCCCACCCCGCTTTTGTCCTGCGCCGTCCGCGACGCCATGGAGAAGGGCGCCGACATCACCGCCGGCGGCGCGCGCTACAACCCCTCCGGCGTGCAGGGCGTGGGCACCGCCAACCTGGCCGACTCCCTGCTGGTCATGAAGCAGGCCGTCATCGAGCAGGGCCTGCTCTCCTGGGGCGACCTCTACGCCATGCTCGACCGCGACTGGTCCGGCGAGGGCGACGAGGTCTGGCGCCGGCGCTTCGTCAACCGCTTCGCCAAGTACGGCAACGACGTCGACGAGGTCGACCTCATCGGCAGCCGGCTGCTCTCCCACTACGGCCACGAGGTCGTGCGGTACGGCAACCCCCGCGGCGGCCGCTTCCAGCCCGGCAGCTACACCGTCTCGGCCCACATCCCGCTGGGCGAGGCCTGCGGCGCCACCCCCGACGGCCGCCGCGCCCACGAGCAGCTGGCCGACGGCGGCCTCTCGCCCATGGTGGGCCGCGACAAGGAGGGCCCCACCGCGTCGCTGCGCTCCGTGGCCAAGCTCGACAACACCCTCGACTCCAACGGCAGCCTCCTGAACGTGAAGTTCTCGCCCGCCACGCTGGCCGGCGACGACGGCGTTGAGAGGCTCTGCGCCTACCTGCGCGCCTTCAACCGACTCAAGGTCCAGCACATCCAGTTCAACGTGGTGGACAGGGCCACGCTCCTCGACGCCCAGGAGCACCCCGAGGACCACGGTGACCTCGTGGTGCGCGTGGCCGGCTACTCGGCCATGTTCGTGGAGCTCGCCCGCGGCATCCAGGACGACATCATCAACCGGAGCGAGCATGTCCTCTAGGGCCGGGCAGACGGCCTGCGTCACCAACGTGCAGCGCTACTCGCTCCACGACGGCGGCGGCATCCGCACCACCGTGTTCCTCAAGGGCTGCCCCTTCACGTGCCCGTGGTGCTGCAACCCCGAGAACCTCTCGGCCGCCCCGGAGGTCTCCTTCAAGGAGCGGCTGTGCATGGGGTGCTCCCGCCGCGAGCCGGGCGGCCTCTGCGCCACGGCGCCCGAGGACTGCCCCACCGGCGCCAAGACGCTCCTCGGCGAGGAGCTCTCCGTGGACGACGTCATGGACCGGGTGCTGCGCGACGCGGCCTTCTACGAGGAGAGCGGGGGAGGGCTCACGGTCTCCGGCGGCGAGGCGCTGCTCTGGCAGCCCTTCGTGCAGGCGCTCCTCGGGCGGGCCAAGGCCGAGGGCCTCGGGACCGCCGTCGAGACCACCCTGGCCCTGCCCATGGCGGACCCCGCGGGACTGGCCGCCGTGTGCGACCGCTGGCTCGTGGACTTCAAGGTGGCCGACCGCGACCGCTCTCTCGGAATCTGCCGCATCGACCCGGAGGTGCGCGACCGCAACCTGGCGGCCCTCCGGGGGCTCGGCGCCGACGTCGTGGCCCGGATGCCCATCGTCCCCGGCCACACGGACTCTCCGGAGAACGTGGCCGCCAACCTCGACGCTGTGGGGGCCGCCGGTCTCACCCGCGTGGACGTGCTGCCGTTCCACCAGCTCGGCAGTGCCAAGTACGACTCCCTGGGGCTCGACTACGCCATGGGGGACGTCCCACAGCTCTCCGAGGCCGACGTCGCCTGGGTGGTCGACGAGGCCCGCGCCCGCGGCCTGGACGCCCGCGTCCGTGGGGAGTGAGGCCGGTACATATATCTGTTCGTAGCAGGTAATCGTTTCGTTCGTAAACAGCTATCATAAGGCCAGCGTAGAAAACCCAGGCCGGGACCAGAAAGGGAAGACCATGGAACTCATCCTCGACACCGCCGACATCGACGCCATCCGCGAGCTCAACGAGGTCTACACCGTCGACGGCGTGACCACCAACCCCACCATCATCACCCGGAGCGGCAAGACCTTCGAGGAGGTCCGCGACGGCATGCTCGAGGTGCTGGCACCCGAGCAGAAGCTGTTCATCCAGGTGGTCTCCACGGACTTCGACGGCATCATGGCCGAGGCCCGCTACATCTGCGCCCTGCGCCCCGAGAACACCTACGTCAAGATCCCGGTGACCCACGAGGGCATGCGCGCCATCAAGGCCTGCAAGGCCGAGGGCCTGGGCGTCCTGGCCACCGCCATCTACTCCGCCAGCCAGGGCTTCATGGCTGCCAAGAACGGCGCCGACTACCTGGCTCCCTACGTCAACCGCATGTGCAACCTGGGCGACGGCGTGGGCGAGGTCGTGCGCCTGCAGGCCATGCTCGACCAGGCCCGCATGGACACCCGCATCGTGGCCGCCTCGTTCAAGAACGTGGAGCAGGTCAACGAGCTGCTCGAGAACGGCATCGAGGCCGTGACCGTCCCCGTGGACGTGGCCTGGAACATGCTCGACATCCCCAGCACCCCCATGGCCGTGGACGAGTTCACCCGCAACTGGGACGCCGCCTACGGCCGCAAGACCCTGCTGGCCTAGCCGCTCTGTCCCACCGGTCGGACACTTCTGTCCCAATGGTCGGGCACTTGTGTCCCACAAGGGTTTGATGTCGAGGGGCCCCGACGCGCCGAAGCGTCGGGGCCCCTCGACCGTGCGTCAGGTACGGAGATGCGCCGTGCGGGCGGGTTATGCAGGCGTAGGGGTGACGCGCCACACCGAATAGACGCACGGCTGGTCGGGTCCGGGGGAGACCGGTCCATACGACAGGTCGACGGACAGGTGCTGGCCGGGCTCAAAGCCGTCGAACGAAACGCGGGCGACGGCGTCGACGGTGGCAGGAAGCTCGCCGTCGGGGGCCGGGGATTCGATGGCGAGGGAGACGGTCGGGTCGGCTCCGTTGGCCTTGCTGCTCGGCCCAAGGTAGGTGACGGCTAGGTCCTGATACCAAAAGCCACCGTTTGCCGTGTCGTTGCCTTGGGAGGGGGGCCGGGTTTCTGTGGGCTCGGCGGCGGTCGTGGGCTGCCGGTTTTGGGAACAGGCCGTCAGGCAACCTGCCGTTGCGGTGACAAGCAGGCATAGGGCGGCACTCAAGTGGGCCAAGTGCTGAATACGGAGTAGTTGCATTCCTCACCTCGAGAAGAATGTGCCCGCTTGGTAAGTCCTGCGATTCATGCCGTTCCCTTCTCGGCGGTAAAAAATGATGGGTTAAAAATAAGAGAACCAATGCTCGGATTCATCAGCTCAAAGCTGAACCAGTCAAAGAGCTCGTCAGTAATGGCGTTGAGGGTTTTACGCTATGCCTGAAAGCCGCTGGGGGCACGTGTTGCGTGCCCCCAGCGGCTTTCAGGCGAATTATTGGGTGCCGGGGTCACAGCTTGGCGGGCACGCCGTGCTCGGCTGCGGCCTGCTCGGCCAGTTGGGCCTTGACCGCAGGCATCGTCTCCAGCTCGTAGGGCGTCATCTGATAGACGTAGTTGAGCCAGTTGCGCCACAGCAGGTTGGCGTGGGCGCGCCAGGTGAAGATCGGCTGGCGCTCCGGGTCGTCGTCGGGGAAGTAGTTCTCCGGCAGCTGGATGGGCAGCCCCGCCTTGAAGTCGCGCCAGTACTCGCCGGCCAGGGTGTCGCGGCCGTACTCGAAGTGCCCGAGCACGTACACCTCGAAGAAGTGCGGCGTGGCCACGAGGGCCGGGCCGCTCGTGAAGCCGCGGGAGAGCACCTGCAGCGACGGGTCGGCCTCGATGGCGTTGGGGTCGCTCGTGGCGTGGCGCGAGTGGGGCATGTTGTGCACCTCGTCGAACCCGTTGGTGAGGAAGTTGTACTCGTCGCACAGGCGCTGCGGGAACACGCCGAAGAGCTTGGCCCCCAGCAGCCGCTTGGGCACGCCGTGCAGGTGGTAGAGGCCGGCCATGGCGCCCCAGCACAGGTACATGGTGGAGAACACGTGGGTCTGGGCCCAATCCATGATCTCGCAGAGCTCGTCCCAGTAGTCCACGTCCTCGAAGGCCATCTGCTCCACGGGCGCGCCGGTGATCACGAGGCCGTCGTAGTAGCCGTCGTGGAAGGCGTCGAACGTCTCGTAGAACTTCACCAGGTGGTCCTGGCTCACATGGGTGGACTCGTGGCTGGAGACGCGCATGAAGTCGACGTCTACCTGCAGCGGGCTCTTGGAGATGAGCCGCAGGATCTGGGTCTCCGTCTCCACCTTGGTGGGCATGAGGTTGAGGATGACCACGCGCAACGGGCGGATGTCCTGGTTGGAGGCGACCTCCTCCTCCAGGGCGAAGATGCGCTCCTGCCGCAGGATCTCCTTGGCGGGCAGGCCGTCGGCGACTTTGATGGGCATGGCGACCCCTCCGGCTGAACGTTCGTTGACAGAGGTCCATGCTAGCAGGTGCTGGACCCCGCGCGGGGGTGCCGGAGGCCCCGACGGCGCCGCTCCCGGCACCGCGCCGCGCCGGATGGGCCGTCGCCGTCCCGCTGCGGGGCGGTTTGGCCCATACTAGGAGGCATGTCTACTTCATTTGCCGAGCTCGGGCTCACAGAGCAGATCCTCTCGGGCGTCGATGCCCTCGGTTTCACCCAGCCCACCCCCGTCCAGGCCGACGCCATCCCCTGCGTCCTGCAGGGCCACGACGTGGTGGCCTCCGCGCAGACGGGCACGGGCAAGACGGCCGCCTTCGTGCTGCCGGTGCTCCAACGCATCGCCGAGAGCGCCCGCGCCGCCGGGCGCCCCGCCGGCGCCACGGCGCCCCAGGCCCTCGTGGTCACCCCCACGCGCGAGCTGGCCCAGCAGATCGAGGACGTCGCCTCGGTGGTGTGCGGCAAGACCGGCCAGCACGCCGTCATCGTCATGGGCGGCGCGCGGTTCGAGAGCCAGCTCAAGAAGCTCGAGAAGGGCTGCGACCTGCTCGTGGCCACCCCCGGCCGCCTCATCGACCTCATGGAGCGCAGGCTCGTGGACCTCGACGCCGTGGAGGTGCTCGTCCTCGACGAGGCCGACCGCATGCTCGACATGGGCTTCTGGCCCAGCGTCCGCCGCATCATCCACGCGCTGCCCGAGGAGAAGCAGACGCTGCTGTTCTCGGCCACCCTCCCGCCGTCCATCTCGTCCACGGTGAACGCGCTGCTCCACGACCCCGACGTCATCGAGATCGCCCGGGTGGGCGAGACGGCCGCCACGGTGGAGGAGGCCCTCATGCCCGTGGTCCAGGGCCAGAAGACGCCGCTTCTGGAGGAGCTCGTGCGCCGCGACGACTTCGAGCGGGTGCTCGTGTTCTGCCGCACCAAGGCGCGGGTTGACCAGCTGGAGCGCTCCCTCAAGAACGCCGGCTTCAAGGTGGACGTCATGCATGCCGACCGCCCCCAGAAGGCCCGCGAGCGCGCCCTCGAGCACTTCCGCGACGGCAGGGTGCGCATCCTCGTGGCCACCGACGTCATGAGCCGCGGCATCGACGTCTCGGGCATCGACGCCGTGGTCAACTACGACGTGCCCCTGGACCCCGAGGACTACGTGCACCGCATCGGCCGCACGGGCCGCGCCGGCGCCACGGGCCACGCCTACACCTTCGTGGCGCCCGACGAGATCAGCCCCCTGCGCGAGATCGAGTACTTCACCAAGAAGCTCGTGCCGGTGGCCGACCTCGAGGGCTTCGACTACGCCGCCGGCCGCATCGTGCCCAACCCCCGCCGCTCCACGGTGAAGCCCCGCCGCACGATGTTCTCGGGCTCCCGCTCCCGCGGGCGCGGCCCCTCGGGCGGGCGGTTCGGCCGCCACTCGTAGCGGCCACGCCGGATGTGACAGTGGTGCCTGGCCCATCTGTCACTTCTCCTATTGAGAGTCTGATTATCCTGCCCGCGGTGCCCGCCGCGTGCGGCCCGCGACCCCGGAGGAACCATGAAGCAGCTGCGCCCGTACCCCCAGGCGGTCGTCACCAAGAAGGCCGCCCGGGCAATCTCGGCGGGACACCCCTGGGTCTTCGAGGGCGAGGTCCGCTCCCTGGAGCCGTCGCCGGCCACCGGGGAGGCGGCCACCAACGGCTGCGTGGTGGACGTGCGCGAGGAGAAGGGTACCTACCTGGGCACGGGCCTGCTCTCCGAGCAGAGCAAGATCCGCGTGCGGCTGGTAACCCGCAACGCCAACGACCGCGTGGACGACGCCTTCTGGCGCCGCAAGGCCGCCTGGGCCTGGGACTACCGCGAGTGCGTCATGGGTGCCCGGGCCCTCCCCGGCTGCGAGCCCGACACCAACTGCTGCCGCGTGGTCTTCTCCGAGGCGGACGGCTTCCCGGGCCTCACGGTGGACCGCTACGAGGATGTGCTCGTCTCGCAGGTGGGCACCGTGGGCATGGAGCGCCTCCGCCCCACGGTGTACCCCGCGCTCCTCGACACCCTTCGCGGCCGTGGCCAGGCCATTCGCGGCATCTACGAGCGCAACGACGTCGCCAGCCGCGCCAAGGAGGGCCTGCCGTCCTACACAGGCTGGTGGCCCGAGCCCGGCGCCGACGACCCCGGCGAGCCCTCCGTGGTGGCGCGCGAGAACGGCGTCGCCTACGCCCTGGACCTCGTGCACTCCCAGAAGACGGGCTTCTTCCTCGACCAGAAGTACAACCGCCGCGCGGTCCGCGACATCGCCCGCGCCCGCCGCGTGCTCGACTGCTTCTCCCATGTGGGGCCGTTCGGCCTCAACGCGGCTGCGGGAGGGGCGGCTTTCGTGCGCTGCGTGGACATCTCGCAGACGGCGTGCGACCTGGCCGCCGCCAACGCCCGCCTGAACGGCCTCGAGGACGTCATGGGCTTCACCTGTGCGAACGTCTTCGAGTACCTGGACGCCCTCATCGCTGACAAGCGCCGCCGCACCGAGGAGGGCGGGCCCTTCGACCTCATCGTTTTGGACCCGCCGGCCTTCACCAAGAGCCGCAGGAACGTGTCGGCCGCGGCCCGTGGCTACCGCGAGATCAACAACCAGGCCCTGCGCCTGCTGCCCCGCGGCGGCTACCTGGCCACGTGCAGCTGCTCGCACTTCATGGACGCCGACCGCCTCAAGGCCGCCGTCGCCCAGGCGGCCCACGACGCCAACGTGCAGCTCCGCCAGGTGGAGGAGCGCCAGCAGGCTCCCGACCACCCCATCGTCTGGGGCATCCCCGAGACCCACTACCTGGACTTCCTGATCTTCCAGGTGGTGTAAGGGAGGCGGGGGTCACCTCCGCCGCCGCCCCATCGCCGGCCTCCTCTCGCCACCCCCCTCGGCACCCCTCCTCTCTCCACCTGAACGCGGTTGAGGGCGACTCCCTGTAGGCAGAACCGCCGGAAGTCGCCCTCAACCGCGTTCAGGCGAGCGGAATCCGCCCCCAATCGCATTCAGGTGCCGAGAGGGTCGCCCTCAATTGCTTTCAGGTGCCCGGGGGGTTTGGGTGCCCCGGGGGCCTGGGGCCCACCCCCCGGGCCCCTCGGCAAGGCCGCCGCCCGGTTTGATTCCATATTGTGGAAATAAATAAAATATGAGATGATGCCGGCCATGACGACCGGGCGATGCTGGGAGGCGGCCATGGGACGCGTGATGCGGAGCGTTGCGGTGGGGACGGCGGGGGCGTCTTTGGTCCTGCTGTCGATTCCTCTGGGGGCCGTTTGGTTGGGGCCGAGGCTTCCGGCGGCCGTGGCCCAGGCGGGGGAGTGGTCCGTGGCGGCCGTGGGCTGGTGCCTGGTGGGCGGGGCCTGCGCCGCCGCCGTCCCGCTGGCCGCCCTTCTGTGCCTGTCCCCGCTGGTCGCGGCCTGCGCCCTGGCGCTGTCGTGTTCCGTCGTGGGTTGGATGGCGGTGGTCCTTGCGGCCCAAGCGGCCTCCGCCGACATGGGCCTTCAGGTCGCCCAGGCATTCTTTGGGTCGGGAGTGGGGGTCGCCGTCCTGTCCACGGTCTTCTCCTTTGCCGCGGTTGCGGGGTGGCGCCGCCTTGTCGGGTGGGCCAACTCCGTGGTGGCCGCCGCCGTCGCCGTGGGGGCCGGGTGGACCTGCGTGGCCCTGCGCGACTCCGTGGCGGCCCCGCGGTATGGGGCGCTGCTCGAGACCACGCCGCTGGGCTATGGGCTGATCGTGGGGGCGTCGGCGGTGTTCTGGGCCTCCGTGGCGGTGCTCGGGGCCGTCGCGGTGTGGAAGTTGATCATGGGGAGGTAGTCTCCGGGGGCGTGGTCCCCGAGACGGGCGCGCTTGCAGCCTTTGCCGCGGCCCGCCGCGCCTCCTTCGCCGCCCGCCGCCGTGCGCGGAAGAACTCCCGCAGCATCCCGGCGCATTCCTCCTCCAGCACGCCGCCACGGACCTCGAACGCGTGGTTGAGGCGCGCATCGCCGCTCACGTCGTAGAGGGTCCCCACGGCCCCGCCCTTGGGGTCGGGGGCGCCAAAGACGCAGCGGTCCACCCGCGCGTTCACCATGAGGCCGGCGCACATGAGGCAGGGCTCCAGGGTCACGTACACGGTGCAGCCGGTGAGCCGCCAGCGGTCCAGGGCCTGCGCGGCGGCCACCATGGCCGAGAACTCCGCGTGGGCGCTGGGGTCGCGGTCGGTCTCGCGGCGGTTGTGGGCCGCCGCCACGACCTCGCCGTCGCACACCACCACGGCGCCGATGGGCACCTCGCCCTCCTCGGCGGCCTTCGCCGCCTCGCCCAAGGCCAAGGCCATGAACCTCTCGTCTTGGGCCTGAGCTGCAGAAACGTCCACCGGCCGCCTTTCGGTTTGAATCTTGGGGATATGCGGTAGGATAACAGGACCCGGGGAGATGGCAGAGCGGTCGAATGCAGCGGTCTTGAAAACCGCCGGGCGCGCAAACGTCCCGGGGGTTCGAATCCCCCTCTCCCCGCCAGGTACGAGTTCCGCCGGGCCGCGACGTGGGCCCGTCGTCACCCTCCGGAAGGAGCAACCATGGTCGCCGTCATCGTCATCCTCGTCATCGTGGTCGTGCTGGTGGTCGCCTGCATCTCCATCTACAACGGCATCGTCCAGAAGCGCAACCGCGTGGACAACGCCTGGCAGAACATCGACGCCAACCTGCAGCGCCGCAACGACCTCATCCCCAACCTCGTCGAGGCCGTCAAGGGCTACGCCAAGCACGAGAGCGGCACCTTCGAGGCCGTTACCGAGGCCCGCGCCGCCGTGGCGGCCGCCCCCGACCCGCAGGCCGCCATGGAGGCGAGCGACATGCTCACCGGTGCCCTCCGCCGGCTCTTCGCCGTGGCCGAGGGCTACCCCGACCTCAAGGCGTCGGCCAACTTCATCAACCTCCAGCAGCAGCTGGACGAGACCGAGAACCGCATCGTCTACGCGCGCCAGTCGTACAACGACTGCGTCTACCTCTACAACACGGCCATCCAGACCTTCCCCGGCAACCTCGTGGCGGGCGTCGGCCACTTCACGGCCAAGGACGGCTTCAACGTCGCGGACGACTCCGTGCGCGATGCCCCCGAGGTCAGGTTCTAGGATCGCCGCCACATCCCTGTATGACGAAGGGCCCCTCCGCGGAGGGGCCCTTTTCTCTTGGTTCTCATGCGGCTGCGGGGCTGGCGCAGGCAGGTGGCTCTTCAGTGGGTGGCGTCGGCCCCTTCGGTGAGCGGATCGGCCGCTCACCGAAGCTTCCGTGTGCGGAAAAGCGCTCACCGAGCGGCCTGTGCCCACTCACCGAACGAGGGTCCGCCCGCTCCCTACCTCTCCTCGAGCAGCTCGAAGCGGAACCGGCCGTCCTCGTAGATGCCAAAGGAGTGGCTGCCGTCCTTGGGGATCGACACGCTGCCGGGGTTGAAGACCGTGACGCCGCCCTCGACCTCCTCGAGCACCTTCACGTGGGTGTGGCCGTAGAGGAAGGCGCTGCCCGGCTGCAGTGGCGGCAGGTTGCCGGGGTTCCACAGGTGGCCGTGGGTGAGCCAGAGGGTGCGGCCGCCCGGGTCGACGACCTCGGCGTAGTCGGCCATGCAGGGGAAGTCGAGGACCATCTGGTCCACCTCGGCCTCGCAGTTGCCGCGCACGGCCACGATGGCGGGCGCGAGGGGGTTGAGCATGGCGATGACGCCCTTGGGGTCGTAGTCGCGGGGCAGCGCGTTACGCGGTCCGTGGTAGAGGACGTCGCCGAGGATCAGGATCTTGTCGGGCCGCTCGGCCTCGACGCGCTCCATCAGGCGGCCGCACCAGTAGGCGGAGCCGTGGATGTCGCTGGCGATAAGGTACTTCATGGACGCTCCTAGGTCGCGGTGGCTGACCCCATTGTCGCACCCGGCCGTCACAAAAAAGGTGCCGAGAAGCCCGTCGCTTCTCGGCACCCCATCGGTCGCAGGAAGGGCCACGGCCCCGCGCTACTTGTCGGATCCGGCCTCGGCCCGGGCGTCCGCCTCGTCCACGAGCTCCTCCATGGCCTTGTTGGGGGAGTCCACGGACTGGGCGTCGAGCTTCTGGTCGAGCGCGCCCTGGAACTGCGGGGCGGCCGCCTTCTCCTGCCGGTGCATGTGCCAGAAGGCGAAGAACGACAGCACGCAGGGCACGACGAGGAAGAACCAGTAGGCCGGGAAGCAGCAGATGGCCACGATGTAGACGATGCCGGCGGCCAGGTTCCACCAGCTCTTGCCCAGGAACAGGGCCAGGGCGGTGAGGACGAAGGCCACCGCGGTGGCGATCAGGTGCGGCATGAGGATGTAGACGGCCAGGACGGCCACGTCGTTGCCGCCCGCGATCTGGCCGCCCCAGAAGATGGCGCAGTACAGCACGTAGGCGGCGGCGAAGATGAAGGCGATGATGGTGAGCAGCCGCTCGTTGATGCGGTTGCGGGTGACTTGGGCGTTCATGGCGACTCCTTTTGCACGGGGCCCGTTCGGTCGTAGCAGACGTGCGTTGTGTACCCGGCCCGGCATTCAGCCATCGGCAAGGAACCCCCCTTTATCCCGTCGGCGCCGGACGCCCGGTCCGCGGATTGTCTGAAAACCGTCTGCCTATGGTACCGCCGTGCCATTATTAAGGGACATATCGCAGGCACCCCGCCTCGACCCCCGTGCGAAAGGAGCCCCCATGGACCGCGCCCTCGGGATCTGCGTCATCGGCTGCGGCCGCGCCGGCATGATCCACGCCCACTCGTTCAAGGGCTCCGTCTCGGGCGCCCGCCTGGCTGTCATCTGCGACCCGGCGCCCGACCGCCTGCGCGAGGCCGCGGAGGAGCTCGGCTACCCCGCATGCTACGAGCGCTACGAGGACGCCCTGGAGGACCCGGCCGTGGACGCCGTCGTGGTGGTCACGCCCACGGACGCCCACCGCGACGTCGTGCTGGCCGCCGCCGCGGCCGGCAAGCACGTGCTCTGCGAGAAGCCCATGGCCGCGAGCCCCGCGCAGTGCGACGAGATGATCGCCGCGTGCGAGGCCGCCGGGGTCAAGCTGCAGATCGGCTTCATGCGGCGGTTCGACCCGGGCTTCCGCCGCATGAAGGAGCTGCTGGACGCCGGCGAGGCGGGCGAGCCCACCCTCGTGAAGTCGCTCACCCACGGCCCCAGCGAGCCCCAGGGCTGGATGTACGACGTCTCCCGCAGCGGCGGCCCCCTCGCCGAGGTCAACAGCCACGACTTCGACACCCTGCGCTGGCTCGCCGGCTCCGAGGTCGCGTGGGTGCACGCCGTGGGCCACAACTTCCGCAGCCCCGAGGTGGCCGACGAGTACCCCGACTACTACGACACCGCCGCCTGCCTCCTCGAGTTCGAGAACGGCGTGCTCGGCATGGTGGAGGGCTCCCAGTACGTGCGCTACGGCTATGACGCCCGCGCGGAGGTGCTCGGAACCACGGGCCACCTGTCCGTGGGCACGCAGCAGGCCAACAGCGTGGTGCTCGCCCGCGGCGACGGCCAGCTGGTGGAGGACTCCATGCCCACGTGGCGCACGCTCTTCTCGGCGGCCTACATGGAGGAGGACGCCGCCTTCGTGCGCTGCGTCCACGACGGCACGGAGCCCGAGGTCACGGGCCACGACGGCAAGATGGCCCTCGTGCTGGTGGAGAGCGCCATCCGGTCGCTCCGCGAGGGGCGCCCCGTGCGCGTGGGGGAGTAGGGGGCTCGCGGGGGCTGCCCGCCGCCGGCCTCCGGCGCCGTCCCCGGCCCAGACGGGCCCGCGCCGCCCGCCGCACGCGCGCCGGCCCGCCGTGCGGCGCCGTCCTACAATGGGGGCCGTGAAACCCGCACGTCACGCCAGAAAGGCCGCCCATGAAGAGGACCACCATCGCCCGGATCTACGCCGACCCCCAAGCCTTCGCCGACCACGACGTCACCGTGGCCGGGTGGACCCGCTCGGTGCGCGACATGAAGAACTTCGGCTTCGTCACCCTCAACGACGGCAGCTGCTTCAAGGACCTCCAGGTGGTCATGAACGTGGGCGAGGTGGACAACTATGCCGAGGTCGCGGCATGCGGCACCGGCTCGGCCCTGCTCGTCAGCGGCGTCGTTGCCCTCACCCCTGACCGCCCGCAGCCCTTCGAGCTCAAGGCCACCTCCATCACCGTGCTGGGCGAGAGCGCGCCCGACTACCCCATGCAGAAGAAGCGCGCCACCCGCGAGTTCCTCCGCACCCACCAGCACCTGCGCAGCCGCACCAACCTGTTCCGCGCCGTGTTCCGCGTGCGCTCCGTGGCGGCCTTCGCCATCCACCGCTTCTTCCAGGAGCGCGGCTTCGTGTACGTGACCACCCCCATCATCACGGCCAGCGACGCCGAGGGCGCCGGCGAGATGTTCCGCGTCACCACCCTCGACGTGGACAACCCGCCCCGCACGGAGTCGGGCGAGGTCGACTGGAGCCAGGACTTCTTCGGCAAGGCCACCAACCTCACGGTGTCGGGCCAGCTCCAGGCCGAGAACTTTGCCATGAGCTTCGGCGACGTCTACACCTTCGGCCCCACCTTCCGTGCCGAGAACTCCAACACCCGCCGCCATGCCGCCGAGTTCTGGATGATCGAGCCGGAGATGGCCTTCTGCGACCTCGAGGGCGACATGGAGGTGGCCGAGGCCATGCTCAAGCACGTCATCCGCGAGGTCGTGGACTCCTGCCCCGACGAGATGGAGATGTTCAACAAGTTCGTGGACAAGGGCCTGCGCGAGCGCCTGGAGCACGTGGCCTCCTCCGACTTCGCCCGGGTCACCTACACCGAGGCCGTGCGCATCCTCGAGGAGGCCCAGGCCGCCGGCCATGCGTTCGAGTACCCGGTGAGCTGGGGCATCGACCTCCAGACCGAGCACGAGCGCTACCTCACCGAGGAGCACTTCCGCCGCCCGACCTTCGTCACCGACTACCCGCGCGAGATCAAGGCCTTCTACATGCGCGCCAACGACGACGGCAGGACCGTGGCCGCGGTGGACTGCCTCGTGCCGGGCATCGGCGAGATCATCGGCGGCTCCCAGCGCGAGGAGCGCCTGGAGCTGCTCCAGGCCCGCATCGAGGAGCTGGGCATGGACCCCGAGCAGTACCGCTACTACCTGGACCTCCGCCGCTACGGCACCTGCGAGCACGCGGGCTTCGGCCTGGGTTTCGAGCGCCTGGTGATGTACCTCACCGGCATCGACAACATCCGCGACGTCCTGCCGCACCCCCGCACCGTGGGCAACGCCGACTTCTAGGCCCCACGGGGCCCCGGCCCTCTGTCCCGCGATCCCTGGACGCCCCGGCGCCGACCCGTCCTGTGGCGGGTCGGCGCCCCCGTATGGGGGTAGGTACCTCCCGCCGGCCGCGTCGTCCCAGGAGGCACCGTGCTCTTCCTCGTCGTCCTCGTCATAGGCGTCCTCTACGTGGTGTCCGAGTCGTTCGGGTACAAGCCGGCGTCTCGCCTCGCCCAGGTGGGCATCCCCACGTACTCCCTCGTCATGGCCGTGGTCACGCTCGTCCACGACCCCGCCCAGTGGCCGTGGGTCTTCCTGGCGGTGCCCGTGGGCATGGCCATCGGCTGGTTCCAGACCACCCACGTGCGCGTGCGGCGCACCGGCGACCGTGACCGCCGCGGCCGCCGCACCGTGGAGGTGCGCCGCGGCTGGAGCTACGCGCTCGGATGGCTGCTGGTCTTCGTGTGCGGCGTCGCGTTCCACGCGGCCCTCGACGGGGTGCTCCCCTGGGACGAGGTGCTGGACGACCTCGCCTCCGACGTCGCGCGCGACATCTTCTCGTTCCTGCTGCTCACATCGGGCCTGAGCTGGTACGTCTGGGCCCTCTCCGGCTCCGCCGGCTACACCTACGCCCTGGTCCTGCGCCTCACCGACCCCGCCGTGGCGGAGGCCCTTCACGAGGCGCCACGCCCGGGCCACGGGGAGGGCTGGCGCCCCTCGCCGCTGCAGCGGCTCCTCGACCGCCTGGGGCCCCACGCCTCCTGACGCCCCTGTCCCACCACCCGGACACTTTTGTCCCATCACTCGGGCACTTTTGTCCCACCTTGCCGCTCGGACCGCCGCGGGCTCCATCATTCTTTTGATAGGTGAAGTGACAGATTGGCCAGGCACCTCTGTCACACCGGGCGCCCCTGTCACGCGCACCCTGCCCCATCGATGCTTTCAGGCTCGCTTGGTCTATGATGGTGCGTGCTACTGAAATGTCAGTCGCACACACCCTGAGAGAGGAGCAGGAATGGCACGACTGCACGTCATGGAGAGGAGCGAGGCCCAGACCGTCATGGACGGCCTGCACCGCGCCCTCGAAGGGCGGCTGTCGGTGAGCTCGCTGGCCCCGTGCCCCGTCGAGTTCACCGCCGCCTACATCGCCATGTGCGCGACCCAGAGCTGCGGCAAGTGCACCCCTTGCCGCGTGGGCCTCAACGCGTTGCACGACCTGTTCGACGAGGTGCTCGAGAACCGCGCCACCCCGGCGACCCTCGACCTCATCGAGCGCACCGCGCGCAGCATCTACCTGTCGGCCGACTGCGCCATCGGCTACGAGGCCGGGGCCATGGCCCTCACGGCCGTCCAGGGCTTCGCCGACGACTTCAGGAGCCACGTGGAGAACCACGTCTGCGGCTTCAAGCAGTCCGAGCTCGTGCCCTGCGTCTCCGGCTGTCCGGCCGGCGTGGACATCCCCGGCTACATCAGCCTCGTGGAGGCCGGCCGCTACACCGACGCCGTGCGCCTCATCCGCAAGGACAACCCGCTTCCCCTCGTGTGCGGCTACGTGTGCGAGCATCCCTGCGAGATGTACTGCCGCCGCGGCATGGTGGACGACCCCATGAACATCCGCGGCCTCAAGCGCTTCGCCGTGGACCACATGGAGAGCGACTACCGCCCCTGGACCGCGCCCGCCACCGGCAAGCGCGTGGCCGTGGTGGGCGGCGGCCCCGCTGGTCTCTCGGCGGCCTACTACCTGGCCATCATGGGCCACGACGTCACCATCTTCGAGGCCCGCAAGCACCTGGGCGGCATGCTGCGCTACGGCATCCCCAACTACCGCCTGCCCCACGACCTGCTCGACGGCGAGATCCAGTGGATCCTCGACTGCGGCATCAAGGTGGAGCTCGAGTGCCCCATCGACGACCTGCGCCCCCTGCGCGACGGTTTCGACGCGGTCTACCTGGCCATCGGCGCCCACGGCGACAACCGCCTGGGCCTTCCCGGCGAGGACTCCCCGGGCGTGATCAGCGCCGTGGAGATGCTCCGGGCCGTGGGCGACGGCGAGGCGCCCGACTTCACCGGCAAGCGCGTGGCCGTCATCGGCGGCGGCAACGTGGCCATGGACGTGGCCCGCTCCGCCGTGCGCTGCGGCGCCGAGAAGGTCACCATCGTCTACCGCCGCCGCGTGGCCGACATGACGGCACAGGACGAGGAGATCGCCGGCGCCCAGGCCGAGGGCTGCGAGCTCCTCGAGCTCAACGCGCCCGTGCGCATCGAGTGCGACGCCTCCGGCCATGTGGCCGGCGTGGTGGTGCAGCCCCAGATCATCGGCGGCCTCAAGCGCGGCCGCCCCGCGCCCCGCGCCGCCGAGGCGTCCGAGGTGCTCGTCCCCTGCGACGTCGTGGCCGTGGCCATCGGCCAGGCCATCCAGAGCGACACCTTCGCCGAGCAGGGCATCCCCTGCAAGTGGGGCCGCATCCAGGCCGCCGAGGACGGCTCCATCGAGGGCTTCCCCGGCGTGTTCGCCGGCGGCGACTGCCAGAGCGGCCCGGCCACGGTCATCCGCGCCGTCAACGCCGGCAAGGTGGCCGCGGGCAACATCGACAACTACCTCGGCTTCAACCACACCGTGGGCTTCGACGTCGAGCTGCCCCACGTGCAGTTCAAGGGCAAGACCAGCTGCGCCCGCTGCGAGATGACCGAGCGCGAGGCGAGCGACCGCATCGCCGACTTCGACCTGGTGGAGCACGGCCTCACGGCCGAGGAGGCCCACCAGGAGGCCGGGCGCTGCCTGCGCTGCGACCACTTCGGCTTCGGCGCGTTCCGTGGAGGGAGGATCGACCAATGGTAGGGACCAAGACCGTGACCGTGACCGTCGACGGCCGTGCGGTGGAGGTGCCCGACGGCTCCACCATCCTCGAGGCCGCCCAGACCGCCGGCGCCCAGGTGCCCACGCTCTGCTACCTCAAGGACCTCAACGAGATCGGCGCCTGCCGCGTCTGCCTGGTCGAGATCGAGGGCACCGAGCAGCTCGTGGCCTCCTGCAACAACGTGGCCCTCGACGGCATGACCGTGCGCACCAACAGCCCCCGCGTGCGCGCCGCCCGCAAGGCCAACCTGGAGTTCCTGCTCTCCCGCCACGACTCCACCTGCACGAGCTGCGTACGCTCGGGCAACTGCTCGCTGCAGTCGCTGGCCAACCAGTTCGGCATCTCGGAGCTCCCCTACAGGAAGGAGCTCACCTGCACCCCGTGGAACCAGGACTTCCCGCTCATCCGCGATGCCGACAAGTGCATCCACTGCCTGCGCTGCATCCAGGTTTGCGACAAGGTGCAGAACACGGGCGTGTGGGACCTCACCAACCGCAGCAGCCACACCTGCGTGGGCGTGGCCGGCGGCGCCCCCATCGAGCAGACCGACTGCACCCTCTGCGGCCAGTGCGTGACCCACTGCCCCACGGGCGCCCTGCGCGAGCGCGACGACACCGAGCGCGTCTTCGATGCCATCGCCGACCCCGACACCACCGTGGTGGTGCAGGTGGCCCCGGCCGTGCGCGCGGCCTGGGGCGAGTCGCTCGGCCTCTCCCACGGGGAGGCCACCATCGAGCGCATGGCCGCCGCGCTGCGCGAGCTCGGCGTCGACTACGTCTTTGACACCAGTTGGAGCGCCGACCTCACCATCATGGAGGAGGGCAGCGAGCTCCTCGCCAAGGTGGCCGAGGCGCTTGAGCTGGGGCCGGACCACCCGGACGCCCCGCGCTTCCCCATGTTCACGAGCTGCTGCCCCGGCTGGGTGCGCTACGCCAAGGCCCACCACCCGGAGCTCGTGGACCAGCTGTCCACGGCCAAGTCGCCGGGGCAGATGTTCGGTGCCGTCACCAAGAGCTGGTTCGCCGAGAACGCCGGGCTCGACCCCCACAGGATTTTCTCCGTGGAGGTCATGCCGTGCCTGGCCAAGAAGGCCGAGGTGGCCTACGGGCCCATGAACGACGCCTGTGGCGACCCCGACGTGGATGTCTCGCTCACCACCCGCGAGATGGGCCGCATGTTCCGGGCCGCCTGCATCGATGTGGCGTCGCTGCCCGAGGGCGAGCTCGACCAACCCCTGGGCACCTTCACCGGCGCCGGCGTGATCTTCGGCGCCACCGGCGGCGTCATGGAGGCGGCCCTGCGCACGGCCCACGCCATCACCACGGGCGAGGAGGCCGACGCCGACGCCTTCTCGGACGTCCGCGGCATGGACGGCTGGAAGGAGGCCGTGTTCGACATGGGCGGCGTGCCCCTGTCGGTGGCCGTGGTGAGCGGCCTGGCCAACGCCAAGCGGCTCATCGAGGCCGTGGAGGCGGGTGAGGCGAGCTACCACTTCGTGGAGGTCATGGCCTGTCCCGGCGGCTGCGCAGGCGGCGGCGGACAGCCCATCCACGACGGCTGCGAGCTGGCCGACGAGCGCGGCGACGTGCTCTGGGGCCTGGACCGCGCCATGCCCCTGCGGAAGTCCCACGAGAACCCGCAGGTGCAGGCCGCCTACCGCGATTACTTCGGCGAGCCGCTGAGCCACCGCTCCCACGAGCTGCTCCACACCGACCACCACGCGTGGAAGATGCCCAACGAGGCGTAGGCCCCACAGGCACAGGCACGACGGCCGAGCAGCGGCCCCCGCATCCCGGTGCGAGGGCCGCTTCCTCTTCGGCACCCCTCCGCACCCGCACCCCGCGCCCGTACCGCGCACCCGCACCCCCTCCTCCCGCACCCCCCCTCCGCACCTGAACGCGGTTGAGGACACCCCCTTCGGCACCTGAACGTGTCTGGGGGCGGATTTTGCGCACCTGAATGCAATGGAGGGCGACTTCCGGGCCCGTTTCGTGTCCGGAGTCGCCCTCAACCGCGTTCAGGTGCGGTAGGTGCCGGGGATGCGGTGGCTGCGGTAGGTGCCGGGGTTGCCGGGGTCCGGGTGCGCCCTCACCCCTCGAACAATGCGGACGAGACGCCCACCAGCAGCAGCGTCGCCACAAAGCAGGCCCCGAGAAGGGCGGCCCAGAGAACGGCGGGGTGCCGGGCGGTCGAGAAGCGCCGCTCGCCCCTGAGGAACCGCCGGGTGAGAAGGCCCGGCACCAGGCCCATGCACACGCCGATGGAGAGGCACTGGAAGTCCCAGAGCGGCTTGCCCATCCCGGGGCGCGACGGGGTCATGAGGAGGCCGCAGGCCATGAGCGCGCAGAACAGCGCCCCTACCACGGTGGCGGCGGTGGCCAGGCGCCGACGCCAGGCGGGAGGGACGCCGGCCCCTCGGGGCGTCCCTGCGGACGAGGGGCGCGTCGCCGTACCCTGCGCTGTAGGCCGGCCTGCCGGCCCGTCGTGACCTGCGGGAGAGGCCGTCGGGCGTTCGGGCCGGCGCGCCTCGGCGGAGCCCTCGCCGACGGCGCGCTCCAGGTCCCGGGCGAAATCGAGGGCGGTGGCCGGACGGTCGGCGGGGGAGAGGGCGCACGCCCGCTCGATGACCCGGCGCAGGGGCGGGGGCACCACCGCGGGGTCCTCGAGGGCCTCCTCGCAGATGGGCGATGCGGGCGACAGCCCGGTGAGCAGGAAGGCGGCGAGCCTGCCCAGGGCGTACACGTCCGTGCGGGGGTCCGTCTCGGCAAACCCGTACTGCTCGGGGGCCGCGAAGCCCCGCGTGCCCAGCACGACGGTGTCGTGGCGCTTGGCATCGGGACCCGGGCGCCGGGCGATGCCCGCGTCGATGATGCAGGCGCCGAGGGGGCCTACGACGACGTTCGCGCAGGAGAGGTCCCGGTGTACGATGCCCAGCCTGTGGAGCTCGGCCGCCCCTTGGGCCACCTGGCCGATCAGCGGGACGACGTCCTTGGGGGCGAGGGCGCCCTGGGCCTCCACGACCTGCTCGAGGGTGGGGCCCGGCACGTAGTCCATGAGCACGGAGAGGCCCCAGGGCTCCCGGTCCACCTGCCACACCCTCACCAGGGCCGGGTGGGACGTCCGGGAGAGGGCGTCCCACACCTCCGGGTTGGCCGTCTCCGCGGGGACGAGCTTCTGCACGAACACCCGGTCGGCGCCGTCACTCACCAGCAGGGTGGCGTCGTGCTCGGAGCGTCGTGCCAGATCCTTGAGCCGTGTCAGCGGTGGGATGGGTCTCACGATGGGTGTGTCCATGGGGGCCTTCATCGGCAGGGGGCGGTTGCGGGGGTGCGGGCGTTCGGCGTTGGGCGCCTCACCGGGCGGGGGAGAGCGTCCCCATCCCGCGGCGGTAGAGCTCCTCGTCGGTGCGCTGGCAGGAGAGCCCGTGCCGGATGCACCAGATCACGACGGCGTCGCGGGGATCCTGGGGCGTGAGCCGCCCCTGGTTGGCCAGCGCGAGCAGCCGTTGGGTCTGGGTGAGCGTGCAGCCGAGCGCGCGGGAGAGCAGCAGCGCGTTGTTGCGGGTGATGCGGCGGGTGCCCTGGAACACCTGGTAGCCGAAGGTGGCGTTGAGCCCGGCCTCGCGGATGACCTCGGGCCTCGTGAGAGGCTGGGCTGCCAGGAGGGTGTCGAGGTAGGCGGCCAGGGTGGCGGGCGCCTGCTTTCCCGACGCCTTGAGCTCGGCCAGGTACCCGTCCAGCGTGCAGGCCTCCTCCAGACGGGCCATGAGGTTCTCCGTGGTGTGCGCCATGGTCGCTCCAATATCTATGAAACTTAACCATTGAGATGGTATCACATATGGGACATGTGGGGGATGGCGGGGGCGGCCCATAGGCCCTACCGTCGAGAAACGCCGGTGTCGAGGGGCCTGTCCCCTGGCGGCACGCGGCCTTCCCATCCCCCGTCGGACATCGTTTTCGTGCATTCATGAGGCCTATGGAACCTATCACCTTTCATCGTCGCACGCATTAGCTACCAGCTAATGCGGCCCCTGGGCGGCGTTTCCTAGAATGCCGTTTGTCTGAAAACATGCTTAATCAAGGATGCCGTCCGGCGGGGCGGGGCGACCCGTGCCGTCCCACCGGGCCCATCGGTAAGGAGCGAATCATGACCCATGCAAGGAAGCTCGGCGCCGCGGCCTGCGCCTGCCTGCTCACCCTGTCCCTGGGGGCCTGCGGAGGCGGCTCGGACACCGGGTCGGGCGCCTCCGACCCCGACAGCGGCCAGGGGTCCCAGGAACAGGCCCAGCAGGCCGAGCCCGCCGAGGACGCCCCGTACCAGGTCACCATCGACAGCGCCCAGGTCGTGAAGACCTACGACGGCGGCGACGCCGTCTGCATCACCTTCACCTTCACGAATAACTCCGACGAGGCCGAGGCCTTCGGCACCGCCACCCGCGTCACCGTCTACCAGGACGGCGTGGAGCAGGAGATCGCCATGCCCGCGGAAAGCCCCGCGAACTACGGCAACTCCATGAGCAAGGTGAAGACGGGGTCGTCCATCACCGTCGACGGCGTCTACGAGCTGGCCAACACCACCTCCCCCGTGGAGGTGGAGGTCACCGAGCTCTTCAACCTCGACGGGACCGTCCTCGCCGAGAAGACCTTCGACCTCTCCTAGGGCACCGTCCGAGCCCGTGAGCCGTGCGGCCCCGTGGGTCGTCCGACCTGCGGGGCCGCCGTCCGTCCCGGCGCCCCGTTTTCACCCCTGTGAAAAGGGCGGCCGCCGCCCGACGCCCCGGCCGCCACCTTGGTAGCTTTTAAGAAGCAGACCGAGGAGGGCCCATGGACTTCAACACCGAGTGCATCCACGCCGGCTACCAGGCCGGCAACGGGCAGCCGCGCACGCTGCCCATCGCGCTGAGCACCACCTACCCCTACGCCTCCTGCGAGCAGGTGGCGCGGCTCTTCGACCTCTCGGAGGAGGGCTTCTTCTACTCGCGCATCGCCAATCCCACGTGCGACGCCGTGGAGCGCAAGATCGCCGCCCTCGAGGGCGGCGTCGGTGCCCTGCTCACGAGTTCGGGCCAGGCCGCCAACCTCATCGCCGTGCTCAACGTGGCCTCGGCCGGCGACTCCATCGTGGCGTCGAGCGCCATCTACGGCGGCACGGTGAACCTCTTCTCGGTCACGCTCAGGCGCTTTGGCATCGAGACCCGCTACGTGGGGCCCCGCGCCACCGAGGACGAGATCCTCTCCGCCGTGGACGGAACCACCAAGGCGGTCTTCGGCGAGACCGTGGCCAACCCGGCCCTCGACGTGCTCGACATCGAGACCTTCGCCGCGGCCGCCCATCGGGCCGGCCTGCCCCTGATCGTGGACAACACCTTCCCCACGCCGGTGCTCTGCCGGCCCATGGACTGGGGTGCCGATATCGTCACCCACTCCACCACCAAGTACATCGACGGCCATGCCATGACCGTGGGCGGCGTCGTCGTGGACTCCGGGCGGTTCGACTGGGAGGCCTCCGGCCGCTTCCCGGGCCTCACCGAGCCCGACGAGAGCTACCACGGCACCGTCTACACCCGCGACTTCGGCGACTCGGCCTACATCGTGAAGGCCCGCGTGCAGCTCATGCGCGACCTCGGCTGCTACCCGCCGGCCACCAACGCGTTCATCCTCAACGAGACCCTGGAGACCCTGCCCCTGCGCATGGCCCAGCACGGCTCCAACGCCCTGGCCGTGGCCCGCTGGCTCGAGGGCCGTCCCGAGGTGGAGTCGGTGAGCTACCCGGGGCTGGAGTCGAGCCCCGACCACGACCTCGCCGGAAAGTACCTGCCGAGCGGCTGCTGCGGGGTCATCTCGTTCGTGCTCTCCGGCGGCCGCGAGCGTGCCGCGGCGCTGCTCGACGCCCTGGAGATGGTGCGCATCGAGGTGCACGTGGCCGACTCCCAGACCTGCGCCCTGCACCCGGCGAGCTCCACCCACCGCCAGCTCACCGACGACCAGCTCGCCGCCGCGGGCGTGGGGCCGGGCCTCGTGCGCCTGTCCTGCGGCCTGGAGAGCCCCGAGGCCATCATCTCCGACCTGGAGCAGGCCCTGGCCGCCATCGCCTGACGCCCCCTGTCCCACCACCCGGACACTTTTGTCCCAATGGTCGGGCACTTTTGTCCCACCATCAACAACGTAATAGGCGAAGTGGCAGATGGTCCAGGCACCGCTGTCACGCTTGAGAGGGGGCCTGCGCATCCGGCGATGCACAGGCCCCCTCGGGTCGCTTCCGCTGGTGCAAGGTCCCGGGCCTCGGTCCGGGAGGGCCCTGCTACAGCTCGATGTCCATGAGCGGCGCCCCGCACTCCACCTGCCCGGGGGCGGCCGGGTTCACGGCGCGCACCCTGTCGGAGTTCATGACCAGCACGGGGGTGTCCAGCGAGAAGCCGCGGGAGGCGATGAGCTCGCGGTCGATGGCCATCATCGGGTCGCCGGCCTTGACCGTGTCGCCCACGGCCACCTTGGCGCTGAAGCCCTCGCCGCCCAGCTTCACGGTGTCGATGCCGATGTGCACGAGCAGCTCCACGCCCTCCGGGGTGGTGAGGCCGATGGCGTGCTTGGTGTCGAACACCATGGTCACGGTGGCGTCGCAGGGGGCGCAGATCATGTCGGACTCGGGGACCACCGCGGCGCCCCTGCCCATGGCACCGCTGGCGAAAAGGTCGTCGTGGACCTCGGAGAGCGGGATGGCCCGGCCCTGGGCGGGCGACACCACGGAGACGGTGACGGCGTCGGCCGGGCTGGAGAGGCCGGTCACGATGGCGGGCTCGCCGGCATCGGGGTCGGGGTTGGAGACCAGCGCCGCGGCGTCGTGGGTGGCGGCGGGCTCGAGGGCGGGGGCGTCCTCCTCGGTGAAGCCGAACAGGACGGTGAGCACGCACCCGGCCACGGCGGAGATGGCCATGCCCACCACGCATAGGGGCATGGGGCCGTAGGACAGGGTGGCGATGGAGAAGATGTTGTGGAACACGTAGGCGTCCATGGTGGCGCCCACGAAGCCGTTCCAGGCGCCGCCGAGGCCGCCGGAGACGGCCACGATGGCCATGAGGCGCTTGTGCTCCATGATGATGGAGTAGAGGATGGGCTCGGTCACGCCGGCGAAGAAGCCGGTGATGGCGGTGGGGCCGGCGATGTCGCGGATCTTGGATCCGCGCTTGGCGCGGATGAAGCAGCCCAGGGCGATGCCGATCTGGGCCCACACGGCGCACACGGCCGCACCCTCGATGAAGTCGCCGCCGGAGACCTCGAGGTTCTGCAGGGTGATGGGGGTGAAGCCCCAGTGCAGGCCGAGCACGGTGAGGAACGGGTACACGGCGCCCAAGACGAGGCCGGCCACGAAGGTGCTGCTCTCGAAG
The DNA here is from genome assembly GCF_943193035.1 of Caniella muris. NCBI lineage: Bacteria > Bacillati > Actinomycetota > Coriobacteriia > Coriobacteriales > Atopobiaceae > Caniella > Caniella muris. The sequence continues at coordinate 1,574,636 of NZ_CALPCK010000001.1, forward strand.
AGCCAGTTCACGGCGGCGGCCACGGCGTCGCCCACGTTGTTGCCGAACGGCCCGAAGACGAGGGCCGTGAAGGGCACGACCACCATCAGGCAGAGCATGGGCACCAGGAACAGCTGGACGGCCTGGGGCACCACCTTGCGCAGCCCGCGGTCGATAAGGCTGTAGATGGGCGCGGCGATGAAGATGGGGAACACCGTGGAGCCGTAGGCGACGGCCTGCAGCGGGAGCCCCAGGAAGTCGGTCCCCTCGACGCCCACGAGCGCCTCGAAGTTGGGGTCGAGCAGGGCGGCGCCCACCGCGGCACCCACGAAGGGGTTGGCGCCCAGCTGGTTGGAGATGGTGTAGCCCAGGAACACCGGCAGGAAGTAGAAGCAGGCGTTGCCGGCGGCCGCGAGCACGGCGTAGGTGCTGCTCGCGTCGGAGAGCAGGCCGAGGGTGGTGAGCAGGGTGAGCACGGCCTTGATCATGCCGGCGCCCGCCATGAGCGGGATGATGGGCGAGAACGCGCCGGAGACCACCTTGAGCAGGGCGTCCATGGGGCTCTGCTTGGCGCCGCCCCCCTTCTCGGCGGGCGTGTCGTCGGGGCTCATGCCGGCGGCGTCGAGCACGGCCAGGTAGTAGTCGTGCACGGCGGGGCCGATGACCACCTGGTACTGGCCGCCGCTGCGGATCACCTTGAGGACGTAGGGCAGCGCGGAGATGCGGTCGTCGTCGGCCACGTCCTCGTCGGCGAGCTCGAAGCGCAGGCGGGTGGCGCAGTGCACGAGCGAGCGCACGTTCTCGCCGCCGCCCACGAGCTCCAGGATCTCGCGGCCTTCCTTCTCGTACTTCATTGGTCCCTCCTTCTGGGGTCTCGGTTTTCCGTCGGTCTATCGGTCGCCCAGGTCGGCGCCGTTGGTGGCGATGACCCGCTTGAACCAGTCGAAGCTCTTCTTCTTGAAGCGGTCGCCGGTGCCGCTGCCGTCGTCGTTGGTGTCCACGTAGACGAACCCGTAGCGCTTGGCGTACTCGCCGGTGGTGAAGCTCACGAGGTCGATGCAGCCCCAGGGGGTGTAACCCACGAGGTCCACGCCGTCGACGTCCACGGCCTGCTCCATCTCGCGGATGTGGCCGGCGAGGAACTCGATGCGCTCGTCGTCCTCCACGGCCCAGCCGCCGGCCTCCACGGCGTCGCGGTCGAGCTCCTCGAAGAGCCCGATGCCGTTCTCCACCACGAACTGCGGCAGCCCGTAGCGCTCGTCGAAGCAGCGCAGGGCGTAGCGGAGGCCCTGCGGGTCGATGGTCCAGCCCCAGTCGGACTGCGGGAGGTAGGGGTTGTCCACCATGTGCTCGTCGGAGTGGGCGGTGGACTCGGAGATGTCGCCCACATGGTCGAACCGCACGGTGTTGCTCATGTAGTAGGAGAAGCCGATGTAGTCCACGGTGCCCGCGGCGAGGGCGGCGAGGTCGTCCCCGGTGACGTCGAGCTCCCAGCCCTCGCGCTCGAACCGGCGCCGGGCGTAGTGGGGGTAGGCGCCGCGGCACATGACGTCGGTGAAGAAGTACGTGGAGTGGCAGGCGTCCTGGGCCATGAGGACGTCGGAGGGGTTGCAGCTGTAGGGGTAGGTGAAGTCGGCCGCCACCATGCAGCCCACCTTGAGGCCGGGGTCCACGCGGTGCGCGGCCGCCACGGCCAGGGCGCTGGCCACGAACTGGTAGTGGGCCACCTGGTACATGGTGCGCTCGGGGTCGTCGTGCTCGGAGAGCACCACGCCGGAGTTGGTCCAGGCGAAGATGGGGTTGGCGGTGTTGAACTGGTTGTTGATCTCGTTGAAGGTCATCCACCAGCGCACCTTGGGCGCGTAGCGCGCAAAGCACGTCTCGGCGAAGCGCAGGAACAGGTCGATGAGCCTGCGGTCGGTCCAGCCGCCGTAGCGGCGCACGAGGCCGAGGGGCATCTCGAAGTGCGAGAGGGTCACCACCGGCTCGATGCCGCGGGCGAGCATGGCGTCGAAGAGGCGGTCGTAGAAGGCCAGCCCCTCCTCGCAGGGCTCGGCCTCGTCGCCCTCGGGGAAGATGCGGCTCCAGGAGATGGACGTGCGCAGGCACGTGAAGCCCATCTCGGCGAAGAGGTCGAGGTCCTCCTCGTAGCGGTGGTAGAAGTCGATGCCCTTGTGGTTGGGGTAGCGCTCGCCGGTGAGCACGCCGTCGGTGATGCGGCGGGGCTCGGTCGCGGAGCCGGCGGTCATGACGTCGGCCACCGAGAGGCCCCGGCCGCCCTCGTCGAAGGCGCCCTCCACCTGGTGGGCGGCCACGGCGCCGCCCCAGAGGAACCCGTCTCGCAGCATCTGTGCCTCCTTTGTCTGCGGGTCTCGTCTGTACAACCCGAAGACTACGGAGGCGGGGAGGGCTCCCGGGCCCGCGCGGCGCGGAAGGACGCATTGTTACGGAAGTGGTCCCTTAATTTTGGATGAGGCCGTGACGATGCGTCAGTCGGGGAGCTCGGAGTCGTCGTAATAGGGCAGGGAGCCCCCGGGCACGCCGCTGCGGTCGAGGCGGTCGTAGTAGAGGGCGTCGTAGGAGCGGGCCAGGGCCTCCACGCGCTCCGTGCTCCCGGCGTAGACCATGGCGAAGAGCGTGTCGTAGAGGTACTTGCACGACGTGCCGAAGACCATCTCGCCGAACCGCTCGCTGCGGGTGAAGTAGAAGGCCTCCAAGACGTGGTCGCAGCGGCCGGCCAGAGGGGCGTTGGGGGAGGCCGTGATGGCCACCGTGGGCACGCGGCGCCCCTTGAGGACGTCTGCCACCTCGAGCAGCGTCCGGTCCATGCCCGACTTGCTCACCAGGAAGGCCACGTGGTCGGCCGGGGCGACCAGGGCCGAGTAGACGGAGCGGTCGAGGGTGTCCAGGACGCAGCAGAGCTTGCCGGTGAGGCAGAGGATGTGGGTGGCGTAGGAGGCCACGGCCGCGTTGAGGTCCGTGGCGAAGAAGTCGACGGCGGCAGCCCCCTCGATGAGGGAGGCCACCTGCCGGAGGGTGCGCATGGAGAGCTTGCGCTTGGTCTCCTCGACGATGCGGGCGTTGAGATGGGCCATCTTGTCGCAGACGGCCACGGGGGCGTCCGTGGGCCGCACGCGCACGCCGTCCATGCGGGCGCGCTTGAGGTCGCTCACGATGTTGACCTTGAAGTCGTTGAAGTTGTCGAACCCGAGCTTCCGGGAGAAGCGCAGCACCGCCGTGGGGTTGGTGTAGGTGCGCCGTGCGAGCTCGCGGGAGCTCATGCGGGCCACCTCCTCGGGGTGGTCGAGCACGTAGCCGGCGATCATGCGCTCGTTCTCCGTGAGCTCGCGGCTCTGGCGAAGCGACTGGAAGACGTCCATGGTGCCCCTCTCGGCAGATGTGCGCCGGTCATCGTGCTGCGTCGTGCCCCCAGCATAGCCCCTGTCCTACCACCCGGACACTTTTGTCCCAATGGTCGGGCACTTTTGTCCCACCATAAATCACGTAATAGGCGAAGTGGCAGATGGTCCAGGCACCGCTGTCACGCCGGGCGCCCATGGAAAGGCCCGCCGACGGCCGGTGCCGTCGACGGGCCTGGGGGCGGTGGTGCGACACCGTCCGGTGGTTCCTTGCCGTGAGGGTGCTAGCCCTGTCGGGTGACGTTCTCCTCGGCCACGTAGACGAAGCCCGGGGTGCCCTCGGCGGGCAGGGAGTTGTAGGCCACCATCTCGGCGATCTCGGCGGGCGTGGCGCTCTTGGGCTCGGTCTCGAGCAGGTACTCGGTGCTGGCGCGGCGCTCCATGGCCTCGCGGAAGTCCTTGGTCCCCACGAAGACCTCCTGCTTGTAGGGGTTCACGCCGAGCTTCTTGGCGCGGTAGAGGATGTAGGCGAGGGCCGCGACGTTGGCGGCGAGGGCCACGATCGAGACGACGAGGTTCACGTTGGGGTTGTTCACGGAGTCGGCCGCGAAGACGGAGTCGTTGGTGAACATCGGGACCATCTGGGCGAACATGCACCAGATGGAGAGGGTGAAGGCGCGGTTCTGGATCCAGCCGCCCTTGTTCCACCACAGGCCGGCGATGGTCGGGGCAAACAGCAGGGCCACGCCGCAGTACCAGGAGTGGGTGGGCAGGTTGTTGTAGGTGTAGCAGAAGTTCCACAGGTCGTAGGCGATGATGAACACCCACGTCATGTCGGGCCACAGCATGTCCTGGCGCTTCTTGGAGATGTAGATGCCAAACCAGCCGGTCATGCAGAAGATGTTGATGAGGCCGGCGATGCCGTTGAAGACGTTGTGCCAGCCGCCGTAGAGGGTCACGCCCTCGGTGGAGACCCACGTGGTGCCGAAGGCGCGGAAGGCGCTCTCGAAGTCGCTCACCACGGCGATAAGAATGTTGATGGCCACGATGATGAAGGGGAATGCCTTGAACCAGTGGGAGCGGCCGATCTTGCCCCAGCCGTACTTGAGCATCATGAAGCCGATGCACCCCGCCGTGGCCGCGTAGACCTTGGCGTAGTGGAACCAGCTGTTCATGTCGGTGTGCGTGGGGTTGTTGAGCGCCCACTCGGCGCCCATGGCCGCGCCGATCTCGACGGCCAGGCAGTAGACCGTCATGACGCCGCACACGCCGAAGAACATGACGATGCCGCCGGTCTTGCTCCTCCGGGCGAACTCGTTGAGGCCGATGAGGGCCCCCAGGACCATGAACAGCCCCAGCCATTGGTAGAGCGCGTTCGGCCCGTACACGGAAAACAACATTCGCTTCCTCCCTTAATCGTGGGACCTGTCTATATGGAGCGTCTGCGCGACGATGTCGGCCGCCGTCTCGTCGTCGACGGCGGGGTTGTTGCGCAGGAGCCCGATGACACCGGTGATGAGCATGTAGAGGGTCTCGTAGAGGTGGTCGGTCTCTATGGTGTGGAGGCTCCCGTAGTCCTTCACGGTGGTGTCTATGAGGTAGTGGGCGGTGTGGTCGACCACCCGATGGATGAAACCGAGGTAGAGCGAGGTGTTCTCGGTGGAGTTGAGGTCGGACCGGAACGAGTCCTTCTCGAGGATGGCGTTGCGCACGAGCCGCACCACCGAGAGGAGGGCCTCGTCCACGTCTCCCTTCCGGCGCCGCTCGTTCCAGTAGGAGAGGGCCTCCACGTAGTCATCCACGTAGTCGTCGAGCACCGCGGAGGTCACGGCGTCCTTGTCGCTGAAGTAATGATAGAAAAGCGAGCGCGTGACGCCAACGCGGTCGGTGATGTCCTGGACGGAGGTGTGGGCCAGCCCCTTCTCCTGGTAGAGGTCGCGGGCGGCGCAGAGGAGTTCCTCCCGTCGCCGGTCGCGCCCCCTATCCCTTTGCTGGCCCATGGACTCCCCTTTCAAATCGACATCAGCCTAGGACTCTGTTTGACACGCTGTCAATATACAGATCCGACAATTCGTCAACTGGCCTTCGGCGAGGTCTCCCACAAGAAACGCCCCCGGGTGCGCTGGGCGTCCGGGGGCGTCTGGTGGGGCTGGATGCCGTCGGGAGGGCTAGTCCTCGACGATCTCGGTGATGGCACCGGTGGGGCAGGCCTCCATGCACTGGCCGCAGGCGATGCAGTTGTCCTCGTTGGCCACGACGGCGCACTCGTCGCCGAGCTCGAGGGTGTCGGTGGGGCAGGTGTCGACGCACACGCCGCAGCAGATGCACTCGTCGGCATCGATAACAGGATGGGCCATGGTTCTCTCCGATCGTCGGGGTAGTCGGCCCGCGGCGCGCGCGGGCCCCGTGTGAAGTGAATATAGCAAGAATGGCGGGCTTTGCAAGAACAGGTTCTGGACTTTTCCGCAGCGTGTCCACCGCCAAAAAGTTAGCCAAAGTTGCAGGTACATGGTTTATATACCACCTGTCTACAGGTATTTGCTCCCCACACAACGCGTTCACGGTTGCCAGTCCCCTGTTAGCGGCTCCCACCAGCGGTGATAAGGCTCCATGAGGCCACCTGCGCATGCTCCGGCACTCTGAGTTGTGGAGAACCAGAAAATATATGTTGCCCAGACTTAGATTATGTGTAGTATGTTCCGCAAAGGATATAAGCCTCACCAGTGTAACGCCGGCATTGACGGCCCCCTCGGCCGCCACAGGGCCCTGCACCACGAGGCAGGCATGAAAGGAAGGCCAGTTATGGCAAACAAGATTCTGGGCATCGACCTCGGCACCACCAACTCCGCCATGGCGGTCCTGGAGGGCGGCGAGCCCACCATCATCGTGAACGCCGAGGGCGACCGCACCACCCCGTCCGTGGTGTCGTTCCAGCCCGACGGCGAGCGTCTCGTGGGCAAGGCGGCCAAGAACCGCGCCGTCACCAACCCGCAGAACACCGTCTTCTCCGTCAAGCGCTTCATGGGCCGCAAGTTCGACGAGGTCCAGAGCGAGATCAAGACCGTCCCCTACACCGTGAAGCCGGGCAAGGACGGCCGCGTGGTCATCGACATCGAGGGCACCGACTACACCCCCGAGCAGATCAGCGCCATGACCCTCGCCAAGATGAAGGCCGACGCCGAGAAGTACCTCGGCGAGACCATCACCGAGGCCGTCATCACCGTCCCCGCCTACTTCAACGACGCCCAGCGCCAGGCCACCAAGGACGCCGGCAAGATCGCCGGCCTCGAGGTCAAGCGCATCGTCAACGAGCCCACCGCGGCCGCCCTCGCCTACGGCCTCGAGAAGGCCGACGGCGACCAGAAGATCCTGGTCTTCGACCTGGGCGGCGGCACCTTCGACGTCTCCCTGCTCGAGCTCGCCGACGGTGTGACCGAGGTCCTCGCCACCAACGGCGACAACCACCTGGGCGGCGACGACTGGGACCAGCGCATCATCGACTGGGCCGCCGACAAGTTCCAGAAGGAGGAGGGCGTCGACCTCCGCAAGGACCCCATGGCCCTGCAGCGCCTGAAGGAGGCCGCCGAGAACGCCAAGAAGGAGCTCTCCAGCGCCCAGCAGGCCACCATCAACCTGCCCTTCATCACCTCGGTCGACAACGCGCCCAAGCACCTCGACTACACGCTCACCCGCGCCGAGTTCGAGCGCCTCACCCGCGACCTGCTCGACCGCTGCAAGGAGCCTGTGACCAAGGCCCTCAAGGACGCCGGCCTCAACATCTCCGACATCGACGAGGTCATCCTCGTGGGCGGCTCCACCCGCATGCCCGCCGTGCAGGAGCTCGTGCAGAAGATCACCGGCAAGAAGCCGAACATGTCCGTGAACCCCGACGAGGTCGTGGCCGACGGCGCCGCCGTCCAGGGCGGCGTGCTCACCGGCGACGTCGACGGCATCCTGCTGCTGGACGTCACCCCGCTGTCCCTCGGCGTCGAGACCATGGGCGGCGTCATGACCAAGATGATCGACCGCAACACCACGATCCCGACCTCCAAGACCGAGATCTACTCCACGGCCGCCGACAACCAGACCTCCGTCGAGATCAACGTGCTCCAGGGCGAGCGCGAGTTCGCCGCCGACAACAAGAGCCTCGGCCGCTTCCAGCTCACCGGCATCCCGGCCGCCCGCCGCGGCACCCCGAAGATCGAGGTCACCTTCGACATCGACGCCAACGGCATCGTGAAGGTCTCCGCCAAGGACCTCGGCACCGGCAAGGAGCAGCAGATCACCATCTCCGGCTCCACCGCCCTGTCCGACGAGGAAGTCGACCGCATGGTCAAGGACGCCGAGGCCAACGCCGAGGAGGACAAGCAGCGCAAGGCCGACATCGAGGTCCGCAACCAGGTCGACAGCCTGGCCTACTCCACCGAGGAGACCCTGAAGGACCTCGGCGACAAGGTGCCCGCCGACATGAAGTCCGAGGCCGACGCCGCCGTCGAGGAGGCCAAGAAGGCCCTCGAGGGTCAGGACATCGACGCCATCAAGGCCGCCGGCGACAAGCTCCAGGAGGTCGGCCACAAGCTGGCCGAGGTCGTCTACTCCAGCGCCCAGGACGGCGCCGCCCAGGACGCCGGCTCCTCCGACGACGACGTGGTCGACGCCGACTACGAGGTCGTCGATGACGAGGACGAGAAGTAAGAGGCCCTGACACGCCGCACGACCCGTCCCGGGGCCCCGCGCCCCGGGACGTCCCTTTGGAGGAGGCGACAACCGTGGATCAGAACGAGGAGCTCGACCCCGAGATGGTCGAGGCTGCCATCCGTGCCGGCGAGCAGGCCGCCAAGGACGACCTCGCCAAGGACGCCGACAAGATGCGCGCCGACCGCGACGAGCTGCAGAAGCAGCTGGCCGACGCCCGGGACGAGGTCCAGAAGGCCCAGACCGAGGCGGCCGACGCCGCGGCCCGCGTGGCCCGACTGCAGGCCGACTGGGACAACTACCGCAAGCGCACGGCCGCGGAGCGCGTGGCCGAGCGCGCCCGCGCCACCGAGAAGCTCGTGGAGAGCCTGCTCCCGGCCATCGACGACCTCGAGCGCGCCGTGGAGCACGCCCAGGGCATCGACGACGCCCAGGTGAAGGAGCTGGGCGCCGGCATCGCCAACGTCCACGCCAAGATCGTGGGCGTCCTCGAGCGCGAGGGCGTCGAGGTCATCGACCGCCCCGGCGAGGCCTTCGACCCCTTGCGCGAGCAGGCCGTGGGCCAGGTGCAGGACGCCGAGGCCTACGACGACTCCGTGGCCCAGGTGCTGCGGCGCGGGTACGCCATGGGCGGCAAGGTGATCCGCCCGGCCATGGTCTCCGTGACCATGGGCGGCCCCAAGCGCCCGGCCCCCGCCGACGACGGCGGGGAAACCGCCTAGGACCCGCTTGACGCGCGGGTCGCCACGGCACCCGCACGGCCATCGGGGGTACATGCCCCGGTGACGGAACAACCCGAACCAAGCGCGCCCGGGCCGAGCAACGTCCCGGGCGCGCTTTCGCGAGAACCCAAAGAAAGGGGGTGCGAACTCGATGCCTAAGAAGAACTTCTACGACGTGCTGGGCGTCTCCCGCGACGCGTCGGCCGACGAGATCAAGAAATCCTTCCGCAAGCTGGCTCAGAAGCACCATCCCGACGCCGGTGGAGACGAGCAGAAGTTCAAGGAGATCTCCGAGGCGTACGAGACGCTCTCCGACCCCGAGAAGCGCAAGGAGTACGACCAGGTCCTGATGTTCGGGGGCATCCCCGGCGCCGACTTCGGCGGCGACGGCGGCCGCGGCCGGGCCTACACCTACACGGACGGCGGCTTCGACTTCTCCGACATCTTCAGCGGCTTCGGCGGCGGCGCCGCCTCGGCCCAGGACGACGGCGGCTTCGGCGGCTTCGACTTCTCGTCGATCTTCGGCGGGGGCAACCCCGGCAACCGCGTCCAAAAGGGCGGGGACCTCACCATGTCCATCGACGTGACCTTCGAGGAGGCCCTCACGGGCGCCCAGCGCAAAGTCACCTACCGCATCCCGTCCACGGGCGAGGAGCAGAGCCTCACGGTCAAGATCCCGGCCGGCGCCGTCAACGGCGGCAAGCTGCGCTACCGCAAGCGCGGCGAGTTCGGGCGCAACGGCGGCGAGCGCGGCGACCTTGTGATCACCACCCGTGTGGCCGAGCACCCCGTCTTCAAGCGCGACGGCGCCGACGTCCGCATGGACCTGCCCATCTCCATCTACGAGGCCGCCCTCGGCGCCACGGTGGAGATCCCCACCCCCGAGGGCAAGACCGTGCGCCTCAAGGTGCCCAAGGCCACCCAGGACGGCAAGGTCTTCCGCTTCAAGGACCTGGGCGCGCCCAACGTCAAGAAGAAGGGTGCCAAGGGTGCCCTGTACGTGACGGTGAAGGTGGAGGTGCCCACGCGCCTCTCCAAGGAGGAGCGCGCCGCGCTCGAGGAGGCCCAGGCCGCCGACCACCACGACTACCGCCGCGACATAGAGAAGCTCGTCAAGGACGCTGCCAAGGCGTCCAAGTCCAAGTAGCGGCCTCCGGGCAGGCCTCGAATCTCTGGAGGAGGCAACGATGAAAGAACCGCAGGGCCCCAAGGCCAACCGCACCAAGCCCCTCTACATGATCTCGGTGGCCGCCGAGCTCACCGGCATGCACCCGCAGACCCTCAGGGTCTACGAGCAGAAGGGCCTCGTCAGCCCCGGCCGCTCCCGGGGCAACACCAGGCTGTACAGCCAGGCGGACATCGACCGGCTGCACCTCATCGGCAGGCTCACCGACGAGGGCATCAACCTGGCCGGCGTGGTGCGCATCCTCGAGATGCGCGAGCGCGCCGAGGCCCGGGACGACGAGATCGACCAGCTGCGGGCGCGCGTCCGCGAACTGGAGGACCAGGTCAGCGAGTTCCGCACCCAGGTCCGCATAACCGCCCTCGCCCCCTACGACGGCAAAGGGCCCGAGCAGGTCCTCCGTGGATTTCTTCAGGGCAACGTGGGCGACTGATTCAAAAGACCCGGGTTCGGGGGCAGAAGCCCCCACAGAACCCCATCGATACGTGTAATGGGAGGTATCGCATGAACGTCAACAAGCTCGCCGTCACCGCGGCCGAGGCCCTCCAGACGGCCCTCGGCATCGCGACCGACGTCGACGCGAGCGCCTGCGAGCCGGTGCACCTGCTCAAGGCGCTCCTGGCCTCAGGCGAGCGCAACCTCGACTCCATCATCGAGAAGATCGGCGCCAACCCCCGCTCCCTCGAGCACCAGGCCGACGACGCCATCGCCAAGGAGCCCAAGGTCTCCGGCTCGGGCCTGTCGCAGATGGGGCTCTCGCGCGGCCTCGTGAAGGTCTTCGACGAGGCCGAGAAGCTCGCCGCCAAGATGGGCGACTCCTATGTGACCACCGAGCACCTGCTCGTGGCCCTCTGCGAGGACAAGGGTGCCGCCGGCTCCATCCTCAACGGCGCCGGCCTCACCGCCAAGCGCGTCCAGGCCGCCTACGAGGAGCTCCGCGGCGACGAGCACGTCACGAGCGCCGACGCCAAGCCGGAGTTCGAGGCCCTCGAGCGCTACGGCCGCAACGTCACCGAGCTCGCCCGCATGGGCAAGCTCGACCCGGTGATCGGCCGCGTGGAGGAGATCCGCCGCACCGTCCAGGTGCTCTCGCGCCGCACCAAGAACAACCCCGTCCTCATCGGCGAGCCCGGTGTGGGCAAGACCGCCATCGTCGAGGGCCTGGCCGAGCGCATCGTGGCCGGCGACGTGCCCTCCACCCTCAAGGACAAGGACATCGTCGAGCTCGACATGAGCGCCCTCGTCGCCGGCGCCAAGTACCGCGGCGAGTTCGAGGAGCGCCTCAAGAGCGTGGTCAAGGAGGTGCAGAAGTCCGACGGCCAGGTGATCCTGTTCATCGACGAGCTGCACACCATCGTGGGTGCCGGGGCCACCGAGGGCTCCATGGACGCCGGCAACATCCTCAAGCCGGCCCTCGCCCGCGGCGAGCTGCGCGCCATCGGTGCCACCACCCTCGACGAGTACCGCAAGTACATCGAGAAGGACGCCGCCCTGGCCCGCCGCTTCCAGACCGTGCTCGTCTCCGAGCCCACGGTGGAGGACACCATCTCCATCCTCCGCGGCCTCAAGGAGAAGTACGAGATGCACCACGGCGTGCGCATCACGGACGCCGCCCTCGTCTCGGCCGCCGACCTCTCCAACCGCTACATCTCCGACCGCTTCCTGCCCGACAAGGCCATCGACCTCGTCGACGAGGCGGCCAGCCGCCTGCGCATGGAGCTCGACTCCATGCCGGCCGAGATCGACGCCCTCGACCGCCAGATGACCCAGATGCAGATCGAGGAGCAGGCCCTCATGAAGGAGGAGGACGCCGTCTCCAAGGACCGCCTGGAGCAGCTGCGCCGCGAGATGGCCGGCATGCGCGAGAAGCTGGACGGCGTGAAGGCCGCCTGGCAGAACGAGAAGGGCGCCATCGACCGCGTGCAGGACCTCAAGCGCCAGATCGACGAGGCCCACAGCGAGGAGGAGCGCGCCACGCGCTCCGGCGACCTCGCCCGCGCCTCCGAGCTGCGCTACGCCACCATCCCCGAGCTCCAGCGCCAGTACGACGAGGCCGAGAAGCTCCTCGAGGACAAGACCGACGACGGCATGCTCAAGGAGGAGGTCACCACCGGCGAGATCGCCGACGTGGTCTCCAGCTGGACCGGCGTGCCTGTGACCAAGATGATGCAGGGCGAGATGGACAAGCTGCAGAACCTCGAGGAGGAGCTGCACCGCCGCGTCATCGGCCAGGACGATGCCGTCAAGGCCGTGGCCGCCGCCGTGCGCCGCAGCCGCGCCGGCCTGTCCGACCCCGACCGCCCCATCGGCAGCTTCTTCTTCCTCGGGCCCACCGGCGTGGGCAAGACCGAGCTCGCCAAGGCCCTCGCCGAGTACCTCTTCGACGACGAGCACGCCCTGGTGCGCATCGACATGTCCGAGTACATGGAGAAGTTCAGCGTCCAGCGCCTCATCGGCGCCCCTCCGGGATACGTGGGCTACGACGAGGGCGGCCAGCTCACCGAGGCCGTCCGCAGGCGCCCCTACTCGGTCATCCTGCTCGACGAGATGGAGAAGGCCAACCCCGACGTCTTCAACATCCTGCTGCAGGTGCTCGACGACGGCCGTCTCACCGACGGCCAGGGCCGCGTGGTGAGCTTCAAGAACACGATCATCATCATGACGAGCAACGTGGGCTCCCAGTACATCGCGAGCGCCAACGCCATCGCCCACCCGGAGGAGGTCACCGAGCAGGTCAACGAGGCCCTGCGCGCCACGTTCAAGCCCGAGTTCCTCAACCGCATCGACGACGTCGTGGTCTTCCACGCCCTCATGCTCGACGACATCGAGAAGATCGTGGACATCCAGCTCGCCGACGTGCGCGACCGCCTGGCCAACCAGCGCATCAAGCTGCGCCTGACCCCGGCCGCCGTCCAGGCCCTGGCCCTCGAGGGCCTCGACCCGGTCTTCGGCGCCCGCCCGCTCAAGCGCCTCATCCAGCGCCAGGTCGTGGACAACGTGGCCACGCTCGTCATCAACGGCCGCGTGCGCGAGGGCGACACCGTGTGCGTGGACGTGGACGAGGCCAACGGCTTCCACGCCAAGCTCGACGACGCCGTGCCCGGGGAGGCGGAGGTCGACGTCGAGGAGGCCGTGGAGCCCGACGACGTGCACATCCAGGAGTAGCGTTCCTGACCGCATCGACCTGCTGAGGAGGGGTCCGTGCCCGGTGGCGCGGGCCCCTCCTCCCGTGCTGCGGGGCAGACGGTGCTGGGGCCCCGGAACGGGAATGAAGGGGTTGAGGCCCTCGGGCGGTCCCGTGCCGGGCTACCGCGGCAGGGCCGTTAGCGGGATAATTGCCCCGGATTCTTCAATGCGCGTGCCGCACGGAGTCGGCTGGAGGACTGCATGATCTGCGACGGCTGCGGCCACGGGCTGCCTGACAACGCCAAGTTCTGTCCCGAGTGCGGGCGCCCGGTGACCCCGGCGCCCGTCGACGACGCCCCGGCCGATAAGGGCGACGCCGGCGACCTGACGGGTGCGCCCCGGGAGGCGCCCTCGGCCCCCGAGCCCGACGCCGCCAGGGCCGACGCCGTCCCGGCTGCCTGCACCCCCGATGCCGCCGACGTCCCGCCCACGGAGCCCATCCCCAAGGCCGAGCCGGCCCCGGTGCCGGACGGCCTCGACGCCACCCGCGAGCAGGCCCGTCCGCGGGACTTCGGCGGGGCCGCCGACGACGCAGGCCACGACCCGTTCGACCCCGCCGCCACGGGCGCCTTCCCCGGCGAGACCGGCCCGGTCTTCCCCGTGCCCCCGGAGCCCGCCGCCGCCAAGGGGCGCTCGTCCCGGCTCGGGCTCGTCTCGGCCGTCGCCGTGTTTCTCGCCGCCCTGGCGCTGCTCGCGGCCTTCATCACCTGGCGCATGGAGCTCTGGGGCGGCCGCACCCTGCCCGACACCGTGGGCATGGACCAGGCCCAGGCCACACAGCTCCTGCAGGACGGGGGCTTCTCGGTGGCGACGTCCGACGTGGTCTCCGACGGCAACGTGGGCAAGGTCGTGGAGCAGGACCCGGCCCCCGGCCGCCGCGTGGACCCCGGCACCGTGGTAGCGCTGGGCGTGGGCGTGGAGCGCTCCGTCCCCGACGTGGAGGGCATGAACCTCGACGACGCCAAGCAGGCCCTGGAGAAGCGGGGCATCGCGCGCCTGCGCATCGAGTACGAGAACTCCGACAGCGAGGAGGGCACGGTCATCTCGGCGTCGCCTGCCGCCGGCACCGTGGTGACCGAGAACGATGTCGTGACCCTCGTGGTGGCCCAGCCCTACACCGTGCCCGACGTCGCGGGTCTCTCGAGCGAGGAGGCCCATGAGGCCGTGGCGCGGGCCGGGCTCACGCCCAAGGAGGTGCTCGTGGCCTCCGACGAGGAGTCGGGCACCGTGGTGTCCACCGACCCCGGCGCCGGCGCCACCCTCAAGCAGGGCGCCACGGTGACGCTCAACGTGAGCTCGCCGTACCCCTCCACGCCCTACGCCGTGACCGAGTACCTCTCCTGCCGGCCGCAGGATCTCTCCACCTACCTGCGCGACCGCGGCTACTCCATACGCTACGGCGCCTCCAAGGACAACGCCGCCACCATGACGTGGACCGGTCCCGCGGCCGACCCCGAGGTCGTGGTGGGGCCCAACCCCTTCGCCCGCTACGAGGGCTTCCAGTTCTGGGCCACGGACGCCCTGGCCGCCGGCGCCTCCGTCGACGGCGTGCGCCTGCAGGTCACGCAGGAGAGCGCCCCCGCCGACGCCGGCACCCTCAAGGTGGACCAGTCGTGCGTCAACGCGCTCATGAACGCGTGCGGCCTCAAGGCCTCGTCGGGCACCACGACGGTGGCCACGCCGCAGACCGTGACGCCCAAGATGGACGACGCCCCCGACTTCGTGGCCAAGGCCGGCACCTCGGGCGACACCGTGTGGGCCGTGGTGGTGTGGCGCCAGGGCGACGCGGTGCAGGCCGCCGTGTGCGCGGCACCCACCGAGGCGCTGGAGGGCAACCTCAAGAAGGAGTCGGTGGACCTGGGCCACTACGGCGACTCCATGGCCAACCTGGCGGCGTCCTACATCGTGGGGGAGGCCGGGCGATGACGGCGGGCCACGGGAGCGCGGCCGTGCCGGGGACGGCCGGTGCGCCGGGCGGCGACCGGCGGCGGGGCGAGTCCGGGCACCGCGGGCCCGAGCGCCGCGACCGGGAGTTCTGCCGTGCGGAGAACGAGGACGACGACGGCTACGACCCTTGGAGCGACCGTCGGCCAGAGCCGGAGCCCCTCTGGGAGGAGGACCCTTGGGCGTGACGGCCCGTCTCCTTTGAGAGGGGCCGTGGCGCGCCGGTTCCCATGGGCACGGGGTTCATCAATAGTAAAATAAGATAAGTGACAGATGGGCCGGGCCCCGCTGTCACGCGCCGTCGCGCCGGTGTCCTAGCGGACGACCAGCCACACGACCAGCGCCACCACTGCGAGGGCGATCGCGGCCACCAGGGCCATGGTCACGCGGCGTCGCTGCATCTGGCGCTTGGAGGAGAAGAGGTCGCGCCGGCCCTTGGGCACGCTCAGGTACTGGCCGTACCTGAGGTCCTTCTTGAAGCGCTTCTCGTCGGCGCGGCTGCGGCGGTACCCGGCGCCGGAGAGCACGGGGCCGCGGCGCGTGGTAAAGCCCGACTCGTGGGTGTAGTCGATGGCGCCCTCGGTGTCGTCCTCGTTCATGAGGTCCACCGCGGGCTGGGTCACGTGGGGCACCGGCTCGCGCACGAAGGCTTCGCGGCCGCGGCCCGTGGACGGCGCCGGGGCGGCGTGGCGCGGGGTGGCGTTGGCCGGACGGGCGAGCTCGGGGTCGGGGGAGCGGTGGTCGAGGCCGCCCTCGAAGGCGGGGTCCACGGCCGAGAGGTCGTCCTCCGGCGTGGGGGCCGAGACGGTGGGCGGCTCGTCGTCGAAGTCCGGCAGGTCGAGGCCGGTGACGCGCTGGGTGCGCCCCAGGTTGGGGATGGCGGGCCCCGTGGTGGGTCGCTCGGTCCGCTCGTGCTCTGCCATGGTCGCTCCCGTCCCCGGTGCCGCTCGGCTTGGTGTGTTCACGTCATTCTAGAAGAGCCCCGCCGCGGGCGACGCCCCTCCCGGCACCCGCTAGAAAACCGACACGGGCGCGTCCTGCGCCGCCGCGAGCACCCGCAGGCGGCCGTCGGGCGTGGCGGCATGCACTCCCAGCGCGTCCAGCGGCTCGGCGCCCACCGCAGCCGCCAGGCACCGCACGGCCACGGAGGGCCGGTTGTTCTCCTGTGAGAGGTGCATGGCCACCACGGCCTCGGTCTCGGCGGTGACCAGGGACGGCAGCGCCGCTGCCGCCTGGGCGTTGGAGAGGTGCCCGCGCTCGCCGGCCACGCGGGCCTTGAGGTAGGCGGGGTAGGGCCCGCCCCGGAGCATGGCCTCGTCGTGGTTGGACTCCAGGGCGAGGATGCGCACGGCGGTCAGGGCGCGGGCGGCCTCGGGGGTCAGCACGCCGGTGTCGGTGCAGATGCCCACGGCGTCGCCGCCGCAGCGCACCGTCACGCCCATGGGCTGGCGCACGTCGTGGCTCGTGGGAAACGTCGAGACCTCCAGCCCCGCCACCGAGAAGCCCTCGCCGGGCACGACGGTCTCGAAGGGCAGGGCCTCCATGGCCGGGCGCGCCGCGGCCGTGCCCTCGCTCGCGACCAGGCGCCCGTGCCAGTGGCGGCACCACACGGCCAGGCCGCGCACGTGGTCGCCGTGCTCGTGGGTCACCACGCAGGCGGAGGCAGCCCCCACGTCCACGCCCAGCTCGGTCCCGCGGCGCAGGAGCTCCCTGCGCGAGAGGCCGTCGTCCACCAGCAGGGAGCCGTCGGGCCCCTCGACCAGGTAGGCGTTGCCCTTGGACCCGGAGGCCAGGACGTGCAGGGTCAGCAGGCGTTCCATGGGGCCTCCTCGCGGGCGGGACGGTGTCTCGGGCTCCACAAGACTACACTTCAATGCTGTCCCCGCGTCCCGCGTCCGCCCGAGGAGGAACCCATGACCAGCGTCGCCAAGCGCTACGGCACCGGCACCGTGCGCTTCTCGCGCCCCGCCCCCGCCGGCGACCCCGCCCTGCGCGCCCCAGTGGTGCTCATGGTCTCCGGCGGGGCGGACTCCTGCGCCCTGCTCCTCATGGCGGCCACCTCGAGCCTCGACGTCGACGACGGCCGCGGCTGCGCCCCCATCGCCCGCGAGCGCCTGCACGTGCTCCACGTGAACCACGGCCTCCGCGGCATCGACGCCGAGGAGGACGCCGAGTTCGTGGCCGACCTCGCGGCCCGCCACGGCATCCCGTGCACGGTGCGGTTCGTGGACGTGCCCGCGCTCGCCGACGCCACGCCGGGCGAGTCGTTCGAGTCCGTGGCGCGCCAGGTGCGCTACGAGGAGGCCACGGGGCTCGCCAACCGCCTCTGCGCCGAGGTGGGCTGCCCCCGCTCGGCCGCGCGCATCCTCACCGGCCACACGGCCGACGACCGCTGCGAGACCTTCTTCATGAACGCGCTCAAGGGCGCCGGCCCGTCGGGGCTCTCGTCCATCCCCCGGCGCCGCAACCGCATCGTGCGCCCGCTCCTGGACCGCACCCACGACGACCTCTGCGACTACCTGCGCATGCACGGCGTGGTCTGGCGCGAGGACGCCACCAACGCCGACACCCGCTACCTGCGCAACTACGTGCGCCACGTCGTGGTGCCCGCTGCGGCCGAGCGCAACCCCCGCCTCGTGGAGGCCGTGGCCACCTCGTGCGACCTCATGGCCGACGAGGACTCCTTCATGACCTCCGTGGCCGCCCGGGCCCTCCGCGACGTCTGCCGCCGCGCGGACCCCGGCGCCCGCACCCTGGACGCCGGCCGCCTCGCCGCCATGGACGTGGCCGTCGCCCGCCGCGTGGTGCGCATGGCCCTGCTCGAGGTGGCGCCGGGCGCCCGGCTGGAGGCCCGCCACATCGCCCGGGTGCTGTCGCTCGTGGCGGCGGGGGAGGGGTCGTTCACGGCACCCCTCGGCGTGGATGTCTCGGTGCAGTACGGGCTGCTTCGCATCCGCGGCCGAGAGGGGGGCGCCGTGCTCCGCGGCGCGTGGCTCGACGTCCCGGGCACCCTCGACCTCGGCGACGGCCGCACCCTCACGGCGTCGCTCGTGGCCGTCTCGGGCGCCGACGACCCGCCCGGCCTCGCCCGTACCTTCGCTTCGGAGCGCGGCACGTCCTCGGCCATGCTCGACGCCGAGGCCTCCGGCGTGTCGCCCACGGGCGGCCGGCTCTGGGTGGCGTCGCCGCAGCCGGGCGAGGTGCTCTGCCCCCTGGGCATGCACGGCCAGTCCAAGCGGCTCTCGGACCTCCTCCAGGACGCCCGGGTGCCGGCCCGCGACCGCCCCTCCGTGCCGGTGGTGCGCACCGGCGCCACGGGCCCCGTGGTGTGGGTGGCCGGCGTGCGGGCCGACGAGCGCAGCCGTGTGGGGCCCGCCACAAAGACCCTGTTAGTATTGAACCTGCACGGCGCATGAGGAGGCATCGAGGAGAGGAAGCCGTCATGGCAGAGCTGCACCCCGACATCGAGCGCGTGGTCTTCTCGGAGGAGGACATCGCGGCCATCGTGGAGAAGATGGGCCGCGAGATCACCGAGGAGTACGCCGACAAGAACCCGCTGGTCGTCTGCGTCCTCAAGGGCGCCGTGGTCGTCATGGCCGACGTCATGCGGGCCATCAAGGCGCCGCTTACCATCGACTTCATGGCCGTCTCCAGCTACGGCGACGCCACGTCGTCCTCCGGCGTCGTGCGCATCCTCAAGGACCTCGACTCCCGCATCGAGGGCCGCCACGTCATCATCGTCGAGGACATCCTCGACTCCGGCCTCACCCTGTCGTACCTCATCAACATGCTGCAGTCCCGCGGCCCCGCCTCCGTGGAGGTGGCCGCGTTCCTCGTCAAGGACGTCGACGACCGTGACTGCTCCGTGGTCCCCAGGTTCGTGGGCGCCCACGTGCCAAACGAGTTCATCGTCGGGTATGGTCTGGACTATGCGGAGCGCTACCGCAACCTTCCATACATCGGAGTTCTCAAGCCGGAGTGCTACTCCTAGGGCGAGCGCGCCCAACAGCTGGGAGGGGCCTTCGGACCGGCAGGGGGTAACCACATGGCCGATCAAAAACCCACGGGAAGACCCACGGGGCCGTCGGGCAAGGGGCCCGGCCCGTCCCGCTCGAGCCTTCTCTACGTTCTCATCCTCGTGGCCTGCGCGGCCTACCTGTTCTGGTCCATGGGCGGCACCGGCCAGCCCCAGGGGACCCAGGTCACCGGTGACGCCGCAGGCCAGAGCCAGCAGGCCGCGCCCAAGAACGGGGGGCGGCTGTCCACGAGCGAGTTCGTGGCCGCCGTCGACTCCGGCCGCGTGAAGGCCGCCACCTGGTCCTCGTCGTCGGGCACGGTCACGGGCACCTACTGGACCGAGCAGGACAAGGTGGGGAGCGACGCCGACCTGGTCTCGTTCACCAGCTCCTACGCCGGGGCCGACTCCCTCGAGGAGCTCATGGCCGCCCACCCCGACACCGACTTCACCGTCGACACGAGCGACGCCGGGGCCGGCATGGACTTCCTCTTCGCGCTCCTGCCCACGGTGATCATCATCGTGTTCATGTTCTACTTCATGAACCGCATGCAGGGCCAGAACTCCGGGGCCATGCAGTTCGGCAAGACCAAGGCCAAGACCACCGAGGAGACCCGCCCCACGGTCAAGTTCTCCGACGTGGCCGGCATCGACGAGGCCGTGGCCGAGATCCGTGAGATCCGTGACTTCCTCGTCAACCCCGAGCGCTTCCAGCGCATGGGCGCCAAGATCCCCCACGGCGTGCTGCTCATGGGCCCTCCGGGCACCGGCAAGACGCTGCTCGCCAAGGCCGTGGCCGGCGAGGCCCAGGTGCCCTTCTTCTCCATCTCGGGCTCCGACTTCGTGGAGATGTTCGTGGGCGTGGGCGCCAGCCGCGTGCGCGACCTCTTCAAGCAGGCCAAGGCCGCCGCGCCCGCCATCGTCTTCATCGACGAGATCGACGCCGTGGGCCGTCAGCGCGGCGCCGGCCTGGGCGGCGGCCACGACGAGCGCGAGCAGACCCTGAACCAGCTCCTCGTGGAGATGGACGGATTCGAGGGCAACGCCACGGTCATCCTCATCGCCGCCACCAACCGCCCCGACGTCCTCGACCCGGCCCTGCTGCGTCCCGGGCGCTTCGACCGCCAGATCACGGTGGACCGCCCCGACGTCAAGGGCCGCGAGAAGATCCTGCAGGTGCACAGCGCCAACAAGCCCCTGGAGCCCGACGTTGAGTACGGCGCCCTCGCCAAGCTCACCCCCGGCTTCACCGGCGCCGACCTCGCCAACCTCATGAACGAGGCCGCCCTCCTCGCCGCCCGGCGCGACAAGGACGCCATCGGCATGGAGGAGATCGAGGAGGCCATGGAGCGCGTCATCGCCGGCCCCGAGCGCAAGAGCCGCGTGGTGTCGGAGCTCGAGCGCACCACCATCGCCTTCCACGAGGCGGGCCACGCCCTGGTGGGCCACTACCTCTCCAACGCCGACCCGGTGCACAAGATCACGATCGTGCCCCGCGGCCAGGCCTTGGGCTACACCCTGTCCCTGCCCGAGGAGGACCACTTCCTCCAGACCCGCAACGCCATGTTCGAGCAGATCGCCGTGCTGCTGGGCGGCCGCACCGCCGAGGAGCTCTTCTGCGAGGACATCACCACCGGCGCCTCCAACGACCTCGAGCGTGCCACCAAGCTGGCCCGCCAGATGGTCACCCGCTACGGCATGTCCAAGGTGCTGGGCACCCAGGTGTTCGGCGAGGCCCAGCACGAGGTGTTCCTGGGCCGCGACTACGCCGACAAGCAGGACTACTCGCCCGAGACCGCCCTGCGCATCGACGGCGAGGTGAGCCGCATCATGCGCCAGGCCCACGAGAAGGCCAAGGCCATCCTCGAGGAGCACGCGGACCAGATCCGCACCATGGCCGGCGTGCTGCTGGAGCGCGAGACCGTGGAGGGCGAGGCCGTGCAGGCCCTGCTCGACGACACCTGGGACGAGTACCTGGCGGCCCATCCCGAGGAGAAGGCCAACGAGGAGGCCGCCGAGGTGGGCCACGTGGTTGCCCCCGCCGGCGACGCCACGGGCGACGGCGGCTTGGACGAGCTGGGCAGCGAGGAGGCCCACGAGTCCGAGGAGGAGCTCGACCACGAGCTCGACCCCAAGGACCCCAAGAGCCCCGAGGACCCCGAGGACTAGCCGTCACACAGCGTCACCGAAGAGGGCGGGCGCGGCCGGAACCGATCCGGTCGCGCCCGCCCTTCCGCTGTCCCATCACCCGGACACTTTTGTCCCAATGGTCGGGCACTTCTGTCACATTGCTGGATTTATGAAGCGGATCCCCGTCACGCCACCACGTTCTGGGGGTTGCCCTCGCAGAACGCGGCCACGTTGGCGAAGGCGATCTTGGCGCGCCGCTCCATGGCCTCGGCGGTGTAGTAGCCCACGTGGGGCGTGAGTACCGTGCGGGGCGCCGAGAGGAGCGGGCACGACGGGTCCAACGGCGGCTCCTGGTCGAACACGTCCACGGCGGCGCCGCCCAGGTGGCCCGAGACGAGGGCGTCGGCCAGCGCCTTCGCATCCACGATGGGTCCGCGGGCGCAGTTCACGAGCACGGCGCCCTTCTTCATGGCGGCGATCTTCTCGGCGTCGATGAAGCCGCGGGTGGCCTCGGTGAGCGGCAGGTGCAGCGTGACGATGTCGGACTCGGCCAGCAGGGCGTCGAGGCCCCGGTAGCTCACCCCGGCGTCCATGCAGGCGGGGTTGGGGTGGCGGGCGTAACCCAGCACCTTGGCCCCGAAGGCCGAGAAGAGCCGGGCCACCCGGGTGCCGATGCGGCCGGTGCCGATGACGCCCACGGTCTTGCCCGCGATCTCGGTGCCCATGAGGCCCTCGGAGGTGCCGCCGCCGTGCACGGCCCGCTGGCCCGACGGCACGTGGCGCAGCACGTCCACGGTGAGGCCCATGACGAGCTCGGCCACCGCGGCGTCGGAGTAGCCGGCGCAGTTGCACACGGTGACGCCCTGGGTGCGGCAGGCCTCGGTGTCCACGAGGTCCACGCCGGTGAAGGCCACGTCCACGAGCTTGAGCTTGGGCAGGGCGTCGACCACCGACGCCGGGAACGGCGTGTTGGCGATGATGACGACGTCGGCGCCCTCGGCCCGTTCCCGCAGCTCGTCGGGGTCGGTGGTGCGGGTGGGGAAGGCCTTGAAGCTGTGGCCGGCGGCCACGAGGGGGGAGGAGAGCTCGGCCACGGTCCTCTCCGGCACGGAGAGGGGTTCGAGCAGGGCGATGTTCACGGGGGCTCCTTTCGTCTGATGCATCCTAACGCACCGGGTTGCGTAATGCATCAACGGGGAGCTGACGGCGCGTGACAGCGGTGCCTGGGCCATCTGTCACTACGCCTATTGCCTAATTGATGCCGCGGCGACCGCCCCTTCCCAGAAACGGTTTTGGGAAGGGGCAATTCCATAAAACGAGAACCCATCCCTTCCCGATACCGCTTCTGGGAACAAAATCCTTCCCGGAACCGTTTCCGGGAAGGATTCTGTCATCATCCGAGAAACCAACGCTTCCCAAAACAGGTTCTGGGAAGGCCGTGCTGGGGCTGGGTGACGCATCCGCCGCCCAGCCCCAGCACGGCCTGCCGATTTAAGCCGGCCCGTCCGGCTACTCGCAGCAGCAGTCCTCGCCCAAGGCGTAGCGGCCCAGGGCGTCGGCGCCGAGGATGGCGTTCTCCACCATGTCCACGGTCACCTCGAAGGGCATGTTGCCCATGGTGTCGCCGGGGGCGCAGGCGGCCTCGGCCACGGCGCGGACCTTCTCGGGCGTGACGTCGGTGACGCCGATCTGCGCCAGGGTCACGGGTAGGCCCACCTCGCAGCAGAAGCCGATGACCCCGTCCAGCTCCTCGGACGGAGCGTCCTCCAGCACCAGCTGCACGAGGGTGCCAAAGGCCACCTTCTCGCCGTGGTACATGTCGTGGGTCTCGGGCAACTGCGTGAGGCCGTTGTGCACGGCGTGGGCGCAGGCGAGGCCGCACGACTCGAATCCGATGCCGCTGAGCAGCGTGTTGGCCTCCACGATGGATTCCACGGCCTTTGTGGCGGCACCGGCCTCGAGGGCCACCTTGGCCTTCACGCCGTCGGCCATGAGGGTCCGGTAGCAGAGCTCGGCCAGGGCGAGGGCCGCCATGGTGGACTTGCCGCCGGCGCAGGTGCCGGCGTCGGCGTCCACGCAGGCCTTGGCCTCGAACCAGGTGGCCAGGGCGTCGCCCATGCCGGAGACCGTGAGGCGCACGGGCGAGGCCGCGATCACCGTGGTGTCCATGAGGACGATGTTGGGATTGGAGGGCAGGAACAGGTACTCGTCGAAGGCGCCGTCGTCGGTGTAGAGGACCGAGAGGGCCGAGCAGGGCGCATCGGAGGAGGCGATGGTGGGGCAGATCACCACGGGCGCGTCCTCGTAGAAGGCCACGGCCTTGGCGGTGTCGAGCACCTTGCCGCCGCCCACGCCCACGACCACGTCGCAGCCCTGCCCAGCCACGACGCCGCGGATGCGCTCCACCTCGCTCTTGCTGCACTCGCCGTTGAAGTCCTCGAAGACCACGGCGGCATCGACCGCTTCAAAGCCGCCGGCGATCTTGTCGCCCACGCGGCGCTTGCCGCTGGGGGAGCAGATGACGAGGGCCTTGGAGCCGAGGGGCGTCACGTAGCCGCCCAGGTTGGCGAGCTCGTCGGGGCCCTGGATGTACTTGCTGGGGCTGTTGTAGATCTTGGCCATGGGGTTGGGACCTCCCTCACGCTGGGGATTTACTCTGGAGGCTAGCTTAGCGGTTTGGTGTTTCGGGCCGGGGACGGGCTCTCGGCGTTACACCAGGGGTGAGGGGGCCGCGGCCGTTCGAGGCCCGACCGATGGGGCCCTCGTCACCCGTTACCGCCCCGCAACGGCCGCGGTGTAGCATCCCTCCAAAGAGAGAGCCGCATCCCCGAGGGGGCACCATGATCAACGAGCAGATGCGCGCCTACGGCGCCCAGAAGTCCTCCATCCGCGAGATCGCCGCCTGGGGGGCGGCCCGCGCGGCCCAGATCGGCGCCGAGAACGTCTTCGACTTCTCCCTCGGCAATCCCAGCGTCCCGGCTCCGCCGCAGGTCGACGAGGCCATCGAGCGCGCCCTCGCCCTACCGCCCACGGAGCTCCACGGCTACACCCCCGCCGCCGGCCTGCCCGCCTGCCGCGAGGCCGTGGCCGCCTCCCTCAACCGGCGCTTCGGCACCGGTTACGGCCCCGGTGACGTCTTCATGACCGTGGGCGCGGCCGCCTCGCTCTCCTGCACCTTCAAGGCCGTGGTGAACCCCGGCGACGAGGTCGTCGTCATCTCGCCGTACTTCCCCGAGTACCGCGTGTGGATCGAGACCTCCGGCGCCACCTGCGTGGAGGTGCCGGCCGACCCGGTCACCTTCGACCTCGACGTCGACGCCGTCGCCGCCGCCCTCACGCCGCGCACCAAGGCCGTGGTCATCAACTCGCCCAACAACCCCGTGGGCGTGGTCTACGGCACCGAGTCGCTCACGCGCCTGGCCATGGCCCTCGAGGAGGCCGAGCGCACGTTCGACACCTCCATCTACCTCGTGTCCGACGAGCCCTACCGAGAGATCGTCTACGGGGCGGAGGTCCCCTGGGTGCCCGGCGTCTACGGCCGCACCGTCGTGTGCTACTCCTACTCCAAGAGCCTGTCCCTGCCCGGCGAGCGCATCGGCTGGGTGCTCGTGCCCGACACCAACCCCGACCACGACGAGCTCGTGGACGCCGTGGCCGGCGCCGCCCGCGCCCTGGGCTTCGTCTGCGCCCCGTCGCTCTTCCAACGCGTGATCGCGGACTGCGTGGACGTCCCGGCCGACGTGGCCGCCTACGCCGAGAACCGCGCCCTGCTCTGCGAGGGGCTCAAGGCCCTCGGCTATGGGTACGTGGAGCCCCAGGGCGCCTTCTACCTGTGGGTCAAGGCGTTGGAGCCCGACGCCCAGGCGTTCTTCGAGCGTGCCCGCGAGTTCGAGCTGCTGCCCGTGCCCAGCGACTCCTTCGGCTGCAGCGGTTGGGTGCGCGTGGGCTACTGCGTCTCGCGCGACACCATCGAGCGGTCCATGCCGGCATGGGAGGCCCTGGCAAAGAGTTACCGTTAAGGGGTCACGCCACGGCGCCTACCCCGGGGGAACCCATGCTCCAGAACCGCTGCGACACCCACACCCACACGCTCTTCTCCAGACACGCCTACTCCACGGTGGAGGAGGACGTCCGCGCGGCCGCCGAGGCGGGCCTCGAGCTCCTCGGCATCGCCGACCACCTCTCGGCCATGGTGTCGGCCACGGGAGACGTGCGCGAGTACCAGCACTTCCTCAACATGACCTGCTGGCCCCGCCGCTGGCACGGGGTGACGCTGCTCCGCGCCGCCGAGGTGGACATCCTCGACGTGGACGGCACCCTCTTTGGCCAGGACGCCATGCTCGAGAGCGGCATAACCGAGATGCCCGTGGCGCCCCAGAGCCTCTTCGACCACTGCACCTCCCCGTGCGACTACCTCATCGCATCCATCCACCACGAGCCGCGCTTCCGCGGCCTCCCCGTTGCCCAGACCACGGGGCTCTACCTCAAGGCGCTCTCGCACCCCAAGGTGCTCATGGCCGGCCACATGGGCCGCGCCGGCGTGCCGTTCGACACCGCGGCCGTCCTCGAGTACTGCCGCGCCGAGGGCAAGCTGGTGGAGATCAACGAGCACAGCATGGACTTCGCCGACGGCCCCGTGCCCCGCCGCTGCCGCGAGCTCGCCTGCGCCTGCGCCGAGGCCGGCGTCATGGTGGCAGTGAACACCGACGCCCACATCTCCTGCGACGTGGGCCGCGCCCCAAAGGCTTTGGCCATGCTGGACGAGATCCACTTCCCCCAGGAGCTCGTGGCCACGCGCTCGGCGGAGGCGTTCCTCGACGCCGTTGCCCGCGCCGTGGGCCCGGTGGAGGGCCTCTAGGGCAGGTCTCGGTGCCCGGGCTCCTGTGCCGTCTTCTTGGCCTGGCGCCGCCGCCCGCAATCCAGGAGCCTCCGGGGGAACAGACCCAGCGTCACGACGCAGCGCCGACCACCGTCGCAAAGGGGTCACACATGAAGAAGTTCGTCTCGTGGAACGTCAACGGCATCCGCGCCATCCTGCGCAAGGACTTCATGGCGTTCTTCGACCAGGAGGACGCCGACGTCTTCGGCGTGCAGGAGACCAAGTGCCAGGAGGGTCAGGTGGAGCTCGACCTCCCCGGCTACCACCAGGCCTGGAGCTACGCCGAGAAGAAGGGTTACAGCGGCACCGCGGTCTTCTCCAAGGAGGAGCCGCTCCAGGTGGTCCGCAAGGTGGGCCTGCCCGTGGCCGACGAGGAAGGCCGCGTCTGCGCCTGCGAGTTCGAGGAGTACTGGTTCGTCTCGGTCTACTCGCCAAACTCACAGGACCGGCTCCAGCGCCTGCCCATCCGCGAGGAGTGGGACGCCCGCCTCACGACCTTCCTCGACGGCTTGGCCAAGGACAAGCCCGTCATCCTGTGCGGCGACCTCAACGTGGCCCACGAGCCCATCGACATCGACGACCCCGAGAAGAACGCCGGCCACGCCGGCTTCACCGACGCCGAGCGAGACGACCTCACCCGCCTGCTGGACTCCGGCTTCGTGGACACCTTCCGCTACCTGCATCCCACGGAGACCGGCGTCTACACCTGGTGGAGCTACCGCGAGCGCGCCCGCCGCACCAACGCCGGCTGGCGCCTGGACTACTTCCTGGTGTCCGACGCCCTCAAGGACAAGGTCACGGCGGCAAGCTGCCTCACCCAGGTCATGGGGTCGGACCACTGCCCCGTGACGCTCACGCTGGACCTCTCCGCCCCGGGTCGTTCGTGAACGCGAGACAGGGGGAGCTTCTTCGCAGGCTCTTGGATGCGGAGGGTCATCTCACGGCCGTGGAGCTTGCGGATGACCTGGGCTGCTCCGAGCGCACGATACGGTCGGACGTGGGGGTGCTGCGGGACGCGATGGCCCGCGAGGGGCTGCGCACCACCGTGGACGCCAGGCGCGGCGCCGGCATCGGCCTCACCGTGGTCCCGGGAGAGCACGACTCGCTGCTGCGCCTCCTGGGTGAGAGCGACACGTCCATGCACCCACGCTTCGAGCGCCTGTGCCAGGAGATTCTGCTGATGGTGGCCACGCCGGGCCCCCATAGCTCCCGCAGCTTGGCCTCTGCCCTCTACCGCACGCCCACGCAGGTGCAGCGCGACCTTCACTGGTGGCGCGGGGTCTTGGGAAAGAGGCACCTTGCGTCGGTCAAGGGGCGTTCCGTGGACGTGGAAGGCGACGAATGGGCCCTTCGCGGCTTTGTCATGTCGCTTCTCTTCGCCCTGGCGCCTCCGGCCGTGCGCTCCCACATCCTGCCCATGCTCACCGACGGGCTCTCGGCGGAGGACCTTGCCGCCATCGAGGAGTGCGAGGAGGACCTCCAGGATGCCCTGGGTTTTGAGTTTTCCGGCAACGCCGCTTGGCAGCTCTCGGTGTACCTGGTCCTCATGCTGGTGCGCATTCGCCTGGGCCACGTCATCGAGTCGTGGCCGCACGGCCAGGCGCCCCACGGGGTCCTGCGAAAGCTCGGTGCCAAGCTGGAGAGGCGCTGCGCCGTTGCCGTGAGCGACGCCGAGCTGGCGCTGCTCTGGGACATGGCGCGGTGCTGCACGTGGCAGTGGAGCCTTGCCGCCCTGGATGCGGCCGAGCCCAGCGAGCGTGCGCGCACCATCGTGGGCGCCATGGACCGGGCCTTGACCGCCGCCTTTGGCGAGCCCCTGTCCCCTGCCCTGATCAAGCCCCTGGCCGTCCTCGTCGAGAGCAGCCTCGTGCGCCGCGCCTGTGGGCTCTCGGCGCTCAACCCCAACGAGTGCTCGGTCAAATACGACGCCATGGATGCGGCCGCGGCCGTCTCGTCGGTGCTCTGCTCGGTGCCCGAGCTCGTGGACGCCGACCTCTACGGGTCGGACTATGGACGCCTCTTGCTGGCGCTGCTCGACTACATCGAGTCGACGGGGTCGCTGCGCTCGTTGCGCGTGGGCCTTGTGGTCAACTCGGGTATCGACCTGGCCATCTGGGGGGCGGCCCGCATCGAGCGCCTTTCGCCGCGCCTCAAGGTGGCCGACGTGCTCAACGGGCAGAGGGTCGAGGCTGCGGGCGGCCCCGCTGCCGCCGACCTGGAGCGGTTCGACTTCCTCGTCTCCTTTGAGCCGCTGTCGGTGGACTATCCCAGCATCACGGTGTCACCGGCGGTCTCCCGCGCCGACGTCGACGCCATAATCGACTCCATCCCCTTTTGGCGCCGCGGCCGCACGCCCACACCCTGGGCCCGAAAAACGCTGCCTGCATTGGCTGACGCCCATGGGCTCGTGGGGGCGCTCTATGAGGACCTCTGCGCCGAGGGGCTCCTTGCCATGGGGGAGGAGCGGTTCCGCTGGCTCTTGCGGGAACTCTCGTGCGTCAAGGGACGCACGCTGGTGTGGTGCTGGTGCGGCCCCGACGTAAAGGCTGCCGGCATTCGCATCTATACGGTGTCCGGTGCCCCCCAGGGGGCGGTGCAGTGGCCGTCCGTGGCGGTGCTGGTGCTCCCGATCTCCGAGCGCGGTCAGCTCACGGTGCAGACCCGTTGGTTCAAGCAGCTCGTCGCTGAGTTCGCCGACCTGGGGACCCCGGCAGACGACGAGTTCCTCTCCACGCTCACCCGCCAAGAGGGGGCGGTCTGGGCGTAGACGCCAAGGCGGGTCGATACGCAGCAAGGGCCCCTTTCGCGCGGCGAAAGGGGCCCTTGTGCGGGCGCGTGCCCAATGGCTGGGCGCGGTGTCGGCTAGGCGCGGTGGCGCTGGCAGAAGGACAGAGTGAGGTAGCCGGCCAGGGCGCCGCCGGCGGCGCAGAGCATGCCCTTGAGCAGGGTCATGGCGCCCAGGCCCAGAGGCCCGGTGGCCTGCATCGCCAGGGTGCAGGTGCCGGTCATGGCGACGGCGCAGATCAGGGCCACCAGGAGCATGGAGGCTCCGTAGGCGCGGGGCATGGGGCAGCAGAGCAGCTCGTCGCCCTCGGCGGCCGTGAACGTTCCGTGGGCCCGATCCATCTTGGTGAGCGGCACCACGCAGGCAAAGAGCAGGGGTCCCAGAAGCAGGCCAGTGAAGGCCAGGTCGTGGGCGGCGTCGGCCGGGGTGAAGATGGCGCCGGGGGCCGAGTGGTGCAAGAGGTAAAAGACGACGGCGTTGATTATGCCGTTGATGACGCCATAGCCGATGAGGCACTTATGGCGCATATAGGCGACAAAGGGTTTGGGCTGATGGGCGCTGCGCTCGGCGACTGATTCCATGGTTTCTCGATCCTTCCGTGAGAGCCTGCATGTAATGCATATTCTGATGATATGGGCGCGTCCTTTGACGAGGGCAAGTATAAAAAGCGATGGGGCGTAGCAGGCCTTCAACCGTTTCCGGAGCTCCGGAAACGGTTGCGGCGCGGCTATGTCTGACCGCTTCCTATGATGGGTGCCGTACTCAAGCCCCGACGGAGACGCCCTATGACGCCCCGCCAGACCACTTCCGAAGGAGGAAGGATGGCATCTATCAAAACCGCATCCAAGGCCGAGGGAGGCGCCGAGAAGTTCCTGGTGGCGCCGATCATCGTGCTGATCTTGGCCCAGATGGGCACCTCCGGTGACAACGGGGCCCTGGGCCTCGCCAACCAGCAGCTGGTAGACGTGCTGGGGGCCACCACACCCGACATCCAGCTTGCCAACATGGTCTACTCCCTCATGGCTGGCGCGTTCATGGTGGCCGGCGGCCTGGTGGGCACCATCATCGGCTTCCGCAAGAGCTTCCGTATCGGCGTGGCCATGTGCGCGGCGGGCGAGCTCGTCATGGCCCTGGCCCCGTCGATGGCCGTGTTCATCTGGGGCGGCCGTGTGCTCGTGGGCT
The DNA here is from genome assembly GCF_943193035.1 of Caniella muris. Classification (NCBI taxonomy): domain Bacteria; kingdom Bacillati; phylum Actinomycetota; class Coriobacteriia; order Coriobacteriales; family Atopobiaceae; genus Caniella; species Caniella muris. The sequence goes on from NZ_CALPCK010000001.1 coordinate 1,604,695, forward strand.
TTGGCGCGAGCTTCATGATCCCCGCGGTGTTGGGCCTCGTTCCCTTCATCTACCACGGAAAGAACCGTCTCGTCGCCTTTGGCTGCATCGGCGCGGCATCGGGCCTCTCCGCCTTCCTGCCCTTGGGCCTGGGCATCGTCATGGAGGCCTCCGGCTTCCGTGTGACCTTCGGCGTTGTGGCGGCCTACTTTGCCGTGGTGTTCCTGGCCTCGCTGGCCCTGCCCTCCTTTGAGAAGCCCGAGGGCAAGCTGCATTTCGACTGGCTCGGCTGCGGCATCGCCTCTGCTGGTCTGTTCCTGATCCTCGTGGGCCTGTCGCGCATCTCTGCCTGGGGCCTCGTCGCTCCCTTTGCCGACGCCCCCTTCACGGTCTTCGGCATTTCCCCGGCGCTGCCCATGGTGTGCGCCGGCCTGGTGCTCCTTGCCATCCTGGTCCCTGTGGAGAAGCGCATCGAGGACAAGTACGGCATCGCTTTGATCCCCCACTCCTTCCTCGCGACCCCGCAGGTCCGTGCCGGCCTCGTGGCCAACGCCGTCACCTTCTTCTTCATGGGCATTCAGGCCATCCTGCTCTCGCCCTACCTGCAGCTCGTTGCCGGCTGGTCGCCGGTGCTCATGGGCGTCATGGCCCTCGCTGTGGGCATCCCCACGTTCCTGTTCGCCCTGGGCGTGCCCAAGCTGCTGCCCAACGCCAACCCCCGCACCATCATCCAGGCCGGCTATGGCGTCATGGCCCTCTCCTTTGTGCCCATGGGTCTCGCCCTGCACGGCTCCGAGGCAGGTCCCCTCATGTGGGTGGGCCTGGTCATTGCCGGCGCCGGCGCCGGTCTGGTGAGCGCCGAGGCCTCCAGCATCGTGGCCCTGGCCGTCAACGAGCGCGACGCCGCCCAGTCCGGTGGCATCCAGGCCACCATGCGCAACGTGGGCCAGGCCATCGGCGTGGCCGCCATCGGTGCCGTGCTCCTCTTTGGCATCACCGCCAACATCAACACGGCCATGGAGAAGAACCCCGCCGTCACCCCCGCTGTGCGCGAGGCCGTGGCGGAGCGCAACATCACCCTCATGGGCGACGCCCAGTTCGAGCAGACCATCGCCGACATCCCCATGGACGACACCTGCCGCGAGGCTCTGGTCTCCATCAACTCCGACGCCCGCGTCGAGTCCACCCGAACCTCGTTCACGGTCTCGGCGGTCCTCGTTCTCCTGGGGCTTGTCAGCACCCGCTGGATCACCATCTTCAGGAAGCAGGAAGAGCCCGTCTCCGACGTGGTGGCCGGCGAGCAGGCCCTCGAGCTCACCCAGCTTGCCGAGGACGTTGCCTAACCCTTCGCTGTGCGGGGCGGCGGGAACGACCCGCCGCCCCTTCTTAAGAAAGGAGCGCGCCATGAAGCGCCTCTTTACCAACGCCACTTTTGTGACCATGCGCGACGCCCAGGAGCGGGCCGAGGCCCTGCTGGTGGATGACGACGGCACCATCGCCTACGTGGGCGACCTCGGCGAGGCCCGCTCCCTTGCCCAGGGCGCCCCCGAGACCGACCTGCACGGCGCCTGCGTGCTGCCGGGCTTCATCGATCCCCACAGCCACTTCACCGGGGCGCTGCAGTACCTGCTCTATGCCGATCTCTCGCAGTGCACGTCCTTCGCCCAGATCGAGGCCGTCCTGAAGGAGTTCGCCGCCTCCCGCCCCGTCGGCGAGGACGGCGTCATCATGGCCATCGGCTACGACCAGAACAACCTCGAGGAGGGCCAGCACCCCACCCGCGAGCTTCTGGATTCCGTCTCCACCGAGGTGCCCATTCTCATCACCCACGTGTCCAACCATATGGGCGTGGCCAACTCCCGCCTGCTGGAGCTTGCCGGTCTGGACGCCCAGACGCCTGACCCCGAGGGCGGCCGCTACGGCCGTGACGACAACGGCGAGCTGACGGGTTATGCCGAGGAGCCCGCCGCCATGAACGGCCTCTACGCCGTCACTACGCCCCGCATGAACTTCGACTTCTTCTCCATGGCCGACGACATGCAGGACGTCTACCTGGAGCACGGCGTCACCACGTGTCAGGACGGCGCCACGGGTCCCGACATGGCCAACGTGCTCTGCGCCCTGGCCGAGCGCGGCCTTCTCAAGATGGACATCGTGGGCTATCCCATGGCGGGCAGCGATCCCTTGGCCACCCTGGAGGCCCATCCCGACTATGACGGGTCCAACTATCAGGGGCATTTCCGCCTGGGAGGCCTCAAGATGTTCCTCGACGGGTCGCCGCAGGGCCTTACGGCGTGGATGAGCGAACCCTACGTGGAGGGCCCCGAGGGCGAGCATGACTGGTGCGCCTACGGCACTATGAGCGACGAGGATGCCCTGGCCTTTGCCAAGGCGGCCGTGGACACCAACCACCAGCTGCTCTGCCACACCAACGGCGACGCTGCCGCCGACCAGCTCCTGCGCGTTTACGCCCAGGCCCAGGCACAAAGCGCCAACCCCGACGCCAAGGCGCTCCGTCCGGTGATGATCCACTGCCAGACCGTTCGCAAGGACCAGCTCGAGACCATGGCCGAGCTGTCGATGGTCCCCTCCATCTTCGCTTCCCACGTGTGGTACTGGGGCGACGCCCATGTGAAGAACTTCGGCCCCGTTCGCGGCGGTCGGGTGAGCCCTTGCGGCGATGCCGTGGACTGCGGCCTGCCGTTCACGCTCCATACCGATACCCCGGTGCTGCGCCCCAACCTCCTCGAGGGGGTGTGGTGCGCCGTGCGCCGCGTCACCAAGGGTGGCCGCCAGCTCGACGCCGAGCAGGCCGTGAGCGTCTTTGACGCCCTGCGCGCCATCACCTACAACGGCGCCTACCAGTACGGCGAGGAGAGCTCCAAGGGGACCCTGGAGGCGGGCAAGCTGGCCGACCTCGCCGTGCTCGACGCCAACCCCCTGGACGTGGACCCCGATGAGATCCGCTCCATCAAGGTGCTCGCCACCGTCAAGGAGGGCGAGAACGTCTGGGAGCGCAAGGCCTGCTAGTGGGTTTGGGCCACGGGCCGATATGCAGGGGCCGGAGACGCCGTGTCTCCGGCCCCCTCTTCTTTTTGCGGCTCTCCTACAGCCCGCAGAACGCCAGCATGCGCTCGAGCTCCCGTGCGGCCTGGATGTAGCCGGCGTCCCACGAGGCCTCCAGCCGCGCCTTGTCGAGGCAGGCGTTGTCCACCGGCATGGTGTCGGGCCGGATCACGAGGGCCTGGCCGCGGCGCTCCATGTTCTCGAGCTCGGCCATGGCGTCGTTGTAGGCCTGCGCCCTGGCCACGAGCGCCTCGGCCACCCGCGGGTAGCGCCCCAGCGCCCGGCGGGCCAGGAGCCGCTGGGCCGTGCCGAGGGTCTCCTTGCGGTAGCCGCGCGGCCGGGTGGTCACCACCACGAGCCGCTCGTAGCCGTCGGCCAGGGCCATGCCGTGGGGCAACCCGCCGCGGTCGCCCAGGCCGCCGTCGAACCAGAGCTCGCCCTCGATCTCGACGGGGTTCATGAGGAGGGGCATGGTCGAGCTGGCCCGCGCGTGGCGGGCGAGGTCCACGGGGTCGGCGTAGTCGGCCTTATGCCACACGCGGCTGCGCCCGGTGTCGGCCGAGAAGGCCTGCATGGCGGCCTCTGCGGGGTTCTCGCAGAAGACTCCCCAGCGCACGGGCACCTCGCCCGACTCCACGCACCCCTCGTAGAGGTAGTCGGAGTTGAAGTAGCCCTCGCCGCGCAGGAAGTGGTCGATGCCGCCGAAGCGCGGGTCGTCGGCGTACTCCACGAACTGCAGGCGCGAGCGGTGGGCGTCGCGGGCCACGTGGTTCACCGTGAGCGACGAGCCGGCCGAGACGCCGCAGACGTAGGGGAAGTCCAGCCCCAGGTCCTCGATGGCCTGGGAGACGGCCGCGGTGTAGGAGGCCCGCATGCCGCCGCCCTCGAAGCACAGTGCGACGTCGTTCACGCGGGTCACGGGGGTGTTCGCCATGGGGTCGCTCGCTCTCGGGTCGTGTCGGGTGCTAGCATCGGGCATTGTATCCCGCGCGAGAAAGGCCGGACATGGAGCGCGTAACTGATGTGGACAGGGCCCGCGAGGTCTTGAGGGAGGCCGTGGGGCAGAGCGACGACCTCGTGTTCTTCGGTGGCGCCGGCGTCTCCACGGCCAGCGGCATCCCCGACTTCCGCTCCGAGGACGGCCTCTACCGCCAGCAGTTCGCCTACCCGCCCGAGACCATGCTCTCCCACAGCTTCTACGAGGCGCACCCGGCCGAGTTCTTCGACTTCTACCGCAAGAAGATGGTGGCCCTGGGGGCGAGGCCCAACCGCGCCCACTACAAGCTGGCCGAGCTCGAGGAGTCGGGCCCCCTCACGGCGGTGCTCACCCAGAACATCGACGGCCTGCACCAGATGGCCGGCAGTCGCAACGTGCTCGAGCTCCACGGCTCGGTGCACCGCAACGTCTGCCAGCACTGCGGCCACGTGTACCCGGCCGAGTGGGTCATGGCCACCGAGGGCGTGCCCGTGTGCGAGGAGTGCGGCGGTCCCGTGAAGCCCGACGTGGTGCTCTACGAGGAGCCCCTGGACCAGCGCGTGCTCGACGCCGCCGCCGACGCCGTCGCCCGGTGCGACACGCTGGTGGTGGGCGGGACGTCGCTCGTGGTGTGGCCCGTGGCCGGACTCGTGGACCTCTTCTCGGGGCGCCGCCTCGTCATCGTGAACAAGGGGGCCACTGCCATGGACGGCCGCGCCGACGCCGTCCTCGACGTGGACATCGCCCAGGCCTTCGACTTCTGAGGGTCTTCCTGCGGTGTCGTGCCGGAGGAGGGCGCATCCCTCCCATAACGGTACAATCAACTAAGTCTTGCAACCGGACCCGGAGGGGCACCCATGGCGTCTGAGCACCATATGGACCGCGCAAAGATCGAGCAGGGCGTGCGCCTCATGCTCGAGGGCATGGGGGAGGACCCCGACCGCGAGGGTCTCGTGGACACGCCCGCCCGCGTCGCCCGCGCCATGGAGGAGGTCTGCGGCGGGACTGCCGTGGACGTCGACGGGCTGTTCTCGGTGACCTTCGACGCCGGCTGCCACGACATCGTCGTGGTGCGCGACATCCCGTTCTACTCCCTGTGCGAGCACCACCTGCTGCCGTTCTTCGGCCGGGCCCACATCGCCTACATCCCCGGGCCCGACGGCCGCGTGTGCGGCATCTCCAAGCTCGCCCGCGTGGTGGACGCCTACGCGCGGCGCCCGCAGCTGCAGGAGCGTCTGTGCGCCCAGGTGGCCGACGCCGTGGTGGGGCACCTCGACCCCATGGGCGCGGTGGTGGTCATGGAGGCCGAGCACCTCTGCATGACCATGCGCGGCGTGCGCAAGCCCGGCGCCATGACCACCACGTCCGCGGTGCGCGGGGGCTTTGCCACCAACCCCACCACCCGCTCCGAGGCCATGAAGCTCATCTTTGACGGAACCCACGTTCGGTAGGAGGCCCTTTTGCTGAGACGAGACTTCGCCACGTGGCAGTGCGGCGACCGCGAGCTACCCCTCGCGCGCCCGCGCGTCATGGGCATCCTCAACGTGACCCCCGACTCCTTCTCCGACGGCGGCGAGCACGCGGACACCGCGGCGGCCGTGGCCCACGGCCTGGCCCTTCTCGACGCCGGGGCGGACATCGTCGACGTGGGCGGCGAGTCCACGCGGCCCGGGTTCACCCCGGTGGACCCCGAGGAGGAGGCCGCCCGCGTGGTGCCCGTGGTCCGCGAGCTGCTGGACGCCGGCGCCCTGGTGAGCGTGGACACGCGCCACCCCTCCGTGGCCGAGCTCTGCGTGCGCCTGGGCGTGCACGTGCTCAACGACGTCACCGGCTTCACCGACCCCGCCATGGTCAGGATCGCCGCCGAGAGCGAGTGCGGCGTGGTGGTCATGCACGCCGGCGAGGTGGCCGACCACCCCACACGCCGCTCGGTGCTGCTCGACTCCGACCCGCGCTCCCGCGAGGCGGCCGCCGAGGACGCCGAGGCCGAGGTCGCGGACGGCGACGACACGCCGGCCGACAGGGGCGACGCCTCCTCCGTGCGTCTGGACGAGGTCATGCGCCGGAGCGCCCGCGGCGTCACGAGCCCCACGGTGCGCCTGGCCTCCGGCTCCAACCGGCGGTTCACCCTGCCGGAGTCGGCCCCCATCATGCGCCGCATCATGGGCTTCCTGGGTGACCAGGCCCGCACCCTCATGCGCGCCGGCGTGGCCCACGACCGCATCTGCCTGGACCCCGGTGCGGGCTTTGGCAAGATGGCCGACGAGGACGTGGTGATCCAGCGCGCCTGCGCCCAGATGGCCTCCATGGGCTACCCCATCATGTGCGCCGTGTCGCGCAAGCGCTTCGTGGGCGCCATCTCCGGGGTTGCCGCCGCTGCCGACCGCGACGCCGCCACCATCGGCGCCGCCCTGGCGGCCGCCGAGGCCGGCGCCCGCATCCTGCGGGTCCACGACGTCGCCGGGGTGAGCCAGGCCCTGAACGCCTACTGGTCCATCGCGCACCCCGGTCAGTCCCGCGCCTTCGTGGCCCTGGGCTCCAACGTGGGCGACCGCGTGGGCTACCTCGCCCGGGCCTGCGCCCTCATCAACGAGATCCCGCTCACCTGCGTCTCCGCCGTGAGCCACGCCTACGAGAGCGAGCCCGCCTACGGCATCGCCACCCCGGTGGCCAACGCCGTGGCCGAGGTGCGCACCGAGCTGGCGCCGGAGGTGCTGCTCGGCCACCTCATGGAGGTGGAGCAGGCCCTGGGCCGCACGCGCCCGGCGGGCCAGGACGGCCACGGGCCCCGCACCATCGACTGCGACCTCGTGTTCGTGGAGGGCGAGCGCCACGCCGGCGAGCGCCTGCGGCTGCCGCACCCCGGCCTCGTCGAGCGCGACTTCGTGCTGGTGCCCATGGAGGACCTGGTGCACGACCCGGCCCGCTACCTGCGTCATGCCGGCATCACGGTGCTGCCCCGCGAGGAACGCGTGGGCATCGTGCTGGCGGACCTCGGCGCGATCGAGTGGTAGGGGGCACCGTGGTGGATGTGGTGGGCACCTGCGCCTCGGTTCTCGACGAGGCCGCCTCCCTCGCCCGCGAGGGGGCCCCGGCCGGCACCTGCGTGGCCGCCCGTGAGCAGACCGCCGGCCGTGCCCGGCTCGGCCGCGTGTGGGAGTCGCCGGCCGAGGGGCTGGCCGTGGCCGTGGTCCTGCGTCCGAAGGCCCCCATGGGGCTGCTCTCGGGACTGGCGTCCGTGGCGGGCCTCGGCGCCGTGGACGCGCTGCGGGTCCTGGGTGCGGAGGTCTCGCTCGCATGGCCCGACGACGTGGTCGACGCCTGCGGGCGCAAGCTGGGCGGCGCCGTGTGCAGTGCCGGCTATGGCGAGGGCGGCGTGTTCGTGGTGGCGGGGGTCTACGTGAACGTCCTGCCCCCCGACGGCGACCTCGCGGCCGCCGGTTCGCCCGCGCCCCGGGAGGCGGCGGGTCTCGCCTCCCTGCTCGATACGGTGCCCGACCTCGAGACCCTCGCCGCCGCGGTCGGCGACGCCGTCGTCGCCCGCGTCCGCGCCTGGGAGGACGGCATCGCCGCCGGCCAAGGCACGGCCGGCCCTCTCGGACCGGTGCTTTCGGAGTGGTTCGACGAGATGCCCCTCATGGGCCAGGGTGTGCGGGTGCTCCTGCCCGACGGCCGCGTGGCCGCTGAGGGCACGCTGGCGGGCATCGACGGCTGGGGTCGCGTCACCGTGCGCACCGACGACGGCCGGGAGCTGGAGTTCTCCAGCGAGCAGGGGTCCGTGCGGCCGCGGTAGGGCGGCCCTGCGTCCTTCGGTGAGTGGCTGACCCTTCAGTGAGTGCCCTTGCATGCCTCGGTGAGTGAAAACCCGCGCACCAAGGCTTCGTGAGCGTCCTAATCGCTCACCGAAGGCCACAGGGCCGCTCACCGAGCGCCGGCCCAGCCGCCACCCGACGCCGCCCGCCGCCCCTTCGCCAGGGTCCCGTCTCCGCGTCCCCGCGCCCCGCCATGGGTAGCATGGAAAGGTCGACCCGCGACCCCGTCCCAAGCAAAGGACCCGCCATGTTCCTCTCCGTCGATGTGGGCAACACCCAGACCACCTTCGGCCTCATAGACGAGGCCGGTTCCGTCGCGTGCCATTGGCGCACCAAGACCGACAAGCTCGACACCGCCGACGAGCTCGCCGTGCGCCTCACGGGTCTTCTCGCCGGCCAGGGCTTCTCCATGGACTCGGTGGACGCCGTGGCCGTGGCCTCCGTGGTCCCAGCCCTGCATCGCGCCTGGCACGTCTGCCTCATGCGCCTGGGCAAGGACCCGCTCATGGTGGGTGCCCAGGGGCTGTGCCCCATCGAGGTGGCGCTGGCCTACCCGTCCCAGGTGGGTGCCGACCGCATCGCCAACGCCGTGGAGGTCAAGGAGCGCTACGGCGCCCCGGCCATCGTGGTGGATTTTGGCACGGCCACCAACATCGACGTCGTGGCGCCCGACGGCTCGTTCGTGGGCGGCGTCATCGCCCCGGGCGTCATGCTCGGCGCCCAGGCGCTGTTCGACCGGGCGTCCAAGCTGTCGAGCACCCCCATTGCCATGCCGCCCCGGGTGGTGGGCCGCGATTCCGAGCAGGCCCTCCAGAGCGGCATCGTGATAGGGGCGGCCGCCATGGCCGAGGGGCTCGTGGCCCGCATCAAGGCCGAGCTCGGGGTGGGGGAGTGCCCCGTGGTGGCCACCGGCGGCCTGGCCCGCACCGTCTCCGAGGCCACGGACTGCTTCACCGCGGTGGACCCCGACCTCACCCTGCGCGGCATCCACCGCATCTGGCTCGCGCAGGTCTGACGGCGCCGGCGCCGGACCGCGCCCGCCCATAGCCCCTCCATAGACCCACGGGATGCTCCTTGCAGCTCCCGATGGCCGTTGCTATCATGCAAAGGCTGTATCGCCCTGGTCGGAAACCAGGGCACCCCCATCGCCAGGGTCGGAAACCTTGGCACAACATGAGGAGTCCTGCCATGAAGAACAACATCCATCCTGAGTACATGGAGTGCACGGTCCGCTGCTCCTGCGGCAACACCTGGACCACCCGCGCCACGGTTCCCGAGATGACTCTCGACCTGTGCGACAAGTGCCACCCCTTCTACACCGGCACCCAGAAGCTCGTCGACACCGGCGGACGCGTCCAGCGCTTCGCCGACAAGTTCGGCGGCGCCGCCCAGGCCCAGCTGGAGAAGGAGGCCGCCAAGAAGGCCGCCCACGCCCAGAAGGAGGCCGAGGAGCGCGCCGCCCGTGCCGCCAAGGCCGAGGCCAAGGCTGCCGCCAAGGCCGCCCGTGCCGCTGAGTACGCCAAGAAGGCCGAGGCCAAGGCTGCCAAGGAGGCCGCCGAGCAGGCCGCTGCCGCTGCTGCCGCCGACGACGCCGACGCCGAGGCCGCCGTGGCCGAGGCTGCCGCCGAGGTCGTCGACGAGGCCGTCGCCACCGACGCCGAGTAGCCCACAGCCCACAGGCAACCCGCACGAAGGCGGGGCACCGGATCCGCTCCGGTGCCCCGCCTTTTCCATGGCCCGGACCGAGTCGCCGAGCCTGGGCCATGGCCTCGTCGCCGGTCAGGCCAGGACGGCCTTGACGACGCGCGTGGCGAGAAAGCCTACGGCGCAGGCCGCGGCGATGCCTACGATCACTCGTCTCATGGGGACCTCCTTCGGGTGGCGGGACCGTGACCCCATGATGGCCGGCGCCTGCCCCGCCATCCATCGATGCCCCTTACACCTCGGTGACGCCTGCGTAAGGCGCAAAAAGGCGGCCCCGACGCTCCCGCGCCGAGGCCGCCCGACCTCCGGTGTCCCGGATCGCCCCCGCTAGACGAGCTTGAGGTCCGGGCCCTCGCCCTTGTCGTCGGCGCTGTCCTTGGCGCCCTCGGCCTGGGCGGCGTCCTGGGCGCGCATCATCTCGAGCATGGCCTGGTACTGCTCGGAGCGGGCCTCGGCCTCGGCCGGCGTCTCGTGGGCGTAGGTGCAGGTGCACTCGCTCGCCACCACGTTGGCGGCCTTCATGTTGAGGGCGTTGGCGCGCAGGTCCTCCAGCTGGCCCATGCCGCGGGCCTGCTCGATGACCTTCTCGCCGTCGGCGGCCGACAGCCCCAGGAGCCCGGCGATCTCCTCGTCGGCGACCTTGAGCTTCTTCTCGGCGGCGTAGGCGGAGAGGGCGGCCTGCTCGCCGGCGGTCTGGGCGGCGCGGTCGTCGAACATGGCGTCGAGCGCCACCTGGTCGATGCCCATCTGGGCGAAGTACTGGTCGGGGTCGACGCCCTGCTGCATGGCGTCGTAGCGCATGGCCTGCTGGAGCTGGTCGCGGTAGCGGGCGATCTCGTCCATGGGGACCTGCTGGTTGAGGCGCTTGGCCAGTTCGGCGGCGCAGAGCGGGGCCTTGGACTCCTCGGCGTAGTGGGAGTTCATGTGCTCGAGCTGCGAGTGCAGGGCCTTCTTGAGGTCGTCGAGCGTGGAGAGGCCCTCGAGGTTGGCGGCCACCCAGGCGTCGTCGACGTCGGCGCCGGTGGCGCCGTGCTCGCGGGCGATCGACTCGATGGCGAACTCGATGTCGGTGTCGGTGACGGTGGGGACGGTCACGGTGATGGTGACCGGGTCGTAGCTGGAGAGCGTGTAGTGGTAGCGGTCGCCGATCTTGAGCGGCGCAGGCTTGTTGATCTCGATGGCCATGGGTCCTCCTCGTCGGACGTGCGGGGCGCGGCGCGGCCCCGTGTCCCTGTTTTTTGCAACGATAAGGACTTTACCCCGGATGGGGCGCCCCCTCACGCGCCCGTCGCGGCGGGGAGGCCCTTCTCCGCAGGCCCTGCACGGCGCGGCGGCCGCTTGGATAACCCCCGTGCCCGGGTGGTATTATCAGAAGGCTAAGTCGGCGCCCCAGGACGCGGCGCCAATGCGACACTTTGGAGTAACCCATGCGTGACCGCCTCATCGCCCTGCTCGAGGCCTACCGGGAGCTCGAGCGCAAGCTCAGCGACCCCGCCGTCTACAACGACCAGAAGGAATACGCCCGCCTGGCCAAGGAGCACGCCAGCCAGGCCGAGCTTGCCGAGAAGGCCCAGGCCTACCTGTCGGCCCTCGACGACATCGAGGCCGCCAAGGAGCTCCTCCATGAGGAGTCCGACGCCGAGACCCGCGAGCTGCTGCAGGCCGACATCGCCGAGAACGAGGCCAAGCTCCCCGGCCTCGAGGAGGAGATCAAGGTCATGCTCATCCCGGGCGACCCCAACGACGAGAAGGACACCATCGTCGAGATCCGCGCCGGCGTGGGCGGCGACGAGGCGGCCATCTTCGCGGGGGACCTCTTCAAGATGTACGAGCGCTTCTGCGAGGCCCGCGGCTGGAAGATCGAGGTGCTGTCGAGCAGCCCCTCCGAGGCCGGCGGCTTCAAGACCATCGAGTTCAAGGTCTCGGGCGACAAGGTCTACTCGGTCATGAAGTTCGAGAGCGGCGTGCACCGCGTGCAGCGCATCCCCAAGACCGAGAGCCAGGGCCGCATCCAGACCTCCACGGCTACCGTGGCCGTGCTGCCCGAGGCCGACGAGATCGACATCCAGATCGACCCCGGCGACCTCCGCATCGACACCTACTGCGCGAGCGGCCCCGGCGGCCAGTGCGTCAACACCACCTACTCGGCGGTGCGCATCACCCACCTGCCTACCAACACCGTGGTGCAGTCCCAGGACCAGCGCTCGCAGATCCAGAACCGCGAGGTCTGCATGCAGATGCTGCGCGCCCGCCTCTACGAGATGGAGCTCGAGCGCCAGCAGGCCGAGCTCGGCGCCGAGCGCCAGAGCCAGATCGGCCACGGCAACCGCTCCGAGAAGATCCGCACCTACAACCAGCCGCAGGACCGCGTGACCGACCACCGCATCGGCTTCAACGGCACCTACAACGGCGTGCTGCTCGGTGACACCCTGGAAAGCGTCATCGAGGCCCTGGCCGCGGCCGACCGCGCCGCCCGCCTGGCCGAGGCCGTGTAAGCCTTCTTCCCCGGCACCTTCCAGGGGGCGTCCCGTGCAGGCGGGGCGCCCCCTTTCCTGTGAGGGGGTTCTCCCGCGCTATCATGTACGGGCATCGTACGGCGGCGATTGGCGGCTATGGAAAGCAATGCGTGGACCATCAAGCGGGTCATCGACTGGACCCGGGGCGACCTCGAGCGCCACGGCGACGAGCACCCGCGCCTCTCGGCGGAGTGGCTGCTCTCGGCCGTGACGGGCAAGTCGCGGGTGCAGCTCTACCTGGACTACGACCAACCGCTGGAGCCGGCCGAGCTCGCCGCCATGCGGGCGGCCATCCAGCGCCGCCGTGCAGGCGAGCCGCTCCAGTACGTCACCGGGGAGATGCCCTTCCGCCACATCGTGATCCACTGCGAACGAGGCGTGCTCATCCCCCGGCCTGAGACCGAGGTGCTGGTGGACGCCGCCCTGGAGGGCGTCGCGGCCGCCCGTGCCCGCAGGCCCGAGCCGGAACCCGAGCCCGAGGAGACCGCTCCTGAGAAGGACGCCCCCGACGCCGGCGATGTCCCTGAGACCGGCGACGCCCCCGAGGGCGACCCCGCACATACCGAGGGCGCCCCCGCCGGCCCGGACCCCGCCACGGTGCCGGACTCCTGGGTCCGCGTGGCCGACATCTGCTGCGGCACCGGCTGCATCGCGCTCTCCATCGCCGGGGAGACCGAGGCCAGCGCCGTCTGGGCGGGTGACCTCTCGCCGGCCGCCGTGGCCCTGACTGTGCGCAACCGCGACGCCCTGGGGCTCGGGGACCGCGTGGCCGTGGCCGAGGGCGACCTCTACGGGGCCCTTCCCGAGGAGCTCATGGGCACCCTGGACGTCGTCGTCTCCAACCCGCCCTACATCCCCAGCGCCGTGGTGCCCACCCTGCCCGACGAGGTGGTGGGCTTCGAGCCGGGCCTCGCCCTCGACGGCGGCCCCGACGGGCTCGACATCTTCCGCCGGCTTCTGGAGGGCGCCCCCGCGTGGCTGGCCCCCGGCGGTATGCTCTGCGTCGAGCTCTTCGAGGAGTCCCTCGACGACGCCTGCGCCCTCGTGCGCGCCCAGGGCGGCTGGGCCTCCGTGGAGGCGCGGGACGACCTCGCCGGAAGGCCGCGGGTGCTCGTGGCCGTGCGGGAGGGCTGACGGCCGTGGCCTCGGGCATCCCGCCGGCCTCGAGCGAGGCCGTCCGCCATTCCATGCAGGGCAACCGGGGCAAGAACACCAAGCCCGAGCTGCTCGTGCGCGCCCACCTCCGCGAGGCCGGCCTCACCGGTTACCGCCTCCACTGGCACGTGGCCGGCAGGCCCGACGTCGCCTGGCCCGGCAAACGCGTGGCCGTCATGGTCAACGGCTGCTTCTGGCACCGCTGCCCCCACTGCCACCCATCCACGCCGGCCACCCACGCCGAGTTCTGGGCCGAGAAGTTCCGCCGCAACGTGGAGCGCGACCGCCGGAACATAGAGACGCTGGAGGCGGACGGCTGGACGGTCCACGTGGTGTGGGAGTGCCAGCTCAAGAAGAAGACGGTGGGAAAGACCATGGACGAGCTGCTCCCGCAGCTGTCCCGCGAGCTGGGAAAGCCCATCAAGGGCCGTTTGGAGGAGGGGTCATGAGCGAACCTGGGAACACGGTGAGGGTCGCTGGGGGGTGCCCGGTGCCCGGGGAGGTCCTCGAGAGGCTCGCGGGGGTGCTCGGCCCCGGCCGCGGCGTGGCGGTGCTCCCCACGGACTCCGTGTACGGGATCGGTGCCCTGGCGGTGGCGGGCAACCCCGGTCACGGGCGCGTGTTCGCCATCAAGGGGCGCGACCGCTCGCAGACGCTCCCGCTGCTCATCGGCAGCCCCGAGGACCTCGAGGTCTACGGCGAGGGCGTCCCCGGGTGGGCGTCCCGGGCCGCCCGGGAGCTCTGGCCCGGGGCCCTCACCTTCGTCGTGCGCGCGTCCGGCGAGCTGCCCGACGAGTACAGGGCGGCCGACGGCACCGTGGCCCTGCGCGTCCCGGACGCCCCGCTCGTACGCGAGGTCATCGCCCGCGTGGGTGCGCCCCTGGCCATGACCAGCGCGAACACCCACGGCGCTCCGAGCCCCGCGAGCTTCGACGAGCTCGAGGGGGCCATCGTGGCGCAGGCGGACGTCGTGGTGGACGGTGGCGCGTGCCCCGTGGGCACCGCCTCCACCATCGTGGACGCCACGGGCGCGGCCCCCCGCATCCTGCGCGAGGGCTCGGTCACGCTGGACGACGTCCTCGCCGCCGGCGGCCTGGCCTAGGGGCGTTGTCGGAGATCTCGATCTCGGGACGGTTCTCCTCGGGGACGGGGCGCCCCATCCGTTGGGGATCGCGATTTCCAACGTTCCGGCCGGAGGGCGATCGCGATCTTCCTCCGGTTCTTTCTCCCGGCCTTGTCGGAGACCCCGGTTTCTAACGCAGCGCCCCGCCGGCCGTCTGCCGCCGGGGGTCCCCAACGGCGCCCAAACCACTAGACTGGGAGGGGCGTGTACCCGACTCCCGAGGAGGACCCATGCGTGTAGCCGTTGCGTCAGACCACGCCGGCTTTTGCCAGAAATCGCAGGTCGTGAACTATATCCAGTCCCTGGGTCACGAGGCCGTCGACCTCGGCCCCGCCACCGACGACCGCGTCGACTACCCCGACTTCGCGCACAAGGTGGCCTGGGGGGTCGCCGAGGGCGAGTACGACCGCGGCGTGCTGATCTGCGGCACCGGCCTCGGCATGGCCATGACGGCCGACAAGGTCCCGGGCGTGCGTGCCGTCGCCGTCCAGACCCCGGGTTTCGCCGAGCTCTGCCGGGAGCACAACGACGCCAACGTCATCTGCCTCTCGGGGCGCTTCGTGGACCCCGTCACCAACGACGAGATCGTGAGGATCTTCCTCACCCAGGAATTCGGCGGCGGGCGTCATGCGACGCGCGTCGAGAAGATGATGCGAGAGGACGAGCGCTGAGCCCGAAGACCGGCGAGCGAGAGAAAGGACGTCAGAAGATGACGGTGCAGTACGACGAGAGCCGCGTCACCTTGGTCGACCATCCCCTGGTGCAGCACAAGGTGGCCATCCTGCGCGACAAGGACACGAGCACCAAGCAGTTCCGCGAGCTCGTCCGCGAGCTCGCCCTGTTCGAGGGCTACGAGGCCACCCGTGACTTCCCGCTTGAGGAGGTCGTCGTCGAGACCCCGCTCGAGCGGTGCACCTGCATGGAGCTCTCGGGCAAGAAGGTGGCCATCGTGCCGATCCTGCGCGCCGGCCTGGGCATGGTGGACGGCCTGCTCGAGCTCGTGCCCTCCGCCCGCGTGGGCCACGTGGGCATGTACCGCGACCCCGAGACCCACGAGCCCCACGAGTACTACTGCAAGCTGCCCGCCGACGTGGAGAACCGCACCTGCCTCCTCGTGGACCCCATGCTGGCCACGGGCGGCTCGGCCAACGCCGCCATCGACTACCTCCGTCGTGCCGGCGTCTCCGACGTGCGCCTGCTCGTCCTGGTCTCGGCCCCCGAGGGCCTGGCCGCCGTGCTCGAGCACGATCCCGACGTGCGCATCTACACCTGCGCCATCGACCGCGAGCTCAACGACCACGCCTACATCCTGCCGGGCCTCGGCGACGCCGGCGACCGCATCTTCGGCACGAAGTAACGAAGTAGCGCGTAGCCGACGGAGTCCCAGGTCTTGAGGTGGCCGGGCCGCGCCATGCGACCCGGCCACCTACCGTCTTCCCGGGCCGCGGGTCGGCCGAGGGGGACGCCGGGGCGGGGTGCTCCCCGTTCCTGCCCGACAGCCCATTGCCTTTTGGACACTTGGAGGTAAGACGATGCCCCACGGCAAGGTCACCAGCGCGGACCCTGCACCGACTTGGGACAAAAGAGCCTTCCTCTGCGCCCTCATGGTGTTTCTCTACACCTTCGTGCTGGACGATTTCGTCCTTCCCGTAAGCAACGGCCTGCATCCCCTCACGTTCGAGGTGACGACGGTGGGCGGCGTCGGCTTTCTGGCCCTTATCGGCCTGTTGGCGTCGCGGCGCCCCGACGTTCTGGACAACGACTGGTTCAACGGTTGCGCCGTCACCTGCAGCCTTGCCGGCGCCTTCGTGGCCCTGGAGTCCGTGGGCGCCCCGGGCCCCCTCTACTATCTGGGGAGCGTCCTTGTGGACGTGGGCTTCGAGTGGGCCCTCGTGGTCGCCTGCCTGACCCTGGGGGAGCTGCGGCTTCGGGCCATCTGCGCCCATGCCGGCGTTGCGGCGCTGGTGGCCTACGGCGGCACGGCCCTCATGCAGTACCTCCCTCTGGCCGTGCCCCTGGCCTGTTACGGGCTCGCCGGCCCCGTGGCGGTGGTCGTGGCCGCCCCCTCCACCCGGCGCCGTCTTGCCGCCGCCGCTGCGGCGCCGCCCCTGGCCGACGTCTCCGTCACCCGCCCCGGGGTGCTGCCCTCCCTCACCAACCTGCTCTTTGTGAGCATCGTGGTGCTCATGAGCGCCTTCGGCTACTCGTTGGGCTACGACGCCCATGCCACCATGCCGCTCTTCCTCGTGGTCATGGCCGTCTTCGCCCTGGTGTGGGTGGCGGCGACCTGGCGCAGCCAGGACCTGGACCTGGTCTACAAGGTGGCCGGCATCATCGTGCTCTTCGGCATGTTTGTCTCGCACCCCGGCGTGGGGTCGTTCGCCGGCCTCCAGGCCGCGGCCCTCAAGGCCGGGGCGCTTCTCGTCTATTACGTGGAGGTCGTTCTCTACGCCGGCATGGCCGCCCGCAGCCGGAGCGGTGGCATCGCCCTGGTGGCCCTGGCCAACGCCGCCTCGCTCCTGGGCATCCTCTTGGGCAGCGAGGTCCACGGGGGCGTGCAGCTCGTGGCCACCTTCAGCGAGAACGCCGCCTACCTCCTCACCGTGACCATCGCCTGCGCCTTCGTGGCCTTCATCGTCCTGGCCCAGCGCGGGTTCTCCCTCAACCGCGCCGTGGCAGAGATCGAGGACCCGGCGCCCGACGGCGTCCCCGTCCCCGTCGTGGTCCCGGCGCCGGCGGTGGACCTCCGGGGCGCCTGTGCCGCCCTGGCCGAGGAGTACTGCCTCACCCCGCGCGAGAGCGAGGTGCTGGGGCTCCTGGTCAAGGGCTACGGCACGGCGCGCATGGAGGAGGCCTTGGTGATCTCCCGCAACACGGTCAAGACCCATGTGCGCCACATCTACGCCAAACTGGGTTGCCACAGCCAGCAGGAGCTGATCGACCTTGCCGAGAAAAGCTCCCCGGTCGCCTCGCCAGAGTCCACTCACTCCTTTCAGGGTGACATCACCCTGGAGGGGTGACACCGCTACGACCAGCGGAAATCACGTCCCAAGGTGATTTACCGGTAGCTGCATAAAACCTTACTTTCGACCCATCAAACGCCACGGCACCGGGCCGGGCAGGATGGAGGGAGCAAGGATGAGCAAGGCTACCCGAGTGTTTCTGAGCACCAACGTCTTCACGGGGACCGGTCGTGGCATGGTCTCCGGCGGCGTGGCCCTCGACGGCAACCGCATCCTGCGGGTGGGCACCGCCGACCAGGTGCTGGCCCTGGCCGGCGAGGGCACCGACGTACGCGACTGCGGCGACCGGCTGATCACCGCGGGGCTCCACGACTCCCATATGCACCTGCTCATGGGTTGCACCTCCGAGCGCGAGTGCTTCCTCACGGGGGCCAGGAGCGAGGAGGAGGCGGCGGCGCGGCTGGCTGAGTGGTTCGAGGAGCACCGCGACGAGTACGCCGACGACGAGTGGCTGCGGGCCTGGGGCTTCTGCTACCTGGCATGGGACGACCCCAAGCCCCCCAGCCGCCACAGCCTGGACCGCTACTTCCCGGACCGCCCGGTCTTCGTGAACGACAGCGACCTCCACGGCGGGTGGTGCAACACCAAGGCCCTGGAGCTCTGCGGCCTGGACGCCGGCGTGGAAGACAGCCCCTTCGGCTCCTTCGGGCGCGAGGAGGACGGCAGCCTCTCCGGGTATCTCGGCGAGCGCGCCAAGGCCGTGGTGGAGGAGCAGGCCAACGGCCTACTGCCGGAGCACAAGCAGGAGAGCGCCCTGCGCGACGTCTCCGGGCTCTTCTCCTCCTACGGCATCACCGCGGTGACCGACATGCTGCCCTTGGACGCCATCGACATCGGCAACATCGACCTGGTGGAGCGCCTCGAGAACGAGGGCGCCCTCAACTTCCGCTACAACTTCGCCACCGAGATGCTCGACCCCATCGAGAAGGCCCAGGGCCTCCGCGAGCGCTTCCACGACAAGGCCGGGCGCATGTATTACACCGGCGTGAAGGAGTTTATCGACGGCATCGTCACCACCCACACCGGCTACCTGATCGACGCCTACACCGACGACCCGGAGGTCGACAGGGTGTGGCTCGCCATGGACCTGGACGAGGCCCGGGAGCGCATCCTGGAGTACCAGGCCCAGGGGTTCAACATCCAGCTCCATTGCGTGGGCGACGGCGCCGTCCGCCACGCCGTCGACCTCTACCAGGAGGCCATCGAGGCCAACGGACCCACGGACTCCCGCCTCTCCGTGGAGCACCTGGACATGAGCGACCCCGCGGACTGGGCACGCATGGGCGAGCTGGGCATCGTCTGCTCCGTGCAGCCGCCCCACCTCACCCTGGTGGACTCCCTGGACGACGACGAGTACCGCGGCTGCATCGGCCAGCGGCGCGCCAAGTACCTCTGGGCCTTCAAGTCCATGTTGGACAACGGGTGCCCCATGGCCTTCGGCACCGACTTCCCCGTGGTCACCGTCGACCCGCGCATCGGCCTCAACCGCGCCGTGGCCCGGCGGTTCCCCGACGGCCTGCCCGCCGCCGGCTGGAACCCCGAGCAGAAGATCACCCTTTCCGACGCCCTGTCCATCTACACCTACGGCGGCGCCTACAAGGTGGGCCGCGAGGAGGAGCTGGGCACCCTCGAGGCCGGCAAGCTCGCCGACCTGGTGGTCTGGCACGAGAACCTCTTCGACCTGACGCCCGAGGGTCTGCTGGGCGCAGAGGTGGAGCTCACGGTCTTCGACGGGGAGGTGGTGTACGAGCGCTAAAGCGGCCCGGTCCCGTTCCCCCTATGTAAGGAGAGCCCCATGGAGATGCTCATCTTCATCGCCCCGTTGCTCCTCAACGTCTTCGGCAACACCGTCTACAACATCGCCGGCAAGGGAACGCCGGAAGACGTCAACTCCTTCGCGTCCCTCTCGATCTCCTATGGCGTGGGCCTCGTGCTCTGCGTGGTGCT
The DNA here is from genome assembly GCF_943193035.1 of Caniella muris. Taxonomy (NCBI): domain Bacteria; kingdom Bacillati; phylum Actinomycetota; class Coriobacteriia; order Coriobacteriales; family Atopobiaceae; genus Caniella; species Caniella muris. The sequence goes on from NZ_CALPCK010000001.1 coordinate 1,623,996, forward strand.
GTTCTTCGTGAACAACCCCGGCGGCAACATCTTCGAGGCGTTCGCCCAGGCCAACTGGGCCAGTTACGCCCTGGGTATCTGCATCGTCTTCATCGACCTCTCCCTGATCCTGCTCTACCGCGCCGGCTGGGACGTCTCCATCGGCAGCCTCATCGCCAACATCGGCGTCTCGCTCATGACCGTGGTGGTGGGCGTGGCGGCCTTCGGGGAGGCGATGACCATCGTCAAGGCCGTGGGCATCGTGATCTGCGCCCTGGGCCTCTATGTGGTCAACGCCCCCGAGAAGGGCGCCGACGGCGAGCCGTCCGTCTCCCTGGAGGAGCCCGTGGACCCCGCCTAGCCTGGCCCGCAGGATCGCATCGAAGTAACCCGACGTCGTAAAGGAGCCCCCATGGCCGAGAACATCCAGTCTGCGCCCGAGGCGCCGACGAAGAAGATGGGCGCGTTGGTGAAGTGGATACCGGTGCTGCTCATGATCGGCTCGAACCTGGCCTACACCGTCACGGCCAAGGTCACCCCGGAGGATGTGGACACCTATGCCTCCGTCTCCCTCACCTACGTGGTCTGCATCGCCTACGCAATGATAATGTTCTTTATCACAAGCAAGAACAAGAACTACATCCAGGAGGCCAGGAAGGCCAACTGGACCGCCCCCGCCCTGGGTGCCTGCCTGGTCTGCCTCGAGCTCTCGACCATCCTCATGTTCCGCGTGGGCTGGGACCTGTCCGTGGGCATCCTCCTCGCCTACGTGATACTGGCCGTCGTGCTCGTCCTGGTGGGCCGCGTCTTCTACAAGGAGACCCTCACGCCCAAGCGGGTCATCGGGATCCTCATCTCCCTGGTTGGCGTGGTGCTGGTGGGTCTGGGCATCTGAGCCCGCCGGCCGTCCCTCGGGGCGCCCGGCCGGCCATGTGGCCGGGCGCCCGACCGAGGGGTCGCTGCCAGTATCCGCCCCGGCGCGGGCCGGGGCGCGTGACTCAGCAAAGGACGGTGCCATGGGACCGTTTGCCGCTCGATTCGCCCCCGTCCTGCTCATGGTCGGGGCCAAGGTTCCCTACTCGGTGATCCAGAAGCTCACCCCTCCGGAAGTCGATGCGTTCTCGTCGCTCTGCCTCACCTACGGCGTCTGCACGGCCTGCGCCGTGGCCCTCTTCTTCCTCACACGGCGCGGTGCCGGTGGGTCGAGGCGCACGCTCCGGGGCGAGTGGTCCAAGGCCACCTGGACCGCCCCGGTCTTCGGGGCCTGCCTGCTCTGCATGGATGTGGCCACGTTGGCCATGTTCCGCGTCGGCTGGGACCTCTCCGTGGGGATGCTCGTGCTCTTCGTGGTGCTCGGATGCGTCCTTGCCCTTGTGGGGAGCCTGTTCTACGGGGAGCGTCTCACGGCCCGGCGTGTGGCGGGGATACTGCTCTCCGTGGCGGGGGTGGTGCTGGTGGGCATGTGACCGGGCGCCACCGGGGACGGGCCGTTGCGACGGGTTTCTGAAAAAAAGGAAGAAGGCGTTCACGAAGGCTTCATATATAGTCGTGAGCAGCATCTTCTAGAAGCGGGTGGATGTGGGGAAGACTACGATACAAACTCGGATTTCGGCGGCTCTGTCGCCAGGCAGGGGAACACGGTGCCTATGACGCTCATGGTCGGCGCCCTCCTCGGCCTGTTGGGGGCGCTGCCGGGTCTCGCGCTCGCCCGGATGGCTCGGAGGGGCAGGCGCGTACCGGTCGCGGCCGGCCTCGCGGCAACCGTCCTCTCGGCGACGGTGCTCACGGCCGTCCTCGGATGGGCGTACGGGGCCGCAACGACCCGCTTCGCCGCCTTCGCCTCGGTCATGGTGACCGTGTTTCTTGGGGCGTGGGGGGTAGAGGCGTACAAGGCTTGGCGCTGGATGAGCCACTGGCGCTAACGCAGAAGGAGGAGACGTGGAAGAGTTCGAGAAGCTGCCTGAGGCGGTCAACGAGCTTGTCGACAGTTTCATAGCCCAGCCCGTGGCGGGCAATCTCAACTTCGGCATCACCCAGTACACGGTGTTCATGTTCGCCGCCATCGCGATTCTCTGCGTGGTCCTCTTCATCTTCAAGAAGAAGCAGGCCGCCAGCCTCGTGCCCCAGGGCCGCTTCGTCAACGGCGTCGAGTACGTCATCGAGTTCGCCCGCAAGGACCTCGTCGAGGACATCCTGCACTCCACCTGGCGCCAGCACTTCCCCTTCATCGCCACGGTGTTCTTCTTCATTCTCATCAACAACCTCATGGGCGTGATCCCGGGCATGCACCCCGGCACGGGCACTATCGGCGTCACCTTCGCCCTGGCCCTGATCTCGTTCATCTACTTCATCTACGTAGGCGTCAAGAAGGACGGCGGCTGGGGCTACATCAAGAGCCTCAAGCCCAAGGGCGTGCCCTTCCCCATGGACTGGCTCGTCTGGGTCATCGAGCTCTTCTCGACGTTCCTTCGCCTGATCACCCTGGCCGTCCGTCTGTTCTGCAACATGTTCGCCGGCCACGTGGTCATGGGCACCTTCGCCATCCTCGCCTCGCTCTTCATCGCCCGCTTTGCCCAGGGTGTGACCCTCGAGGCCTTCACGGGCGCCGGCATCTCGCTGCTCTGGCTGCTCGTGCTCATCGCCATCTACGCCGTGGAGATCCTCGTGGCCTGCATCCAGGCCTACGTCTTCTCGCTGCTCACGGCCGTCTACGTGCAGCTCGCCGAGGAGGACGAGTAGACCAAGGCATCATGGCGGCCCGGCCGCCTGTGCATAGATAAGACCCCAGTGGGAACGAGTCCGAGGTCGGACCGTCAGAAGGAGGAATCGTGGGAGTCATCGGTTACGGAATTGGTGTTATCGGCGCCGGCCTTGGCATCGGCATCGCGGCTTACGGAGCGACCACGTCCATGGCGCGTCAGCCCGAGGTCCAGGGTCGTCTGTTCACCGTCTTCATCCTGGCCTCCGCCTTCGTCGAGGCGCTCGCCCTCATCGGCTTCGTCGTCTCCCTGCTGGCCTAATCCAAACGGTCAGACCCATCACGTTGGAGGTTTGTGACATGAACAAGTCCCAGCAAGGGCGGGTGCGCTGCCTCGCCGTCACGGCGGCGGGAGCCGTTGCTTTCGCCCTGACGGTGCCCACCCCCGCCTTCGCGGCCTCGGCGTTCGACATCCTGATCCCCAAGCCGGCCGAGTTCATCCCGGCCCTGATCGCCTTCGTCGTCATCTGGGCGGTGCTCGCCAAGCTGGTGTGGCCGAGCGTCATCAAGACCCTCGACGCCCGTCAGAAGGCCATCCAGGACAACCTCGACGCCTCCGAGCAGGCAAAGGTCGACGCCGCCAAGGCCCTCAAGAAGGCCGAGGCCACCATCGACGACGCCCAGGCCCAGGCCGACGAGATCGTCGCTGAGGCCAAGAAGAACGCCGAGGCGTCCAAGGACGCCATCATCAAGCAGGCCAACATCGACGCCAAGCGGATCCAGGACAAGGCCCGCGACGGCATCGAGGCCGAGCGCCACGCCGCCATGGCCGAGCTCGTCGACCAGGCCGCCGACCTCGCCGTCGACCTCGCCGGCAAGATCATCGGTGAGAACCTCGACGCCGAGACCCAGAAGCGCCTGATCGAGCGGTCCTTGGCAGAAGCCGGAGACGCCGATGGCAACCAGTAGCCGCATGGAGAAGGACAAGGTCGAGACCTATGCCCGGACGCTGCTCGAGGCGGCCAAGGCCGAGGGGCGCGAGAAGCGCGACCTCAGGGCCCTCGACGGCCTTGCCGACGCCCTGGGCGAGCTGTCGGACACCCTCAAGGTGATCCTCGAGCGCGGCGACGAGCAGCTGCTCCCCGAGATCGCCCAGCGCTACTCGGCCCTCTTCCATGCAGAGGTCGACGTGGTGGCCGTCGACGTGACCACCGCCATCCCCTTGGACGACAACCTCCGCGCGGAGGTCGAGCAGTTCCTCACCATGGAGTACGACAAGCCCGTCTTCGTGGTGGAGCACGTCGACCCGTCCATCATCGGGGGCATCATCTTCAACGCGCGCGGCGAGCGCCGCGACGCATCGGTTCGCACCCAGCTTGAGAACGCTCGCAGGGTGCTCAAGGCAAAGGGAGGCGAGTAGGGCGTGGCTGACGAGAAGTCTCAAAACGACGGCACGGCCATCAACGCCGATACCATAGCGAGCATCCTGCGGGGCAAGCTCGACGCGATGACGGCCGCCATCGACACCCAGGACGTGTCGAAGGTCATCGAGATCGGCGACGGCGTCGCCCGCGTCAGCGGCCTCCGGAGCGCCATGGCTGGCGAGCTCCTGGACTTCACCAGCGCGCTCACGGGCGAGCACGTCTACGGCCTGGCCCAGAACCTGGACCAGGACGAGGTCGGTGCGGTGCTCTTCGGCAACGTCGAGGCCATCCGCGAGGGCGACGAGTGTCGCACCACCGGTCGCGTCATGGACATCCCGGTGGGCCCGGCCATGCTCGGCCGCGTGGTCAACCCCCTCGGCGAGGCCATCGACGGCCTCGGCCCCATGGAGACCGTGGCGCGCCGCCCCGTCGAGTTCAAGGCCCCCGGCATCATGGCCCGCACCCCCGTGTGCGAGCCCGTGCAGACGGGCCTCATGGCCATCGACGCCATGATCCCCGTGGGCAGGGGCCAGCGCGAGCTCATCATCGGCGACCGCAAGACGGGCAAGACCGCCATCGCCGTCGACACCATCATCAACCAGGCCGACAGCGACATGATCTGCATCTACGTCGCCATCGGCCAGAAGGCCTCCACGGTGGCCACCATCCGCCAGACGCTGGAGAGCCACGGCGTGCTCGACAAGACCATCATCGTGGCCGCAACCGCCTCCGACTCCGCGCCGCTGCAGTACATCGCTCCGATGTCGGGCGCCGCCATCGGCGAGTACTTCATGTACAACGGCGCCGACGGCAAGCCCGCCAACGAGGACAACCCCGGCCGCGCCGTGCTCGTGGTCTACGACGACCTCTCCAAGCAGGCCGTGGCCTACCGCCAGATGTCCCTGACGCTGCACCGTCCGCCCGGACGCGAGGCCTACCCCGGCGACATCTTCTACCTGCACTCCCGCCTGCTGGAGCGCGCCTGCAAGCTCGATGCCGCCCACGGCTCCGGCTCGCTCACGGCACTCCCCATCATCGAGACGCAGGAGGGCGACGTCTCCGCGTACATCCCCACCAACGTGATCTCGATCACCGACGGTCAGATCTACCTGCAGTCCAACCTGTTCCTCCAGGGCCAGCGCCCCGCGGTCGACGTGGGTATCTCCGTGTCCCGCGTGGGCGGCGGCGCGCAGATCAAGGCCATGAAGCAGGTGGCCGGCAACCTGCGCCTCGACCTCGCCAGCTACGCCGAGCTTCAGAGCTTCTCTCAGTTTGGCAGCGACCTCGACCGCTCCACCCAGGCGCAGCTCAACCGCGGCGCCCACATGACCGAGATCCTGCGTCAGAAGCGCTTCTCGGCCCTCGACGTGGTGGACCAGGTGGCTGTGATCTTCGCCGGCAACAACGGCTTCCTCGACGACATCCCCCTGGACGAGGTCATCGCCTTCCGCGACGGGTTCGTCGACTACATGAAGGCGAGCCGCGTCGCCCTGCGCGAGAAGATCCGCGAGGGTCGCATCTCCGATGAGACCGCCGAGGAGCTCAAGGGTGCCTGCCGCACCTTCAAGAAGCAGTTCGTGGCCGGTCGCAAGGCCGCGCTGCGCGGTGCCGACCGCGAGCAGCTCGAGGAGGACGCCGTCGAGTCCGCCGGCGTGGCCACGACGCTCGAGGACTCCGCCGCATCCGTGGCAGAGGAAGACTAAGGGCCATGGCCAACCTTCGAGACATCAAGCGCCGCATCCGCTCGGTCACCAGCACCAAGCAGATCACCCACACGATGGAGATGGTCTCCACCACCAAGATCATGCGGGCCCTGCAGCGCGCCGCCGACGGCGCGCCCTACAAGGACGCCATGACCACCATGCTCGCCAGCGTGGCGGCCGCGGGCGGTGCCGACGACCAGCCCCTGCTCCAGGAGCACCCCGGCGTCCGCCGTGCGCTCATCATCTGCGTCGCCTCCGACCGCGGGCTCGCGGGCGGCTTCAACGTGCAGGTGGAGCGCGCGGTGGAGCGCCGCATCCGCGAGTGGGCCGAGCAGGGCGTCGAGGTCGAGCTCATCTGCTGCGGCACCAAGCCCACGGAGTACTTCTCCTCCCGCGGCCGCAAGCCCATCCTGTCGTTCACCGGCATCTCGGCCGAGCCCACCCTGGTGGAGGCCAACCAGATCGCCAGCTACGTCATGGACGGCTTCGTCTCCGGGCGCCTGGACCGCGTCGAGATCTGCTACCAGCACGCCAAGAGCCGCGTCGAGCAGACCCTCACCGTCGAGGACCTGCTCCCCGTGACCCGCGAGACCCTGCGCCTCCCCAACGCCCCCCGCGAGCAGGAGGCCCTCTCGTCGGTCAAGGCCGAGGCCAACGACTTCGAGTTCGACCCTGCCCCCTCGGAGGTGCTGGGCTACCTCATCCCCAGCTACGTCCGAACCGTCATCTATCACGCCCTCATCGACTCCGCCGCCGCCGAGCACGGTGCGCGTCGCCGGGCCATGCAGGCGGCCACCGAGAACGCGAGCGAGATCATCTCGACGCTGAGCCGCGAGTACAACCGCATCCGCCAGAGCTCCATCACCACGGAGCTCAACGAGATCGTCGGCGGAGCAGCCGCATTGGAGGAGAAGTAATGGCAGAAGCGACCAAGCTCTCGTCGCTCGATCTGGACAAGGTCCTCAAGACCTCGATCAAGCACGAGTCCGACGCCGAGAAGGGCGTCATCGTCCGCATCGTGGGCCCCGTCGTCGACGTCAAGTTCGAGGAGCACATCCCGGCCATCTACACGGCCCTGATCGTGGACGCCGACACCCCCTTCGGGCACATCCACACGGTGCTCGAGGTTGAGAGCCAACTCCCCGGCGGCATCGTCCGCACCGTGGCCATGAGCTCCACCGACGGCATGCAGCGCGGCCTCCACGTCATCGACACCGGCAAGCCCATGCAGATGCCCGTCGGCAACGCCACCCTGGGTCGCGTGTGGAACGTGCTCGGCGAGCCCGTGGACGGCAAGGGCATGCCCGACGACATCCAGTACTACCCCATCCACCACGCCGCCCCGCGCTTCGACGACCTCACCACCTCGGTCGAGATCTTCGAGACCGGCATCAAGGCCATCGACCTGCTCGAGCCCTACATCCGCGGCGGCAAGACCGGCCTGTTCGGCGGCGCCGGCGTGGGCAAGACGGTGCTCATCCAGGAGCTCATCAACAACCTCGCCATGGAGCACGGCGGCACCTCGGTGTTCACCGGCGTCGGCGAGCGCACCCGCGAGGGTACCGACCTCTACCTCGAGATGAGCGAGTCGGGCGTCATCGACCGCACCTGCCTGGTCTACGGCCAGATGAACGAGCCGCCGGGAGCCCGCCTGCGCGTGGCCCTCGCCGGCCTGACCGAGGCCGAGTACTTCCGCGACCAGGGCCAGGACGTGCTGCTCTTCATCGACAACATCTTCCGCTTCTCCCAGGCCGGCTCCGAGGTCTCGGCGCTCCTCGGCCGCATGCCGTCGGCCGTGGGCTACCAGCCCACGCTGGCCACCGAGATGGGCGACCTCCAGGAGCGCATCGCCTCCACCAAGGAGGGGTCGATCACCTCGGTGCAGGCCGTCTACGTGCCCGCCGACGACCTCACGGACCCGGCCCCCGCCACGACCTTCACCCACCTCGACTCCACGACGGTGCTGTCGCGCTCCATCTCCGACCTGGGTATCTACCCGGCCATCGACCCGCTGGGCTCCTCCTCGGACGCCCTCGACGCGACCGTCGTGGGCGAGGAGCACTACCGCGTGGCCATGGCCGTGCAGGAGGCGCTCCAGGCCTACTCCGACCTCCAGGACATCATCGCCATCCTCGGTATGGACGAGCTCTCCGAGGACCAGCGCAAGACCGTCCAGCGTGCCCGCAAGATCCAGCAGTTCCTCTCCCAGTCGTTCCACGTGGCCGAGCAGTTCACGGGCAACCCCGGCACCTACGTCCACGTGGCCGACACGGTGCGCTCCTTCGCCGCCATCGTCGACGGCGACTGCGACGACATCCCTGAGCAGTGCTTCCGCTACGCCGGCACCATCGACGAGGTGCGCAAGCGCTACGAGAAGCTGCTCAAGGACGGGGAGGCGTAAGGGGGCGCCATGGCCAAGATCGACTACCAGATCGTGCGTCCGGACAAGCTCATGCACGAGGGCGAGGCCACCTCGATCGTGCTGATCACCAAGTCGGGCGAGCTCGGCGTCCTTCCGGGCCACGCCCGCGAGATCTGCGCCCTCGGCGACGGCATCGTGCGCATCATGCACGAGCCGGACGACACGGGGGCCACGCAGAGCCGCGTGGTGGTCTCGGGCGGCTACGCCGAGATCACGGGCGACACGGTCATCGTGCTGGCCAACCACGCCCGCGACGTCGACGACATCGACCCCAAGGTGGTCACGGCCACCCGGGCCGAGGCGGAGGAGGAGCTTTCCAAGCTTCCCGCGGGGGACTCCCGCAGGGCGTACTTCGACTCCAAGATCGTCTGGTGCGACCTCCTCTTGGCCGAGGAGCAGCGTTGGGGCGGGCGCTAGGTCGCGCCGTCCATTGTGTGCAACCACAGCGGGGGCGGCCTGGTCGCCCCCGCTTTTTTCCTATGTGCGTGGCCCGTGATGCCCCGGCTAACTCTTCGGGGGAGGGGCGCCTCGCATAGAATCGTGTTCGTCCGAACCATGAACGGGAGGAGACCATGGACGTCATCCAGATAGAGGGCGGTTACCCCATCACCGGCGAGGTGCAGGTGGAGGGGGCCAAGAACTCGGCCCTCAAACTCATGGCCGCCACCCTCATGGCCCCCGGCGTGAACGAGCTCACGAACGTCCCGAACATCTCCGACGTCCACACCATGGGCAAGGTCATCGAGTGCCTCGGCGCCAAGGTCGAGGTCCTCGGCCCCCACGACCTCAGGATCGACACCACGAACGTCGACTCGTGGGTGACGCCCTACCAGCTCGTGGCCAAGATGCGCGCCTCCACGGCGGTCCTCGGGCCGCTCCTCGCCCGCTTCGGCAAGGCCGTGGTGGCCATGCCCGGCGGCTGCAACATCGGCGCCCGCAAGATCGACATGCACATGCTCGGCCTCGAGGCCCTGGGCGTGGAGTTCAAGGTCGACCACGGCAACATCTACGCCAGCGCCCCGCACGGCCTCCAGGGCACCACGGTGACCCTCGAGTTCCCGTCGGTGGGCGCCACCGAGAACCTGCTGATGGCGTCGGTCCACGCCAAGGGCACCACGGTCATCGACAACGCCGCCCGCGAGCCCGAGATCGTGGACCTCGCCAACATGCTCAACGAGATGGGCGCCAAGATCACCGGCGCGGGCACACCCCTGGTGGAGATCGAGGGCGTGGGCGACCTCCACCCCGTGACCCACGAGGTCGTGGGCGACCGCATCGAGGCCGGCACCTTCATCGCCATGGGCGGCCTCGTGGGCGAGCCCGTGCGTGTCACGGGCTTCGACCCCCAGCACCTCGGCCTCGTGCTGCGCAAGTACGAGCTCATGGGCCTCACCATCGAGCGCGAGGAGCGCGGGTGCAGCGTCTGGCGAACGGGCCCCATCAGGCCCACCGACATCCAGACCCTGCCGTACCCGGGCTTCCCCACGGACATGCAGGCCCAGACCATGACGCTCCTGGCCAACGCCGAGGGCGACTCCATCATCACCGAGAACGTCTTCGAGAACCGCTTCATGCTCGCCGCCGAGCTCAACCGCATGGGTGCCGACATCCGCATCGAGGGGCACCATGCCATCGTCCACGGCGTCGAGGGCTTCTCGGGGGCGCCCGTCACCTCGCCCGACCTCCGCGGCGGCGCGGCCCTCGTCATGGCCGGTCTCGTGGCCGACGGCTACACCACCGTCTCGGGCGTCCACCACATCGACCGCGGCTATGAGGGCTTCGTCGAGAAGCTCCAGGCCCTCGGGGCGCGGGTGCGCCGCACCACGGTGCCCGACGAGGACTGAGGCCGCCGAAAGGAGCGATCCTGTGCCTGAGGTCAATCCGCCCAAACCCCTCTCCATGGCCAACGAGGACTACCTGGAGGCCGTCTGGCGCATCATGCTCGAGCGCGACGACGACTCCGTGCGCTCCGTGGACGTGGCCGAGCTCCTCGGCGTGTCCAAGGCCAGCGTCAACAAGGCCATCTCCACCCTCAAGGACCACGGCTACGTGGAGCAGAACCGCTACGGCCGCGTGGCCCTCACCGAGCCGGGGCGCCGGTACGCGGCGCGGCTCTGGCGCTGCCACCGCGCCCTGCGCGCCTTCCTGACCGGCGACCTCGGGGTCGACCCGGCCGTGGCCGACGGCGAGGCCTGCGAGATGGAGCACGCCCTCTCCCAAGACACTATGGACCGCCTCCTCGCCTACCTGGAGCGCGAGGGGACCGTCGTCGACGGTGACATCGATGGCTGAGGACGCCGGCGACCTCAGCGTCGCCCAGGCCCTGGCCGCGCTCCTCGAGACGGGGGTCGACGAGGCCTCCCTCGACGCCGACCGGGCCTCCGCCGCGGTGTTCGCCGGCCGCCTCGGCGGGTCCGGCCGCCCCGTGACCCTCTCGGGCGACCTCGACCGTGCCTTGGGGGCCGACCTCCCCGACGGCCTGTGGTGCCTCTGCGAGCCCGAGACTGTGGCCGCCGCCCAGGCGCTCGACGTCGCCTGCGGCGCCGAGGCCGCCGTCACCGCCACGCGCGCGCCCCTCGTTCGCCTGCTCGACGAGGTGGCGGACCCCGCGGAGCTCCGGTCCGTCGGGCGCGCCGCCGGGCACCTGGCCCTCCGGGCGCCGGTGCCCTTCGCCGTGGGGGCGGTGGGCCTTGCCGGGTCACGCGCCGTCGACCCCGGCCGCCTCAACGACGGCGTGCGGGCCCTCTGCGCGGGCTTCGTCGAGGCGGGCCTCCACGGCGTGCTCCTCGAGGACGCCCCCAACGGGGCCGTGGGCTTCGGCGCCGTGCGCGCGGCCTCGGCCGCCGGGCTCCCGGTGGCCGCCCTCGCCGACCACGGCGCCCTCCCGGACGACCGGCTCCTCGCCCTCACCCTCGCGGCCCTGGCCGCCTCCGGGGCCTGCTGCGCGGGGGTCTCCTCCGTCCCTTGGGGCGACCTCGACGCCGTCGCCCGCCGGGTCGGTGCCGCCGCCTCCCGCTGCGGCGTGTCCGGCGCCGTGGTGGCCGACGTCCCGGCGGGGGAGCCGGCGCGGGAGTGGCCCCTCCCGGCGGTGGAGGGGCTGGGCCTTCTCGGAGTGAGGGGTGCGTCCCTGGCGGCGGCCGCCGACCTTTGGGCCTCCCTCGCGGCTGCCGGCGGGTGACCGCCCTTGCGGACGGCGTGCTGTCGTTTGTATGAAACGCCTGCGCCCCCTGTGGGTTGCAGGTAGCATCAAGGATGGTCGGTCATTGCATGTTTGAGCATGACGGCCGCCACTGAACCAACCCAGTCGCACCGCCTCCGGGGCGCTGCGAGCAAGGAGCAACCATGAAGGCGATCATCCCGGCCGCAGGCCTCGGCACCCGCTTCCTGCCGGCCACCAAGAGCAACCCCAAGGAGCTGCTCCCCGTCCTGGACAAGCCCGTCATCCAGTACGTGGTCGAGGAGGCCCTCGAGCCCGAGGGAGTCGACGGCGTCGTCATCGTCAACTCGCACCTCAAGCCTCAGTTGGAGGAGTACTTCGGCCCCAAGCCCGAGCTCGAGGACTACCTCCGCGAGCGTGGCAAGGACCGGTACGCCGACGTCGTCCGCGAGTCCGGCGAGCTCCCGGTGAGCTTCGTGTACCAGGACGACCCCCTGGGCCTCGGCCATGCGGTGCTCTGCGCCAAGGACGAGGTGGGCGACGAGCCCTTCTTCGTGCTGCTGGGCGACTACTTCGTCCCCGACCGCGAGATGTGCGTGCGCATGGCCGAGGTCTCCTGCGCCCACGGCGGCGCGTCGGTCATCGCCGCCGCCCCCGTGAGCCACGACGAGGTGAGCCGCTACGGCATCGTCGCCGGCGAACAGGTGGGCACCCTCGACGGCAGCGAGCTCGGCCTCGAGGAGCCCGGCTCGGTGCTGCGCCTTTCCGGCATGGTGGAGAAGCCCGCCCCCGAGGACGCTCCCACCAACCTCTACATCGTCGGCCGCTACCTCCTCTCGCCCCGGGTCATGGAGCTGCTCCAGACGCAGCGGCCGGGCGCCGGCGGGGAGATCCAGCTCACCGACGCCCTCGAGCGCCTGCTCGAGGAGGAGGAGATGTACGCCCTGGTCGTCGACCCCGCCGAGGGCTGCGACACCGGCACCCCCGCGGCCTGGGTGGGCACGTCCGCCCGCATGGCGCTCCGCGACCCGGCCACGCGCGAGGCCTTCCTCGAGGCGTTGGGCGACCAGGCCCTCTCCTGACCCATCCCACCCAGGGCGTTCCCACGAGGCACCCATGCGCTACATACGCTTCAACAACGACGGATGGTACGCGCGCTACGACGACGGTCTGAACGAGACCAACGTCGTGCGTGTCGCCGACGCCGCCGCGGCCCGGTGGGCCGATGTCTGCGGCGGGGGCACCGTCCATATCGGTTACGACACCCGGCGCCATGCCCCGGAGCTCGCCGCCGCCGCTGCCGCCGCGGTGGGGGCCTGGGGCCTCGACGCCCGCCTCTCCGACGGGCCGTGCCCCATGCCCGCCCTCAACCTCGCCACCCGGTCGGACCCGTCCGCCGTCGGTGCCCTCATGCTCACGGCCGACCACCGCAATGCCGACTACCTCGGTATCCGGGTGCGCAACAACGACTCCTCGGCCATCGGCCGCGACGAGGCCGGCGCCATCGAGGACCTCGTGTCGCAGGAGCTCGGCGAGGCGCAGGGGCCCTTCACGCTCGAGGAGAGCGTCGGGCCGTTCCTCGCCCACATGGCCTCCCTGGTCGACGCGCGCCGCATCCGCGACGCCCGCCTCGACTGCATCCTCGACCCCATGTACGGCACCGCGCGCGGCCACGCCGCCACCCTGCTCCGCTCCCTGGGCGTGGGCGTCGTCGAGATCCATGGGGACGCCGTGGACGACTTCTGCGGCACGCACCCGGAGGTGGTGGAGCCCTGGCTCGACGACCTCGAGTACATGGCGGGCCAGACCCAGGTCGACTTCGGCATCGCCATCGACGGCCCCTCCAACCGCGCCGCCGCCGTCGACGACGGGGGCAACCTCGTGGCCGCTCCCAAGCTCCACGCCCTCGTGCTCATGCACCTTATCAAGAACCGGGGCCTCTCGGGCCGCATCGTGCTCCCGCGGTTCTCCTCCGTCGTCATCCGGCGGGTGGCAGAGTCGCTCGGCTGCGACGTCACCCTCGTGCCGCCCGGCCCCACCTGGCCCTTCGAGGAGATCCGCCAGGGCGGCGTCATCACCACGAGCGACGGCCTCGGCGGGATCTGCGTCCCCTCGCTCGACCCCGAGCGGAACGCCTTCGTCACCATGCTGCTCCTCGTGGAGCTCCTGGCCTATGAGGGGGTCTCCCTCCGGGAGATGGCGGCCAACCTCGACCGCGCGGTCGGGTCGATGGAGTACGGCCACCGGGAGATCCGCATGGACCCGGGCCGCTGCGCCGTGCTCCGCAACCTCCTCCCCGGGACCAACCCCGAGGGCCTCTGCGCCAAGAAGCCGGTGTCCGTGAGCCACGCCGACGGCCTGCGGGTCCAGTTCGACGACGACTCCTGGCTCTTCATCAGGCCGTCCATGTCCGAGCCGCTGGTGCGCATCTACGGCGAGGGGGTCGACCGCGCGGACAGGGACGAGCTCCTGGACATGGCGAAATCCTACGTCACCTCCCTCTGACCGCCCCGTATGTGTAGGGAATGTGGAGGGGCCGATTCCCGACCCCGGGGGCCCGGGCGCCGCGTATAGTCATTTCTCGCGCCGCGGCACCCACCGCCTGGTGGTCCCGGCGCGACGGACCTTGAGAACCGGATACCGCGGCCTTTGGGGGCCGCGGGGAGACAGACCATTAAGGATGGTTCCTCGCGGCGGGGGAGACCCCGCCGGGAAACGAGCGAACCTGTCATTTCCTTGTGGATCCGACGATCGGCGGATCATCGGCCGGGTCGGGCTCTCACTGACACGCACCGCGGCGCCAGCGGGCGCCGCGTGTCCGAACGGAGAGTTCGATCCTGGCTCAGGATGAACGCTGGCGGCGCGCCTAACACATGCAAGTCGAACGGGAAGCGGGGCCTCCGGGCCCCGCCGAGAGTGGCGAACGGCTGAGTAACACGTGGGCAACCTGCCCCCTCCACCGGGACAGCCTCGGGAAACCGTGGGTAATACCGGATACTCCGGGCCGGCCGCATGGCCGGCCCGGGAAAGCC